>NZ_CAXURV020000004.1:0-1391516 GCF_964253335.1 Paenibacillus sp. LjRoot56
TTATCTGGCACGGGAACAAGTTCATGCGGCAGTAGATGAAGGTTTAGCATTTGGATGGCAGATTTGCATTCCCAATCTTTGAAGACCGTTAGAAACTCTGGGAAGTACCGATCTAACCAATTATGGACGAGTGCTTGCACAACGCAAAGATCAGTTGTTAGGTGTTCGCGAATTTTCATCGCTTCCGGCAGTTCGGCATAAATACCCTTGGGAAGACTCGGTACGGCGTATCTCCCGTCTTTGACCAGCTGTGCGATCAATTTCGCATCTTTCATGTCATTCTTTGTTGGGGAATTGTCATCTAATTCTTTACTTTTCTTTACATGTAGTAGGTTCACTACGCCGTATTTTACTTGCTCATCTTTAAGAAAATGGGCTAGGTTTAGCCAGTAGTGACCCGTTGGTTCCATACCAACTATGACGTCCTTGAACCCTTGCTCCGTTGCAATCTTCCTGAACCAGCTAACAAATAATTCAAAGCCTTCTCGATTGTTTTCAAACGTAAGTGGCTTCCCGAACTCGACCCCGCGAAAGTCTTGGGCTCTCGCCACATGTCTAAATATTGCGATGTCGACTCCGATAATTAAGGTAGAAAAAGTGATTTGATTAATTCGTTCATTTTGAGTAGAATGCATGTTGTAGTCTTCTTTGGTTTTGTTTTTGGAACCGAAGCTGGCCAGCATCAGGGACCCATAAACATCATACCAAGGAGTCTTTTTATTTCTCAAACCTCATATTTCCTCATAATAGGAATGCTGCCCGTTAGCGTAACGAAGGACGCTGATCTGTTCGCGGTAGTCTGGTTTGAGTGGGTTGATACATACAAGTTGGTTTTTGGACTTCTACTATTCATGAAAATGGTTGTTTTCCATCGCCACTCGCCATTGTTCTTCCGTTCCTACAAAAAAGGTGAGTTTTTCAGGGAACTTTTCAGTTTGTCCATGAGGTACACCCTGCCCGCTGATGTGCCCTGACCATGGATCATTGGCATATCATTTGGTAACTCAATTAGTCGACCATCTTGCTCAACATAAATTAATACCATTGTTCCTGAAACATTCTTGCTTGTAGTCATTAGTTTTCCAGAAGGTGGGACCTCATAGATAAAAGCACGGTCCTCTTTTTTTAAAGCAGGAAAACCTGGTTGTTCGTATGTAACCTCAACCCATCCCGTAAACCCTTTTGGCAATAAGAATTTATGTGTAGTTCCCTCCGTTATATTCAATAAAATAATGCCTCCAACTACAATGGAAATAGTTACTATCGCAAGGAAGAATGGTATTATTATATTAGAAAGACGTGCCTTATTTATCATTACCGATCTCCCCCCAGTTCCTTGCTTAGTCCTCCACACTTCAAATTAATATCCATATAATACCATGTTTTAATCGTAGGGAATGAAACAAATCTGCCCGTTACTTCAACGAGGCTGCCGATTATACCGGCAGCCTCGTTTTGGTTTCTAATTGAACAAACGTTCACCGTTAGCTAAATCCTTTCCTATCGCATCATATCAACCTGGTCGAACGGTTAAAACTACGTTACCTTTCTTATGGCCCTGCTCCACATAGCGGTGGGCCTCCGCTGCTTGCTCCAGCGGATAACGGCGATCAATGATCGAACGTAGCTTGCCGGCCTCGATCAACTCCTTGAGATACGTTAAGTCTTCCGCGCTTTCCTTCATTGTTCCTCCGATCACCTTCTTGTTGCTTGTCAAGTTGATCCATAGACCGTGAACGATTGGTAGAGGGCTCATATGGACCGCTCGTAGGTAAAAGCCGTGTGGTGTCAGGAGCTTGACGCAAGCATTAAATGGACTTTTTCCCACCGTATCGAAAATAATATCGTAGGCCGGACCATGATCCGCAAATTTCTCTTTCGTATAGTCGATAACTCGGTCGGCGCCCAACGATGTCACCAACTCGACATTCGACGTACTGCATACTCCAGTCACTTCTGTGTCAAAATGCTTGGCGAGCTGCACTGCATACGTCCCGACGCTACCGGAAGCACCGTAGACAAGCACGCGACTGCCAGACTGGATATTGCCCTTCCGGAGAAACTGCAAGGCAGTATAGGCTCCAACCGGAACCGCAGCCGCCTCCTCGAACGTCATGTTCACGGGCTTGAGCGCAATTGCTCCGTTCTCAGGCAGGCATTTGTATTCAGCATACGCGCCAAAGTCGAAACCACAGGCACCATAAACAGCATCCCCCGGCTTGAATCGAGTAACAGCGCTGCCTATCGATTCTACCACTCCCGCCAGTTCAAATCCTAGAATTTTGGCTCGTTTCGGTCTCCACAGACCGTTGAACATCCGCGCAAGGAAAGGATCTGCCTTGCGTAAGCGCCAATCCCCTGCTGCGACGGTTGCAGCATAGACCTTAATTAATATCTCGTCGTCCTTCGGTATCGGCTTAGCGACCTCTCGCAGCTGAAGTACATTCGGCGGTCCGTACTGCTCGTATACGATTGCTTTCATGCCTTTCTCCTCCATCACAACTCACTTATATTTCCATTCTATACGGTGCAATTCGACTAAAGTTCCTCTGTATGGACACCTACCTTTGCTTTTTTTAGCTTTTCTATAAATTTATTATCTTTTGGCTCACATGAGAACATTGCATGATATTTAGACAGTGGTACACAATCAGCCTACTATTGTACAATTCTGCCCATAGCGTAACGCGGCTGCCAATCTATGCCGGCAGCCGCGTCTTATTTGTTTATTAAGCTTTAATTCCTCATTGTTACACGAAAATAATCGGTTGAGTACGATCAAACATCACTTGTGTATAGTCGAAATTCGGGACTATGTTTTCTTTATTTAAATAATCTCTGTACGTCTTACCACTTTCTACGAAAGCTTGTTCACATAAATATTTCTTTACAGAAACACGTACTTCCTCAGGGATTGGCTCAAAGAGGTTATCAGTCAACTGAAGTACAATTAAGCCTTCAGTGATTTCATTAGCTTTATAACATGGAGCTGAAAGCAACTTCTCTTTTCCAAATAAATCTATGTACGGTTTACCAAACAAGTTAATCCAATGTAATTCCGGGTGAATGATCTGCGGAGAAAGTGGCTCTGGATTATACGGGATGGATTGATTAATAACGTGTCCTCGTACAGGTTGTAGTATTTTTGCTACCTCCCAGCATAAATCAAAAAAATTTTGTTGCTTCTCCATAGTTTGCAGATGGTTAACCGCAACCGAAACATTCATTGAATTAAATCCTACCCTATTGTTTTTCTCCCAAGAAAGCATATAGTCGACTTTAGGATTTTTCTTCCTTTTGAGCATAAGATGCCCTGCTCTTGCAGGAGGAGCGAAAGACGGAATGTTTCGGTTTACCTCTCCATTTAACCACAAGCTGATTATTGGCTCCACGTTTTCTTTATCGATTTTCTCCTTTACCGGCTCAAATCTCGAGTAGAACTGCGGAGTGTAATCATCGTAGGCATTAATAATCCTATGAATAACCATTTCAGCGAGTTTGCGGCTCTACCAATCACATAAACTTTGAAAAGAAAAATTTACAAATGGATGTTTCGATAGTTGCATGCTGATTCCTCCTGAAAAAGGATCTCCAATCTCCATAATTGTCCCTTAACGTGTATGAAAACTACATATTTAATTCAAGTTATTTCCATGTTATCCTGCTGTTACTTCAATGAAAAAGGCAGCTGAACGCATCTCAGCTGCCGTAATGTCGTGATTGAACTCTCGTTCCTCGTTAGCTTAACATTCAATTTTTCGAGAAAGCACACTATCTTTCGTAGTTTCTTCCAGAATGGTTTTCCTATATGCTTTGTTATTTGGAACAACTAGATAGTTTTAAGTATTCATGCTTCAAAATACTCATCATTATACGATCGACATATTGACCATTTTTATAGACTTCGTCTCTTAGTATGCCATCCTTATTGAAACCAGCCTTTTCATAACTCCGAATAGCACCAGGATTATCAGCATCTACCGTCAAATACACTTTATGAAGGTTTAAACGCTCGAATGCAAAATCCAGGACAACACCTGTCACTTCTGTAGCATAACCTTGCCCCCATACGATTTTGTCCCCAATCCAAATACCAAATTCAGCATGCTTGGACCAAGGATGGATATTAAACAATTGGGTATTGCCAATCGGGATGCCGTCTTCTTTTACTATGGTAAAATAGACAGATGATAGATCTGTTTGCGCGTACTTCCGTGTACGTTCTCTGACCACTTCCGGTGTTAGGGGCATACCACTTCCTGATGGTAACGTTCGGTTAACTATAGGATCGGACAGCCATTCATATCGCTTTTCCCAATCTTCTTCAACAACACGCCTTAATGTTACTCGTTGTCCGTATAGCATATTTCCCCTCCGTGTACCTAGATTGGCACTTAATTTGTAAACTCGTAAATCCATATGTAGGGTATTCGCGAAAGCTTTTTAACAAACCTGCCCTTTAGTTGAATAGCAAAAAAAGAGACCCACAGCAAAGTGCTGAGGGTCTAAGGTTTATATTTTAAAGTGTGGCGAGTTCCACTGTCTTCCTCCCGGTCTGCTTGCTCGCGATATAGCCAACGAACTGTCCATCCCTCTTGTTCCGCATGGACTAAAGGGAAGCTACAAATGCGGCTCAATCGGATGAGCTGGCATGCCAAGTCATTAGCATCTCTTGAGCTTTTTGCGGATCGTCCATGAGTAGAGTCCGATACTCCAACATCTTGTTAAGGGTTTCCAGCATTTGGTCGTATTCTTCCTTCTTGCTTTCGATTTCCTTTTTCTTGCCGCGAATCCAATCTATAATCTCTAGGTTAGTTTGCGCATTGGCGTCGTGGTCCTGCAGAACTTCCTTCAGTTCAACCAGCGAACAGCCGATGGACTGGAACTTCTTGATGAGCTTCAACCGCTCGATAGCTTCTTCCGAATAGTTACGGTAATTGTTGCTTTCTCGCCGGACATGCCGATCATCCAGCAAGCCTTCCTTTTCATAAAAGCGGATCGTATGGATTGTTAATCCCATCTTGTCCGCCAGTTCCTGAATTTTCATGATCATTTCTCCTTTGAAGCTCTTGCCATAGAGTTCACTTTATAGTTTATGCTTAACATGATCAAGCAGTCAACACTTGAAGGAGGATATCATTATGCATGTTTTTGTTACAGGAGCAACAGGGTATGTCGGTTCTGCAGTCGTCCAGGAACTGATCGACGCGGGACATACAGTGTCGGGTCTTTGCCGTTCTGAAGAGAAAGCCGCGGGGTTAAAGGCGGCGGGAGCCGAAGTGCTGTACGGCAATCTGGACGATCTCGATACTCTAGGCAGCGCTGCCGCGGCTGCGGACGGCGTGATTCATCTGGCATTCACGAACGATTTTTCCGACTTTGAAGGTGCGTTAGCTCTGGATTTGCGGGCCGTTGAAGCCATGGGAGCGGCGCTCGAAGGCACCGGGAAGCCGTTCATTACCACGGCTCACGCAAATGGACATACCGTGGATCTTGCAGTGCTCGCAATGTCAGATCGGGGTATTCGGACATCGATCGTTTCGCTTGCACCGTCCGTGCACGGTGAAGGTGATAAGGGCTTTGTGCCATTGATGATCAAGATCGCCCGGGCGAATGGCTTCGCCGCCTACATCGGTGACGGAACGAACCACTGGCCGGCGATTCACCGCCTGGATGCTGCGGTCCTGTACCGTCTGGCGCTGGAAATCGCCCCCGCGGGCTCACGGCTGCTTGGCGCCGGCGATGAAGGCATTTCGCTCCGAGAGATCGCCGCGATCATCGGGCGGCAATTGAACGTGCCGGCGGTCAGTATAACACCTGAAAAAGCAACCGCCCATTTCGGCTTTCTTGGCAGAATTGCAGAATTAGACATCACAAGCTTGTATAACACTACGCAAGCGAGTCTGGCAACAAGAGAGCTTCTGGGCTGGAAACCGATGCAGAACGGATTGATCGCTGATCTCGAAAAAGGGCATTATTTTGCATAAAAAAAGGAGGGCGTACCTTAAGCTATAAATGGCTGCTTGGGCCCCCCTATAATCACTTCGACTTAAGCCATTAGTATCTGGCTGGACTATATTGTGCATCATCAGTCAACAATTATAATAAGTTTGACCGCCCTGATGTCATCTTCATTTTGAAGATTATGGAAATTGCTCAACAAAATAAAAAAGCCGCAATTTATGCGACTTTTAATGAGATAATATTCTTGTCACCCGACATATCTGGTTTTAAATTCAATATCCCGCTCCCCAAAAATCATTGGATCGGGATGTATCAGTACATTAATACTCTAGACAGACATCATACTCGCTTAACGTTTCAGTCTCTCTTTGTAAATTCCGAGAATGATCTCTTCAAATCCTCTGTTGTATAAAGCTTGCCCGCTACAAATAGGGACATGTTACCCAAGATAAGATATTGAGCCATATTGCCGGTGCCATCGTTGGGATTTGTTCCAGATTGCTTTGTTTTTTTCTTGAACAACTGCTCGAACTCTCCATCCTGGACGGTGTCGAGAACGTAAGCCATCTCAACCTTTGTGTATTTATTAGACATTACTAATTTCTTGATTAGTGCTTGGTACCCTTCACGCTGCGACACTTTATTTCCGACTAGCTTTTTCTCCAATGTTTCAAAATCATAAGCAACCTCACAAAGATACATAACATTATCTTTTTCTATGTAAGATACATCGACTTCCTGAAGCTCTCTTTTGCTGTCCATATCTTTCTCATCCCATTTTTTCGTTCCGATATATATCGGCGTTATCGCCTCATCCGATAGATTGGCGGCTGCCCTGTTGGCATGACGGAACTCGGCCATATGTCCCTGGTAATTGACGAATTCCGCACCTTTGCACATATCCTCCGTGGCCTGCTTGAATTCAGGCTCGCTAATTTTGTTAGGGGTATACTTATGAGCCAGTGTGAGCTCCTGCGCCACTTCATGCATCAGTTCATTCACCTTCTTGCGATTGCCGGTCGCGGATTTTATTCTACCGATATTTAATGCCAACAGATCGACCTTTTCCGAATTGCCCAAAATGGTAGAAACGATGTTCAAGAGATTATCGTTGTTCTTCCAGCTTTCCTCTATTAATATCTGATTCTCCTTGCGGTGGCGCTCCTTTTTCTCATTTAATATCTTGTTACCTCCTGTGCCGTTTGCCTCCCGTTCGTCGGCTTCTTTTGCTTTAAGAGCTATTTCAGGATTGTTTATGGCCCACTCTTTTCTTATCTCTGAAACACGTTGCATAAATCCATCTTCATCTTCCTTGCGCCAAAGATCCGTGAGCTTTTTGATAACTGTTTTTTCTTCTTTAAACTGGGCCTGATAGCGGTTCTTTAAATCCGGTTTTATCTGCGCATCCACATAGGTCGCCCGCAATAGCCGGGTTTTTTCCATGTCTGCAATTTTATCCTGTTCGTCCTTGTATTCCTTTTCGAGAGTTTGCTTATCGGATTTAAATTTCTCCAAATTCTTAAAATTTTGGGTATCTTTGTTTTCTAGTTCCCATTTATTTATAGCGATATCCACTTCATTCTCGGCTGTTTTTAAATCGGCAGCTTTAGAAGGGAATTCGGTCTCCCACCCCAAATCTGTCCTCTGCTTGTCTTTACTTTTCCATATATTTCTATCAATGATTCCCTTTTGTCTGTTATCCAAAGAAACCTTGGTTGTCTGATTTTTAGCCAACTCTGCGTTTCGTTTTTTTTCGATGTCTGCGATCGATTTTTTTAGCTTATCAATATTTATAGAACGTTCTTTTTGCGGGTCTTCGGCGACAGACACAATCTTTTTATTATCAGAGATTTGTTTATCAGGAGGCCGCTGAATCGCTTTCTCATCGTACTTGTTGGTCGATTTCTGCGTCAATTTTACTACAACATCCGACTTTTCAACGGAAGGCATTTCAACAGTTCCTTCCTTGACAGCAAACGAATACTGATGGTCGCCAGAAGTAATACGGACAAGATCGACGATTTGGTTAAGATTTTTTTTGCGGAAAGTATTGGATTTCAGAGTTTCCGCAACAATCTCCTGCATTTGTTCAGTATTGAGATCGTACCACTCCAAATTCGTAGGCATGACGACGATGTCGGCAATTTTGGTTGAACCTTCAAGCGCGACTTCCTCATTCTGTCCGTTTAACTGCTTGACAGCTTTGATAATCTCCCGTTTAACGGTTTCTACCAATGCCCCTTCGACAACCTTATGTTGGATGGTTTCGACATTACTCCCCCACACGACGCTATCTCCGCCCCATCCGTATCCAAGACCAATTGGTATCTTATCGAGCTCATTCGCTTGCTGTTCCTTTCCTGATTTATTCAAAGCATCCCTTAGATAATCAGGCAGCATCGTTCCGAACTGGGCTGTATTACCTGCTTTTATTTGCTCAAGGGCAAATAATATCTCACGAACAAAGCCGGTGCCAGATTTTGTGGCTTCATTGTCGGTCTTGCTGGTCGATGTCTTCTTAGCCGAACCACTTTCTCGGATTTTAGCCCTGAACGCGGTAAGCGTCTTGTGGAGTCCGTCAGGATTCAACACAAGACCACTAACTGCCATTTCAAAAATCTCTGCAAACAACCCCGTCGCCTCTCCAATTTCTAGAATTTCCTTGACCTGAGTTTCAGCGTCTTTGTGCGTAGGATCGTCCTCTTTCACTCTGTACATCGTCGAAACGGCTTTATCGACATGATCCTGGCTATAGCGCTGCAGAACCGGATGCGGCATATCTGATAGGGATAATGAGCGATCGGCTACCGGTCCAGTGTTGGATGTCACCATGCGCTGAACCGCCCGGTTTCCTATAGTTTGCTGTAGCTGCATCAATTGATTGGGTCGCATTAGAAATGACGGAGGACCTGACGGCCTTTCAGAACTTAGACCCTCTTCTGAGGGCATGCGTTCCTTCCCTGTCAAACTCTCATTTTTCGTACTTTTCCTGCCGGTAAACATATTCATGGACATCAATATCGAGATCTCCTTGCGGCGTGGATTCCATCAGCCATTGGATGATTGTTATATAAAAGTTGTAACTGAATTCCTTTATTTTACATTAAGTAGTATTGAATAACATGGGTCTTATGGAATATTATTATATTTTTTACTTCCAAAGGTTTGGGAAATGTCTGAATGTAGAAAGTTGGTAGCGACACTATCGGGAAACATTAAGAGCGCCTAGGCTAGCTGAATAATCTGCACTGACTAAATGCGGTCATCAACCAAGTGATACCTATTGCGCATATTTTAAGAATCGAGTTCCCCTGTTTCCGGTAAGCTGCTTTTAGTGAGACATAGTCCTCCTGACGCATGCGGAGAAAAGACTGTAATGCTTTCCCTATGGGTTCCTTCTTCCGAATATTGTGTATGTAATCCGCCTATAAAATTTAAAAACGCCTCATGGCGCCCCCTCTGTTTTTCGAGTTATGCTGAATTAAGAAATCTTTCATGATTTGGCATTTAACATGGACTACTGGAGGAGCATAATAATGAGACATATAGGCATGCCAACCGATTTTCTTAAGGAAACATCACAGAATCCCGTTCTTACGACGATTTTCACCGCGGATCCATCCGCACATGTCTGGGAAGACGGTAGAATTTACATTTATGCTTCTCATGATATGGATCCGGCTAGAGGCTGCGATCTGATGGACAGATATCATGTTTTCTCATCGGAGGATATGGTGAATTGGGTCGATGAGGGAGAGATCCTCAGCTCAGATGACGTGTCATGGGGTAGACCAGAAGGCGGATTTATGTGGGCACCCGACTGCGCGTTCAAAAATGGGACCTATTATTTCTATTATCCGCATCCTAGCGGTTCGAATGGGAACGGCTCTTGGAAAATGGGGGTCGCAACAAGTCAACATCCTAGAAGCGGCTTTACCGATCAGGGATATATCGTAGGACTTGGCGGGTTCGCGATGATCGATCCGTGCGTACTGGTGGATGACGACGGTCGAGCTTATATGTATTACGGTGGTGGGAGCAGGTGTGCAGGCGGTGAGCTGAACGACGATATGCTGTCCATTAAGGAGGACATGCAGGATATGGTTGGACTGGAAGATTTCCACGAGGCAGCTTGGGTGTTCAAGAGAAACCACCTCTACTACTTGACCTACTCCGACAATCTCGACAACCTGAACCGCATGCGTTACGCCACCAGCACGAGTCCACTTGGTCCGTGGACATATCGCGGCATTTTCCTTGAGCCGACTGGCTGTTCAACTTCCCACGGCTCCGTAGCAGAATTCAAAGGACAATGGTATATGTTCTATCATAACCAAGCTATTTCAGATCTCGGCAACTTAAGAAGCGTCTGCATCGATCCCTTATTTTTCAACGAAGATGGCACGATTCAAACCGTAATTCAGACCAAGGAGGGTATCCATCCCGTAGCCCCTGCCCCTGTTCCAAATCCGAATGCTACAACCTACTCCGTGGAAAATGGTACCTTAGGAGGAGGAGCGCTGTTCGTAACGAACGAGCTGAGCAAAAGCATCGTCAGCCATCTGCCGATGCCAGGCTCCTACTGCCAATTCGATCATGTTGATGGAGCTAGAGGCGGAAGAGCGGCGATTTACATTCGTTATGCAACGACAGAACGTCTGACCAAATTGCATTTAACAGTGAACGGAGATGATCTCTCCTTACTCAATGCTCTATCGACTGGCAGTCTTACAGACACAGTCGGCCGTGCCAGTATTACGGTACAGTTACAACCTGGCCAAGATAATCACATTCGATTTACAGCCGTCACTGGCGATATTTGTCTGGAAAGCATTACGGTCAGCCCATTCTCTGACTAAAGATTCTATTAAGTGCCATTCAATCACACTACCATAACGCCAAAACCTCCAACTCACATGAAGGAATGTGGGATTGGAGGTTTTGATGTGTTTATTGGCTGTGCGAGCTAAGACATCCAAGAATATCGAGGCTGCCAATTCAAAACTTCTTGCGCTAAGCAGTTGCTTACTAGTGCTTCACGACCTTTGAACGGCGCTCTGAGATCGGTCACATCGGCATAGTAGTAGTTCAGTAAACGCAACGTATCCCAACTTGTCAACGTATCGCTGCTCGTAATGTTAAGTGATACTGCTTTGCCATGTTCACACACCAATGCAGCAATGCAAGCATTGACCGCATCCCGGATATCGATATAGCTCCACAAAATATGCTTATAAGCATCTGGGTGATGAGCATCGACCCTTGCATAATCTTCAGCTGTTGTAATCATCGAAAACCGCAGCGATGTGACACTCATACCTGACTTGCGATTAAACATAGCACCCGTCAACTCATTAACAATCTTGGATAAGCCATAACACTCTTGAGGTAGCTGCGGATGGTTCTCGTCGACTGGCACATATTGCGGCGAGAAAGGTGTAGGTGCCCAAGCGAATCCGTACGACGACTCGCTTGATCCAATCACCACATTCGAAATGCCAAGCTGATCGGCTGCTTCCAGTATGTGATAAGTAGAGGCTGCATTGTTGGTAAAAATGTAACTATTCGTATAGCTACGAGGTGCGGGAATTGCTGCAAGGTGAATGATTGCATCCACGCCTTGCAAAGCCCCAATCACCTGCCCGAAATCGTTGATTTGATAGGCAGGCACATCACTGAATAATCGGTTATCCAGTGAGATCACTTTGTAGCCATGTTTCTGCAGCTCCGGTATCAGCCGAAGCCCCAGTTTACCGCTACCTCCGGTTACTTCAACTGTTTTCTTCATTGCAATCTCTCCTCTCTTACGAAATATCTAAGGACGTATGAGCGTTCCATCGGATTTGCGGTCCAGCGGGTACGGATGATGGTAAGCCTCCCGCTTCCAACGGGAAAAGAGGAAACACCGATGTCGACATCATCCAACAAAGTTGTTCATGTCATTTCCCATACGCATTGGGACCGGGAGCGGATATTAATGAGATAATCCAAGAGTAACGACAAAAAAAGGCCCGCCCAGAAAGCTCTGGCCGGCCTTTTTGAATAGCTTGATTATACAAGCGGTCTATCAATTAACGTAGCAAAATTGAATTGGTGTCTATGCTCATCATTCTGTGTCGTCATTCCGGTGACGAAGTGCACATGCTTGCCGTTGCCGACAGGAATGGCGGGCCCTGTTCTGATTTTTTTGAGATTATGAAAATGATCTAAAAAGTCCGTATTCGATAGATCGATTTCATGAATATGGCTTTTGCCGCTCCGAATCGCTTGCCCTGTTACACCTGCAAATCGATGATTGTGTCTGTCCGCGCCTTCCTCCGCCAGCTTCGTGCTTCCCTCAAATTCATGAACATGCGTCTGCCGCTTTCTCGTCGCCTTTTTTTTCATCCGACAATGTCATCCCCTTGGAGTCAAGTCACTTCAAGAGTAGTTTATTAATTATTGGCAGACGTTGTGTTAGGTCAATCGACCAATTATTGAAGAGCTGTCATCCCATTCATTACTTCGGAACCGAGCTGGGGTACATAAACAGTAGCAATAGCGGTTAAGCTGTTCTCGAATGCAATTGATTTTCCATATTCGACTCCGCGAAAGTCTTGCGCTCTAGCCAAATGATTGAACTTGGCGATGTCTAAGCAGTTAAGTGAGTGATTCTATCCGAAAATCAATCTTCTATGTCATTCGGACATTGTTCTAATTCAATAGTATACAAAAACTACAAATGGGAATTTTAATTGTGACATCTTCTTTCCTAAAATTGGAGGTATATTGGTGGTCACTTTGAACATTATTATGTTTTTAATAAGCATTGGGGTTCTGTATACATTGCGAAGGATGCAGAAAATATTCCTACCAATTGAAAAAATAGTGTACTACATGGTCATTGTAGTTACCATTGAACAGATCCATTCAGCGATTCTTGATAATTATAAGCTGCTTGAGTTTTCGGAAGCTCTTTCCGCTTTTTTCTTCTATAAAATGAATCAGTTAATAGTATTTCCGATCGCAACGATGTGGCTTCTTTTTTCGTTTTTCCACAGTAAACCACGGTTCCTCTTCAAAATGCTTTTCTTAGGGATATGGTTTGCAGTTTTGATCGAATCGTATATGTTATTTGAAAAATTAGGTATAGTGAAATTTACGGGCTGGAATTTCGGCTATGCCATCGTTGTTTGGTATGTCGTCTTGGTTGAATCATTTTGCTTCAGCTTATTATTCAGAAAAATGTATGGGAAGTGTGATCACCTTGATATTGTATCCCCCTGAACGATTTGACATAAATGAATGGTTTACTCTAATTTCATTGGCTGTTTTATTAACCGTAGCAATATTGCTTCCAAAACGTTTTTCTCCACTATCCATTATAGTTTATACGGTATTTACTGTATTTATTTCGCAGACAGTTGATTCGTTAATAGCTGTTAAACCATTTGATTTGTATGACGTAAACGATAGTTCTAAATATGAGGTAATGGATATTGTCATTTATTATTTTAATTACCCTCCATTCACATACATTTTTTTATGGTTTTATGATAAGTGGAAGCTGAAAGGAATCTATCGCAATCTATATATAATCGGGTTCTCATTAATATCTGTTTTTTTTGAGTGGTTAGCTCACCTTTGCCACGTATTTACATATAAAGGTTGGAAGCTATGGTATTCCCCCTTCATTTATATAGTAATTTTTATTTCATATATTTTTGTATTTCATCTAACAGAAAATTTACTGAATACGAATCAGAAAAAGAAAAGTAAAGCTTGAGTAACCCAGTTTATAAGGTTTTTTTTTGATCGTTTCAAGTACCTGTTCTTCACAACAAAAAACTACACCCTTCCTCTTTCCTCTTGCCTCAACTTAGCCGGCTGCAAGCTATCGATTCCCTTTTGCATATATATCACTGCTTAAGCTAAAGAGTTTTTGTAAATAGAATTTCTATCGGTTCATCCACAATTTATACCCATTTTTTCACCGAGTTAATTTAAACAATTGGTGTATCCTAATATTGAAAATTGAACTAAAATCAGGAGGCAACAATGAAAACGATCCTAAATTTTTGTATTTGTTTTTTGTTATTTCAGTCAGTTGGTTACGCCGCTCCTCAAAAAGACCGATCTTATTATGAAACGAGAGGAGAAGTCGTCTGGGAAATATCTACCGATGAGAAAGTGATCGCCTTAACATTCGATGACGGTCCTCATCCAAGATATACACCTCAGATCTTGGACTTGCTCAAGCAGTATCATGCTAAAGCCACTTTTTTTGTAGTTGGGAATAAAATAAAACTTTTTCCTGACGTGCTCAAACGAGAAGTAAACGAAGGACATGAGATAGCCAATCATACATATAGTCATGCTTTTCTTTCTAAACGGATAAACATGAAAAATGAAATTAATAAAGCAGAGGAAACCATTTTCTCCGTCGCCGGGATTCGATGTCATTTATTTCGTCCCCCTGGAGGCTTTTATAACGAGAGGTTAGTCAGTATTGTCAAGCAAGAAGGATATCAAATGATAATGTGGTCTTGGCATTTAGATACGAAGGATTGGAGTACGCCAGGGGTCAGTAAAATTGTAAATAAAGTATTAAACAATTCGAGCAGCGGGGATATCGTATTGTTCCACGATTACGTGGAAGGACATACTCAGACTATTGAGGCTCTTAAAAAAATCTTACCGGAATTGGAAAAGAGAGGGTATCGGTTTGTTACCGTCTCCGAGTTATTAACCTATCGCAAGGCAGTCCCTGCTAAGAATCCGTGAACGATCAAGAAAGTTCCTGCTACGGCTTGTCTTTATGCCATTGAGCTGGTCGCTTGTAGCCTCATACTTTCATTAAGTATTATTAACTAGGTTACTTGTTACTTCACCGATGCTGCCGATTGTTTCAGGCAGCATCGGCATGGTATTTATTGAACAAACGTTATACGTTAGCTTAAAGATTGATCCTTAAAGTTACATTTCGTGAACAGGGAGGATAGTTAATATGTTGTTGGAAACAATTATCCGAACGGTGGTTGCTTTCGTTCTTATTATGTTAATTACGCGAGTTCTAGGAAAACACACGATAGCGCGAATGACTTACAATGATTTTGTCGCTTCGATCACATTAGGTGCCATAATCGGTAATTTAGCATTTAATACTCATTTGAAGACTTGGAATCTTATCACTTCTTTTTTGATCTTCAGTGGCATTGCCTATCTCATCTCTTTTATATCCTTGAAGAGCCGAAAAATCAGGAAATGGTTTGCCGGAAAACCGACGGTAGTAATCGAAAACGGCAAAATTATGGAACAGAACTTAAGGAAAATTCAATTTACACTCGACACTTTAAATCAAGAATTGCGAGAAAAGGACATCTTTGATATCGAAGAAGTACAATATGCCATCTTAGAGCTTAACGGTAAACTCTCAGTGCTCAAAAAGCCAGAATATCGTCCCCTTATACAAAAGGATTTGCTTTTGACAGACACAACAAAGATCCAGTTTCCTGTTGAACTAATTATGGACGGAAAGATTATGTCAGATAATTTACAGCAAATTGGTTTATCCAAAGAATGGCTCTCGAAGCAGCTACAGCAACGGGGTGTTACAGCAGCAGAAGTCTGTTACGCTATCAGGGGAACACAAGGTAAACTATTTTTTGATCTATATCATGATCAAATCCGGCATCCAATTGATCAGGAGTAATAGTCATTTATTGGCACCATGAAGTAAGAGGATAAGAACAGACCTATAAGAATTCTCGCCACAACAAAACATCCACTTTAAAGAGTTAATTTGGATAATGTTGTCGAATTTATTGACATTGTGGATACGAAATAAAGTAAAGTAGGCGCTCACCCAGAGAGTGAACGCCATTGGATTAATTCAGTTTCAGTTGCACGCGAGTTTCAACAACAAGGAGAAGCGCTGATTGACCCGAATATGAACGACTGAGCCCTCTCAAGCTGCCGGATCGATTTTCACTTTTCACCGGAAGGCACGTCAAAATCGACCTTAGCCGGTATCGGAGCGCCGAAGTGCGGGTTCCCGTCCGCCGTCCAACCGAATTTCTGCATTCTAGCGCTTCTTTGTTTGCTGCCTCCTTCTGATACCGGTATGGCATGATAGACGATCCAGTCTTCCGTTCCGTCCGGGGATACGGTAAAGCTGTTATGACCGGGGCCGAAGACGGAGTTTTCAACCGATTTATGGAAAACGGGTTTCTCGCTCTTGGACCATGAAGCCGGATTCAGCAGATCGCTGTCTTCCTTCGCGGTCAGCATCCCTAGTGCGTAGTCATCGGACCAGCATGTGCTTGCGGAATAAATCAGGAATACTTTGCCGAATCGCTTAAGGAAGCAAGGCCCCTCATTGATCGCCATTCCGCCTTGATGCTCCCAATCGTATTCCGGCTTAGTGAGCAGCGATTCCTCCCCCTTGATCGTCCAAGGGTTTTCCATTTCGGCGGCGTAGACCGCTGAGCCGTATTTCGGAAAATGGCCGTAGCCCGCGTACATGAAAAAGAGCTTCCCGTTGTGCTCCAGCACCGTTCCGTCCAATCCGGGCAAGGCCGTATTCACGGCCCCCTTCATCCGCCATGTTCCTTCGAGAGGATCGGCATACTCATTTTCCAGCACATAGATTTTGCGGGCATCGTCTCCGCCACCGTTGTTATCTGTGAAATAAATGTACCATTTGCCTCCGAGATGATGGATTTCCGGAGCCCACAGTTTCCTGCTATCCAACCCTTCCGCCGGAGGAGTCCAGACGGTCTTCATTGCGCCGTTCGCAATTCCGCTCATCGATTCGGATTTCCATAAATCCAACCGGTCGCCTCGCGTCACCATAAAATAATAATGACCGTCCGTATGCCGATATATCCAAGGATCGGGACCAATATCCAATATTGGGTTTTGAAATGTTTTCATCTTCATCGTGCTCATATAACGACTCCCTCCCTCTCCATGCATTTATGTAATTTCGGCTTACTCGCCAGCGTTGTGAATCAAAATTGGACTCCGCCTTGGCCGCGATCAAGTTTAAAATCCCAGCGCCATTCTTTTGCATCCACAGTACTGACATTATCCAATACTTCTCTAATGGTCCGCATACCGCAAATGGCAACGGAAACATCGGGATTAGAGAGAACAAAATCTAAGGCAATCTGATGGGGATTGATCGTCTCAAGTGACTCTGGCGCAACGCGCTTCATAAAGCGATAAAGAGATTGACTCGTCAGTGGCCTCATGACGACGACTCCAACGTCATGCTTAGCGGCTTCCGGAATGATTGGATCTGCAGCACCCTGATAAAAGAGATTATACCGAACTTGAATGACATCAAAAAATCCAGATCGAATGGACCAAAGCAATACGTGATCAGGAACTTCGTTCGTAATTCCGATAAAACGTATTTTACCTTGTTTCTGACATACTTTTAGTGCATCCAGAGGTCCGTCATTCATAATTCGGTTATAATCCTCTTCCGTTAAATACCCTCCATGGAATTGCATGACATCGATGTAATCGGTCTGGAAATTCTTCAAACTGGCATCGACGGATCGAATCACATCGTCATACCCAAGATTTGAGGGAACCTTTGTAGCAATATATGCCTCATAGCGACGTTCTTTCAACACGGCACCGATTATACTTTCGCCTAACCCATTTCCATATCCCTGTGCCGTATCAATATAATTAAGTCCCTTGTCCAAAGCTGTATGAAGCGAATCGATACCCACGTCACGGCTTTTCTGAGCTTCATAAGGTTCCAAATAGTTATCCAGCCCCATCGGTGCGCCACCGAATCCAACACAAGAAACGTTTAAATTCGTACGTCCAAGTCTTCTATATTCCATTCTCAACACCGCTTCCTAACTTTTATGCGAGGTTAATTTCTTTGATAAGCTCTAGTGGAATCTTCGGTTTCCGGTCTTCAGTGAGCAGTCCGTTCATTTCCTGCTGGACATCAGTCACCTGCGTATAGCAATACCCACAAATGTAGTCGATATCCTTTATCGCTTGGGTAATGCCCCGGAACCGCTCAACAAAGGCCTCTTCCGTCACGACCTGATTGCCGTACCCCCAGCCTTTATCAGTTTGGAAAGCGATCCCTCCAAATTCACTAATGATGATGGGCTGTCCACGATACGTGTATCCTTGAGCTAGGGCATATTTCCCATTGTTGAAGGCCCATTCGTTGTTTACGATAGGGGTTTTATCCGCATAACGCTGGAGAAATTCCGAACCGTTTTCCACATAATCATGTAAAGTCAAAATGTCTGAGACGGTATGTTCCCATCCGTCATTTGTAATGACAGGACGATTCGGGTCCATCGATTTGGTCAAATGATAGATACCCTCAGTGAACTTCTGCTGCTTACGGTCAGTCAAAATTTGCATAATGCCCCAAGACTCATTAAAAGGCACCCACGTGATGATGCTCGGATGATTATACTGCTGTCTTACAATCTCGATCCATTCCTTGGTGAAAGTCTCAACGGCCTCATCATTAAATTCAAAGGTAGCTGCCATCTCAGACCATACCAAGAGCCCCTTGACATCACACCAATATAAGAACCGCGCATCTTCAATTTTCATGTGCTTCCTCACCCCGTTGTATCCCATGGCGAGAATAGCATCGATATCCTCTATTAATGCTTGCTCCGAAGGCGGCGTCAAATGACTGTCGGACCAGTATCCTTGGTCCAAAATTAACCGCTGATAAATAGGCGTATTATTGAGGAGAACTTTACCTTTTTCAATGGAAATCTTCCTCATGCCGAAGTAAGAATACACGTGGTCGATCACCACGTCATCTTGAAATAAAACAAATTCCACATCGTATAAGTTCGGACTTCGCGGAGACCATCTGCTTACCTTCCATGGACCATTTGCTTCATGCAGCAAATCTACCTCTAATTGCAACCAAGGCCGATCCACGATCAAAGCGGTTTGTTTGAGGATCTTCCCCTTAAAACTAATTCGAGTCTCTAAGCGAAGCTGCCCCTGCTTTAAATCACCATGCGTTCGGTATTCGAAGCGTACCGATTGACGGTCAAGATCAGGTGTCATTTTCACGGATTTGATATAAGATTCCGCCACATATTCCAACCATACACTTTGCCAAATTCCAGTTGTCTGAACATAAAAGCATTCGAAATTGTCATTCACCCAACGCTGCTTACCGCGTGGTTGCGTGCAGCTCTGGCTGTCCTCCACCTTCATGACAAGGCTGTTAGACTGACCAAATTGAATATAGGGCGTAATATCAAATGAAAACGCTGCGTATCCACCTTGATGTTGACCTACACACGTTCCGTTCACCCACAATTTGGCTATATAGTCCACCGCTTGAAAATGCAGGATGATCCTTTTGCTTTCTTGTTCTTTCGGAACTTCGAGCAATCGGTGATACCATATTTGAGGGTGAAATGCCTCTTCGCCAATACCGCTTGCCTTCGTTTCATAAGTGAACGGAACCATAATCTTAAGGTCCCCCTCAAACTCCTCGTACCACTTTTCATTCTCTCCTATGTTTCCGTCATCAAAACGAAAATCCCACTCACCGTTTAAACTATGCCATGATTCTCGTACAAACTGAGGTCTTGGATAGTCCTTTATATACATTTTTGTCGACATCTTGTGATGATCACTCCTACTTCTGATGATTGTTTATTTAAGTTGATCCGCGCACAAACCATCTTGTGCGCGGGAAATGCCTTAATTAATTGGTTCGGAAAAATTCAACATTATCGATATCTGCCCATTGGCTGCCGCTGCTGTTTGAAGCGAAAAATCCTATGATCGCCTGACCACTGGTGACATTAATACCAGAGATTGTCACCTGTGTCCAAGTCGAAGTAACCGGGAAATTGGCTTGCTGAGTTGCCCCACCATAGTTTTTCACTTCCATATAAGTGCTGTTTTGCCCCCCGCTGCTCCTCAAATAAGCTCGCATCGTATAAGTTCCGTTTTGAAGACCTGTAATGGTTTGGCCGACATAAGCTGTACCCGGTGAACTAATGCCTGCAAGACCGATAAAGTAATTCCCTCCACCTGGTGCACGCGCAATACCATCGTTAATACCATGAATGTGAACCCGATCCGGGTAATCGGACCCATATGTCGTCCATCCGTTCACATTTGCCGTTTCATATCCCCAGTTATTCGTGAGATTGACATTCAGCGGCGTGGTCGAAGCTGTTTTGATAAATTCAACGTTATCAATATCCGCCCATTGGCTGTCGCTTGTATTCGCAGCATAAAAACCGATAGTCGCCTGTGCATTTGTTACATTAATGCCGGAGATGGTTACCTGCGTCCAAGTTCCAGTAACGGGAAAATTAGTTTGCAGCGTAGATCCGCCATAGTCTTTCACTTCCATGTAGTTACTGGTTTGACCACCGCTGCTCCTTACATACGCTCTCATGGTATAGGTACCTCTATCCAGACCTGTGATTGTTTGGCCGATATAAGCAGTACCTGGTGAACTGGTTCCAGCAAGACCGATGAAGTAGTTTCCGCCCCCCGGTGCACGTGCAATACCGTCATTTACTCCATGAATGTGAATCCGGTTTGGATAATCGGCTCCCGAAGGCGCCCATCCGTTCACATTCGCCGTTTCAAACCCCCAATTATCGGCAAGATTCACGTTCGAGGGAGTACCTGCATTTCCCGTCCGCAAATAAATGCCTGTGCTAGGAAAGTTGGCGGATGTGACTGCCATAACGCGAGTCGTATCGACAGCCATTAATGAATTCCAGTTGGAAAACTTCGTGTCCGATACAGGGAATACATTATAAAAATAACCCCAAGTCGCGCCGTTATCGGAGCTGATCATCGTTCGCATCGAAGAATAACTGTCTCCCGTATTGGCGCTAGAATCATCCGTTTGAAAGCTGGCCATTAATCTGCCATCGCCTAGTTTGACGACAAACGGTGCTCCAGCTTTTTTCCCTGCATTCGTTGGAATAAACATGGTTTGCCGTGTGCCTGACCAATCTACGCCATCAGTGGAAATTTTATATTTGATTCCAAATGGATGCCCGCTAACGTCCGTAGCTTCGAATACCACAATGTACCTGCCGTCTGCCATTTTTGTAAAAACCGGCATGCCATCTCTGGAGTTATTAGCTACCCCGTCGCTGACAACTGTCTCGCTGTTCCAACCGTTTCCGTTCCAGGTTTTCATCAATAATTTCTGCTTCCCCGAGGTACCGACAACGGCTGAGCTATCGTCCGCATACATGACGGAAATCGTGCTCCCCACATAACCGAGGAATGGCTCCCATACCCCAGTGAAAGAGTTTTCCGATTCGGTCGCTATTTGTCCGTTTGCCAGATCCGACCAGGTGCTGCCTCCATCACTGCTCTTTCGAACTTTCAAATAAGTGGTATACGTGCTGCCAGAATGTAAAACCACGCGATAAGCCAACCAGATGTCTCCATTGGTTAATAGGAGCATCTGACCGTTGCCGACATCCCCATTCGCATCAGAAGCGGCTGTAATAGGCGTCCCCCATGTAAGGCCACCATCCGTGCTTTTCGCTACCTTAACTTTCGTAAAACCTCCATCCGCATTTGAATCAAAGGAAGCCAACATGTTGCTGCTGCTCACCTGAAGCATCCTCGGATACCAAACTCCACCTGTACCGGTAGTGTAAACTGTCGTGTTTGACGTTGGCCAAGCCATCCCGCTCGTTGCTGCTTGAGTCATATTGAAAGGAATAATAAGCGAAGCCACCATCATCATAACCATCATGAATTTACCCAAGCGCAAACGACTTTTAGCTTTCATTTTTACATTTCCTCCTTTGAAAAAATGTTAATCGAATAGCATTATTCATTGCGTGCTTGTGTCGAATCTAGAGGTAATTTAAAGTAATTGAACTATGAAATCACCTCCTTACTAATGATAAATTGGTAAAGAGCCACGATGGCGACGCTGAACGAATACCGATTTTCCCGTGCATCCATGCATTCGCATCCGTCCATTCCAAGGCAGGTTGCTTCGAATCGTTTAGATATACCTTCATTGTTGCTCCACTTACGTCAACTGCGATGTGTACGATTGAACCATTAGCAAAACTGATCGGAGCTGAGTCTACTTCATTCTGGTCATAATTCATTTTCTTCAGAATCATACGTCCATTGCGGAAGGTTAGTTGATAGCCCATGAACGAATCCCTTACTTGCTCAGGAAATTCAGATTCGTTCGTGATACGAAACAAGAGCCCTGCCTCTTCAATAGAATCTGCAGTGGATTTCAAATCAACTTCCACCCGATAGTCCGTCCATTCATCACTGCCCGCATACATTTTGGCATCCGAGCCCTCAGTCTGTACGGCATACCCGTCTTCTTTCTTCATCCATTTGCCATACATATCTTCAGGCAATATTTTATTAAACATATTTGAGAGCTTTTCATCCGGCAGTTCTGAGATTCTGTATATATCCAAATAACGGTAATTCAATTTGCCTTTGACTAACTTTAATTTCAAAATATGCTCCCCCTGTGTTAGCTGCATATTTCCTATGTGCTTTTTAACCCACGGGTTTCCTTCGCTCTGACTCATATGGCCTAATTCGAAACGTTGAGGTTTCCCATCAACCTGCAGTTCCACCACATTTTCATTCCCGTCTTCCTTCATCATGGCATCAAAACCGTAGGTTCCGTCTGACTCCACATTTATTCTAAATGCGAGCCAGTCTCCTTTTCCCGCCATCGTAACGTCATTACTGCCGTCTTCACTCGTTTGGATCGGAACACCGTCTTCTTCACGCATAACGGACCCTTTAACGGGATGCCCGACATGAAATCCTTGATCTTTTTCTCCCAAATAATGAACTGCTTCAATACTTCCGGGAACCGGTTTGGCTGTCTCATAGTCACTGCTGCCATCCGCTTCGTTAGAAAAAGCTGTGTATTCCAACGTCGGCTTGATGTGGCGATATGCATACCCGATTTTCCCAGGCTTCGCATGGAAATCTGTAAGAGTCAGCTTGTTCATTTGATCGAAATAGATGTTAGTACCTCGCGCATTACTCTCAACTCGAATGGTATGCAGCTTAGTAAAGTCCATCGCTTGGGGAAGCTGAGAAGTTGCAAGCTGTTTCCTATTCCCGTCCTTCATTTCGATCAGGGCTATACTTCGCAATGCGGGATCAATACCAACAGAGTAATAATTATTGTCATCCGTATAGGAAAAGACGGTCTCGAACGAAGCCTCCCCCACTCGTATATTCTCCCAGTTCATGCGAAAATTAAATTCTGCTGTAAACCGATTCTTATCGGCAGCTTTATTGCTCAACCATTTCGCTTCATTTACATTGTCACGAACATCCCAAAGCTTCTGATCCAACGGTTTATTGACGCCATCATAAAAATCCGGCATTCGTGGAACCGGTTGAGGAAAATGAGTACCATCGCCAAGAACTACCATTTTCTCGCCGTTAAAAACGATTCGGTCCATATTTAGCATACGAACCGGAGGCCCTTCCTTCGAATGGCCAATTAAATTATGATAAAACATATAATAAGAATCGAGGTTTGGACCTATCACGCTGGAACTATGGCCCAGCCCATTAAAATCTTGTTTCGTGCTGATGACGATCGGGTTATTTTCTGGCACTTTATAGGTTCCGATTGGCGAGTCCGTCGCCACAGCGTAATTAATCCGATATCCTTTACTGAACACGTGATTTCCTGTATAAGTCATGAAATATTTGCCGTCGCGTTTAATGATCATCGAGCCTTCTGTCCAATGGCCCAAATAAGCGTCAAGCGTCTTCTCTTCAGCCATCGTGTAAGGATCAGGCATTTCGTGTCCAATAATACCTTTACCGCTCGCATGCGTAAAATACCATTTGCCGTCATCATCAATAAATACAGAGCCATCAATGGATAAGCCCAAATTTTCAGTTTGAATCGTGAACGGTCCAGTGGGGCTCTCGCTGCGAAGTACATAATGTCCTTTGCCGGCAGGCGAGGTATACATATAGAAATACCCATTCCAGTAAACGACTTCCGGTGCGTAAGCCCCTTCGGTTAGTGGCTCTTCCGTAGCTAGCCCTTCATATTTCCAATGAATTAAATCGCTCGAGCTCCAAGCTTTAATACCCACACGAAAATCCTTCGTACTACAATACAAATAATAGAGTCCGTTATATCGCATAACATAGGGATCACCTATCCCGTAATCAGGCCATTCCTGCTCAAGCGCCAATGAATTCTGATACGATTCCCCAAGCGTGGAATTCAACATAGGACCTCTTCCTTTCCCGCTAAATGAAATTGTAATCACTATGGCTAATAGGAATAATATAACTAGCCCCATAAACATTCTTTTCGTTCGTATCCTACGTTTGGTCATTTTAATCCACTGATGCTTAAGGATTCAATAAAGTACCGTTGGCAGAAAAAGAACACGAGAACAACCGGCACTAAAGCGATCAATGAAGCTGCCATCATATTAGGATAGTTGGCTTGCGAGATATAGTTAGATTGCAAACTTGCAATAATAACTTGAATCGTTTGTTTTTCCGACGAATGCAAATAGATCACAGGTCCAAGAAAATCGTTCCATATCCCCATGAATCCAAGTGCCGCTTGTGCAGCAATCGCTGGTTTTACAATGGGTAACGCCACAGAAGCAAACGTTCGGAAATAGCTCGCACCGTCGATTTTCGCTGCATCAATTAAATCCGAAGGAATGCCCCCTTGCATGAATTGTTTGAAGAAAAAGATCGTGACAATATGACCGAATAAACCGGGTACTATAAGTGGAAGCAGCGTATCCACCCAATTCAGGTATGAAAAACCGATAAATTGAGGAATCATCACCACGGAGTATGGAATCATCATCGTGGCTAGCAAACAAAGAAAAATAGTCTCTTTAAAGGGAAAATCAAATTTGGAAAATGCATAAGCAGCCATCGCAGAAACAAACAATCCCACACCCAAAACACATACCACAATAATGGCGCTATTCATAAATCCAGTTAACAGAGGGGCTTTATTCCAAACATCCACAAAGTTATTCCATGTAATTGGGTCCGGGATCCATTTCGGCGGGAGATCGAAAACATGCTCTTGCGTTTTAAATGCTGTCGAGACCGTCCATACAAATGGAGCCAGCATAACAAAAGAGCCTAGAAGCAAAATAACGTAGGCCATTACATTCGTAGACCGCTCATTTCTATTCATCGCGCAACCTTCCTTTCTCTAGTCGTTATAGACCCAACGTTTGGATAATTTAAATTGAATTAGTGTGATGATAAAGATGATGATACCTAATACCCATGCGACGGCACTGGCGTACCCCATGTTGAAATACTTGAAAGCCTCATTAAAAATATAGAAGACGATCGTTGCCCCGCTGTATTCTGGTCCGCCATCTGTCGCCATAATGTACATTTGGCTAAACGATTGAAAGGTACCGATAATACCCATGACAATAACAAAAAAGTGAATCGGGGAAAGCAACGGAAACGTAATATGGCGAAAAAGATGCCAACGGTTCGCACCATCAACGGTTGCCGCTTCGTAATAATCGGAAGCGATCCCCTGCAGCCCCGCCAAATATAGCACCATGGTTCCACCAATGCCTCCCCATAAACCCATAAGAATGAAAGAAGGCTTAACCCAATTCGGATCACCTAACCAGTTGGGTCCCTGGATACCGAAGAGTTGATAAATCCAATCATTGATCAGCCCATAATCATTGTTCAAGATCCATTGCCATAACAAGGAAACAGCAATGATAGGTGAGATAACCGGAATATAGTAAATGGTTCTCAGGAAAGAAATTCCTTTTAGCTTTCGATTCATTAGAATAGCAACCAGGAGGGAAAAGAACATACCGATTGGTATACCAATGAGTAAATATAAAGTGTTATATAATGATTTATAGAACTTTTCGTCAAATACCATTTCTTTATAGTTCTCAACACCATTCCATTTCGCAGGAGAGATCATGTCCCAATCCATAAAGCTTAATACAAGCGATGATACGATTGGCGCAAGCCCGAAAATGAGAAACCCAAGAACGGGAATGGATATAAATAAGTACGACCATATTATTTCACGGCGTCTAAAGCCTGTTATTTTGTGTGCCCTTATCATACTGATCCCACCTGTTTTAGGACGAAGGACGAAACCGGAAGCCTTCGGCCTCTATTTTCGCCCTTCCATATCCTTATTTATTATTTCTTGTTTCCTTTATCGTAGAGCTCTTGAAGCTTAGGTTTCATTTCTTTAGCCCAGACTTCAGCCGTTTGTTTCCCTTCCCATACACGGCTTATCTCTTGGTTAAAAGTGTCGAGCCATTTCGTATCAACGGATCCTACAGCAATCGTCGGATGGCCATAATCCTGTATGATGTCCAGGAATACTTGACGATTCGCAGGTGCTTTATCATATTTTAAAAATTCGCCTTTTGCCATATCAATCAGATTCGGAACCGCTTGACCCAATTGGTAGTTTTCTTTCTGTGAGTTAGGATCCAAACTCAAATACGAAGCAAAGTTAAATGCATCTTCAGGATATTTGGTTTTGCCCGAAATGACGAATCCTAAAGAGCCTAACCATGTTGCTGTTTTCCCTGTTTTCGGACTTGCAGGCCATGCGGCAATATCCCATCCAAAAGGCAGCTTCCAGAAACCAGGCTGATCCCACGGCCCCATTGGGAACATACCAATTTTGCCTGCAACAAAGCGGGCATAACCACCTTGCGCTTTCTCATCTGTTGGCGAAGGACTAACTTTATATTTCAATTTTAAATCTGCTACGAATTGTAAGGCTTCTGTGAAAGCAGGTTCGTCAATTTTGATGGTTCCTGTATTGTAATCAATATAGTCCCCGCCATTCGCCCATACGGCTGATTCCAATGAATAACCAGCAACCCCGAATACATCTGTCTTCCCATTAGCGCCTTGTGTTGTGATTTTTTTGGCAGCATCAATCATATCATTCCAAGTCCATTCGCCAGCTTTTGCGCTTGGATATTTGACGCCCGCTTTATCAAACAGATCTTTGTTATAAGCGAATGCCCATGGACCTACATCTTTTGGCAATCCGTAGAGATTTCCTTTTCCAATAACTTTACCATCATAACGATAGCGGTCTAATCCCTGCTTCCAAACATTCTTTTCATCAAAAGTTGATGCTGTTTTGGTTAGATCATCCAATTTCAGCAAACTTCCACTGCCTGCAAGTTTTTGGAACTGGGCTTCACCTGCATAGAAAACATCCGGCGCTTTGCCCGAAGCAATCAAGGTATCCAATTTTTGATAATACTCAGCAGGAGGAACGACGGTATATTTCACTTTCTTTGTTGGATACTTCTGCATATAGGAGTCAGTTAGTTTTTGAAATACAGCCTTTTCTGAATCACCACCCCAACCCATAAAGGAAATCTCGGAATTCTCTGCTGGTTTGGCTGTTGCAGCTGCAGGTGTTGCCTGGGCAGAAGGTTGCGTGGTGGATTTGTCTGTCGATTCCGTTGTGCTTTTTGAACATCCCGTTACAACCATAGCAAAACTTAGCATTAGAGGCACTGAAAGCTTAGCCATCTTACTTTTCAATACGTTCATTTAAATTCCCCCAATTCAGAATTTGGTTTAATAAGGCATAAAAATCAATAAGCAAGAATTATGAATTGTGAAGCGGTTACGCAAACAGTTTTTCCTTCCTTTTGTTATTTTTAAATAAAACATTTTATTTAATTTATTACAAATAAAATGTTTATATTCATACAATACTTGTATTATAAATAATTGTCAACGCTTTCATTCAATTATTATGTTTGTTTCAACGTAATATAGTGATAAAGCCCAACTGTTACATATAATACGTAACAGTTGGGCTTTGCGCTAATGCCTATTCTATATTTTTATACATATTGAATTTTCATCACAATTGCTTGGGCATAATCGCCGAAGCCGCGACCAAATAAGTTGATTCCTCCATGGTGCAAAGCATCAGGTTTAACCCCAATTTTGAATCCAATGAAAGGATATTTCTCAAGATGAAGATCCGCAAGCGAGATAGAGGATGTTTTTTCATTATCGACAGAACTCCTCTTTTCATCCACTCTCCATGTTTTCAGAATACCGTATTGTGTACTACTGTCGTTCCACCAAGAGGGGTTTAGTTTGCCTCTATGGTCGCCGAAATCGCCTGGTGAAGTCCAGGTTCCTATCTCTATGCCATTGACCCATACTGTAATGTCTGAAGGCCACTCATTGTTATAGTTAGGCGCTTCCGAACAAATTTCCAACGAAAACTCGATGGATGTGATCGTTGCATGCTGTGGAATCACTTTAGGAAATCGATATTCGATCCATCCCTGCCGCAACCATATGATTTCAGCTGTTTTACTCTCAGGGTGATAAAAGCTAACCGGATCATCCTCCGGAATCACCATTCCGTTTAAATTAGCCATACCGCATGTCGGTAATACTTCGAAGTTTATAAAATGACCGATAGGCATCTCGATCTCATACAAATTGTTAGGATTTTTATACATAGCAATTGGGTTCAGAATCATGCGCACGTCATCAAAATTACGGCTGCAAACCTTCATTGCCCCTCGAGATGCGGGCTGTAATTCCGTTAAGATAAGCCCTGATTCCTCCAATACTTTGACATTAATCGCAGTAGTCGAAACTGGAATTTTAAGCATCTCGGCAATTTCAATGATATTCAAGTTATGATGTTGTAAGAGGAGTTTGATTATATTAATTCTGGTGTGAGAAGAAAGTGCATGAGCAACAGCGACTAATTGATTTGGTTCATTAATTGATAATTCCAACATACATAATCCCCCCATTAACAAACTAAATTCTCGAACTTGTACACGTTTATTACAATATTTTAACGAATAATATCATCTCTTGTCCACTTATTATATAACAAATTATTTTTTGAGTAATAAAACACTCTTTATGTATTAAACTCACCCCGCATGCATCAATGCTATTGAAGCTAAATTAAAAAGCCCTACGATTTCTCGTAAGGCCAGTTTTAAGGAGCGCAGATACACTATTGCGAAAACGCCACCATATTCATGCTTCGTTCCATTTACGCTCCCGGTTTATTAAGTAGACAACCGAATCAAGTCTTGTTTCCCCCATAGCTATGGATTGAACGGAAGGCAGCTCTTGACGAGCAAGATTGGTAAGAACTTGACCTGGAAGCATTTCGACAAACAAACGAACACCAAGCTCACTCAAAAGTGTTGTAGCTTGGTGCCATTGGACCGGATTCGCCACACCGCAAGCAAGATCATTGCGAATCGCATCCGCTGATCGTAATAATCGTGCGTTCGTATTCGCTACATACGGAAAACAGGGCTCTTTGAAAATCACTTTCTTCATTGCCAGCTCCAAATCATGTGAAACCTGATTGAGGAGTTTACAGTGGGACGGAACTGAGACTTGGAGAAGCTCAGCTTTTCGCGCTCCGTTCCTTCGGGCCTCCACAAACAGGTTTTGGATATGCTCCAGCTTACCAGCTATCGTGATTTGATGAGGGCCGTTGAGGTTAGCAATGAATACCTCTTGACCGCACTTGAAGGCTTTTTCAACCATGGAACGCAATTTCTGCTCTGCGATACCTACAATGACCCCCATTCCGTAACCGAAACGAAACGAATTCTCCATCCATTCGGCACGCAATTTCACTAGCTCACATGCATCTCTAAATGACAGGACTTCCGAAATCACTGCTGCTGCGAAGGTTCCAACCGAATGCCCTGCTACGAAGTCTGGCTTTGCACCTTCCTGTATGAGCGCACGACCACTGGCAACTCCTGAGTAGAGAAGTGCCAACTGTACGGAAACCGTAGAGGATAGTGCTTCAGAAGTATCTATTGAAAGCGCATCTTTGTCCATGAACGAAGTCGCTTCATCGAGGGTTGTCTCGTTCACAGGATGAGAAGGCAATTGATGCAGCATACCTGGAAATTGCGATCCTTGACCTGGAAACAAAAAAGCCACGCTCATCTTCTTTGACCTCCCTATACGTTGACCCAAGGATCCTTGACCAAACGAGGTCCTAAGTCCGCTCTCAAAAGCATGGAACCACTTCCTCTCGCATATTCCACTAATGAAACAGCTCCTAATGGCGTTTCAAGCTGAACATCGATTCGGACTGGAAATGACTTATGAAATTTGATTAATTCCTGGGCAACACTTTGCCCCAAACGTTGCGGAGTACGAATAACCACATCCAGATCACTTCCTGCGTGTGCTGTAGGAACCCCGCTGGCCAGTTCAAATCCGACACTGCCAGTTGGTCCCCACGATAAGCTATAAGCGGAATAAATCTCAATCAATTTATCAAGGAAATTAAAGGCTTCAATCTGTGAACGCCGCGGACTTCTTTTCCATAACCGCTGCTCAATCAAGTCCTCTGGCTCAACCTTCTCTATGATGGCATCCATCGGCAAAAAAGCGGGAAACCGCTGACTGCGTGAATTCCCGCGAATACCAACAGGTATCCTGCCATATTTGGCAATATCGCGGCGAACTACAACCCAGTTCGCATGATCTATGGAACCACCAACCCAATCCGGAATCGGGGTATCAACGATTAGGGAGCCTACCGATGGGATCCTCAGCAAATCATGTACCCTTATATCCATTGTTCCGCCAGCGTGAGACGAACTGCGATAGAAGCGGCTCGATTGATTTTCGCTTCTCCGGAAAAAAGGCGGCTGCTCAGGTCCGGTGAAGATTTACGCGAAGCCGAGATGGCATCCATCAGAAGATGCTGTTTGACTTTCTCGATATCTGATGGCGTTGGCTGATCGGCGTTTATGCCGCTTGTCAAACTATGCAATGCCCCCAAAGTCGCAAAAGATTCGATGTCGTATGCCGTAGCTGGGATCTTTTGTGCCGTTGCCTCTAGCTCTTCTATGCTCCGTCGAGTCACTCTTGCAGCCGACTTCTTGGACATGACCTGTACCGAGACTCCCGAATCATTCAGCGCAACTAATCGGTTGGCTTGCAGTCCATGGGCCAGAAATGCACCGGATATCGCATTCCCAACCATAAAAGCAATCACTGGGTGCCCTGCGAGTCGTGCACTCGCATAAGCATCCGCCGCTGCTGCACAAGCTAAATAAATCCCAAGCATTTCCTCGCGATACCCGTATGCTTGACTCGGAACGTCGACGATCGCCACAATCGTCCTGCGCTGCCCATCCTTATCTTCTTCCATGGCCTGACGAACATAGTGTGCAATTGTCCATCCTTCATCCAGACCGACTTCTCCGCTCCGGGCACGATGGAAACGGTTGTTCCTATTCGGAACAACAGCGATGTATCGCACCCGCTCGTCCCCAATGATCGCGTCTGCACACAGTACAGTAGGAGCTCCGTTTTGCAGCGGTTCCTGATAATCCGTCAAAGCTTGAAACCAAGTTCTTCCCCTGCTAACTGATGTTTCTGGATTCGGTTGCTGCCAAAGCGCCTTTAATGTTTGAATGTCACTATCATCGGTATGGAGAAAGGATTTAGCCCACAACGTCCGAAGCGATTCTGGTTGCATGGTTTGCTCGGTATCGATCAAAGCAAGTCGTGCAAGAAACGATTCTACTTGTGCACTTCGAAGATTGTCATGGATACCGCTCCGAAAGACGCTGCGAATCGACAGACAGATGTCCTCAACATCATCCTCAATAAGGAAATCCGCCAATCCTGTTTCATAGCGCTGCTCACCGCCGACGGTTTGCCAAATCAAAGGTCTGTCTCTCGAATCCCACTCTAAGATCCCGGCTTCTTGTTCGATCACTTCTGGGCCATTTAATTGAAGTCGACCTTGCCGAGTCATTATAATCGTACTGCAGAGGCCTGCCGTAATGGACATACCGCCGAAGCAACCGATCATTCCAGCGATCACACAGACAACTGGCTGGTAACGACGCAAAGCTACGATAGCCGCGTGCATTTCCGCGATTGCAAGGAGACCGTAGTTCCCTTCTTGTAGCCTAACTCCTCCTGTTTCTAGCAGTAATACGGCGCGAGTGGGTATTCCGTTCAAATTATCTTGAATCGCCAGTTCCAAGGCTCCTGCGATTTTGGCACCCGATACTTCGCCGATGCCTCCCCCCAGAAAAGCACCCTCAATGGAGACAACAACGGCGGAATGCCCCTCTATCGTCCCTCTTCCTACGATAACGCCATCATCGCTCTGCGGAACGATGCCTTGAGCCTCTAGATGTGGGGATTCCATCTTTTCGAATGGACCTAGAAGCTCCCTGAATGTTCCTTGATCGATAACGGATTGGGCTCGTTCTCTCGCATTCAGCTCGATAAAACTGTTTCTTTCCCTAATAGGAATTGTCATAACTCTAACACCTCAATGGCTTGGGCTAATCGCAAGGAAACAACTCCGGGAGTGGCTCCAAAATCGTTAATTTCAATACGAGCAGCCAGATGATGTATCAGAAAGAATCGGTCCATAATGGCTTTCCACGTATCCTCAAATCCATCAGACTGCGTGCGAATATGAACCTGAGCGGTCCGTTCTGTTAGAGGTTCAATTAATATTTCCAAATCACCTGAGCCGGCAACACCTACATGGGCACGTCGGGAAATAGACTTATTTGCATCATAGTGAAGTGTAAGCTTTTCCATTGTAAACTCCTCCCTCCGTTCCCATGTGATGTAACGATATGTTCGACAGACGATCCATAAACAGCGTTGCTGCTAGTAAATCCGCGCTTCCCCCAGGTGATACATGTCTCATTACGAGGTCTTGGTCCAATCGCTGCAACGCCTCCCAACCTGCGACGGAAGATGCCCCACCGAAATCAAGAACTTTTTGAGCGTCCTGCTGTACAACTAATAACGTTTCCATACCGCCGCGATGAATCAAACAAGTATCATCTAGGTTGGCCATGATGGCAAGCAATGCGTTTAACCGTGCATGTTTTTCAGATATTTTGCTCCTGCGAGAGTCTCGCAGCACGGGGAGTCCGACCTTCACTACGTGTGGAAAGCCATCCATTGCTTCTCCACGAGCACCTTTAACTCCATAGGTTTGCATAGCCTTTGTGCCGTTGGAAGTTGGTACTAATGCGTGGCGATCAGTAAATCGAGCTAACGTCCCCGCAGCTTCTGCGATTTGCTCCGGAGCATCTCCATTTCCGCAAATGGCAGCCCCCGCGATAAGTAAACCTAATGCCCAAATGGCGCCGCGGTGCGTATTAATGCCTCCAGTAGTATGCAGCATATTCTGTTCCCCGTCACGTCCAATGCATGCAAGGGTCTCCCGCAGCTCTTGATTAGGCTCTCCGCCATAAGCCGCATAACCCATTGCCTCAAAGCTATCGTACAAGGACCTAGCCGAAGCAATCATAAGTGCAACGTTCATATCCTTATGGCTGCCGGAGGACTGTAAATCCACCAATCCGGGCTTTGGAGTCAACTCCACTTCGTCAATTAATGCCGCAACTGCCAGGTCTCCCAAGCATTGCCCGCATTGTTCAGCACTCTTCCATATCATGGGATTCACCTACCAACTACGAAATTTACCGGGAGGTTTATAAAGTCCATCTGACCATTCCACAAGTTCTTCAACACTTTTGGCCGCAAGCAAGGAGCGCTTGGCGTCTATCCGGCGAATTCCCAAATCTTCCGGAAAAGCGATCAAACCATCTTTCCTTAATTGTTCGTTAAGGGAAAGGTTATGATTACGGCCTAGAGGTGTAACCCCAGCGATGGCAGCCAAAGCTAGCTTGCGTTCTTCCAGATTTTGAGCCTTGTATAAATAGGCGATCCCTTCCTCTGTAATCACGTGAGTCACGTCATCGCCATAAATCATAACCGGAGCTATCGGTAAATTGGCATCCTGCCCTACAGCGATCGCATCCAGGGACTCGACAAAAGTCGGCTGGTCTCCTTTTTGAAATGTTTCAACCATTTGGACAACCAGTTTTTTCCCGCGGACAATCGGCCCCTCATTAGAAATCATATCCAGCCAAGCTGGAGACGAATGTCTGCGCCCATGAGGATCGCTGCCCATATTCGGTGCTCCGCCGAATCCCGCTAGTCTGCCCGATGTAACCGTCGACGAGTTGCCTTCCTCATCCATCTGTAGCGTTGACCCGATAAACAGATCGACACCGTACATCCCAGCCATTTGACAATAAGCACGATTCGACCGAAGGCTTCCATCTTTTCCTGTGAAGAAGATATCCGGTCTTGCTGCAATGTACGCCTCCATTCCTACCTCTCCACCAAAACAGTGAATACTCTCCACCCATCCGCTCTCAATAGCTGGGATTAGTGTAGGATGTGGATTCAGCGCCCAATGCTTGCAAATTTTTCCGCGGAGGCCAAGGCTTGCACCATAAGTAGGCAGCAATAACTCGATAGCTGCGGTATTAAATCCGATCCCATGATTTAACGACATCACTTGATGCCGCTCATAAACGCCTCGTATGGCCATCATAGCCATAAGGATCTGCATCTCCGTAATTTGTCGCGGATCTCGCGTAAACAAAGCTTCAAGCTGATAAGGCTTATCCGCTACAACGATGACATCTACCCAAGACGCTGGAATGTCCACTCGGGGTAACACATCTACGATTTCATTCACCTGTACGATGACGATCCCATTGGAAAAAGCTGTCGCCTCAACAAGTGTCGGTGTCTCCTCCGTATTCGGTCCGGTATATAGATTACCGGCAAGATCCGCTTTATCTGCAGCAACCAAGGCGATGTTAGGAATTAAATCAATAAACATTCGCCCGTACAATTCGAGATAGGTATGTATGGCACCCACTTCAATCAAGCCGTCTTCAATCATTTGTGCAATTCGTAAGCTTTGAGGTCCTGCATAGGCAAAATCCAGCCTACGAGCAATCCCTTTTTCGAAAATGTCAAGGTGTTCAGGTCGAGAGATACTGCTGATAAGCATATGCAGGTTGTTGACTTTATGGGTATCCAGTTTAGAGAGTGCTCCAGAAAGGAAGGTGGCTTGCTTTTGATTGTTACCTTCTAAGGCTACCTTATCACCCGGAGAAATCAATGCTTCCATGGCATCCACGATATGATCCGCCGGAAGGATGGAACCTCGTAACCACGATTTCACCAAGCTCATTCGGCGATTTTTTTCATCTCGCCTCTTCGTCCATTTGCGCACTTCTTGTAATCGTTCCACCACATTCATAACCTCCATAGCGTATTACAGGACGAAAACCTGCGAAGGAACGTCTTTTATAGGCTGACTAGAAATAATCTGGCACTCATCATCAAAAATCATGGTTTTACGCTCCATAAGATCAAACTTAGGCCAATGCACATCATCCACTTCCGGATTAGCGAAGTTCATGAATGAAACCCATGCTTGGTGCATGCGATCAACTAACCTCTCGATCTCTTGCGGTCTCGTCGGGAGTTTCCAGATCAATGACATTTCCGCCCCATGGGCAGCACCCATCGGTCCCTTGCTGCAATCAAATCGGTACAGCCAAACAGGAACATCGTTCACTGCAAGAGCCTCTGCAAGTTGAACAACTGCGTATCCATATAGATAGTTAGTCAATGTTTCAATTGCAGCTTGTTCCCTCGTCGCTTGAGTGCTGGAATCTTCATATGCTTGTAGAACCTCCACACTATTTCTCCCAAATAAAGCTTGAATTTTGGGTTTCTCAAAAATGCTTAAACCTTCCAATTGAACCTGAACTAGAGCCTCTTCCCTATTGGAACCGATTAAAATAGGTACTAAATTCGCTTCACCCATTTGAATCGATTGTAACGGAGGTCGTACAATCGTTTTGCCGTCAATCACAGGTCCAAACTTATGAAGTCCAGTCATTCCTCCAGAGAAAATCGATTGTGCCTCTAACAGCTCGGAAACCGGCAGCTCCAAGAGAATTTCCCCTTGTTCTTTGGAGATATTCAAAGCTTTAAGAAATTGTCCGGTAATTTCAGATGCCGTATTAAAATCTCGTATCGATTGAACGCCTCCGCTCTGAATAATGGCCCTTTGGAATAATCCCTTTGCATCTGGAACGCAGAGTAGTGAGGAAACCAATTTCGCTCCAGCTGAGTGTCCCATCACAGTAACTCGAGTAGGATCTCCCCCAAAGCTCGAAATATGTTGTTGAACCCAGCGTAAGGCTGCGACGATGTCTAACAATCCGCAATTCCCAGAACCTCTGTATGCCTCACCCAATACATCACCTAATTCCAAAAAACCTAACGCACCCATTCTATAATTGATCGTTACACTAACGATTCCATTCTCAGCGAATACCGAGCTGTCATACAGTGATCCTGCTCCCATAACAAAGGCTCCGCCATGGATCCAAACGACAACAGGACGCTTTCGATCATCACAGGCAGGCGTCCATATGTTCAAATACAAGCAATCTTCTGACTGCTCTTCCATGATTGGGAATACAGGCTGTCTAACTTGTGGAGCTATTTTGCCAAACTTCGACGCATTCAAAATACCTTCCCATGGTTGTACCGGTTCAGGAGCCTTAAATCTTAGTTCCTTGACCGGCGGGCAAGCATATGGAATGCCTTTGAATATATGTAATCCATTCTCTTGAATACCTTCAAGTTGTCCATCGCTAATTGAAACTACCAATTGGATCCGTCCCTTCTTTAACAAAGACTTATGCTTCCTTCAATTTTATTACCGAATCATATATAGTGTAAAATATATAAATTTATATATCTTATATAACTAAATGCATATATACAGGAGGACTATGGAGTTATCTCAACTAAAATATTTTAGACACACAGCGCGAACAGAGAATATCACCAGATCAGCGGCTGAATTGCATATTTCACAACCTGCTCTAAGTAAAATGATCGTTACCTTGGAAAAAGACCTAGGTGTAAAGCTGTTTAACCGGGAAGGAAAACACATCAAGTTAAACCACCATGGGGCTGTTTTTTTGAAATACGTGGAAATTGCTCTGGGAGCTTTAGAGGATGGACGGAAAGAACTGGAGGATGTCAGCGGACGAATGAATGGGACACTCAACATAAGTTTTGATGTAGCCTCCCAATTGATGCCTGATTTGTTGAAAGCGTTTCGTGACCGCCATCCAGAGGTTAATTTTCATCTCTTGCAACATGCCAGAAATCCTACGCAAACGAAATTCGATTTTTGTATCACTTCATCACTAGTTGGACCATCCGGAACTGAAAAAAAAGCGCTGCTTAAGGAAGAAATTTTTCTCGCTGTACCTGAGACACATCCTCTTGCTTCCCAAAAAAGTGTCCATCTCTCCAGTTTTGCGGAAGATGGATTTATCACTTTGAAACAAGGAAGCAGTTTGCGTGAGACAACGGATGCCTTGTGTGCACTAGCCGGATTCAAGCCACGCATTATATTTGAAAGCGACGATCCTGCAACGGTGCGCGGATTGATTCGGGCAGGTCAAGGAATAGCGTTCGTTCCTGCCATCACTTGGAAAGGTGCTACTGACTCCTCCGTTGTTTTGCTTCATGTTAAACATCCTGAATGCACGCGTATAATCGAGCTGCACTGGATGAAGGATAGCTATCTTTCCATTGCAGCCCAAGCATTTCATCAATTCACGATAGATTATTTCTCAAGATTACCTCATTCTCCCTAAAAATTAGTTTACCTTTAATTATCCTCATCGAGTTCAGGAATAGAGGGTAGTATTCCATTAGGAGCAACTGATACTTTTAACAAGGTCCATTTAGGAAATAATTTATGGAAATTTGATCGGGTATCTACTTTCATATATACATGAAGCGGTCTATTTCCGAAGATGGTTGCTAAATAACTAATTTCTTTAGAACCTCCTTGGAAATCTGTAGTATTGTGTGTCTTCGTATTATTTGGCAATTGTGAAAGATATTCATTTGTTGGTTGATCTAATGAAATCGTTTGAATTTTAGCAGGATCATGTTCATGTATGATGTTTTCCAGTTGATTACTTAATGCGAGTTTGGAATCAAATTGACCAAAACGATATAAAACATAGAAAAATGCTATAACAATAACAAAGAGAACGATACTTAGGGTTTTTCTCAATTTTTTTCTCCTCTATTGTAGCTTAAGTGATACTTTAGTTTATTGTTTAGTTGCAGACTAACTCCTCGTCGCTAAAATTATACGTTGGCGGAATCCACAGCAAAACAGGGATCGTCAAATTTAAGTTACATTCCCAGTTTGCGTAATAAATATGAGTTTATTTCCTTTTGAGATAAGTAAAAATCAAGATCCAAAGAATGCATCCAAGTATAATTTGAACTCCACTTTCTTGAATATGAGTGCCATTCCCACTCATCAATATTCCCGTAAAAAAACCCAACATAAGACATACAATCAGCTCAAGCAATTTGGTTGTCATATTATGCGTTCCTCCTTTTCTTTTGGAAAAGACAGTGACTACATAAAAAATTACATCGATAATAATTCCACATGTCTATTACGGAAACCTGCCCTTTCGTTGAGAAAGGGCTACCTCGCGGCAGCCCCTTATTAATAGTAACGGTCCTTTTTCAAGCAATACGTCCTTGTTTGCCATCTAAACCATCCTTAGTCCGGTATTCAACTATAATATCTCTTCACTAACAAATACAGATCACGAATAAACTGTAACAATTTAACAAATAATACCTGCAAACTATTCCAGTGGAGAGGATCTATTAATGAATAACTTCCGTAACAAATATAGAAATCGTTATTATCTAGCCAATGTTACTTCGTTCGGAACAATTCAACTTCATCAACGAAATCCTCTGATAATTGCTCTATGGTCAGTTGCGTTCCCTGGATTCGGTCACCTCTTAGTACACAAATTCATCACTGGCTTTGCATTGTTTTTTTGGGAATTTTATATCAACCAATTAACCCAACTTAATACAGCCATGATGCACTCGTTTAATGGAAATTTTGCCCAAGCAAAGGCCGTATTAAACGAAAAGTACATATACCTCTATATTCCCGTTTATTTGTTTGCTATTTGGGATAGCTACCGAACTACTGTTGATGGAAATAAGCTCCACCTGCTGGCGAAAAGAGAAAATGCCGGATACCCAAGCTTCACGGTGAGCCCTTTCGAGATGAACTATTTGGACAAGAAAAAGCCATGGCTTGCATTGGTTTGGTCGATGACAATCCCAAGTCTCGGACAACTGTATATACATCGGATCTTAGGAGCTGCTTTAACGCTTTTAATGACCATGTTTATTGTTATTCATTCCAATATGATTGAAGGCTTTCATTATTTTCTTCTAGGAAACTTTCCTAAATCAAGAGAAATTATGGGTGCTCAGTGGTTCCTTTACTTCCCGTCGATTTATTTCTTTGGTTTGTATGACTCCTACTCAAATGCCGTAGAGCTAACCAAACTGTTTGATTGTGAACAAGCCGATTTTTTGAAAAGAGAATATCAATCGCCAAACTTTGTTTTACAGAAAGGAGAAAAAATCTAATGGGCATACAATTCTTCTCTACATTTCAGCATTCAAACTATGTAGAGCTTGCTATAAGTAAACTTAAAGAAAATGAGGTCGTCAATATCTACGCTGTTCCACTTGATAATCGTTCAATCGATATGAAACTGATTGATACAATGCACGGTGCAGACGGAACCTCGTTAGTTGATATTGGACTTATTCTTGCCATGATGGGCGGGACGATTGGGGTATCTAGAGGATTTGTTCTCTACTGGGGTCCCGTTTTCTGGGGGCTCATTGGAGCAGCTAGCGGTTTTATGATTGGTTTTTTATACGATTTGACAAAGAATTTAATTAAACGAAAAAAGATCAGAACTGCGAAGACTAAAATAGGTGAAGTTATATTAATTGTCCAGTGTACAAATGAGCAATCTCAGTTTGTGGAGCAGACTCTGTGGGGGAACTTGGCACTAGGAGTTGCCAAAACACGTATGCAAACACTTCAACTCGAGACAGATTCATGATTCAACTGCGGTTTAAGAAGTAAAATGAATACTTCTACCCGTTACTTTAATGGAATCAAAAAAGAGCTCCTTCAATGCAGCTCCTGCGCTATAGTTTCTCGTTAGCTAATTTTTGTGAATAATTGCAAAAAAGGTATTCATCCTTCGATAACTCCACCTATCTTTTTCTTCTGGTCTATTCCCCTAATCTCATATATACTTCGTTCACCACGAACGATTGTAGGACTTTCTGAAGTATCTCTTGCAACATCACCATTTTTTAGGAATGTGTTAACGCTTCTCGTAATGATGGGATTGCTTCAAGAATAGATTTACCACTCGAATCTCCCCGTTCTCTCAGCATTATGGTAGTAATAACCAAAATCTTGCAGATCAGTCGGAGACTTAAATTACCCTCCCTTAAAGTTTAAGTAGCAAAAAGAGACCCCCAGCAACGGGCTGAGGGTCTAAGTTTATATTTTAAAGGGGGGTTGAGTTTTATTATAATCCCAAATGATTAATGTAAGATGAATATAAGATTTCAATCATGTAACAATTTACTCAACTCTCGTTTCTAGTTAGCTCAACAAGTTAATCCTGTTTAACAGGTCTCATTGGTGCAAAACAAACTAGTACTCTTTTAGTACCTATTCCATCCATGAATTTTGATATTTATACTGTATCGCTCCTCCGCCAGTAATTCCAAGAATTTTACCTCTTCCAAATTTATCATGTTGGATTTCATCTTCGACCCCAATAGTTCCAATAAATTTTAGTTGCTCATCGGGAATTTTGATATCAGACTCATAGATATTTACTACTGGTTCCATGCGCAAATGCTCGGGCGGCCACGAATATGAATTATTGGTATTATTATAATATTCGCCTTCATCGCCTTGAACTCGAGCTCCAATTCTATTTGCAATAGTTATCATTAGACCGACTGCCAGGAGTTCAGTCTTTGTTCAGTACACTAAAGAACTCTATTTCAATTAAATAACTTTATTTCTCTAACAGATCATTTGCATTCCCTCGCCCCATGCGTTATTATCTTTATATCGACAAATTTGCAGGTCTATACAAGGAGGTTTACGCGTCCATGTGCCCCCGTACCAAAGAACAAAATGAGCTCATCCGCATGCAGCGCAGTGAACAGATCCTTGACGCTACCGCTCGCACCTACTTCCGCACTGGCGGCAGCTTTGATATTCGCGACGTCGCTCGCGAGGCCAAGATCGGTTACGGCACGGTATACCATTATTACCCCAACCGACATTTATTGATAGAAGATGTGCTGGCCAGCGGCTTCGAGCGATGCGAGCAAGCTCTGGCAGAATGGACTAACATCCAGGGAGGCGGCCAGGATGAGACGCAGAAGTTGACATATTGCAAGGCGCTACTCCGGCTGTGGCAGTCGGACGCCCGCGCATATCTCGTCTACAAAATGGCGGCGGAACATTATGCAGGCTTGCCTGAGAGGGATCGGCACTCCACCAAGAGACAATTCATGGAACGGCTGTACGTTCCGCTCCAAGCAATTGCCCAGCGCGAAGACGACAGCGTCGACCTGATGCTTTCCGTGCTGGTTGGCTGCTGCGGACTGCACTACTATGCAGGCGCTTCCGAGCTGGATGTCGATCGAATCGCCAAGCTCGCGATGCAAGCTATTTCGAAGGAGTCCTGAGACGAACATGGTGATCTTAAAAAGCAAGCATGAAATCGAGGCTATTCGCAAGGCATGCCAAGTGGTGGCTGAATGCCATCGCACGATTGCCCCGCTAATTAAACCGGGAATCACGACGAACGATATTGAGCGCATCTTCGAGGAAATTATCTTGAAGCACGGCGCCAAGCCCTACACGAAGGGCTACAAGGGTTATCAATATGCCACCTGTGCCTCCGTCAACGACGTGATTGCGCATGGCTTTCCTAGCGATAAGCCACTTGAGGAGGGTGATATGGTGACGATCGATACGGTCGCGGAGCTCGACGGCTGGCTCGGCGATTCAGCCTGGAGCTATGCGGTCGGAAAGATTTCGACAACAGCCGAGAAGCTGATGCGCGTCACGAAGGAATGCCTTGACCTCGGTATCGCGCAGGCGCAGCCCGGCAATCGGCTCGGCGACGTGACAAGCGCGATCCAAAGACATGCCGAATCGAACGGATTCGGCGTCGTGCGTGACCTTCTCGCACATGGCATCGGCCGGGACCTGCACGAGGCGCCGAACTATATGCATGTCGGCAAGCCCGGCAAAGGCTACCGCATCAAGGAAGGCATGGTGTTCACGATAGAGCCAATGATCACCGAAGGCACCTACTACATGTCAATCGATCCGGACGGTTGGACCGCGCGGACGCTGGACCGCAAGCTCGCCGCCCAATACGAGCATACGATCGCCATAACGGCTGAAGGTCCACAAATCCTGACCGCGCAATAAAATAATTAGAAGTCGACCACGAGATGGTCGACTTCTTTTTTTCGTATTCGGGATAGCATCTTTCTTCATCCGATACATGCGTTTATCCGCTCTCCTATAGAGCTCAAAGGCATTATTCGGAAAATGACTGGATCCAATATTACGGTGATCGATAACTCGTTCTCGTCTTCAAGCAGAAGCAAGTTCGCAGACGGAGTAGCCTCAATGATCGTGATGAGGCTACTCTGTCCGTATTTAGACGCTCAACATCTGGACCTGTTTCCCAAAAATATACCAATAAAATTTCTTCATCATTATATTCTAAATGTATAGGACTTTTGAACGGAGGATTATTTGTACCCTGTGACTTCAAAATCCACTTTTTCATATTTAGAGAAATCCCCGACTTCACCAGCCGAAACATACTTAATTTCGCCCGTGCTTATGGTCATCTTTTGGGCAGAGCTACTAGGTTTTGACGTGCCTGATGCAATCCCAATCACCTTATTGTTCTCGTCATAAAAATGCAATTTAAACTCAATTTCATGTTCGGTAATCGAATCCTTGTCGTGATCTAAAGCTAATAATCCTCGAATGCCCGTATATCCGCCATCTAAGTATAAGTCGAGCAAACCAAAGTGAATATTGGCATATTTATCATCTTTAAGTATGGGAACATTTGAAGGGAAATGATTAATTGTAATGTCCTTGTATGTACCTTGATCTGTGTAATCAACAAAAGCCCCTAGCTTTTCAGCTATAAATCGGACAGGAACGTAAGCGTGCCCTTGATAATTAAGTACCGCATACTCCTTGTCGTCTAAAGGGACATTTTGACCATTGATATTGAAAAATGCTGAAAACAAGTATGTTTGAACTGATTCTGAAGCAAACACCGCAGTAGAGAGAGATAAAAACGTTCCTACAACTAATCCAAGAATAAATTTCTTCAAAAATTTCAACTCCTTAATGATCATGGTATAGAATACTCGTTATGCCCTGCGGGGTTCTCTCTTACAAGTGATTCATTCTAAGTTTTACAGAGTTATACTTTGTAAAATCACCTTTACCGACAGCTCCACTGAGAACAAAACCTATACTGCCCTCCGCTGAATAGGCTTCCGTCATAATATTACTCATCACGCTTAAGCTCAATCCAGACTGGCCCTAACCAGGAATCTATTCGGCACCAGTCTCGCCAGACTTCATTCACCGTCACCTTTTGGGGGCTCAAATTAGATCCCGTTTCCATACCATCTGGAGAACGAAAAAGCTTCGTCGTACTATTTAGCTGGACTTCCTGCCGGACCTCTTTTACCTCGAATATAGCCGTGTAACGCGGTGAGATCCATCTTTCTCCGTTCAATGTCTCAATCAAGTAGCGGTTATCCCACTTTGCTTTCACTTTTACAGTTTGCGGCGCCAATTGCATCCCTGTAGGCTTGATAAGACCCGGATCATTATAGAGAGACTCCACACCGAAAATTTCTAATCTCGTATCAACTGACTTTTGATTCCCCAGAAGCGCGTTATTTGGCATAATCCATGCATTTCCAAGCCAGGTAGAAATCAAGTAAATCGGAACCAAATATCCTTCTCCATGCCCAACTCTCCGTTGACTGGTGTCCAATATTGTAACCGTTTGAGGAGCTATGATTCCGATTGTCTGCCCGTTTTCACCTAATAAAGTAGTGTCTTCAAATAAGGTGACTGTCATCCCCGGAGATGAATCTTCGACCTCTATAGTTGTTGTTGCGAATACTTCCCTTACCGCCATACACGCGAATAATGCAATAACGACTGCAAATATCGTTCTTTTTTTCATGTCCAAGCTCCTTGTTTTTGATTTTGACCAAAAGAAAATCGCCCCTAAAAAGCCGGTAAATTATAACACCCAACACAAATCTTTATTATGTAAATAATTTATTCATGAACCATCTTCCCGTAATTACTACTAATTATTTAGACGCTCAATATTCAAGGAAGTTCCCATGATTTTACAGAATTTTAATTCTAAGTTGAATCCGCACTACTGCCCGTTATTTGAGAAAAGGCAACCAATCCACCCGGACTGGCTGCCTCTTCAAGTTGTTATTAAGCTAGAGTTCCCGTATTCGTTCTGTCATCAGAAATGTTTTATTGCAAAGGTTCGCATTTGAAACGGTCCAAGAGAAACCTCTAATCCATTAACTCGGTTATAAGGAACTGGCTCAGCTTTGGACTGCAGTATAGCGTTTTGTTCCTGTACTGCAATCCTATCATTCGCAAGAACCGGCAGATGGATTAAGCCAATTGCGCCATGGCCAGAACCATCATACAGACGAAGTATCCAAGCATTTTGTTCGCAGCAATTAAGGAAGGATATTTTCTTGTTTGATTCAAACTTAAAAATCGAACTCCTATAAAAAGGAGGATTTGTGTTACTAGACTACAATGTAGGACATTAAACGCAGCAAAAGCTACCGAATCCTATCTATCGGTAGCCTCATTCTGATGCCATTAAACTAACGTTAGAAGTTCGTTATCGTGTCGCCTCAACCCCAAACCGTATTGCGGCTTCAAGTATATCAATGTTTATATCTTTTAGCGTTTTGAACTTAATGCAATATCCACTCACACTCGCCTTACCGATTTTTTTCCCATATGTATGGGTTAAGTATTTCTTATCTTTAATACCTAGGATATAGACAGAGATTCCGGTTTTGTTTGCACTGATACCAATTTGATAAAACTCTCTGGAGCTTCCATCAGCATATTTTATGGTGTGAAATCCATATCCTATATTAGGATTTGAAACAGTTATATTTTCATTGTTTTTACCATCCAAGAACCATAATTTACATACTGGCATTACTTGTAGAATGATGCGGTGCAACTCTTGCATATCACTACGTTTTGGTTCAGCTTGGCTGGTAATATACTTTTCGATTTGTTCTTGTACGTTCATTTTAAATGCCCCCCTTTTATATTATTTGTTAATACAACATATTTGTTACTTCATTCCATTATCCTGCCATATTACGCAAAAAATGGCCGCCGCGGCAGCCTTGAAAATATTGATTTATGAAGCTATAGTTATCCGATAGTCTAATAAAACATGTCATCATTGTATCTTTGCAAAAATGTATGTGTCCCTCAATTCGCTTCCATCAACCGATAAATCTTCGTTCTTGATAATACCCTCAAGTTCAAAGTGTAATCGTTCAGGTATTAACTTACTTCTAGTATTTTTAGTATCGCAACGTATTTCCAATCTTCGGGCATTCAACTGACTAAAAGCAAAATTACAAATACCTTCAACTGCTTCAGTCATATACCCATTGCAACTAAAAAGTGTATTTATCCAATATCCAATTTCAAATTTCCGTACATCCCAATCTATGTTATGTAAGCTTGACGTAGCAACAAATTGCCCCGTTTCTTTTAAAAAGACAAGGAATCTTAGATTTTCACGACTTATAAATCTTACATGTGCCTCTCTAACTGCAAGTTCAATATCATATTCGGTTTGTTCGTTTTGAGCAAACTTTAACCAAGGTTTCAACTCATTTATCGAAGCATTAACGGCTTCAAAAACAACCTTACCATCCCCATGTTTTGGCATTCTAATTACTAATCGTTCAGTATGAAACTCATCTGGAAAATCAATCATAATTGGTTTCATGACATCCCCCTTTGGTTTATTTCTAGCAAACAAAACAACCATAAACTAATGCTACCAAATAATAACCTGATACGCATTACCAAATCTGCCCATAACTAAAAAAGCCCGCGGTTTACACGGACTTCATTCGGACAATGTTCTTGTCGACCGACAATTAGTTTGCAGGATCGATTTAATCGAGCGTAATGATTTAAAGCAACTTAATCAGCTCTTCTAGCTCATCAACCAATACTTTTGCAAGTTCAAAATTAGTATCTTTTAAAGCCAATTCTATTTTCATTTCAAGCGATTTTTTATTTTGTTCCGTTTCTAAATAGTCTCTATCAAAATGACTAGCATAAATCATCTGTCTAAATTTTCGCATACTCATTTTTCTAATCGTCTTATCGTCAATGATTAAAACATAATCCATACCATTTACAACAGAGTAGAAATCATGAGAAATCATAAGAATCGCACCTTTATAGTCTTCAATAGCTTTTTCCAGTGCTATTTGTGTATAGGTGTCCAAATGGCTTGTCGGTTCATCAAGAAGCAATACGTTTGCCTTACTGGCAGAAACTTTAGCCAATTGCAGCATATTTTTTTCTCCACCAGATAAAGAGGCTATCTTCTGATTAACGATTTCTCCTTCAAAGCCATAGTTGGAAATATATGATCTAACCTCATCATAAGTTTTAAACCCAGCATCGATGAATTCTTCTAGTATTGTATTAGAATCCTTTAGTACTTCTCCTTGATTCTGAGATAGATAAGCCACTTTAACATCAGCATTTATTTCAATTGAAGCCTGATTATTTTTAAAGATATCTCGAAGTAAAGTCGTTTTCCCGGTACCGTTTGGACCAATAATGGCTACTTTATCCGTAGATTTTATCTCAAAGTTAACATTGTCTAAAAGCAACTCATCAAACGTAACTCGATAATTATTGACATTTACAACAATGGTGTCTTCAATCTCATTTTCAATACCAAAACTAATATTCGGTTGCTTAATATCAACAAATGGCGCTTTAATTCTACGCGCTTCCAATCTTTCTTGAAACCTAACTCTAGCTTTTAATGCTCTCCCTCTAGATGCTTCTGAATTATACGTTGCGATAGCTCTAAGATTATCAATAATGTTATCGTATCTCTCAATTTCTTCTTGTTCAGCGACTGCGATTTCTTGCAACTCAATTTTTGTCTGAAGTAATGAGAAATTATACGCAATATACCGCCCATCAAACTCTTGGATCTCCATGTTTTCAAGGTGAATAATTTTGTTGAAACAATGATTCAATAGATATCGGTTGTGCGTAACGACTAGCAGCATTCCTTTGTGAGAGTTAATCAGATTTTTAAGCGCATTTAGGTTTTCAAAGTCTAAAAATACATCTGGTTCGTCCATAATCAGTAAATCTGGTCTACTAAGCATTTCCTTCATCACTTGAATAAGTTTGAATTCCCCACCACTCAGGTCGGATACCCTAAGATCTTTTAGCTTCATGAGGTTTGCGAGATTTAGTTTCTTATTAATGTTGCTTTCAAAATCAGCCCCACCGATTGAATCAAATGTGTCTAAAGCTAATTGATACTTTTCTAATAACGCATCCATATCCGATGATGTTTCCATTTCCGTACAAATAGATGTTATTTCATCTTGTATCTTAATAAATTCTTCCCCAATATATTCAAAAACTGTTGTTTCTTTCGTTTTGTCGAATTGTGGGAATTGACTTACATGCCTAATTTTGCAAGTCGGATCTATTTCTAACATGCCCTCGAACAAATATCTTTCTGGATCCATCAGTATATCGATCAGTGTACTTTTCCCACTGCCGCTTGTTCCTATAAAAGCGCAATGTTGTGCCTCTTCAAGCGTAAATGAAATGTTTTTATATAGTTCTTTTTGCGGAAATGAGAAGGACAAGTTTTCAACTTTTATCATAATATTACCTTTCTTTATAACTAAATTAGTGACTATTAGTAGATGTATTGAAAAGCACAGATTTCGAGTTTACCGTTGTTAGAATAACACTTGTTACAAACAACTTCAATCAATTCACATTAACATTGTTTGTTAAATCGAAAAATACAACTTAGAACAATATGATCACGCCTGTTGAATAGCCAGATACTAGATTTAGAAGGTTATACAAATAGACGTTTTTTTTTGAGTTTGACTAGCCGGGTTGGTAGTATTGGAATTGGTGGGACTATGTCCTATTTTCTTATAAAAAAGAATAATCTAGCTAATAAGCCTTCCGTCGAAACGAAAGGCTTATTTTGGTGTTTTTCTAATATCGAGAATTTCTCGATTACCTCCATGTCCAATTAACGCTCGTAGCCGGGATCTTCGTAATCGGTATTTTGCAGCTTATTAAGTATGTTCATATCATGAATATGAGCCTTCGTCCTGTCAGTTCCCAACTTGTAGATTAATTGATAGAGTTTGAGCAGATCATCGTTAAATTGATCCGTTGCTTTATCGTGATCGGCGGATTTATACGGAATTGGAGCTCTGAATTGGGTCACTTCATCGTCCCGCTGTAGTTGCTCAAGCATATGACGTAGCTTTTCGAGCTCTTCCTCTGTCCCGCGGACCTCAAGCTGTTCATTCATTGAAGCTTCCCTATCAAGACTTTTGTTGGATACAGAGACGTATAGTGTATGTATAGTAGACATTCCAAACACTCCTTTTCCTATAGACTACTTCCTATTAAAGCTAATATGGCTTGTTTGAAACAGCGTTCCTCCGTGGTCTTTACACTAACAATACCAAGATCCGATCCTTGGATGGATTTTCATCCTCCACTCTTTATTCACTCCACCCATATAGAAATGCATTTACTGGAAAAAATCTTACTTAACCACAAATTACTTACACTTAACTACGTGATCCTCCTCATAAGCTTAATAACAAAAAGCGACCCACAGCAACGGGCTGTGGGTCGCTTTTTATATTTTTTAGGGGGTCGACTTTTATTATATTCTTTACGTCTTAGAGCTTAACGGATAAGGTTAATTTGTCGGCAAACGGAGATTTTTTTGTGATTCGATCCAAAAATCGAATTTACTATAAATAGATGAATTGATGTCGCAGATTTGCGCGTCCATTAATGAGATAAAGTTATAGTCACCCGACTGTTGTTGTTGTTTTATTTGTTTTAATAATCACTTCAATTTCTGGTTTTGGATAATTTTCCTGTTCGAAATTCTCCGGATCCTTTATTGTCCACGAAACATAAGTTAGATATTCGTCATTTGGCGCACGAACTTCCTCAAAGTCCGTTACAAGCTCTTCCCCAGAAGCAATAATTCTATATATGAGAGAAAGATTTGCTATATTTGCAGCTACTTTTCTGTCAATAATATTTACAGTACTTATATTGCCTGGCAGAAGTTCAACACCTATAGCAACGTTACCAGTTTTAAGATTCCTGCCAGGCTCGGCATCATTAGTGTTAGCTCCTTGTGCCAATCCGATCTTGCAAACGTAAATTGTTGATTGATTGTTTAGCACAAACTCAAGAGTACACTGTGATTCCATATATGCCTTATACTCCTTTTCAAAATCTTCTCTTGTTATTTCCTCTGTGTTTAATAGCTCTAATTCGGTCATTATCTTTAATCGCTCCTTACCTATTTTTGTTAAATTTTATATGCGTGTTCTGTGTCACTTAATTTAAGCCTATGGCTGACCACATCAGTCGGATCAAACACATTTTCCTTAATCTGACGATATAATTCGGGCAGTGGCCATCCTGAATAATGCTCCTAAACCTCGACCTCGCAGCTTAAGCAACGGCAAGCCTACGGGTCCAATTATGAAATCCTTTGGGATGCTAGGAATTTCTCCGTTACAAAGATGAAGGTCCGAGCCACATATCGTCGTTGTGGTGATGCGGACAAGGATATCATCCGACTTCTGTATCGCTTTGTCAGGAACTACTTTAACTTTCACTTTTTTCAAGGTTAGCATATACCAATAATGGAAAAACAATGTATAAACAAACTAATGGCTTTTTCAATATCTTCCTGATCTAGATAGTACACCTGTTATTTAAAAGGAATAATAAAAAATGGCCTTTAGTTGCAAGACCATTTTTAAAATCATTACTATTTGTTGGAAATAACTTTATCAAGGAACTTATCTGCGTCACTATTAAATTTCCAAACAACACCAAATTTATCAGCCAACATTCCGAAGCACGAAGATCAAGGCATTTCTGCTAATGGCATGATAACATAACCACCGACAGACAAATTAGAAAAGTATTTCTCCAGTGTCTGTTTATCATCAATAACGAGACTAATCATTATGGCCAGGAAACCCACGGTGAAGAGGCAATTGCAAATATGCCATAGCCGATGCCTTGCGTACAAGCTGCCAGCACCATCATTCGTTTGCGGCCCCGCCGATCAGCTGCGTATCCGTCTAGCAAATTGCCTGCGACGGATAGCGCTTGGGACAGGACGAGCAGCACGCCTGCCCAGCCTTTCCCGAATGAGTCAGCAAAAAAGATAGCCAAAAAAGGAAAAAACGTCCAAAAGACGACGTTAAAAGCAAACTCCACGCCTAAGCGAAGTTTTAAATTGCGGTCCCAATCCCGAATTCTCATAGCGTTGTCTGACCTCCGGTGGTGCCACTATGCCACTGTATAGAGTGTCCCGTAAAAGTATTCGTATGTCTATCCCGACGATGATATTACTTCAAATTAATTTTATTCGAGCTACTCCAACCAAAGCCTCTTAACTTCTATTAATTCGTGATCTTTAAATTCTAATTTATAAATGTCCGGCATCGAAGTTGATTCCCAAAATTCAAAGTCAAATTGGTTATTAAAATAATTCAAAATCAAGGTCATTATATCCCCATGTGTCCCGATTACAATTTTCTTTTCTCTATATTCATTTAATATTTTTACTATTGTTTTTATTGCTCTTCCTTGAGCACTGATGGTCGATTCACCATCAGGAAATGAGTAATAAATGTCTTTATAAACTTTCAGTTTTGCTTCCCTAAAATTCATTTCTCCAATCTTACCTATTTCTCTTTCTTTAAGATCTTCAAAAGTTACAATCTTTCTAGTACCAGCTGCGTGTTTAATCGTTTGAATGGCTCTTTCATACGGACTAGAAATAAAAATATCGATTCCTTCATATTTTAGTACTGATTTGATCTTTAGTGCATCTAATTTGCCTTTATCAGATAGTCCTCTTGTTCTCTCCATATCTTCAATGTATGGAGATTCGGCATGTCTGACAAAGTAAATAACCGTTTTCATTTTTTTCACTTCTTTCTTTATCTGCTCTGCAATGGTTTCAGCTATAACATGTGACCTCATCATCGAGTAACTTTCAATTGATATTAAATTGGTTTCCATGAGTGTATTACTTTATTGTTATCCCTTAATTGAATCGTCCTAATCTCCAATTATTGGTCTCCTTTCGCAGATGAAAGAATACTGCTTCCTTGAGAATGTTCATCTGCTGTAAATTCTTTGAGTCCATTCTCCTTTGTATTTATATACATACGTCCACAAGTGAAACACTGGTAAACTGTTTTTTGTAATTCACCAATAAGATATCTAATACTCATTACGGCTCGCTCTTTATCTTTTGCTGTTGGTCCTGATTTTTCTATTGCGTTATCTACTGCGTCTAAGAAGTCGAAAAAATCTTGATCTGAAATGAGGTATCCTTTATTTGAATGAAAATCCGTTTGATCTACGATGATATCTCCACATCTACATCTAATCTTCATGTATTTCACCCCGAACAAGTATATTTAGGGCATTGCATATAACGCCAGATTTATGAATTTCGCAAATTCCCCAGATTAGAGGTATTCGTGCAACGATTCAACTATCCTCCCGTTAGCGGAGTAAAGGGCTGCCACACGGCAGCCCTTTAGATGTTGAACTAACGTTCCTCGTGAGTTCAATGTGTGTCAAAGTACGGTTTATTACATTATCCTATCAATTGAGTAAAATATGTCAATCGTTCGATATCCATATCTTCTCTACCGTATGCATCTAAAAATAAATCTCTATAAATATTTGTCTTAAAATTGTGATTAAGAGTCCAAATTCCCCAACAGATATCATAATGTCTGTCTCCCACACCACCATATCCAAGATCAATAAATCCTTTAAATGAAAAGTTATCCATGATGATGTTAGGCAAACAATAGTCCCCGTGGATGATGACATTATTTTTAGCAGTAAAAGTAATTAATTTTTTAAGATCATAGCTTATCTCGGATTGTTCATCCAGTAATTCTGAAGTCCTATTATCATAAGGACAATTGACTGTTGAGATTGAATGTAACATCCTCAAATTTTCTCCCAAAACAGTAGCTAATTTATTTGGGTACTTAAGATGAACTCCTGATACTCCATCTTCTCCTGTTATTGCTTCGGTTAAAAAATAATCATTATCCTGATCGGATTCAAATGCCATAACTTTAGGGGCAACGTTATGACTATGTAAGAACGAGGTCATTCTAAATTCTCGTTCTAAACTGCCTTTTTTACTAATCTTAAGAAAAGAGTTATCTAATCCTTTCACAAATAACGTTTTTGCATTTTCTGAACAACTGCTATCATATATATTGGAATTTTTAATGTATTGTTTTATGGCATTCGGTACCGTTTCTATATCAAAAGATATTTCTCGCCTTTCCATTTGCTCGTCCCCCCTTACCCGTTACTTTAGGCTATGTACCAGATGTGACCATCAAGGGTATGGTCTTCATTTCATAGATTTTTTGGAGAGTATGGACACGCTTCATCTTCTCATCATCAGCCTCTGTGTGGAGATACCCTTCCACAAGCCTGTACCCGAATACGAGAAGGATTATCTCGTAGACACAATGATCAGCAATTCGGGATACATCGACAAACTCCGAAAAGCCCTTATAATACGCAGGGATACATCGTTGGTAATGTTCGACCATGTGATCGATATTCGGATCATCCGCAATCAGACTTGCGAGATCCTCGCCCAGGTAACCCCATCCGCAGGTATCCCAATCGATAAGCGCGAAATTCCCGTCAGCGTAGATAAGATTGTTTACCCAAAAGTCCCGATGACACAGAACGAGGGGCAATTTTTCAATACGGGCGAATATTTCGTCTGCTTGCTCATCGATGTCGATGAGCATTTGCCGGATGTGCAGAGGCAATTCGCAGTCCTCCGATCGTATATAATCGTAGACGATCGGCCATGACCGGTAATGCAAATACGTATTCTTCATGAGATCCGCATAACTCAGGTTGGTCAGGCTCTGCAGCACGGCGGGTTGCACAGCATACAGCTTGCCCTGAAAGCGCCCTAACTCCAGCGCGGCCTTTTCATACTTGTCACGGGTCAAGTCTAAACCGGTTACGCCATCGATATATTCCAGCCACAGATGGTATTCATTACCTTTGGCATTGTACTCGGCGTGATAACATGTCGGCCAGCGGAGGGCTTGCGAGAAAGTCGCTCCCAAGTCAGACGAATAAAGATCATATTCTCGACGCCATGAACCCGGATCGCCGTAACGCTCCCATTTGTTCTGGATTTTCAGCACTATACGGTAAGGCAATTTTTCGCCATCCACGGTTTCGGCGATCCCCGTTACCAGGTAAACCTTTCCCACAGTTCCGCCCTGTAACGGCATAGTTTGGCACTCGGTGGAGATGATATTCTTCTTGAACCGTTGGTTTAAAGCATAAATCAGCTTTTCAAGTTTAATATTCATTTATTCCTCCATTTTCTTCTTTGTCGATGAGGTAGCGCGTATTATCCTGGATATACTCGTTATCATGTTGCTGGGCATAGATACCCATCTATTGAGAAAACGACAGCCGTTATACCAGCTGCTCAGATGATTATAGCAAATGTAATCCTTTATGTTGGGAAGACTTTAATTATAACTATTCTGCCCGTAAGCAGAGCGGTTAAGGTTATCTTGTCGGCAATCGGAATTTCTAGAAGTATCCGACCCGAATATCGAACTCCTATAAAATAGGTGAATTTGTGTCGCTAGACTACAATGTTGGAGGATTTGTGTCATTGGACACCTAACGAACGACACAAATCTCCCCTAACCTAAAGTTTGGACTTTCACAATAAATAAAACCGCGGTAGCCTTGGACGTGGAAAAAAGTCACAGATTACCGCGGTATATTAAATTATCGTTTTTCGTAAGTAACTGCGTTAGTATTATACCGATCAATGTCAAGTTATTAGTGTACTTCTACTACCACGATACCGAATGGTTTTTCATCTATATTAGCTTCTAATCTCCATAAACCTTTTGAAGGTAACTTGATCACGTTGGTATCAGTTTTAGAACAACCGATTAAAAAAATCAGCAATATTAAATAACCTAAACTCAATACCATAATGTCACCTCCTATAACTTAGAAGAAAGTTTATCCACATGCATGCTTTAAACTTATCCTATTTACCATTTTTGACAATAACGAAAATGATTCAATCTGCGCAAGTAATCTAAATGACAAATCGTCAGTTTACACGAACAACTCAATCTTGAATTGAGTTCTTATTTGGTGATGCCCACACCAGATGAATGGTGTTATATATGTACCTTTCCACACGGTGAACACTTACTTTTGACTCCGCAAGAATATCCATGATATTACGATCCAGATGACAGCCCACTAATCGATTGAACATAGGCTCTATTAACTTTTGGGTTCTATTAATCCATCGATTCGAACTAAGACCATGCTCCATTAACAGTATTTGGCCACCTGGTTTGCAAAAGGAGTTTAATGATTGCAATACTTGAACAGGATTGTCATAGCCGCAAAAGGATAATGTGGATACGATTGTATCAAATGAGCTATCGGGAAAAGAGAGCGATTCAATATCTGATTGCATGAACGTCGCCCGAATTCCACTCTCTGTCGCAGAAACTTTGGCTTTGGATAACATTTCACTACTAAAGTCTACAGCTGTCACCTCAACATCTTTAGGGTAAAAGCTAAAATTTGCTCCAGCACCGACGGCAATCTCCAGTACCTTTCCCTTTGCGCTGCCTAGCAATGTGGATCGCCATCTACGCTCAGATTGTTTCTTTCTTCTCGTCTCATATATGTTGGATTGTTTATCGAATTTACGGATTAATTTTTCTTTACTCACAGCACACCTCCATGAATCGAATGAATCCACAAAAAATGGAGTCAAGAAAGCACTGAGATTACCGTACCTCCAACAGCGGAGAAAAGTACAATCAACCATGTTGGAAGTTTCCATAACATCAGTAATCCAAATGCCGCAACAACAAGACCAAAGTCGTAAGGAGTGTGAATTGCACTTGTCCAAACAGGATTATACAAGGCGGCTAGTAAAATACCTACTACTGCTGCGTTAACACCCTTTAATATCGATTGAAAATTGGGGTGATTACGAATTGCATCCCAAAAAGGTAATGAACCCGTAATAAGCAGAAATGAGGGAAAAAATATAGCGATAACGGCTACTAGTGCTCCCTGCCATCCATTCATCACCGTTCCTAAATAAGCTGAAAAGGTGAATAATGGACCAGGTACTGCTTGAGCTGCGCCATATCCTGTCAAAAACTGAGAGTCGGTAATCCAGCCTATTGGGACTAATTCGGCTTGAAGCATCGGTAGGACGACATGACCTCCTCCAAATACAAGAGATCCGACGCGATAAAAGCTATCGAATACAGCTACCCAATACGAGGACGTCATTTGTCGTAAAAGTGGCAAACCTATCAGAAGGCCCAAGAACAATATCCATGATAAAACAGCAATCCGTCGACTTATGCGAATACTTACTTTAGGTCCTTCTGGTATACCATCTTTCGGTAAGAATAACCTACCAAACAAGCCCGCAGCCGCAATGAGAAAGATTTGACCATACGCAGAAGGCCATACTAGGGAGAGAATGGTGACAAGAATTGCAATCGTTCCTCGTACACGATCAGGAGCAAGCGTTCGAGCCATTCCCCAGACAGCTTGAGCAACAACAGCAACGGCAGCGATCATTAGTCCGTGAAGCCAACCAGCTCCCCCCACATCATATCCACGGAGAAAGTAAGCGAAAGCCATGAGAGCTATTACAGAGGGTAATGTAAATCCAATCCAAGATGCGATGCCTCCTAGCAATCCTGCACGAATCATCCCGATAGATATCCCTACTTGACTACTGGCTGGACCAGGAAGGAACTGGCAAAGTGCAACCAAATCAGCATAGCTTTTTTCATCTAACCATTTTCTTCGGCTAACATATTCATCGCGAAAGTATCCTATATGCGCGATAGGTCCACCAAATGATGTAAGTCCGAGCTTTAGAGATACCCCAAGGACTTCTAGTATTGATCCTTTTGGTTTTTCCTTAACTTCTAATTTGGACTCATTATTCATTATATTAGGCTGCTCACCCATTTTACTTCTTTGCCTCTTTTCACGTTAATTACTTTATTATCGTATGCTGTTTAAAATAACAAGCAATACTGCCCCCGTATCACTTAAAATAGCCATCCATAGTGCCAGTAGCCCAGTACGTCGAACGTGCCAGCCATTAGGCTCGATCGAGAGCTATTCAGATCATCCCCACTTGTCCCGTTTAGCTTGCAGAAACCGAAGAATCAACCGGCAAATATATATCAATCCTAGTCCCCTGTCCTTCGATGCTAGATATGTTAACGTTCCCACCGTGTGATTTGATAATCTTGATTGTTGTCATCATGCCAAGGCCGGTCCCATTCTCTTTCGTTGTATAAAAGGGAGAGCCAATTTTGGAAATTAACTCCTTTGGAATCCCTTTTCCTTGGTCAATGACCTGGATCAGCATAAGCGAAGTACTTGGGATGGAGGCCACGATTTGGATGATACCGCCTCCGGGCATGGCTTCCATCGCATTTTTGATGAGATTAATAAAAACTTGCTTCAACTGCTGCCCAATACATAGTATGGCGGGTAAGCAGGCTATATTTTCGGTTCTGATTTCAATTCTATTGATTAAAGCCTGTGAGCCAAGGAGCAGCACAACATCCTGAATGATTTTATTCATTTGTTCAATCTTAAATTCCTGGGCCTGCGGTTTGGCTAAAAACAGCAATTCACTCGTAATGCTCTCTATCCTACCCAATTCTTCCATCATAACACTAAAATATTCTTTATTGACCCCCGGTACCTTATTCTCAATCAGCTGTACGAACCCTTTTAGAGAGGTAAGCGGATTTCTGATTTCATGGGCAATTGAAGCGGCGAGCTGTCCAACGGCAGTAAGCTGTTCAGACTCTAATAATAGCAATTCATTTTTATTTTCCTGTGTAATATCTCGCGCAACCCCGTACACACCGATAGGTTCATTGTTCACAATGATTGGCATATTGGTAACTTTAACATCTAGGATCTTCCCGTTTTTATGATAAACTCTCGTCTCGTAATGCTGTGTGATGCCCTTGGCTGCTTCCAAAAAGTAATTCATCGTCTTATCCAATTCTTCAGGTGGGATGAGCGGAATAAATGTCATGTCTAGAAGCTCATCTTCGCGATATCCCAACAAACACTCTGTTGCTGGGTTAACACTAAGGTAATTCCCTTTTAGATCAAACGAAAATACCGCATCGGGGTTATATTTAAAAAGCGACTCGTAATGCTGTTCCTTTCGTAATAGGACCCGCTTCTTGCAAGTAATATCTTTAAAGTATACCGAAAGACCATTAGAAGATGGATAGACCCTCACATCAAACCACTTTTCTAAAGAAGGAAAGTTGGCTTCAAATTCCACAGTCACTTGTTCATTAATCGCCTTGATATAGTGTTCATAAAATGACAAATTTAAAGCTTTCGGAAATTCATTCCATAAACATTTACCAATGAGATCCGTTTTCCCATGGAACAGGAGTCTAGACGCTTCGTTGTTCAAGTATGTAAGTATCCAATCGTTATTAACTGCAAAAAATGCATCAGTGACTCGATCAAATACATTAAGTTGTTCAGGAATATCAACCATGTGCTCTCCTCATCTCACAAAAAAGTCAAAAAAGCCTAAATAAAAGGTGCTTTCGCATCTTGTATTTAGGCTTATGTCCAGCACTTTCTCTGGCTCATTACCGCCGAATTATCGACTTGGATTTAAAATAAAAGCGATGACGCTTTTATCAAGGTGAAAATCCCAATCCACAAAAACATCAATCACCTGCGATTTTAAAATATCGGTAAAATGACTGTTGTTATGTAAGTGGTTTTTTTCTAGGTTACGTTTCGCCAGCTTCAAGCTCTCTTCGTGGCCGATCCGAATTAGTTCTTTCTCGATGCTAATTAAAATGCCGTTTCGAATGACAAGAAGTGTTCTTTCATTGATCATACAAGAATGTAGCTCTTCCGGCCTCTTTTGCACTTGGAAACTAATCGTATCAATTTCCTTGTGAAGCTCCTCTTTACCGGTATACCTTTCCTGCAAACCGGCTTGTAAAGAATCGTCATCTGTTTCGATGCCTACCATTACGCCAGAATGATTATGTAATCCCCAATCATAATAAAACTCCCGAATCTGCATGCCTGCAAGCAATAACAAATAGGCTTTAATCTCAGGAATTAATGATTTCATCACGAGGTCTCTCGTATTTTGAATGGAGAAAATCTGGTCCTGCTTAAGAAGTATTCTCTCAGTCGGTGATAAAAAGCTGCGCAAATAGATAACAACGAAAGGACGATTAATACTTACGAAAATAGATTCCGGCCCTTTACCGAAAGCCTCTCGAAGTAATCTGCCAACATGGCCTGCGATTTCATAATTTGTCTGTTTCTCGGTCGTGTTCAAATCATTCATCCTCGGTATAGGCAAAAGCGTATTGTCTTTCACCCTATGCTAATTTTAAATACTTTTACTAAATAAAACAACGAAAAAACCTTCGAATGTATTATTTTTCTTTTTATCCTATTCTATCCCTAACATCAGAAAAATTCTACTAGGGTTATTGACTTGGATTTAAAATGAACACTATGATGCCTTTATCCAGATGAAAATCACAATCAGTAAAGACATCCGTAATTCCTGAATTTAATATGTGCTGAAAATGTGTGTTATTGCTATGCAGATGTCTTTTTTCAAGATTGCGCTCAGCTATTTTTAAACTTTCCTCAAATCCAAGTCGAATGAACTCTTTCCCGATGCTGATCAGAATGCCTTTGCGGATAACTAAGAGTGTTCTTTCATTAATCATGCAGGAATAGATGTCCTCAGGACTCTTATGAATCTGATGGCTGATCTGTTCAACTTTTTGATGAAGCGCCTCTCTTCCTAAGTATTCCTCATGTATGCTTGCCGTAAAATTGTAGTCGTCATCTGATTCGATCCCAACAAAGACGCCTGATTGATTGTGAAGCGCCCAGTCATAATAAAACTCACAAATTTTCATACCGGTATGAATAAGCAAGTAGGCTTTTATTTCCGGGATTAACGATCTCATCACCAGGTCTCTTGTGTGCTGAATGGAATGAAGCTGATCCTGCCTAAGAAGTATTTTCTCCGTTGGCGACAAGAAATTCCGTAAATAAATGACTATATAAGGGCGGTTGATGCTAACGAAAACAGATTGAGGACCTTTTCCAAAAGCATCTCTTAGCAATCTGCCAACATAACTTGCAATTTCGTTTTGAGATTGTTTAACGTTCTTATCCAAAAAATTCATCCTCGACTTAGGTAAAGCATGCATCTTTTACCTTGGTGTAGTATTTACGAAATTAAAAAAAGCCTAAATAGAGTTGTCAGAAACAACTTGTATTTAGGCTTATGTCCAGCGCTGTCTCTGGTTCATTCATGCCAAAAGCGATATTAAAAATATGAGAAACAAACTAGATAACTTTAGGCTAAAGCATTATGTCTTTTACCCCGATTTTTATTGTAATAACTTTTACTAAATAAAACAACCGTTTGTTTCCAGAAGTATAGTATAACCGAAATGCTAATATGGAACGACTGTCATTTGCACATGGTCACCGGCATATAAGAAAAAGTGCTTGTGTGGGTTCACACAAGCACTTTTTCTATAGTTAATGGACGAAGTGCATGGCTTTCGTCCACATGCACAAAGGCGTCGTACCGCCGAGCCATCACTGAGGGAACGTAGTTCCCTCGCTCTGAAGTGGGGCGGTACACGACACCGATGGCACGGTGCCCCAGGACCTCGTGCCCGAGTAACGGATCATCCTTGCTTAGCAGGAGGATCTGATCATACGCGCCAGCGCGATGCATGAGCTCCTCCCAGCTGCCCTGCTGTGCAGCGGGCACTTGCATCGTCGCCATCGGCGCGCCCCAAGATTTCGCGGCAATGACGGTGCCGCGGTAAGTACCGAAGCCAATTGCACACACATCGGCTTCGCCGTGAGCTTCGCGCATAAGCTGGCCGACGTTGATCATGCCGTCGGTCATCATATCGGTTGCACGCGCATCGCCAATGTGTGTGTTATGCTCCCAGACGATAACTTTGGCGTCTGAGCCGTGGTGGAGGGCGAGGCGGCGCAGTGCCTCGACCATGTGTCGGTCGCGGACGTTCCAAGATTCCGCGTCATGCTTGACCATGGTACTGTAATAATCCTCCGCGTTTACGGCAACAAGCGCGTTTAATTCTGCACTAAGGGCGGCTTCGCTATCCTCGTCGTACCGCACTCGTCTCACGTGAAGCTCCTTCAGCAATTTCACGACATCGTCCTTACAGCTCTCGCCGTAGAAAGCCGCAGAAACGCCGTAGTTTTGCCCCTCTTTATCATAGGAATCGAAGCACTCAAAGGCTTTACGGGCTAAAGCTAACTGCTCAGGTGTGCCTTTTTCCTGCAGGTAGCGTTCAATTTCTTCCAAGGATTCCCATAAACTATAAACATCAAGTCCATAGAAGCCGACGCGCTGCGCCATCGGCTTGTCTTCATTATGCTTTTTTAACCAATCTATTAACTCCCCAACTTCTTCATTTGCCCACATCCATGTTGGCCAGCGATTGAACCCTTCCATCACTGCACGGGCGTTTGGTTTCGCATCCTTATACTGCTTCACATACCGGTTAACCTCATAGCAGGAAGGCCAATCCCCTTCAACCGCTATGAAGGAAAATCCCTTCGTTTCAATCAATTTACGGCTCAATTCCATGCGCAGCTTATAAAATTCGGAAGTACCATGCGTGGCTTCACCAAGTAAAACATACTTCTTATCGCCAATCGCTTCGATTAATACCTCCAAGTCATCTGTACTGTTCAAAGGCACAGCCTGTTTCTTGATCTGTTGCACGATAAGTTCATCCATGTTCACTTGAGTTACTCCTATTCATAATGAGTTTTCTTACGTAGTATGCACAAAAATACAAAGAAAAAGCGCTTCACGGGAAGCGCTTTTTTCTGAAAATTAGTATACCAAGAACATGCTTCCATAGTTGAATGGGAACGGTTAACAGTGAACATCATTAGTTTGCTGTTTGGACTCCCGAAGAATTCGCTGACCGCCATTTGATTTCCGCTTTTGTAGATCATCTTAAATCTTCCAAAAACATAAAAATTAGCATCAAATTTATGAGAGTGCGATATCAGTCACTTTTGTAGGAATAATACTACTTCCCCATGGCCAATTATGGTTAATCATTAGTTTAATGGTATAATTAACTATAGATAATCTAAAATACATATAGTGAGGCGGTAATTAGAATGGAAACAGTTAATCAAACAATAACGGTAGAAACCACAGTACATGTACCAGTTGAAAAAGTGTGGAAATACTGGACAGAACCGCAGCATATAACGAAATGGTCTTTTGCTTCTGATGATTGGCATGCACCAAATGCCGAAAATGATTTAAGGGTAGGCGGCAAATTTCTTACAAGATTGGAAGCAAAGGATGGAAGCTTTGGATTTGATCTTGGTGGAGTTTATGATGAAGTGAGAATTAATGAATTTATTTCTTACACTTTGGGAGATGGAAGAAAAGTTGCAATCACTTTTATTCGTCAAGAAAACGATACTAAGGTAATTGAATCTTTTGAAGCAGAAACTACTAATTCCATTGAGATGCAAAAAGCAGGCTGGCAGGCGTTTCTAGACAACTTTAAAAAATATTGTGAAATTTCTAAATAAGATTAGGATAAAGTACATCGAGGACGTTATTCGTGAGTCGGATTCAAATTTCCTGCCCGTGTAAGTGAGAGAAGGCAACCATTCCACTTGGACTGGCTGCCTTTTCTGCTGTCCGCACTACGAAACCAATCGTCACCTACAATATAATACTGCTCGTCAGGGACCTTTATTTCCTTCAAATTTGTTTCCTTGCTATTTAAAAAGTCTTTAGCATTATTACTAAAATTATTGCGAATGTTATCAGCTAAATCAGATCGATTTGCTGCCTCTTGCAATTCTTCAATGCTCATTCCAAGTCTGTGTGCTTGCCCGTAAAAGGTATCAAGTTTTCTTCCGTTTATATAAATCTGACCTTTATCAATGCGGATTTTCTCTCCAGGCAAGGCGACAATTCTTGAAATTTCATTCTCGCTCAAATTAATTTTGGAGTTCTCCAACTTTGGATTTTTATAAAATACGATTTCCCCTCTTTGAACGTCATTTGATTTGTAATAGGTTTGATCGACTACAATCTCGAAGCCATCGAACTCATGATGACCCCGATCCATGTTGTCATAACTGTGATTGTATACATTCTTACCTTCAACGGAGTTAATTATATTCATATCCTGTTTTGTTACATTATCTTGAAGCGACTCTACGGTGCAAGCAGTTAGTAAAACAGTCATTAACAAAAGAAATACGCTTAATTTCATTAGCTCACCTCCAAAAGTATCCTATAAATATTATACTTCAAAAGGATAGTTATTCTTCCATATTTTGTGATAAATTAACGAACACCTGCATCAAATAAATGATATCCTTTTAGCATAAAATGTTTTCCTGTCAATCTTAATCGTTGGAAAGAGACTGGTTGTTTTCCCATCGCCACTCGCCATTGTTCTTCCGTTCCTACAAAAAAGGTAAGTTTATCAGGGAACTTTTCAATTTGTCCATGGGGTCCACCCTGCCCGCCCCCTGATGTGCCCTGTCCATGGATCATTGGCACGTTTGTTGGTATTTCAATTAATCGACCATCTTGTTCAACATAAATTAAAACCATTGTTCCTGAAACATTCTTGCTTGTAGTCATTAGTTTTCCAGAAGGTGGGACCTCATAGATAAAAGTGCGTTCCTCTTTTTTTAAAGCAGGAAAACCAGGTTGTTCGTATGTAACCTCAACCCATCCCGTAAACCCTTTTGGCAATAAGAACTTATGTGTAGGTACCTCCGTTATATTTAATAAAATAATGCCTCCAATCACAATGGAAATAGTTATTATCGCAATGAAGAATGGAATTATTAAATTAGAAAGATGTGCCTTATTTATCATTACCGATCTCCCTACTTCCTTACTTAGTCCTTTATATCTTAGACAGAGGAATTGATATTTATTAGAGTTCAATGATCTTTGTAGCCACATTTTCACAAAATTCACTGTCATGCTCCACAAAAAGAATAGTTGGTGAGTATTCAAGCAGCAACTCCTCAATTTGCATACGAGAGATAACATCAATAAAATTAAGCGGTTCATCCCAAATATGCAAATGAACTTCTTCGCAAAGACTTTTTGCAATCAGCACTTTCTTCTTTTGCCCTCCGCTAAAATCTGAAATATCCTTCTCAAATTGGACTCTTGAGAAATCAAGCTTTCTTAGAATCGATTTAAAAAGGCCTTCATCAATCCCCTTGCTGGCTGCATACTCCGATAAATTACCTTTAAGATGGGAAGTATCTTGGGATACGTAGGATATTTTCAACTGACTGTCCCTTATAAGGTTGCCTGTATAGCTTAGATCTTCACCACAAATAAGTTTGATAATACTTGATTTCCCAGAGCCATTCTTACCCGAGAGTGCAATTCGTTCACCTTGTTGGATAATAAAGCTAATATCTGCACAAACCATTCTCTCTCCATAAAAAATCGATAAATGATCCAGCTCAGCCAGTTGGGCTTTTTGAAAAACAAGTTGCGAAATTTCTAAGCTGTCAGAGTTTTCAATATTTTTTAGGAGTTTCGACTTTTCATCAATAGCAGCCTGCTGTCTTTGTGCAATTGATTTAGAACGTTTCATCATTTTAGCAGCCTTGTGGCCAATGTACCCTTTATCTACTTTAGAACCAGAATTTCTTGTTCCATTTTTCGTTTTCTCCACTTCATGTGACCAGTTTCCCGTCCGTTTAGAAGAATCCGATAAGCGTTTAATATCTTTTCTAAGTTTATCATTCTCTGCAAGTTCAAAGTTATCTTGTCTCTTTTTATTTTCCCACCAACTTGAAAAATTACCTCTTTGAATTTCTATATTGGTCTTATTGATTGAAAGTATATGATCTACACAGTTATCCAGAAATGACCTGTCGTGAGACACCAAAATATATCCTTTTTTGGTATTGAGATAATCACTGATAAGTTTTCTTGCATTCCTATCAAGATGATTCGTTGGCTCATCAATTAAAAGAAAACTATTTTCCTTAATAAATAATGCTGCGAGTAATACTTTCGTTTGTTCCCCGCTAGACAATGAATTAAAAGGCCGATATAAAACATCTTCAGAAACCTTGAGCAGTGAAAGTTCACGTACTAGTTGCCAGTGCAGATAGTCCGGAAATATGTCGCTGATTACATCGAGCGTATTATTCTCTTTATTTTCCACATAGAAAGGGAAATATTCAAAAACCACATTAGCTGTAATATTTCCGCTATATTCATATTTACCTAGCAACAGGTTAAGAAATGTCGTTTTGCCCCTTCCATTTCTCCCGGTAAATCCCAACTTCCAATCCGTATCGATTTGAAAACTTACGTTCTCAAATATGTTATCGTAACTGCCCTCATAGGCAAACGACAGATTTGTAACACTTATTAATGACATAACATTATCCTCCTGTATGAAATAATAAAAGCCACAAGAAAGTTACTTTCTTGTGGCTCAAATAAATACAACAAATCTAGCCCCCTAAGGAATTAGATAAGGATATATGTTTGAGTAAAAAGAATAAGTAACTTTCTTGCATATAAAGAATAAAACATGCGAAATAAACCTCTCGCTTTTGTCGTTTTATTTTTTTATATTCGCAAGAAATATTACATTAAACTTTTCAACTCCATTCATTAATTAAATGGAATCATATCATACTCATTTTTTTATTTCAACTCACAAGGTCATCAAGATATCAGTGGACATTAAGGAAGATGACCACTGACCAGTTCAGGGACCATCTCCTTGCCATCTTCTTCTGAGATGGCTTCGTTAAGGGAACACACCGCTGTTAGTCATTATTACAACAACCTTTTTCTCCTCCGTTCAAGTGCCCGGACCGCTCGATTTTCGTCTTCAAATATTTCTCGTTATATTCGGATACATCTCCCCAAAGCTGCACACGATCCTCTACATCCAGTCCTGCTTTACTAAGTGCATCTAATTTTTTGGGATTGTTTGTGATCAGCGTGACCGGCTTTGTCCGAAGTGCTTTTAAAACCTTTATCGCGTCGCTATAATCACGTGAATCATCAACAAAACCAAGTTGAAGATTGGCATCCACCGTATCGTATCCGTTTTCTTGTAGAATATAGGCAAGAGCTTTGCTAAAGAGCCCGATACCGCGTCCTTCATGATTAGCTAGATAAAATAACGCGCCGCTTCCATGGTCGGCAATATGTTTCAACGACTGATTGAGCTGATAACCACAGTCACATCGCTTACTGCCGAAAATATCTCCGGTATGACAGATGGAGTGAAACCGAATTAAGGCATGATCTGCATTTTGAAAATCTCCATGTACGAGTACACTCGACTGTTGATATTCCGCTAAATTAGCAGAAGATAATTTGGCGACAATACGTTCAAAATCTTCAGTCGCTTCGTTGCAATTGAGCCAGCAGTACCACTTAAACTGGACTGTCTCTCCATTTAAGTTAACCGGCAGCTTAATGGGTCCGACAAGATATACTGCTCTTTCTTCGTCCGTTTTGATCAGTTTTATTTTCTCTTGTAACAGCGAAATTACTTTAGGATCAAATTTTTGCACGACAGGCATGGATACTTCTCCTTTTCAATCTACATGGGTATACGGACTTAGCCCCCTTAGCCATGCACCAAATTAACGGAAATAATACCGCCGCCATACCAATTAACATCACGATCGGCTAATCGAATTCATCATGTTTATTTAAATTGCCAACAGCTTAGGCTTAGATTCCCGTATTGATAGCTGCGGTGAAGCAGATTCGCCTGACGATTGGTGTCACCAGATCCCATTGCAAGAAACAGCGGAATAAAGTGCTCACTTGTTGGCACGGCTTCTTGAGCATGAGGAGCCAGTTTATGATATTGAAATAGCGCCTCTGTATCCCATGACTCGAGCTTATTCTGGAGCCAATTGTCAAACTGTTCAGCCCAATCATCGTTTCCTTCAGACTGCCACTTCAATCTTCTTAAATTGTGGACTGTTCCTCCGCTTCCGATAATGAGAATATCCTGTTCCCTAAGTTCCGACAACGTTTTGCCGATTTGATACTGCTGCTCGTTGCTTAGATTACGATTCACGGATAGTGCGACAACCGGGATATCCGCCTCAGGATAAAGTAACTTCAAAACCGCCCAAGCCCCGTGGTCCAGTCCTCTACTCTCATTCAGAACGCTCGGAATGCCTTTCTTTTCAAATAATGCCCGAACATGCTCGCTTAGAGAACGATCACTCTTGGCCGGGTAGGTCATCGTATAAAGCTCATCCTGAAACCCGCCAAAATCATAGATGGTTTCATACGTTTCAGTAGCACTGACTGTCTGTACCGACTCTTCCCAATGAGCGCTAAAGAGTATGATTGCTTTCGGTCTAGGTGTATTGTTCTTAAAATTCTTAAGCAGTTCTGTGTATTCGTTATCCTCAAGCACGATTGATGGCGCGCCATGCGCGAAAAAATAGGAAGGCATCATAGCATTTCTCACTCCTTTGTTGTAATCAAACCAGCATCCTGATTAAGCCAATTTAGAAAATCAAACTGGTTCTCTTCCGATACCCCATGGTCCGTCGGATATAAATGAAATGTTAAGCGCGGCGTCTGCTCCTTGAAATATGCCGCTGCCTCGTGACCTATCCGTACTGGAAATACAGAATCATACTCGCCATGGGAAATAAACACGGATACATCTTTCACGCTTCGCAATGGATACTCCGTTTTCACAAAGTCAGGAACGTACCCGTTTAGCGAAACGATTCCCTTCAGCTCATTTCCCATCGTAAGTGCAAGTGTCATCGACAGAATCGCACCTTGGCTAAAGCCAAGCAAATACCGTTTGCCTGGATCGATCGGATATTTTTCCGTCGCATATTGAATGAATGCTTCAAGTTGACTTACCGCTTCGTCAAACATCTCTCGGATAGGATTACCCAAACTTTTCAAATCATAATACTGGTAACCTGCTCCAAGCGGTAAATTACCGCGAATACCGATAATGATAAAATTATCAGTCAACGGAGCTACCAAACCGAACATATTTTTTTCATTGGAGCCTTTGCCATGCAAGGTAAAGACTGCCGGATATTTCTTGTCTGGGTCCATATTCGCCGGTAAATGAACATCATATGAATAAGCAGAAATCATAAAAATCCTCCTCGTTTTAATTATTTAGCTAAAGCATCTACATTGGTATATCCCGAAAAATATTAGTAATAAATAAATAATGTTTATATAAGTAATTTAATGTATGGCATGCTAGCGTGTCAATAGAAGTTTTGTTAATATGTAATTAAGTTTTGTATTACTAATATTTGTGAGAGGTGCAATCAGGATGGATATCGGCTCAACTATTCGGGTAATTCGGAAAAGAAAAAATATTACTATCGCCCAAATTTGCGAAGAAACCGGCTTGTCCCAAGGCTTCATGAGTCAGGTTGAAACCAATAAAACCTCCCCCTCTATTTCGACGCTTGAGAACATAGCACAGGTTTTAAAGGTCCCTTTAGCTTATTTGCTCTTGAAGAAAGAGGAGCGAATGATGGTTGTTCGCAAGGAAGAACGAAGCATTACAACAAGCGGTTCTGACAATTTAAAGGTGGAGCATTTAAGCTCCACAAAGAACGTCAAGATGATGGTTGTAGAGTTCCCTCCCGGTGCTTCGACGGGAGATACACCTCATGCTCATGAAGGCGAGGAGGTTCATGTCGTTATTAAAGGAAGAATATACGCAGAACAGGGTGAGGATGCGGCTGAATTCGGAGAAGGTGATTCGTTCAGTTGGAACGCATGTACACCCCATTTGGTAAGAAATATAGGGAAAGAAACGGCAATCGTGCTTATTTCCATCTATACTGAAAGCAACAGCGGACGAAGCCTTATCTGAAAGTTAGAATACAGTCTGTAGTCACTCATTTTTAAACCTATAAAACGCCCTCAACCGAGCCATGTGGATTAGTTGAGGGCGTTCTTTTTCATAGTTATGCAAAGACCAGACAACGGCTTTTATTTATTCATTAAAAAGAAAACTACCTTACGATAGTTAAACGTAAAGTAGTTTATAATTAAAAACTTATGACAAGAACTTTATAATCGTTTAATCCTTACATACTTGCCATACAACTTGAAAATACCGTACCCCAGTAGGCCTCCAACGCTATTTAGGATCAGATCATCCACATCAAAATTTCCGATGGAAAAAAAGACCTCTAAGCATTCCAGGAGTAAACTCAATCCCAGGGAGAGGATAAATACTCTAATCAGCGATATCATTTTGCTTTTAGACATGATTACAATAAAAATTCCATACGGCATGAATGCCAAGATATTCCCAACCAAATTGATTACTCCATGTATTGACGGAGTTAGAACGGTAACGGAAATAGTTTTAAACGGAATAAAATTACCATACAGCATTCGGTGCATACTATACGCTGGGTTAGGGTTCTCTAGATTTTTCTGTAGTCGTTCCCACAGAAAGTACGTATCAATCGAGCCGTACTTAAATAAAATGATTCTAAATAAAGTAAGCATATACAAGACAAACAGTACTGGTAGCACAATGCGACTCATTTGTTTCATTTTTCTTGTCCTCGCTTTTGAGTTCTATGCTCGCTCGAGGTTTACCCCGATAAAAATTAGGATAAGGGAAACTGTTTAAATAAAAAGTGGGGTATTTATAAAGTTTTCCTTAATTTTCATGAATGATTGCGCCCGATTCAAGATATTGTCTGAGTGTTATTTCATTCCATACAATCTTTATGTTCTACAAGAAAATCATTCACAACTTGATAAAAACCGTCTAAATCATCGGAGTGGACACCATGACCGCATTCTTCGAATACTACAAGCTTAGTGTTAGGTCTTTTTAATTCCATCTGTTCTGCCTGGTTGATGTTAAGAAAAAAGCTTTTTTTACCATGAATCAGCAAAATAGGGCAATTAGATGATAACCAATCTTCCCACCAAACCCCATTAGATTGCGGTACGGAAATTTGCAGCCCCTCTAGATCTGTACGGAACCCCCACCCTAATTTATCCTCGAACACGCTTTCAGAAAAATAATCAATCGCCCGAAGCCCTGCACGGCCAAGTGAATCTCTTAGTTCTTTTAAAGAGGCCGAACGAAATGGAAGCTTGTCGGCAAATGAAAAGTCTGCGTTAATTTCCACACCGATATCTTCAACGATAACCGCTTCGACCCATTCCGGATAACGAGCCGCGAATTGATAAGCGTTCAATCCACCTAGAGAATGCCCCAGCAGTGTTACGGGTTGTCCTCCGAGTTCATTTTGAATCAGGTTTAATATGTCATTGATGTAATCATTCCTTGCGTATTCCATTCCAATGGGATGTTCACTCCAACCGTGTCCGCGTTGATCTACAGCGATTACACGCCAATCTTTAAATTTGACAGCCAGCTCCGAAAATGTTCTCGCATTAGCCATATACCCATGTAACATAACAAGCACTTTATTACTTTCACCACCAAAGTCAAGATAGGAAAGCTGAAGATTGCCCGATTTAAAATATTTCCGTGTTGTTAAAATAGTATTGTCTGAATTGATCATCGTTTTTTCTCTCCCTTTATAAAATAATCTTCTTAAAATTCTCAAGCACTCGTTGTCTTTGTCCATATAAACAAGCAAGCATGGCGGAAAGCGCCATAAATATAGAGCTTGATGTTACGCCAAATTTCATACCGTACCGCTCGACAACCCAGCCACCAACTATGGGACCTATAATTTGCCCTGCTGCAAAAAAAGCAGTGGCTACGCTAAGGCATACCGCATAAGCGCTATGTGGTGCATAACGACGAAGAAGCGCGGTCGTCATCAACGGCGGTGTAATAAATGAAACCAACCCAATCATTACTGCACCTAATGAAGTAAGTAGAATATGATTTGTCGTTACACCTAGCACACCAATCGTGCCTAGTGCTAACCCCAGTGCCAGTGTATACCCGCTTGGCCATCGGTCAATGGCTCTGCCTCCAATCCAACCATTGAATAAACCTGCAAATCCGATACCTGACCAAATCAGTCCAGCATACATTGACGTAATTCCTTTATTTACAAGATATGGAACCAAAAAAGTGAAATAAATGATATATCCCCAACCAAAGAAGAAATAAGATCCGAGCAAGAATAAAAATTTATTTGGACTAAACAAGAGTCTGTATACGTTCACTTGTTCCAGTAAATTCGATTCAAGTTGTGTGGATATGGTTCTCTCCCATCTTTCCTTTCTTGTTACCAGCTCAAAGCCCAACGTAGCAAGAATACCGAAGACACCCATTAACTTCCAAGCATAGCGCCACCCCTCCAAATGAGCAGGCTCTATGATATAAGGTGCGAATAAGCCTGTAACCAGAATTCCGACAGAGCCACCTAACCATATTAGCCCCGAAGCCATTCCTCGCTCAGTGGGTTGAACGACGTCCGTAGCAATAGACAAGACCAAAACCGTTGCCAAAGCTGAAAAAAAACCAATCATGAACCGCCATAGCCCAAGCTGAATGAAATGATCACTAAATGCCGAGCCTATCATGCCCACTCCAAGTAACAAACATGATATTCGATTGATGACATTCTTTCTATGCTGCAAACGGGAAATTAATGGCGGTAGACATAGGGTTCCAACCAGATAACCAATGAAGTTGACGGTTCCTAACATGCCTAATTGACCGTAACTCCCCCCTATTTCCGTTTGGATCCCCGGCAGGAACAAGCCGTAGGATAGCCGCGAAAATCCAAGGATTAAAGCAAATAAAAGTGATGCCCATAAGGTGATCCAATTGAATGCCGATTTATAACCCAAACCCATAGCATTCCTCCTGTCCCAAAATAGTTCTTGTAACTATTGTAAATTGGCATCATTGTTTTGTAAAATTGAACTATATGAATAAATTGTTCATATTTTTAAAACAAAGGATGAGGATCATGGATCTGCGAGCATTAAAAACATTTGAAGCTATTTTACGTCTTGGCAGCTTTCAGAAAGCTGCTGAAGAACTCCAATATGCACCTTCTACGGTAACACTTCAGATTCAGCGTCTTGAAGCTGATTTAGGTGTCTCTTTATTTGTACGTGATGGCAAACGCATGATTGCTTCTGAAGCCGGCCGATGGCTGTATCAGGAAGCAACTGCTTTACTGAGAACGATTGGATCCATGAGACAAACTATCTCCGATATCGATACGGGGGATGGCGGAGCCATTCGTTTTGCCGCGATTGAACCCATTGCGAGCCAAAAGATAGCGACTATCGTAGCTGATTTTTGTAAGATTCGTCCGCAAGTGCAGTTATCTATGGAGATTAGTGGTAGTAGATCTATCGCAGAAAGAGTTCGATCCGGTGAATTAGACTTCGGTATATGCGCATCTCCAGCAGTAAACCTCATGCTGGAGTTTGAGCCACTTATCGAGGAAAAATTGGGGGTAATGATGAGGACCGACCACCCGTTAGCCAATCAAAGCTGCATCTCTGTGGACGACCTCATAGGACAAACCATCCTGTTAAAAGAGCAAAACTGTATTTATCGGGAGTTATCAGAAGGGATGTTAGTTCAAACGAGTCGAAATCCTTTTTCGGGTATCGAGGTGGGAAGTTTTTATGTGATTCGGCAAATGATTAAGTCAGGTTTCGGTATAGGGATTGTTCCTATGTATGACAGTTTGGGACTAGAAAGCACTTTGGTTACTAGACCTTTTGTCGATATTGACCCCGTTGTCGTAATAGGATTAGTTTATAAAGATAACAACATCTTGGGCAAAGCAGCATTATTATTAATGAATGCCTTAAGGGAGGTTAAAAAACAAAATGATATACATTCGTGTGTCGTTTCTTCGACCTCACAATGTTCGACAAAAAACGTTCACCCAAATGAGTGAACGTTTATCCTTTAGAACTTATAAGCTGAATTCACTAGGATTTAATCCAAGCGAATTGCATATGTCACGAACCGCGGCTTTCTCTTTATCATCGAAATCACCATCTGCAGCTCCGATTGCGCTACATACACCAACGATGACTCGCCCAATCTCAGGCTTATTACTAAATTTGGCAATTGACTTTAGTGCTTCTTGTTTGCCAATCATGGCATCAAACTCGAGGTTACCAACATAGTGATTGAATCGAGCAATAACATCGCTCATATCAAACACTTTTAATTCTTCACTACGGCTCATGTATCCAGCCATTTTTTGCTTTTCATTGGCATCAATGGATCCGTCTGCTGCTGCTACAACCGCACATCCGGCAACTACGGCATCCATAAAGTCTTTGTTCTTGAATTTCTTAACCTGTTCGGTTAAGCCTTGTTTTGAATTTTGCAACCATGATTTGAAACCAATACTCATATAGGAAGCCTCCATTATATATATTTGCACGCTTCCTTTATTTTAGATACAATTTTTAAATTTAGCAAATTATGTAGAAATTAATCGAGTTGCGCTTTATTTCAGCAAAGCTTGAATCTGATCAGATGATCGGTCAAATGTTCTCTCTTTAAGATTTCAATCTGCTTGTTCCCTATTAAATCGTAATGCGGATATACATCAGCCGTGATGCCTACCGGACGCTGCTAGAGCTGCCGTTCAAGGAAAAGCTGCTGTAACCAAACCCCGGTTTACCTGGCTAATACTGAGATAATTTGATAGACTCACTAGAGTTAAAACCATCGCTATTATGAACTGCGATGGTTTTGTATGATTTAATTATCGCAGTCACCCCTTCATCCTTCTCGCGGAATAGCTTTACCAATGACGGTCAAGCTTCACTCCCCCCTTTTTCCAATGGTCATTGTACATCTTATATGGAAAAAGGTTGTCCTATACGTCCTACTTAATGGCTACTCTACAAGTTTCTCGTTAAGTAAAAATAATAGGTAAGGAGTGACACGGTGTTCGCGTATGGACAATACTCATTACACGCAAGAATCACCCATGGTTGCATAATTAATGATATGCTGCTTTAAGAATTCTTTACTTTGCTGCCCAACCCAAATCTCTACTTGATATCCATCTTTAAATAATATAAAGGTTGGCACGCTTGTCACACCGTATTCAGCTGCGAGTTCTTTTTCCTGATTGATATCAACTTTAGCAACGGTTGCCTGATATCTTACTTCTTGAGCCAACTTCTCATCAATGGGAAGCTGTTCTTGGCAAGATTTGCTGCTAGGGTCATAAAAGTCAACAAGTGTGATCCCATGATCGATCTGTCCCCTAAAAGTTGCTTTTATTAATGAATGAATTTCCATTCCGTAACCTCCTTATATTTAATTCATTTAATATGTCGCTTAAGACAATGAAAACCCCGCTTGCGAAAGCGGGGTTTTAAAGAAAAACGTTAGCCAATCACATTCGATATGACTTCGATATTGCCTTGAGTTGCTCTAGCATAAGGACAAACTTTATGGGCTTCATCAACAATTTCCTGAGCAACACTGATATCTACGCCTTTTACGGTAATATCGAAATGAACTGCAAGTACATAGCCGTCATTCGCATCCTTACCGAGTGAAACATTTGAAGCTATTGATATGCCTTCTGTTTTAATACCTTTTTTCCTAATAACCGTCCCCATGGCACCTTCGAAGCATGCAGCAAATCCTGCAGCGAACAACTGCTCCGGATTAACTCCGTTACCCGGGCCGCCTAGTTCCTTTGGATATCTCAAGTCCAAGTTAAGATTGCCATCGCTCGAAACTGCTTTACCTTCTCTTCCACCTTCAACATTTACAGTAGCCGTGTACAATTTCTTTTCCATTTTTATCATAGTAACATCTCCTTTTTGACTGGTATATTCTTTACGCTTTGTGCTCAACTTATCCAAACAATACTCAATTATTGCGACGTAATTTTAGTGAAATAACGATTAAACCTAACGGAATAAATCAACACGTAAACTACGATTAGTGCAGCAAACAGATTGAAAATAACCAAAGATACATTCAAATTGAAAAATTGAGTTAGTACGCCTACCCCAACAGGGGGCACAATAAACCCAAAATACGCACACAGATAAAATGCTGAAATAACTCGCGGACGTTCTTCCGGCTTTGGCAGCTGTCCGGCAAAACGCAATGCAACCTGAAACGTCCATCCGGCACCAATTCCTTGAATAAATATGCCAGCCCAGAGTAAAAACAAGCTCTCTGCCTGACCGGAAAAAACAATAATCCACGACCCAATAGCCAGAGACAAGATTGCAATCCGCATCCGTGTAACGGGATTACGCGGCCAAGGGAAGAACTGCATCAGAGCTCCTCCGCCTAGAAGCATTAAGATTAACAATCCTGAAATAGACAGATTGTTCGTGTGAATGACATGCTTGACGAATGATGGAATAAGTGAAAACACAACACCACCTAATGTAAAGACGGTAAAGATCGGAAGCCCGATAAAAGACCAGAAATGAGTGCTAATATTATCTGGTACACCGAGTGAAATCTTTGCTTTAGCCGGCTTCTGTGCCGCTAAAGCCTCGTGTTTCGGCAGTAATTCCAGCACAATCAAGGAGCTGAACAACATGACGAGCAAAATCCAAAACGGCAAACGAAGCGGTTGAACATGCAGATACTCCACGATTAAACCCGATATCGCTGGGCCCAAACCAAAACCAATGTTCACGACCACCCCTGATAACTTTAGTGCTGTTCCCACTTTATCTTTAGCGGTTTGTTTTAACAGAAACGCGCTGGCCGTACCTGTAAAAGCGCCATAGGCGATGCCTTCCAAAATCCGTCCCGCATATAGCATCCAACTGTTGGAGCTAATAATAAACAGCAACGTTGATGCGATTGATATCCATATACTGAATCGAAGTACGTTCTTCAATCCCCAGGCATTCCCTCTCGCTCCTACGACAAGTAAGGTTGGCAGCAAGGCAGCGGCATAAACGGCAAACAAAATCGTGATTTCCAAACTGCTCATTTGATAATGCTCCCCATATAAAGGGAATATGGAAGAAATAAACGTGGCTCCACAGGACATGATTAATACAACCCAAAGCATTCTTATCATAAAGTCTCTCTTCTCCTCTTTAAGAAACGTAATTTAATCCCGTCCTTTAGTTAAATTTAGTTTGCTACAATATGACCTGTTTATTGCAAGCTACGTCTAACGATTTTTAGTCTCATATGCCCATATTTAGCGCAGCACACTGAACAGGGTATATTATTTTGACGTAGGCATACATCGAATCGACGAGAAGGATGAATAATACTAAAATTATAGTCCTTACCGTCGATATTCTTTAGACATTCTGTCATGTATGAAAGTTGATGCCAATTACTTCATCCATCATGTTCCTCATTGAACCTGCATGTTCTTTGCCTAATTTCTCTTCGAATTCAGCCTGGGCCCGCTCCCAGCCGAGTCTTCCTAATTCCATGCGACTTAGTGCTTCGTCGGTAATTGATACGATTCTTGCTCGCCGATCGCGTTCGCTTACCTGAATATTTACCAAGCCATCACGCTCCAGTGGCCGTAGATTATGTCCAATCGTGGCACGATCCATAGTCATAAGTCCAGCTAATTCATTCATTGTCTGCGCCCCGCGGTTCTTCAGGTAACCTAAGATGGCATATTGAGTAGCTCGCAGGCCCGATCCTGACTCTGCCAGGCAGGTATCGTAGAAACGTGAAATATGACGTGCTGCGCGTCTTAACTTTGTACAGTTACAGAGATCCATGTTGGTTATCATCATTCTACACCTCCAAACGTTTGTTGACTCATCGCATAAATTGATTTTAGTCTCATATTCCCCTAATTGCAAGAGGAAGAACATGGTTCACCCAATTAAGCTACCGATAGGATCGGTAGCTTAATTGGTTAGTGTTACATACTGAAACAAATGTTCTTTTACCTTTGCCACTTCGGCTGGCGTGCGATGGACTTCAATACACTCGTTGACATCAAATTTATTGCCGTCAAGATCATAGAAGACGAAGTTGATACCGCATGCGCCGCGATCTGCAGGATGATCCGTCTGCGCACCACTCGATTGCAAATGGTCGTAGAGGTGTTCGATCTGCCTCACTTCAAATGTAAACCTGAACATCGGATAGCCTTCCTTGTTCGGAAACGCATTGTCGATCTCACCTTTCGTCTCCACCAGATGCAGCCATTGTCCGTCTGACAGTTTCATAATCGCTTGGGCTTCCTGTGGATTAAACGGCACCGCGAATTCTAAACCGAAATTCCTCTGCCACCATTCCGCTGATAGGAGTGGATCTCGTACCGGCACATATACAGAACAAATGCACTTCAAACTGTTTCCCAATCTTTGCGGCGTGCTCTCATTCATTTTCATCATCCCTTTACAATCATTTCTCTTACAATAGAATGAACGAAATTCGCGTCGGAAACCTAACAACCGAATACATATTATTTTGCCACCACGTGAAATAAGTTGCCGTCCGGATCTCTGAACGTAAAATGTAATTGTCCTCTGGACGTAAGCAGATGCGTGAGCTGTGTACCTCCCTTGTTCAATCCGAGATAAGCTCTATAAATGTCGAAAGGATTTCTTCGATGGAAAGCATCGACTAACGCGTCAAAATGTAAGGGGTTCACTGAATGAGCTTGTGTTTGCTCGCTGCTTTTCTGAGCCAACTCTTTTAACCTTCGGCGAGCTCTCCCAAGGGTTACATGCACCGTAGCCTCATTCATTTCTACGAATACCGCCGTTTCTTTAGCCTTAAAATCGAATATGTCCATCAGTAATAAAATAACGGCCATCTTCGGCGGAAGCCGTTCGGCGAGTTGCTCGAGCAGCTATCTACTTAACAACGATGCATCCGTTGAGATTGCATCATTGCCCGCTTCGATGGAAACAGTCTGAATTCGCTTCTTCCTCTGCACATCAATCCATGCGTTTCGGACGATGCGGTAAAGAAAGGTTTTAGTCACTGGCCTTTCCGGATCCTTAAGCAATGCTTCGTTTAATTTGAGCCATGCATCCTGGGTCAGATCGTCGGCATCCCATCGATTTCCAGCTACATGCATGCTGTAAGTATATAGAAATAGTTTATAGTCCATTCCACTACATTCTACTAGGCGCTTACGAATTCCTTTATTGATATTACGGACTTATCATTGCTGATAGTTACATGAGAATTGTAGGCAGTATACATGGTTTATTTGTATAAATTTGTAACGAAAAGTGAATACTTGGAGCAACCTCTGTGAGGTTAGGAGAGGGAGTGTAAAGATGCAGCCTACAGAAAAAATTACGGTTAATCAATTAGGTATTATACTATTCTCTTTTGTCGCTTCCACGATCATCTTAACGCTTCCGGGATTGATGGCGATGTTTGCCAAGCAAGATGCTTGGATTTCCGTATTCCCATCTACGTTGACCGGATTCTTAAGTATTTGGGTGATGGTTCTGCTTTCGAAACGTTATCCTGGGTTGACGATTATTCAATACAGTCAAAAAATTCTCGGGAAATGGTTAGGAACATGTCTGGGCTTATACTACATCTACTTTTGGTTTATGTCCCTTTCAGTTATGACCATACAGCATACCTATTTCATTAAAGCGCTGTTATTACCAAGAAGTCCGTCCATCATAGGTAGTCTGACGTTATTAATCCTTTGCGGTCTTGCTGTCTATATGGGTATAGAAGTCATAGCAAGATGCACGGAATTTTTGACACCAATGAAGTTAATTTTTTTGTTGCCGCTCTTGATTTTGACGATTGGGGCAGCTGATTCTGAACAGCTTAAGCCGATTCTGGGAGACGGAATTCTGCCGGTTTTACAAGGAGCGATCCTTCCGGGAGGCGCATTCATGAATCAATTGTTTATTCTAGGGTGGCTTCTTCCTTATTTGAATCAGCCGAAAAAGGCATACAAGGTCTCTCTGTTAGCACTTTTAGGAATATTTATTTTTGTATTTATCGTTGTCATTTCAGCAATTATGATTCTCGGTTCATTAACAGGTCAACTGAACTATTCGTATTTAAGTGTCATGCAATACATTGGAATTGAAGGTTCATTTGAACGTCTAGAGGCAATCGCTGTTATGATATGGGTTATTGGAAGCTTTTCGAAAGTGTCCGTGTCGTTATTTATTTTGTGTATTAGTATAAGCCAGATTTTCGGTATCCAAAATTATCGTGATCTCGTTGCACCGTTAACCCTATTGTGTCTCATTGGATCGGTCTGGGTTTTCAAGAATGGTGCGGAACTTCAAACGTATCTGACTTTGATTTACCCGAGCGCTGGTTTTGTCACACAAAGTCTTATCCCATTGCTACTTCTCATGATCGATTCGCTCAGAGGAAAAGTGAACCGTTCACTGCATTAAAAGCATAGTTCCAATGGGTTCAAATATAATCTTGAACGGGACAACCATACTCGGCAGGTTGACCCGGAAAATTAGTAAAGAACCGACAACAGAGGATACACCAATTAATGTGCCGAATACTGCGGCTTCTTTGTTTTTATGCATGCTCAGGAAAGAGCGAATTCTAACAAAAGACCATACAAGCAAGAAACCTACATATACGATTGTATAGAAAATCATTTTTTGATCTCCTTTCTCTCCAAGTGTAAAGGAGGACCTGCCATCCCGCTGCCTAGAATGTTGATCGACACTTCAAGCGAAACGTCTACCTCTGGAAACCTATCATTCCACCCAGCTTTCAACGCTTTCCACTGTTTCGGCTTATTGCGGTATATTTCTCGGCCGAACCCAACACTATCAACCTTGTACTGCGACTGGACCTTAGTTAATGTATCTTTAACTTGTTTTTCGACGGAGGTCTCCAATGCCTTCTGAACAAGCTTAATGTTCTCTGGTTTACGAATATCTAAATTCGTCGTATTTTCCCAAATGTTACCTTCCCCTTGCAGCTGTATCTTGAATGTAACCTGATCACCAATAATCTGCGGGGTGATTTTTCGGTTTGCCTTGGCCAGAATCATCCCAACTGTTCCATCAGTTTCGGGTAAACTGGCGTTAAGACTGCCGTATTCCATTCGATCTGTCACCCATAGAAGCCCATTGGTTTCACTTTCATTTAGAAATCCTGCTAATTTGAAATCTTTAAAAATGGCAGACCCAGCTAGCTTAAATATATGGTCTTCTTTTAAACCTTCTGTTATGCCATCAGGTGTTATAGCTCCCAATACCGGACTGATTCCCTCTCCAGATGATGCTTGAAAAAAGTCGCGTAATGTAATCGCCAACTCGTTATTTAAAGCTTCCATTTCTTTAATTGCTTCGCTAGGCACTTGTTCAAAGGGGTATTTTACTTTCAAAATATCCCGTCCTTCTCCCCCCTTAACCACCATCATGTATGTTTTTAACCGTTGTTTCGAATCGTGCGTGTAAATGTCGAGAATATCTTCAATCCCACTTTTGGATAACCGCTCACCTATAAAAATAACAACGCGATGTGCCGTAAACAACCTGCGAGAACTCTTTTTCTGAAGCCTATAGAATGCTTCGTTAATACTCTTACCTACAGCAGATATCACAAAAAACTTCTCATTGCCACCTCCCCCACTCCCCGGTCCTCCCTGAGAGGAAGAAGGGATCGCAATTTGATGCGATAAGATATAGTCCCCATCATCCGTTATGTCAAATGCCGTCCCCATAATGAAGGCAAGATCATTAATCTCCGTACGATCCCAACACCCGCTTGTGGTCAATAGTGTGAATAGCAAACCAATGTAAAGGAATGGTTTCATTATGAAGATCCCTTCCCTTTCCCCGCATAATCTGGACTTGGTTTTTGACCAGCCGGCTCACGAACCGGATTGTTAGCTGCTGTTGATTGCGGACGTTGCGTTTTCGCCCATATCGGCGCCCGGATGATGACATCCTTCAAGTCGGAGAAAGTCAGCGGAGCTGCTGGAGTGAAATAGGGGACACCGAATGATCTAAGAGATGAGATATGCATCACAATGCCGATCAACCCAACTACAATGCCATAAAGTCCTAGCGTACCCGCCAACAATAGCATGGGAAACCGTAGTAATCGGATGCCATTAGCGAAGCTATAACGGGGAATCGTAAAAGCTGCAATACCCGTAATCGATACAATAATGACGACCGGAGCGGAAATAATACCCGCAAGCACAGCCGCTTGGCCGATAACCAATGCCCCAACAATGCTGATCGCTTGCCCGATCTGTTTCGGTAATCGAATCCCTGCTTCCCGTAAGGCTTCAAAGATAATTTCCATGATGAAGGCTTCGATGACAGCTGGCAAAGGAACTGGCTCTCTAGAGGAGGCAATACTTAACACCAGATTGGTCGGAATCATTTCTTGATTGAAAGTCGTAATCGCCACATATAACGGAGGTGCAAATATGGCGATACTGATGAAAAGGAATCGAATCCACCGGACAAAAGTTGCAATTGGCCAGCGAACATAGTAATCCTCACTTGCTTGGAGACCTGTCCAGAACGTCATGGGAACAATGAGTACAAATGGAGAGGTATCAACAATAATAGCTACTTTCCCTTCCAATAACTCGGCAGCAACAACATCTGGTCGTTCAGTGCTATGCACAAGTGGGAAAGGAGAATATGGACTATCTTCAATAAATTCCTCCACATACCCGGAGTCAATAATGCCGTCAATTTGAATCCGAGATACTCGCTCTCGAACTTCCGCAATGACCGTTTCGGAAGCAATACCAGCGATATACGTAATGACAACTTCGGTTTGGGTAAGCTCACCGATCGTTACACATTCCATTTTAAGTCTTGACGTTTTCAGTCTACTACGGATTAACCCAATATTCGTTGATAGATTCTCAATAAATCCATCCCTCGGACCACGAATGACAGGTTCAGATGAAGGTTCTTCAAGGCTTCTTTGTGATTTATTGTTCACTTTGACCATCATGACATCACTGTTACCAATGGTAAGCACAGCTGCTTGGCCTTTTAACACTTGTTTGACAATTTCACTTATTTTGGAAGTAACACACGTCAACCCTACAGAGATAATATGATCATCCAGTGATTCTGTTTTCTCAATGATGACATGTTCCTGATTGTCAGACCTAGCAATCATCGGTTTCAATACATAGTCGTCAATCAGAACTTCATCAACAAGGGTTGCGAAGTAGATAAGTAGCCAATGATTTTGTCCACACATTTGAACTTTGCGAAAAACAATATCATCACTGTTGTGGAATATACGTCTAAAAATAGATTCATTGTGCTCTATATCAGTAGTTAATTCGGAGTCCTCTTCTTCAGATAGATGATCCTCAGGTATAATGGGATACCCAGGTTTCGTGTATAGCCATTTCCTAAACCATTTCACTGAATGAGCCTCCTACAGAATAACTAATAATACTAATTTTCCATTTTTTCTCTAAAAATATTCTAAAGATCGTGATCTCGTTTTCTGCTCCTTATAAAAAAAGAAACCTGCCTTATGAGCAGATTTCCATACCACCTGAATGACAGCCGAATCTCCAAGTCTCTCTAATTATTCTTTTAACCACGCGTTTGCTAACGCAATTGCGCCTCTAGCCGCCGCCGTGTTCGCCAAAGCGTTAAGCATAACGAAATCATGAATAATACCTTGAAAGCGGACAGCTGTAACATGAACACCTGCTTCGCGCAGGTTATTCGCATATGCTTCGCCTTCATCGCGTAAGACATCGGCTTCAGCCGTAATAATGAGTGCTTGCGGGAGTCCCGCCAATTGCTCTGTGGTGGCGCGCAGCGGTGCAGCATAGATCTCTTCTTTATCCCGCGGCTTCGCCACATACTGCTCCCAAAACCAAGCCATACCATCTTTCCGAAGGAAATACCCGGTTGCGAATTCCTTATAAGATTCCGTATTCAAGCTCGAATCCGTTACAGGATAGAAGAGCAGTTGTTTATGAATCTTTGGACCACTGCGATTTTTCGCCATCAGTGTAATGGCAGCGGTCATGTTTCCGCCTACGCTGTCACCAGCTACATAGAGGCGGTCCGTATCGAGCCCGTTGTCTTTACCGTTATCGGCAATCCATTGCAAGACGGCGTAAATTTCTTCGATGGCCGTAGGATATTTGGCTTCCGGCGAAAGGCTGTAGTTCGGGAATACAACGCACGCCTCTGTTCCGACCGCTAACTCTCGGATAAGGCGGTCATGTGTATGTGCGTTGCCGAATACCCAACCGGCGCCGTGTATGTAAAGAATGACCGGCAACTTGGCCGTTACGTTTTTCGGTCGTATGATCCTGATCGATACTTGACCGCTCGAACCACCTTCAATCACTTTGTCTTGAATGTCGACCGGTAGTTTCTTAATATCTCCGGATTGGACGGCATCGACCGTTTCGCGCCCTTTTTCTGGACCCAGGTCAAATAAATACGGTGGGTTTTCATTATCTTGCACAACTTTAAGCGCGGCTGCTTCTAAAACTACTTTTTGTTCGTTTGGCATGAAAAACATCTCCTTTGGGAATGATCCAACTGGGTTCTTATCCCTCTTGCTTTGCCCACTTGGATCGATTAACAGCATAGGCCTCTCCCTTCCCTTTAACCAAAATATTGTTTAGCGAACCAAGTTGCCTCCAAGCAAAATCCGTACGATTGATTATGACAGTACGGGTGACAGCCCCGCCGCCCCAAATCACCAATACATATTGTACCATTGATTCTTGGTCTTCTGAAGACATGTACTCCCGAGTACGGGCAAGAAACTCAAATACGGTAATCAGAAGGGTTCTCATTGTTCCGTAAGTTTAACTTCAGTTCCTATCTCAGAACGCACCATTCTCATTGGGAGAATTCTCCGGTATCAGCTGACCGACATCCCAGAATTCGACTATGAGGTCGTTATGGAAGCGGAAGATATGGACGACAGTTCCTCCAAGGTCTTCATGATTTTGTTTTACATAGGAGTGAATCGCAACAATATCCCCCTCTTCGATGGTATGTTTGATCTCAAGTATTTTCTGTGGATGCATGATTGCGTTCTCTTCCATAGCAAGCATAAGAGATTCAACATCACCGCGAAAAAAAGGATTGTGATGGCGGAAACCCAGACCAATATACCTCCGGTATGCTTCGCGCACTTCACCTGATGCCACAAGTTGCAAAAATGACACTGCTTTATCTTTGAGAGAAGTCTCCATTACCATTCAACCTTTCTTTAATTTGTTTTATAGTCCATCCATCTTCTTCTTTCATTTTACGAATTTCCTCAAGACGCTTTAGTGCTAATTCACGTGGGTATCTTCTTGTCAGTCTTGTATCCTCTTGCTCAAATGGGATCATAGCCTCTTCCGTATAATATTTAATGGTACTGTATCGAACTCCAGAAAGTTCAACCAACTCACTAATACTCACATACTCTGATGATAAAATGTTATCTAAACTTCTTTTTCTCCCCATATTTTTTCTCCCTTATGTTGCTGCAATACTTGAACCTATAATCCAGAATCAAGATTTTGGATAGCGATATCAATCGTTCTAATTTTTTTATAAATGTCCTCTTTACGCAATATCTCTAGTTTTTGCTTTAACATTTTTTGTTCGTAATCAGAAAAATAATCTTTTAGCATACTTTTAGTGTTTAAAAATAACACCAAGGCTACTGTATAGTCTTCTACATTTCCATTCTCTAATAACTCAGCTCGAATTTTCTCCACGATGTGGTTCCGTGTATTTGCTACATCCTTATACTTTTTTGCTGGAACAATGAATAAAACTTCCGTATCTTCAATCTCTAGAACTCCTTTATCTACAAGGCTTTCTATAACCATTTTATAAATTTCTCTTTGTTTGAAGTAGTAAAAGTAAGAAACCCACGCCTTTAGCTTCTTTGGGTTCTCAGCAATCATAATTTCGAGTAATCTGTCCAAATATTTTTCACCTGCAGATGCTGAGTTAGAAATTCTGACCGTATCATCGTTATCAAATGTAACGTTGCCATTTATAGAAAGTTCCACTATACAAGCCATTACCGTATACAAACCAATATGCATACGAAAAATAGAATTTAATTTATTGGTATCACGATCTAATGCAAGTAAGACAAACTCTTGAGGTAATGATAAATTTTGTAACATGGCGGTATCATCCTTTCGAAGATTTTTACTTACTACTTACTACTTACTACTTACTACTTACTACTTACTACTTACTACTTACTACTTACTACTTACTACTTACTACTTACTACTTACTACTTACTACTTACTACTTACTACTTACTACTTAGAATATTGCACGAAATACAATTAGTCAAAGGGTTTGTTAATCGATTTTTCAAATCACAATTACCATGATATAAATAAAAAAGCCTGATTCCCATTCCTCAGGCTTTTGCATTTAAATCTATGTCCACTATCCGTACTTTTTTCAATTATGGTAACTGTACGAATGCTGCGATTTCGTGCATCCGCTCATGACGAACATCAAGAACATGAATAAGCTCAGAACCGTAAACAACATAATTCGATGTCCAGGAAACGTGCTAAGGTTTTTCCCGACGTTTATCTTGTTCAAGGCCATTCTCCCCTCTCCAACTCCGATCTCCTATACGCTATCCTATTATAACCTGATCTCTTGGGACAGACATATACTAGATTAATAAAGCCAGAAAGGGGGATTACGCCACAATTGAATCTCCTCCTCCAATTCTTAGAAGATTACTCTCAACGCGTGTTTCAGAAATTGTTAACATTCTGTCCGTAACATGAATAAACTGCCAGCATGCTGGCAGCCTATTCAAACCTCAAAGAATTGCATGTAGACCTGAAAGATAAACAAACATAATCATGCGTTCAACACTTGTCCGTCTATCAAAAGTCTTTCACGGAGCTTGGCGTAATCGATCTCCTGCACGGCGCAGCCTGCTTCCAAGGCGAGCGCTGCTGCGGTTGCAGCAGATTGCCCGAGTATCATGAATACGGGCTCCATACGAATCGAACCATAGGCAATGTGAGAGGAGGACAGACAAACCGGTACGATCAGATTCGAACATTCCTCGCCTTTGGGTACGATAGAGCGATAGGAAATCGGGTAAGGTCCACTAGGACTGATTTCTACATTGCCTTCATTGACGCAACGTCCATCCAACACAATTCTTCGGCAGTTATGGGAATCCATGGTATAAGCTGCCAGACCAATGGAGTCTTCCTCCACTGTATACTTACGGCAGTGATGCTCAGTCATCACGACTTCGGCAATCATTCGGCGTCCTTCCCTTATATAAAGCTGGTGCGGCCAACCGCCTGTTTCTTTGAACTCGTCAGCAGGCAGTCCCCACTGGCGTGCTTCAGCACGAACATAAGAAGGGACCGATTCATCGTTGGCGAGAAAATAGAGCATTCCGAGATTATAGTTCACATGGTCCTGAAAAATAGCCTCACGCGTGACATAATTCCCCTCCGGCCAATGATAGTTGGCCCCGATATGATCGGTGCTGAAAGCGCCTCGGTTGTTGAGATCGGACTTACCCCTGGGCATAATTTTATTCAGCTGCATGGCATCCCATACACCGGAATTAATGTACCTCAATAGCAATGCAAATCGGTCGGGGTTGTAATTCGGCGGCTCAGGGAAAGCGATCCGGTTGTTCGGAACATTCGTCAAGCATATACGGAAATTGTAAGCTTGGACGGTACGGTCACCCTGTCCCTGGTAGCCTGGCGCTTCATCGCTGATACCCGGAAGCAGCCCGCTGTCCGGCTTCCCTACTATCCTGTATGGATCGGTCCAGGCATAGAAATTATGCTTCGGATGTCCGAAGTGAATGCCGTTTAAAGTTTCTCTGTATACCGAGTTCGCTTCCCGGCCCACATGATAAGACACACCAGCCCGAGCAAACAGATCACCTTCGTAGGTAGCGTCTATAAAAATAGAGGCTGCAAAGGTATTGCCGTTTTCCATCCGTATGCGGACAATTCTGCCGTTCTTCATTTCGACCGAGTCCAGATGTTGTTGGTAATAGACAGGCGTCCCCGCACGTTCTAACCATTCGTGAAAAATCGATTCCGCAATATGCGGCTCAAAGGCCCATGCGGCTCCATCCGGCTCATCGCTGCCATAATGTTTGCCGATTGTGCGGTAAAATTCCCGAGAAATGCCTCCGATTGCCTCTTTGTTTCCAACATCGGTACGACCTAACCCGCTTGCTGTCATCCCTCCCAGGTGCGTGCCGAACTCGGCTATAACAGGGCGGAGCCCCATCCGACTTGCTTGAACGGCTGCAGCTATCCCCGCAGGAGTAGCGCCATAAATGCATAAATCCGCTTCGATATGCTCCGGCTCTTTAGCAGCTGTCTGCTGTGCATAATAGTTTAGTTTACTGAAATCAGTCATCTTCTTTATATCTCCTTATCCCTAGGGTTCTATCTATAAGAACTGCGACTGACTTTATTCTTCGCAGCTTAAAACCATCCGCCTACAAATCCAACGATATCCCAGTTGCCGTCCGTTCTCCCCTTTAAGGTGATTGAATCACCGGGATTTGCGGATTCGAGTTCTCCCTTGAGACCGGAAGGGGTCCTGATCGACGATCCGGACTGCGGCGTTAGTTTAATCGGATAAGGTGACTCAATAACTACCGTAAATTGCTGTCCCTTTTTAGACTGTGGCAGTGTGAACGCTGAAATGCTGGAAGTGCCTGCATTGGTAAGAAGATGTCCGTTGGCACCAGGGTCAATTGCTGCTACGGAAGCCAGTGTCATCTCAGGCATCGGGTATAGATCTGCAAACACCTGATCTGCGGATGGATCTACATACAACAGACGCTGTGCGCCCCCACTAGCCGTACAGTTGACAAACCTGATGTTACGAATGGCTTCTGAGCTATTCTTCTTAACCGAAAATCCGCGTGTAATCAAAGGCACAGGTCGCTCTTCGATCGATGCACATTCCACAAAATCTACATTGCCGATGGCCGTTCTTGGAAACTGCGGTACAGTCGTTACAATGAATGAAGAACCGTAACCGTAGGGGTCTTCAGGTGCGTTTACCGTATTGCAATTTACCGCTCTGCAGCGTATGAAGGACACTTTAATGCTTTCCGGGGAGCTTGATAATACCGAAAACCCGGCGTATTGCTCTTTTTCCGCCATGCAATCGATAAATTTTACCTCTCCCTTGACCGCATTCGCTCCTTCCGCGCCATAATTGACCGAGCTACCGAAGGAATTGCTTTTGGTGCGGCAATGCTCAAAGGTAATATCAACACGCTCATTGGCAGCAGTCATCCGATGAAGAGTCACGAGAAAGCCACGCCCGACATTGCCCTCAGCAACACAATCCACAAACCGAATTTTTTTCAAGACATCTTGACCTGAATTGTTGTTGGGCTCGATATCGACACCACTTTTCGGTGCTGTGCCGGTCGTGTTCGTGAATCTGCACCTCTCTACCAGCAATCCGTCCACGCTAATAACGGAAAGACCTTGCCTGCGATTATTATTAGCTACACAGTCCCGCAAAACAACGTCCTTGCAATAGGGTTGTGACGCCTCGTAATTGCCGATATAGAATCCATCCCCACCGCTGTCGTTGGCATGAATTCCTTCGATGACAATGTTTTCCGATCCGCTTATATCGAAAATATGTGCCTGCTCTCCGGAGTTGTAAGCAGGTTTGTTCATTTGAAAGGTAGCTCCGTTGCCGATGATATGCACATGTTTCGCATTCTTAATTCGGATCAGTCGCTCGTAAGGTGATTTTCTGTTTAAACTGTCAATTGCTTGGATGACGGTACCAGATTCACATTCGATGACAATGTCGCTCGGCACGATCAGTTGACCGGTCAAATAGTAACCGACCCGCTGCTTCGGGATATACAGCCTTTTACCGGCAGCGGCGTTAATGGCATTCTGCAAAGCTTGTGTTTCTACAGTTACACTGTCACCGATAGCGCCGAACCAGGATAGCAGAATGGTTTCGCCGATTATTCGCTTAAATCTTTTGCCACGTGTTGTAACGACTACCGTTCCGGTATTGTCTACCGAAGTCGTATCTGCGCTGTCGAGTAGAAAATAACCTTCCTTCCCCGCATCCGTCACATAATAAGCAGCCTCAGGAAGCAGATCAGCGGATGTTCGCAACCCGCTCAACGACACGGACAAGCACATATCGATATTGCGTAAATCGGTCAGCATTAATTTTTGGCCTAACGGACCGTATACGTTTTCCGTAACGGATGATTTCGCTTCCGCTACACCTTGAAACCTAGAGTTGAGCAGGCCCCCTGTGGCAAAAGCTACTCCCGCCGCTCCAATTGATGCTAGCAGCTTCCTCCGATTAATCCTCATCACTGATGTGCCTTCTGTGGAAACTTCCGTAATTTCATCATTTGGATTTGTCTGTTGGTTACGCATACCTAAAACCCCTCCCAGAAATATGTTGGATTAGCTTCCATTATTAAGCTGGCGTGACGGATAGTTGACCTGCATCGGTAACTGTCACTATAAATACGCTTCCATTTGGCGATTTCAGCTTTAGCGACGAAGCACTTAGCGCTCCGGCAGAGCCAATCGGTTCCCATACACCGGGAGAGCCGTCAGAGACGCAAATCCAGCCTACTGGTGACAGTGTGGAAGGCTGAACGTTCCACAGGATGGAACCGCGTTTGCATGTTCCCGTAACAGGTAAGGCTGTAGCCCATCCCGATATCATATCCTTCGTCTGAATTTCAGGTGATGTCCAAACCTTCAGATTCGGAGCCCCGAATACGGGAGTCCCCGTGCCTGCGAACACGTTTCCAGTTGTAATCCGAAGGTCTGAGCCCACTGCCGCCGTATCGATTTGAACGCATTTCCCCGCGCACTCCGTCACATTGCCGTCGAATAACGTCTCCGTCACCACGCCGCCAAACCAGTAGCCAACACTTCCAATATTGACCAACTGATTGCCGGTGATGAGATGACGCCCTGTCGCCTGCGGCCCTGCAAACCGGACGGCTCCATTCGAAGAATTGATATCCTTAATCAAGTTGTCTGTGAATTGAACGGAAGAGCAATTGGTAAATGAGACGGCTATTGCTCTTGCCGACTCGATCCGATTGCCAGCGACGATCGGAGCTTCTGAATTCGCGATATTCCAGCCAGATGCACCTGTTGCATAATCGCGGTTTCCGCTGATTTCAAGTCCCTTGGTCACATTAGAGCTTTGGATCATGCGGGCGTCGGAGACAGACCCGTAAAAATCGTTGTCCTTGATGGTCACCTGCACGGTAATTGCCGGAGCACTATTACAGCGGAAGAAATATCGCGCTTGGCCCTTATTTCCCGTAATTGTTATCCGTTTGTTCGGAGAAGCCGTATTAGGATTGTAGGAATTAATGAAATAAATTTCGCTATAATACTCGTTCTCTGTAATCCAGATATCTTCAACGATATCCGAGCCCGTAGAGGAGCTATTCGGCTCCAAGTCAATGGTGGCAACATACGGAAAGGAATCCTTGATCACATTGCCTTCGATCCACACTTTACGGCCGGAGACGACAGCGACTGCACATCTTCTTGGATTGCTGAGTACGTTGTCGCGTATATGCACATTCTCGCTGGGCGCAATATAATCGGAACCAATATAGACACAGTCACCGTAAGGCGCAAGTAAGACATTGTTATGAATAAATACATTGACGGAATTAGCGATCCTGACAAGATGAGACTGCTCGTTGACTGTGCCGGTTGTGTAACCGCCATTCAGGTAAAGTCCCGTGACATGGAGTCCTCCGCCCTGATAATTATGAATTTGCAGCATGCGTTTCTGCTCAGACCCATCGGAACCGTCCATTCGAATTTCTGGCATACCAATTCCGATCATAGAAGCCGTCAGCGAGACAGAACCACTCAGCTTATAGAAGGACGTCGTCTTGGGGACAATCATCGGCTTACCGGTAGCTGCAGCGGAACGGAAGGCATCTGTGTCATCCGTAGTTCCATCTCCGACAGCGTTGTAGTCAAGAACATTGACCCAACCTGGATCGCAAGTTTCCAGTAGTGCTAACCCTTGCTGCTCGTACACATTCTCGGTCACAGAACTGCCTGCCGCTGCTGCCGGCGTTCCTAGTAAACTCATCACCATTCCACCGGCTGCTGCCGTTAAACCAGCCGTTCCTAGTACGGCAAGCAAGCTTCTCCGAGTCATCTTACGGGCTTGGCCGGTTTCTTCCTCTTGCACGGGTATTTCCAACTGGCGCTGAGTATCGATCTCTTGAAGTTTGACATCATGGAGCTCTGAATCCTTCATCATAATCCCTCCTACATGGTAAATATTCGGAAATATGTAGTTCGACTCATAGGTGTACAATACTTCTTGCTTCGGCTTACATACTCGTCTTCCAGCTAACCAGATTTGGGCTGCGAATCTAATAGTAGACAGGCGGTTAACGCAGCGGACCAGTGAAAATCGCGGATCACGTCAATTTTCCTTCGTATATCGTATTGTTGCAGAGGTGGACCTTTCCGGCTGCAAGCGAGCGGTGAAGTCTTGGCTTCGGCGTCGAAATATTCAAAAATGACGCCATGCCGCTCATACCAGGACTGCACGGCATCAATTGTTCGCTCCGCCAGTTTGTTGGCTTCCTGCTCTTTCCCCTGCTTGCGCAGACCCGTAATAATCAGATAATTCGTGCTGATCCACACAGGCCCACGCCACATATCCGTGGAGTACGTAGGCTCGGATACAGCCGTGCTGGGAATAGGCAATGGCGTACCAAAGTGCTGCGGATCATGCAGCATCGTGAGCAGACGCTCCGTTCTTGTTTCCTGTAAATCCCCAAGCAGCATCGGCATAAAACCGCTTACCGCCTTCACTTTCGACATGCTTCCGTTCATGGCAAGATCATAATAAAATCCGTCTTCCTCGTGCCACAGTTTACTATGTATGCTTGCCGACATGGCAGCTGAACGACGGGACCATAACAATGAACGCTCATGGTCTCCCAGCTCTTCAGCAATACGCGACATATATGTCATATCAGCAGCTGCATAGGAAGAAAAATCCACAGCGTCCAGCTGTGCCGCCTCATCGAATCGAGGTGAATTATCCATGCCGGATTCACCGGATCGGCAGAGTGGGTTGCCCTCGATCATCCATTCCAGCAGGCCATTTTGATTATTGTCTCGGTGTGTGAGGATCCATGCCATATAAAGCTCCAGACGGGGCAGCGCATAGGACAGATCGGTCCAGCGCTTCGTAAATCGGAAGTTCTCCCAAACACCCCATGCCAATATGGGAGGCTGAGTAATCGAAGAAACCGTGCCGTCCGCTCTGCTCATATGCGGAATCATCCCATCTTCTAGCTGAGTTTCGAGCACACTCTTGAGAAACATCCAGGAGGTATCGGCATGAATCCTGTTCATGGCGAAGGAATGAAATACCGAATCCCACAGCCACATGGCTCGGTGGGGTACTCGGTCGGGAGTCGACCACATCTGGCCGATTGACGCCTCAGCAGAAAGGGTATTCACTTTCATGACACTTAAGCATTTTTTAAGCAGCCTGGCTCTTGCAGGATTTCGAACCACTGGCAGCTGAGCATAGAGGTTCAGTCTTTCCTTCATCACTTGATGTCGATCTAACAGAAGGGCGTCGACTGCTCGATCTGTCGCTTCGGCTGCATTCGTCCCGAAGGCCAATGCCCAGGATCGTTCATCCGCAGCCAGCAGAAGCGCAATGACATCCCCCTTACCAACATCCTCTGTGATTGTTAATTGTCCTCCATCGGAGAGAATCTCAGTACGCATTGTCAGCCCGTTCCTGTTCTCAAGCCCGTCGTCCACGAACGCTAGAGTCACGTCTCCATCTCCAGGTAGATGACCGATCAACGTATGCCAAGCTGCATACATCATCATTATTTCTCCCCTATCCGTTTCGGAGATGAGCACGTCCCCTGTAGCGATCCGCACCTTACCGAAATCGGCAGTTCGAAGCTTAAGCAGTCGACGCTCTGGCGTATGAAAAAGCAGATCGTAACCTGCCGATCCTACGGTTGCGACGAATTGCGACCGTGTGTCGGTTTCGCCATCAAGCCCTGAAAATGCAAACAGAGCTCCCTCTCCCCAAATATCGGGCATATTCGTCCAATCAGATGCTAGCGAAGCAGGCCCCATCTCATTTCCCTCCTTTTTTCCTTATTCTTGATTCCGGGCGGCCAATCCGCCGAAGAATAAAGTATTTCAGTCATCCTTTTAACCCCGCAGACGCTACACCTTGCACGAATTGCTTCTGGGCGAAGAGAAACACAATCAGAACCGGAAGAAGCGTAATGACGGAACCCGCCATAATGATTGTCGTCTTGTTATCCACCTCATTGCGTAGAAACAGGAGTCCTAGTGGCAGCGTATACAGCTTTTTATCCTGTAAATAAATAAGCGGCTCAAGCGTACTGTTCCATGAACTGATGAAGGTAAACACAGCTAGGGCCGATAAGGCAGGCTTTGTCAGCGGAACGTATATTTTATAAAAAATGGTCCAAGGATTCGCTCCGTCGACCCAAGCTGCATCATATAGTTCCTTCGGAAGCGTCTTGTAAAACTGGTGCATCAGAAAGATGCCGAAGGCGCCTCCCAGAAAGCTGCGCAGGTAAAGCGGATAATACGTATTTAGCATACCTAGTTGTTTCCATATAAAATAAGTAGGAATCATGGTGACTTGCGATGGCAGCATCATCGTGCCCAGCATTGCCAGAAAAATAAGGTTGCGTCCTTTAAATTCGAAAAAAGCAAGCCCATAGGCGACGATTGCGCAAGAGGCAACCATGCCGACCATATCAAGCACAGTAATTAATACGCTATTCATCGCGTATCGTACAAAATTAACCTCGACCCAAACCTTATAATAATTGCTCCATTCAATCGGATGTGGCCATAATTTTGGCGGCAACGTTAGTTCATCGCCCGGTTTCATTAATGATGTAGTGAGCATCTGCAAAAAAGGAACCAGCATGAACAGCATGCCGCCGATCAAGACGATATAAGCGGCCCACTGTAGACCAAGCGATTGTTTACTCATAGTGGACCCACCTCTTCTCCATTTTTTTCTGAAATAACGTGACCAGCAGAATGATTGCAAATAATCCCCATGCCCATGCGGATGCAGCGCCCATCTTCGCGTTCAGGAACGCGTCCCGGTAGATCAGAATGTTCGGAACCATATTCCTGTCATGAATGGAGTTTATGTCGCCTTTCTCGCCAAGCATGACCAGAAACACATCAAACGCGTGAAACGCCGAAATCGTCGAAAGGATCATGACCATATAAACCATCGGGGATACGAGTGGTATCGTAATTTTCGTGAAATATTTCCAGCCGTTGGCACCGTCAATCCGGGCGGCTTCCATGATTTCTTTGGAAATGTTTTGCATACCTGCGAGAAGCAGCACCATGGAATATCCGGCACCTTTCCAAATATTCACGATGGCAATTGAACCGATGACCAACCACCACTTTTCACTCCGGATCCAATTTACCCTGTCTAGACCCAATGAATCCAGCATCCAATTCAGAATCCCGAACTCGTTATTGTAAATCCATAGCCAGACCAGCCCTCCTGCAACCCATGGCGTAATGACTGGTAAGAAGTAAATCAGTCGAAAAAACGTTTTTCCACGAATTTGCAGATTCAACATGTAAGCCAACAGCAAGGAGACCAACGTCTGACCCGGTACGAACAGCAGAGCGAAGTAGAACACATTGCGCAGTGCCAGCCAGAACACGTCATTTTTCACCATTAACGACCAATTTCTCAAACCGATCCAATGCGGCGCGTTGAACAAATCCCATTTCGTAAAGGTTAAATAAAACGAGAAGAAGAATGGGAACAGAAAGAAGACGGCCAATTGTATGAGAAAAGGGAGGGTGAAGCAGAAGCCCCACCAGCCTTGTTTGCGCATCGTAACACCTCATTCGACCGGACCTGAAGCCCGTACTTATTTATTCTCGTCCAAAACGGATTGCACTTTTTGCTGGATTTCCTTCGCTCCATCAGTTGGTGCTTTTTTGCCATCGAGGATATCATTCAGGATCGGGGTTGCCGCTGCGCGCCATTGATTCCATGATGGGTTCTCATCCAGCGTGCCTCCTGCCTCCTCGACACCTTTCGTAAAAGCTTGCTTATTGGCCGGCTTGCTGCTCGACTTCTCGAGAGCTACGAGCGCGGTTTTCTTCACAGGAAGGCTCGCACCGCTTTCGGAAAGAAACGTCTGTGCTTCGTCGCTCAAATAATATTTGAGGAATGTCCACGCCGCTTCCTTCGCTTCCGGTTTCGCCTTGGAGTAGATCAGCCATTGGTTGACGACTGTAGGGACGAAGCGTTTGCCGTCAAAACCAATGGGAACCTTGACGACATCCCAATCCAGATCAGGTTTGTTTTTATTCAAGTTGACTTGACCAGAATATTGCAGGAACGTCATTGCTGTTTTTTCACTTTGAAAATAATTCTGATTCGTTTGCATCTCTCGAGTCGGGCTGATTTTATCCTTAAGGATCGTATCGGCCCAACGAGTCAAGCCTTCAACAGTCTTGGGATCACTGAATGTTGCCTTCGTCATGCCCGCATCAAGCGCTGAGCCCCCGGTCGATTTGATCCAAGGAATCCAACCCTGAGCAATAGAGCTAGCCGTCTGGAAACCGTAAATATCCGTTTTCCCATCACCGTCCGTGTCCTTCGTCAACTTCTTGGCCGCATCAATCATATCCTGGAAAGTCCAGTTGTCAGTAGGGAAAGGAACATTGTTTTGTTGGAAGATTTTCTTGTTATAAACGAGTGCGTTCGGGTTGACGCCATGCGGAATGCCGTAAATTTTACCGTCTGGCGTCTTGGCGGACAGCAGGGATTCGATATAATCCTCCGTCTTTAAGTCCCGCTTAATATAAGGTTCTAGATTTTCGGCAACGCCTCGCGTCCCGTAACCAAGGATAACGGCATTTTCCTGAAACCAGATATCAGGCGCGTTATTGCCCGCGATATTCGTTACTATTTTAGTTGTAAAATCAGCCCAAGGCGCTTCTTCGATCTGCAGCTTGATGTTGGGATATTTCGCTTGGAAGCCGTCGATGATTTTTTTACTTGTGATGTCATAGCTGCCTGGCAAGCCGATCTTTAAATTAACTTCTTTCGGAATGTTCGATGTTACGCTAGGGCTAGATGGACTGACCGCAGGGGTATCCGTAGTCGTTTCTGAGGAGCAGGCTGCAGCTGAAAAAGCAATCAAAACTGATGCGGATACAAGTTTGAACATTTTCATACAAAAACCTCCCTTTTGAGAATGGACGAATGAATTTGCTAAGAGCTTGCATGTTACACGTGTTCGTAAATGCACGAACTTAAATGCGTCCCGTAGATTGGCGCACATTCATTTCGCATTTGATCTCAATATCTGCCATGTCTTCTTGTCCTTGCCCCTCTTTGCTCCCCATTATTTCTAATGCAAGCACGGCCAGCTTTCTAATAGGAGGACCGATCGTCGTTACGGGAATCTCCATTCTTTCCATTTCCGGAATATCATCATAAACGATCAATGAGTAGTCGTCGGGCATACGAATCTCCCTGTCTCTGAACAGCTTGATCAGTCCGAAGGCGTAAGATTGGTTGTCGACAATAAAGGCAGTCGGTCTATCGGGACTGTCCAGCAAATCCGCAACACGCTTCTCCGGAAAGGAATCCCCTTCTTTGGCGGCAATCACGTAATGCTCATGGTAATCCAGTCTCTGTTCCAGAATACCTCTAGTGAAACCCAACTGTTTCTCGTAGGAGTCCCCGACGAAGGTAATTCTGCGGTGACCATAAGCCGCCAAATAGCATACGGACTCATAAATGGCTCCGCTTCGGTCGACGCTGATCCGGTGCGTCCCCTCTAAGGTGCCGCCTCCCATCAGCAGCATTCGCCCTTGAAAGAGCTCCTTCTGCTTGATGAAAGCCATATCTGGCTGCCAACCTGGAGGACTCCAGAAGATGATCCGATCGACAAAATGCTCGTTAAATGCACGAAGTCCTCGAGGCGGATCAGCCAGCGAAATCATCACATCCAGTCCACGCCTAGCGGCTTCCTGCTGAATCTGCAGGCTGAGGTGATGAAAGAATAGCGCTTCTGATTTCGGCCACAGTAAGCCTATGGTCTGCGTCTGCTTGTCAGCCAGTCTTCGTGCCGCCTGATTGGGGATATAGTTCATCTGTTCGGCTATATTGACGATTCTTTGACGGACTGCATGGCTGACCCCCGGAGATCCGTTCAACGCTTTCGATACGGTGGGATGGCTCACTCCTGCTGCACGGGCGATATCCTTAATGGTTACTTTCATGGATTGCTTAGTTCCTTTCAACTTACACATGTCTATGATAATTTAAGTATATTACACGTGTTCGTAATTAGGAATACTTTTCCATAAAAATTTAAAATCTTACTAAACTCTCGATCTCAATCTGTCGACCGGTTCGCATGGAGACATTTCCAGCGATCCCCGTCAATATGGATATGGCTCCATCTACATGCGAGGCAGCTCGGTTCAATCTATCAGACGCTGGTTCTCCAAATAGATCGTTTAACAGTATCGGATCTCCTCCGCCATGCCCTCCGCTTCTTTCCTCTATCTCGACCTCATAAGCCTTCTGGAACATTGGCTGTACGGTTAGCTGCTTATGGGAAAGTGCGCCCTCATCCTCTTTCTCACCCGCTGAGTTGATATATGATCGTTCCACAACCTTAAGCTCCATACGTCCTTTGCTGCCGTTAAATACAACATTGAACCCTTCCCAAGGTTGGTAAGCGTTTAATGAATAAGTTAGTATTGCCTGGTTCTCGTATCTAACGATGACGCCTAGTGTATCTTCGATACTAATTCCGTCGCCGAACACGCTTTGATCCCGTTGATAGCCGTCAGCGATCTCCGCATCCAGATACAACGCCTTTAAATGATCATTGGAATCCAGATGCAGCGCGAACGGATCGTTTTTAGCCACCTCGCTGCCAAGTGCTCGTTGGTAAAATTGCGTCACGCCTCTGCGTTCCGCATTTTCGCGTCCATAATACATGAGACCGCCCATGGCAAATACCGATTGCGGGCGGGTGCCCAGCCAGAAATTAACCAGATCGAAATGATGAGTCGACTTGTGAACGAGCAGACCTCCACTATTTCGTTTATCCCTATGCCAGCGACGGAAGTAATCGGCTCCATGCTCGGTGCTGAGCAACCATTCGAAATGAACGGAATGAACGTCGCCAATAACGCCGTCCATAATCAGTTCGCGCACTTTGGTGTTATGCGGTGCATACCGGTAATTGAAGGTGACTCTGAGGCTGCGCCCGGTCCTACTCACTGCATCAAGAATATCCTGGCACTTGTCCTCGTCAACTGTCATCGGCTTCTCGCTTATAACGTCGCAGCCCAGTTCCATAGCTCGGATAATGTACTTATGGTGCGTTCTGTCCATGGTTGTTACGATGATGGTGTCGGGCTTCTCCTTCTCAATCATAGTATCGAACTCTTCTGCACCGTAGACGGCAATTTCCGGATGTGCGTACTTTTCTTTGAGCAATCGATTTGCATAAGATAACCTTACAGCGTTAATGTCACAAAAGGCGACGAGCTCGGTACGATCACGGTATCCTTCAGCGAGAGCCCCATAAAAAAATTCGGCGCGGCCGCCTGTACCGACCAGTGCATATTTTTTTTTCATCATAGCCTCTTCCCCTCTTCAGTTGTTAGTACGCTTTCATTGTAACGCAATAAATCATCCCTTTCTGCGGAATATTTGCGATAATGTCCCGCTTTCTTTGCATTTTTTGCGTATTTTTCAGATGATCGTGCTATAGTGAGGAAAAAGGAGGGGACAACCTGATGCAGAAGGAAATGTTCATCCATCATATGAAACGGAACGGCTACTACACCATGCAAAAAAACCATTTTCACGACCGATACGAAATATATTATTTAATCAATGGGGAACGGACATATTTTATCAAAGACCTGACCTACCGAATCCGTGAGGGTGATCTTGTTTTTATTGATAAATACGAGCTTCACAAGACAGGCGACACAAGTCTGCCGAATCACGAGCGCATTTTGATCAATTTTACCGAAAGCTTCCTGAACCATTTCAGCCAACCGCTGTTATATGAGCCATTCCGGATGAAAATCAGACTGCTTTCTGTTCCTCCTCATGAGCAAGAGTGGGTGCATCGATTGCTGTTTGAGATGCTGAAGGAGTCAAACGATTCTCTGCCGGGATACGAAACGGCGCTTCAGTCTCAACTGGCCACTCTGCTGATCTGGTGCGCACGCCGGTTGAACCGAGGAAGCGGAGCGGATTTTGAACACGAGAGCCCTGCGCATAAAAAAATTGCCGAAATCGTCGCCGCCATCAACGGCAGATTCGAAGAGCCACTATCTTTGAACGCCATTGCCAAGGAGCATTACATCAGCCCCTATCATCTAAGTCGAATGTTCAAGAAGGTTACCGGATTTTCCTTCGTTGAATATGTTACTAGCATCCGAATCAGTGAAGCGCAGCGACTGCTCAGGGAGACCGACTGGAAGATAACGTTGATAGCCCAACGTGTCGGTTACGAGAACATAAGCCACTTCGGACGCGTCTTTAAGGAACTAGCCAAAACTAACCCACTTGAATACCGTAAAGCAGCCATTCGGGATGGTCATTAGATTTTTCAATTAATCCTAGGAAAAAACAAAAAAAGCCGTCGCGTATATGGCGAGGGCTTTAATCAATTCCTTTTACTATGCTAAACCATAATCTTTCGCTAAACCACCAAGACCGTCTCTATATCCACTGCCTACGGCCGAGAACTTCCACTCACCTGAATTCCTATATAACTCACCTACGACAACAGCCGTTTCAATTGAGAAATCTTCACCTAGGTCAAAACGAATGAGTTCTTGGCTATCCGCTTCATTTAGAATACGAACATATGCATTGGAAACTTGTCCGAAGTTTTGATTACGCTCTGCCGCTTCGTGAATCGTAATAGCAAAAGCAATTTTATCGATATTTGCAGGAACCGTCGATAAATCAACTTTAATTTGCTCGTCATCACCATCGCCAGCACCTGTACGATTGTCACCATTATGTATAACAGATCCGTTCTCATTTTGCTTGTTGTTATAAAAAACAAAGTTTTTTTCGTTATCCACTTTACCTGCAGCGTTAGTGCAAAAAACAGAGCAATCAAGATCGAAGGCATTGCCGCCATCGTATTTATTTGTGTCCCAACCAAGGCCTACAAAGATTTTTGTAAGCCCCGGATTTGTTTTTGTAAGATCTACTTTCTGACCTTTAGATAGATTGATTGGCATAGAATGTTTACCTCCACTTTATTGTTTTTATTGGTAACGTTCAGCTAAGTCATCGATGTGTGCTGCGTGAGCTCCCTCGCATAAATGAGAGTGCCTCCTCTCGACAGTGAAATTTTTCTCTGCAAGATACATACGACGATACTTTCAAATAGTTCCAAAATAAAAAATGAAAAAGGCCGCCGAACATTTTCGGTAGCCTCCTAGCCTAGTCTTTCTGAAGCTATTGTCATTACTCGTCTTAGAACGATTTTTTAGTGCAACTACTTGATGATTTACAGCTGTAACGGCTGACAAGTTCACCCGATGCATGATAAAGCTCCACGTTATCATACGAATTATCGTCCCAGATTTCACTCTTAGACCATATTTTATAGTAAGAATTAGCAGGGAATCTGGAAACGGTCTCCGCAAAATTACCACTGACGACAGAAACAGTATCTTCTTCTGGTCCTATACCGTATGCCCCGAGAATATGCATCAATCGTTTGAATGGAAACCAAGCTGGTACTGTTTATGTGGATGGAGACTGGATCTATTACACGCACCCCATGGATGAGCGAAAAATCTATAAAATGAAACTAGATGGATCTATAAACACCAAGATTGGCGATGTGGTAAGTACTAGCCACCTTATTGTCGATAAGGATTGGATCTACTTCTCTACGTTTGAAATCATTGGACACCCTAGAGATTACAATCTTTCCCCAGAGAATGGCGTCTATAAAATGAAAACAGATGGTTCAGGACTAAGAAGCTGCTCAGCGGCATATCGATTGCAAATATGTCTATTACCGGGGATTCGATAAAGTAGATCTAATAGCTAAAAATGTTACTCTCTTACATGAATCAGCTGTACAGACTTTTGATGTAGCAGGCGATTTAATTAAAGTCACTTTTGCTAACCCTGTTACGTTCTCATGGATCAACTGGAAAACCAAGGAAATGATCGAGTATCGCTAGTTCTAAAATAAGAAAAAGAAGGATGTTCCTCGACATGAATATGCCGTGGAACATCCTTTTATTTCTGCAACCTCAATTCGACATTTTCCAGATATCTTTATTGTACTTAAATTTAGAAGAATACTCCACGATAGCCGAAACCTTCAATTCCAAATGAGGAAATGAAGGTTTTAGCTGGTTTCGAATACTTCCGGTACTGGTTTTCTATGAAATGCTTTCATATCTTGAAGCGGCGGAAGCCCGAAAAGCCTGCGATATTCACGACTGAATTGAGCCGGGCTCTCGTATCCGACCTCCAGCGCGGCGACCGTCGCGTTCGCGGTGCCGTTCAGCATGAGGCGTCTCGCTTCCTGGAGTCGGAGCTGCTTCTGGTATTGCAGGGGAGCCATCGTCGTGACAGCTTTGAATTTATGATGAAGTCCTGAGACACTCATTTTGGACGATCTCGCCACCTCTTCGATTGTGAAGGTTTTGTTGTAATTCTCCTTTATCCATTCAATGGCTCTACTGATCCCTTCATTCTGCTGGTCCATGAAAACACGCTGAACAAACAAGTGCCCATAATCGCCCGTAAGCAAGCGAAAAATCATCTCGCGCTTAATCAGCGAAGACAGAAAGCGGATTTCAACCTCGGACTTGCCTCGCAGCTCCAAAAGCCGTATGAATAAGAGTTGCAAGTGTTCATCAGATTTGCCTACGTAAGCTCCAGGGCCCAGCTTTTGGTCGAGCGGCTTAACGGTGATACCGGTATCCGTCATGACAGAAGCAATCTCTTCCGCCGTTACATCGATTCGCAAGCCGAAATACGGCGATTGCCGCGAAGCGCCAATGACTTGACCAGAGGCCGGTATATCGATCAACGAAACCAAATAGTCGCCTGCGCTATAATAGATCGTGTCCTGACCGAGATGAAGCTTCTTACCTCCTTGTAGAATCAGGCAAAAAGAGGGGGTGAGAACGCCGGGTATGATCGCTGTCGGCCGGTTCCGCCGGACTAGCGAAAAAAAGGGAACTGACGTCTCCGTACGACCCTCTGCAAGATGAAGGGAATCCACCATATTCACTAATTGATCCAATTTCGACTGCATGGGAACGTCCCTCCATTCCTTCTATCCTCTCCTATTATACGCCTTTCCACTAAGAGCGCAAACCTGTTTATTGAACAATTTGGATTATCACTTTGCAGTATTGATCAATTTTTTAGCAGAAATGAGCTACTTCCCGTTGCCGATTCGCGTCATAATAACTGTTATAAAGTGAAAGGGAGGTTATCCTCTTGAAAAAACATTCGAAACGAATTATTTTGACGATTATCGTCGCCTGTCAGCTGATGATGGTGCTCGACGCTTCCGTCTTAGTTACTGCATTACCCGAAATCGGCAGCACACTCCATCTGTCTACGGCCGCTCTGACTTGGGTGCAAAACGCTTATATTTTGGCGTTCGGAGGCTTCTTGTTGTTAGGTGCTCGAGCTGGGGACATCCTAGGAAGGAGAAAAACATTTACCGCGGGGATCGCCTTGTTTTCGCTGGCCTCGATGTTGGCTGGCTTGGCGCCGTCCGCTGAACTTTTGCTAGTGGCACGCGCATTGCAAGGAGTGGCAGCAGCGATGGCAACACCTTCTGCACTCGCCTTGTTGTCCGTAAGCTTCTCGGAAGCACGGGAACGGTCGAAAGCAATCGCAGTTTACAGCGCCGTATCCGGAGCAGGAGGCAGCGTCGGTTTAATCGTCGGTGGATTGTTGACAGATCTCATCTCTTGGCGCGCCGGGATGTTCCTCAACGTACCGATCGGCGTCGCTCTGCTTCTTATGGTTCCTCGATATATGCAGGAGACGGAGACCAAAGTGGGCAGACTTGATATCATGGGAGCCATGACGTCAGTGATCGGCATGACGGCACTGGCATTCGGCTTCGTTCAAGCGGCATCTGTCGGATGGAAAGCGCCGGAGGTATGGGGTTCGCTTGCTCTCGGAGGTGTCTCGCTAGTTGCTTTCGTGAGGATCGAAGCACGGGCGAAAGAGCCGATTACCCCTCTTCGCCTGTTCGCGAACCGAACACGATCCGGAGCCTACTTGGGTAGGCTGTTGCTCTTGTGTGGAAATTATCCGATCTTTTTCTTCGTTCCGCAATTTTTGCAAAAGGTCCTTCATTTCAATTCTTTGCAGGCTGGACTTGCAATCATGCCGTTCACGGCCGTTCAGTTCGGGATGATGTATGCGATGCCTACGCTTTTAGCCCGATTCGGGAACGCTAAAGTATTAATTGCCGGGTTGATAATCGCGATCACAGGAACAAGCTGGCTGAGCCTCATTTCGGCTGAGTCGAGTTTCCTTCCTCATTTGTTTTTCCCTTTGATCGTCATGGGGTGTGGTGCTGGTATGATTTTTCAGCCATTTACGACACTGGGGTTGTCCGGCGTGGATGCCAAAGATGCAGGCGCAGCGTCAGGGCTCGTCAACGTCGCTCATCAGACCGGAGCGTCGCTTGGGCTCGCTGTTCTGATCGCTGTCTTCGAGGCCGCGAACCGGCCGGAAGTTCCATCAGATACGTCTTTCTCTCATGCAATCTCCGTCTCGCTCGTGGGTTCTGCCGTTTTCCTGACAGCTTCTCTCCTAGCGGTCTTGATTTTGCTGCTGCCAGCGGAGAGAGCGCAACGTGTCGTCGCGGCTGAACCGCGTAAAGCGTCTTGAAGCTTTCAATATTTTTTTATTGTTCCATCTGCAAGACGAAATATGAGTTCAGTATTTTCACCAAAGCAGGCCGTCAATGTGGTTGGTGAGATTTATTCTAGTCATCTTTGCTTTCTAAATTTAAGTACTTCTATAATCAATTCTATTGAACAAAAAGCCACCGTTAAAATCCCAATAAAAGATAACAGATATAGAATGAATCTAACCGTTATATAAGCCAATGGCATGCTATCGAATAGATGTTGTATTGTACTCACTGCAAAAGAATTATTTAAAAAAAGAAGAAGTACACCAGCAAATATTCCGTAAAGTAAATTATTTTTATGATCCATAAAAAGCTCCCTTTTAAAAATATGATTATCAATTTCCATACGACTATAGGTGACTAGCTTCGTTATTTTGTTTTTTCTTAAGAAAAGGCAACCAATCCATTAGGGTTGGCTGCCATTTTCATTTAGCTATTGAATTCAAGTTACGTGCTAAGTTATTAGCACCAACCTCTCTCAGGCCAATCAGCCCCATATATCGTTGGAAAAAGGGCAAGCATGATAACGCCACTATAAAATACTTTTAAACCAACAGCTACTGCCTTTTTTCTAAAATTTGTTTCAACGCCATCCTTTGAATCTTGTTTCTGGTTCATTTCTAATTCCTTCATATTATCCCAACCTTTCTTTATGTATTTGTAAATTTTACCAAAAATTTGGATTCATACATATAGTACAAAAGAAGCAATTATAACATAGACAGCGGAGTAAAAGTCTGGGTTTGTTCAGTATACAACTTCAACGCATCCGTAAATTGAGAATGAATATCATTAATATGCAAGTATAAAAATTTCCAAAAAAAGAAGCCATCTTTACGTCTAAAACGCTAAAGTTGACTTCTCTTATTCACGATTATTCTTATAGTGCTTTTGGCATTTCATCCAACAACCAATCCAACGTTAGCGTCTGCAAACGACTTTGGATATCCATAATTTGGATTATGCGAAAGAATTGTGGATAGAATATAGCTTGCAACAATTATTATGTTGTATAAGATACGAAGGTGGTCAATTCCAATGCATGTTGTAATAGCTTTATTTACGATTTATTCAATTTGGCGTTGGGCAGATTGGAAGAACTGGTACAAGTATCACCCAACTATGCTCTTTATCATGGGTGGCGGTCTTTTGTATGAATATCTAACCATGGACTTTCATTTGTGGGTATTTCATCCCGACTTTCTTTATAATCATCGAATAACGGTTATTGTATATGCAGTAATAACAATGCCACTAAGCGTTCTTTTGTTCCTCTCGAGCTACCCGAGAACAACCAAGCTAAAGCAGATCATGTACTTATTCAAATGGGTATTTATTTATTCACTTGTCGAATTAGTTTTACAAATCTTCGGTAGAATTTCATACGATAATGGTTGGACTTTTTGGCACTCTGTGATGTTTGATGTCATGATGTTTCCTATGCTTATACTGCATTATAGTAAACCACTACGTGCCTATTTGTTATCGTTAATAATTATTGTAGTACTAATGTGGTATTTCAAAGTTCCAATAAATTGAATAGTCGATTGCGGTTATAACGAACTAACACATTTCAGTTTTTATTTATGGATAACCTTAAACCACATTGAAGATTGGTCCTTAGGGTCTCCATTGTAATTAATCAAAATCTCTTCACCCGCTTTAATGTCTTTATAGGCAGAGAAGTCAATGGTTAAATTATTTATATTCGATATATATCTCGCATTGGGAGTGAAAGAGTGATTGTATAATCCACCGTATCCAAGAGCGATAGCTTTATCCTCTCCCCAACGATAAACATAGTTTTTGAGGATACTTTCCCTCATTTCTTCCCATTCTTTTTTGGTGATAACGATAACCGGTGCTGACTCAATTAAGTCACCTTTTTTTATGTTTTCGGATGCAAAAATTCCTCTTCCATATTTATCTGTATGTTTCATTTCAATTTTATTCAGCGTGCTTCCTCCTTTATGAAAGATCTTTTAGATGCTTTCGAAGATAGCTGTTGCGTTTTTCAATGAAGCGAAGTATGAATTCTGGTTCACTATTGAATAGCGCGATGGATTCCTTTTTAAACGGATCTAAAGAAATATAGGATTTTAATTGCCTATGGAGATTTGCCACCATAGGTTCTATTGCTTTAACCGTAAATTTTGTTTCTAATATTTCTTCCATAATACGACGGTATTGCTGCCTTATTTCCGTTACATCCAATAGTCGTGCAGTGAGTGTATTATAGCCTTCAATCGGAACAGCATAATATTCCATTATTTTTCCATTCCAATTTCGTCCCCAAGTTGCGTCATAATCCCAGGGGATCACCTGATATAATTTCGTCTCTTCATTTCGAATTATAGAATAGTTATGAATAAACCCATCGTAGTTTTGGGTACAAACTGCCCCACATAACCAAAGTAAATAATTTTTGATATCCAGATCCTTTATTATCGCTTCTCCAAATTGGTCTCGGTTAGTTGTATTTATTTTTACAATAAACTTTTCTAAGTCTTGTTTATCTTTATCATTTCCCATTTTTTGAAAATATCCGGACATGAGGGAAGGTTTTGGATTTCCCTTCGGTGTTAATAAAGAAAAGTTCGCATGGTAGATCGTAGCATAAAAAATAGGACCTGATGGTAATTCTCTTTTTTGTAAAAAAAATTCATCCACCGATTCAAGTTCTAGATATATTCCCTTTATTTCCCCATTCAATTCTAGAAAAACATGCTTACTATTTGGAGCAGTACTCCCAATGCTCTGGAAAAAATCAAAAGAAAGCTTGTTGCGTATTAAAGATGGATCTCGGTATTCAGCATTTAAGTGTATCTCACGCCCCGCAAATTCTTCTTTATATGACCTAAAGTCGATGCTATAGGATTTCTTTTGAAAATTACGGGTATGATCTCCCCGATATGAGATCCCAATCTCATGAGGAATGTTGTCTACAATTAATTCGGCAGGAACAGGCTCATCTTTCCAAACATCTGTATTTAGTACCTTAAGATCTTTCGGTTCAATCGTTATACCATAAGTAGGAATAGCAGTATGTTCCATTAAATCATTCCCTTGCCTTTTTTATATCTTATGAAGAAGTAAGTGGTGTTGATAATAAATTGGTCTTTACACTAGAACAAATAATACGTGATTCACATAAAATACAGCACCTTGATTTTCAAGGAATTTTTACGATGGGTGGTCAAGTCAATGGGAGAAGCTCAAATACTAGAATTAATAAAACAAGCTCAAGATACCGGACTAGATGAGTTTTTAGTTCGAAACCCCGTGTCAAATAAAGGAACTGGAGGTACAGGTGGTACTGGTAAAGGTACTAGTGGTACTGGTAAAGGTACTGGAGGTACTGGCAAAGGTACTGGAGGTACTGGCAAAGGTACTGGAGGTACTGGCAAAGGTACTGGAGGTACTGGCAAAGGTACTGGAGGTACTGGCAAAGGTACTGGAGGTACTGGCAAAGGTACTGGAGGTACTGGCAAAGGTACTGGAGGTACTGGCAAAGGTACTGGAGGTAAAGGTACTGGCAAAGGTACTGGCAAAGGTACTGGCAAAGGTACCGGTAAAGGTACTGGTAAAGGCACTGGTAAGGGTACTGGTAAAGGCACTGGCAAAGGTACGGGTGGAACTGGCGGGACTGGTAAAGGTTCCGGTAAAAAGTAGATTAAAAATATGATAAATGCAGGCAATCAAATTGCCTGTTCATAACCATCTCAAGCTTCATCACAGCTGATTGTGGTCAACCGTTATAAGGTGATAGCTACTCGTTAACTTGCCGCTACTTATGGTACGGTTCTCCGTACAATCTTTAACGGCAAGTTAAAAAGGCCCTATCGCTTCTATACATAACACTTGGCATCGGAAGTAAAAAACAGGCATGATTTCACCAACATATTTTTCTTATTCGATGCTGTATTCTCATATTCCTTGCTGTCTATGTAACGAAACCAAGCCAAATAATGTTGTAAATATTTAGTTGCAACGCCGTTAAAGCGAACAAAGTTTAACATAGCCAAAAAAATAAAAGAAAACGGAGGATACAAAAAAGCGTGAGCAAATGTTGAAATATGCTCATGTTTTTTGATATTTCATAAAGTAAACAACTACAAAGTAAACGAGACTAACCAATAAAAAACCATAGGAGCTCCCTTCCTGGGAATCTTATGGTTTTATTGTTTACTAATTCTAACTAGCTTATAACCTTTTTCCACCAATATTAACCAAAAACCCTAGTCATTCCTACTTTTTACCTTTACCTTCTTTACCTTTTTCCTCTTTGCCCTCTTTGCCTTCCTTGCCTTTGCCCTCTTTAGCTTCTTTAGCTTCTTTACCTTCTTTACCTTCTTTACCTTCTTTACCTTCTTTACCTTTATCCTCTTTGCCTTTGCCTTCTTTACCTTCTTTACCTTCTTTACCCTTTTCTTCTTTACCTTTGCCCTTTTCTTCTTTAGACTCTTGACCTTTTGCTGCATGCTTACCTTTTTCTTCTTTCTGTTCTGTTCCTTTGGTTTCTTTTACTTCTTGTTCTTTATTGCTGTTCTCATTCTTGTGTTCACCATGCTCATGACCGTGTTTACCAGGACCTTTTCCTCCAGGCATACGCATTACCTCCTAATTTTATTCTTACATGGTCGGTGAATGGACGCTTTTAATATGCTGAATATTTGTATAAAAGGTCCTGCCTTCCGCTGTAATCATGTGGACAACATTGTTTTCTATTTCTTTTAGTAATCCTATCTTATTGGGGCTCCTCCCCAAATCAAAAACAACGAGTTTACCTTCCAACTTTTTCAGTTGCTCCTCGAATGAGCGAGATAATGGCAAATCCGAAGGATTTACAGGAAAAAACTTTTTATCCAGATGGTAAGGTGTTTGGTAATCACTATATGGAACGAGCCACTTCAAATGGTTTAACGGTATAAACATTGTTTTGTAAACAGGAGAATAAAATTCAAAGTAATTCGTCATGATATGGGTAATGTAACCATGTATGGGCTGATAGCCTGAAACAAAAATTTCAGTAAATACCCCTTTGGAATTCATTAGTATTTTTCTATACGAAATTTTGTCACTATTAATTGGCTTTTCAGTAAGAGCGGAGAAGTCCGTTGAACTTTTTTTGGTATTTAAACTGACGTTTATAATATGAAAAGAAGGAATATATATATAACGTTCCCCGTTATATAAAACTAGGATATCTTGCCCCGCATCAACCAAAATGCCTGTATGCCACTTATCACCAAGCAATTCAACATCAAAAACCGCTCCTAGCTTCTTCTGAAAAAGGTCCATCTATGTTGCCTCCTCTCACTTAAATAACCAGCCCGTCCATACGTATAAACACAGGAGACTTATAAGAAGACCGATAGGTATGATCATAATCGTCACTTTAATATATTGACTCCAAGTAAGTCTTATATGATGTTTTCGCAGTATATGCATCCATATCAATGAAGCTAGAGTACCCATCGGTAACAATAATGAACCAATATCTGCACCAATGACTGTTGCTAAATAAGCAGTATGCATGGTAAAAGTATCCAACCCCATATTTTGCAAAGATAAGGTTCCAATCATAATAGAAGGAAGGTTATTAAATAAATTAGACATGGCAGTCAGCAGAATGCCCATTACAAAGATGGCATTAAAATGATTGTGGGCAACCGCTCCACCAAGCCAATGTACGAGAAAATCAGTCAGACCTGAAGTATGAAGTCCGTAAATGATGACATAAATGCTGAAAGCGAATATTAGAATGTGCCAAGGGGTTTTTACTAGAATATCCTTTGGCCCTATTCCTTTACGAATCCACCTCACGGCAATTAGAACAATTGCTCCAATAATTGCGGGCCATTCCGTTGCTACCCCAAGTGGAGTCAGCAAGAAAAAGCTGCATCGGATCAGAATAACAACTAGGATGCAAATCCGAAACAGCCCCCAATCAATATATCCTTTGTCCTGCGGATCTACTTGGAGGGGATGAAACGTTGAGTAATTGTTGTGTACAATAGTGCTTATTGAATGGGGCTGCAAGGACATTATTTTTACGGGTATTTCACGCTTGAAATATACAAACAGCAGAATCGTAATCGTAATAATCCCTGTCATAGCGGGTACAAACATCATAGATGTATATGTGTTTAGATCTAAGCCGACTGTTTTTAACGCAATCAGATTTGCTAGATTACTAACGCCGATCGGTGCGCTTGCACCAGTAGCAACTAAAGCACCCGATATGAGGTAAGGAATTTTTTGTCTAGTTTTTAAGTTCAGTATAGATAAGGTTTGGATGATAATGGGGGTTGTTATTAGAATACTTCCGTCATTATTAAAAAACATCGTCATTAAAAAGCATAATATATTAATATACCAGAAGAGTGCTCGACCGGAACCCTTTGCCCGAACAGCCAAATTAGTAGCTGCCCACCTAAAAATCCCAATGCTTTCTAATACGATAGACATTACAATTGTTGATATTATGGTTATGCTTGCCCCACTAACAATGGTGGCTATATGGAACACACCTGAAAGTGGCACAATTCCTAATGCCAGGAAGATTAACGCACCTAGGGTTGTTGGAATAGATTCATTAATACCGAATGGCCTCCAAATTATCAACAACGTAACGGTAACGAAAACAATGGAGATTACCGCAGTTGTTATATCAAACATGATCTTGCACCTCACACGGCGGGTTGGCTGATGATGGTCCAAGTCTCCGTACAATGAGAGGGGGGGGGAGAATTTTAGATAATGTTGATCCAGCATCGTTTACAATGATCAACATATTCCCCCTCCTCCCACCTACGATAAGATTCAGAGATGGATTATTTTTTTTCGTTGCTATCTTGCTTTTGTTCTTGCTTTTGTTCTTTCTTTTCCTCTTGATTTTCTTTTTTAACTCCATAAGACATACTTTTAATATGAAAGTTAAAAATAGTGACTAATTCATGGTTCACAACCATCGTAATATAATCATCATTGGCATCGGCTAAAACGCCCTGAACACTCTCATGGCCACCACGGTTAACTTGACACCAAAGATTTTTCATACCTTTCAATAAACCAATAAAATTGTCAGCTTCCATAATTTTCAACGGAGTTGCATTCGGCTGTGCAGTCAGCAAGTACTCCATTGTGTCTTTCGTATTTACTGTCATACTCTTTAAATGACTTGTGTTGTAATAAATAAGTCCATCCTTCTCATTGTAGATCCCCACATAATCGAATCCCACTGCTACAATCTCGCCTTGACGAGATTCAGGACCCCCGCGATCCAGTCTTACTTGTTTACCCATTAGCAAAGAATAATCAAATGCCATAATAATCATTTCCCCCTTCAAGTAGTGGTTGGTTGTTGTTACATGATTTATATATACTCACGTGGCAAAGGTTTGTACTAAACGAATGCCCCGTCTCTTAAAAACTCCACATTTATCACTAGAGGGTATTTGTACGTGGATATATACACAAACCCCTCCGATCATCAGAAAAACGTTTATCTGTTTAGATAAACGTTTCTCATGAATGACTGAAGGGGCATCCAACTGCTCCTGCTATTACATTCTTTTTATATTGGATACATCGGAAATACAACTTAAGGCAACAACATACACAGTATCTCGCGTGGACATTACGACAATACCGTCATTAAGTCCGATAACTTCGGCATTAGATACATCGTTTAACTGCTCAGCTAACGTATTGAAATCAACTTTCGCTTTGCCGACTAATGGATTAAACAAGTTCATCATTGATGAGCCTTCGTTGTTATCTTTGTCGTTATTGTCAGAGTTTTCTTTACCAGTAATCAACTTACTGTCGAAATCTTCCCCCCATATCTCTAAGCCGGCAATAAGATGCATAGGTATGAAGCGCTCAACGCCGTTACTTGTAAAATTTAAAAGTAAGTTTTCGGCGGAAATAATTTTAACATTCGAATATTTGCCGTTTGAATAGTCTAATGTGTGTAGTTCTTTCAACTTTTTGTCTTTTAGCTGACTAAGGAGATTTTGCATGGCATCTCCACTATGGCAGCATTTGCATTCCTCGTTATTAGACCTAACTTCCTGTTTAGGTGGCCCAGGTGGTTTAGGTTTTGGTGGCCCTGGGGGTCCTGGTGGCTTAGGCGCTCCAGCTGGACCTTCTGGACCTTTTGGTCCTTCTGGTCCCTCTGGTCCTTTTGGTCCCTCTGGCCCTTTTGGTCCTTCTGGTCCTTTTGGCCCTTTCGGTCCTTCTGGTCCTTTGGGTCCTTTCGGTCCCTCTGGCCCTCTTGGTCCCTCTGGCCCTCTTGGTCCTGCCGGCCCTTCTGGTCCTTTTGGTCCCGCTGGTCCTGCTGGTCCTGCTGGTCCTGCCGGTCCTGCTGGTCCTGCTGGTCCCGCTGGTCCTGCCGGTCCCGCTGGTCCTGCTGGTCCTGCTGGTCCCGCTGGTCCCGCTGGTCCCGCCGGTCCCGCCGGTCCCCTATGGCATAACTTACAGTGATGTTTTTTACACCTATTCTTTCTTTTGGGTTTATGACATATCAATTTTCTCTTTCTTTTCTTACGTTTGGGACATTTGCATGGCTCTTTTCTTTTACATACTAGGCAAAGATCCTCTAAACCATTTGCTAGTGATGGGGAAATGTCAGGTTTGTCCTTTACTTTGTACAAACTAAGCTTAGCAGCAACTTTTACTATGCGAAAAGTTTTCATCTTAAAAGCACTAGGATTAAAAAATATTTTCGAACGTTTCATAATGACTGAACCCTCCTCTCAGAAATCTAGACATTTGCTACTAGGGAACATTTAACTATGTGGGTATTTGCAATATCAGTGTATGAACCTATAAAATAGCCTGTTCTAGTGAAAGAGCACATTTTGATACGTTTAGAGAATTAAAATCGCAATAAAGAAGAAATACGGGCTATACCCTAGAGCGTTCGCGAACACGTGACATATACATGCAGTATAAATAACGATTCATGTCATTTATCGGGTAATACTTGTGAAATAGATCGGTCACACTTCAACGAACAGGAGGAATCCTTATGTTTATAGTCTGCCTACTTATTCTTTCTGGAGTAGGATTATATGTAACATTAAAGCCTCCGACAGAGCTAAATGAAAAGTCGTTAACAATTGATATATTCCCAGAGCTTAACATGGATAGTGTCCAGAACGCTTTTGAAGGCGCGTCTTTCAAGAAAGAAGAATAACAATGTTTGATTTATTATTGAAATAATTGGGCTTTCGTATAGGGTGATTAATTCTAGTACACATTCATAAAATATCAAGCAAAGCCTCCCTAGAATTGTTACTGTCTGTAAACGCAAAGAATCTACCGAATATTTCGGTAGATTCTTAAGTAAAGAGAAGTGAGGGAATATGTCGTCTATATAATTGCTAGGCCAAATGGAAAGGGCCTTCTTTCTCATTGTGTACTCTGCCTAATGATGAGATTAGGCGCTAAGACCGTAAGTTTCGTCACCTTTTCTTTCTGAATCAATTTGGATAAAATCAACATCGCCTGCATGCCCAGCTGTTCACTTTGCTGCGAAACCGTCGTAAGTTCTGGATTCATCGCTGAAGACAATTGCGTATCATCAAACCCAGCAATCGCGATATCTTCAGGAATTCGTAACCCGCGTGATATGGCTGTTTTCATAGCACCTATGGCCACATAATCATTGATACATAAAATAGCTGTAGGGCGATTGGACATGGTAAGAAATGCTTCCATCAATTGTCGTCCGCAAGACATGGAGAAACTCCCCATGCGAACCCATTCTTTGCGATAAGAGAGCTGATTCGCCTCTAACGTACGCCGGTAGGCTTGCAGCTTCTCCACCGTAGTTGTCGTTGCTGCGCTTCCACCTAAGAAACCTATTTGACGATGGCCACGATCAATCAAATGCTGAACAATCAGCTTAGTGCCTAAGTATTCGTCTGTTTTCACACGATGACATGGATGTCCTGGCAGTGTGCCATTTATCAAAACAATAGGGATTTTCCTCTGTATATCTACCACTTCCTGCACGAGAGAAGGCGGACAATGTCGTGAATTAATACGGCCTCCCATGAGAATGAGTCCATCCACTTGCCTTTCACATAGTAAGTTTAAATACTCGGATTCTCTGTTGTAATCGCTAAAAGTATTGCATAAAAAAAGGGTGTAACCAAGCTTTTGTGCAGCCCTCTCTGCCCCTCCGAACACCTCTGGGAAAAACATATTGCTGCTATCCGGAAACAAGACGCCGATCATGCCGGTCTTCTTATTAACCAGACTGCGTGCTAAGGCATTGGGCTGAAATTTATGTTTTTCAATAATGGCCATAATCTTCTGCCTAGTGGATGCTCGTACAGGTGCCGTATCATTGAGAACTCGGGAAACTGTTGCGACGGAAACGTTCGCTTCCCTAGCAATATCGTAGACTGTAATGGTTTCCAGGAGCTCACTCTCCGTTACGTCAAAATGAAAAGCGAATGATCGAAGGCCTGTTCTGAAACAGACCTTCGATGTGTAATGTCACTTATTTCGTGCTTTCTACCATTTTCTTAAATTCATCCAATTGCTTTTGGACTTCCGTCATGACTTTGTCAAAACCAGCAGCTTTCAAACTCGCACGGAAATCTTCTACTGCTTTCACAGGGTCACCAGCTTTTCCGTAGAGGATTGCAGGTCCCTTTGATCCAACCACTTGTGTAATTGCTGTTAACTCATTCGTGACGCTGGCCTTATCGAAAACAAATCGGCCGTAAGGATAGGCTTTCTTGATCTTATCATAAGAAGCATACAAAGCGCCTTTCCCAACCCAGTCTTCGCCATTAGGGATTTCGTTCTTGTCGATACGCCCACCCCAGAAGTTTGAGTAGAAATCATCTCTTTGGACATCGTAACCATCCGGACGATAGCGTTTGCCATCTTTCACGACATATTGCACACCTTCAAGACCATAGTTCATCAAACGATAAATTTCAGGGTCTTGACGAATAAGCTCATAGACCATCAGCGCGCGCTCTGGATGCTTACTTTTCGCACCAATGGATGTACCGCCATGTGTGATCGACATCGATACGAGGTTATTTTTAGTCGCCGAGAAAGGGAAGAATTGCAGATCTGAGCCTGGCTGCAGCTTATCCATTTTGATGCGCTCGCCAAGGTAGGTTTGCGTATGATGCTGATCGACTGAGGTTTTACCTGCTTCCATTTCAGCACGGTTATCGCCTTTATAGTTCAACACATCCTCGCGCCAGAAGCCTTTGTCGCCCCAACTTTTCATCATCTTAGCAAAATCAACGAACGTGTCATCAAGAAATGGACTATACGCTTTGTACTTATCATTAAAAGATTTGCCGTAGATCAATGCGAATAATCCAGTATTTATCGGAAGTTCAATCGCGTCCGTGTATGAATTGATATATCCGCCAATGTTGCCTCCTGAAGTACCATTGGTATCCCATGGAACAACGCCCGGCTTCTTATCCTTGACACCTTGTAAGTATTTCTCCAACGTTTTCCAATCCGTGATCGGTGAAGTGATACCGAATTCTTTGGCCCAATCGCCACGATATTGAAAGCCGTGATTTACCCACTGCGTATAGTGATCTTCGGGGATTAGCATAATCTGATTCTTGTATTTCGTCTCGGCCCAGTTCTCTGGCGGTACTTCCTTCCACGTGATCGGCGCATAAGTGGGCAGAAGCTTATCTAGTGGCTGGAAGGCGCCCTTTTGCGCATTTTGCCACGTATCCAACCAGTCTGTTGCCACTGTAATTAAATCAACAGGCTCCCCTGATGCGAGTAATAAATTATATTTCGTTTGCCAATCGGCCCACTCTACCCATTTAATTTCCAGTTTGGCATTGACCTTTTGTTTCAAAATGGCATTGAGCTTTTCCATGACTTTCTCAAACTGACCATTCTTCGGCTTGTCACCCAACATGACATAAGAAATCGTTTGAAACTCCGAAGTATCGATTTTACCACCAGCCGCTGTTGCAGGTGCTGTGGAATCTGAAGAAGTGCTGTTAGATGACGTACAAGCTGTCAAGCTTACTGCGAGCGTCGCAGCGAGTGCAATACTAAGCGCTTTCTTTTTCTTGAACATGGAATTGCCTCCCCATTATCATTTTTGTTTATGCATAGCGTCAGCCTTTAACAGCGCCAACGGTGATACCTTTGATGAAATATTTCTGTACCAATGGGTAAAAAAGGATGACGGGGCCTGTTGCAACAACCGCTGTGGCCATTTTCATAGACTCAAGCGGCATATCTCTGGGCTGAACATTGGAGGATACGGATGAATTCTTAATAAAGTCGGCGCTGGTGACCACATTATAGAGAAACAATTGAAGCGGTCGATATTTCAAATCGGGCGATAGGAACAACATGGCATTGTACCATTCATTCCAATATCCCAGAGCTATAAACAATCCGATTGTAGCTAAAGCGGGTGTCGTCATCGGCAAGATTAGCTTCGTAAAGATTCTAAAATCGCCTGCTCCATCCATTTTGGCTGACTCTGTAATCGCATGAGGAATCGATGTAACGAAGCTTTTCATCATAATAATCAGAAACGGGCTCATAAGTCCTGGCAGCAGAACAGCTAAGTAATTATCTTTGAGGTGCAGCCATTGTGTCATAATTAAGTAGAAAGGGACGACTCCCCCATGAAACAACGTTGTGAAGTAGATGAAAAAGGATATCCTGTTCCGATAAGGAAAATCTGGACGCTGCAAGGAATATCCCGTCATCGCGACGACGAATAGTCCAATGGTCGTGCCCACGATCGTAATTCCCAGCGTCACGCCGTAGGAGCCAAGAATTACGCCTGGGTTCTCAAACACGATTTTATAAGCAAAGCTACTGAATTCTTTAGGCCATAAATTATAACCATGCAACGTAATGGATTTCTCTGAGGTGAACGAAGTACCGAATACGACAAGAAATGGAATTAGGCAACATAGTGCAAATATAGCTATAAAGATGTAGCCGAATAGTCGTATAGCCACGGACGAAAAATCCGTCCCCCTCTGGCGAGCGATGACTTGCTCCATAGGATGTCCTCCTCAGCTATTCATCATTTGAATAAGCAATTTTTTAGAATAAGGTGTTATCAGGTGAAGCCTTTTTCACAAGCCAGTTTGCTGTTATGACGATGAAGAATCCAAAAACAGACTGATATAAGCTGACTGCGCTTCCTAAAGAGAAGTTAAAGTTGTTCATTAAGGAGCGGAACACGAACGTCTCAATAATATCTGTAGCATCGAATAACGCTGTATTATTAGCTCCGACTAAGTTGTAGAATAAGCCGAAATTGCCTCGGAGGATGCCCCCCAGTGAGAACAGAAATAAAATAATAAAGGTGGGCTTTAGCCATGGGAGCACAATATAGCGAATCCGCTGTAAGGCATTGGCGCCGTCGATTTCTGACGCTTCAACGATCTCGGAGTCTAAGCCCATAATGGCGGCGAAATACACAATAGAGCCATATCCTGTAGACTGCCACAAATACGTGATAACAATGATAAATGGCCAAATACTTGGGTTCGAGTATGTTTTGACAGGATCCCATCCGATCGATTTTAGAATGCCGTTCAGCAAACCGAAATCATAGCTGAGAATGTTATAAGCGATGAGTCCAACAAGCACGAATGAGATAAAATAAGGCAGAAACATCAGCGATTGCGAGACTTTCTTAAACCACTTTTTACGAAGCTCATTCAGTAGAATAGCAATACTGATCTGCAGAATATTGCCAAATACGATAAATGCAAGATTATAGAGAATGGTATTGGAAGTTAGCTTCCATAATGCGCCTGAGGTCACTAGAAATTTGAAGTTATCGAAACCAACGAAGTCACTGCCGAAGATACCAGCCGAGTAGTTATAGTTGATAAATGCAAGATAGAGCCCAGGCATTGGCAGGTATGACATGACTAAGAAAAAGAGAATAGCGGGTACACACATGAGTAATAAGGTGCGATGCGACCAAAACCTTCGTAACGGTGTCGTTCGCTTTCTAACAACGGGTGAAATGACATCTATGGTCTTCGATGTGATGGCAGTTTTCATACGTTAGCTCCTTTCGTATTAACTATCGGAGACGGGTACGAAACGTAACGGTTCCAATATAGCATCATTTTCTAACCCTACGGCCTCCAACAAAATAGCAAGTTCATTCCCCTCTTCCCGCTCATGGAACCATGCCCCAGGCAAATAAAAGGATTCATCACTCCCGCCACGGAATATCGGTCGATTCGCACCGCCTTGCGTCCATATACGCCCCACCAGATTTCCATTAAAGAACACGGACAGTTTCATATCTCGGCCTTTGGTATATACACGCCAACCTAAGCTATGATTGCTGTCTTCAAGCTCGCCATAGAGCCATGCGACAGTACCAGGCTTCATCGCTATCGCTTCTGTGACAGGTTTCGCGTCGATGCGTGAGGCTTTAGCATGTTGCAATAAGCCTTGCTCCTGACAACCCGCTACGGTCCACTTACTCGCCGACGTCCCTTCATACAGTGTGATTTGTCCGCTCAAGGCGATGTACGTTTTATCTAAAAATAGCGTAATGACCGCAGTTTCTCCCGCATGTACGAAAGGCGTAAGATCAAGAAAAGGATCATGCGGATTTACTTGTCCTAGTGCATGTCCGTTTACATAGGCATATACTTCCGTGAAATTACCAGGCGTATGAAGAATCCAACGATTGGCTTTGTCTGCCAGCTTAAAGTGCTTGCGATAGCAATGATGAGCAGGTAAATCTGCTGATAACCAGCCTCCTATACTCACGATCGGCCATTGCCCGTCATCCACATCCGTAGCTGCATATTCGTCTTTGATTTCATCGGCTTTCATGAGTTTGAATCGCCAATTTTGATTTAGGTCTCTTGTCGACGTGACGCCGATAATGCCGGTAAGTCCCTTCAGACTGTTTAAATGAAGTCCGGGAAGCGTCGTATCGTGAAAATTGGTATGTCCCCAAATTTCCACACGAGCTGTTAACTCAGGCACGACGTGTATAGTTTCAGGGATCGGCACATAGCGGGATGTTCCGCCTGGTGTTAACGTGCCCATATACCCTACTCCCGTGTAGAGCGAAACCACATCACTAGCTCGTTGTAGGATGAAACCCTGATAGTCGTTATCAGTCTGCGGCAATTGTGCTTGATACCAAGCGAACCCACGATAAATTCCGTGTCTTTCTAAATAATCGACATCGTCACCAAGGTATAGAATCTCCTCCGAAAAGGAACCTAATTGGTCAACCTTACTTAGCTGCCATGTTATTTCCACTTCCCTGCTTTCCCTTGCTTGCACTGCAACTGTTTCAATTCGCAACTTGCCATCCTCATCGATGCCTTCTAAACGAAGCGCACGAGATCGGCTCATTCCAATGATTTCAAGAAGATGCCCATCTGATAACTGGACCGTGGCTCTAATTTCTTTGTCTGAAGCCTGAAAGGATAAGGTTACGCTTCGTTCTGATTGAGACACATGAACTGTCATCTCGGCAAACTGTACACTAATCTCCGACTCAAAGCTAAATTGCACTTCTCCTTCATTATCCGTATGGAAAATGAAAAGTGTACGTTGCTCCTGCGCTAGATGCTTCACTTGGATCAGTTCAGCCGTTGCATAATCGAGCTGGCCGCCACCAGCAATCCCCCATGTAAGCAGAGGCACACGAAGTGGCAAAATCGGACACTCGAACGCCGAAACATTCAATTCGAATACGAGCTCGCCGCCTTGTTTCAAAGCTAGATGATTCAGCCCACTAGGCGTTGCCTCAGCTAAAGAAGCGCCATATGTTTGAATCACGTGATGCAGCAACCTGCCCTCGTACGCTTCTTCCCGGATATGCCCTTCAGGCGTAATCATCCCATGAAAATCATAATCTGATGTCAGGAAGGAAAGCGGATCTCCCCAATTGTTGGCGGCATTCGTAAAGCCAAAGTTTGTCCCTGATGCTTGCAAATAAGGACCTAGCAATTTGGCTCCCGCCGATAACAGTCTTCGAAGTAGAAAGTGTGAGCGGTTCGTTTCGGTTACTAATAAGGGATAACCCCTGCGTGCTAATTCTTCTCTATAGGAGTGAACTCTCTCTTCAAAGGACGGATCACGATCATTCGGGTAAAAGTTGCAGGTTGGCACAACGCCTTCAGCGAACCCCGTTGCTTGCAACAGACCACCTTGGCCAGCACATGCAATCAAGGGAACCTTGATGCCATGCCCAGTAGCTAGATCTCTTAAGGCTGAGATATATCCTTCTGGATCCTCACAAGGATAGAAATCAAGCTCATTCTCCAATTGAACAGCGATAATGGAACCTCCCTGACCTTGTTCATATCGCTGAAGAATAGGTAGGATTCGTGCGTACCATCTTGCCACATGGGTTAAGAAAAGCGGATCATTATCCCGAATTCGCATGTTTACTTCGACAAATAGATAAGCAGGCAATGCACCTCCGTCCCATTCGGAGCATATGTAGGGACCTGGCCTTGCGATGACCCATAAGCCAGCTTCCGAAGCCTCTTGAAGGAACTGCGCAACATCTTTCTCTCCGCCGAAATCCCATACCCCTTCATGGGTCTCATGATAATTCCAAGGGAAATACACATCAATGGCGTTATAACCATAGGCTTTCACTTTACGTAAGCGTTCTTGCCAAACACCGCGAGGGAGTCGAAAATAAAACAAAGAGGCGCAGAGTATAACTTCTGATTTGCCATCTATGCGGATCGCCTCGGGCGATAATTGAATGATCTGATTGTGACTGATGAATTGTTGCACTCGTGTTCCTCCCCTCAGTTGGGCTCTCTACGCTTGTATGAAACCCGTTTCATTCACCAAGCAGGTTTCATGTTGTCCCTAATGCCAGTATAGACAAAATATAAAGCGCTTACATTCAAATAAACTTCTAAATACATAAGAAAACAACACTGTTCACCACATCATAAAAAAGAAAAAAGTCGTGAATTATACTGCAATTCACAACTTCATGCCTTCCATATTTCACTGATTTCTTATACTTTTCACATCATTTTAGGACTCACACCTAAATTCTTTGACTGTTTTCCCTTCAAGCTCTTTAAACACTTTACAGAAATAGGAAGCTTCTTGAAAGCCCGTTTTTTCTGCGACTTCATATACCTTCCAGCTAGGATCCTGAAGTAATAATTTAGCCCTTCGAATTCGATAACGATTCAAATATTCTACAAATCTTAACCCTGTCTCACTTTTAAACAAATTGGATACATAATTAGAACTAAGGTGAAGACTTTCAGACAACTTGCTAACGGTGATATCCTCCGCATAGTGCTCCTCAATATACGTAATGGCGGCTTGAATTTCTTTACGAAACGGCGTATTCCCCATTGCTTCATAACTTAATTCTTTTTGCCATGTCTGGAATAATTGCTTCAGTTGCTGTATGGTAGGGAACGCTTCAATTGCACGGTTGATTTGCCGATAGGTTGACTCCGCACTTGCAGAAAACTTACCTCTTCCGATCGCAGCAGCTTTTGTTAATATAGTGGCTTCATGGATGACGACTTTCAATTCCTCTAACGATAGCCTTCTTGTCAAAAGTAAGTCAAAGAAAAGTTCCGTTTGCTTGTCTACAGCTTCGAATTGACCGCTTTGAATGGCAGAAGCGTAAGCTTTCATCGAAACCTCTACCCCTTGAATTTCGCTAGGCTTAGCCCAATAGGAATATACTTGTCCGACACCATCATAGATCGATTGTTCAAGGGCTTTTTCTGCTTGACGATACAACATCCTCCAATCCGGTAATTCATACCCAATAGAACTAATGCCTATAGTCAAAGTACTAGCTTCACCCGTATTTTCCATCAAAACAGCAGCATGCCGCAACAATTCATCTCTACATGTTAGTTCGCTAGTCTCATTGGGAAAATGCCTCATAATCACGGATCGATGATCTGAAATGGGAATATGAATCGGGACTTCCCCTAATTCAGATAGCAAGGCACGCGTGGAATTAGCGTTACACTCACCCTCGAATAGCATAATGGCAATCGGACCGGTAGGAATCGGGAATCGTATCGCTCTTGCTTGATCCTCCATCTCATCAACCGTCTTTAATTCACCGAATATGAGCTTACGTCCTAGTAAATACCACATTTCCTGCAAATTCTCATTTCGGATCGCTGCTTGTCTCTTCAGATGAAGCTCATCTTCAATTTTCGTTTTCATTTGCGCGAGTAATTGCTGCAAGGATTCTGGTTCCAGATCATGCTTAAGCAAATAATCCTCAGCACCCAGCTTTAGAGCCTCCTTCACGTAACGAAAATCATCAAATGAGCTTAGCGCCACAATTTTAATCGAATCATCTTGCTGTTTCACCTTCTGTATCAAATCAATCCCATTCATTTCGGGCATCGAGATATCGGTCAGAATTAAATCAACATGCTGATGCTGCAAGATGTCTAGAGCATGTACACCATTTAAAGCTTCGTTCACGATATGAAAACCATAATCTTCCCAACGAATGATCGATTTAATCGCATAGCGATAGATTGCATTGTCCTCAACGATCATGGCGTTCAGCATACTAAGCCCCCTCCTTAACTTTTATTTTATAAGGAATACGCACATTGGCTTTGGTACCTAATCCTAATTCACTCTCATAGCTAAGCCCATATTGCGGCCCATAGTAGAGCTGAATTCGCTCATGCACGTTAGGAATGCCGATACCTGTAACACCAGGGACCGATTCTTTCTGAGCGCCAACATGCAGGATATTCGCGACTTGCACGGTATCCATGCCTTTCCCATTGTCTTCTACGGTAAGTATTAAATCTCGATTAACCACCTTCGCGCTTAATTGGATTTTGCCTATTCCCTTCGACATCTCAATTCCGTGTAGAATGGCATTCTCGACCAAAGGCTGCAGGATAAAATAAGGGACTTCACAGGCTAACAAGGACTCATTTACCTCATATTCCATTTGAAAAGCATCCCCATAGCCAATTTTCTGGATAAAAACATAGTTCTTTAGCTGCGTTATTTCTTGCTCCAAACTATGAAATTCACCAACACGCCGTACCGAAGACTTCAATAAATCGATAACAGAACTAATCATTCGCTCAATCTCGGGTTGTTCGTTCATACGAGCATACCATTTCACCGTTCCAAGGGTATTATATAGAAAATGAGGATTAATTTGACTTCGTAATACTGTGAATTCCGCTTGCTGCTTTGCGATTTGCTCCTTGTAAACGATATTAATAAGCTCGTTGATCCGAGCTAACATGAAATTAAAACGGAGTGATAAACTACCGATTTCATCTTTACCCAGTGGAACAATGCGCACATCAAAATTCCCATCTTCTACGCGTCGCATCGTCTGCTCTAAAATTTTGATATTTCGTGTAGATGAGTTGGAAAGTATGGCGGCAATGCCAGTCGAGATCAGTACGGCCAACAAAGATACAAGGACAATCACAAATACGATGATTTGCGTTCCCGATAGCAAAACAGACATTGGAATAAAACATAGCACACGCCATCCCAAGGTTGGAGTTCGTTCTTGTACGAATAAATGGCTGTCCGCGCCTGCATATTCCACAGTAGCCATGGCCGCATCGCCTTCACTAAGTACATTCGATATACTATTTCGTATGAGTTTGTCTGTTTCTGGACTTCCGCCACCTACTAACAATTCGTTAAAAGGGTTGAGGATAGCGACATTACTCTGCTTAATAATGGAACTTCCGCTTCCCAAGGAAAGGAAAAAGTTAGCGTCCAGACTATAAATAATCGTACCTAAGCTGCGATCAATCTGGTTCACATCCACGAAATCTCTAATGAGGAATACTTCATTTCGCTCACGTAGAGAAGGCGTCCAACTCATGCTAAGCTGATGGGATTGCAGATACGTCTCCGCACTCATCGTCATCGTCGATACGGCATTATGATTCAGTGTATGATCCAGTCCCTTTTTATTTTCCCACCAATACAATTGCCCTGTGCTCGTTTGGATCATAATGGCATTCAGAAAAGGATTACCATTGCCATATTGCGCAAGTAGAAATTCCATGCGACTTCGGAAGGCTGGATAGCTCTCACTCGTTACTACTTCCCCTTGTTCAGCCACAATTTGCCGAATATTCGTATCACTGAGAAGATAAACGGAGGAGGTGAACGCCTCTTTCGCTTTGTTCTCGATATTGTCCGATACTTGGTGTATCACCTGCATAGATAGATCCTTGGTATTAGCTTCAATAAACTTGGTTGAGGCGTAAATCGCAACCCCGCCAACGGTAGTCGAGATGAATAGAATGAGAATCATATTGGAAAGAAAAAGCTTCGTGCGAATTCGGAAATCCTTGATACGATTGGAAAACGGTTGAAAAGCTCTCATTCATCTAGGCTCCTTACCAACGCTCATTTGGAAGCTCGACGTTGTTGATTAAAAGCTTGATCCAGCTCTTGAATACACCTGTCCACATTGTGTGAGGGATCAATAATGAATTTCGTTATGGCATTAATGAATATCTTTTGCAGATCTTGGTTCACAAAATCAATATAAAGGCTGGACCAATCATACGTTTTACCCCTTTGTATATAAGTGGAATCTAATTCGATATAGGTCGGATCAAAATCTTTCGGTAACCCTTTAATAACAGATAGCGCTTTCTTATTCTTCTGAAAAATGTTGCCCAACTGTTGCGTTGCAAACAGGTCCAAGGCTTGTAAGGCCGCTTCCTTATGTGGTGATTTAGGATTTATGACGATACCGCCTGTCGATTTCAAACCGAATATAGCCTTTTGCGGATCTGCCGAATACGGGAATGCGAATAAACCCAAATTGCTCGCTGGATTTTTGGATTTTACCCCATCAATAGTCCAAGTACCGTTAATGATCATCCCTGCTTTCCCTTCTGCAAGGAGCATTTGCGCCTGATTCCAATCTGTTTCAAATGGTTTATGGTTGACGTATTTCAAACGCTCACTGAAACGCCCCAAAATTTCTTTGAACTGGATTTGATTGTCCTTAAATGTTGTTTTTCCTGCTTCAATATCCGCAATCCACTTGGGATTAACCACATATTGATTCGCTAATAAATCCGCCGCGAGATCCCAACTTATCGTCCAAGCATCCTTATAACCTGCAGCGATCGGGACAATCCCTACCTTTTGCAGAGCTTCACAGGCTTCGATAAATTGTTGCCATGTTTTTGGGGGCTCTTTAATATCAGCCTTGGCAAATGCGTCTTTATTGTAAATCACGCCAACACCATTCACATCAATCGGCAGCGCCCATATGCGCCCATCGGCTGACTTCACGCCATTTAGATAACGTTCATCAATATTAGCTAGACTCGGTTGATTACTTAAATCCATCGCATAGCCTGAACGAATAAAATCAAAAGCCGTATCCAAATTATCGATCATGTACATATCCGGCATATTACCTGAAATCGCCCAAGTACGCAGCAAACTCAAATAGTTGCCTCCATCAACGCCTGTAAGTGCGAATGTGTACGAAGGATGCTGCTTACTGTATAGCTGCGTCCCTATTTCTAGCCACTTTCGTGCCCCCTCCTCATCAAAATGGTGGACCCATGACAATGTTTGTACTTCTGGCTGGCTCCTGGGAACCTTGGTTACGTTCTGTGACTGGCAGGCTGTTAACACCACTAATACCGAAATGCCAAGGGATATGATCCGAGATTTCATCCAACCACTCTTTCTTTTGATAGCGTTTACATAAGTATTCGAACAAAAAGTTCAATTTCTGATCTATAGTTCCACAAATAAGTAAATGGGATCTATTAATATTTCGCATGAAGGCATGAATTTCCTCTATACCACTCTAGTCTCTTACAAAGTATCATCTGTAAAGTGTTTCAGAAAAGCACCAACCCTTTGTACAATCTACATTGGCAACTGGCTGGCGCTATCTTTGCAAATTGAAATGTTACTCGATGCCAGGAAAACGTTCATCCTCTAGAGTCAGTGCCCTTAAGTCGTTGTACCTCCTCTTCAATTCGGTTAACATCAATACGTTGGAACAATACTTCAACTTGGGTTAACTCTCTTGCAGCGGGACATTCAATATATGCCCAAGTGGGAACAGATAAACCTAGAAAAGCTCTAATCTTTGTACAGGAGAAAGGAAGAAAGGGTTCCAATAGATTCGACAAATTCGCAATGATTTGAACACATGTATGAAGCGTATGACTACATGCGTCCACATTTTCTTTGATCTGATTCCAAGGTTTTTCATTATCAAAATATTTATTACAGCTACGAATGAACGCAAACACGCTCTCCAGCGCTTCTTTTAACTTTCCTTTCTCAACAAGGTCACCACATTGAATATACAGCTCTTCCATTTGTACTTTGATATTCGTATCAATGACACTTTGAGGGATTTTTCCTTCGTAAAATTTTTCAATAAATACTAAGCTTCGATTCACAAAATTCCCAAACGCCCCAAGCAATTCCCCATTATGGCTATAAATAAATTCTCTCCAAGAGAAATCCGTATCTCGATTTTCTGGACCATTGGCAATAAGGAAATATCGGATCGAATCCGCCTCATACCTCTCTAATAGAGAGGGAACCCAAACAGCCCAGTTTCGACTTGTTGAGAATTTTCTTCCTTCTAGGGTGAGAAATTCGCTGGATATAATATGATCTGGCAGGTGCAAATTCTTCAAACCAAGCAGAATAGCTGGCCATATAAGTGTATGAAACGGGATATTATCTTTCCCATGAATATAGTAGGCTTTTACACCTCCATTGGACCAAAACTTTTCCCATAATTCCCCATATTGGTTGGCCCACTGCTTACTGGCAGACAGATACCCGCTGACCGCCTCTATCCACACGTAAATTTTTTTCCCAACAAAGCCTTCCAGGGGTACATCTACCCCCCAATCCAAATCCCGAGTAGCAGCTCGATCCTGCAGACCTTCTCTTAAATATCGCCTTGAAAGTCCAATGGCGTTTTCCCTCCACCCATGCGCTTGATCAACAAAGTTTTCTAGATCATTTTGAAACTTCGATAGCGATAGGAAGTAATGATCAGATAACCTTGATGACGGTCTTCCATTACATAACTTACATGTACGATTATGCAGTTCCAACGGATCCAATAATGCGGAACAGGCGTCACATTGATCACCTCTTGCTTCACTGCCACAATGAGGACAGTTCCCTTCAACATAACGGTCTGGCAGAAAACGATCACAATCGTTACAGTACGTTTGTTCCACTGCTTTTTTATATAGAACACCATTATCCAGTAGTTGATTAAAAACCCCTTGCACAACTTCGTGGTGAAACGGATGATCCGTTCGCGTATACAGGTCGTAGGAAAACCCCATTTGATGGAAACAATCCACAAACTCATTATGATATCTGTCTGTAATTACTTTAGGGGAAACCCCCTCTTTGTTCGCTTGAATTGAAATAGGTGTTCCATGACAATCACTTCCTGATACATAAAGTACCTCTTCCCCTTTTACCCGAAAATACCGCGCAATCACGTCACCTGGAAGTAAACTCGCAACCCGTCCTAAGTGAAGTGATCCGTTCGCGTAAGGCCATGCTCCTCCAATAAATATGCTCATCTCAATTTTCCTCCCTAATTTAAAATTTTTGAAAACAAAAAAAGCCCTCGTCCTCAAAAAGGACGAAAGCTGTCGCTCACGTGTTTCCACCTAAATTTACCGATCCCTCACGGAGACTGGCCTCTACAGGTACGTCACCACATGAGGTGATTATACCCTGGCACGTTAACGGGTGCGCCCGGTGCGGTCTACTACCTCTCTGAGAGGATTCGATGCACAGCTCTGAGACCATGTTCGTCAGACGTTTCTTTACTCCTTTTCACCTACCGGAGCTCTCTGTTAAAAGAACGGGGTCCAACTACTCTTTCTCGTCGTTGCCTTATTCATATTCCTTATATAACCAATTATAAATATATATATTCCAAAAAATCAAACTAATTTTCAATTATAAAAAGATTATACTTTTCTAGGAGGGCTATTTGAACCATCCCTTCTCTTTGAAACGCATAATAGCCTCAATTCGGTTACTGACATTGAGCTTATCGAGAATAACGGAAATATAGTTGCGAACAGTACCTCTTGTAATATACATGTGATCAGCGATTTCCTTCGTATTTTTACCATCGGCGATCAAGTTCAACACTTCCTTTTCCCGCTCGGTCAAAGGATTTTCTTCATTATAAGTTTCATCTACCAGCTCTGAGGCATAGATGCGTCTGCCTGCCATCACACTCCGGATCGAGGTAGCCAGTTCCTCGCTTGGGCTATCCTTCAACAAATAACCGTTGGCACCTGCCTTAACAGCTCTTTCAAAATACCCATAACGGGCAAACGTGGTCAATATAATGACTTTGCAACCCAATCCCTTTAGTTCCTCTGCCGCATCTAAGCCGCTCATTATTGGCATCTCGATATCCATGACACAAATATCTGGCTTGTGCAGTTTAACCAGCTTGACAGCATCTTCGCCATTGCTTGCTTTACCAACGACCTGCATATCCTCTTCCAAATCAAGTAAAGATGCAAGTGCGCCGAGCAGCATCCGTTGGTCCTCGGCAATCACAATTCGAATCATATCCGCACCTCCCTTTCTGGTGGTATGATGGCATTCGGCACTTTGATAACAATCGTGGTTCCATGGTCTGAGATGATTTCCATACAACCGTTTACAAACTCAAGTCGCTCTTTCATGCCTCTTAATCCATTTCCAAGCAACACGAGACATTCTTTCGTCATGCCTATGCCATTGTCCTCGACCTTGATAACAAGATCACTTGGTGATGGCTCAATGGAAATCGAACACGTAGTAGCACTGCTATGTTTGATAATATTCGTAACCGATTCCTTCAAACACATGCTCAACACATTTTCATTGATCAGGGACGTGTTGGTTAACTTCGGATCTCCCTCCAGAACCAGGTCGATCTCTGCAGCATTCAAAATCTGTTTGATGCGAAAAATCTCTTCCACTAGTCTCGTTCCGCGCATTTGCGTTACGATTTCTCGGACTTCCTTCAAGGCTATTCTAGCAGTCTGACGAACATCATTGATTTCAATTTGTGCTTGCGCAGGATTTTTGCTAATTAACTTCCCTGCCAAATCACTCTTCAAACCAATTAACGAGAGCTTCTGACCAAGTGTATCGTGTAAGTCGCGGGCAATTCTTTGACGCTCTTCTAACTTTACCAGTTCGGAAATCCGCTTATTGGCATCCTCTAGTTGACCTTGGAGTTGTTCACTCCTATTTCGGTTGAACGTGGTAACTGGAATGAGAATAACAGCAATGACACTAATAATGATAAAAGGCAATTGGTCAAAATACACAGGATTTTGCGATACCAATCCATAGTTAATTGTAACAATCGTTGTTACTAGATGAATGCAGTACAATGTGATAAATCCTGCCTTACTTTTCATGGTGCCAATAAAAAATGCTAAAAAGAGAGAGAAATACACATAGCTGAATACGATAGCCATGATAATCGAAATAATAATTTGTATACTAGTCCAAAAGTACACAATCCATCCTTTAGATACGAAGGACAGCACGTAGCAACTAAAGAAAACCATGATCATGATGGTACCTAACACAATGTGGTAGGTGGTAGAAGAACGAAATATGAAATAAAAAGGGAGGATATAAAAGACAACCCACACATACGGACTAAGACCGGTGTTTTTGTGAAAAATTTGATACCACTTTTGCATAGTCCGTTTAGCCTCTTTTTCTTCAACATAGTTTTAATTATATTCTAGCATAAACATCAATCGATGTATTTACTGCCCTTGAAAGCTTGATTTATGGACTTTTACGTTTATTTTGTTAACCAAAGGATCATGCTCATCTTCCTTAAGGTGCACCTGTTTATTATTTTTATAACCAACAAACGTTTTGTTATGCTCATCCCACAGTTTGAAATTTAGCGACTTCAAACTAGTGCCGATTGTAATGGTCGTTGCTTTTTGAAGTGGAGGTGTTGCATTGTGCGCTTTTTCCAAATTATAATTGGGCACTTTCGGACTCAAATGATGGACATGATGAAACCCAATATTGCCAGTAATCCATTGCAGAAGCTTCGGCAGCTTATAATAGGAGCTTCCTTCTACCGCGGCTTTCACATAACTCCACTCATCTTCCTTCTCGAAGTAGGAGTCTTCAAACTGATGTTGCACATAAAACAGCCAGATTCCCATCAAGCCCGCTACGAACATGATTGGAGCTTGAACCAGAACAAACGACTGCCAGCCAATTATCCAGATCAGTCCTCCATATAAAGCAAGGATGGAAAGATTCGTCATATACGTACTGATTCTTTCCTTGCGTCTAGCACCTTTCGTATTAAAGCGGTTCGTGAATAGGAACAAAAAGATGGGACCAAGTCCGAACATAATGAATGGGTTCCGATATAACCGATATGCGATTCGGACCCATATGGAAGATGCCGCATATTCGTCGACGGTAAGCACCCACATATCACCGATTCCACGTTTCTCGAGGTTACTGCTCGTTGCATGATGGATGGAATGGCTATTTTTCCACTGCTGATAGGGAAAGAGTGTAAGAATTCCCGTAATTGTACCGATGATTTCGTTAGCTCTACGGCTTTTGAAGAACGATTGATGACAACAATCATGGAAAATGATAAAAGTTCGTATAACAAATCCGGATGCGATGATCGTAATCGGTAATGTGATCCAGTAGGATATAGATAGGCTTAGATACGCAGCTACCCATAGTACGATTAAAGGTCCTAAGGTATTGATTAGCTGTTTGATACTGGCCATCGTATTTGATTTTTCATAAGGGGCAACCTGTTTTTTTAAGTTAGTTAGTGTGGATTGTGTCATCGTATAGTTCCTCCTCGATATGGTACGCAGGACTTGTTAGCGAATATCAGTTGTCGTATCCTATCTTCATTATAGATATCGCTTTCAATTCGTTGCAGTCATAAACATCATATAGTCGGTATGATATTTGTCATATAGGAAAGAGAAAACCATTATTAATTTGCTTATCACACTTTTGTGTGCTATGATAGGTCAATAAACGGCTTTGACATAAACTCACATATTGAAAAAGTGATCATTTGTGTAATGGTACCTTTTTCAATGTGTGATTTTTTTTGTTTAAAAAAAGCATGTTAATAACAATTTGGAGGTAATTATATTATGGAAACAGGAACAGTGAAATGGTTTAACGCAGAGAAAGGCTTTGGATTTATTGAAATGGAAGGCGGAAATGACGTATTCGTTCATTTCTCCGCAATTCAAGGAGATGGATTTAAATCATTAGACGAAGGACAACGCGTAGAATTTAATGTAGCTCAAGGCAACCGCGGTCCTCAAGCTGAGAATGTTGTAAAACTGTAATTCACAGTGAACTGTCCTTAACAAGTGTTAAGGGCAGTTTTTTTTAATATAAGGAGGAAAAAATTATGTATTTTCAAAGAAAATCACTAGAAGATCTCGTTCAGGAAAACACGAAAGTCTGGGCATGTAATAACGAAGATTGTAAGGGGTGGATTCGGGACAATTTTTCGTTTGATTACGTTCCAACTTGCCACCAGTGCCTTTCTCCCATGATGAGTAGCTTGAAAATGCTCCCAGTAATTGCTAACTCCAATAAAAATATGAAGTCTCTTCATAAAGGAAGACTAATCTCCTGATCAATTAGACCGGAAACAACAAAAAAGAGAAGATCCAATTGGGCCTTCTCCCTCGCATTAGTCTGTGAACCTATATAGTTGTTCCTTTGTAAATGTCCATTCCGGGGTATTCAACTTTCCCTCAAACGCAGTGGAATACCAAGGATTCCCCTCCCCATTCGCTCCATTCTCCAGTATGTGTATGTCTTGCGCAGGTGTGTAACCCTGAGCTAATAGAAAGAGCTTATCACCGGTTTTGGTGTTCTCTACCATATCCAATACCACAATTGCATGTCCTGGCGTGCCCCCTTCCAGAAACACATCTCCAGCCTGCATCTCTGATAGCGGCACCTGTTTCATTTCCTTCGACAAGGATAACGTTCCTGCGTAAGCAAATACCATGTTCAGATAGCTTCGAAACACCTCGTAGCTGTTGGAAGGTGCTCCCCGTTTGGTCCATGAGACCTTGTTGCCGGAAACTTCAATCCGATTCCCTTTCCTCCATGTTGCATAATCAGCTTTAAAGCCATTTGTAAAATTGAAGTGAATCTTATCATAGTTACCACTGCCATACAGATATTCCGCTCGCAGCCTCATTACGGCATCGGCACACTGCTGCAGATCCCGTTCTCCAACATCTACATCGAGTACAGCTTCGTAGACTTCTTTGGCCTTAAGATCCCCATTGAACAAATGTACCTTGGAGCCATGCGGCTTTAGTGGTAGATTCCGCAAATAATGCCCATATGACCCATCCTCTACGGGAACTCTGTCATAACCTTTCGGAACGGCTATCCGTTCTAGCACTTTTGCTCCCTCAGCATGAATTAACTGTTGTTTGTTGGATTTGGTTCCCAAAACAGCATCGGCGATTTTCGACCGTTCCTCCCCCGCGGCTGAGCAAGAACTAAGTAACAGCGCAGAAAGAGCAGTAACTGTTATCCATTTTTTCATCAACATCTGCAGCTCCGTTCATAGACCTTTGTCTATACTCTCTATCCATTGGAAAATAGTGGCCTCGTTAAATAGACGATCCTCCAAGCGAATAGTTGCTGTCTGAAGACTGATTGACCGAACCGAACCGAATGTATGTCTCTACCGCTTCTATTGCCGTATAACAGGAATATCTGGCGGGAAGCTTTCGCTCCATTCCCCATTCTCGTAACGGAGTTGAATCGTTCCACTTGGAACATTCAGCCTCAAGGAAAATGACGTCCAGCTTGCAGGAAGCTTCGGACAAAACGCGATCTCTTGCCACCCCGGCTTCGCTGGCTTTAGACCTATAATATCCTCGATCAACACAGGAACCGGCCCACTTGCCCATGGATGGCACAAGCTTGTGTTCCATTTCTGGTCTTTCCCCCATGCTTCAAAGCAGGTTGTTGCTCCTTCTTTGATCATATTCCCCCAAGAGTGTTCATCATCAGCTGAGAGCAAGTCATAAATCAACGCATGCTCTCCAACTTCCGCAAGTGCCTTCATGACAAAGTAGGAGAAATAAACTCCACATGCGAAACGCTTGGTACGGATCATGTCAACAATTGAGCTGATTGATTGCTCCGGTGCGATATGGAATAGCAGTGGGAGTACATTGGCATGCAGAGCATGATGCGTACTCTGCTCCGAATCTCTAAATAAGCGGTTTTTCTCATCATAGAAAGCTTCTAAGAAGCTCTTTTTTAATCGCGGCAGCCGATTCTCATAAGCAACCTCGAGTAATTCGCGAATCTCGTTTACAGTACTTACGCAACCAATATATAGCGCATTGATGACATTATGGCAGCCAGGACCCACTGGCCTGCTCAGATCAAAATCATAGTTGTCACGTAAGTTTTGTGGCCAATCGACCAGATTCCATTTGTCCGTAACACCTTCAAGCAACCCATCCTCGCGCTCAAATTGCTCAAAATGTGTAAGTAAACCTTCCGCATACGGGTACATCTCCTGAAGAAATGCCTTATCACCACTATAACGGTAATACTGCATCACTTGCATCGGCCACTGCAAAGAGAAATCAGCAATTTCCTGCATAAAATGCCCTGGTACAACAGCCATTATCCCTTTACACACGAACGAACTACGACCAAATTGTTCAATTGCCTTACGATACAACCGTAAATCCCCACTGAGCAGCATGTGTGAGTGACCAATAATCGTATTGTCACCCAGATATTGCCCCTTCTCTCGGCTCGGACAGTCTACGAAATTTTCTTGGGATCCGTAGCGGACACCATTTTTGCAAATGTCAAAAATTTGATTCATCAATTCATCCGAGCTGTGAAGCACACAGCTGTGCTCATCTAACGGATAATGCCTGACTACGGCGTGAAAGGAATCCGGTTTCAGTGCTTCCTCGGGTCCCTGCACTTCCACATAGCGGAACGCCTTGTAATCATACGTTTCGAAATCGTCTATGTCACCGGATAACGTCCACTGGTCATGATAAAAGCAATTGCAGCGCATTTCGTAGCGAACTGCTTGATCTCCAGGCAACAATTCTTCCCCTGACAAAATATGTACTTGTTCTCCTGCATTTCCATGTGCACTCATGGCGAATTGGCCTGTCAACTCGGTCCCGAAGTCGATCAGATAATGACCAGCTGCGAGCCGTTCGACATGTGAAGGTTGCTTCTTATAGACGTCGAGGAGCGGAGTCGGCTGCTGAACAAATGTATAATCGGTATGCTCGACAGCTTCTGCATGTGCCCAATCTGAATCGTCGTAATCGACTTCTTTCCAGCCCAGCTCCGATTGCCTAGCATCCAAATGCTCTGTGAATTGCGTATCATAACCAAACGTCACTCCGGGCAGATTATCATTAACCCGTTTCGCCTTCCAAGTACGGTCCGTTTTGACCAGCAAATTCTCGCCTGCCCACAATTCTGCAATGAGACCTTGCCGGTTATCTGCGCTATTATAAGCCCGATTTAACAGCCCCTGATAGTAGACGTGAACGGCAATTACATTTTTCCCAACTTTTAAAAAAGAACGTACATCTATTCGATTGTAATAATAATGATTCGCATCACTCTGTGCGGGCCCTTGTGCAACGAACTCACCATTGATAGACAGTTTGTAATAATCATCTGCTGTTAGATGAAGCCAGATCTTGTCATCATCTATCACCTTCTCATCCAATATAAATACATTTCTTACATACCAATGGTGATGCTGTAAATCAGGAAGATAAGGTTCGACTACAACTTCTTCAAGCTCTTTATGGTAAAGATAGGATTTTTCCAAATTCATAAAAGCACGATCTGTCAGCCAATTTGCCTGCCACTCTTGTGTCAACCTGTCCCTCTCCTCTGTATGTGCGTAGTAGCATTAGAATAAAATCACAACTCCACTATTCGTGAGAACATAGGATGATTCCTTTTCTTAAATGAGAAAAGCCCGATTTCTCAGGCGCTTTGTAAACTTACAGCTGCACATTCTCAATTAAAAATGGATTGTCCCTGACGATTTTTCTTACTTTCTTCATTGTATCCGGGTATTTGGGCACACCAGCAATTCGATCGAGCAGCAGCCATCTTAGGCAAGCCATCGCTTCAAAGATCTCCAACTCATCCGCAGCTACAGGAATTTCCTCTTGATATTTGCACAAAAATGTAAGGTATTTGCTGTCGCTCACATAGATACGTAGAAGCAGACAAGCCCATGACAGATCATACCTAGGATCTCCTAGTTGCCCGTTCGTCCAGTCGATCACCGTGTATTCTCCATCGTCTTCTAGGATATTGCCTAGATTGAAATCTCCGTGTATGATCCGGTCCATTTTCATATCCGCTGCATTGACGAGATGGATCAGATTCTCCTTCATTGCCGGAAACGCTTCAATACCTGGGAAAAAATAGGAAATAAAGTCATACTTAGCTACTTCTGTCCCCACCAAACCATCTGGAGACAAGCGATGAATGTCGGCTAGAACAGACGAAATCTTTTTGAAAATGCTCGGACTCACCTTTGTAACTGGAGTTCCGTGATATCGGGTTAGCAATACCGCGTCTCCAGCTTCGGTTTTTCCAAAACCGATCGGTTCGGATACGCGGATTTTCTGACGTTGAAGTGCTTCCAATAGGCGATATTGACGTAGGACGTCAGGTTTTGAATGTTTGTTCCACACCTTCAGTACAAATTGATTCTCGCCAAGTGTGATCTTCACCACTTCCGCCTCAAGCCCTGGTGAAAGTGGACTAAACGTCAGTTCGGCCCCAGAAGTAATCAAGTTGATCAGAATTGGGTTTCTTTCATACCACTCTATACCGTTAAATACAGCAATCATTGCATGTCTTGCTACCTTATCTTCACCTTGTTTCATATTTCACCTCTGGTGATTTAACTTCTTCCAGAGAATTCAACATATTGCTGCGTAATCCTGCCTGTGTCAGGGGCCTTCAACATTTCAATTAATTCTAGAGTTGAAAATCACAATAAAGACATGAAAGTAGATACATCAGTTAAAAAAGCTAAAGCCTGAATAGATTGGCTGCCTCCTTGGATTCTTCCTTGTTCACTGGCGTCGACAGATTTGGAGAGCATCCCATTGAAGGAAGGCCCAAAGATCGAATCACCAAAACCAAATATAAATATCCCAGCAATTAATAGAGGATAGAATGTGAACAAAGATGATAGCGCAATAAGACTGTAGCCTACAATCTCCGAAACCATACCAAGAATGGCAATCTGTTTATCTCTAAGTTTTATCAATAACTTTGGCATGATGAAACTTTGGGAAATGATGTCTTGAATACCCATAATTGAAAACATAAGTCCGATTAGTGCCGGCTTCCAACTGAACGTATCCACAGTAAATTGTGAAAATACAGCCTGTAAAGATCCGTTGGGTATCCAAAGTAAGAACGCTGAGACAAGCAGCCTGTTTAAGTTTTTCGTGGAAAGTAGGGTTGCAAGTTGGGTAAATGGATTCAATCTTAGAAAGGTAATCTCTTTCAGTCTATTATTCTTGACAAGGCTCTCAGGCATAAAAAAGAATCCATAAACAACATTCAATAACGTTATGAGTGCTCCAACATACATAGGTACTGCATAATCAAATTTGGCAAGAAATGATAAACGCAAAAAAGAGCTTACCGCGAAGCAAGCCCTTCAGCTATCGATCACCTATTCCTTCACTGCTCCCAACATGATGCCGGATACAAAATATTTTTGCAAAAATGGATACACGATTAGCATCGGCACCATGGCTATAAAAACTTTGGCGGCATTGAGCGTCCTGTTGGATAACTCTGACAGCTTTTTATATTGTTCAGGCGTGAGGTTTGTACCGACCGGGATGTTAACAACCAACTGCTGGATATAGGTTTGCAGCGGATATTTATCGGAAGTGTTCATCAGCACCAGACCGTTAAAGAACTCGTTCCAGTGATATACACTGATAAACAACGCTACTGCCGCTAATACAGGTATGGAGCAAGGAATATAGATCCGAAACAGAGTTGCCCAAGGACCAGCACCGTCTACAATTGCCGCTTCACTGAGATCTTTAGGGAGATTTCGAAAAAAGTTCATGATCAAAATAACATTAAAGATCGGGACTCCACCGCCAAGCACCAGCGCCCAGATCGAGTTGATCAAACCATAATGTTGGATCGTGAGATACCATGGAATCAGTCCGCCATTGAAAACCATGCAAAAAACTAGTATCCACATGAACGTATTGCGCGCTGTAAAATCTTTCTTAGGTCTCGCCAGCGGGTAAGCCATTAAAACACTTACAAACATAGAAAACGCGGTACCTAGCACGGTTCGTTGAATCGAAATCCAGAATGAATTCAAGAATAGATTATCGTTTATGATCTCTTTGTATGAGGCTAATGAAAAACCAATCGGATAGAGAGTAACCAACCCTGCGTTTGCAGCTGATTTATCAGAGATCGACACACAGAAGGTATACCATAACGGATATATGCAGCTAATCAGCAACAAGCCAAGGAGAATCACATTGACAATTTCGAAAGTACGTGATCCTAAAGTCGTATTTCTTACCATTGCAACGCCCCCTTCTAGAACACCGTATAATCGGCATATCTGTATGCCAGACGGTAGGATATGACAATGAGCACGAAGCTGATGACAGACTTGAACAACCCTGCCGTTGTCGCTAGTGAGAATTGCAGATTCTGCAAGCCCAGTCGGTACACCCAGGTGTCTAAAATATCACCAGTTGAGTATACAAGCGGATTATAGAGATTGTATACCTGATCGAAGCCAGCATTGAGCACGTTACCAAGGCTTAGAACTCCCAGCAGCACGACCGTTGTCGTTAGCGCTGGAAGTGTAATATTCCTAATCATTTGCCAACGGTTGGCTCCATCGATTGCCGCTGCTTCATACAGATTCATATTGACACCTGTCAGTGCTGCGAGATAAATAATGGCATTGTACCCAAACTCTTTCCACACATCGGTGCCGATAACCAACTGACGAAATATACTTGCATCCGCCATAAAAAGCTTGGGATCACCTCCGAACATTTCAATGACAGTATTAACAACGCCGTAATAGCCAAAAATCCCAATAACAATCGTAGCCATGATGACCCAAGATAAAAAGTGCGGTAAATAAACCACCGTCTGAACAAACTTTTTATAGCGTAAATTGGTAAGCTCATTCAACAAAATCGCAAATATCAATGGGATTAGCAAATTGAATACAATTTTGCCCACAGCGATAATAATTGTGTTCGTGATGACCGATTTGCTATCATTCAGTTGAAACATGTATTTGAAATTTTCCAACCCTACCCACTCGGAACCGAAAATGCCCATTCCAGGATTATAATTCTGAAATGCCATCACGATACCGAACATCGGCACAATACTAAACAGAATAAGCCAAATCATGCCTGGAAGCAGCATCAAATAATAATGCTTCTGAAAACCCATTTTCCTCATCATGGTTGTCCCCCAATCTCAGTTGGCATTTTGAAAATTTGCAAAAGGCGTTGAGTCCACCAACGCCTTTTGCAAGTTTGTAAACGTTATTTTTTTAGAAGTTCAGCTACTTCTGCTGTGATCTGATCCCCACCTTGAGCCTTCCAATCTTTAACAAACTTATCAAAAGAATCGATTGGCGCTTGGCCTAGGATGATTTTTAGTACTGTCTCATCCTCCATCTTTTTCAAATTTGCCCATTTAGTCTCCATTGTAGCTGTTTGGTTATAAGTTACGCTGAATACTTTCTTATTGATCGGTATCGTTGAAAATGAACGGTCGCCAATCATGAGCGAATATAGACGCTGGAAATCACCGAAATTTGTTTTGTCGAAGTTGCTGACATTTAGGTTATCGTATGGCGGTTTAATGACGTTTTGTACTTTCTTCGCATCCGCATACATCAATTTATACAAGCTATTAGGCACATTGTAATCTTCCGGTTTCTTCTGTCCGTTCAGTACTTTGAGAAGTTCGGTATACTCATACTCAGTCTCATTAGCAGCCGCCATTACGTTACGCAGCGGATACCAAGCCACATTGACGGATAAATTGAACGTAGCCTCATCGCGCACAAGTGCATTATTCATAATGAGAATAGCTTTGACGACATCAGGCTTCGCATTTTTACTAATAAGCGTATACGTACTGCCTGTTGTCTTCATATGGGTGTTCCATTTGCCATCATCCGTATATACGGGATAGGCTTGCCAGTTGGCATTCGGATCGTTTTTGAAAGAATCGCCGTTTCCATATCCGCCATTCCACCAAGGCCCAAAGAAAATACCCGCTTTGTTGGCGTTGATCGGATCTCCGACATTATCACGTGTACCAACCTCAGGATCAATGAGTCCCTTCTTGTACCAATCAGCCAGTAAAGCAAGTGTCTTCTTCGTATTGTCCGTTGTCGTTCCGTAGGTGACCGAGCCGTTTCCGTTGTCCAGCCAGTAGCCTGGATACGCATCTAAAGCGCCGAATAACGGATCGAATCCACCCATGTTGTTAGAAGAAACGAGGAACGTTGCGTAAGGGAACGTATTCTTTGACGGGCCAGCAATGCCGATTGTTTTATCCCCGCCTAACTTGTTATCGATGAACGCTTTAGCTGTCTTCTCGATTTCTCCAACTGTCTTTGGCACCGGCATATTCAGCTTATCGAGCCAGTCCTTGCGAACCCACATGATGTGAACCCCATCGGTATCCACTGTGATATTGGGGAGTGATGTCATTTTGCCTTTGAAGCTTGCGTTTTCCAACGCACGTCCTTGTGTACTGGCCATAATTTCCTTTACTTGCGAAGAAGCATACTGGTTGAACGAATCTGTGATATCGTACAGTAATCCCGAACTAGCAGCTTTCGTCATAAACGATCGGTCATCAACGACCATGCCATCTGGAAGTTTGCCCGATGCGATGGATAGGCTAACTTTCTGCTTATAGTCATTACCAGTTGCTGCTGTCCAATCAACAATAATGTTGATATTGTACTTCTCCTTCAGATAGCGGGTATATTGGTTATTACCTACACTGTCACCTTGCGGCAACGTTTTGTCTGTCGGATCCACAACCATGCCGATATGAACGTCGACGGGAGACGAAAATCTGGCAAATGCTACATCATCCCCAGTTGTTTGTGTGGAACTTGTCGTTGAAGGCGCTTTCACTTCAGGAGTTGAGGAAGCTTTCACATCTGATTTTGATGGGGTAGTCGTCTCCTTTGTATCATTTGGTGACGTACACGCTGCCATGCTCGAAACAAGAAATGTCGTCAGGAGTACGCTTACAAGTTTTCTTTTCAACTTAATCCCTCCCTTGTATCCTTTCACCCTTATTATACATGCAAGGTTTAGATAAAAAGTCAGATGGATGTTTCGAGTTTAGAAGGAACTCATGGATTCAGGGGGGGTATTTGTTCGATTTTCAGTGATCAAATCTCCCTATGGAATGGAATTGTGCCCGAAATTCCGATGGAAGCAACCGCGTCTGCTCGTAAAAAATCTGTGAAAAATACTTAGAGTCGCCATAACCGACAGCATTGGCAATCCATGTCACTGGCCGATTTGTTTCGCATAAGAGCCGCTCAGCTGCACGGATTCGCTCTTGCCGGAGAAAGTCGTTAAACGTTGATCCTGTTAACTTTTTAAAACATTGGCAAAAATAACTGCGACTCATATTCACATGTTCAGCAACATCTTCTGCATGCAGCGTTTCGGCCGTATGCTGGTGAATGAAAACAACCGCCTTGAGCATGCAAATCATCGTTTTCGTTAAATCTGTTGACTTTGTTACCTGCGAATAAATTAAAATTCGATAGCGGCGAATCCATTCCACCGCTGACCGGATGTCATCGATTTCAGACCAGAACCCTGTATCTAGCTGAGCGGCGATCTCGACTTGAGAGATCACACGCATGAATAACCCCTCTAGACGGCGAACTGAACGATTCGACTCTATCGTTTGTGTACATAACGATTGGAAAACAGCATCATTATATAACCAGTAAAGCGAGCGCCAATCCTGTTCGAGTTTGTGCCATTGCTCATCATTTTGGAAACTGTTTTCTTCTTCAATCATATCATTTTGAACAAATACCGTTGTCGTGGATTCGGTTTTGGCTAGGTGCTGAGGAAATTCGTCAGCCAGTTTATACCGAATTCGATTGAGAATTTGCTCGTCATCTTCTAACTCTAAACGAACTTTCGAAATATAATCGAGAACGCCTAAACGGTAAGCTGCTTGCACAGTTTCAAAATCTTCATGAAAAGTAAGCATCACGGAACGCAAACTCGGGTGCTTGATTCGTGCAGCTTGTATCAGTTCTATTCCAGACATCACAGGCATAGAAATATCGACAAACATGAGATCCACGGCATGTTGATCCAGAAATTCCAAAGCTTTAGCCCCATTAGCGGCTTCTCCTGCTACCTGCATACCATGTTCAGACCATGGCATGATTGATATCAGTCCTTTTCGTGCGAGTTTATCATCATCGACAATTAAAACACGGATCATATCTGTTTCTCCTTTCAATAGGGGAGATACATGATAACGGTTGTACCCTGATTCGGAGTACTGTCAATTTGCAGACGGGCTTTATCACCATAAAATGATTCCAACATAGACCGCACATATCGTAGACCGATCCCCCTGCCTACCTGCTGTTGATCAGGTGATTCTCGCTGTAGCAGTGCAAGCGTCTCCTCGCTAAGTCCTTTGCCATCATCGCGAATTATGATTTGTATGACACCAGCTATTTCGTCTGGTGAAATGCGTACCTCTAGCTTGCCGTGTTCATCAAGGCCATGACAAACCGCATTCTCTACAACAGGTTGAAGGATAAATCTGGCGACAGGACTGTCGAGATAGTCTCCCTCAGGAATTTCCAAATTCACTTGAAAATCATAACGCTTCTGCTGCAGATCAAGGTAAGCGCGCATGACCTTGGTTTCTGTTCGGAGCGTTGCCGTTTCTTGTGTTTTCCCTAAGTTGTAACTTAGCAAAAAAATCAACGTGGATACAAACTTGTCGATTTCAGGCTGACGATGCATGACGGCCAGCCAACGTACAGAATTAAGCGTATTCATTAAAAAATGCGGGTTTATCTGATAAGCGAGCTTTTCTATTTCCAACTGATGGCGTCGTTTCTCCTTGTGTTCCACATCGATAATCAATTGCTGAATTTGTTGCTTCATGTTATTAAACTGATCAAATAGCTTGTCAAATTCGGAAATGCCCGTTCGATATTGCATCGCGCCCATGTGCCCTCTTCCGAGTGCCACCATCTCCGATTCGAATACGCGTAAAGGTCTGTTAATCAGTCGCAGTAGCAGCAAAGCGATCGATAAAAGAATGATAAGAGCGATTCCCAATATTAACAACATATGATTTTTCCAAGTGTAAAATTCGTGGTTGTAGCTCTCTACAGGTAGCATAAGTGCGATATGATAACCGTAATCGCTAACTAACTGATCCCATATGTATCCTTCGGTCATGCCTGAGCTTCCACCCAGAATTAAGTTCTGGCCGACTGAGAACACACTTGGATTGCTGCTGTATGTAACCTTTTCCTCTTGATCGCTCAACACTAATACATACGGTAAATTGAGACTGGATGAAAGTTTACTAATGTCCGTTGCGAGATCGGACTTGGCCTCGACATAGATCACTTGCTTCGTTCCGTCGGAAAAAGTGATTTCTCGCGTCACAGAAACGACCTGATCATCACTGAACCTGCAAAGTGACAAATGTGGCGATTGATAGTTGATGCTCTCGTTGCCAGCCACATTAGGCAAAGATTGCAAAGTAAAATCTTCACGCAATGGCAGATTTGAATAAAGTGGGTGCTTCTCCTCGGAGTTATAATACATCACCAGCTCCATAGCCGGGTTGGAGAATGAGATCAGTCCGATATTATTTGAAACGCTTAGCGAAAGTTGAAGTCGATTATAGAGATCGTCTGTGGAAAAATAGGTATCCATGAGGTTGCCGACATTGCCTTGAGGAGTCATTTGTTGTGTTACCTGGAGCAGATTATAATAAACTTGCGTGAGCTTCATCGATTGCTGGTACAAATCGAAGGCCATGTTTGTTTTAATTTTGTTTTGCTGCATCGTGTCAATCGCATTATACGAGACAGCTGCCATTAAAATGGAACACCCTAAGAAGCTCGATATCAGCGTTACGACAATGCGTTTCCTAAGCGAAGTGCTGCGCACGTTCACCACCCCATAGTTGAAATACCTTTAGTAAGTTACATCACCAAATACTTCCTTGTGATTCATCGTTATGATTATTCGATACGGATTGTATATCTCCTTCTATGATTAAACATGAACTTCAATTAATGGCATTAATTATTAGTGATGTGAAATAAATTTGTAAATTATGCGGGCAAACAAAAAAACGATGCCTCCCAAAGGGGCAACGTTTTTGTATCACCTATACTATTTCAATATACCCTTCTGTGCCATTTACGCGAATTCGTTGCCCATCTTTAATCAGTTTGGTCGCATTTTCTACCCCGACAACGGCCGGTAAACCATATTCTCGTGCGATAACGGCTCCATGGGTCATCAGTCCACCAACTTCAGTGACGAGTCCTTTAATGGATACAAACAAGGGGGTCCAACCTGGGTCGGTAAAGGCCGTGACTAATATGTCCCCATCTTCTAGATTTGCATCTTCCATGTTTAAAATGACACGTGCACGTCCTTCTATTACTCCTGAAGAAACAGGTAGGCCTACAATAGCTTCGGCTGGGAGATTTCCGCGGTTGTAAGTACCTGAAATGATCTCACCATCAGACGTGATTACACGCGGTGGCGTTAGTTTTTCAAAAAATTTGTAATCATCCTTTCGCTTGCTGATGATTTGATAATCCAGTTTGTTTGTGCGTACGACTTCGTGAAGCTCTTCAAAAGAGAGATAGAATATATCTTCTTTTTCACGAATGACACACGCTTGTACGAGCTGTTCGGCTTCTTTCAGTAACGCCTGCTTATACACGAAATATCGGCTAACCCAACCGTATTTGGGATATTCACGATAACCGATGAAATTCCGAATTCGGCGGATCATTCGTTTTGTTTCTTCAGCTTTTTGTTCACCATCTGGCAATTGGCTTAATCGAGCTAGTAACTCTTGTTCTTTTTCCAAAGCTTCCTGGCGCCCTTGCTCAAATTTTCGATGACCTTCGTTAGGCTCAAAGGCTTTGATGTTACCCAGAATCATGGGAACCAGTGTAATTGGTTTTTCACTCCAGCGTGTTTTAGAAATATCGATTTCTCCGGCGCATCGCATTCCGTATTTATGGAGATACGCATAGATTGCGTCATAAGCTTCCTGTCCACCCTCGAACTTAACCAGTTCATCCAAAAAGTTATCATCTTTTACTTGCTGTAAATAATCAATGACATTCGGATAAGGGCGAATCCTATCTGCGACATCCATTAATGCCAGACCCATTTCTGAAGTAATATTGTAGGGTACAGATTGAGAAAGCGTATCTACTGCGTTTTTTTCACCTAACCACTCGTTCATTTTTTCATTGATCCATAATGAAGCATTTATCGCAGTCATAAACACAGCCGTACTTATTGGGTCAAATAAGATCTTCCTTAATTGCTGGATATCTTCTAGAATAAAATCTAATAAATCCGATCCTGATTTCGTCTGGATCTTTTGTTTTAACTCTTCTACCGATGCGCGATTACTCGCAATCAAATCTGAAACGATGTTCGGATTGTTTTCAATTTCTTCCAGCATATCTGTTTGACTTCTGCCTGGCATCGGAGCTGTTTGATCATCTGGTAACAATTTTATTAAATCTCGCTCTATGATGGTCATGAGTGCACTTTTTATGAGCGGATCGGATCCGATGGCAGTTAATAAAGCTTCCCGGCCAACAGGTGTAGCCAGCCTAGGTGCAACATCAATAAACAACCTCCCTGCGGCTTTACGCATAGGTGCAGGAGTAATTAACAGGTAAAACGACAACCCCAATGGTTTGATGGGATCTGTCATCATTTGTTGATGACCAACAGATAGATAGACGTGATTTTCTTGATCATTGGCTTCAGGGATTGGGTATAACGTAGTGATCGGTCGACTTTGGACAATATAAAATGTATCATCAGCCAAACACCATTCGATATCTTGTGGGCTGCCAAAATAAGATTCGATTTGTCTTCCGATAAGAGCTAATTGTAAAATTTGTTGATCCGTAAGTGTTTGAGACAATTGCTGATCAGGGTCGAGCTGCTTGCTCTCTGTTCCACCTTCTTTTCGTCCATAGATAGCCAATTTTTTGGATGCTATCCTTTTATTGACGATATCGTCTCCCTGTACGGTATAACTATCGGCAGAGACCAACCCAGAGACCAACGCCTCTCCCAGACCATAACTGGCATCGATGGATAGCAACTTTCGGTTGGACGTTATTGGATCCGCGGTAAACAATATTCCTGAAGCCTGCGGGAAAACCATTCTTTGAACGATCACTGCTAAATATACTTGACTGTGGTCGAATCCATTTTGCATCCGATAAATGACCGCACGATCCGTAAATAAAGAAGCCCAACATAGGCTAATATGCTGTATGATGGCATCGATGCCGATGATATTTAGATAGGTGTCTTGTTGACCAGCAAAAGAGGCATGTGGTAAATCTTCTGCGGTCGCACTAGAACGTATGGCATACGCATGTTCATCCCCAAACTGGGAGAGATAGTGAGAAACTGCTTTGACAACATCAGAAGGAATTTCTGTGTCCATAATGATCTGTCGAATCTGTTTACTGATTTCACCAATTTGATCTCGATCATCTACTTTTAGCATGGTTAGTCGATCCAACAAAGTATGATAGGATTCGTTTTGACCGATTGCTCTTTGATACCCTACTGTTGTGACTGCGAATCCTTCTGGGACTTGGAGACCTTCAATTCTTGATAGTTCCCCTAAATTCAACCCTTTTCCACCAACGAGCAGTAGCTGCGCTTTATCCATTTCCTGAAACCCGAGAACCAAAGAACTCATTTAAGATCTCTCCTAACCATTTAGGTGATAAAAAACATTTGACAAGTGAATTACCGACATGCTACAATTACAGTATAAGATGTAGTAACTATGTTTATGAGAATTATGAAAGTCGTAATGCGATTATATCATCGTGTTTGTTTATATGCAATATGTAAGAACCTGAGTAATCTACTCAGGTTCTTTTTTGGGGTTCCCTATGATTGTCCCGAGCACACCTTCCTGACATTTGCATCATCTCACTTCCGAAACTAGGCATGCATAGAATATTGCTAGGAGGCGAAATGAATGCCGAACTATCGAATTATCGTCGATTTATCCGACCGTAATCTATATTTACTTGATGGAAATATCGTTACCCGGTCATTCCCGGTCGGAATCGGCAAAATGGTTACGAAGACACCAAAAGGCGAATATCAGATCATAAATAAACAGGCTAACCCCGGAGGTCCATTCGGAGCCTTCTGGTTGGGCCTATCTAAACCCCATTATGGCATTCACGGAACAAATGACCCTTCTTCGATCGGTAGGGAAGTTAGTCACGGTTGTATTCGCATGTACAACGAGGATGTACTGCAACTCTCACAGCTCGTTCCCATTCATACTCGGGTTACGATTCGGCCATAATCTTATACTGCTCTAACTGGTCATTCCACATAAACCTGAATTTGAGGCATTGCGTTGTTTTCATAACCGTTCACATTCCATTCCGCTTGAAGGGGCTGGGTATTATCCTTGTCATCAGTTGCCTTTACCCTAATAAGATAGGTTCCAGGTACTGGCACATGCCAATCCCAGCCCCACCTTCTCCAACTGTACTTTTCCTCTGGATCAAGCCATCTCACTAAGCTCCATGATTTTCCAAGATCAAGACTAATCTCTACCTTTCTAACAAATCCGTGACCTGACCATGCTGTACCTGTAATGATATGCATTCCTCTTCTCATAATTGTTTGATCTGTGGGCTGGGATATTACCGCATTCACTTTCATTAATGTAACAGGTCTGCGCTGAGAATCTGCTTCAGAATGGTACACGATATAATCATTGTCTTGAAAAGGACCTTTAAATTCTTCATCAGTAGCCACTATGCGGTAAAGCCATTTGACTGAAGCCATACCATACCAATTCGGAACGATTAGTCTTGCTGGATATCCATGTTTGTAGGGGATAGGTTTTCCGTTCATGTAGAGAGCAATCAGAGTATCGGGATGCATAGCTTTCTCTATAGGGAGGCTTCGGGCAAACCGGAAAGTGCCTGGAAGGTCCGTTCGTTCTCCTGTATCCATTCCTTTGAATATAACTTCACGAGCATTAGGACTTATTCCAGCTACCTGTAATAAAGTTCGAAGAGAAACTCCAGTCCAGATCGCATGGCTGACAGCCCCCTGTTCCCATTGAACCCCTCTGGTTTTAGGCCGGAAATACGCTCTTTTGTTTCCTGAACACTCCAAAGTAACTGGCAAAGTGATTTGAGGATATTGAAATAATGTTTGATAATTCAGATGAATTGGGTGTTGGACAAATCCTACTATACTTAGCGTCCAATCATTTATTGGCAATGCCGGATATGGGAAATGATTGCGAATATAAAACTTGTTTTCTGGGGTAACCCAGCTTGAAAGAGCTAACATTGGAAATTCCTGATTCTCAGGTATAGTAGAGCGAGGAATCCTATCGGGGTCATACAATTTCATATAAGGCTCCTTTCCAAATCAAGGCTTCCCTATTTTATGAAATTCTGACTCCATTTAGTGCTCTTTTATTTTAAGACACCTTTTGGTGTCTTTTAAACAACATTCTTCCACTTAGTGCTTGACTACATGACAAAAAGCCTCGGCGTGTTAATGCCCAGGCTTTTTGATCATGATACTGTTTGTTTATGGAGTAACTCGTTGCAATTTTAGTTTGTGCTTATGGTTCAACCACGGACCCTACGAAAAGCCATACGCCAGTCTGGCGGTCTTCAATCGCGAAAAAGAACGGCCGGTTTATCGCCATCTGGAACGGTTCATCGATTGGTGCAGAAGCCCCTGCCATCTGTACCGAAGTGACTGCAGCAGCCTCCGTTCCTTTTTCATTGACCTCGATGAACGTTTTGTGTGTTACCGCGCTGATGAAAAGGTTAGGTGGAACAGGTGCTATGTCGGAAAAATCAGCATGGATTTCGTCAAAGGGCAGCGTCATGCCCATAGCCTTGAGCGGTTCTTTCAGCATTTCACTATATTCGATCTTCAAACGAGGAAGTTTGATTTCACCTCGGCTCGACTGGAATGATTTATACCAGCGATCGGGATCTGCCCAAAGCTTGTCATGTAGAGCACCAAGTGAAGACGATTCATTTGGAAGAATAATCAGCATATCCATCTGCCCCTGTCCGTACGGCAAACGAATGGCTTGAAATCCCTCTTCCTGCAAATATTCGTAAGTGCCTGATTGCGACATCATCTGCACTTGCTTGGAGGAACCATCTGGCAGTTTGAAGCTATCTTCTTTCGTGCCAGAAAGCTGGAATTCCTTTTTCCATCCTCCATTGAAATAGACCGCATTCATCAGGATCAAAACTTCTTTGGGATCGATGGATTCAACAAAGCAACTTGTCTTTTTTCCAATGACATCGAATTTTCAGAAGATTTGGCACACGCAGTTACAATCAGGACCAGTAACATTCCAGCCACAAGAAGTTTACTTATTCGAACTTTACCATTCATATCGGCCCCCCTGTCATTGATATGCTTATTAGACGAGGAATCTTTACATAAAGTTCCAAGTAACAAATTTGGAATTGAAGTAGTTACTCCACGTTTCTACTACAGCAATCAATTCCGTATACATTCCTATTTTTTCAACTCTGATACGATTGTTTTGAGCTCAATGAGATCATCGATTACGATATCAGCCTTTGCAAGTTCATCGTCCCTCGCAAAATCAAAATTACATCCTATCGCAAGTAAACCATTATCTTTAGCTGCATGTATATCCGATAGGCGGTCTCCGATTACTGCTGCATGGGTAATACCATATTTTTCAATTATAAGTTGAACTAAGTCCGATTTATTTAACGATTGAATTTGTTGGATACTAAATGTTTCAGTGACCCAATTATCCAAATTATAATAACTCACGATCGCTTTTAAATATGCCGTTAAACCATTACTCGCGATATAAATTGAACAATTATTCTCTTTTAAATAACTGAAAACTTCAATAACATTAGGATATAAAGCCCCTTTTCCACTTCTAATATTTTCAATTAATCTTTCTAGAAAATATGAATCCGTTTGTTCTCTTACTGCATCGGAATGTGAGGGTAAAAGAGTTTCCCATACTTTAGGTAAAGGTACACCCATAATCTCACGGTATTGATCAATTGGCGTTACGGTATCCCACTCATTCAGATCCCTTAAATAATTAAAAGTATCTTCGAGGGAGATTTCTAAAATTTTATCTGTTTGAAAAAGAGTCCCGTCCATATCAAAGATGAGTGATTGCAACATTGATTCCTCTCCCTTTTTGTAATAATGAGTGATTAATGAAAAGTAAATTTTACTGTTCATTTTCTTCAATAATAGGGTGGTTTTGGCCGGCATACAAGTTTCATGTCATTTTATTCCAATAATTTTATAGATTCTTCTAGAATAATTTAAGGTATCCATTTCTACTATTCTTATAATTAATGTAATAGCGATTCGTCTAAGAGGAGGAAGCAAATATGCAGGATCAGCAAATAAGTCTCGATTTAGCGCTTGTCAAAACGTATGCGCCACAGCTGTTATTTGATCGCTTGGAGCCATTTTTTCCAGTCCGTGTTGGGGTAACAATATTCGATCAAGACGGTCCATCCCCTTCCTTTCGTCGAATAATCAGCTTCGAGTCGGACACAAGGATTGCAAAGGTCATTGAATATGCCATCTACTGGGATTATGATATCGAGCATTTGTACGAGCTGGAACATGTATGGATTTATGTTGGTCGTGACGGCAGTGTTATCAATAGTGAGTGCAGCTTCCATGGCAAATTCTTTAAAGGGCTACTTAAGGATCGAAGTAATTTATCTGAAAACAATCCAACTCAGGTAAAACTGTACTCCCAACCTGGAAAACACGCGTTTTCCCCACTTCTCGCTATGCTTGAACTTGTCCCGAATTTACATACGTGTACCTATGAGACAGCGGGCAGTGCAGGTTTGTTAGTCCCAGACATGCTACGGGATCAGATGGCTACGGATAAGGAAACGAATCAATTGGTAGAACGCTATCTGCAGACATTTCGGTTTCGACCAACGATGGAATTTATTGAATTTGCTTGGGAAGAATCGATTTTCATACCGTGGCCTGAGCTTCTGAAGGAGATTCCACAGCGTGTTAATCATGAATTGAATGTAATAAGGCAGTACTTGGGCATCCACGAATAGTCATCTTCAGACGAATGAGATTCCCCCAATTATTCAAAGTGATTACTCCCTCATCAGTTTAAATTATCCTGTCCAGACACGAACATATTTCGTTAAAATGATTAAACTCCGCGCAAAGCGCGGATCTTTGTCCCAATAATTTAGCAAGCGCTTGGTATCAATAGTTGAAATGATATAAATTTATACGAGTTCAAGGCCAGGGAAGATTTGCTTCCCTGGCCTCCTTTTCATTTAGTAGGGCGACTGATTACTTATCATATTTGTACAAGTTGGTTTCGTACTTGACATAATAAAGATCACCATTCGCATCCGCTGTCAGCAGTGACACACCGGTAGAGACCAACGTAACAGCATCCTTAGTAGCCGAACTGGCGTCAACTGCATACAATTTGCCACCGATACTTACGTAGACATTGCCGTCTTTGCCAACAACCATCTTCCCACCTTGCCAGGACACATTGCCAGTTGAAGTAAACTTATTCGCATAAATCGTCGTATGAGCAGCATCAGGATTGTTCGGATCAAAAATAAATAAGTCAGCTGTCAGATTCCGCGATTGATCCGTGGATGAGTTCCCTTCAGCAAGCCCCCAAATGTTGCCGTCCGGACCTACAATAAGATCAGAAATAACCTTTCTTCCTGAAACTGGAACATACTGAGGAACCGGAAGTGTATTCGAGCTGGTCGTTTGCCATGTGAACACTTTCCCTTCCGTTACACTTGGATTCGCTGTACTGCCAATCCCCCCATACACGGATGAGCCTCCATATACTTTATTATTCTTGGATGCCAAGGCTATAATGCTTTGATCATCAACGATGTCGAGTACTGTCGTGACTCTTGCGGACGTCGTCAAGTCATATACAGTGAAGGAGCCGCTTAGTTTACCTGAGCTCGCGACTGTACCGACATACAACCGATTCAATGCAGGATCGGCTAACATGCCAAAGGGGCGATCCTGGAAGTTAGGCGAAGCAGCGATATCCTGAAAAAGCAGTGATGGATTCGTGGTATCGTTCCACGAGGAGTTCGTGTCGTATTTTTTTATCCATGCACCGGGGTAGATGCCCAGATATAAATTATTGCCAATCGTGGTCATGTTCTCTGCCTGGCCCGCTCCTCTATTCCGTGTTAGCAGACCGGTGTCCGGATGATAGACGCTTAATCCTCCACGTAGATACCCGCTTGTATAAATGTGATCACCAGGACCTTTAACAAGTGAGCGGATCTTCGTTGGGGAATCCGGAATAGTGAATGAAGTCGAAATGTCTATTGTTGGGGTCGCTGCAAGTTTGTATTTCAGAATTTTACCGGAGGAAAGTGGAGCATACAAATACGTAGTGCCTGCGTCAGTTAAAAAGGTGTAACCAGCCGCTTTGCCTCCTACGTCACCAAGGTCTGTTTGTGTCTTCGCAGAAATATCGTAGACGTACAAATGAGTTCCTTTAGTATAGTACACCTTATCATCTGTAGGATGTTTCTTCGATACACCGATCGAATCCACATTCCCTAGTGATGCATCGACGACGCCAGTAGCCGGATTGATGACGATCAATGGCTCACTTGACAATTTGGCGAACAACTTCGAATCTGTACCATTCGGAATATAGTCGAGTCCTAGGACATACGTACTGCCATAGCCGCTCGGAGATATGGTGGATTGAGTGCCTGTTGTTGGATCAAAGCGAATAATTGTGGCATTAGAGGTTGGTCCCATCCCCATAAATACTTCCGTATCACTCGCATAAGCGATTGATCTAACATGAGCCAAACCGTCGACAATCGCGAGATTGCTGTTTAAAACAGTAACACCACTCGTCGGATTGTAACGGAATGCTTTGCCGTCAGTGGCTGTGCCACCGTAAATATTTCCGCTGCTCCCTGCCGTCACATCCCAAATGACGTTCATGCCCGAGTCCAATGTCGTTTTCACCAAGGAACTCCCAGTGATGATTTTGGCACCTCCGGAAATGCTAACCGTTCCAGGCACATAGCGATATAGAGCCCGCTTGTTAGCCGTTCCTAAATAAACAGATTGATCTGAAGCGACCGTCATGCCCCAGACGGCTTCTATTTGGTCAAGATTCTGGTCATCCACAACTTCACCAGTTCGCGCGTCGTAGACCACGAACTTAGATGGATAGCCGCTAGAGCCGACGTACATGAGATCATAGCTGCCGCTTGCATCCTTCCCAAATACGGCTCCGTCAAGTGGATTGTTCACAATCTGTGTGCCCAGGTTGTATTCAATCGGAGTATCAAGCGTAACATCGTCAACATAGGCAACCGTTGTTGCCGTAGTCTTCGTCGTGAAATAGACAGACACGGTTTTGGCTCCCGTAATGTTTGGTGTAGTCGCTGATATCGTGAGCGGGGTCCATTGTGACGCAGATCCACTGAATACATTCTCGACCTCTTTTATCACTGTGCCAGCAGCATTCTTGAAACGAAGGTGCATGCTTACGCCAGTATCCCCGCTCGATACGTATACTTTGGCTGATGCGGATATTCTTACGTTTGATGAAACAGGGACATCAGTGCTCTCCGCATAGCTCGCTGCCACCGAACTGGCATCGACCAGCTTGAGGCTAGATGTTCCTCCCGTTTTTAATGTTGTCGAAATGGATGCTCCAGATACCGTCCAAGCATCACTCAATGGGGTAGTTTCAAAGCCCGAATTTTTCACCGTCTTTCCAATCGATACATCGTCTATATAGGCCGTTGTGATGCTTCCCAATCCGCTATAGATCATCACAGCCACTTCAGTTGCGCCGGCTGGTGCTTCTGCGGTGATCGAGCGTTTGTTCCACTGATCTACCGTAGGCGTAACACTTGCGGGAATAGCACGAAATTCTGTGGTACCGGTGTAAAAGATTAAATACACATCGATCGAGCCTTGCTCAATATACGCATAGGCAGTTGCGGTATACGCCACTTGCTCCGTCGACGAAATACTGATTTTATCGCTCACGCGAGCAAGTGAGCTTGAAGAACTGGCATCGACCATTTTCATACTTTTCGACCCCGTGTAAGCCCTTACATCAGAAACAGTTGCCGTATCTGTTCCGAAAGTTGGATGCGTGTTCCAATTTGGTATACCAGTACCTACCTCTTCGAACGAAGCATTGGGGAGAGTCATTGTAATACCTGCTGCATGCGCTTCTCGGTTGCCAAACATACTTACAATCATCAAAACACTAACAATCGTACAGATGAATCGAACCCACAATCGATGATGCTTCCCTAGACTCATTCTTACCACTCCTCACATCAAGTTTAGTTGCGGTTCTTCGTGAGACTTAAACGGGATTCCATCAAATTCACCTCCCTTCCCCAAGAATACAAAGAAATCGTCCAACTGATTTGAAAGTCATGACCAGTAAGGACGATTTATGAATGCATATAGGTGTGGGTTTTCAACATACACTTGGATTCATTATAGATGCTGCACAATGCCATTACTAGCATACGCATTCAAGAAATAGTGTCTCTTTTCAAGAAATTCCACTTAATTATTGGTACTTATTTCCTATTTATGACGTTATTTTTTTCGTGTTGACAGCCGAATTTGGTTCGCATAACATTTACATTGTGAACCAGATATATACCAATAAATCATTGTATGTAGGAATGGAAAGGAGTTGATCCGCTCGTACTGATCTTTTAAATGCCTACGATGTAAGCGGTCACAAAGCAAACATAGTGCATCAGCGAGACTGACATCAACCTGTCTATGGGCAGAAAATTGAAAGAAGGTGATGTTAATGGATACGTACAAAGGGAAAACATTCAGAAGACAGCATGGTGTGTTTGGACTCATCGCTATACTCTTCTTAGCTTTTCTTCTTCCTTCTCAAACACGGGCAGCCAGTCCGATAGAGATGATTCCGGTGCCAAACAGCGGTTTCGAGCAAAATTTGATCGCAGGTAAAATTCCTAGTTGGAGCGCGTTCGGTCTAGCCTCAAGTCTTTCCTTATCGGAGACGACTGTGTTTGCGGGTACCAGAAGTCTGAAGATGAGCAAACCCAGTACAGGTGGACTCGGCGCAGAAAGCGCGAAGCTGGCAGTGACGGCTGGGCAATCCTATGAAGCCAAAATTAAGCTGTATCTAGAAAACTATAGCGGTGGTTCTCCTGCTTTATGGATACGCTGGTATAATGCCTCAGGTCAGTTTATGAACAAACAGGCCACGTATAACCTTACCAATCCTGCTTTAAACACTTGGCTCGACGTTCGTGTATCTGGCACTGCGCCTGATGGAGCCGCATTTGCAACCATTTTTCCATACGCATCATCCAGCGTCCTTATGACAGCTTATGTGGATGAAGCACTATTTTATCGCATCGATCCGAATGAAGTTAGTGTCAATAACCCTGGCTTTGAAGAAGCGGCTTCAGGGGCTAATATACCTGGTTGGGAGTTATATCCAGGAACGCCTCCCAGCGCTGTGTCCGTCACCAGCACTCAGAAAAAAAGCGGCTTATCCAGTCTTCAGCTGCTAGATACGTACACGGATAAAGCCATTGGACTTAGTACCCAAGCCATTGGTGTTCACCCGAATGGCAGATATGAAGCCAAAGCGAGTGTACACTTAGTGTCTGGAGGAGCCGTCAACCTATACATTAAATTTTACGATGGAGCGGACAAAGAAGTCGGTACGACATCCCGTTCCTTTAGTACACCGCTAAATACTTGGAGCGATGTGCTCAAATTAGAGGGCATTGCACCTGACTCGGCAGTCAAAGCAAAGGTATTACTGTATTCAGGGGTTGGCACATTAAGCAACGTGTATTTTGACGATATTTCGTTTACTTATAAAAATGAGGCCTTAGTGATGCCTTTTGCTTTCGAGAACGCCATCAATTTGGGCAAAGCAACACTTACGACCACGACACTTGGAGGCGCCATCGGGAACGGTGAACTGTATTTCGTTACCAATGGTAATCCGGGGACGTTTTATGCCATTGATGCTGTGACCGGTGTTATCAACTCCCAAATCTCAGTCCCTGGGACTACGGAAACGTGGGCTGTGACGATCGGAGCCGACAACAATGTCTACTTTGCTGCGACAGCCAACCGCAACTTCTGGAAATTTGACACGAGGCCGGGGCATCGGGACATCACATTAATCGGCAGCAACCCTGTTGACAATTTTGTATGGGATCTGGATGCTAGCTCTGACGGCATCATCTATGGCTCAACCAGCCCTAATGCTAAAGTGTTCGCATATGATACGCATACACAGGCATTTACTGATCTTGGCCGCATGCATGACACAGAGCAGTATGCCCGAGGAGCTGGCGTGACGGACCAATACTTATATGTCGGTATCGGCTCCAAGAAACATTTGATCCGAATGGATCGAAGCACAGGTTTCAAAACAGAAATCACGATGCCGTTCACTGGCATGGATGATTTTGTTCATAACATAACCCCTTATAACGGGCTGCTTTATGTCACACACGGTACTTCACTAGTTGTTGTTAACGAGCAAACACTAAGCGTCATAAAAAGCGTGCCTTTCGACTCGCTTGAAGCGTTTGATGGCAAAATTTCACCTCCGTCCCCTTCTAACGCGAATCTGCTATATTACCGTAACAAAGTTTCAAATAATCTATGGTCCTATCAAGTATCAACAAACACCGTTCAGCAAGTGACACTGCCAAATACGCTGCCCGAGAACGGAACAAAAGCGATTGGCTGGGTGCCCCTTCCAGGTGGCGGTCAGGCATTAGCGATCCTTTACGATGACGGCAAGTATACGCTTTATAACCCCAATGACAATTCAGTTCAATTGATCCAAGTTCCCTTAGCCAGGGAAGGCGTCAATATTCAAAGTATGGCGGCAGGTCCTGACAAGAAGCTTTATCTTGGTGGCTTCATAGACGGCATGAGTGTGTTTAATCAAGAAACGCAAACCTACGACTTGCAAGTTTCTTCCCCGAATTCACCACATCAAGTGGAAGAAATCGGCTTCCTGAATGGCAAAACCTATTTTGGCGCTTACGGTGGAGCAAGAATTTATGCGTATGATTCCAGCCAACCTTATCAATACGGAAACATGCCTACGTCGAATCCCAAACTCGTTTATACGATTCCGAACGTTCAAGATCGGCCATATGCCTTCGCCTCCGGCGACAATCGGCTGTTTATCGGAACCGTGCCTGGTTATGGCAACTTAGGCGGCAGTCTAACGATTTACAATGAGACAACAGGCTTGTGGCAATCCACCCGCAATGTGGTAGCCGATCAAACCATAAGCTCGTTAGCCTATAAGAATGGCATCCTCTTTGGCGGAACGTCTATCGAAGGCGGTCTCGGGTCTGTACCTGCCAAAGTACCTGCAACAGCAACAGAACCGGAACATACGGTACATGCCAAATTATTTAAATGGGATGTCGCCACGAACACCAAGCTTGGCGAGTTTGAACCCGTCATACCAGGTTTATCTTCTCCTCGTTTACTTGGCGGTTTGTCCTTCGGTCCTGACGGTCTGTTATGGGGAATTGCTTGGGGAACTGATGTGGAAGGCTCATCCATATACGCACTTTACGAATTAAACCCGAGTAACCTTGAAATTGTAAAAAGCAAACTGATGTTCCCTGGTGCAAGTGGCGGCAGTACGTGGCGGTCCTTCTATTTACGTTGGGGCCAAGACGGTTTGCTGTACACGACTATCGCTCGTTATGTCACTGCTTTCGACCCTCTCACACTGAACTATCGCACACTTGTTGATAATACAACGAACCTCATGGATGTGGGTATGGATGGCAGCATCTACTACACATATTTGACAAACTTATACAGGTTGCCAGTCCGTCTTGCTCAAACATCTATTTCGATGAACGATGTTTCGCTGCAGGAAGGAACTAGTGAACCTATCCTCGCGTCTGGTCTTCTGGAGAATGGATTGCCAGCGATTTTAGCGGGAAGCAGCATCAGTTACACGATTAGCGACCCAACCGTATTAACCGTTGTGGACGGACAGGTGAAGGCGCTTAAAGCAGGATCAGCAACCATTTATGCGGACATTACATTGAACGGAAGAACCAAACGATCCAATACGATCAGCCTTACGGTTCAGCCCAGCCCGGCATCGGCAGATTTGAGTGCCATTAGCTTAAGCAGCGGTTCGCTGAATGTACCATTTTCACGAGAAACGACTAGCTATACACAAAGCGTGGCGGCAGGCGTATCGGCAATATCGGTGACGGCATCCGTTTATGACACAGCTTACGCTACGGTAACCGCGAGCGTGTATAACAGCAGCAACTCACTAGTGCTTGGACCCATCGACTTAACAAGTGGATTGGCAAGTTCTTCGCTTCCTTTGAGTACTGGAGTCAATACAATCAAACTTCTCGTCACAGCCAGAGACGGCTCGACGAAAGTGTATACGGTCCTAGTGACGCGCTCCTTTTCGGGAAATGAAACCCCTCCGACGACCGCCGTTACGGTTGCGTTGAAGGACAGTACAGGCCAACCGCTTAGCGGTGGTGTCGTTAGTTATTATGACGGAGGTTGGAAAGAGTTTGGCGTCACTGACACATCTGGTTCCGTCAGCAAACCTTTATCGAATAAAAACTATACCTTCGCCATTATTTATGAAGGCACGCGCAATGAGATGGCACAAAACACAGGCACAAGCCCCATCATTACGTTTCAGACTGTTAACGTCAATGTTCAGTTTACGAACAGCCAAGGCCTTCCACAGGGAGAAGGAACCGTGTCCTATTATGGCGGAGGTTGGCGTTCGTTCGGTTCAATTAGCGCTGGTACAGTCCACAAAGAATTGTTGGCCGGATCCTACACGTTTGCAATTAACTATGATGGAGCGATCAATGAGAAAGTTCAAAATATTGGTATGAATCCCCTGCTTGTATTCCAAACTGCTCAGGTCAAGGTTACCCTCAAAAATAGCCTTGGCAACCCGCTAAGCGGCGGAAGTATCAGTTATTACGCGGGAAGCTGGAAGTCCTTAGGTGTGACGAATAGCTCAGGTGAAGCCAGCATAGAGCTGCTGGCGAATACGTATACGTTCTCAATGAATTATGATGATACCTTGAACCAGAAGGTGCAGCAGGTGGGAGCAGATCCCACCGTTGCCTTCCAAACTGTACGTGTTACCGCACAATTAAAAGATACACAAGGTAATCCGCTGGACGGTATCCTCTCTTATTACGGGGGAAGTTGGCGTTCTTTCGGAGCGACAACCAGCGGCGAAGCAAGTAAGGAATTATTAGCTGGCACTTATACCCTAAGCGCCATTACCGGTGGAGTCAGGAAGGAAATCATCGCTAACACGGTCACAGATCCAACGGTCGTTTTTCAGTTTTAATATCAAAAGGGATAGAGGATCTCATGATCCCCTACCCCTTTTCCTTTTTTTCACCCTAATTCATCTTGTTGCAATGCTTCTTTCAACCTTTGGAAAACTGTTTCAAAATCATCAAGCTTTGCCCAATACAGCTTGAATATGCGCCTCATCGTTTCCAACTCACGGAAAGTGACGTTCATGTCTGAGTAGAGGCGAAATGTCGGAATGATGTCGCGATACATCATAAATCTACTTGGGCGGGATATCTCCTCCTGCCCACTCCATTCCGCGATTGCTTTAACACTCGGAAGGCTAAGGGTATGTCTGCGTATTTGAAGCTGAGTTTCATCTGATAAAAGAAAATTAATTAGCGCTTGTGCCGCTTGTTTACGGTTGCTGTTCTTATTGAGAGCGAGTCCGATCATGACTAATTGCGTTCTTGCTTCTTCGGAATAAGGAAGCGGTGCGATATCATAATCAAACCCTGCTTTACGCAAATGATTTAGGCTATAATAGCTCGTGACAATCATGGAAGCTTTTTGCTGCATAAAGTACATTTCGCAATCGGAATCCTGTTCGGACAAGTAGGAGCTTTCCGGATTCAATCCCTTAAACAATTGTAGGCTTAAGCGCATCGACTCCCGAAAAGGTTCATTGTCGTCGAGTATAAGTTTACCCTGTTCATCTCGTTCAAAAACGACCTTATTTTGCAGCAGAAAGAGCGGCCACCGATTAATGGATTGCAAATGAAAAAACAACCCGAATCTCTCATGTTTTTGCGATAAGGCAAGCGCAGTTCGCTGTACATCGTTCCAATTCCAACTGCTGTCCGGCTCAGGCAAATTAACTTCCCTGAAATGATCTTTGTTGTAACACAAGATAATTGGTGAAAACGTGAATGGCTGCACGTACAGATGACCAGCGTTTGAGAAAGGCCTTAGTAGGAAACTATAAACACCTTCTCTCGGTTGAAGCGGTTCCAATATATCCTCTACAGCTCCCGCATCCGTAAACGCCTCGTAGTTTTGTAAGTTTAGCGTAAGCACATCCAGTGCATCTCTCTCCATTACCTCTTGCATATTCTGTGAAAAAAACGAACTCGACAGTGGAATCATCTGAAGTTCGATATGCGGATTCTTTTTTTTAAATGTATCGACTAGCTGTAAAAGATTGGCTTCCATCGTAAGGGTCGGGTAATACCCGAACTTCAATGTCTGCTTCTCGCATAACCCTGCTCCTACTACGCGTGTGCCTACTCGTGGCACTTTTTCAATCATTTCTTGTGCGAGTAATTGATTCAAACCTTTGCGTATCGAATTTTTACTCAAGCTATACTGCTCCGCAAGTATTAATTCGGATGGCAAATACTCACCAGGCTGTAATTTTCCGGTTACGATGTTATGGCGCAGAGATGCGATCATCTCCTCCAATCGCGTTCGAAAAGTGGATCGTCTAGGTTTACCCATCATGAAACGTTGAACCTCCGGGTCGTTCTTAATTGGTATGTATCTGGGTTATATTATAACGTAAAAAACTGTTAGTTAAACTATAATTTCCTAACTCTAGTTATGACATAGAACAGTACGTAACTAATGATTAAGACCATAAACATAAACTTACAAAAAGTGAAAATATGAGATAGCTTACTTGTATCCGTTAACATGATAAATAATTCTTTCAGGATATAACCTGGTCGCATAATAACATCCCAACTATTCCATCGAACAAATCGGCCAATGTAGATTCCGAAACTACTTAGAATGAGAACGAAAATCACAAAAATCCAGCTAGTAATAACTCCAAATGATATTCTCACCAAATTCTGCACGGAAAAAAGCGAAAATGATCCGAGTAAAAGCCCTAGCATAGCAATTGTGAATATAGTAAATAAATGCTGCCAGAACACAATATCTGCCCAAAATCGCTTGGTAGGGTCAAAGCTGTAGCGCGCGAATACATGAAGTAAATCCGTCACAAGGTATGGAGCATTGGGGAAGAAGAAAAACCATGAAACCCCAACGACTATGAATAATATTGCACGCATTTTCTTACGGGTATAACCAAAAAGTAGATCTAGAATTACGGCAATTCCTACCGGTACCCATGCAAGAAATGTATCCCAAAAGATAAATAAGTATGTTCTATTTCCTGACGGAGATTGAATGTTATAGACACTGATTAAACTAATCAAAGTAGCAAAACACAGGACAATAATAAGATAAATCTTTCCTGGGTAATTTAGAGATTTTATTTTTTCCAAGATTTTCCTCCTAAGTGAAATAAAAAGGCAAAGAAGATTTACTTCTCTAGCCATTATCTTGTAGATCACATGCTGGTTATGGTTTTTTCACCATCAACTCAATGGCCTCACGTACGATATTAAATTTCTCATCAGTTGATATTACGTACCCTCGATGACCAAATACGTCATTGAAAATCTTCCAGACTTGCGGGTCGGAAGCCAAGGTGATAAATGCATCTTCAACCTTCATTCTCCAAGTGGGATTCATATCAGAGCGTACTGTGATCGTATCAGTTGGAATCCGTTCAGTAAATGCTACAACTCGCGTCTGTTCCATTATTTTCGGATAATATTTAAGCATATTATATCGAATATCCTGAAAAACAAAAGCCGCATCAACTTGACCGTTGAGTAAACCGATAATCGCTTTGTCGTGCCCTTGGTATAAGGTGTAGTTGACATCTTTCTCGGGATCAATTCCATTTTTTAGCAATCATTCCTTTATAATAATCAACAAGTTCATTACTAACTATCCCAGTTGCATCGTCCAAACCGTAACGCAAAGCTTGCAGCAGGACATCCCCTGCCTTTAAATTGTCGTGGACCAGGACATACGCTTTCCAATATCGTTATCAACAGTAAACTGAACGGGGATCCCCAATTAAGTACGGGATTAGTTAAAGCGAATGGATTCATACCAGAGATTAAGGAGCTTTCGCGAGATGAACTTCGCGATCGTTCACCATTGCAGATAATGAGCCAACTGTAAGTTGGATGTTGACCTCTTTTTTTACTGCCGTTACCGTTTTCTTCGATTGATCCCATGAGACATTAGCTTGTAAAGCTTCGAAAATTGGACGCATTGGTACCATTACTGTACCTTGATCATTTACTGGAGGTACTTCCAATCTTAAGTTTGCCTCGTCCAGTAAGATCTGTGCTTGCGGGCTGACAATTGCAGCAAGTTACGTATTACCGCAAATAGTTAATGCCATAAGTGCTGTGGCAAAACTAAACAAAATACGTTTTATTTTCAACCGACTACTCCCCTTTTACCATCTAATTCCATAAGACTACCAGAAAATGGATTTTATGCAAAGCATGAATTTTTGCTAGATTCCCATTCTACTTGTTTTACCTTCCTGCATGACAAAAAAGCGCTCCCTGCGGCAGCCCTTAATTAATAAAATTTTCAATTAAATATCCCCGTCCTTTATCGCTAGCAAGTAAATTCTGGAAAATAGAAAAATGACTCTCAGCAATTAGCTGAGAGTCTACGCATTTTAATTACTACCCACTCCAATGATAGATTAATTGCACAACGCCAGATGAGAAGGTTCTTGTATTCACTAGTTGTAAATTCAACCTCTGTTTAATATCAACGAATAACAGCTTACCTTCTCCCAGAATAACGGGATGTACGGACAATCTAAATTCGTCAACAAGCCCTAAGTTGATAAAAGTTGTAATGAGACTTGCTCCGCCATATAGCCAAATGTCTTTACCAGGCATCTTCTTTAAAGTCATTACTTCTTCAAAAATATGATCATTGATGTAGATTGCTTTATGATTAGTACCTTTTTGCGTCCTGGAAAACACATATTTATGTTTACTATGAACTAAGTTCCACATTGCTTGTTCAGTATCCGCATGGTCCATTTCTGGCGTATATTGTCCCCATAAATCGTAGCTTTTTCTGCCATACAAGATGGTATCAATTTGGTTTAGGAAATCGACAAATCCCATTTCAGGGTCCATCACGCACCAATCAACTTCTCCATTTTTCCCTTCGATATACCCATCTAAAGTTACTGCTAAGTCTAAAATTATTTTTCGTTTCAAAAGTGTGGCTCCTTTCGTTGATCTACCAACTAGTATAAACCTTGAATATGTCACCTTATGTCATAATGAAAAAGCCGCGTTATCCGCGGCTTTGATTGAGATACTGTTATTCTGGAAACTCGTTAAGCTTTCTTAATGGTGTAAAATCCAAAGCGTTCAATTTCCTCAAGAGCTTTATGTCCAAATGACTCTACTAACTCATCGGCTCTGATTTTGGTTCCTCCTAGTGTTATCCCATCCCAGCGTACAATTCGACCGTCTTTAACCAAAAAATAATCATCCATAGTAGTACCTCCAGAATTAATAATTTGGGAATTACTGTATGCTTGGAAATGCAGAGCATGAAGTTGCCTATCCATATTTTAGCACAATTTCTTAAAGAAACATAAACAACATTCAGGAGTCCAGAAACTCTGTGTTTACGATTAGCGTAACCACTTCTTACTTCTTTTACTATTCAGAATATAGGCGAACGTCACAGTTCCGTACAATTACGTTAGAAAAAAAGCCCATAATGCCGGGCAGCGTGCAGCCGGGTCATTATGGGCTTATTGAATCACTCACATCTAAACGTTCGTTTCACAATCGATCATGACATGGATCGTGTCGCCTTTATGCTCATTGCGCAGCTTAAACGCTTCGGCAATGTTACTTAAATGGATTACATGCGTAATCATTTCCTCTGTATTGACCAATCCATCCAGAACAAGCTGAAGACCCTTGTCGAAATAGTGGCGATTATCGATATCTCGCTTCGGTTCTGTTGAGAAGATATCGAGTCTCTTCTTATGTACTTTAAAGAAATCGACTGGCTTATGGCAGGTCCCGATACATCCGTACATGATAATGCGCCCATTCTGGGAAGCCGCATCGATTGCATCAACCATCCCATCCCCTTCCAGCAAGCAGGGAATGACGACATCAAAACCATCTGGGAAGTCTTTGCCCAGTATATCCATTGTACTCGCGTCCGATGATGGAAGTTTATAGGTATGGGTTGCTCCATACTTGCGAGCTAGCTCTAGCTTCTCATCAAACAAATCGGTTACCACAAGGTTACGTGGACTGTACAAGCTAACTACCTGTGTCATTACTAGGCCACTGACGCCTTGTCCGGTAATCAATACGTTTTTATGTGGGGAAATATCGCCAAGCTCTGCCGCATGAATAATGCCCGGAAGTACTTCAATTAGCGATCCTTCAATGAGAGGAAGTGTCTGTGGAAGAACTTTTACAGAAAAAGGCGTACAGCAAACATATTCAGCAAAGGCACCCCAAATATAGCGAAGAGCGACTGGATCCCCCACCTTAAGACCAATGACATTGGGTCCTACTTTATCAATGACACCGGCCACTTCATGGCCAAGGCGTGTCGGATACGAGACAAATTCGGGTTCACGTGCCCCGCGAAATACTTCCACATCACTGCCGCATATGCCAACCCACTTCACCTTTACCCGTACTTCTCCATCAGTAGGTTCGGGAATTAGTGCTCTTTTTACCGTGATACTCCCAATCTCCTCTACAACGGCGCACAACTGCGTACCTTCACCATCATAATCGACCAATTGCATAGGGGGAACTGACATTTTTCTAACCATTCTCATGACTCCTATCGTTTAATATTCCGAGTACATGATTGGCCATGATTTTGTAGCCTTCTGCATTCGGATGCAGCTGGTCTGGAAGGTGGTTGACAAAAGCTTCTCCCATGATATCCAACCCGTCTACATACGTAAGGTTTGAATCCCCGTAAGAAGTTAAGATATTTACCGCCTCTTTAATCTCTTCCCTCATTGTAACCAAGGTCATCCCTACTACGTTCTCGTCCCTTTCCCTGTGTGGACAATAAATAGGAGAAAATAAATAGAGCGGCGTGCAGGGATGCTTTTCCCGAATGATCGCTACCATGCCAATGATGGCAGAACGAAACGTCCGGATATTTAAAGTATTGCCCCCCATCACATTAATGCCGAGACACAAGGAGATGATGTCAGCTGGAAGATCACGAATGACACGAGCAACCATGGGTTCCAAATGACATTGTCCAGCGAATCCCAAACAGGTCAGATCCCAACTTTTATGGCGTGCAACGATTGCCGGCCACGTTTGAGCTGGACTTTCTGCAGTGGTGCATTGTGTGATGGAGCTTCCGTATGTAACCCACCTAGGTTCATTGCTTGGCGCGGGTACAGCCGTTGCCCCAACATCAATCTTGAGTGATTTCACAGTGACGGCAGCATTTAGCGGGAGATATAATTCAATACGCTTCCTACTGCCTGGTAAGTTTGTAAATAAACAAATGCCCTCACCGGCAAGAAGAGTCTTGGTACCGATGAATTCATCTTCCATAACGATGTCAAATTGTCTATCTTGTTCCGTTGAAGCGACATGCAGCTCCACTGAGGTGGAATCGGTTAGAAAGGCAAGCCTTACACCCGCTGCTTCTCCTGCTTTCTCCACTACTTTCGATGCAAATAAGCGGAGCTGATCGTGAGGTAAACGCCATGGCCGGATGCCAGCTTCATTCGTTTCTATGGAAACGGCACCACGAAACCAAGCGTTATTGATTTCAATTGTTTGCATGTTTCATTTCACCTTTCAATCTATACGGGAACTGGAATCACGGGCTTTTCTTGCAAAATATCACTGGAAGCATGCATCCATGCTGCTAATTCGGAGGCAAGCCGTACGATGTGCTCGGCATACTGAGGCTCTGCCGACAAGTCTTGCGTTTCCCATGGATCATCTTGTAGATCGAATAACTGGATTCGTTCCGTGCCTGAGTTTGTAAGTGGCGAGCGATAATATCGAATCAATTTCCATCGACCATCCGTTACCATCCGCTGCAGATCTCGATAAACGGAGCCTACGATTCCTCGTTCACCTACTCTTTCTCCTGAAAAGATTGAATGCAGACTTATGCCTTCAGTTTCCTCTGGCAGGTCAACCTCACATAACCCGGCAACTGTCGGGAAAATATCGATATTACTTGCCAGCGCATGCACCTGCTTGCCTTGCGGCACACCTGGGCCTCGGAAAACAAGCGGAATACGTACGCTGTGCTCGTAGAGGTTTTGTTTGCCCATCAGCCCGTGTTGTCCGACCGCCAAGCCATGGTCCGCCGTATATACGATAAGCGTATTGTCATAGATGCCTTTCGCTTTCAACGCTTCGATGACCCTTCCAATTTGCGCGTCCATGTGGCTAATCATCGCGTAATAATCGGCCATATGCTGCCGAATTTCATCCTCGTCTCTCGGCCATCCCGCAAGCTTCTCATCCCGCACGACCATATCCCCAGTATCAAAGGGATGTTCTCGCACAAAATTGGGAGGCAGCGTTATATTAGACTTGTTGTACATACTTGCATACGGTTCAGGCGCTATTCGTGGATCATGCGGCGCCGTATATGCGACATACAGGAAAAACGGCTTCTCATCCTGATACTCCTCGATAAAGTTGACGGCTGCGTTGGTAAATAGCTCGCTAGAGAACGTATGTTCCATGTACTCCAGTTCCTTCGGATATAGCCCTGTCGGGTCATAATCATATACAGGAACCTGGGTATGATCGCTCATCCCGTGAAAATGCAGCTTATCTCCCCCTTCGAAACTCCGGGCGAGGCTTGCCTTGTCGTTATGCCATTTGCCAACCGCATGCGTGTAATATCCGGCATCGCACATCGTCTGTGGCATGAGTCGAACATCCGAGCGAATTACGCTCGAATGTTCCCGGTTCGTCATATCCTTGCCGATCGTCGCTCGGAAGAGCGGAATACCGGTATGGACGCATGCTCTACTCGGCGCACAAACCGCTCCGGTTAGAGCACCGAAGATATGCGTATTCCGACATGCTGTTCCGCTGGTGACCAGGGAATCCAACACCGGCGTCTGTACAGCTTCATTGCCGAAAGCTCCGATAGCTTCACTACGATGATCGTCTGCTATGAGAAATACAACATGAGGTCTTTCAGCTACTTGCTTCTTGATGGTTTTCTCTTTCATGATAAACACTCACTCCTATGCGATATCTTTCTATATGATTCTGGATATGATCTATTTCTTGGCTTTAAATTGGGTATATGCTTGTTGGTAAATTTCCAAGTAGCGTTTAATGTTCATTTTGTCCAGCGTGCTCAAGTAGTTGTTCCACTCTTTCTCAACGTCCAGTGAGCCTGTAACCGTTTTGGCAAAAAATTCAGTTCTGTAATCGGTCAATGTCTTCTCAAGCGTAGAAAGCTCTTCAGCCTGTTCGTTAGTGAAGAACAATGGCGGTACAATTTTGCTCGGATTGGTTCCAAAAGGTTCGTATTTTTTCGTTTCATTATATAAAATAAGTTCAAGTGAATTTTTCGGATCCGCTGCCACGCTTAATCGTAACTCATTTGTTCGAAGTGACGGCCCTGCCTGCGCCCAATGAATGTTTTGCAGCTTGCCAAACGATACGATCGGTTTCCATACCGCTTGTTTTCCGTTAACACCTAGCTCGCCTTGGGCAGGACGCACCCACTCTTGATCTGGACGTCCCTGTGTACTGCGAAGTGTCGCTTCTTCCGAAAGCAGCAAGTCAGCCATACGGAATGCGGCAGCAGGGTTTTTCGCTTTATTCGTAACGACATATTGACCTGCGGAAACCGCATAAGGATTGTAGGCTGTAGAACGTATCCCCGTCGGCCCTTTGAGCGGTGGTACGGAGATGTAATCTTTGAATCTTGCGTTATCGACGTCGACAAATACCGTTTGATTTTGTGATGCAATAGCTCCCAGGATTGGAATCTCCGGGTTCATACCCATCTGTTTCAGCTGGTTTCTATCTTGTGTAAATGTTTGCGGAGAAATTAAGCCCTCGGCGAACATTTTATTCAAGTACTTTAAAGCTTCTTTCCACTCCGGTTGATTATAGGCAACTTGAACTTTTCCATCCTTCACAAAGCGCAGGTTGAAGTCCTTCTCGATAAAAGCGCTGGGCAGGAATAGATCTAACGTCGAGGATGGCCCATTCGTGGCACCAACAAGCGGAATCTCATCTGCTTTACCGTTTCCGTTCGGATCTTTTTCTTTAAAGGCTTTAAGCACTTGATAAAACTCTTCCGTCGTTTCTGGCATTTTTAATCCGAGCTTGTCGAGCCATGGTTTATAAATCCACATTTTCTGACCAAGTGAGCAATGGTAACAATCATTGACCTGTGGAACGGAATAAATTTTACCGTCAGGCATCGTAATTAGATCTTTCACATAGGTAACTTGTTCGAACATCTTTTTCATTTCAACACCATATTTGTCGATATAGGGATTCAGCGGAATAAAGACGCCGTCCTTTCCATAAATCGATTGCTGAATCGGCGATACACTCATGTTAAGCAGCACGTCTGGGTAATCACCACTTGCAAGTGAAACGTTGAGCTTCTCTGCAAACGTTTTTTCCGGAGCCACTTCCCAATCGATATGAATGTTCGTTTTCTCTTCCAGCCACTTGGTGAACTCGTTTGTTGCGAAGTTTTCGACAATGCTTGAGCCTTTAACCATAACTTTGAGCGTTGTCTTTTCTTTCGTGATCGGGAATTGCCCAGCTGGCGTTACTTGATCATCGATAATTGCTTCCGTCTGTTTGGCAGCCTCCTTCGATCCACTGTCCGAACAAGCGCTTAGGAGTACTACTGACGATGCCGTAATTGCTACTAATGCTTTTAACCCTCTTTTCATGTAAAAACCTCCCTTTAGCCTTTTAATGAGCCAATCATCATGCCTTTGACAAAATGCCTTTGTATGAATGGATAGATGATGAGCACGGGAAGCGTAGACACGACGATAAGGGAAAACTTCAACAACTCCCGCAGACCATCTCTTGCCGCTTGATCTGCAATGTCAGTTATCATCGACGCGTCGACCTCGTTTTGCACCAAAATATCCCTTAACACCAATTGAATGGGGTACAACTCTTGATGTTTCAAATAAAGCAATGCGCTAAAATATTGATTCCAATGTCCTACTGCGTAAAACAAGGAAATCACTGCTATGATGGGACCTGACAAAGGAAGTACGATCTTTCGTACAAACGTAAAATCACTACAGCCGTCCATTTGAGAGGCTTCAAGCAATTCTTCGGGAATGGTCGTTTGAAAATACGTGCGGGCAATGATCATATTCATAACACCAAGTGCTCCTGGAATAATTAAAGACCATCTGGTGTCGATCATACCGAGCTCTTTCACAACCAGATAAGACGGGATCAATCCCCCTGAGAACATCATGGTGAATACGAACAAAGCCATGACGGCATTGCGTGGCATAAAATCTTTTCTGGAAAGCGGATACGCCGCAATGAGTGTAAACAGGACATTAATTGTCGTTCCCACTACGGTATAAAATACAGAATTCAAGAAGCTCGACATAATCAAGCGATGCTTAAATACGGCTTCATATCCCGCTAGTGTCGGCTCAACCGGATACAACCAGACTTTGCCGGAAATAACCGCGGTGGATGAACTGAACGAAGCACTAACAATGTAAATCAGCGGATAAAGAATCGTAATGGTAAAAATGAATAAGATGATGTAATTCACTATTGTAAAAAGCCTGTCATCTGCACTTTCTTTAATGCTTCCCGTCATTGACGCGCCTCCTTCTTACCACAGACTGGTTTGTCCTAATTGTCTAGCTATCCGATTAACGAGTACTAACAGAATCAAATTAATGACTGATTTAAACAACCCAATGGCAGATGAATAGGAATAATTGATTGCGGTTGAGGCCAAACCGACTTTGTAGACAAAAGTATCGATAACCTCAGATGAGCTCATATTCAGCGGATTCTGCAACAGCAACACCTTCTCGAAGCCGATGTCTAACACATGTCCGGTGTTCATGATTAACAGAATCACGGCAACCGGTAGAATACCCGGAATGTCCACGTGCCACATGCGTTGCACCTTATTGGCTCCATCCACAACAGCAGCCTCATGGAGTGAAGGATCAACGGCTGCAAGCGCTGCCAAGTAAATGATGCAAGAAAATCCAACATTCTGCCAAATACCGGACCAGACAAAAACATGTGAAAACCATTCGGGTATGCCCATGAAATTAATGGTAGGGATTCCGATAAATTTCATAATCTTTTGAATGAGGCCAACCCGAGGGTCCATCATCTGCAAAATGATACCTACCATAACGACCACGGAAATAAAATGCGGCGCATAGGTGATCATTTGCACGGATTTCTTAAAGAAACGAGAATTGACGTAATTCAGAGAAAGCGCCAGTATGATGGGGAACGGAAACCCCGCAAGTAAACTATAGATGCTGAGCAAGACTGTGTTTTTCATAATCCGAACAAATTCATAAGAATGGAAAAAGCGATCGAAATGCTTCAGTCCCACCCATTCGCTGCCCCAGACACCTTTTGTCGGAAGATAATTTTTAAACGCAATCAAAGCGCCATACATCGGCACATACTTGAAAATGATCAAATAAATAATTGGCAGCAGCATTAGCACGTAGAGCTGCCAATGGTTGAATGCATTTTTCTTGAGCCTAAACAAGTAATGTTCCTTTTTAACGACAACTGTAGACAGTGTGTCACTCTTGCTAGCCGATATCTCCATAAATCCCTCCCTATTTCGATGACCATGACTCGGTATGTGTAATGTACTTCTGAATACAGCATACAAAAAGTGAGGTGTGCCGAGCATTGTGTTCATTTACACTGCTATGACTTTTTTTGCACTGGAAGATGGCATATGAATCGTAACTTTCGTGCCGATCCCCTGCTGGCTTTGAACAGAAAGACCATATTGCTGCCCGAACACCATCTGAATCCGGTTATGCACATTGAGCAGCCCGATGCTGCCTTCAAATGTGGGTTGCGAATCCACCAGCTTCTCTTGTCGACTGTTCAGGAGTCGTGTGTTTAATTGCTGAAGGGATTCCGCGTCAATGCCGCAGCCATTATCTTGTACGATGACATAGAAATCCGCTTCCTCCTTCCATGCGTCAATAATTATCGTGTGCGTATCCTCGATCCCATAGGGAAATGCATGTTTAAATACATTTTCGACCAAGGGCTGAAGTGTCAAGCGAACCATGCTGTCCAATAAATAATCCGTAGAGATCCGAACATCAATCTCGAATTCGCGTTGGTTGCGATATTTCATAATCGACATGAAGTACAGAATGTGTTTAAGCTCATTCGCCACCGTAATTTCCTCCAAGTCCGTGCGGATGGAATAACGCAGCATGTACGACAGAGAACGAACGATGTCTTTGATTTCACTTGATTTTTGAATGACGGCGTAGCAAATAATAATTTCCAACGTGTTGTACAAGAAATGCGGGTTAATCTGTAATTGCAGCGATTGAAACTCGGCCTGCTGCCGTTTCATTAAATTATCCTGATTGCGCAGCTCGGTTTCGTAAACTCGCTCAACAAGCTCTTCGAGCCTAGAGACCATCGTATTGTAGCTGATAATAAGCTGATCCATCTCATCCAGACTTCCTGTGAGAGGTACTCGAGTCCATAACCCTTTTGCCGTCTGACGCATCCCATTCTCTAGTAGTCGAACCGGACGAACAATCGATTGACCGAAACGGTAAGCTAGGAATGTGGCCAAGAATAAGGTGATGATGCCTACAATTAATATCGTTTGACGCAAATCTGAAATAGGCTGACGTTGTTCAGAAATCGACATACTTGCCACTAGTGTCCATCCGGAGTAGTCAGACTTTCGACTAAAGAATACCCTCCCCGGTTCTCCGGGCAATTCAAATACTTGATTTGTTTTGGCTTCAACCGTATTGAAATGCATACCATCAAGCTGTTTCCCGACCCGGTTCGAATCCGGATGATACAGTATTTTCCCACGATCGTTCACGATAAAAAAATACCCTGAGTTTCCGAGTTTGATGCCCTTCCAGAGCGTGTTTAACTCCCCTATCTTTAGTTCAAAACCCATAAGTCCTTTAAAAGTAGTTGATGAGGTTCTATCCGCTAATTTGCGAATCAGTGTGAGATGACCGTCCAGAAATCCGGAATCTTTGATCGTCAGCTTTCCATTAATCGTATCGTCTTCCTTCATCTGTTCGACATATTCATCAAAACCTTTGTAATTAAAAGGGACTATGTGTGCATTGAAATCCGTTGCTTGGAACCCGTTATAACCGACGATGTATGTCATTGAGATTTCAGGGTTGTTAATGAGAACGGGTTGAAATACTCCCTTCATCGCCAATTCGGATGAATAAAACCCAGAAGTGGCATGGTATGGCAGATCTAGAGCTTCTTTAACTACAGGTGAGATTAGAATAGAAAGTGTTGCCCTCTCGTAGCTTTTCAGAAATAGATCAGTTTCATGTAGGACATTATCAACGATTTGAGTCAATAGTCCTTCATACTGCTTCTCCAGTTCGTTGGACGACCGCCAATAGCCGGTAACTCCCACTGTTACCAAAGCTAATGTGATAATGATGACGAAGTAGATGTAAACCTTGCGTACAAGTCTGCTATTCATTACTTAATCCCGAGCAGTCCGCGATATTCGGTGGGGGAATATCCAGTTGCCTTTTTAAATACTCTTGTAAAATGCGGGTAGCTCTCGTAACCAACTTCAGCTACGATGTCGATAATTTTGTAATGAGGTACAGCAAGCAGTTGTTTAGCTCGATCGATTCGTTTGCGCATCCGGTGTTGCACGAAGGTTTCGTTCGTATGTTTCTTAAAATAATGGCTGAAATAGGTCGGCGTTAATCCTAGCTTCCCTGCAACTTTCTCCAGTGAAAGCTCATCCTCGAATAGGTGCTCATCAATGTATTGAATCGCAGCCTCCAATACATCGATTCTCTCATGATTGCGATACTCGCTCAGTCGCTGAATCCAGCTTCTTATTTCGGACTGAAACCTTTCGTACGTAATCGTGATGCCTGTACTCTCCTCTACAAACGGTTTCACCTCAATCCTGTAAGCCCCTCTGGCATTCAGTTTCTTGTGAAGCAGCCTGACAGCGTCGGATACTCGCAGGTGTTGTTGGATCTCTGTATCAACATCGAACAACTCCCGTTTGCCATCCTCAAGCAATTCATCGACCCGAACCCTGTCCATGATCCAAATCGCTTCCTCTAAATGATCGATCCACTGTTCAAAATGGGTGAAGGAAATAAGTGCAGCTTCCCGCATGGAAAGCATTTTATCCAATATTGGAAAAAGCTCAATTTCAGTAATTGGCTTCAGTAGATATTCCTGTACGCCGTACGACATACATTTTTGCGCGTAGGCAAAATCCCCGTATCCGGAAAGCACGACAACTTTAGTGGAGACTCTTAGCTGCTGAATATGTCGGCAAAGCTCTAGACCATCCATTCGAGGCATTCGTATATCTGTCAACACAACGTCAGGAGGGTTGGCTATAATGTTCGACAATGCTGACTCCCCGTCAGTAAATGTATCGATCTCACTAAACCGGTTATATTCCCCGATAAGCGTTTTGAGGCCAATACCGATGATAGGTTCATCATCAACAATACAGATTCTAGCCATTCGATTGCCCCCTCGTGTTTCAAAAATGAAAACCCTCGATCGCCTCCGACAAGAGGGCACGCCTTAATTATGTTCCGATATCCTATCCTCTGAATACCCATCAAAACATGAACATCGTCATCAAAATCGAAACTAATAACCTTTACTTATCTGACTGGGTGTTCAAAATACGGACTAACATCTACAATTGAAAGTTATCGAATGTATTTTCTGAAAGTGTGAACAAACACCTTCGCTTTGGCTCGTTGACTTTCTAGAAAGAACCTGTTAGGATGAATTTGTGAGCGCTATGGAAGCGCTTACCATTTATTCTTTACTGAATTCTAAATGTGACGGTTGGAGTCCTTGAGAAAACCCGAACAATTTGATTCGCTCGCTTGCGAGCATATCTTATTGTTCGGGTTTTTATTTTTTTACCGGGTCTCTGTTAAGGAGGTGGTACACTTTTACAGCTAGATGATATGTATCATGTAGTGTTGAATCGAGTTGATGAGGTTTGCATACTAAAGGAGGTATTCTGTATGATTCAAGGTAAAAACCGATTAAAACTACTCCTTTCTATCGTTCTCTCCTTACTTATTTCGGCCATGTATGTCGGGCCTGTATTTGCTGCAACGCCACAAAATACGTTAAATGCATCAGCTACACTTGCTTATAACCTCAAAGGACTTAATCACAACGTCGCTGTTCAAAAAGCTTACATCGCATCAACCTATGTTTATGTAACTCAGCGGTCTGGGGGAAACTGTTATCTTTCAAGATTGCTAATAAACGGAAGTGACGCAACGTATGTTGACGAAATGACCGTGACGAATGCCGGACATTGCCAAACCCTTGATATGTACACATACAATGGTATCAATTATTTTTATTTCAGTTCGAAAGCAGATTCCTCAACTAGTAATTACTGGTCACTCCAAGTAGCTAGACTTCAATACGCAGCTGGCACGACATATGATTATACCGATTTACACCGCTTCTCCTATATGAATTACGCCAATACTACCGGTACAAGTTTAGGTGAGACATACCGTGTTGATGCCGGCGGCAACAGTACGCATACTGTCTTCCGTGTCCAAACAAAAGAAGGAACCGTTACGTGGTCCATTTATGACACGGTAGCCTTGAATCAATTGCTCGACAACAATGAACTCGTACAAATGGACAGTGCTGCGGCAGTAAGCGCCTGTGTTTCCAGCTTTACGCAGTCAGGCACTGCAATCGTGAGACCAAATGATTCTTTCCAAGGTGCTGATATGCTCGATAACACAGAAATATACACATCTGGCGGTGGGGAAGGTGAAACTCCACAAATCGCTAAGATGTCAAACACAGGCACATACAAAACCCTTGTTAAAATCACAAACGTGGGAACCCACGAAATCGAAGGTGTACAGACTAAAAACAATCATGTTTATTTTATTATCGTGGCAGACCCTGTTAATAAAACGAATACGCAGAAACTTTATTACGTGCCTGACAACCTATTTTAAAAACAAGACTACTTGGAGTAAACGCCACAACCTTAACAAAAAGAAGTGCTGCCTCGATCAAGGCAGCACTTCTTTTTCTCATATGTCGTTATACGCGACGTAACTTCGTTATACGGCCATCGATTATCCACTCGGCGACATAGACATCCCCCAATGAATCTACGCAAACGCCATGAGGTGAGCTGAAACGATTATCCCGATAGTATTCCTTGGGCAAATTAGGCCAGCCCTGCTGTTTGTAGGCTAATTGATCCTCACCAAGATGAGCGACAAGCGAATCATCCTCCGAGTTGAAAACGGTCACCCTACTGTGTAGGTCAGGGAAGAACATGAGCCCCTCATGAAAATAGAAAGAGCATGGCATATCCATATCGTTATCGATAAATCTCTTGAAATCTCCACTCAGTGTGAATACTTGAATACGATGATTCCCTCGATCAGCAACATAAAGCTCAGGTTCACTTCCTGTGAGTTTGACTGAAATGCCATGTGGGCATTTCATTAAACCAGGTTCACTTCCTGTTCCACCCCAAGAGTGGATTCGGTCTCCTTGGGCATTATACTGATGAATCCAATGCTGACCGTAGCCGTCTGTCACATATATGTCGCCATTTGGTGCAACAGCTAGATCTGTTGGCTTATATTTTTTTTCATCAGAATAAATGTCACCTAGATCAGGGGGAGTCAAACGAAGAAGGACTTCACCGTTAAGTGTCGTTTTGACTACCGTCCCAAGTCCACAATCCGTCATGTATAAATATTCACCGTCATGCTCTTTATGGAGGTATAAACCGTGTGCATTGGCCTCAATACCTTCTACAGAGAACGATTTGAGCCATTCGCCTGAACGACTGAATACCGTCATATTCGGCAAGCCTGTATGGAGTACATAAATATTGTCTTCCGAATCGGCAACAATGCCATGCGTATAACCAAAAGTCTGACCTTCCGGAAGACGTCCCCACCCATTTACCACTTCTGTTCGAAACATGCGATTTCCTGTTTGCATACTTAACCTCCTGAGCGATATGTGAATTTGATATACAACATGTATTATCACACATCACTTAGAGACATTTGTAAAGCTTTTTCGCTCTTGCAGTACTAGATAACTGGAGATTGTGTTAATACGGCTATGATATTCGCTTACTTTTGTTGAGTTACAATATATAATATAGTATAATAGCTATAACCTGAAAGGAGCGATTCACTATGTCCAACCACACAACTTCAACTATTGAAATAGGAATAAGTACGTTTCTCGAGGCTGCTCCGAGAGCTAATGGCATCACGCACGCCGAAAGACTCCGCCAAGCGGTAGAGGAAATTAATTTGGCCGATCAGGTTGGCCTAGACGTATATGCCATTGGTGAACATCATCGAGCGGATTATGCGAGCTCAGCGCCGGCCGTTATTCTGGCAGCAGCAGCTTCCACAACCAAACGAATCCGGCTTTCGAGTGCTGTGACCGTGTTATCTTCGGATGATCCAGTACGCGTTTATCAGGCTTTCTCCACATTGGACGGATTATCCAATGGACGTGCAGAAATTATGGCGGGACGCGGGTCTTTCATCGAATCCTTCCCGCTATTTGGATACGACTTGAATCACTACGATAGTCTATTTGAGGAAAAACTGGAGCTTCTGCTCGCGATCCGCGAATCAGAGAAAGTAAGCTGGAAAGGCGGCCATCGCCCTGGCATTAACAATTTAGGCGTTTATCCGCGAGCTGTACAAGAGCCATTACCCGTATGGATCGGAACTGGAGGAAATCCGGATTCCGCGATTCGCGCTGGCGTTCTTGGACTGCCTGTCGTCTTTGCGATAATTGGCGGTATGCCTGAAAGGTTCGCTCCGCTAGTCAACCTTTACAAGGAAGCGGCCTCTAAAGCGGGTCACGACGTAAGCAAGCTGCAGATCGCGACACATTCGCATGGCTTCATTTCGGATACAAGTGAGAAAGCTGCCGACTTGTTCTATCCAGCAACGGAAGCTATGATGAACACGATTGGCCGTGAGCGCGGCTGGGCGCCCTACACGCGTGATACGTTCGATGCCGCAAGAAGCCTGCGCGGTGCACTGTACGTCGGCGATCCCGAGTATGTCGCGGAGAAGATCGTACTGCTCCGCAATAACCTCGGCATAACACGTTTCCTTCTGCATGTGGACGTCAGCACCCTGCCACATCATGAATTGTTGCGCACGATCGAGCTGCTCGGCACGAAAGTCGCGCCAATTGTTCGCAAGGAACTGGAGCGCGAGGCAGCACAAGAGTAAAGTTAAATAAGAATGCCGAGTCGTCTCTCGGGATTCATTAGGCTAACGCAGCACATAGTTGCTGGTATGCCGTTCTACTTTCAGGAAAGAGGGTGTCCCCAGCCATTTACTTGGCTAGGGACACCCTCTTTTTGCGAATTGGTGACGTGGAAGTGCGAGATAGTCGATTATTTCGACTATCTCACCTCTATTCTACTTTACTCCTACAACTGGCAACTCAATCATCAGCAAACATCCGCTCGTACCTTGCTCCTCGCCCCCAGATATCCGAAGACTACCGCCTAATTGCGTGATTCGCTCCATCATCGACTGTAAACCGAAGCCCAGAGCAGTCGCCTCGTAGCGCTCACCGTCGTTCCATAACGAAAAGATCAACTTGTCGTCACGAGGCGTCAACTTAAACTGGAAACTCGTGCAGCGGCCGTGGCGAATTCCGTTAGTGAGTCCTTCTTTGAGCTCCAACGTGAAGCGTGACAACTTCAGTTGAATACCAACTCGGGCCAACAGTTCATGCCGAGTGAACGGTTTAACGTTGTAATCATTTGCACCGGCATCGAAACCTTCCAGCAGATCGGTTAGATGGGCTTATTTCTGTGCTGTGATACTCCTTTAATAGGACCTAATATCCTCGCTTTACGTCCACCGATTGGCTAACTTTCTCTTGTCCATTATCCATTTCTCCAAGCACTGCGAGCAGTCCTTCAATTGCTTCGTCCACCCCAGTAACAGCTGAAATATGCGGAGTAATGACCACGTTCGGATGAGCCCACAACGGCGAATGTACGGGCAGAGGTTCCTCCCTAAACACATCAAGAACAGCTCTACGCACTTGTCCCTGTTCAAGCGCTTTCAGTAGTGCATTCTCATCCAGCGAAGCTCCCCTACCGACATTAATGAAGCCAGCACTCTGCATGTAGGAAAATAAGTTTCTTTCAAATAAACGTTCCGTGATTGGTGTTAAGGGTAAAGTGTTAATGACCCAATCGGCTTGTGGCAACACGGTGTGCACCTCGGTAATCGGTAGGACCTTGTTAAAATGAGAGTTCGCTGCGCCGCTGCGAGATATTCCGTATACGTTTACCCCAAAAGCGCTAAGCATCTTCGCCACTTCCTCGCCGATCGTACCTGTTCCGAAAATAACGATGTTCAATTCATGCAGTAGCTTCTGCTGCGATGGCAGCCATTGTCTTTGGGTTTGTGCTTGCTGGAAATTATCATGACGTTGTAGATCGGCAAGTAGATAACTTAGGCAATATTCCCCTATTTTCCGTCCAAAACTGCCGACCGTACGCGTTAACACAACATCCATTTTCCATTCGCGATCCAATAAAAATGCATCAACGCCAGCTCCAAGCGCATGAACCCACTGCAAGTTACCGAATTGAAACGACTCTGTCGGTTTGAATGCCACATAACCATCTGCCCAATTGAAGTGATTCGGACGTACTTCCATCTCTGGTAGAAACAGATACTCCCTCTTCGTGTCCATTGAAGCAAGCTTTTCTAGCTCTTTATACATTCGCCCTGTCACTAATATTCGTTTGATATCCAAGCACAACGCCTCCTCAGAATCCGTAAAACTACGCGATAGTAACTTATTGTACCACGGTAGATAAATAAGAGGAAAACGTCGTTTGATAGTCATTGGCGGATATAGCTTGTTTATTTGTATTAACTGGAAAACATACAACTATTTAAAGGGGATTCCCTCTGACATTTGATTTAGCTGTAAAATTAAAATCCATCTATTCGCGCGGAGCACGGGATAAAAAAAAGACATGCCCCATGTGCATGTCCTTTCCCCTAAATGCCATTTATATGGTCATATAACTATGCTTGTTCGGCATGAACCATGGGTACGGTGTATGTTGCCGATTCAATCCAGGTCTTATCGGAGAATTCTCGGCCACGAACCACCACTTCGTTGTTGTAGATTTGAACATACATACCTTGCGCACAATTTGGATTGTCTGTACTGCGTGTTTTGCCGACAGAAGCATTATTGAACCAGTGAAAGGAATTCTGTGAGTTATAGTGATTCTCTGTTGCAAAGTTACGATGGGTATGCCCTGACAGTACAAAAACATTCTTATAAGGCGCTAATATTGCCCGAAACTCCTTCGCTCTGAGTAACTGAGGCGGTTTCCCGTCCATATCCGGCGCTGGTAACGGCTGATGGATGAAGATGAAAGCGGGCTTTCCATCCTCATGGGACTTCATACAATTCTTGAGCCAAGCAAGCTGCTCATCCGAATACCATGCGCCTTCCCCTACCTCTGGGTTCTCCTGCACATAGGTCTCTTGAGACATCATAATCAGATGCACATCATTCATCCAGACATCCTTATAGGGCTTATCCTTGTAGCCGAAAAACTTCATGAAACGTTCACGGGACATCGCATCGGTTTTCCCGTTGGGCACCGTTTCAGCGGACCAATCTCCCTTGCTGCTTATCCAAATATCGTAATAGTCGTGATTTCCCATATTCGCGTATAGCGGCGGAAGCTTGTAGTTGTCTAATACTTTTCGGAAAAGCTTGTAATCTTGATCCCGGCCTACATCCGTAATATCCCCGCCGAATACGATCGTATCTACGGGCGATTCAAAGCGAGTGATATCTTTCAACGCCGAATGAAGCTTATCAATAATCGTAGTAGTCCCATTGTTGGAAATATGCACATCGCTGAGTAAGAAAAAAGATAGCAATAATCGATGATTGGTGGAGTCAACCGAAACTGGTTGTGCAGAAGCTTGCGGAATGATTTGCTCTCCCGAAGCATCAGCTACCGCTACGTTCGTCTCTGGCCCCTTTAGTGATTGTTTGAGCAGCGCGCCGACACCAGTTAATGCGAACGCCGTTGCAAGCAATCTTTTGATAAACTGTCTTCTTGAAATCATGAACTTTCCCCCCAGGGATGTACCGTCTATGTAAATTACATATTAACATGTTAATTTTATCATATTCTTGACACTAGTTTAGTAAAATTCTTCGAGATTTTTTCCATAAATTCAAGTCGTTTATCGTTCAGTTGATAAAACATCTTCTGATCTCTGAAATTGATCCAATCCACATAACTCAAAAAAAACCGAAACAGCTCTTCATCAAGCGGGATCGGTTTTCTTGCAGTCGTGTATGATTTTCTTCAAGGTGCAACAGATGCTGATTAGCCCTACATCTTATTGCCTCAACTCCACTACTCTACTGAAACGAGTTCCAGATCCGGCGCCCTAGCACCCAGTTAAGCTTGAAACCCGTTTTCTAGAAAAACGTAATAAACAACAAGAAAAGTTGATTTATTCTGAAAACGAACCGTAAAGGAGAGCAAAATCATGAAGAAATTGATGATATTACTAATAGTAATTTTAACAACGCTCCAATTGAGTGCCTGTACGTTAATTGAAAAAGTAAATAGTTCCTTGGATTACGCAAATCAAGCTACTGACCACATCAATAAATTGAGTACTTTTGCACAACAAGCACCTCAAATGATGAAAGATGCGGCTTTGAATCCAGAGACAAAACAAGCACTCGAAAATCAATTAATCGGGATAAAAAAAGATATCGAACAATTTAATCTGAAAAGTGTCCCCACGATTGCAAAGGATATTCATCAACAATTGGTAGATAAGAATAAAGTGTTGCTGGATGAGATAAATAATGTGTTAGTCAATGGTCATCTGGTACTTGATAAACTTCAAAATTCACAAATACTCACGACGATTAGCGACATAACCATCTTCATCAATCGCATTCAAAATTTAGGATCTTAAGAACTTCTCACTTGTGAGAAGTTTTTTTTCATCATAAATGAACGCAATAAAACCGACCTTACGGTCGGTTGGTGATATCGATTATGCAAATTTAGAGGTTTTCCAACTGTTTGCCCAGATTGTCCAACATGATCGTAGTCCCATGCTCACGTTGTTCAGGTGTATCATGGCCATCTAGGAAAACGCCTTGTTCTGTAAAAATCAGCTTTGTACCCGTACCCTCAGGCTTGAACTCGACAGTTGTCACAGAAATCGACATTCGATTCTTATCCATATCTAATGTGTAGCTATAAACAATGCGCTCGTTCGGAACGATGTCTTGATACGTGGCATCGAAGGTGAATATAGGTCCACCCGGAGGGCCTCCCTGACTCATTTCCTTACCACCAATCCGGAAGTCAAATTCATCCGCTTTGGAAAACCACATCTCTTTCAGTTTAGGATCCTCCCAAGTAGCAAATACGCGGCTAGGCGAGGCTTTATAAATTCGTTCGACGACGAAAGTGTTATGTACGGCAATTCGTTCGTTCATGCTTGTCAGCTCCCTTGTTTTGATTCATCGGATTTTCCGTCTAGGAGTTCACCTAGCAGGTCTAGGCGGCGTTCCCACGACATCCGACGTTCGATGATCACTTTCTCATGGCTCTTCTTCATGGTTTCCAGTAATTTGGTGAAATCATCTACCGTTACAGGTTCTTTCAACGACATCAGATTGGATACGTACTCTAGTTCGAGCAAAAGATTCTGCTCCATCCGAATATTTTCTTTCAGTCGGGCAATTTGCAACGAAACAATCTCCAACGGACTGAATTGCTCTCCTGTTAATACGGACTTAACCTCATCCAGTGATAAACCGAGTTCTTTTAGCGATAAAATTTGCTGCAGTCGCGACAGATCAGCCTCATTGTATAATCGGTGCCCCGATTCGGAATGCGCCGAAGGCGAGAATAAGCTGATTTGATCGTAAAAACGCAGTGTTCGTATCGTGAGTCCTGTTAGTTTAGCAAGCTCTCCCACTTTCCAAAGCTGCTTCATAATCATCTCCTTTAGGCTGTGCTAGCTGTTTACCGGTAACTATACTATAAAACATGACGTTACGTCATGTGCAAGTGTTGAAGTCATTATTTTTCAAAATCACAAGGAAAAGACCGCTAGTTAGCGGCCTCATCTATTATTTATGAACTTTTTGGATAGACTCCAAATGTTCTTCAAGTCTGTTCCAAGTATCCGTGATACCTTCCATCATCCCCATATCCAGCACCTGTTGTAGGCTTTCAGCTGATGCATATTCTCCGCGGTTAATGAGCTTAGTACCCGTTTCTGTTTCGATGAAGGTCAGCGTTACGCGCGTAGATGGCATGTTTTCCGCTTCATTGCCTTCCGCATCAGAGAAAAAGTCTACATACACAATTTTCTCCGGTACAACGATCTCGCTGTAAACGGCCTTGCCCCATGATTCCATACCATAGTAATCGCCTTGATTCTTCTCTTCACACTTCATGCAATAATGCCAAACCCCACCGACGCGGAAATCAACATGACATACTGGAAGTGCCCAACCTCTTGGACCCCACCAATGTTTCAGATGTTCGGCTTGCGTGAATGCCTGGAAAACCAACTCGCGAGGGGCATTGAATTCACGCTCTAGAATAAGAACTTTGTCCTCTACCGTGGAAACCATTTGATTTGTCATGTTTAACTTCCTCCTAGAATGTTCATTATTTGTTTAAAATAGTTCTAATCAATCAGTCTTGCTGTCTTCCTGCAATTGATCGCCCTTAAGCTTCTGTAAATAGTCATCTAGTCGGTTATACCGCTCCTCCCAGATGACGCGGTAGTTCTCCAGCCAGTCGTTCAGCTCTCGGAAAGGATCAGGCATCAGCTTGTAAATACGACGATTTGCATCCACCCTTACCTCGACGATGGCAGCCTCACTAAGTACACGCAGATGCTTGGATACTTGAGGCTGACGCAGTTGAAGCCGTTCCGCGATTTCCCCTACAGTGAGTGGCCGTTCACGCAAAAGATCAACAATCCTCATGCGGTTAGGCTCTGCCAATGCACTCATGATGTTAGGATCCATGCTCATCATCCGTCCTCTTGCTGTAATTACATACGTTTCGTTTCTCGTTGTGTTTGGAGGCTGTTTTTCTTACTGAATTCAATATACCACATGGGGAATATTCTCTCAAGTGAATATTGAAAAATAACATAAGAAAAGCGCTAACCCGAAGGTCAGCGCTTATTAATCACTTCAAGCTATGATACACAGCCATCATATCTTGTTTGTTCAATTCACGAATACGATTGTAGATCGGTATATCAGCAACGGACTCCGCTACTTTGCTTTTATCAACAACATCACTTACTTTGCCAGTAAGCCATGTTTGCACGCTTACGCCATCAACGATTTCCTTGCGTCCCTCATCATTGATGCCACTAACATGACAACTCACACAAGGAACGGACAATTTATGTACGCCATCATGGAGTCCATCTTCGGAAATGACTCGCTTACCCCCACAGAATGGGCATGGATGACTCCCTTTGATCTTATTAATTTGGGTAACTATCTTATTGTAACCAAAGGCCTCATAGACATAAGTTAGTTTTTTATATTTTCCATTGGTGAAATACTTATCAATAATGGTTTCTCTTGTCTCCGTAATATCAGCAAAATCACAGATAGTTATCAAGTTTTTGGAGCTGATCGCATCAAGATTACCTTTAATCTTGTCCCAGAAAGGCACTGCATTTTGTAAAACCACTTCATATCCCACAAAGCTAGCTAGCTCCAGCTCGTACATTTTAAGCGCAACTTGCGTTTCCCTAGGCAATAAGGAGACATCTTCCGAAAGTGTGAGGTCACCGCCAACAATGGATTTTAATTTTTCTAATTCTGGCAAGCTGCCTACGCTTTGTATAACCTGATCCAGCGGTTGCTGAATAATCTCGCGAATATCCGAGCCATTAAATTTCAATTTTTTATGATGGTTTAACACGGTTCCATGACAGACTGGGCAGGTAATCATTTCTCTTGAAGCTTTCATTGCTTCTTTAATCGTAAGGTTCTTTGAAATAACCATATAACGCCCAAGGATGAGATTAAAACCTTCCCAGGTTCTCGATGCCTTACCCGCTTTATCATAAAATGACTTTTCCCAATAGCCATATAGGAACGTATTCTTTTCTGCTTCTGTCATTTCATTATAGCTTTTACTAATATCATGACCGAGTTCATTCTTTATCTCTTCAAAAAGGAAATGCAACTTGGCATGCTGATAATATTTTAAGACATCCATTACTTCAGGCAATAATAGGCCATCCCAGAATGGTACTGTTTTATCTTGAATGAGAACATCCATATCAAATCTTTCAATGACACGACGACCAGAGCAACATGGACAATGATTATCTTGATAATAGAAATCGAAGCTTCTTGTATCTTTATTGGTCGGATGAGAAGCTACAATATGGTTGATCAGTCCACCGATTTCATAGAGAAAACTATATTGACTATACAGGTGTCGTTCAAGATCAATCGCGATCACAGGTGCAATTTTGTCCGATTCGTATTCACCATAGATCAAGCGGGCCATGGAAGATAAGCTTTTTAGGATACCTCCCTTATAAATGTTTTCTGCCTGTTTAAAATAGTTGATCTGATTTTCTTGTACGTATTGAATACCTTGTTGTTGCTTCAGCGCGGAAGAAATATGCAAAGGGGCTGAATGATCTTCCCTATTTTTAAGACGATAGTAGTCATCATGAGGGACAACATCAAGATGCTCAATCGGTTGAGGCTGTCTTTTGCCAAAATCAACGATAAAATCCGAGCTTTCCAGCATATAGGCATTATGTTCAATCATCAGGATGGAGACAGATTCATCTTCTAGAATGACTCTAACGCTATCGATGAATTGATTTAAAATATTTTGTGATAAACCCTTAGAAGGCTCGTCAAAAATAAACAGCGTATGCGGGTTTCTTGAATTTGCAAACAACTCCGATACTAAATGCACACATTGAAATTCACCTGTAGATAACGATTGTGTTTTTCTTTCTAATGTCAGATAGCCAAGTCCAAGTTTATTCAATAAGCTCAATCGTTTACGAGCGATGTCTTCGTTCGGCAGTTCTTCAATAATATCTTCGATCGAACGTTGGAAAATATCATCCTCCGTTTCTTCGTTATATTTGGTGAGTTTCTTCTTGATATCAAGGAAAGTAGCAACGGTTGACCGGCTTGTGATCGATTGGTTGCGATCTTGCCCAACCATGACCAGTTTATCTTTGGGGTAACGTTTCTGAAAATCTTTGGACATGCACTCATTCACGAGTGTTGATTTACCGCATCCTGACTCGCCAGTAAAGGTTACTAGTCTATTCTTGGGAATTTGAATTTCAGCCATTTGAATATTTCGACAGTATAGATCAAGAAATTGATAATAGTCGGTTGGCACATCTTTATTTTGCTCCCAAGGGACTGGTTTAGGACGAGGTGATTCTTCAACAATTTTCCCGCCATATTTACCGCTACCTGGTCCAAAAAACAATTGCTCATCTGTTGTATCCAGTACCGTATCTGAATGATCAATGAGCCATATTTGATTCTTATAGCCTAATTGTTTTATTTGTTCTAGAATTTTCAAAAGCGTTTCATGGTCAAGACCAACGGAGATTTCATCAATAATAATAACGGTATTCTCACTTGTAGCCATGAATTCAGCCAAATAATGACGTGTTAATTCCCCCCCTGATAATGTCCCCATAATACGATTTAATGTTAAGTAACCGATATTCATATTGATCAAATTCTGGAGAATATGTTGCTTTGCTTCACTAATATGTAATTCCTCGGCAAGAGAAAGGATGGTTTCGATGCTTAAGTTATTGATATCGGAGATGCTATGAGGTTGATTCCTTAACTCCAGCTTGTGCGTCTCAACTTCTGGACTGTAGCGTTTCCCATTACACTTCGAACATTCTACATTTTGTGTCGTGCTGCGACCTTTACAATCCGGGCACCACCCTAATGCGTTATTAAAGGAAAAAACTTCTGGAGAAAGATTGAATTGTTCGGCCATTCGATCACGAATCTCTTTGAAAACGCCCGTATGTGTGCCAATGGTTGAACGAGGATTGGATGAAATCGATGATTTTCCGAGAAAAAGGACGAGAGGCATTTCTTCCATCTTGATGGCGCTGAAATTCGTTTCCATAATCTCAGGAAATAGATATTGATATTCAGCTTTCGGCAATAAGGAAACGAGACGTTTTTTGGATTCTTCCCCAATTGTCTGACAGAAAGTTGTCTTACCTGATCCTGATAATCCAGCAACTCCTAAAGATTTATCTACAGGTATTGTTGCATCTAATCTGTTAATGTTGTTCGAAATTAATTGATTTATTTGCATGTGTACATCCTTTCTATTGATTACACTTATTGATTCCATATTAGCACATTCACTGTACCTTCACTCTTTTCTTGATCAAATTGATCTGGCCTCTATGATTGATTTCATCTTCGAACACGTGAAACCACATAAAATAATGATTCGCTTGTTTCTTATACCAGAACTCTTCTTCTTGATATAACCAATCATCATCGACCGTTTTAAATAATTCGAATGTACGATTCCTGATTTCATTTAGCTTATGTACATAATAGGCCAAGTCATTTCCTTTAATCTTTTCCCGCCCTTCTGCACCTAGATTTAGAGCGGGTCCCCAAATGGCCATATCTTCATCATTCAATTCTCTTTTTTCGAAAGTTTCCAATTGATAGGCGTATTCGACTGCCGCGAAATGCATTAACAAGGCGCCAATTGAATTACTCTCCTCATCTAGAAGAAAATCCAAGTCATGTATGGTTAAATTCTTTACGGATTCTAGTGTCGTATGTCTGACATAGTTCATCATCGACAGTAAGCGGCTAATCTGCGGCGTATAACCTGGTATGTCTGTAATGAGATAAATTTGATTCATATTTAACATGAGTGTCCTCCTTATTTTATATGACGACTTGTAAGCCGAGATCAGCTAGAACAACTTCACCATGAAACATCAAAGCTGCTTCTTCCCTCAGTACTTGAATATCTCCGAAGTGAGGCAAGTGGGTTAAAAGTAATTTCTTTACGCCTGCCTTCGCTGCAAGTTTCCCTGCTTCAACTGCATGCATATGACCATACTTAGCGGCATCAAAGTTGGCATAGAAGGAAGCTTCTGTGATAAGTAGATCCGCATCCTTCAAGTAGGGGACGAGAGTTTCATCGAATCTTGTGTCCGCCGTATAAACCAAATTTTTTCCCTGATAGGAAATTTTCACGCCTAAGCAAAATACATCATGATCCGTTCGAAAGAAAGTTAAGATTAGGCCATCCTCGAATGTTACGGTCGTATCTTGGTTAATTTCTTGTTCAATTGTTCCTTTCAATACAGGAATCGCCCATTCGTCTTTAGAATCCTTGGCAACTAATAAAGGCAAGGGTGTATCACGTTGTTTTAAATCCATATCAATTAAACAAGCATATTGAAGAGAACCTAAGTCTGCCATGTGATCGAAATGATTGTGCGAAACAAATACAGCTGTTAATTCATGAAGTTCCATGTAATTTTGTAAAACGGATAATACACCGCTGCCACAATCCAGCAAGATTTTATGATTGCCTACTTCTACAAGAAAGCCTGCAGTTGCTTCTCCTCGCTTTGGATAAGCGCCCCATCTACCTATGACTCTTAGTTTCATACGGATGCTCCCCCATTTCATAACTGATATACCAATAAAAAAAAGAGCTGCATTACGTAGCAACTCCATTTTCACTCCACTTGTTCGATAAAGAGCTACGCTTTTCCTGCTTAAAATATAATCACCTAATGCATGGATTCTGCGATTTTCATTACTTCATCTACAGTAATTTGTTTAGTAAAATCGTTACGCTACATACTTTTTCCATTAATTTCACCCTTGGTTATTTTACCCATCTTCAATTTTCGTATCCCCCTAGAAACCAAGGTACGATTGGATGAAAGCATGAATATGGTGTTATACCCAGTTCTCATTCTTCATCCCATTTAGCCAAATTGATTCAAAGGGAGTACAAAATGATACCAAATAAGACAAGACAACTCAGTTTTGAGCATTCTGCGGATAACAACGTCATTCGAGGGCCATTTCATGTGAATTTTCCGGAAATCGAGCTTGCTCAACTGCGATGTCGCGTAAACGCGGCAAAATGGCCAGATAAGGAAACGGTCGCAGATACCTCTCAGGGTGTACAGCTTTCAACGATTCAAAAACTCGCACACTATTGGACAACAGGTTATGATTGGCGCAAGTGTGAGGCGAAGCTAAACGCATTTCCACAGTTCTTTACCCATATCGACGGTCTAGACATTCATTTCATGCATATTCGTTCGAAACACGAAGATGCTTTGCCACTCATCATCACACACGGATGGCCTGGCTCGATCATCGAGATGTTGAAGATTGTTGAACCACTTACGAATCCTACAGCTTATGGTGCGAAGGCATCGGACGCGTTCCATTTGGTCATACCGTCGCTGCCAGGCTACGGGTTTTCTGGAAAGCCAACTACGACAGGTTGGGATACCGTCCGAATCGCACGTGCCTGGGCAGTACTGATGAAGCGACTTGGCTACACAAGATACGTGGCACAGGGTGGCGACTGGGGAGCGATTATCACCGACATGTTGGCATTGCTGTCACCACCGGGGCTGGTTGGTATGCACACGAATATGCCCGGCGCGGTTCCCCCTGCAATTGACAAGGCGCTCCAAGCCGGCACCCCACTTCCATCTGCTCTCTCAGAAGAAGAAATGCGTGCATGCATGCAGTTGAGTTTTGTATATAAACATATCGGATATGCCCAAATCATGGGTACACGGCCGCAGACGCTAACAGGATTGGTAGACTCTCCTGTTGGTTTGGCCGCTTTCATGCTTGATCATGATGCTTGTAGCTTGGAGCTGATTACACAAGCCTTTAACGGACATCCCGGTGGACTTTCACGAGACGATGTCCTTGACAACATCACACTGTACTGGATGACCAAAACTGCGATTTCTTCTGGTCGTCTATTTTGGGAGAACAAGCTTCCCTTCTTTGCTGCCAAAGGTGTCACTATTCCCGTAGCTGTTAGTGTGTTCCCATATGAGCTCTATCAAGCTCCATTGAGTTGGAGTAAAATGGCGTACCCTAATCTTATCTACTACAACAAGGTCGACAAGGGTGGACATTTTGCAGCTTGGGAACAGCCAGAACTATTCGCTGCAGAACTCCGTGCAGGATTTAAGTCGCTGCGCTAATTCATGTTTTCCATACTAACGATTAATTCGAAAAACAGGAAAATCAATAGCAATCGACTTACTTCTCCTCCAATGGTTTGTCCCATGAAAGACTATACCGGAAGTAGAAACGTCGTCGAACCTTAGCCCCTGGAAGTATCTGCTGTGCAACTTGACGAATTTCCCTAATGCTTTCTGTTGGAGCCGTAATTCGAACATTGGGGTTACGCATCCCACCGTGAAATCGATCCATGATACGGATAGGAAGCAGCAGTATTCCAGAGAAAACCAAATCCACCAGCGACTTGTCATCTGCTAAGCCAATGATGAGGAGTCGACCGCCGGGTGCGAGTACTTCGCGCATGAGCAGCAGTGCGCTTCTCAAATCCATATGATGCAAAGTCGCGACACAGATAACCGTTGCATAACGTTCCTCTTGCTTAGGGATTGGCGAAGCAAGGAAGTCACCGTTAATGAGTGTTACATTCGAGATCGAAGTAAGTCGCGTTTGTGCAATCTCTATAGCCGTATTATCGGGGTCGATCCCGATAACTTGTTGCACGAACGGCGCAAGTCGTTGGAGAAGTAACCCGTCACCACACCCAATATCGAGTACACGTCCGCCGCGTAGCTTACCGTCTGCAATTAACTCATCGTGAAAAGCTGTATTGTGATTCCAATACGTATCCATTGCTAATTTCACTCCCGTACACTATCGTCTGTAGACTCGAATAATTTCCAAGGATTGGAACCCTCTCTATAATAGACGATAATTCGGGGATTCTGTTCAATAACAAAAAAAGCCCGCGAAATACTCGGACTTATTCTTAAACTTAAACCGTAAATTTCCACAAGAGCTAACACCTTACATGCTTACGCTTGAATCCGATTCGAGCTTTATCAACGGCCTTTTGAATATCAGCCGAAGCGCTCAGAAATTTACTCTTCTTCTTGTCCTGAATGATTTCGACGGGACCAACCGCAGTTGCCGTCTCAACAGCCTTATCATGCAGCGGCAAGTAAGATACGGCTACTGTGTATATGAAATTATTCATCGCATATTTAGCTCGTTCTGGTGCAGTGTGAATCGTATTTTTCACCAATTCAAGCATATCTGATATTTTACTAACGTTAAACTCGTTGTCTTTGCGATTCCCCAGAAGCCAGCAGTAGCAACTCCACCCCGCTGACATTCTCAATTCCTCGCCGCTCGCAATCCATTTATCCGCAACTTCCTGCGCAATATCCGCTTCCGATAACGTTACAGCAACGACATAATCGGATAGCATATAGAAATACGCTGCATCGATCCAACGATCATAATCCTCTACAGTCATTGCTTTGGGGTCTGCGATGATGCCTGCAAAGTACATAGCGTCGTAGTTCCCTGTTGCGTAAAGTTGTTCAGCTAACGGTTGGTTGATTTTGATTTGCTTGACGAGCGGTTTCATCGCTCCTGTTGCCACTCCAAATACAGGTTCATGAGCGCCGTTAGATATATACATTTTCTTCATTCGTTCCTTGCCTAGAGCTTCGAGTTCTTGCATGACTGCTTCTGCATGTAGAATGGCTGCTGTCATAATGACTCCTCCCATAATCAACTTTATTAGGTCATCCTAACTATTCTTGAAGCATCGAGCAATGTTAGCTAACTAATCCGAAGTTACTCAGCGCTTTCCGCTTGTCTTTCTTGCGCATTCTTAATCCCATACCCTATCTTCTTAAGCAACTCAATGAGTTGGACCTTCTCTTCATCCGTTACATAAGACAAATTGTTGGAAATGGTTTGCGCATGCTTTGGGAAAATCGTATCGAAGTAGTTTCTCCCATCCGCAGTTAATGCCACATTCGTTTTACGTCGATCTCCTGGAATGGGAAGACGTTCCACGAACGCCTTCTTTTCCAACTTATCAACCACATAAGTAATACTTCCGCTTGGAATGGAAAAAGTATCACTTATTTTCTGAATGGGGTGCGGCCCTTTATTGTAGAGTAACTCAAGAATTTGAAAGGTTTCCCTACTGAGCCCATAGCTGTCAATGTCGCGTTCTAAGCTGGCATACAGTACGTTCACCATATTTTTTAGTACGCGTGTAAGCCTTAAATCAAGAGCCTTACCTTCAGCGTCGCGTTCAGTCATTCTTCAACCACCTTATCTAGCTTTATTATACAAAGGATAATCGACTTCAGTAGGAACTTCAATTAGAAATATTCGAAGTGTTTCAGCAGCCGCACGAATGATAATATCATCCTCTTGTTCCGTTTGGGCGATAACAAAGTCTTTATTCACAAATTGGACGGGCTCTTGTCCCGTTATTAGGAATGAGCCACCGGTTCCTCTAATCGCCAGACCGGCAAACGTACGGTTCGGTAATAGCCGATGAACATACGTTGCGCCCGCCTCTACTTCGACGTCTAACATACGTGCATCTGCAACAAGTTGGTCGATAGGTGATCCTTCACCCAGAATGATCTTTACCTTAACACCTTCCTGGTCTGTCTGAGGGAACTCCTCGTGCTTGAACAATGAATAGGTTGGCTCTCGTCGCACAGCTTCATTCAAGTAAGGCTCCAGCCATATTTGAAAGCTTTCAAATCCAGCTTCGACGCTCTCAGCATGCTGCATACCCGATCCTGCTTGCATAAGTTGAATATCTCCAGCTTGTAGAGTGCTTTCAGTACCAAGTGTGTCTCGGTGAAAGCCATGACCAGCGATGCCATAAGATAGAATCTCAAACCCTTGATGAGGATGAAACCCGATCCCTCCTGCCTTCTCTGCTCGTCCCCAAGCCCAATAGAATAGCGGACCCAGTCTCACAGTAGCGGCCCCTTGGCCAGAGAATCCTAATGGTTTCTGCGCCATTATTTTGCCTCCATCAAATTCCTCTTTCCCTTGCTGTTCTGGTCCTAGTATTTGAATATTCATAGGAATATCTCCTTATCTGATCGGATATATGATTATTTAATTTAATATCCTAATAATATTTATTATAATAATATTCAATATAAACCTATTATAGGAATCAGTCAACATGCAAAAATAAGCAAGATTACCACCTTAAAATCCCTGCTTTTTCAATCCCGTACCACGAGAAAAGGATCCCAATGCCATAATGGCTCTGGGATCCTTTGAAATATCTTAACCTTTTTTTATTTGGGTGAGAATCGTTTGTGCCTGATCGATGGTTTCCTCTACGATACTCCCTGCACTTTGGCCAGCAGTAAGCAACCGCAAACCTTGCCCTGCCCATAATGACATATACTCAGAATTATGTTGCTTTGCAGCAGCATTTCGAATATCTCTTGTTGCCGTATTTTGGGTCGGAAAAGGAAGCGGTTCTACCCCGCTCTGATCCCAGACTTTAATAAATTCGTTCGTGACACCCCTAGCAGGTCGACCTGAAAATACCTTCGTGATTACTGTGCTCTCTTCAGTACTAGCAAGCAGTTTGTTTTGATAAGCGATATGGGCTCCCGATTCCATCGAAGTCAAGAATCGCGTACCCATCTGAACCCCCTGTGCCCCGAGTACCAGCGCGGCTACTAGTCCACGACCATCCATAATCCCGCCTGCAGCAATAACGGGAACTTGAACATGGGCAACAATTTGCGGAACTAACGCCATTGTGCCTATGTTCGCGCCCATGGGACGATTGGCAATGTCGAATGTCCCGCGGTGACCACCAGCTTCACTTCCCTGAGCCACAATCGCGTCACATCCCGCTTGTTCAGCAAGAATGGCTTCATCGACGGTAGTCACCATCGTCACAATTCGAATCCCAAGCGCCTTAGCTTGCTCCGTCATATAAGCCGGAAGTACCCCGAAAGCTGTACTGATCACTGGCACTTTTTCTTCTAATAATACGGCGAATTGTTGTTCGAAATTATCGGGAGTCTTGACGACTTCTGCCACAACTTGCGGTATGTCAAGTTTAGCTCTCATCACATTCAGTTCCTGTTGAACTTCCGGCGTTCTCGCGTTATCATCCTGAGCCTGAGTAACAAATACATTTACGCCGAATGGCGCGTTCGTTAACTTCCGAATGTCCTGAATGGCCGTACGAATCGCTTCAGGCTCCATATAGGCGGCTCCGAGCGTCCCCAATCCACCTGCGTTCGATACGGCAGCTGTTAAGCTAACCGTACCTGGCCCACCGGCCATGCCCGCTAAGAAGATGGGGTAACGAATTTCAAATATGCGGCAAAGTGCTGTATTTAGATGTATGATCTTCTGCCTCCTATCACTTGTGAGAGGATCGCTGATTGCGGTATTCAAGTGCAGGTAATCCGCCCCATCCCCAATTGTCCAACTCAACTTCCTCAATAATAACATGAGTTGATTCTAATGGCTTGTTAAGCACGTTAAGAAGAAGCTCACTGACACCTTTAATAAGCGCTGCCTTCTCTTCTGCCGTAACAGACTGATGTTCTGGGGTGGTTCCCTCACGGGTTACTTTAATCGTAACGACTGGCATAAGTAATGACCTCCTTGAAATTGTTAGTCCTATCATTCATCTATCTACTAAAAGGTAAACTTAAGGCAGTTCTCGCCAAACCTTAATAAATTGTTCAGGGGACTGCAAACCAGACAAGCTGACTTGCTCATTAATCACAAAGTACGGAACCCCTCTAATTCCTTGCTTTTGCGCATTCTTTTGATCTAACTCAACTTTATCAAGACCCTCACCGTCAGTTAGGCGCTTTTTTAACTCCGTATTGTTTGGAATTCCCACTGCTTTGGCAATATTAACAAGTTCGTCGATATCCCCAATATGAATCCCATTCTCAAAATAGGCCGTATAAATCTGTTGAATCAATTGCTCCTGTAGGTTCTCAGGTGTAATAGCGATTAATTGATGAGCTAATGTTGTATTTGGCGTAAACTTTACTCGATCCATATTATACGTCAGACCATAAGCATCACCGTATTCTTGATATTGCTTTAATCGTGCCTCGAATTGCGAAACTCCACCTAATTTGCCTATCATCACTTGCCGATAATCTTCACCTTCAGGACGAATACCGTAATTGATCTGAAAAGCATGCCAACGAACCGAGACCTTCGTTTCTTGAGGTAATTGTTTCAAAGCACTCAACATACTCGTGGTTCCCATGCGACACCATGGGCACGTCACATCTATATAGGCGTCAATTACTAAATCACTCATTGGGTAACCAGAACCGGTTTTACGGTTTGAAGATGGTGAATGTAATCCTTGCTGCTCTGTGCTAGCCGCTCATCGGTAACTGTAGACGTATCGTTAAGTGCAAAGTGCGGCAGATAAGTAGCGCTAATAAATTGGGCAAGTGCTTCCATTGGACGCAATATTTCCTCAAGTGTAAAACGATTAGAACCTGTATGCTGATAAGAAGCTTCCGTGCCGTATGTTGAAATCGCTACACCGATTTCTTTACCAGCTGTTTTACTGCCATCTGGACCATAAGCCCAACCATATTGTAAGACGGTATCAAACCACTTTTTAAGTAAAGAAGGCGTACTGTACCAATAAAGTGGATATTGGAAAATAACCCGGTCATGTGCTTCAATTAGCTGTTGTTCTTTGGCAACATCGATATTTTCGTCTGGATATTCGTTATATAATTGATGAATGGTGAAATCACCTTGTTTTTGTAAGGCTTCCAGCCAAGCTTTATTCCATTGGGAGTTTTCGATATTCGGATGAGTAATGATGACTAATGTTTTCATAGTAGGTTTGCTCCATTTCTAATTTTAGGATTATTTTGCTGACAGTGTGCTGTCCTGTTTCATTTGTTCTCGAAGAAGGCTACATCCTTCATAAAAATACTTTCTTGATTGTCAAGAAAAGGTCCATCCATTTCTGAAATCCGTTTGACTTCAATCCATTCCGGATCGTTTCGGAAACGTTCATAATTCAGATTGCGGCTTTCCATATCATCATGCTCAACAACATAATAGAGCCGGTTATTTGACTCATTGATATCTTCCCAATATCGCGTAATCTTCATGCCATGTTTCAAAAATAATTCGATCACATGATCTCTGAATCTCTCATGAAGAAGCTGCATTTTGCCGGGATTAACATGATAAATTCGCAGTTCATATAACATGTTTCTCACCTCCTTACTAAAGTGATCAAATAGCTATCCCCTTTATTCTTACCATTGACCAGCGTTTTGACCGCCATCGACATGAAGAATCTCTCCGGTTACGAACTTTGCTGACTCCAGATACACAATCGCGTCAACAATTTCTTGCACCTCACCCATTCGACCCACAGGATGTACTTTTGCTAAAAAATCATGTGACTCAACCGTATGCATCGGTGTTTTAATCACCCCAGGTGCGACTGCATTCACCCGAATGCCCTTGTCCGAATACTCAATGGCTAGCGACTTCGTTGCCGTGTTCAAACCGCCTTTGGACAGCGCGGCAAGTACAGCGGGTACAGATTTGAGCGGCTGTTCCGCGACGCCACTTGCTGTAATGTTGACGATATGGCCAGAGCCTTCCTTCAACATTGAGCTCAGAGCCCGCTGGGTTACATGGAAGAAACCTGTCATATTGCTAGACATAACTGAGCTAAAATCTTCTTCCGTGTATTCCGTAAACGATTTTGAAATAAAAATACCGGCATTGTTCACCAGGGTGTCGATACGTCCGAAGCGTGAAAGACCTTCCTGAATTAATCGCTCAGCAACTTGGGGATCTGAAATATCGCCGGTGACATAGGCTACTCGTGCACCTGTAGGATCGATTTCTCTTACTACCTCTACCAACGCATGTTCACGGCGGCCATTGATGACGACTGATGCTCCTTGTTTCGCAAGTCCAATGGCAACTGCCTTTCCAATACCACTGCTTGAACCTGTAATCACGACTACTTTATTTTGAAAACTCATATCTACGTCTCCTCTAATTTTCTACCTATTAAAAGGTAGGTAATAGTTATAAAATAATCCGCCTTCTTTTTCAAGTTAAAGCGGATATTAGACCATCGGCAATCTTATCATACTTGCTTACATCGTGAAAACTTCTTGCCAATAATTGTGCCCCTTGAAGTGCAGCTAGAAATTGGTGAGCTTGTGCATCTGCGGCGCCTTGAAAGCTTAGTTGTCCTTCACGCCGTCCCTCTTCTAACACGCGTTCCAACCATGCTAAATTGGCCGTGAAAAACTGAGATAAACCTGTCTGCACTTTGCCAGATAAAGTTGCCAAGTCAGTCGAAAGCATGACACTTAGACAAGCGCAATAATCTTGAACTGGACCACTGTAGAGTAAGATGAATTTGCGCAGCTTCTCTATATGGTTCGTTGTCTCTGCATCGATTCCAGCAACATAGGCTGTAAAATTTCTGAGATAACGTGCAATCAACGCTTCTCCCAAATCCTCCTTATTCGGGAAGTAGTAATGAATACTGGCATTTCGTATACCTACTTTTTCTGCAATATGCGAATAACTGAATCCGTTAAACCCATATTGCTGAACCATCCCTTGAGCTGTGTCGAGAATAAGTTCTGACGTGTTTTTGTTGTTGTTGTTGTTTTTGGTCATGTCGTTATTCTACCTTTTAGTAGGTAGCATGTCAACTCCTTTTCTAAAACATGTGGATTGGCATAAATTTTGATTTGCTCGCATAACGATCTAATTCAGTGATATGTGTACAGGAGGTTGAATAATGGAAGATAACAAAGGATTGCCTCAAAAACCTATTCATCAGAAAGGTTCTTCATCATGGTCAGGAGATGCACCCGCGGAATTTCATTCTCAAACCGTTGGTGATCGAGGACCTGTCCTGGAACAAGATAGTGTCTTACATGAAACTTTAGAAACTTTCATACATACCAAGATTCTTGAAAGACCTGTTCATGTGAAAGGTAATGGTGCTTTTGGCTACTTTCAGACCGTGAATTCGATGACACCTTATACGAAGCTTCACTTTCTACAAAAACCTGGCCAGCAAGTCCCTGTCACGGTCCGATTCTCCCTAGCTGTAAGTAATAAAGGTACGCCGGATACGTCCCGAAATGTGCGCGGCTTCTCGACGAAATTTTATACAGAACAAGGTGTTTTCGATCTGTTATGTAATCATATCCCTGTCTTTCTAGTTCGAGATGCCATTCGATTTCCAGAATCAATTAAAGCCTTTCTGCCATCGCCAGTTAATAATTTGATCGACCCTGAACGCTTCTGGAGTTTCATCGCCCGCGCACCGGAAGCCACGCATTTCCTTGTCCACTTATATTCGGATGCTGGAACTGTTAAGAGTCTCCGTCATATACCAGGTCATAGCGTTAACACGTATGTCTGGCGGAATGAGCAAGGTGTACGTACGTTTGTGAAATATCACTGGTACCCCTTGGCAGGTATACAATATATTGATAGCCGCGAAGCAACTCTGTTAGCTGGGGAAAATCCCGATTATGCCGGTAAGGATCTCTTCGATACACTGGCTGCAGGCCAAACTGTCGAATACGGGTTGTATGTTCAATTGATGAATCCCGACGATGCAACCAAACTGTCCTATGACCCGTTAGACGATACCAAAGTCTGGGATGACAAGCAGTTTCCGATGATGCCCGTAGGCCGACTCGTACTAAACCGCAATCCAGATAACTATATGGAACAAGTTGAGAAAATCGCCTTTTCTCCAACAAATCTACTGGAGGGAGCCGAACTATCGGACGATAAAATGCTGCAGGGTCGAACGAATATATACTGGGATTCACAGCGTCATCGCTTGGGGTCTGATTTTCGGAAGATTCCTATTAATCATCAGCAGAACTGGACGCCTCGTTCACTCGAGACTAGCGGCGAAGGTAGATATGTTGAAGGTCGTCTCGTGCGATCCGAGATCCCTAATCCAGATAATTTCACCCAAGCTGGACAGTATTATAATTCCCTCCCTCCTACACAACAGGAACATTTGGTGGAGAATCTTGCTGCCGATCTATCTGGTATATCCGCTGAGATTCAACGTATCGTTCTTACGTATCTATTCCAAGCGTCGCAAGAATTGGCCAACAGGGTTTCACAACGGATTCAGCAAACTAACAAAGGTTAATTTTACGAATTGGCTATCCCTCGGGGTGGCCTTTTGTGTTTCTTTCTACGACTGTTTAATAGATTTATTTGGTAAGATTGGGTCTATTTACACGGCTTATATTGAAAGATTTTAAGCTTATTTTCATCTTTGCTACAGGTTCATTTCGTATACTTAAACTAGCTATATCTGATTCAAAATTATATGAAAGTAGGCATTATTATCATGAAGCTAGCAGGAATTACTTACAAACATGAGCAAAGCGTCAGCTGGCTGAAACGTTCATTAATCATATGTCTGATACTTGTGTGTCTATTAGTAAGCTTTCTGTTCTTAACTCCACCAGGATCGAAAATTCGTTTATTCCTTGCGGATACCTTTATTGCTACCCAACATCGGGAGTGGGCATGGATTTTTGTAGGTGTGAAGAAACGGGATGAGATGATTCAAAACGTTCAGCAAATGAGTGAGAATAACGCCATTGAGAAGCAAGATTTGAATGCAATCACGATTCAAAAACAGGATGGCAAGATCATTGATGTTGAAAATATCACCGGACGTGGCTGGGTCGGCAAAAAAATGGTCGTCTACGATCCAAGAGCTATTCGTGTCGTTGTTCCCAGCACAGTGGGTCAAGGTGAAACAATTAGTTCAATGGTGAATCGTACAGGGGCACTAGCAGGCGTTAATGGTGGTGGCTTCGATGATCCGCAGGGGCTAGGCAACGGGTTTGCTCCTATTGGGGTTATTATGTCTGGAGGTAAGATTCTGTATACGAGCGTTGACGGTACTGTACCTCAACAAGTCGTAGCGTTTGACAATACTGGGAAATTAATTATTGGGAAATATTCGATTGATGAACTGTTAGCCTTGCATGTGACTGACGCCGTTTCCTTCTATCCCCGCATTATTGCAAATGGGAAAGCACTCCCCATCGTTGGGGATGGTCTTAACCCGCGGACAGCCATTGGTCAACGCGCTGATGGCGTTATTGTCCTTATTGTTATTGATGGTAGGCAAACCAAAAGCATTGGCGCTTCTTTAAAAGATGTTCAAGACCTTCTTTTGAAAGAAGGTTGTGTCAATGCTGGGTTTTTAGACGGAGGTGCGTCCTCTGAAATGGTCGTCGGGAACGAACTAATCACGCATCCATCAAGCCGATATGGCGAAAGAAGGCTGCCTTCAGGTCTCCTTATTTTTGAACACCCTGATCAGGTTGATGTGGCGAATATTTGGGAAGGTGTGACCGACATTGATCCAGGTGGTGCGTATGATAATCCAGGTTATCTCGCGGAGCACAATAAAAAGCAGTTAACTAAGTAAAAGAAAAAGAGCTGTCCATTGGCAGCTCTTTCTTCATGTCTAACGATTCTATTCGTGCTATTAAAACGTATTGTAGACATTTTGACACTCTTTAGCGGTTGGTTCATAAAAACAGTGCTTCTTGTATCGTCCAGCTTTCGGCTGATTATACCAAGTATCCGGACATGGTCCAGGATTGTCGAACGTTCCAGGTCGGAAATACCAGAGTGAAAATTTACCTGGCCAAATCCGCTCCCCATTCACAGCTCTTTGTGCTAGGCGACGCTCTCTCTCTCTTGCGTTTTGATAGTACAATCCGTGCTGCAACGCTTCAAACGCATGCGGTTGGTTGATCATTTGGGGAATTGTCCGGAGATTCTTAAAATCGGAGCAATTCGCTCTGATTCGATTAATCCCAACATTTCCAACAAGCAGCATACCGTTTTCGCCTTCAGTCTCAGCTTCAGCTCGAAGCAACCTTGCCAACATGTCGATATCTTGCTTTCTAGCTTTTACGACTGCCATTCGCTCACCTCAATTGAGTATATGTCTAGACCCATCATATTGTAGGTGAAGTGGAAATGTGACTTACTGACCGCGAAACGATAATTTAATCTGGTTGTTCTTCGCTCGCAGCGAATAGGTAGGTTCTGGCGTCCTGCCTTACTCGTACTTTCTTTTTACACGATTAGCAAACTAAACTTACTCTCTCCATACGATACGGTTTCCATATTGGGCTCTGAAGCATATCGAACACTCTCCAGTAACACATGTTCATGTAGAACATGGTTAAACCGCACTAAAGCTGTTTGTAATTGTGCATCTACATCTAGGACAAGTTCGACGCGTTTTTCGATTGGTAGCCCTATTTTTTTACGATAATCTTGAATTGCCCGAATGACCTCTCTAACCATGCCTTCCTGTTCTAACTCTTCCGTCATGGTTGTGTTTAAGGCAACGGTCATTTGGTAACCGGATGCCGACGCGTAGCCTTCATTCGCTTGCTTCTCGATAAGTAAATCCTCTAGCAGTAAGTGCAGCACTTCATCATCGATCTTCACATCAAGGAAGCCGTTATCTATCACTGCTTTAGCTTCTAGAGCAGATAACTGCTTCAACTGGGCTTGCACGGGTCCTACGAATTTCCCGAACTTCTTACCTGCTGCTTTCAAGTTTAACTTGAAAGTAAGACGAACGAAGCTGACATCGCTAGATACAATTTGGATCGATTTCACATTGATCTCATCTTGGATGATGTCTTCAAATCCTCCAATATTACACGCACTGTCAAACGAAACGTATAACTCCGACAGCGGCATCCGGGTTTTGATCCCTGTTTCATTCCGGATATTGCGAGCCAATTCCACGATATTCCTCACGGTTTCCATCTCATTCTCTAAGGATACATCGTGTAACGTTTCATCCATTGTCGGATAATCGGTCAGATGTACACTTCCTTTGCCTCCCAAATTGGCATATAGATCATCTGCAATGAATGGCGTATAGGGAGCAATCATTTGTGCGAGTGTTAGCAAAACATGACGTAAAGTTTGATAAGCTGCTAGTTTATCTTCGGTCCATTCGCTTCCCCAGAACCGATCTCGTGAACGTCTGATATACCAATTGCTAAGTTCATCTACGAAAGCTTCCATTTGCTTCGCTGGATTCAAGAAATCGTTGATTTCTAGTCCTTTTACTACATTGTGCAAGGTGCTGTTTAATCGAGATAAAATCCAACGATCCAACACATTCACGGAAGTTATTTGCGGATAATCATCTGGGTAATACTGATCAATTTGTGCATACAACGCATAGAAGGCATGTGTGTTATTGATCGTGTCAATGACTTTGGATTTCGCCTCGGCGACAATCTGCTTGGAGAACCTCTTACTGCTCCAAGGTGCGCTATCGGATAACAATGCCCATCGGAATGCATCGGTGCCAAATTCGTTTATGATTTCCCAAGGATCAATCCCGTTACCCTTGCTCTTTGACATTTTTTGTCCATTTTCATCGAGAACATGCCCCGTTGATAATACAGATTTATAAGGGATTTGCCCATTAAAAAGGGTAGAAACCGCCAGCAAGCTGAAAAACCAGCCGCGCGTCTGATCGATCCCCTCGCAGATCATATCCGCGGGATACTGCTCTTGAAATAGTTCCTTGTGTTCAAATGGTTGATGATACTGAGCAAATGGCATGGAGCCGCTATCGAACCAGACGTCAATGACTTCCGAGGTTCTATGCATGGTACCACCGCAAGCACAGCGCAGCTTCACTTGATCCACGTAAGGTTTATGCAGCTCAAGGGTTTCCTCGATCGGATCTATTGATTTATCACGAAGTTCCTTATGGCTGTGTGGTGCATATTCTGCGTTGCAGCCTTCGCAGATCCATACATTGAGTGGCGTTCCCCAATAGCGATTCCTGCTGATATTCCAATCAACGAGTTCTTCTAAGAATTTACCAAATCGGCCTTCTCGCAGGTGGGAAGGATACCAAGTGATTTTACTGTTGTTTGCGATCAACTGATCTTTAATAGCCGTTGTTTGGATGAACCAACTCTCCGTCGCGTAATAGAGAAGCGGCGATTTACAACGCCAGCAGAATGGATAGCTATGCTCATAACGCTCCTTGGTAAACAACAGACCACGTTCAGCTAAGTTTTTAACGATATCGATATCACATTCCTTAACAAAACGACCGACAAAATCGATGATCTGATCGACATAACGACCTCTAGCATCCACAACATTAATGAAATCCAATTCATGCTGGCGAACGGTGCGATAATCATCTTCTCCGTGTGCTGGCGCAATATGGACAATCCCCGTACCGCTGGTGTCGCTAACATAGTCAGCGTCTACGACGATATGTCCTTTCGCCACATGTAAATAATTAAAAGGTGCCACATAAGGTGTTCCCACAAATTCAGAACCTTTGTGCGTGGATAGGAGCTCGTACTCCCCTTTCATTACTCTATCGACAAGGTTCTTTGCTACAATGTAGACTTCGCCATGCTGTTTGACTTTGACATAATCGACATCTTTATTTACAGCTAAAGCGACATTGGCAGGCAACGTCCATGGCGTTGTCGTCCATGCAAGAAAATGTTCATCTGCGCTCTTACTTGTGAATTTCACAGTAGCACTCAAATCTTTTACATCTTCATAGCCTTGAGCAACTTCGTGAGAGCTGAGTGTCGTTTGACAATCCGGGCAATACGGACTTACGCGATGACCTTTGTATAGATACCCTTTCGCATGAATCGTGGATAAAATGTGCCAAACACTTTCGATATAATCATTGGTTAGTGTGACATAAGGGTTCTCCATATCCGTCCAGTAAGCGATCGCTTCGGTCATTTCACGCCACTGCTTCTCATATTCGAAAACGCTGCTCTTACACGCCTCCACGAATTTGGCGACCCCATAGGATTCAATTTCCTGTTTGCCAGAAATACCAAGCTTTTTCTCTACGCCTAGCTCAACAGGAAGCCCATGTGTATCCCAACCTGCTTTGCGTATGACACGGAAGCCTGACATCGTTTTGTAGCGACCGATGAAATCTTTGATTACTCGTCCCAGCACATGCCCGATATGCGGCTCACCGTTCGCTGTTGGGGGACCTTCATAAAAAACAAAGTTGGGTTGTCCCTCTCTATTTTCAATCGATTTTCGAAATGTGTCATTCTGTTTCCACTGTTCTAAAACTCGGAGTTCTCGCGTTCTTGCCTTCTCTTTCACATCCACTTTTCTCATAGGTCTCATCCTCTCATTTCATCCAACTTCACGTTCGTTTCTTGACGAAAAGGTTCATTGAAAGCACAAAAAATCCCGTCCCATAAGGGACGAGATTTCATCTCGCGATACCACCCTAGTTCCGTAGAGATTATGACTACCATAATCCTACGACACCTCTAACTACGTACCATCATACGCATCCTTAGTAACGGCTGGAACCCGGGTCAGCTTACTTACCTACTTCAGCTTTCCTTCTCGGAGAGGATTTTCTACGAAGTCTTGAACATTGGCTCTCAGCGGTATGCCAACTCTCTGGGGATCAAGGGCTTCCTATACTCTTTCTCGTCAATGAATTTTATCGAACATTCAGTTAACTTATTCTTACATCTTCATCAGCAAAAGTCAACAGGCGCTATTTATTTCCTTCTAAACATAATTTCACTAAGTCATCCACATGTGCAGTTGCCAAACACTCAACCGTATCCGCTGCTCCATAGTAGATTTTCACTTCACCATCATCTTCTAGAATCATACCGCCTGGGAAAATGACATCATTACGGAAGCCTCCATCAGTTTCATAGCTAACTTCTGGCGCTAGTAATGGCTCCTTATAAAGTCCGATAACCTTCTTCGGGTTATCCAAATCAAGCAGCATAATGCCTGCTGTATAACGTTTTTTCCACGTTGGCTCCCAGCCATTTTTACCACGGTTTGCATCGATATCAACGGCATGGATCGTCGTTAACCATCCCTTGGACGTACGAATTGGTGGTGCGGCAGGACCAATTTTGTCATTCGCATAAGGCACATGCTCAACACCTAGGACGAGATCCGTGTCTCCCCAGTATTTGAGATCAGGTGACTGCGAAAGCCAAATATCAAATTGATCTTTCCCACGGCTGTAAACCGGGAAAGGACGTTCCAGACGGACATAATTGCCATTAATTTTCTCAGGAAACAATACCATATTCCGGTTGTCTGGTGCAGACATCGACAAAATTTCAAACTTATCAAAGTCATCCGTTACCGCAATCCCACCTCTAACTCCGTGGCGCGTATCTACTGCGAAGCACATGTAAACACGTCCGTCCATCACCGTTAGTCGAGGGTCATATACGCGTGTGATTTCCTCGTCATACAGCTTCCAACAAGGTTTCGACTGTACATCCCAATGAATGCCGTCTTTGCTGTAGGCAAGGCCTAGATCTGTCGTATGCGAAGGCTCTAACGTTTGATCTTTGACAGAGCCGTGGTCATTACGGAACACCATAATATATTGGCCTTGGAATTTGGTAACACCTGCATTGAAGGTAAGCGCTGTAGGATAGGGCACGGAATCTGCCGTGAGGATTGGGTTGGCTGGATGTCTTGTAATTACAGAACTAGATGTTAATGAACCGATTGTTAATGTCATGAGAGTTCCTCCTTCATTCTTATCTATCAATAGGTTACAATAGGTGTGCGCAGGTTTCCTATCAATCCTTGAACAAACCTCTCATTTCTTGAATAGGCAGTGATTCTCATGACATTTCCCATCAATAAGCAATTATCGGATTATCCCAATATTGGGGCATTCCCCTTTCATTTATCCATTAATCGGGTTGATCAGCATTTTCCCAGCCATCGTCATGATTTCTTGGAATTCTCTTTGGTTGTTGAGGGCTACGGGTACGAAACCGTTAACGGACAAATACATCCCATGCAGCCTGGAACCTTCACCCTTCTGCTTCCCTATCAAGTGCACGAAATCACAGCGAACCCCGGAAGTCCGCTCATTCTGTTCAACTGTATGTTTGGCTTAGAGCTGCTTGGAGATCCAGCGGAGCGCTTGCTTCTCTCGGATCACAATCCGTTCCGAACTCACTATGACTTGAGTGCTGAACAATCTGAGCTCATAAGACAGAAACTGCAAGGTATGCTTCGTGAATATGAGCAATCCGCTGATATCTGGCAGTCTCTTCTCTTGAAAGGAGAGCTCCAACGTATACTTGCGTTTCTTTACAGGCTCCATCCCAGCAGCTCAGACGTACTGCCGAATGTTTCCGAATTGACGTCCAAAACGGCCTTACCCTGGGCCATCCTTCGCTATATTCATACTCGTTATCGTGACCCGCTCACGCTGGAGCTGATCGGTGCCCATTTCCATTGTCATCCTTCTAGGGTGACGCAAATCTTATCTCAACATCTTGGCGTGACCTTCGTAACTCTACTGCAGGAAACGCGTATTCGACACGCCTGTAGTTTGTTAGCTACGACCGAAATGAAGGTAACGGATATCGCGTTCGAAGTCGGTTACGAATCTTTCGCCAGCTTTAGTCGTAATTTCCTAAAGCTTGTGGAGATTTCACCGACCATGTATAGGGCCTCTATGAGGGTACAGTTAAAATGAATGAGATATAGAAACAACCGACTGAGCTGGTGCTCGGTCGGTTGTTTTCAGTATAAGCGTTCTCGTCCAAAAATCAGTTTTTTGATTTATAGTGATGTTTTTTATCACTAAATGCATTGAAATCTGGCTGGTGGTCAGTTTTTTGATCCATAGTGATGTTTTTCATCACTAAATGCGTTGTAATCAGTGTGGTGGTCGGTTTTTTTGATCTATAGTGATGTTTCTCATCACTAAATGCATTGGAATCTGGCTGGTGGTCGGTTTTTTGATCCATTGTGATGTTTTTCATCACTAAAGACGCCTCCGCACTTTCCCCTTACTTCTGCCCCTGCTTCACACGCTCGGCAAGCACGGAAAGGTCTTGCCCTTTCAAAGCACCTTCAATCAACTCAGGCAGCTTATCTGGTGAACAGCCAAAACATGGAATTCCCTGCTGAGCCAGCTTTTTCGCAACAACATCGTCGTAAGAAGGCACGCCTTGGTCTGTTAAAGCAAGTAAACAGATCGTTTTCATACCGGATTGATGCATGTCGATCAATCGTTGGATCATCTCTGTTCGGTTGCCGCCCTCATATAGATCCGAGACCAAGATAAATAACGTTTTCTTCGGCTCTGCTATAAAAGAAGAGCAATACGCGAGGGATTTGTTAATATCGGTCCCCCCGCCAAGCTGAATCCCAAACAACATATCTACGGGATCCGTTGCACATTGTTCGCTTAAATCCACAACCTCCGTATCAAAAGCCACCACACGCGTATCTAACGCAGGCATACTGGCGAAGATCGAACCAATGATAGAAGCGTAAATGACGGAGCCCGCCATGGAACCGCTCTGATCGATATCGAGGATGACTGTCCACTCCTTGCTCCGCCTAGCGCGATCGAAGAAATATACCTTATCTGGCAGCAAGAGTCCTCTCTCTTGGTTGTAATTCTTCAAATTCTTACGGATGGTTGTGTTCCAGTCCAAACCCGAAGCAGATGGCAGTGGTGAATGCTGCCTGCGGTTGAGAGCGCCAGTAACTGCACGTCGTAAATCCTGGGAAAGTCGTTTCACAATCTCATCGACAACTGCTTTGACGAGTTGCCTCGCGGTATCTTTCGTTTTCTCTGGTATTTTCCCTTTGAGCGCCATTAAAGTCGCCACCATCTGAATGTCAGGCTTAACTTGAGACAGCAGTTCTGGCTCAAAGAGCAACTGTTTCAAGCCTTTGCGCTCGATGGCATCAGACTGGATGACAGAAACGACATCTGGCGGGAAAAAGGTACGGATATCGCCAAGCCACTTGGCTAGCTTGGGTGATGAGGGCCCTAGTCCGGCTGCCTTACGTGAATTGCCGGTCTGGGCGGCATCCTCTGCGCTGATGCCGCCTGTGTCATCATAAATGGCTGCAAGCGCCTCATCCATTAGCCGAGACTCTTCGTCGAGCATGGCTTCTCCTGCACCAAATGACTGCAACTTCTCTTCGGAAGATGCGCCCAATATCAACCGCCAACGTTTCATTTGCTCTTGATTGATCGTTGTCATAGGCTACAAATCCCCAAAATCAAATTCATTGAGCTCATCCAGCTTCTCCTTCTCTTCCTCGTTTAAAGGTTGCTGTAAAGCAGCACCTGCTGTATCTGCACCAACACCCCAAATATCACCCATCATTTCAGCCACTCCTGCCTTCTCCCTAGGCTCGAATGAGCTAAAAGCTCGGCGCAGAAAGACAAGTGAGCGATGGAAAGCGTCCTTCTCCAACGAACCGATATACGCATCGAGTTGTTTCCACAGCGTTACCCTTGATAGTAGGGCATATCGGTTTCGCATGGACATCCCTTCGAACCACCCTGCACCCAAGTCGACGGGAATCCCAGGAGACAATCGGCGTGAAACCTCCCGTTCAACCTGTTCATCCGCTATCTCATTACGTTCAAGCAGTATGGCGAAGGCAAAGCCTGACAACTTCGCATTCCGATCATCGCGTGAAGCCAAATCCTGCAATTTGTTGAACCATAACCTGTCATCGACCTGGTTATAATGTTCTTGGGCAACGGTATGGAGCGACTGAATCCCCCGTACCATGCCCCCAGCGGCATCGTCGTTGCAACCAGAAGCATCGACAAGCAACAGCGTTCCCCGAAGGAATAGTTGCTGTAGCAGCGGAACTAACGTTTCTGTTTCAATGCGGCGAATAGATCCATATCGGATCAGAACGGATAGTTCATAAGCAGCGCCAGCTATCTGCTCAAAGTTACCAGCGTCTACGGCAAGACCTTGCAGCGTGGTTATGGCTTGATCCATGAGCTCCGTTAAATTGCAATCGCAAGCAATACGAATCATGTGTGAAGCTTCCGCAATATCTGCGCACACCTCAAGCTTTTCCTTCAGCACGAAAGCGGCTGCCAGCTCGATGGTCTCCCCTTTCAAGGTCGACTCAACCGCCTGAATCTCGCTCTCTGGTGTCCAACGGAGCACCCAATTCTCTGCCCAGGAGGCGGAAGCTTGGTGGACACGCTCTTTCCTGGCAAACTGTATACCTAGCAGTTCCAATCGCTGTAAAAGAACAGAACGCTTTAAGTCCAGATACGCAGCTTCCTCGGACTTTACTCTTCGGTTTTCCCGCAAGTCCAGCTCTAGCGTCGTAGCTACCGCTGTTTTATACTTATCAAGCTTAAGCCTCTTAAGCTCTCTATTCAAATCGTCTTGAATTGGTGTTTGGCTAACCCCTTCGGGCAACCGACCTATGGCCGTACCAATATCCGTTCTTGCCAATGCCTCGGCAATCGTAGAGAGCTCGCCAAAACCAAGGCATACAATTGCCGCGTCCCGTAAGTCTTTCCAGGTTGGCATGTTTCCGTCGTGCAGGGAGGCAAGCGCCTCCGCCAGCCTTACAGCCTCGATCAGCGAGGCGGTCGACCGATAAGTGCCATGCGCTCTTAAATGAGCCGCTACTTGTGAGAAATAGAGCGCAGGAAGTCTGTGAAGATCGCCGCTTTGCAGACACTGCCAAAATGACTCGTAATAAGCAGGAGCCTGATTCCCTGCGCCATAACCGGAATGCGAAGATAGCTTATAGTACGAGTAAGGCATCAGCGTCAGTTTCGTTGTTGTTTTCGGCAAACCCTTCAACTCTTCATCCGTCATGGCTGGAGCTTGCAAATTCATCGCTGAGGCATGATGTGCACCAGTGACGACAACAATCTTGTCAGGATCATGACCCTCAGCTATGGCATCTTGAATTTTACGCCTCATATACGATTCTCGGATTTCATTATAGGCTGCTTCCTGTGGGGCAAGCTGAAGCTCTTGACGTGAAGTAAGCTCACGCATTTGCTTGGAAAACTGATGAATACTTTGCCGATACGCATCATGATTCAAGTTATGTTCATAATGCCGTTCCCAATACGCCTCATAGTCCGGCTCCTCGGAAAGTTCAGCAATCCGTTGATATAGCGTGCTTTGTTCCTTAGCATATACGTGAAAGTCATCAGATTCTTGCAACTGAGAATCGGTTGCAATTCGCTTAAGCTGCCGCTGTTCATATAGCGCCAAAGCATGCACAGACGGCAAATCAATAAATGCAGCTTGCACCTGGTTATGCCTAGCCCATACAAAAGCCTGATACTCTGGCGAATAATTGGCATACGGATAGAGGAGTGTCCTTACCGGCAGCCCATCCGTGTAGGCTAGAATCGCAATCGGCGGCACAACACCAAGCGATGTCATCTCCCGAATCAAATGACTTGCATCGCTAGGACCTTCAATGAGTACAATCGTAGGCTGTATCTCTTCTAAAAAAGCTAGAAGGTGATGCGCCCCAGCAGGCGATAGATGTCGTATTCCAAATACATGAACCCCCGGACTTGTGTCTAATTGTTCATCTCCGAACACGCGAAGTACAGATTTCTCCATGTCGATCCTCGCTTTTTCATCACATTTTCAAGATATTCCTTCCAGACGACGCGATCCTTCTCTTCGTCCTTAACAATCGCACCTTGAAGCCCTGCTGCGATATCTTCCTCACTGATGCGGCCGCTGCCAAAGCTTCCAGCAAGCGCCATACTGCCAGTCAGCAGTGATATCGCTTCTGCTGTCGAGATAACCCCGCTCGGCCCTTTCACCTTCTCTTTGCCGTCAAGCGTCATGCCGCTTCTCAACTCGCGGAAAATCGTTACAACCTTCCGCACCGCCTCCTCATCCGGAAGCGTTGCCTTCAGTTCATAGCTGGCTGAGATTTCGCTGACCCGCTTGCGAACAATCTCTACTTCCGTCTCGATTTCCGATGGAGACGGTAGCACAATGATGTTAAATCGGCGCTTCAATGCCGCTGACATCTCATTCACGCCACGGTCTCGCGTGTTTGCCGTTGCGATGATTGAGAAACCTCTGGACGCGAATAGCTCTCTACCCAATTCCGGAATCGAAATGGTTTTCTCCGATAAAATCGAGATTAAGGCATCCTGTACTTCAGAAGCACAGCGGGAAATCTCTTCGAATCGCGCAATTTGGCCAGATTCCATCGCGCGGAATATAGGGCTTTTTATAAGCGCCTGATCTGAAGGTCCTTGTGCTAGCAGCATCGCATAATTCCATGAATATCGGATATGCTCCTCGCTTGTACCTGCTGTACCTTGGATAACTTTGCCGGAATCGCCCGTTATTGCAGCGGTTAAATTCTCCGAGAGCCACGACTTCGCTGTCCCAGGCTCCCCAATCAACATCAGGGCTCGATCTGTTAATAGTGTAGCGATTGCCATTTCTACTAATCGTTTATTCCCGATATATTTCGGTGTGATGGTAACCCCTTTCACTTGACCGCCTGTTAGATAAGTAAGCACAGCTTTCGGAGAAAGCTGCCAGCCAGCAGGTTTGGCATCCTGATCAAATGCTTTCAATACCTCTAATTCTTCAATATATAGCCTCTCGGAGGGCAATCTTACGACATCTTGCTTTTGATCCATCCCCATAATCCCTGTCCCTTCTCTACATAATTTGAATGATCTTCAGGTTTTGTTCCTGGCTCAAATTCCTGCTTTGCCGCAAGGGTATCCGCAATATCCAGCAATTGACTTTTCATACCCTGATAGGATATGCCTTCTGCGAATTGTCGTAGTCTTTCCGCATATGGCTTCGGGAGCAGATTAAGCAGCAATAGTTGGATACGATCCAAGTAGTAGAACTGCTTGTTTCCACTTTTCTCCAGAAGGTTCATGAGAAGTTCAGGTGCCTCTGGAACGTTCTGACGGAATAAGATCAGCAAAGCATGTGATATTTTCGTTTGAGTAAAGTTAGGATGTTCTTCACACTTCTTAACGAGATAAGCTGTTACTTTCGGGTCTGATTCTTGAGCAAATCTGACTACCAGCTCTTCTTCATCTAATTTTATGAAGAGGTTCATCCATCTAGGATCCCATTGCAAAAGTTTGGAACAAACGACAGCGTCATTGGCATACAATTGTGCATGCAACGATGGCGTCACTTCATACAAAACACGAAGTAATTCCTTGGCTGCTGTTGATTTTTTGTCTTTAAGATCACGGTAAAAACGCTCATAAATATCTTCAGGAGGGAGTATTCGCAACGCCGCTCGAAAGCTATACGCAATGAATTTACGGTTGTAAGCCTCGTGTAAGGATACAGCGAACTGATTCGCCTCCAGCAGATCCAATTCCAGCAATAAATTCGCAGCTGCCTCTTGTAGAGCTTCCGTTTCTGGAACGATAAAGCTGGGCGAAGCCAGCATATGCGCTAATAAGTTAGCGACTTCAGGCACTCTTTTACCATGTAAACTGCGGATGTCGGCCATCAATTGTTGTGTGGATTCCACGACATTCACGCGAAGGTTAATGTGGTTAATCATCGAAGTGGCATGATCAATAATGCTTTGTGTCAGCTCATTTGCCTTACACAATTGGATCGGCTCAATGGCGATATCTTGATCCTTGGAATTGAGCGCTTTATATAAGCGAGCAATAGCTTCCTCTGTTCCAAGACGAGACAAAGCGAATAGTGCGGCTCTACGAATCTCCTTTTTCTTATCATCGGCCTGCTCCAAAATGAAAGCTTCTTGCTCTGGAAAGTCACTCAACAGCTCAATGGCCATAGAGCGGACTTCTGTCGATCCATCCTTTGCAGCTTGCAGAATCAGTTCTAAATTTGGTACAGGTTGTAAACGATGAAGGAGCTCCAGCCGTCGAGCATCCCCTTTCCCACCCTCCAACTTAAATTGCTGCTTCAGAGCAGGAAGTGCTGCCGCTCCAAGTGCTGGTATTATCTGATTTTGAAGAAAATCAGGGATCTCCGCATAGCTGTCTTCTAAGGCAGAAACGGCTGCTGGAATTACGCGCAAATCATGATACAACAACTCTTCTTGACCAAGTCGCAGCTGCTCCATACGTCCTTGACCCTTTTGCGTCAACGCTTCAATCAGCGGAAAGACTTTGCGATAAGGAAACGTTGTGGGAGGTGTACTTGCATGATCAACTGCCAATACAGGGGTGAGCTCATCTTGGGACTCCGTCTTCCCTTGTGTGTACAGTACCGAGTTCAGCAGAATGCCCAGCTCCAACAGCTTCTCAGCTGAATGGCTCGTTCCCGGTTCTAGAACTAGGCTAACTGATTGTGCGATTCGCTTAAAAACTGGTGCTGATTCAGCCAGCTTGTTTAATTGGGGAAGCATTTTCTGCAAACGTAAATCGCCCGCCGCCATCCCGCTCCCCGCGATAAACAAACGCCGCACTTCCTGCTGCAGCTCAAACAATATGTCTATACTCATGGAATCGTCTCCTAATTCTATTCATCAATACAGCAGGCGAATGATTTCATTGGCAGAAATAATACTCAATGGCTGTGCTTCAAGCCTGTTATTCGCCCAGTTGTGTTCAAACATGACAAGCATTACCTGATTCTCGAGATGAGGTTTCGCTAACATGGCAATCAACGAAGTTGTTACCTCATGAAGATACGGAATATTGGCCAGGGGTAGTTGTTTACCATGTTCATCTACTAATACATAGCAAGTTGCTGTCTTCTTTATTTCTGCATAACGAAGCAATACAACCGGATGCTTGTCAGAAAGTGGGTTTTTGATGAGATTTTTCACTTGTTTGATGACATCTGTAAATGATTTCGAAGCTGCTTGTTGGATGTTCTGAAAATCTTGCGGTCCCGCCTCGCGATATGTTGCTTCCTCGAATCGCACCCTTGTGTTCAGTTCACCAGGATAAACTGCAAGTTCTTTCGCATGTACGACCTGAAAAACAGAGTCTTCTTCGCGAATGTATTTGGCAGCTCGAAAAGGTCTGTACGTTCGTGTTATATGGATTTGTCCAGTTTGAAGATCAGCCCAATATCCCTCATCGATGAACTCACCCCTCGCAGGGTCCGAGTATGATCGGAACGATAACTGCAGCAGGTCAATGTTGTTGCGTACACGGGAAAGTTCTCTGAGCTCGGCGATTTGCCAGGCATGTCCGATCCATTCTTCCAATGTTGTTTGTGCATCGATAGGCATCTCCGGATTTTCCAATCGACTGCTCAGGTACTCTTTACTTTTCTTAAGCAAAGTTTGTAAGATAGTAAGCTGTTCAATGCTTACCGGATACACTTTCTCTCGTTCTAACTCGCTTCTGAATAACAGGATGAACTCCCTAAGTGCTGATTGGATGCCTGGAATGAAGTAGTTACCTAACTGTTTCGCTTGCTCATCAGCCGTTTGAAGTGCTTTTTTATCCAAACTGCCAAGCCCAGAAGTAACCAGTTGGAGAATCAATTTCTCAGCTATACTTATACCCTCAAGCTGTGCCGTGATTTTTTTGAATAGCGACGACTTGTTCGGTTTACGCTTAGGAGCAGGAGCATCCGTGGCAGTAGCTTCCTTCTGCTTCTCTTCCCGTTTTTCAGCTTTTTCTCTCTTATCAGCAATATCTTGAGGTATGGGGGCAATCGTAAATGTCTTACCTGAGGTGAATGCATACATCAATCCAAGGTTGTGCTTGCAAGGGAATTGTCGGCTTGGACATGTGCACCGGAAGACCGGATTGCCTTCTTTTATGACATCGACTGAACATTGATAGGGATCCTTACCGCTTCCCTTGCACTCCCCAAAAATGATCGTTCCATCTTCTGACTGACAGAGCAGCGGAAAGCTGTTTTTCTTCACCAAATCTTTGCCATTCTTGATTGCACTGCTATTGAGTGCCAGGCTGTCCACATAGGCTTCCGTTAAATGTTTCATCGAGTACTCCTCATAACTTGGTCATACATCACATTTCCACACAATTCCTGAATTTCCTTTTTCATGGGCAAATCTTGCCATAATGCATGTGTATGTAAAAAACCTGAGACATAGTCTCAGGTTCCATTTTCTGTTTCTTTTATCAACACACTACACAGATTAATTAATTCAACCTCCGAATCGGTGTTCCGGATAAATAGGCTTCAATATCTTCAACCACTTGTTTGTAAAAGGCTTCATAATTCGCTTTCGCTACATAGCCAATATGCGGCGTCGTGAGTAGATTCGGGAGTGACCGATAGATATCATCCTTGGGCAATGGTTCCACTTCGAACACATCCACAGCCGCTCCAGCGATCAATCCGCCTTGCAAAGCTTCCGCAAGTGCAGCTTGATCCACGATAGGGGCTCTAGACGTATTGATCAAAAAGGCAGATTGCTTCATTCGCTTAAGGTCTTCCGCACGAATCAACCCGCGTGTCCGGTCGCTTAATACCAGATGAATAGACACAAAATCACTGTTCGCCATCAGTTCTTCTTTCGAAGCGGCGAGTCGAACACCAACCTCATCAGCCCGCTCTTGCGTTAAATTCTGGCTCCATGCCAGAACATCCATGCCAAATGCCTGGCCGAATTTGGCAATCTTCGTGCCTAAATTACCAAGTCCAATGACACCAAGCGTCTTGCCGTACAAATCTGCGCCAACCGTACTTTGCCATTGTCCATTGCGAACCGCATTGTGTTCCGTGACAATGTTACGAGCAAGGCCTAATAACAGTGCCCACGTGAGTTCGGCAGTTGCATTGCCAGCCCCACCCGTGCCGCAAACGATAATGTCTTGCGATGCAGCGGCGGTCATATCTACAGAAGCATTGCGCATCCCCGTCGTAATAAGAAGTTTCAACTTAGGAAGCCTTGCAAGCAATTCCGCGCGGAAAGGAGTCCGTTCACGCATAATGATGATAATTTCGCAGTCTGCGATCTGTTCAACCAGCTCATCGATCTGGTCGATATGCCGATCGATCCGAGTGATCTCCACCTTATCCATAATCTGCGACCAATCCGCAGAGGTCAATGCTACTTGCTGGTAATCATCTAGTATCGCACAGCGTAGTTTCATCACAACGATATCTCCTTCGTATTAATCTAATTGGCGAACCACTTTGAAACTATCTCCTGTGTCTGCCATTTCGAACACTTTGCACCTTGATTTAGGCATTTGAAAAGGTTGATGAAGGATTAGCATCCAGGTTCCTTCAAATGTCTGGAACATCATCCCGTGACCACTGTCATCCTTCACAAGTGGAGGAAGCTGTTCCCATGGACCTTGCAAATTACCGGTAATCGACCGGGCGATGGTTTGCACATAACTGCCTGCCTGATAACTGGACCAAAGCATAATCAACTGACCACCTGAAGTTCGATACAATTGGCAACCGTCCGTGACATACACACGAGTGTCGCCTACGGGGAGTGCCTCTTCGTTATCCCAAAGCGCTTCCGAGCCGTTGAACAAATGAATCGGTTCACCAACTGCTTCAGATAAATCTTCCTTCAACCGCACAGCTTCAATCGTACCATCAATGGTTTGAATCCACTCATGACAGTATACCATCCAAGGTATTTCATCATCATCCACATATAAAGTTCCGTCAAGTGTCATCATCGTTTCTGGAAGAACATGGGATTCTTCATTCAGCAATTGAAAAGGCCCTTCCAGTAAATCACTAACGGCTATTACTGACCCTCTCCAATGCTTGGAATACCCTTGAATCGGTTCCCCATCTAAATGTCTGTCATTATTATGTAAAGTGACAAACAGATAGAAGCGCCCCTTGTACGCATGCACTTCTGGTGCCCAAGCGCCATGCTGCGGATGAGCCCAACATCCTTCAGGAACGGTGAACACGATATAGGGTCCTTCCCATTCGGTTAAATTCGTGCTTTTATACGTAAGGACACCATACCCTTCCATCCCATGTAACTTTGGTGACCCTCCCGTGTACAAATAATAGACGCCATTATCCCTATCCGCAAAAACGAAAGGATCGTGTGCAGGAATGTCGGTCAGTTGGAGTCCTTTTTGTGGATTATTTACATCACAAGCTAAATTGTATACAGGCATATGAAATCAACTCCTTTATAAGGTGTGATCATGTAAGGATATGCACTACTCTTTTTGGGCCAATTCAATCATAGATTGAATGAATGGTGCTTTCATTTGTGTATACGTCGCCCTATCTTCAACATATATGGAAGCAAGATGCTTTTTGAGCTCGGCATAAGCTGTTGCTTGCTCAGGATGGCTTCTAAGATAATTCCTGAATAGAAGGATATTGCGCCATTCATCACTACTTTGTTCATAAACATGAAGGTGATGTGTACCCTTCTTCCGCTCCCCCTTACGAAAAAACCTACGATTGGGAAATTCTAATTTGGGAACATATACATACTCTAGTGTTCTTAATCGTTCTACAAACAGGTCTGTTTCATCCAGATTCTTCACACTAATCGCGATATCTAGGATCGGCTTGGAAGGCATCCCCATGATTGAGGTGCTTCCGATATGCTCGATTTGAATGGCGTTGCTCGGTAACACTTGTGATATCTTCTTTTTCTCACTCTCGAACTCTTGGATCCAATCTGAATTATAAGCTTCGATGACAACTTCTTGTACCACTTGCACACCCCTTTCCTTTTTGAAACAAAGACTTCGCTCTGCTTATAATACTTGAAAAATCGGTCTTTCTTTCACATAGTGAACAGGAATCTCCGGGTATATGCTTCTAAGTTTATTTGCCAGGAATTCCATTCCCGGCTCTTCACTCTCCGCATGACCAAGCACGATTAATGCCTTATGTCTTCCTTGATAGACAGCATCCCTAACGTACTCAGGCGTTTCCCATTCAGGACCTTCCCCATAAATAACTAGATCCAGTTGCTCTTTTTCAAATAGCGTAAGCGCATTCTGACCACCACCACGATAACCTGCTAGTATTCCGATTTTTGAACACAGTAGCTCACGATCGCCATGTGCGCGTACGAAGGTAATTCCAAGGCGTTTCTTCACATGCTTGGCGATATTGAATACGGTTTCAGTGGGGATATGCACGATAGAATATGCAGGATGATGCTCTTGTACGTAAGGCATCCAATCGAGAGTCTGAATCAATCCTTCCATGACACCATCTGGTGTATAGCGGTGCAAGTAATCGTGGAATCGAAATAACGCAATACCCGATGATTCCAGAAGTCGACGCTTATCCTCATAGACAGGATCGTCTTTTAGTTTGGACGTATCATCATGGTGCGAAAAAAAGGGTCCTTCGTGTGCAATAATAAGATTCGCTCCCAGGCTAATCGCTTGCTCAATAACAAATTGTGTCGGCATGAAGGCGGTCACAATACCGGTCAACTCGGTGTCAGGATGACCGAACTTCAGGGTATCGACAGTTTGCTCAAGCCTTGCTACAGGGGAGATCAACGCATCGATAATCGTTTGTATGTTTATACGCATCGTTTGTCCCTCTACTCATTCATGTATGAAGTGCTTTTTCATTTATAAATATTTTTTAAATCCCTTGCTAATTGAGCCGTTGTAGCCTTCCTTTTCAAAGAACATGTGAGCTCTTTCACGCTTTGCGTTACTAAGCAGCATTATGTATAAGTCGCTCCTTTTATCCTCCATGTCGAATCAAATTTCTCGTTGTTTGCATACAATCACCTTAAGTTGAATGATCTCCTTAAGTGGGATTAGTTAACTATTCGTTGTCTTATAAATATTTCCTTTGTCATCAGCCCCCTTAAATCGACAACTGAACAAGAATACTATACAGACGTGAATGCCACCTCCCCACCAAGCCTGATTATAATTCAAAGGAGGAAACAAGTAATGTTCAAACAGTTCGATAAGTTATTTGGGATAGATTTAGGTACTTCCAACACCGTTATTTTCGAAAAGGGTAAAGGTATTGTGCTTAATGAACCCTCCGTCGTCGCATTTGATCACCATACAGGTGAATTAATAGCTGCAGGATCCGAAGCGCAAGCAATGATTGGACGAGCGCCTGCGCATGTGGATATCACGTATCCTTTAATACATGGTGTCATCGCTAATTTTGACAAGACCAGCACGATGCTGAACTATTTTATAAAAAAAATTCAAGGTAGACCTTCATTTCTTCGTAGTTCGCAAATTTACATTACGGTGCCGTGTGGCATTACGAACGTGCAGAAACGAGCGATTGAAGAAACTATCGTTCATCGGGGTGCCAAAAAAGCGATTGCAGTCGAAGAACCTATCGCAGCGGCGCTTGGCGCTGGACTCATGCTCGACGAACCCATCGGTCATCTAGTCCTCGATATTGGTGGTGGAACCTGTCAAGTAGCCGTATTGTCACTTGGTGGCATCGTTGCCAGTCATACGATCAACCGAGGTGGCCTTTCGATCGATCGCGATATTATGGATTATGTGAAACGTCAATATAACATGGAAATCGGTGAACGAACCGCGGAGCTTATTAAAATGCAAATCGGAACTGCCACCCTTTCAGCGGAAGAACGCTCTATAGAGATCCGTGGACGTGATTTGGTTCATGGATTACCTCGCTCTATCCGCTTGGTCTCAAGTGAAATCTATGCGGTGGTTAATGAATTCTTGGATGCCTTGATTGAGGCGATCAGGGCAACGTTAGAACTTTGTCCACCAGAACTTGCAGGCGATGTCATGGAACAAGGCATCTTGCTTTGTGGAGGCGGTGCATTGCTTGAGGGAATCGATGAACGTATTCGTGCGGAAACTGGGGTTGCGGTACATATCGCGGAACATCCACTCGAATGCACAGCGCTAGGAACAGGATTAATGCTTGGCGTGTACAGAACGAAAAGCAAACCTCTCATGCAGCAAGACTCGAATGAAGAACAAATCGCTGTTAGTCAATAAAAAAAGCTTAGTCTGCGAGGCGATGTCCCTCAGACTAAGCTTTTTGGTTATACGGACCAGAGAGGCATGATCACCTTCAGTTCCGTACCTTCTGCTGTACTATTTACGATTTCAATATAACCGCCATGTGAGTTAATAATGCGTTGCGAAATCGACAATCCCAAGCCCATACCAGTTTTTTTGGTTGTATGGAATGGTGTGAAAATGTGATCCCATTCATCTGGATGAATACCAGAGCCAGTGTCTGTTAATAGGATATGAATCTCATTGTTCTTCGTATAGTAGTCAATCTTGAGAACTTTACGAGCTGATTTCTCCATGGCATCAATACTATTATTGATTAAATTGATGAAGACTTGTCTGACTTTATCTCGATCTATCGAAACGATGATATTTTTATGCGAATTGAATTCAATGTATACGTTCTTTTCTTTCGTGTGTAGGGAAGTCAAGGCAATGGATTCGTTAAGAATATCCAGAATGTCAGCTTCCTCCGTTTGAATTTTGCCACTTTTGATAAAATGATTATAGTTCGTAAGGATACTGTTCATATGGTCGCCAGCAATGCCAATATGATTAATCATTCCTTTGGTGCTGCCATCCAACTCCTCATTGCGTGATAAGAGGTCGGAATAACCTTTCACAACCGTAAGCGGATTATTAATTTCATGAATGAGTCCGGAAGTCGATATTTCAATTTGTTCTTCTTTCTCTTTCCTTTTCAAAATTTGAGAGGTGTCTCTTATCATCCTTGTACTCATATGAACAAAAATAAAGAAAATGATGATAGAAAACAACATGACGGCAATTTGGCTTGAATAAATGAAAGTCCCTGCTTGTAAATTCAATACGCCGATCATATACGTTAAAAGAAAAGTAAGACTAAATAAAGTAAGGAAATTTCTCACATATTTATCTGTTACTTTTCTACTTGCAACTAACGTTAATAGAATGCTTACTACTAATAATTTAATGTGGTTAACAAATAGGCTGCCCCATGCGCCATAGATGGGGTACAAGACAGTATCCTGATTACCGATGCCTTGAATCGACTTTAACCCTAGTACACCAAGATCTGTCCAATTGATGATATAAATAAAAACAGACCACAAAACATACGTGCTAAGCGTATACTTATTTATGAGTAGATTCATCCACTTCGCTTCATCTTTTGATAGATGTTTTAGTGAAATATAGCCAACATACAAAAATGCTGGAGGCAGCATAATCGAACCAATTCGCAGGAGCTGGAACAGAAATAAGATCGAATCCGTTTTTATGACGTCGTTGCTATATAACACACTGACATCTAATTGCCATACACTCATGAAGAACATGAAAAGTACCATGGCATTAGTTAGTTTCGTTTTAAATAACATTTTGCACGACATACCTAAAAATAGAGGTACCAAGGACATAGCAGCCATTAGAATAAAATTCATAAATGAACCTACTTTCAATATCACAATTGTTTGATAATTTCCGCATACGCCAAAGTTGTTATTGCGATATCTAGCACATTCCTGAAAAAAAGACCTACAACCATCGGTGGTTGTAAGCCAGGTATTATGACTCCGTGAATTATAGCATATATCTTACACTGCGTGGAATAGTAGTACTTACACATATTTATGGAAAAAGATACAGAAGAGTGTGACCTACCCTTTTAGATAAATTGGTATCCGTTCTTACCGTTTGCTTTAGCCCGATATAAGGCATTATCCGCATTTTTAAGTAAAATTTTTAACAGGTTGTCTTCATTTGACGGATATAACACAATGCCAATGCTAACTGATAAATTGAATGCTTCTAACTGGGTATCCCACGTTGATAACCGTGAAAGTAAAAAATCGGCGAGTTTACTAATTTCTTCACGATTCGTGAGAGCAACCAAATTAATAATGAATTCATCTCCTCCTAATCTAACCGCAAAACCATGATGCTGCTGAACAAAATTCTCAAGTCTTAACGCGACTTCTCTTAAAACTAAATCACCAGTTTCATGGCCATACAAGTCATTGACCTTCTTAAAACCATCCAAATCTAGAAACAACAATGCGCCTCCAGTGGTGGAGCTTTCATCGAAATATTTATAAAGAAACTGCCGATTATAGAGCCCTGTTAAGGAGTCCCTATAAGCAAGTCGTTCCAAGTCTAAATAGTAAGAGAATAACTTAGCTATTCTTTGGAGCATCGTTATGCTCTTTTTGCTGATTTTTTTGGCATGTGTATGCACGGCACACAATGTCCCAAAAGTATCTCCATTTGAAAGAATAATAGGAATACCTAAATAGGAATTAATATTAGCGGCAACAAGCGCTTGCCTTAAATCATCTAAGTTTGCTTCTCTACTCATATCTTCAAAAACCAAAGGTGTATTGTTTTTAAAATCAATACGGTTGCATACCGTCTCTTTAATTTCAATAACCATGCCTTCATGAATGCAGATATTGTCATTGGTTTCGGAAAGTTTTACGATCGTTTGTTCTTTCTTTGTAAATGAAGTCAAATAAATTAAACGGTCAGGCATCGTTTCTTTGGCCATCTCTAGAATATCTCTAGCAAGTTCATCAAAGTTTTTATAAAATTGCAATTCATTTAGTGCTATAAGCATCGTAATCACACTCCAAAATTTCAAATTAAGCACGTATCCGATACTACCTTGTATTCAACAGAAAAAGATGTGACTCCTCCTTGGAACAATCTTGCTTAATAATCGGATATAATAAACGAGCCAACGCAATAAGCGTTAGCTCGTATCCTTCTTCTAAATATGAAAACGTTGAATCTGGATATGCAATTCATTCGCTACCTTTGTTAGTGTTGCCGCATATTCCGTTGCGATTTCTACCGTTTCTAATTGTTTTTGCACCATATCGGATACAAACTTCGTGTCTCTACCAGTATGCTTACTAATTTCAGCTGCCTCGCTGAATGATGCATAGATTTGCTCTGAGCCCGCGGCCATCTGTTGAGACACGCCGGATACTTCCAGTGTATTCTGAAAGATTAGCTGGATATCCGTTCGAATTTTCTCAAACATTTCTCCCGCATGCTCCATGCTGGTCAGACCTGCACCAACCTCTACCCCTCCTTGGTCCATTGCAACATCTGCTTCCGCTAAGTCCGCTTGAATTTGCCCAATCAGCTGTGTGATATGTTCAGCCGATTGGGCGCTCTGACTAGCAAGCTTTCTAACCTCATCAGCTACAACCGCGAAGCCTCTACCGTGCTCTCCTGCATGGGCAGCTTCTATAGCTGCATTAAGTGCCAAAAGATTCGTCTGATCGGCTACCTCTCGCATCCATTCAATCACCTGATAGATGGCTTGTGATTTCGCGTTCACTTTCTTCACAGCTTGATTCGCGTGCTGCACCGATTCCGTAAGTGCATACATACCAGCTACCGCAGATGCAATGGACTTGCTCCCCATCGTTGCTAGTGAAACAGATTGTTCCGATTGCATAGCCATCGTCGACATATGATCAGCGACTCGTTGGATGTCTGAGGCAATTTCCCCCATGGCAAACGAGCTCTCTTCGATCCCTTTGGCTTGCGAATTCGCCCCATCCGCCATATTCACGGCTTTCTGATCAATATCACGTGTAATCTTAGATGTTTGTTCTGAAGACGTGACTAGATACTGTGTTGCTAGGTTCACTCTGTCGACTGAATCCCTCACTTGATGAATGAGTCCTTGAATCATATCCATCATCATATTAAAAGATTGAGCTAACTGGGCAATTTCATCTTTGCCTTGGATTTGAATGCGTTCACGTAAATCACCTGAACTTCCAGACAGCTCGTCCAGCTTCGATTTCACTCGGTTCATCCGTGATAGGATATGCTTGGTTACCCACAACGCGATAAGCACAGCTGTTAGTATAGAAAGCGCGAGAACAATCAGGGCAATTGCGGTTCTTTGCTTCACGAGAGTCACTGTTTGTAGAGATCGTTCCTCGATATGCTGCTCCTGCAAGTGTTGAAATCGGTTTAAAAGTTCAGCAAACTGTATCCGAAGCTCTGCATAATCACCTGCAAAAATGCGCAGTGTTTGCGCTTTATCGCTAGCCGCGAGTTCCATCATTTTGGTTTCCAACTCAACTAATCTCACATTACCAGCATCCAAATCACGGAAGATCTGTTTCTCTTCTTCTCTTTGTAGGAGGCTTACCGTTTCCTTGATGTGGTTATCGATTTGTATGGCATAATTGTTATAAGTATCACTTTCTGATTTGTTTCCAGGATCTATAATAATCCCTCTAACCGAATCCGTTAACCGGATATCTTCGTATCGTATTTGATTAGCCAAATTAAGTAAATGAACGTCATCATGCGCAAATCGTTCAAATGAGGAAGACGTCTGACGAAGTGACGCATATAGAATGGAAAGCGAAATTAAAAATAATCCAACAATAACTCCAAATCCTAACAAAAGCTTTCTTCTAATCGTCATCTGAACCCCTCCAATAAGTCACTTTATCCAAAGATAAAATAAAAGCCCGAAAGGTATCAGAATCGATAACCTCCCGGGCTTTTATCCCTCCGTGAACACAGCGCGCTGTGTGTTTTCTCTCGGACCTGACCGGCAAATAGGCCGCGGAACCCTAGAAAACTTTTAATATGTTAGATAATATAACATAAAATTCGACATTATCAAACAAAAAGTTTATCCAATAATATTTGCGTTATGTATTCTTACATTACACCGAGATTTTTTACAAGATAACTTTATTTTCTCTGAGTACAGACTATTTCTGATCGTACATTTGCATCTTTTTAAGTAAAATATCGGAAGAGACATAGGGCATTCCTGCACTTATGCGTGAAATTTCCTCATTGTTCCCTGTGTTAATGTCTTCTTTAGTCGTAAAAAACAACGAAAATCCTTGCATTTTCGCTTCCTCAACAACTGACTGATTATATTCCCCTAACGGGAAACAAAGGAAGGAGAACTGATTGTGAAGCTTTGTCTTCAGAAACAACTCTCCCAACAACAAATCTTCTCTCACACGCTGCTTCCTCTCTTCTTCCGTCTCCGATCTTTTCTCTATAGGCAACCAGATTCGATTCGACAGAGGAGGTACTAGGTTACCAGACTCATCCCGTTTTTTCTGATGCAGATCATAGGTATGAGAGTAAAAGCTAAATCCATTGCGTCTCATTTCAATGATTTGACTCCAGGTCAGAAAGGGCAAAGATGGATTATCGGAATCTACATCGCTCAGAATAAGGAAATTCGTCGCCGGATAGCCCATCTGCTTCAGTAAAGGATAGGCCTTGTCATAAAATGATCGGTAGCCATCGTCAAACGTAATCACGACCGCATTTGGAGGTAATGCAGCCCGATGTGCATGGAAACAAGCGTAGTCCTCGATCGAAACAACATTATAGTGCTTATCTTTTAGCGCCTGAAGGTGCTGTTTAAATTTGGCCGGAGTAATTGTGATGAAAGACTCCTGATCATCGAGATGATGATAGGTTAGAAATAACGCTTTATTTCTATAATGTATGGAATTGGCTTCTGTATTGACTGTTATAGCAGCACTACTTTTAGAAGCCGAACAAAGGGAATCCAAAGGATTTCCTTGTTGTCCAGTCTGCGTCCAACCCCCTGTGAGCAGAAGCATGAGCATGAAGTATACAGGCAAATATGATCGACCTCCTTAACGGCACCTGAACTATCCCTACAATATACTCACGGAGATAACAGTTAGAACGTTAAGGTACCGTCACGGTTCACATTAGCATTTGCCGATCGCAGCTTTAGTGCGACTTTGCCGAATTAATACGAGGGTTACTTGGAAAATAGGACCAATAGTCCGAATATGCCGAACTATTCCCCCTTTTTCAGTGTGAGAGAGTTGATAGTGTCGATTTAGTTGTGCAAATTCCGACTATTGAAGATTTATAGTAGCGTACAGTATGATTAATTCGGCTAATTCGGGCTATTCACCGCGCTTGCGGCTCTGTAACTCGATTTTTTCGAGTTACGGGTGCACAGCTCTGCACTTACGGCTCTGTAACTCGATTTTTTCGAGTTACGGTTGAGCAGCACCGCCCCTCAAACGCAAAAAGGAGCCAAGCGCACACATGCGCCTAGCTCCTTTGTCATTCAAGCCAATCTATCCCTTCAATCCTAAGCGAGCAAGATTAGCGAAGCTAATCTCCAAGCTTTCGAACGGATTACGTCCGTAGCAGTCGTCCTGCTCGACCGCAGCCCACTCCACACCAATTTCTTCACAGGCTTGAATAATGCCTTTGAAATTCATGTTGCCTTCACCGATTTCGGCGAAACGCTGTTTCCGATCTGGCGTTATGCACATATCCTTGAAATGAACGACTTTCATTCGTCCGTCAACCTTGCGAATCCACTCGATAGGATCGGCACCACCAGCTTGCACCCAATAAACATCCAACTCAAAATCTACGGCTTCAGGATCAGACTCGTCAAATAATATCTCCATACCTGTTTTTCCATCATATTTAGCAAATTCGAAATCATGATTATGATAAATGAACTGTAATCCAGCACTTTTCAATTGTCTGCCAAAATCGGAAGCTTGCTTGGCAAAGGTTGCATAACCTTGGCTCGTTTCACGGAATTCTGGCGGAAGCCCACCTAATCCAACATACTTGCAATCCCAGGCCAAATGTTTCTCAATGACAGAATCCATATCGTTTAACAAATCGTTATACCCGATGTGCGTAGCACAAATGCTCAAGCCTTCTTGATCCGTAAGCGCTTTAAATTCATGAATACCAATAGGACCAACACCTGAAGCTTGCACGGAGTTATACCCCAGTTGCTTCACTTTCTTCAAGCTGTCGCTAATGTCCTGTGGGGTTTGCAGAAAGTTACGAACAGTATACAATTGCGTGGCGATTCTCATTCATCTCACTCCATTCAACATATTTGGCTCTTTACATATATATCATGAAATGGGCGGATGAGCTATATGATTCTATTAACTTTTCAAATTTACATATTTCTACGATACTGTCCGCCTACTTCATATAAGGCATTTGTTATTTGCCCGAGCGATGCTACTTTAACCGTTTCCATCAGTTCTTCGAAAAGGTTCCCGTTATTGCGGGCTGTCTGCTTTAAACGTTCAAGAGCCGCAGAACATACTAACTTGTGTTGTTCGTGAAAAGCTTGAAGCCCAGCAATTTGAGTTTCTTTCTCCTCAATGGTCGAACGTGCCAGCTCGATATCAACGGCAGGCTGATGATCACTCGGCTTAATAAACGTATTCACACCGATAATCGGCAGCTCTCCTGCATGCTTTTTATGTTCATACAAAAGAGATTCTTCTTGGATCTTTCCACGTTGATATTGCGTTTCCATTGCCCCTAACACACCGCCGCGTTCATGAATTCGCTCGAATTCAGCTAACACAGCTTCTTCCACAAGATCCGTTAAATCATCAATGATAAAAGCACCTTGCAGTGGATTCTCATTCTTCGTCAAGCCCAATTCCTTGTTGATGATCAATTGAATCGCCATCGCCCTGCGTACGGAATTCTCTGTTGGTGTCGTAATCGCTTCATCATAGGCGTTCGTGTGCAAGGAATTGCAATTATCATAGATCGCCATGAGTGCCTGCAGGCTGGTACGAATATCATTGAAGTCCATCTCCTGGGCATGTAAAGAACGTCCTGATGTTTGAATATGATACTTTAACTTCTGACTTCGCTCATTGCCGCCATATTGATTTCGAATGACAGTAGACCAGATGCGACGGGCAACTCTGCCCATGACGGTATACTCAGGATCGAGTCCATTACTGAAAAAATAAGATAAATTCGGCGCAAAATCGTCGACATGCATACCGCGGCTCAAATAATATTCCAGAAACGTGAAACCATTTGCTAATGTAAAAGCCAACTGCGTAATAGGGTTTGCCCCCGCTTCCGCAATATGATAACCGCTAATACTGACGGAATAATAGTTTCGCACCTGTTGATCAATGAAATATTGCTGCATATCACCCATCATTTTCAACGCAAATTCCGTTGAGAATATACAAGTATTCTGCCCTTGATCCTCCTTCAAAATATCCGCTTGAACGGTTCCCCGAACAGTTTGTAGGGTCCAAGCTTTCAACTGCGCATACTCTTCATCTGTAGGTTGATTACCTGTGTTTTGGACAAATTTCTCTACTTGTTGCTGAATGGCGGTGTTCATGAACATGGCCAAGATCATCGGCGCAGGTCCGTTAATGGTCATAGAAACGCTTGTAGATGGATGACATAAATCGAATCCAGCGTAAAGCTTATTCATATCCGTTAATGTGCACACATTTACTCCACTATTCCCTATTTTCCCATAAATATCGGGTCGATAGTCGGGATCATGGCCGTACAAGGTGACACTGTCAAATGCCGTCGACAATCGTTTCGCTTCCTCATTTTGACATAAATAGTGGAATCGTCGGTTGGTCCGCTCTGGTGTTCCTTCTCCGGCAAATTGCCGCTTCGGCTCTTCATTCGTTCGTTTAAAAGGAAACACACCAGCCGTGTAAGGGAAGTAGCCTGGCAAATTTTCTTTCAGCAGCCATTGAAGAATTTCTCCTTCATCCTCGTATCTCGGCAAACTGATCTTGGGTATCTTACTTCCAGACAGCGATTCCGTATATAGAGCAGATCTCATCTCTCGATCGCGAACGCGAGTGACGAGTTCATCTTGTGTGTAGGCTTCACGAATTGTTGGCCATTCTTGTAGCAGCTTGAGACATGTTGGGTGAAGATTCGTCTGATAATGAGCGATCATGTCATCGATTTTGCCTATCATCGCATCTGTTTCTTCCTTGGAGTTAAACAAACTAGGATGCTCGGACTGCATCAGCGCTTTCGTACCCCGAAGTTGATACAGCTTACGCGCGATCCCGACCTGCTCCGTTGTAAATCGCTTATACCGTCGGATTGTTTGTACAATGTCCCCTAGGTAACCGATACGGTTGGACGGTATGATCACATTCTTGGTTGTTACCGGTTGCAAATTCTCCTGCTCATCAATTGGCCAATCTCCACCTGTTTTGTCCGCAACGAGCTTCATAACCTTCTCAAATAGAACATTTGTTCCACTGTCGTTAAATTGACTAGCAATCGTGCCAAATACAGGCATTTCCTGAATAGGTGTATCAAATAAACCATGACTTCTTTGGAATTGTTTTCTCACATCACGCAAAGCGTCCTCTGAGCCACGTCGATCGAACTTATTGATGACGACCATATCGGCGTAATCGATCATATCTATTTTCTCCAGCTGAGTTGCTGCGCCAAATTCACTTGTCATTACATATATCGCCACATCACATAGCTTTACAATCGCAGAGTCGCCTTGTCCAATCCCACTTGTCTCCACAATCACCAACTGATAACCAGCAGCTTGAACCACTTGTATGGCTTCCTTGGTGGCAAGGCTCAGTTCAGACTTCGCACCCCGTGTCGCTAAGCTGCGCATATACACGTTAGGGCTGTTGATAGCATTCATACGGATCCGATCTCCGAGAAGTGCACCGCCTGTTTTCATTTTGGAAGGGTCGATTGAAATAATTGCGATGCTTCTATCTGGATATTGGACGAGAAATCGCCTGACCAGCTCATCCGTCAGTGTACTCTTTCCTGCTCCTCCTGTTCCCGTGATGCCAAGCACCGGTGCTTGAGAAGATTGTTTATTAGCTAAAATAGGTACTACTTGCTCCCACTGTCCACTTCCAGCGACTTCTTCAGCTGTAGTTATTACGCCTGCTACCAAGCTCCAATGGTTTTCTTTTGAAATGTGTAGGTCATCTATGTCATGTGGAAGCTTCCTTGGTGTTGGGTAGTCAACTTCTCGAATCATGTGATTGATCATGCCTTGTAACCCAAGTTCGCGTCCATCGTCGGGCGAAAAGATTTTGGCAATACCATATTGGTGTAATTGATGGATCTCGGAAGGAACGATGACGCCTCCTCCGCCAGCGAATATCTTAATATGTCCAGCGCCTTTTTGCTGGAGAAGGTCAAACATGTACGTTAAATATTCAATATGTCCCCCTTGATACGTGCTTATTGCAATGCCTTGCACATCTTCTTGGATAGCGGCATGGACGACTTCCTTGGCGGATCGGTTATGACCCAGATGGATCACTTCAACCCCCGATGCTTGCAAAATCCTTCGTATGATATGAATAGTCGCATCATGTCCATCAAACAAAGCTGCCGCCGTAACAAATCGTACTGGATTCTTGGGCCGATAGACTTGTGTGTTCACAGGAAACCCACCTTTATAGGATAGTCGTCGTAGAAGCATCCAAGCGTTGTTATCGCGTTTCACTGGATTTCTATGCAGATGAGCCGCAAATCATGTCCGCGTCATGTTCCAATGCCTACAATCATAAGCTATTAATTGAACCACTGAACCATACTTCGCGAGGCGGGTGAACCCAATGTCCGAACAGAACGATCATGGATCTAAATATTTTGAGCAGATGCTGACGATCATTGATGTCGGCGTTCACCTGATTGATAACAAGGGAATCACGATTTTTTATAACGAGAAGATGGCTGAAACGGATGGATTGAAAAGAGATCAGGTTGTGGGAAAAAACTTCTTCGAACTCTTCCCTTCCCTTACGAACGAAACGAGTACTTTCATGAAAGTACTGCAAACCGGGATTGAAATCCGCGAAAAAATTCAAACCTACGTGAATGTGACGGGGAAAAGAATCACAACCATTAATAGTACCTATCCCCTATTGGAAAATGGTGAAATCATTGGAGCTTTAGAAGTTGCCAAAGATATCACGAGCATCGTTCATCTGCATGATCAAATTCTGGATCTCAGGCATCAAATCTATGAATCCCCCTCCAAGGATAAAAAAAATGCGAGCGCTGCTCGGTACCATTTCAGTGATTTAATTGGAAAAAGTGAAACCTTCTTGCAAACTATCGCCTTTGCCAAGAAGGCATCGCGCACGAGCTCGCCCGTTCTGATATCAGGCCCCACTGGCACGGGAAAGGAATTGTTTGCGCAGAGCATTCACAATGCTGGAGCTCGTCGGAACCGACTGTTTATTGCTCAGAATTGTGCGGCAGTGCCTAACGAGCTGATGGAAGGGATTATGTTCGGAACTGCGAGAGGCGCGTTTACTGGCGCGATTGATCGTGCAGGATTATTCGAGCAAGCTAACGGCGGAACGCTTTTTCTAGATGAATTAAATAGCTTAGATTTATTTCTGCAAGCCAAATTATTACGAGTCCTACAAGACGGCATCGTTCGTCGCGTCGGAGGTACGCATGAGCAGCAAGTTGACGTTCGCATTATTACCGCCATGAATATCGATCCGAAAGAAGCCTTAAGCAAAGGTTTGCTTAGAAGCGATCTGTATTACCGGCTCAATGTCGTGAATTTGCAACTACCTCCTCTCGTACAAAGAAAAGACGATATCCCCCTTCTCACTTCCCATTTTATTGACAAATTTAATCACCTATTCGGTATGAAAATAAATGGCATATCCCCTACCGCTCTGGTGGCCTTAGAGAACTACCATTGGCCAGGCAACATACGTGAATTAAGTCATGCGATCGAATCCACCTATAATATGATGGAGCTGGAGTGTGAAAGGATTGAAGATCATCATCTGCCCTCGTATCTCTTGGGACCTACACGAACAACAGTGCATCGATCCAATCCGCGGAGTGACAACATAGCAGATTTCTCGACCAGTCGGTTAACCGACAAAGTGAAGCAAATGGAAAAGGAAACGATCACGGATGCGTTAGCTTTTCATCAATACAACATCACACTGACCGCTCAGGCGCTTGGGATCAAGCGCCAAGCTTTACAGTATAAGCTAAACCGCTACGGCATCGTTAGAAAGCCTTAACATTCTAGGATGAGCACGACTCCGAGAGGAGTCTTTTTCTTTTTGTCATGAAAAATGAATGTTGGCATCCTTCTTGCATCTTATTATTCGTGAGAAGACATCCATGCTGGAGGTGCAATGATGGAACGACGTGACTGGAAGCAAGTTGAGCTATGGAAACATGTGACAGATGAGCAATGGAATGATTGGCTGTGGCAGCTGACACATACCATTCGAACATTAGATGATCTGAAGAAGGTCGTGAATTTGACTCCCGAGGAAGAGGAAGGCGTTCGCATTTCAACACAAACGATTCCTTTAAATATTACGCCTTACTATGCCTCATTGATGAATCCCGATGACCCGCGATGCCCGATTCGTATGCAATCTGTTCCCATTTCTGCTGAATTATTGAAAACCAAGTACGATCTTGAAGATCCTCTTTTCGAAGATGAAGATTCCCCTACCCCTGGACTAACACATCGATACCCGGATAGAGTGCTGTTCTTGGTAACGAATCAATGCTCCATGTACTGCAGATACTGCACGCGCCGCCGTTTCTCTGGTCAGGTGGGTATGGGCGTTCCGAAAAAGCAGTTGGATGATGCGATTGCTTATATTCGAAATACCCCGGAAGTGCGGGACGTACTGCTGTCTGGTGGAGATGGCTTATTAATTAACGACAATATTTTGGAGTATATTCTGAAAAATTTGCGAGCGATCCCCCACGTGGAAATTATTCGGATCGGTACTAGGGCTCCTGTTGTTTTCCCGCAGCGGATTACAGAGCATCTGTGCAATATTATCCGCAAATATCACCCCGTATGGTTAAATACGCACTTTAATCATCCTCTGGAAATTACGGATGAAGCGAAAAAGGCCTGCGAAATGTTAGCGAATGCCGGTGTTCCACTTGGCAATCAATCCGTCATTCTCGCGGGCATCAACGATAGCACCTATATCATGAAGAAGCTCATGCATGATCTTGTGAAAATTCGTGTGCGTCCCTACTACATTTATCAGTGCGATTTATCCGAAGGCATCGGTCATTTCCGTGCACCAGTGTCCAAGGGACTTGAGATTATTGAATCTCTTCGCGGTCACACCTCAGGGTATGCGGTGCCTACCTTCGTCGTTGACGCACCTGGCGGCGGTGGAAAAATTGCGCTTCAACCCAACTATCTCATCTCACAAAGTCAGGATAAAGTAATTTTGCGTAATTACGAAGGCGTTATTGTGGGGTATCCCGAGCCGAAAAACTATATACCAGGCCGTGCAGATGAATATTTCAACGAAGTGTACGGCATCCAAAAACAGCCGGAAAGCACCGGCATTATTGCCCTCATGAAAGATGAAAAATTCAACTTAGTGCCAGAAAATTTGCGCCGAATTGGTAGAAGAAAGACGTATCAGGAAACACCTGATCACCTGTCGCTGAAGGATCGACGTCCAATGCGGGATGAAATGAAGGATAAATTGATGAAGGCTCAGCAGAAAGAGAAGAAAGTGAGTGCAACAGAGCTGCCGATTGAATAATCGAAATTTCGGTAGCTCTACAGAACAGGCAAATGATGAATAACTGGATTTCCTGTAGCTAATATGACTAAAATGGCACTCAAGAGGCAGATAACTGGATTTCCTACAGGTAATTCAGCGATAACTCCCCAGAATACCTCAACTCGGCTGAAATATCTGGAGGTTTTCCAGCTAAACTCAGAGTTGGCGGAATCGGCTTGAGATTAGCTGTATGTTTTCCATTTATCGTGTCAGCTTGCATGAGGCGCACCTGCTGGGAGCGCTTGAAAATATCCTTATACACAAAAAGCACCTATTATAGGTGCTTTTTGTGCTGCCAAACCACCTGCGCCCTCAAACGCAACATCCCTATGCCTCCGTCTCATCCAAACCACACCACTGAATGATGGTCATGGCGATAATCTCCGCAGCCTCGAACACACGTTCCAGCTCAATATGCTCATTCGGATAATGGGCAACTTGTGTAATCCCTGGACCGAAAACGATACAAGGAGTATCACCAACCTGGGTGAGTAACCCACCGTCTGTCCCCCATGGGGAGGCTTCGATCACGGGTTCTTCCTGTTTAACCGCACGGAATTGCTGCATAAGCACCTGCATGAAAGCATGTTCGGGATCGACGTTGCCTGGCACCCATTGCGCGCCGAACCACTCCACACTTGGCGGGTGGTCTTCGAACCACGGGTCTTTCTCGCTCAGCCTCGCCATCCACTGACGCATTTCCTCCTTGGCGCCATCAAGCGTTTCCACCGGAGCGACGCCCATGCGCCCCTCCAACTTAACCGTATCGGAAACAGACGATGGCCAATTACCTCCCTGAATAACGCCGATATTAATGGGTATCGGAATCGGATTATTGGCATACAACGGATCTGTGATCCGTGCATTTCGTTCCACCTCAAGTTCCCTAATATGCTGAATGACAGCGATGCTTTTCTCAATTGCGCTAACACCTTCATACCGAGTTCCACCATGTGCCGAGCGCCCTTTCACCTCTATCCGGAACCACATAGAGCCTTGTTGCTTTGGAAAGATGTGCAAATTGGTAGGCTCGGGAATGAGCGCTGCATCGGCCTTATAACCTTTTACAATGGCAGCCAAAGTCCCCGCTCCTCCACTTTCTTCTTCAATGACACTTTCGAAAATAACATCGCCTTTCAACTTAATCCCGAGACTCTGAACAGCCTCGATCGCCATGAGCAAAGAGACATTCCCGCCTTTCATATCCGTTGCCCCGCGACCATACAGCATACCGTCCACCACATGACCGCTAAATGGATCATCATGCCATTGTGCTCGATTTCCTTCTGGCACGACATCCATGTGACCATTTAGTAAGAGAGAACGTCCGCCTCCGACACCTTTCAAAACACCAACCACATTCGGACTCCCTGTAAACTGGTTTCTTGGGGAACAAAAATACGGATGTGTCGCCAGTACCACACCATCGGGTTCCCACAGATCAACGTCGAGCGATAGCTCCAGCAATTTGTCGGCGATGAGGAATTGAGCCCTCTGTTCATTCCCTTGTGTACTGGGCATTGTTACCAACTTCTGAAGAAACTCTGTGCCGTCCTCACGATGAAGACTTATCCATTCATGAATGTGCTTTTGCAGCTCAACTAGACTAATAGGCAAAGGAATTCCCTCCTTCAAACCATTCTCTGGCAGATTACGGGATGTACACAATGGTTTCAGGAATAAGTAAGGCAGCCTCCGTATGTCGAACAACTTCTTCTACCGTATAGGGCAGCATGACTTCTTTTAAAATCAACCCTTGCTCCGAAACTTCCATGACAGCCATTTCCGTTATGATCAATTTCACACAGGCCACTGCAGTTAGGGGCAAGTCGCATTGTTTTTTAACCTTAGACTCCCCATTTCGGTTGACATGGTTCATGAGAACGATGACTTTTTTGGCTTTTTGCGCAAGCTCCATCGCTCCTCCGATTCCCGCCACCCGTTTCCCAGGTACGATCCAATTCGCGAGATCCCCTCGTTCACTCACCTCTAGTGCCCCAAGGATCGTAATATCGATACAGCCTCTTCGTATCATGGCAAAAGCAATCGCACTATCACAGTAGGAAGCGCCAGGATGAATCGTGATTGGGTATCCGCCAGCGTTGCACAGGAAAGCATCTTCCTCCCCTGGAAGAGGTGCACCACCCGCGCTCAATATGCCATTCTCTGCGTGAAAAACGACATGAATACCCTCAGGTACATAATCCGCAACCTTCGTCGGAATACCGATACCTAGATTAACAGCCATCCCGTTCTTCAATTCTTGAGCAGCCCGCTTTGCTATTCGGTCGCGGGTTTCTTTTCCCATACCCATTCCCAAGTCACCCCTCTGCTCAAGATCACCATATCCACGAAAATGCCTGGTGTGACTATACTTTCAGGGTCCAGCTCGCCGAGTGGTACAATCTCATCGACTTCGGCGATCGTTATTTTGCCCGCCATAGCGACGAGTGGATTTAGATTTCTACCGCTTTTATCATAGATGAGATTCCCGTATGGATCGGCTTTTCTCGCATGCACGATGGCAACATCTGCCGTCAAAGCCGGCTCTACCAGATACGTTTTCTCGTCGATAGACACGATATTCTTTCCCTGCTCCATGATCGTTCCGACGCCGACATCCACCAAGATCCCGCCTAGCCCAACACCACCGGCCCGAATTTTTTCACATAGTGTTCCTTGCGGGTAAAAAACGACTTCCATGGTGCCTTGCTCCATCATTTGACCAGCGTTAGGATTAGAACCAATATGGGAAGCAATGACTTTCTTCACACGTCCTGCCGTAACTAAACGCCCGATGCCGATGTGGGGAAATCCCGTATCATTGCCAATAATGGTTAAGTCCCTAGCACCCTTTTGAAGGATGCCCTCGACTAATGTAGGCGGCGTTCCAATCCCTCCAAACCCACCGAACATCAACGTACACCCATTCGATATCGATTGAAGCGCTTCTTCCAAGCTTCTCACTTTGCCTTCGCCTTCGTTCACACGAGTATCCGCTCTTGGCACCATCATATCTCCTCCAATGTGGATGGGGTAAGCTCTGCCATGACTTCCCGAATGGATTCAGCCAATATCCCCACAAGTTGGTCCATTTCCTCTTCAGAGATAATCAAAGGTGGTGCAATAATAATCGCATCCCCTTCCCCGTCGATCGCACCAGCAGCAGGGTATACAAGCAACCCTTTCTGAAAGGCATTCTCGATGATCCTAGACGTAACACCTAATCCAGGTGCAAATGGTTGCTTGGTAGTCCGATCCGCAACAAATTCGATAGCCAGAAGCAGCCCTTTGCCTCTCACATCACCGATGATCTCGATCCCATCAGCCAATAGGCGCAGCGCGTTCAATAAATGACTGCCTTTATTTGCTGCAGCGCTGACTAATTGATGTTTGTCGATATACGTAAGTACCGCCAACGATATCGCCGCCGATTGCGGATTGGCACTGTACGTATGACCAGACATGATACTTTTGGTGCCCTTTAGAATAGGCTCCATCACATGATCTTTGACAAGCGTCGCTGCCATCGGTGTATAGCCAGCGCTCATCCCTTTGCCCAATGCCATGAGATCGGGTTCAACCTCATCGTGCTGCATACCGAACATCGCTCCCGTTCGGGCAATACCTGTCATGACCTCATCGGCGATGAATAAAATGTCGAACTGCTCGCAAATGGCTTTGATCCTCTTGTAGTAGCCTTCTGGCGGAACAATGGCTCCCCCTGCTGCTCCAATGATTGGCTCCGCGATGAACGCGGCGATATGTTCTGCTCCGATCCGCTTGATCGCCGTTGCTAAATCGTCTGCACATGCTAATTGGCAATTCCCTACGGCTTTACCCAATGGACAGCGGTAGCAATAAGGCGGCATGACTACCGGGAAATCTTCTAATAAGGGGATGAATCTCCTTCTTCTCAGAACGTGACCTGACATCGAAAGTGCACCTAGCGTGATACCGTGATAGCTCATTCGCCTAGAAATCACTTTATTTTTACCAGGTCTCCCTTTCTCCTGCCAGTGTTGGATGGCAATCTTCATCGCCGTTTCCGTGGCTTCTGATCCACTGTTCACAAAGAAGGTCCAGTAATCGTTGCCAGGTGCTAGATCACTTAACTTTTCTGCCAATTGCTCAGCGGGCTCACTTGTAAACTGTGAACGGTAGACGAAGGACACTTTGTTCGCTTGCTCCATCATCGCATCGATGATTTCTTGTACCCCGTGCCCTAGACCAGCTGTCACGGCTCCGGAGCAACCGTCGATATAGGCTTTGCCTAGCTCATCGTAGAGATATACACCCTTCCCATATTGAATCGTGGGATAATGGTGATCCAAAACCGGCTTGATGACATGCTCCCGCTTCATAGGGCACCCCCACAGATTTGCAGCTAAGTGCTATTTTAGAAATATATTCTTTACCCGCGGAGCCTTTAACAGATCTTCATAGCGAAATGCCGTTCCAAGTGCAGAAACATCATGCCAATATAAGGTCTCTTCAATTTGCTGTGCGGTGCTCTCTAAAACATACGTACGGCAGTTGGCACATTCAAGCGCAGGAATGTCAAGTATTTTCACTGCTAGTCTCCCATCAGGCATAATCCAGTAGCAATCTTTTACACTTTCACGGATATCTTCCGTTTCACACCACATGCAATTCATATGCGTGCACCCACCTTCATATGGTATAGAACATTCTTACGCCTAACTTGTAATCATGCAAGAAAGATGCCAACTTTTCAGAGTGGGCATTTGCTCACTTGGTTGGCTAATTATGTGGGTAAAGCCGCAAAATTTTTGGCAGTTGTTATTATTTTGCAGCAAATTGAGGGTTAAGGGGGATGCTGGATGCCAAGTGATCTGCCAACCTATACGAATGAAGTTGAGAACGGCACCAACTATACGATTATGTTTTGCCTTGATTTTACGAATAAAAGGTTGCGGGTGGATGACTATTCGGGAAAAATAGATGTCATTTACAAGCGAGTGGTCGAAATTGCCAAAACACATGCTCTGACCAAGGTGTTTATCAAATCACGAGAAGTGGATTGGCAGACTTTTTTATCCAAGGGATGTATGCTGGAAGGTATATATAAAGGATATTTCAATGGAAGTGATGCCTACTGTATGGCCATGTATGATGACCTCGCGCGCAGAACTAGCGACTATTGGCTGGAAGAAGATCAGATTTTACAGCAGGTTCTTTCTCTCCCGGTTAAGCCCGATCGCCCCTTGGTTCCGAGCAACATGACGATGCGTCTCGCTCGATTGGAGGATGCTGAACAGCTCTCCCAGTTATACAGCCATATTTTCCAAACCTACCCTACGCCGATGAATGATGCCATATATGTGGCGAAAACCATGCGGGAAGGAACGATTTATTACCTCGTTGAAACGCATGATCAACTGATAAGTGCCGCTTCGGCAGAAATCAATTCAGTCTATGCGAATGCCGAAATGACAGATTGCGCAACGCTCCCAGCTTATCGTAATCAAGGTCTTATGCGTCTGCTTATACATGCATTAGAAGCTGAGTTAGTTGCTCGGCAAATCACCAGCGCTTATTCATTATCTAGGGGCCTTTCATTCGGTATGAATGCCGTTTTCTATCAAATGGGGTACGGATATTACGGCAGACTTACAAAAAATTGCGACATTTATGACAAATTTGAGGACATGAATTTATGGGCCAAATCATTGAAGTAAAGTGCTAACAATACGTTACTCCCTTCAAACTATATGCGTTTCCTTCTCACAGAAGAAGAAATACCGAGTTCTTCACGATACTTGGATATGGTACGGCGGGAAATGGAAATGCCCTCCTTCTTCATGAAATCTGATAGCTTTTGATCGGAATAAGGTTTTCTGGGATTCTCTTCACTGATCCATGTCTTGATTCTCGATTTAACATGTTCCGAAGAAGCAGACTCCCCTATGTCCATTTGCAGACCGGAGGGAAAGAAATACTTCAGTTCGTAGATGCCCCAAGGGGTTTGGGCGTATTTCCCCGCTGTAGCGCGACTTACCGTTGATTCATGTACACCCAATTTAACAGCAATTTGCTTTAAGGTCATAGGTTTGAGATGGGCGTTTCCATGCCAGAAAAAGTCACTTTGCTCCTCTACGATGGCTTGCGTTACTCGGAATATCGTTCTTCGTCTTTGTTCTAAGCACTTCAGGAAGAACTTCGCGGCATGTAATTTACCAGAGAGAAACTTGGATAACTCGATATTGTCACTATGCTCTGTGGCCATTCGTTCGTAATAACCACTAACCGAAAGTCGAGACGAAGCTGCTTGATGCAGCAGCACAACGAATTGTTCACCCGCTTTCTCAATACTGACTTCCGGAATGATAAAATGAACCGTTTCTATATGAAAGGCTGCGCCAGGTCTAGGGTTCAATCCTTTGATGACATCGATCGCAGCCTGAATTTCTTGTGTAGACACATGGAGCAACGTCGTTAATTTATGAATATGGTAATTGGCAATATCATTCAAATGTTTCTTAATTAATAAAGAGACTAATGGAAAGCTATCCGCTAGTGCCTGGACTTGAAGTAGTAAACATTCCCTCAAATCTCTTGCCCCAATACCGCGGGGTTCAAGGCTCTGCAAAATCCTTAACGCACGCTCCACTTGAGCAAGATCGATCTTACACACCTCAGAAATTTCGGATAAGGTAGATCTTAGAAAGCCATTATGGTCAAGATTTCCAATCATAAATGAGACAGTATGTCGAATGAGCGGCGGTATTTTTTTAATAAAGCCTAATTGCTCCTTTAAGTGCCTCTCAAGGGATACCTCATTCGATGGGAGGAAAAGTAAGGGGTCGTTATTGGGATCAGTTCTTTTAGCTCCACGGAAAAATGTTGGTGTGAGGTTGTAAGCATCCCTTTTATTCTCGGCTATTTCCAATACCGGGTTTTCAGTAACTTCTTGTTGAATAACTTCTAGCAATTCCGGTGTCGAGAGCTTGAGGATCGTAATCGCCTTACGTAGTTGGGGGGTTATCTGCATCTTCGTCGTTTGCTGTTGGAACATTCCGTAGCCTGGGCGCATGTGCATCACCCCTTTTCCTTGTTGCTTCTATATGTATTCATTACGGATAACTTTTAACCAGATCTGTGTATATTGTCTGATGAGAGCGGACATAATATTTTATGACGGTGACGCAGTGGTGAGGTGTTGTGTCGCAGACAATTTACACAAGGGAATTTGTTATTGAATCCATATGGAGGCGAGGAGATGTGCCGCATACCACTTACTGTAGTATCTTTACTGCAATGATGTGATGAGGTAGTTACCGAGCGAAGTAAGGTTCAAGGCAAGAGCTCCATCAATTAACGCACCGTCAAAGAGGCTGTCCGACAAGTAGATTCGTCTACTCTAGGGCAGTCTTCTTTATTTTAATAACGATTGAATTCTCCCATTCTTTACCACCATCCCCTACGGACTCAAGGAAATTCTGCTAAACGAAATATATAGGCATTAACAGAAAGTTGAGGACGACAAGTATGCGAATTAGAAAACAAATCTTTCGATGTGCCCATATTGCGTTATTGAGCATGATCCTGCTCCATGCAACATCTGTAAAGGCTGCGGAGAATGCGTCGCCTACTGTGTTTTTGGATGGGCTTCCTCTGTCCTTTCAGACACCTCCTGTGATTGAAGAAGGCTATAGCCTCGTGCCTATGAGAGCCCTTTTTGAAGCGGAAGGTGCTACAATTTCATGGGATGAGAACACGCGAACGGTGACAGCTGTAAAAGATGGCGCTACAGTAACTTATCGAATTGGTGACTCATTTGCATATAAAAATAAAGAACGGCTGGAGCTGCCCCTACCTGGCAAAATTATTGATGGCTTCACGATGATGCCACTGCGATTTATTAGTGAGACGCTAGGTAATCTCGTGAAATGGCATGACTACTCCCGCTCGATTACAATCTCATCTGTACACGACAATGAAACCACGATCCAATATGGTGTCAATTTGCGCGATACGCCAGCTAAAGATGACGATACCCACATTCTTCGTATGCTTGCAAAAACAGAAAAAATCCACGTCATTCGTGAAATCAATCCAGATTGGTTAGAGGTACAAGCACAAGACGGCACTATCGGTTTCATCTCCTCTGCTCCGCAGTATTCGGATTACACGAACACGTCAATAGCGATAAAACAAGCGGATGCTTTAATTACTTTCGGGTCCAAATTTATAGGAACACCTTACGAGTTTGGTGCTGCTTCGGGACAAACGAATACGTTCGATTGTTCGTCTTTTGTACAATATGTTTTTGACCACGTATTGTCGAAGGATTTGCCTCGCGTCTCCTACGACCAAGCGCTGCAAGGGAAAGAAGTCAAGCTTGATGACATTCGCAAAGGGGATCTCCTCTTTTTCACGGCACGCGGGCTAGATATCGGTCACGTAGGTATTTATGCAGGCAATGGACGCATCCTTCAAACGTATTCCAAAGAGGATGGCGTCCACTTCACAGCTTTCGACGAGAAATGGAAGAAGCGTTTTGTTACGGCTAGGAGATTGTTCTAACTAATAGCGCCCTTTTGGGGCGCTATTGTCCGTTCGCGAGCGGCCACGGGTACCGATAAGGCCCTTTTCGGGCCTTAAGTCGGGCAAAGCCGCCGCAGTCGCAGCCAACAGAGACTAATAGCGCCCTTTTGGGGCGCTATGTCCATTCGCGAGAGGCCGCGGGTGCTGCTTGGTTCTCGACCGCGGGTGCCACCAGCGGTCGAAGTGGAACACGTTGATTCGCCGCGGTCAAGTTTAACGCGACGACGCCGGCTTTTAGCGACAGCACGAAAATACTCGGCTCCTCGCAGTCAGCGGCTTCGAACCGCACAATCATGCAGTCGCGCTCCTTCTGCGGCGTGCTCCCGTTGAGGTAGAACACTGGCTCTCAGCGCTGCGCAAAGAGTTCACTAACATTCAGCACAATAAAACTAAAGGACACATTCTTCCTCGATTTCCATGATGATATTAGGCAGCTCATCGCGGAACTCTTTCCAATCTGCGAGCATCTCAGCATCTGTCAATAAACAGGCATCAAGGGATGCCATAATTCCATGACGATCCATATCTATGCCAATGAAAACAATTTGATTGATTCGGTCCCCATAGGTGTTATCCCAATGTGTGCATGTATCGGCATCCTCTTCCAAAACAGCTAATCTTTCCTCTTCAGAAAGCGCTGAAATCCAATAGCCCGCAGGACCAAACCGGATAGATGGCCCAGCTTGGCTGAGGCTTTGAGCGTAATTATGGCGCGTTGCCAACCACATAATCCCTTTGGATCTGACGATTTCTGCTGGCCAATCTGCCATCCAAGTCATTAGTCGTGAAGGCTCGAACGGGCGAACTCTTTCATACACAAACGAAGTAATTCCATACTCTTCCGTTTCAGGCGTGTGCGATGCTTTCTCCAATTCTCGCATCCAACTAGGAGAACTACTAGCTTCATCGAAGTTAAACAGCTGTGTATTCAGAATTTCAGCAGGATCTACCTGACCGTGTATGGCAGGAATAAACTTTGCTTTCGGTTGTAATAGCCGGAGCACACCTTCAAGCTCATTCAATTCCTCGGCTTCCAGCCGATCACACTTATTCAAAATAAGCACATCACAAAATTCAATTTGATCAATCAGCAGATCTACAACTTCACGCGTGTCGTCTTCACCAATAGCTTGCCTACGTTCAAGAAGTGTTTCACCTGAGAAATAATCGGTCCAAAATCGGTAAGCATCTACAACGGTCACCATACAGTCCAATCGACACAGCTGGGAAAGATCTATACCTTGTTCTTCGTCCGAATAGGTAAAGGTTTGAGCAACAGGCAACGGTTCACCAACACCAGTCGATTCGATCAGAATATAATCAAATTTGTTTTCCTTGGCAAGTCGTTCAACTTCCTTCAATAGATCGTCGCGCAAGGTGCAACATATGCAACCATTGGACATTTCAACTAAGCTTTCTTCTGTTCGAGAGAATCCGTTGCCTTGTCTGATGAGATCAGCATCAATGTTAACCTCGCTTAAATCATTCACAATGACGGCTACTTTCAAGCCATTTCGATTATGGAGAACATGGTTTAACAACGTAGTTTTCCCGGCTCCCAAATAACCGCTTAGTACTGTTACAGGTATTGTCTGCATGGATAATGAACTCCTTTTATTTATTCGTAAATTTTACGTATATGCTACAAATAAAAAGCAAACTTCAGTTTGCATCACATTACATAACCATTTATTGTTATTCATCTAACGCTTTCTTCAATGCTTGGAGATTATTCGTCATGACACTTATGTAATCCAGGTTATTCTTCTTATCCTCAGCAGTCAAACCTTCAAGTGGATTAAGAACATCTGTATGTGCATTGATTTCCTTGGCAATCGTTGTTGCAACCTTAGGATCCACTAACGTTTCAAAAAAGATCGTTTTGACTTGCTTCTCCTTCACAAACTCAATGATATCTGCCATTTTGTCTGGTGCGGGCTCTTCTTCCGGTGAAAGACCAGCGATGGGTACTTGTGTTAAACCATATTCCTTGGCCAAATAACCAAATGCCGCATGTTGGGTTACGAATTCTTTATGTTTCACCGATGCAAGTGCTTCTCGGAACGTTCCATCCAGCGCTTTGAGCTTAGTGATGTACCTATCCGCGTTATTCCGATAATCATCTTTGTGTGTGGGATCAACCTCTATTAGTCCTTGTGCGATCGCTTCTACTTCACGTTGAGCTAACACCGGGGATAGCCATACGTGAGGATCCAACTCATGACCATGACCTTCTTCTTCCTCCTCTTCCTCTTCTTGATGTATACCTTCAATGAGATCAATTCCCTTACTCGCCTCAACGACAACACGCTTCGTATTCGCAGTGCTTTGCAAAGCTTGCTCAGCCCACCCTTCAACGCCGCCATTGTAAATGAATACATCGGCCTCCTTCACTTTTTTCATATCTTTGGCACTCGGCTCCCAATCATGAGGCTCTGAACCAGCAGGAATTAACGCGACGACATTCGCATGCTCACCAGCAACTTGCTTGGTGAATTCATACATCGGATAAAAGCTTGTGACAACATCGAGTTTTCCATCGCTTGAGACGGTGTTAGATGCGCATCCTGTCGTCATCAGTACAGTTGATAGACCCGTAACAATCAGTGATTTGGTAACCCATAACGATTTCATTTTTAAAAATTCCTCCTAATTGGTTTGTATTAAAGGCACTGGAGCCTGCTCTTCCATGATATTTCTATTGGTTGTCTTACGAAATCGCACTACAGCCTTTTGGATACCTAAACCTAAGATGAGTAAAAACAAAAGTAGGATCGCGATCGTTCCACCTGGCGGTGTACTGAAGGAATAAGAAGCTGTAAGACCTGAAAACACACCTAGTAACCCGACTCCCATCGCAATCAAAAGTGAAGCTGTAAAACTGTGCGCAATCCGTATGGCTAAGGCTGCCGGAAGAACAATGAGTGATGAAACAAGCAGCACCCCAACGATGGGCATAGCTGCTGAAACAATCATCCCTGTTAAGACGCTAAATCCAAGTGAAATCCATTTTACAGGGATGCCATTCGTTCTCGCGGTATCTTCATCGAAGGTGATTTGGTACAGTTGACGACGGAACAAGAAGAAAAATAAGCCGCCGATTACTGCCACAATAAACATGAGTACAAGTTCTGTTTCATTCACAGCCACGACAGACCCGAATAGATACGCGGATAACCCCTTGTTCATGCTGGGACTTAGGCTCATGATAATAACGGCTGAAGATAGCCCCCCAATCATAATAATGGCAACTGAGATCTCACTAAATGATTTATACGACCGCCTGACATATTCCACAAGGACAGCACCTAACGTCGCCACGACAAAGCCGCCTAATGTTGGATGAATATGGATAAAAGCACCGCCAGCCACACCAGCTAACGAGACGTGAGAGAGCATATCGGCCATTAACGCTTGTCGGCGAAGCATTAGATAAACGCCTAGTAACGAGGCAATGATCGCAATTAGCCCACCGGCACAAAATGCCCGTTGCATGAAGTCGTAGTGCAGCATTTCCATCCGCCTTCCTCCTTTCTTTCTAATGCAATGACTCTGTCAATGTACGGAGAGACCTCTTCCAGATTATGCGTGACCATGACAACCGTTCTTCCAAGCGTCTTTGTTTGAACATGCATCAGTTCATATAATCCAATACGGCTTTCATAATCCATACCTGTCGTCGGCTCATCCAATACAAGCAGATCTGGTTCTTGCGCAAGCGCTCTAGCTATGCAAATACGCTGCTTCTGACCGCCTGATAACTCGCCGATTCTACGCTTGCGCAACTCCCACATCCCCAGTTGCCGAAGGGCGGTTTCGGTTACGTCTTCATCCTCTTTGCGAAGTTTGCTAAATAAGGGCACCCTAGAATATCTACCCGAGCGTACAAACTCCCAGATATTACTTGGAAAACCGCTGTTGAAACCCGCGATCTGCTGGGATACGTAGCCTACTCGTAGCTTCTCTCCTCTCAAATTCGTCTGTGATAAAAACAGGTGACCTTTCCATGGCACAATTAAACCCAACATGAGCTTAAGTAAGGTTGATTTTGCCGCGCCATTAGGTCCAATGACAGCAACGAATTCACCAGACTGAATATCCAATTGTACATCTTGAATACAAGCAATATCCGCATACCCAAACTCCACCTGCTGCATAGAGGCAATTAGCATCCCTCTCAACTCCTCGACATTTATGCGTAAATTTTACGAATACATCATAGAATGAATAAAAGTCCGTTCGCTTGCTAGGAACGCCAACAATTCCTAAACAAACCGCGTCCTTTTAATCGTAATATTTACGTATTACAACGAGTAATATATCTTGCTTTTTCTGCGCTGTCAATATCGTGCTTGCAAGAAATACCTAATTCGCTTATGATTTTATTCGTAAACATTACACTTAAAAGTAAGTATAAGTAAATGAAGGAGCCTACAACATGCAAAGTAATTCAGCAATCTTCCTAAACAGCTTTTTTACAATTGACCATTTGCAATCCTTTAAAACAATTTTCATCAGCCTGATCCTTGAAGCCTTACCGTTTATTTTACTTGGTGTCTTGCTTTCGTCCTTGCTGCAAACATTCGTGCCCGAGTCAACCATTCGCCGGTTCACACCTCGGAACCCCGTTCTTGGCATTCTATTCGCTTGCCTAATAGGTATACTTTTCCCCATGTGTGAATGTGGTATGATTCCAATCGTTCGTAGACTCATCTTAAAAGGAATGCCCGTTTATATCGCTGTCGTTTTTATTATCGCTGGCCCCATCCTTAATCCAATTGTCTTCGCGGCTACACTTATGGCGTTTCGCAATCATCCTTCCATCGCTTACTCTCGGATGGGACTTGCCTTCATCGTCGTCATCATTATTGGATTGATACTCTATCGGCTAGTCAAAAGAAGCCCATTAAGACTAGGTCAAAATCATGAGTCCAAAGCACCTCAGCATGACGAACATCACCACCATGATCATCATCACCACCATAGTGATAACCCCAGTAAAGTAATGACATTTTTCGTACATAGTTCAAGCGAGTTTTTTGAAATGGGTAAATTTCTTGTCTTTGGCGCACTACTCACCGCACTCATTCAAGTGTTTATGCAACGCGAGAGCCTACTTGCCATTGGGCAAGGCCCCCTCTCATCTCACTTCTTTATGATGGGCTTAGCGTATATTCTTTCCATTTGTTCGACATCAGACGCTTTCGTAGCTTCCTCTTTCCAAACCTCGTTTACATCCGGTTCCTTACTAACTTTCCTTGTCTTCGGACCTATGTTGGATTTCAAAAGTACGCTAATGTTGCTTTCGGTGTTTAAGATCAGATTCGTCTTGCTTCTAGTACTTTTAATCTCATGCACAGTTCTTATCTGCTCACTGCTTTGGGAACAAATTATCTAACTCATATTAGGAGGGATTCGTTTGAATCACATGCGTAAAACAAGCTATCATCATTTTCTTCGCACTCTAATTTTGCTGGGCTTCTCTAGCTATATTGTTGTCCTAACGAAATCAGATTCACTACAGTTGTATATCGCCCCGCGTATGATGATTTACGTTAAAATAGCTGCTGTCGTATTGTATATCATTGCATGCTTTCAAGGTTTCATGGCACTTCGTTCCTATTGGGGTAAACCTGTAGACTGTGACTGTAGTCAGCCAGCTCCGCGTTCATTTCTGCGAAATATCGGGGCATATGGGTTACTCGTGCTACCACTGATGATCGGTTTCCTACTACCAGATACTGCGTTGAATAGCACAATGGTCGCTGCCAAAGGGATGAATCTTTCTGCTGCCACAACGAGTATGACGACTCCCCGTCCTGAATCGTATAATTTACCAAGCTTCCCTAAACCAGCCACAAGCAGTCAAACTTTGCGAGCTAGTCAGCCTGAAGCTGCACAAGTTGCTCAGCCAGAAACTGATATCGAGCAACTATTTCAGTCCCCTGATGAGTGGAACGAAGACTTTGCCAAGATGGGAGTCATTCTTTATAAAAAGGATCGTATTCTCGTACAGCCAGAAATTTACATGGAGATATTGTCGACGATTGACCTTTTCAAGGATAACTTTATAGGCAAGGAAATAGAGTTAACAGGATTTGTATATCGTGAAGAGGACAACATGAGGATGAATCAATTCGTTGTTGGACGATTCGCGGTTAGTTGCTGCTCAGCGGATGCTTCTCCTTACGGGGTCTTGGTGGAATTCCCCACAGCGTCAAATTACCCCCAAGATATGTGGGTTAAAGTCACTGGAACCATTCAAAATGCTCATTACAATGGAAACGACATTTTCAAAATAGACGCCACTAAAATGGAAAAAATCGAAGCTCCAAGTTCGCCGTATGTCTATCCGAATTTCGAACCACTGACCATTCTAAAGTAGTTAAATGACAATGAGCTGATCAAAATCAATCTTTGAACAGCTCATCTAGAATCATTTTTCTATTGTCTAGAAACCGTTTGGTAATCATATAGTGGAGCGTTTCCTCGTATTGGATGTCACTTATGGGTTGATCATCAAAAGTAAGAATCTGGGCATCGGGATATCCAAGCAGTATGGGAGAATGCGTAGCAATAATGAACTGAGCTTCCTTCTCCAAATCTTTGATAACACGCATTAAGGCCAATTGTCTTGCTGGCGATAAGGCTGCTTCTGGTTCATCTAGGAGATAAATTGCTTTTTTACCAAATCGATGCTTAAAAAGAGAGAGGAATGCTTCACCGTGCGATTGTTCGTGTAAGGAGCGGCCACCGTAATAGGGTAAGCTTTCAGGCATCGTATCTAAATAGCTAGCAAAGTTATAAAAAGTCTCTGCTCGGAGAAAGAACCCATTCGTAATCTTCGGCATCCAAGAGAGCCGTAAGTGCTCCCCCAGAATGGAGTGCGCTGCGTCGACGTCATACACATTGTTTCTCCCACCACTTGCTGTGTTAAACCCACATTGGTAGGCGATGGCTTCAAGAATGGTTGATTTGCCTGAACCATTCTCTCCGACCAGGAAAGTGACATTCTTCTCGAAAGTAATGGAAGTCAATGATTGGATGGATGGGATCGTAAACGGATATTTCTCAGCCTCGATATTCCCTTGCTTTTGAATTTCCAGTTTTCTCAGATACATGATTGCTCAACTCCAAATGAAATTTCCAAGCCTATCTTCTATTCTACGGTTTTCTAACTCGAAGTAAAGAAATGCGCCACCTCTATAATTAATGCCATTAATTATAGCATTAAATAAGAAAATAACGAACAAAACAAAAAAGCTAAGCGCCATTTACGCAGCTTAGCTTTTTCTTCAATTACCTTAAAGCTCAATAATCTTTGTTGCTACATTGTCGCAAAATTCCCTGTCATGCTCTACAAATAGAAGAGTTGGTGCATGTTCAAGCAATAGTTCTTCGATCTGCATTCTTGAGATCACATCAATAAAGTTAAGCGGTTCATCCCAAATATGCAGATGTACTTTCTCACTCAAACTTTTGGCGATCAGCACTTTCTTCTTCTGGCCGCCGCTAAAGGAAGATATATCTTTTTCAAATTGCACTCTAGCAAAATCCAGCTTCCTTAATATCGCCTTAAACAGGCTCTCATCAATCCCATTGTTCTTCGCATAGTCGGTTAAATTACCATGTAAATGCGAGGTATCCTGGGAAACATAGGATATTTGAAGTTGGCTTCCCTTTCGGAAAGTTCCTGTATAATCGATATGCTCACCACATAGCAGCTTGATTATACTTGATTTGCCAGAACCATTTTTACCTGAAAGCGCAATGCGTTCACCTTGTTCGATCGTAAAACTAACATCCTGGCATACTATTTTCTCGCCGTAATGTATCGAGACATGTTCAAGCGCAGCAAGTTGGTTTTTGTGGTAAGCAAGTTGGGTTATCTTGAGGTCTTCAGCACTTTCAATATTTTTGAGCAGCTTTGACCTTTCGTCAATGGCCGATTCTTGTCTTTGCTCAATGGATTTAGAACGTTTCATCATCTTCGCAGCCTTGTGACCAATATACCCCTTATCTACCTTGGAACCCGAATTTCTAGTGCCATTCTTCGTTTTCTCAACTTCGTGAGACCAATTGCTCGTTCGTTTAGCCGCATCGGATAATCGTTTGATATCCTTCCTCAGCTTCTCATTCTCAGCGAGCTCATAGTGATCTTGCCTTTGCTTATTTTCCCACCAATCGGAGAAATTACCCTTTTGAATTTCGATATTGGTCTTATTAATGGATAGGATGTGGTCTACACAATTATCCAGAAATGATCTGTCATGTGACACTAAGATATAGCCGTTCTTCGTATTAAGATACTCACTGACCAGCTTTCTTGCATTCATATCGAGATGATTGGTAGGTTCATCAATTAACAAGAAGCTATTTTCCTTCAGAAATAAAGCAGCTAACAATACTTTCGTTTGCTCACCGTTTGACAATGACTCGAAGGGTCGATAAAGAACGTCCTCAGTAACCTTAAGTAAAGTGAGCTCGCGCATTAATTCCCAATGTTGATAATCTGGCAAAATCGTATTGATAATATCCAACGTTTGATCTTGTTTGTTGTTGACTTGAAAAGGGAAATATTCAAAGCTGACATTCGCAGAAATATGTCCGCTGTATTCGTACTTACCAAGCAGCAAGCTGAGAAAAGTTGTCTTCCCTCTCCCATTTCTTCCTGTAAAACCTAATTTCCAATCGGTATCGATTTGAAAATTAACGTCCTCGAATATATGATCATAGCTGCCATCATAGGCAAACGTTAGGTTTGAAACATTGATTAATGACATGTTGGGATCCTCCTATACCATGCGTAATGCATGAACTCATCATAGCATATTAGGATTTACCAATTCGAAGGAAAGGATAACTATAGATAAATTCTCCTATCCATTTATAGCTTTTTCAATTGTGTGATGAGATCTTGTGGCTCCATACGTGTCATGAAATCGGGGTTTGCTTGCGTGAAGCGGACTACCCGCTCCCTATCTAACAAATAAATACCCGGAATCGGCAATATCCAACGATCAGTCTTATTGAATGCTGTGAGATCTCTACCGAGGATATGTTTGAATGTATGTTGAAGATAATCAGGCATTTCGAATAACAGGTGATAACTCTCAGCGACAAGTCCATGTGGATCGCTCAGCACCTGGAAAGTTAACTGTTCTTTCTCTTTTTGCGTTAACGAATTGTCAGGACTTTGCGGGGTAATAGCTAGCAACTGGGCACCATACTCATGAATCTCTGGCACAATTTCCTGATACGCTCTTAACTGAATATTGCAATAAGGACACCAACTGCCGCGGTAAAAGGTGAGGATAACTGGACCTTTGGTCAGTTCATCGTATAATGTTATTTGCTCGCCTAGCGGATTGGTCAAAACAAAATTCGGAGCGATGTCTCCTACTTTTAATCCGTAAACACGCCCTGATTGCTGTTGCTCATCTATGTGACGGAAAATGTGTGACTGTGCTTCAACAGGTACCCTAGCTATAAATCCCGACTTTGCTTGTTCCAATTGCTCTTTCATAGACATGCTGCATCTCTCCTTTTTTTTGGCTAAAAAAGATACCGAATGGTATCTTTCATTGTAGCATATAACCAATTATTTACAAGAGCGTATGCAAAAAATGAGGCGCATCTTCCATACATACATTTGTTTACATTCAGTTTAAAAATGTGCGATACAATCACGTCATCAATTGTTATTTAGGAGGAATTGCTTTGGATTCTTTACAAAGAAAAGGATTAGCGCAACAAGGTGATTGGGCCGTTGAAGCGCATGGGCTTATCAAAACTTTTGGAGAAAATCGCGCGGTAGATGGTGTCAATTTGAATGTGAAGGCAGGAACAATTTACGGTGTTCTAGGCCCGAATGGTGCTGGGAAAACGACGACAATCAATATGCTAGCTACCCTTCTCAGACCTGATGCAGGTTCAGCCAAAATCTTCGGCTACGATGTTGTGAAAGAGTCACAGATCGTTCGTCAATTGATCGGGGTGACTGGACAATACGCGTCTGTCGATGAATCGTTAAGCGCAACTGAGAACTTAATAATCTTCTCCCGTCTTCTTGGGTTAAGCCGCAAAGAGGCGCGTCAAAAGTCAGACGAATTACTAGAACAATTTGGACTAACTGAAGCTGCGAAACGGCCATTGAAAAATTTCTCGGGCGGTATGAGACGCCGATTAGATCTTGCCGCGAGTCTTATTGCACAGCCTCCACTCATCTTCTTAGACGAACCTACGACGGGGTTAGACCCTCGGACACGTTCTCAGATGTGGGATACAATCCGTCGACTGGTCGACACAGGATCAACAATATTGCTTACAACACAATACCTGGAAGAGGCTGACCAACTCGCAGACCGAATCGCCGTCATCGATCGTGGGCGCGTCGTCGCTGAGGGAACTGTAGATGAGCTTAAAGCTTCTGTCGGTACCTCCTCCTTGCAGCTTAGCGTCCAAAATCCGTTAGATATTGAACAAGCTCGCAGAACCGTTGAGCAAGTGCTGAAAGTAGCTTCAACTGTTGTTGCTGGTAAGATCTCCGCTCCGATGGCGAATGCAGATCGTGTGACTGACCTTCTTATCTCCCTGCGCGAAGCAGGCATTCACTTGGCTGAGATGAGTGTACAGAAGCCAACATTGGATGAAGTATTTTTAACGATTACAGGTCATGGCGTACAAGAGAACGATACAGAGACGTCTACGCCAACAAGTAACAAACAGGAGGCAAGAGTATGAGTGTATCGATTAAACCCGTTTCTGAACGCCATCTGAGAAACCACACAAGCTTTCGTCAGTCCGTACGCAATTCCCTTACAATGGCCTATCGTGGTCTCCTGAAGATTCGACGTACACCAGAGCAATTGTTCGATGTCACACTTCAACCGATCATCTTCACGCTGATGTTTACTTATATTTTCGGCGGAGCCATATCAGGTGATGTCGTAAGTTATTTACCCGTTATTATTCCAGGTATTCTGGTTCAGACCGTAATAACAACCTCCATCGTGACCGGCGTCCAGTTACGAGAGGACATGGATAAAGGCGTCTTCGACCGATTCAAATCACTGCCAATTGCACGTATAGCACCACTTGCAGGCGCATTGTTGGCCGATACCATTCGGTATACCATTGCAACCGTATTAACGTTCTCTATGGGATTCATCATGGGATATCGACCTGAAGGCGGTTTGGCCAATGTGGCGATCGCTGCGCTGCTTGTTATTTTCTGCTCATGGGCGATCAGCTGGATTTTTGCTTTCTTTGGCGTCATTGCTCGCACAGCATCCAGCGTTCAAGGGATCTCGATGCTCGTCCTTTTTCCTCTTACGTTCCTTTCTAACGCGTTCGTTCCTGTTGATACCATGCCGAACTGGCTTCAATGGTTTGTTAAAATCAATCCGATCTCACACCTCGTCTCTGCCGTTCGTCAACTTGCGAATCAAGGTACGGTAGGTTGGGATCTCACCATTTCACTCTTCGGCGCTATCGTCATTGTGGCTATATTTGCACCAATTACGGTTATTGCTTATATGCGCCGTACGTAACGTTTCAACATAAAGAGGCTGTTCTCAAGTAACATTTCTACTGAGAACAGCCTTTTTCTCATGAATCCTAGGATTATTGCAAGCTAAACAATTGTTTATTCATCGTACACGAACCATAACTTTCCCGGTGTGCTGCCCTTCTCCAAAGTATCTTAAAGCTTCTGCAACATCACCTAATGGATATTGACGATCAATCACAGGTACTAATTTGCCGGTCTCATAGAGTGCCATCAATTCATTTTGATCCGTATAATTAGGTTTATGCATTAAGAGTCCCATTTTCTTCGTTCCTATCCAAGAAATCAGGGGTCCAAGGAACATCATTTGGAAAATCCGAGGCATGGTGCCTCCCACCATCACATAACGTCCATCCGAGCTTAAGGCACGTTTACAGTCGAATATCGACCGATTACCCACAATATCAAGAATAACGTCATACTTATTCCCACTTATGGTGTAATCCTCTTTCCTATAATCCATCACATAGTCTGCACCAAGCGCTTGAAGTTTTGGCAGTTTCTTTGCACTGTCGACTGCAGTCACTTCTGCTCCAAATAATTTGGCTAGTTGAATCGCGAATGTTCCAACACCGCCACCTGCGCCATTGATTAAAACCTTTTTGCCCTTCTGTATAAATCCTCTACCCCGTAAACCTTGCAAGGCGAGGACTGCAGCTTGGGGTATAGCCGCGGCATCTTCATAGGTTATATGGGCCGGTTTCTTCGATAATGCCATTTCTGATGCGCACACATACTCCGCAAATCCGCCCCAACTACAGCCGGAAATATCTCCGAATACGTCATCACCAGGAACAAACTGCTTTACTGCTTTGCCAACCGCTTCAACACGCCCTGCAATATCTGCTCCAAGTATGGCGAATTTGGGCTTACGAACGCCGCCTATTCGCACTAGGAACGGCGTACCTCGCAGCAAATCCCAATCCCACGAATTAATGGATGCCGCATGTACGTTAATCAATACTTCACGATCTTTTGGCTGCGGCTTTTCCACTTCTGTATAAATCAGTTCATTCGGACTGCCGTATTTCGTGTAGATCACTGCCTTCAAGTGTGCACCTCCTCACTGATTCAACTCCACTCCTTCAGTTCAGCTACTCTTTCTTTTTAACATCACGGATTCAACTTGCCCAGTTGGGGTTGTAGCATTAACATACAATTCATAATCACCAGCTTGGTACATTAAGCTCCAAATACCATCTACACCATTCGTTTCACTTATTGGGTTTCCTAACGACTTTTTGATTTGAGGCAACGTGTACGGCACGGAAGCGCCCAGAATCCGTATGGCACCGATCTTCTGGTCTGGCGGCCAGAAGTATAATTCATAATTATACCATCGTTGGAATTCGACTTGCCTAGAACCAACTTCATGAGGCTTCCCCCATTTTGCGACTATTTCAGCCTCAGTGGCACCGATGCCATATTCGACTCCGCGAATTTTACCCATTGCAGCTAGTTCGATGAATTTCTGATCCAACACAATAGTGTCCTTCAAATGCGAGATCGTTCCCTCATCTCCAGGTATAGGCTCCTTCCCCTCCACAAGTGGAAAATTGGAATAGGTATTCTGAAAGATAACGTCCCTAATACCTGGTCCTTTTAATTCCAACAACAAATAATCATTGATCAGATCTATATTACTATTCGCGGGATATTGATACGACTGGTAGGAAATATACACTTCTCCTGCCGAATTCATGACTTCCTCCAACTCCACCGAATCAGAAAAAGACGAGGATGACTTAATCAATGCATATGTGCGATCACCAAAAGTACGATACTCTTTTTTCCACTCCGGCTGTTTCAGTAATGCTTGGACCCACTCTTTTACATCTCCAGGTGCTCCTGCTAGTGGAATCGAGGTATAGGTCTCATTAATTTGATTCTCTTGTGGCATATAATCCATAAAACCACTAACGATCCAAATCCCATCATGAGAATAATCTTTTTTCATATAAACCATATAGGCATGTTGATCGTTAGTCGTTATGAGTAATGAACGGGGACTTACGGAGTCACTGATCGTTTGAAATGACGTGACTTCTTGGTTTAGTCTTGCTTGGACGAACTTCTGCAGAACCTTGCTGTACACCTTGTTTTCGGGATTTGCCTGCAGCTCTTTTAGCTGATTCTCCGTATATTCGAATCCTTCTGTGCTATCATGAACTCTTGATAATATGCGCAATAAGGTATCCCTATCCTTTAAATTCGCACTTATTTGTGCAACGCTTGGTGTAGCTATGCTCTCCACTTTAGGAGCAGGATTTGGTTCCATGGGTAACTCAGTATCTGGCTTTATGGTGAGTCTTGCGATCGAATATCCACACCCTAAACCTACGATCAACACACTAAGAAGTATCGCTACATATTTTGGGGGCATCAGATTCATTTCTCACTCCTCATGGTTATATTCATTCTACACGATTGCACCTAACAGCCATTTTCACATCTCATCCCTCATGCTCATTCCTATTCAATTAGACGTGTGCAGTATAGGAATGTTCTGTGTGAAATGGGGGTTTTGGTAATTTATTTACAATTTTTATCGACAAATTCTTTATGCTATTTACGAATTGGAATGGAGGATTAATATGACACGTGCCGAATACATTAAATAGTTCCGAAACATCCATGTTTTGTAATTCCTCCTAAAATTGGAGAAGAAATTAGGTGTCTTAATGGTCAATCCGGATAATGAATTAACTTTGAAAACAGAGAATCTGCTACCCTCTGGAAATGAGCCGCCACAAGTCGAGCATGCTCATTTACGCGGATTTGGAGGTTGGTTATATGTTGTTTCCATAGGTTTGATACTAACCTTAGGGAACGCATTAATCTACATAATTAATACGTTATTACCTATTTACACTGATGGACTTATCACCGAATTGTATAAAGATGATTGGAAATACGGATTAATTATCATTTATGAAACTGTTACCTATTCTTTATATGTTGTGTTCCCTATTGTCTTAGGCTATCTAGGATGGAAAAAAATGAGACGAGTAAGAACGTTGGCCATTATTTTCTATTTAGTTAGTTTCGTATTTAATGTCATTTACTATTTTATTTCGAATTCAATCGTCGGGCTAGCGACACCTGAGTTTATGAATGAACAGGGTAGAAATATTGTAAAATCCTTGATTACTTGTTTGATTTGGATACCCTACTTTATTAATTCGAAAAGAGTTAAGTATACATTTGTAAATTGAGCGATCATCAACAAAATATGAACGACGATGCGGGGTTGTCCATCGAAGTAGAAACACTACTTCTGGGTAGCCCCTTCCCATTTTTCATATTAAAAGCCATAATTTTACTCAAATCGAAGATCTTCAATGTTACAAAATATCAAATATTCTCATATTTCCATTTATTACACTCATCAATTGTGCACTCTTTTGGTCGGATTTATGTTTTAATTAAATAGTGAAACTAATTCGGGATGAAAAGGAGCGAAACAAAGTGGAAATTAAATCGTTTTTACTACCTAAAGACAAAGTATCTTACCTGACGACGTCGGCTTCGATGAAAGAAGCGATGGAGCGGCTGGAAGCTTGCCATTATACAGCGATTCCAATTATCGATGAGGAAGGGAAATATGTGGGCACTTTATCCGAAGGAGATTTATTATGGAAACTGAAGTGCACGCCCGGCCTGTCCTTCGTTAACATGGATGAAATATCTGTCACCAACATTCGAAAACGAATTTATAACGAGTGCGTCGCCATCGATGCACATATGGAAGATATGTTAGCACTAGCTGCTGACCAGAACTTTGTTCCCGTTGTAGATAAGGATCGCGTTTTCTTAGGTATCATTCGACGCAAGGACATTATTGAATATTATACAAGAAATATTACGGATTAATCGGTTAAACAAAAAGCAGAGGTAAGATAAGGGATTTATCCCTTTCCTATCCTCTGCTTTTCATATATCCACAGTCATTTATCTCGATAGTATATGGCACGCTCACTAATATTATCGATCATCACATGAAGTGCAAGCGATAAATCAATTTCATAATGTGTTTTCAACTTTTCTCCACGCTCATTTTTAAGGACCCTGACAACAGGTCTAGATGGTATGAAGGAATTTTGTCGACATACGACGCCAATTTCTCCTGTGCTTAACTTCACACCTTGTCCTACCGGGAATATGGCCACCTTATTTCGAAATTGGGTTACTTTTTTAATGTCATATAAACTTCCAGCATTCGCATAAAGAATTTCCAAAGCATAGTGAGGTGCAATGGAATTCCGATAAGCCCTTGGATGGGTCATGGCATCATACGAATCGAGCATACCAATCCACCGAGCATACTCATGTATCTCCGCCCCCTTGAGATGGTAAGGATAACCGCTCCCATCAATCCGCTCGTGATGCTGTAACGCACAGATGGCACTCAGCAAAGGGATCCCTATATCCTGCTTGAGCATGTTAAATCCTAATTCTGTATGTCGCTGAATTTCTACATACTCGCTCGCAGACAGTTTTGAACTACTTAATAATAACTTGGAAGGAATCTGGATGTTCCCTACATCATGGAGCAATGCTCCTAATCCTAATTCAATTAACTCTTTGTGTGAGTACCCCTGAAGCATGCCAAGTTTAGTAGCATAGACACATACATTGATCGCATTCTGGCAGAAGTGCTGTTCCAATGTAGTTGCTGGAGCCATATTTAATGTGGTGATGGAGACGGGATCTTTTCTCCCTTTATTCATATCATCTAGCACTTTTGACATACCCTCGAATAGCAGCCGCGATATTTCTGTGGCGTTCGTCGTTCCTCCCAATGTTGAGGTTGCGCTGAATTTTGTATAAATTCTAGACAACGCCATCCGCAGCAGAGCGCGGGTATCCTCATGAATCGAATCTTCAATGGGGATATCTTCCGTTTCCCTATCTTCGATATACAAGAAATCAAGTCCCATTTGGACTAATTTTTTAATCATAAATTGTGTAAGTTCAACGCGATGTCCAAGCATGACTCGTCCATGTTCGGACATAACGGCTTTACCAATCCGCATACCCGGTTGGCATAGGGCCGTAGGAACTATAATCATGAATATTACCTCCGCCAAAAGATACATATTTATCTGTATTCTTTTTTAGTATACGGAGTCGCTCATAAATAAACTGTCGAACACTGCAAGTTATGAAAAAAATATTCTCAAAGTCCTATTCATTTTAAACTTTATTTCTAACTTTTTTTCCGCTTCCCCCAAGGCTTAAACACCGATAGTAGATACATCGCGATTAATGAAAGTAACTGAAGTCCTATGCCTATAAATAACCATAGCATGTTGGAAACGTATGCACCTTGGTTCGCACTCTCTCCTCCAACTTCAGTTAACATGGATATTCCATTCAACGTCCAAATGTACATACCTATGGGACCTACAATAACCGCGACAACTGTAAGCACTTCTTTGGCGATGATCCAATAGTATTTTACCAAACCCCAGTGAGTCCCCAGCGATAATAGCACACCTGTCACGATGGTCCCAATCACTGATGCTCGTACAGAAGTTACGGCTAATACGTGCATGGCTTTATAACACGAAAGTATTAACCCCGAATCACTTGTGCTCACGACTGTTATGCTCAGAATGAGAAACGTCACACTTGTCCCTAACATGATGGCTGCGAATAAAATATGTAAACTCAGCATCCATTTTTTCTTGGTCATCGAAAAGTTTTTCATCGTGTGAGACTCTCCCTTGATATCTTCTTACCTTTAAGATAATCAATTGAAGTTAACTCCTTCTAAAGCAATTCTTAAATATTCATAAACTGATTCATTATATAAAAGAGGGGCAGCAACATGCCCCCCTCTCTACAATGTTCTAGCCATATTTATCTGAGCCTACAAGTATTACGACCTAATAATTTATTGATTCCACATTTCTGTGCCAAACCAGTAATCAGAAGTGGTACGGCAATCAGTCCTACTAATTTCCAATAGCCTGGAAGTACGTAAAACAAAGATAATAAGGCAATTCCTAAAATAACGCGGATGGCGCGGTCTGTTCCTCCAACGTTTTTCATGATATATGTCTCCTTTCTTGATCTAGCGAGTGGTAATAAAGTTCTTACAGTTATGATGATATCAGGGTTACTGAAATCGAACCGTAACTTTGTCACATAGCAGAAGTCCTTTAAAAAAACCACCCAATGGGTGGTTTGGTTTATCAATAACGTTTCAATTGAATTCCATATATCGTTGAAGAGCTCCTCGATTTGTAATCGTAATCTTTCCGCGCGTAAGTTTAATAATTTCTTCCTTCTCAAGCCCTTTCAACGTTCTGCTGATTACCTCTCTAGCTGTGCCGAGCTCCACTGATAAGCTGTCATGGGTGATATATAAAGTATCGGTGTTACCGTTTTTTTCTGTCATGTGAATCAAGAATTCCGAAATTCGCCCCCGAATGGATTTAAAGTTGACGCTGTCCAGCAAATTGGACATACTAACAATCCGTTTGGCGAATGATTTAAAGATGAACTGTCGAAAATTCCGATAGCGATCTACCCATTCGCGAAAAATCTCAGAAGGAATCAACAGCACCAAGCCAGCCGTTTCAACGCATGCTGTTGCTTCATATTCCCTCTCACCTAAAATACTTGAGGTCATCAATGGACAACATTCGCCGCTCTGAATCCTGTACATCGTAATTTCCCTACCGCTCGTGCTTATTTTATACATTCTGACTGTGCCATCCAAAATCAACACGACGTGCTCCAGAAAATGTCCTTCTTCAATGATATAATTGGGTACCATTTCAATGACCTTTATGCCTTCATGATTCCAATCCTGTTCGGAGATGTCTGTCAAACTAGGAAATATTGAAATGATTCGTGCTAGATGTTCAGCGAGAATCAACGGATTCAGCTCCTTAAAAAATGCTTTTTTTCGTAACATCTTAGCATAAAAGCTAATGGAAATCTGTGATAAAGTCACAGATGCATTCCGAATTATCTTCGTCATCAATTCCACCAGTCACACCTCTTGCACATGTCTCCCTCTAATAAGACTAACAAGTAGAAAAACTAAGGGAAGACCGACGATGAAAATAGGAAAAACAAAATCAGTCCAGACTAAGTTTGCATAATCTAAAATCCCATAAATGTTTGCAGGTATTAATGAAATAGCGAAAATGACGGGTGCAGTTATTGCGATCATTCCCCGCCATTTCTTGACTCCAAATAATTGTGCAGTTCCATAACTGTTAATGAACAAGTAAATAGACAACTTTACTAATACGCAAAAAATCCAGATGAACACAATCCAGACGTCCATATTTTGAATAAAATCCAAATAATTAATGAATCGAACCATAGCAAAATACGGAAAGTACATGCTCGAACCGATATGTATGCCGAACGTTGAAATAACCATCATTGTGGCAATAATGGCAAGCAAAGATGGAATGCAAATGGATAATAGAATCGGTTTAAGCAGCTTTTCCGGCTTAGAGATAAATGGCGTTAACATCATAATCATCATGGATTCCCCAAGGAAGGAGGCATTTACTAATGATCCTTTCAAAATCGGTAGGACACCAGAATCCGCATAGATCGGCAGAAGGAGCGATAGATGCAAATTAGGTATATTTAATGCAAATGTAATCACAATGCCAAAAAGAATCAAGGGTCCAGCCAATTGGCTGAAACGTGCAATGGCTTCGACGCTGCCAGCGTAGGTTATATAGATCATTGCCGCTATCATCAAAGCTGAGATACTCCAAACCGGTGTATCGTGGAATAGAATCTGCTTAATAAACAATGAGAATATTCGTAAAATATCGGCAGATACAGAATACCATACCAGAATATACAACAAACCAATTAACTTTCCAACCCACTTTCCGAAAAGCTTTTGAGCAAACTCTACCAGCGTCTGGGAAGCATGTCGCTGACTCACTCGAACTAAAACAAACGTTACGACCAGACCAATCAAACCCGCTACTGCAAGTGAGATCCAAGCGTCTTGTTTCGCGATTTCAATCGTTGGTGATATGGTTAACCAGATCGACATCGAGATTTCTAATGTTGTAAACATCCAAAATAACTGCCACGTTGAAATTTTCATTCTTTCCCTCCTTTCCTAATGATTCGCTTGCGGATATCTCCCGTACTCTGAATATTCAACTTGACATCAACGGTTACTTCAATGGTCGGGAATATGTCATCCCACCGATCTCGTATTTCTTTCCATTGATACGGATGTTCTCTATGAAATTCTTCGCCGATTCCGAAAACGTCCTGTCCAAACTGAGACTGAATATTCTTTATTGTTTCTTCTACTCTCTTTGCTTTAATTGTGTTTAATTTTTTTTCTACGTATATGCGTTCAGCAGATTCAGAAAGATCAATATCTGTATTATTTTCAAGCACTCTTCCTGTTCCCATTAGTTTTATATAAACCTTTAGTTTATTACCATCATATCTAGTTCGGATGGTTTGTTTTAAATTAGATTCATATAAAGCTATGCTTCCTTCCTCTAACTCTTCCGTCACGAATTGATTTTTCAATACACCTTTCACCCAAAATAATTCTAGAGATTCTCTACCACTCACTTCTCCAACCATTTCCAAATTTTTATTGAATATGGCAACTGATCTGACATTAAATACTTTGTCTTTCTCTTGCTTATTCATTGGTGAAATCTCAACCATTGGCATAGCAGGGCGAATACCGTCCCGCCGCGCATCAATTAAGACATCTCGTAAAGCAGTGTCTCCTAATCGACAATAACGGTCTTGATCAACAGCCACAATCGCTGAAAATTGATTGAACGGAGAGTTAATATTCAATACTTCCTTTCCTTCAGCGTTATTCACAACAAAAATATCTGTCCGCAGACGCGTATCCGTATTTCTTGTGAATTGATCCATGATATCGATTAGCCCTTTTCGAGCCAGCTTTTCTCCGATAAATATGGATCTACGATGCCCTAGGAAAACTTTACGGGGTAGCTTGTCTTGAATTTGTTGCGTCAAATCTACCATTGATAATCCCGTAACCGTTAATACAATGTTTGCTCTTTCACTCTTTCCCCCACCGCCTCGGATACTCCTGAAATCAGCGGGAACCGCGATTTGAGCGCTTTTTTGAAGTTTACCGTTTTCCGCTATATCTAAGGCTGTTCCAATCCAGAATGCATAATCGTTAATTTCATTTCTGTCCCAGCATCCAGAGAGGATCAGTACCAGTATCAAACAAATGATGGAATTCCGTTTTTTTTTCATTGTTTTCGTATTGCTGATACGTACCGTTTATTCATTCGTACAAGCGTATCCTTCCAGAAATTTGGCCCGATTGGCGCTAACGGTGATAAATACGGTAATCCGAACGATTTGAGTGTCACAAGATGAATCATGATAAATATAATGCCAATTGCAATACCATACAGGCCGAGGACTCCGCCTAAGATTAGCAGCGGAAACCGCAGCATACGAAAAGGTAATGCAAGACTATAGCTAGGAAAAGCGAACGAGGCAATCCCAGTACCTGCCACAATCATTACGATGGGAGCAGAGATAAATCCGGCTTGGACAGCAGCTTCCCCAATAACCAGTGCACCTACGATACTTACTGCTGACCCGATGGCTTTAGGTAATCGAAGACCGGCTTCTCTTAAACCTTCGAACATAAGTTCCATCAATAAAGTTTCAATTACCGATGGAAACGGAATTCCTTCTCTAGCCGCTGAAATGCTAAGCATCAGCGCAAGTGGAATCATCTGTGGATGGAACGTCGTTAGCGCAACATAGATGGACGGAACTAGACAAGACATAATGGCTAGTAGGAAACGTAAAAGCCTAACTGATGAGACATATAAAAAGCGCTCATAATGGTCTTCTGCTGCTTGAAAGCCTGCCCAGAATGTCATTGGTAACAGTAGTGCATTCGGGGATCCATCGACAATAATAGCCACTCTACCTGATAATAAGCTGGCGGATACGCTATCTGGACGTTCTGAATTTTGAATTTGCGGGAAGAGAGAAAATGACTTATCCTCAATAAATTCCTCAATATAACCTGAATCCAATAGTTGATCTGTTTTGAAAGATTGAAGTCTCGCTCTAACTTCTTCAAGCAACTCTTGCTTAACTACATCTTCAATGTACGCTACGACAAACGAGGTATTGGTCATCTCTCCTGCTTGATGATATTCAAATTTAAGTTTTGAATTACTTATTTTTCTTCGAATCATGCTTAAATTTGTTTTTAAGTCTTCGGTGAATCCCTCTCGTGGACCGCGAATAGACGCTTCATTTGTAGGTTCATTAATCGCGCGTTGCTTAAAAGCGGTTATATCAGCTAAGTAAGCAAAAGGCTTACCATCTAGTAAGATGGCCGTACTTCCTTTCAAGACTTTTGCTACAATTTCTGAGATGTTTGTTGCCATTTCGTACTGTGTCAGTCGATCAACATCGTGACTTATCATGCATGCTGAAATAATCTGTTCCAATTTGCTAGAATCCGTTAATTCTTGTATATATACAAGCAGAATGTTGGACTGATCAGACAACTTTAACGGTCTTAATACGACATCAGCACAATTGTGAAAAATGACCTGCAACGTATCATGATTGATTTGAAGGTTCTCGCTCACATTCGCAGGAATATCCGGCATCTCATCGTATCCCCCTTCCCAAAAATTTCATTGCATATTATGTGCGATTAGGTATTGCCTTATTCGAGTAAGAACGAAGAGAAGCACTGCGCGCGGCAGTGCTTCCTAGTAAGCGCATATCTTAGTAATGAGCAATGTTTTTTTCTTTTTGAAAAACAAAATAATATTCAATAACAACAATAATATAATATTAAACAATACAAATTTATTGTAAAACGATAAGTCATATGTTAAAATCATGTTGTCATTAAATAAGCGAGGTGTATGATATGAATGTTAAACGAGGTTCAACTACTTTCTTAAAGGTAATTATTTTTCTGGCTGGAATTGCAGTGCTTGCTTTGTGCATCTGGTTACCTCAAATAGCCGTTAAAGATGCAAGGGTACATCCAGATACGGCTTACTTCGTGATCCCCTTTTTAGTATGTACATACGGATTCTGTATTGCGTTTTCTGTTGCGTTGTATCAAGCATATAAACTATTAACTTACATCGAGAAGAACAATGCTTTCTCTGAACTATCCTTTAAATCTTTGAAGATTATAAAGAAATGTGCTTTTACAGTTATTATTCTCATTTTGATAGCAATAGTAAGCTTAAGGGTGCTTGCTAAAGTTACAGTAAGTGATGATGCAGCGGGTCCTACATCATTATGTCTAATGGGTATTCTAGCAACAAGTATCTTCGCAGCCATTGTGGACGCACTTCAAAAGCCATTAAAAAATGCCCCAGATATTAAGTGAAAAAACGAATGATTAACGTATTGCAAGACTTTAATATAGCCAAAGAAAAAAGCAGCCGTCGGCTGCTTTTTATATACCAATGAAATTTGAAGTCGATATACAATATTGACATAATCAAGGTTGAATATTAACTTATCCATCTTCAATCCTTATTCTAAAAGCTTTACGATTTCATCCCTTATTTTTTCGTCTACAATATTCTTAGCTTTATCAAGTGGTGTAACGCCATTCTTGTCTTTCGCCTGTGGGTTCGCTCCTTTATTCAACAACAATCGGATTACCTCACTGTTTCCTTCCATGGAATGTTGATTGAATTCTACCGCGTAAGAGAGCACTGTATTGCCCTTATCGTCGGTTGCATTGACATCTGCATGGGCGTTAATCAACATTTCGACCATCGTATACACACCTTGAATAGAGTCATGGCCATAGGAATTAACTGCCCTCATGAGAGGAGTCAGCCCTGACCAATTACTTTTTGCTATCTGATTGGGATCTGCACCGTGCTCGAGCAGCAACTGAACAATTTGCCGAGATTGTGGCATACTCATACTTACAGCGGCTAACAGTGGCGTTGCGCCATCTGAGCTAGTAGCGTTCACATCGGCCTTATACGCTATAAGATTTTTCGCAATTTGGACGCTCTCATCGTTCAATCCCGAATTGGCAAAGGGATGAAGCGTCGAAAGCAGAGCCCCTCCGCCCAAATTCGGATCAGCTCCCAACGCTAGCATCTTGTTCACCAAACCAAGTTGTTTTTTACTCGATACCTGCATTAGCGGCGTCATTCCATTTGCAAGTACGTTCACCTTAGGTCCAGCATCCAGAAGACTTCCCACTAGATCAATGGATCGTTCTGCAGCATAATGCAACGGGGTGTAACGATTGGACGCATCGACGATATTAAGATCAACTTGCTTTTGAATCAATAGTTCAACCAAATTAATAACATGCGGCTTGCCTTGATACATATGAGCCATTTTAAAAATCTGTATAAAAACGGAGTTGAGTTCAGTTGGAGCTATCGCATCGATTTGACTTTTAGTTTCGTTCATTTCCCCATTCTCTGTCGATTTCAATAATTGGAGGGCAGTCATCTCTATACGCGATTGCAACTGCTCAGTTGGTGTACCGTACTTTATGGATATTTGCTTGTCAGCCTCATTGAACTCAACTTGAGCTCTCATACTTTCAGCTACGAAACGGATAGGCACATAAGCATGTCCATTATAGTTCAAAACAGTATACTCACTATCTACTTGTTTAATAACCCCATTAAATAGAAACTCCACCTGGTACTTCACTGCTTGAATAGCATCTGAAGCATATACAGCAGTAGAAAAAGTAATACCGGCACCCAAAACCATTCCAAGCACTATTTTTTTCAATGAATATTTCTCCCTTTTTCATAAAGTAACATTCGTCTTGGATACTAAGCGGTTTCCACTCACCACAAGCACCCCTTTACACGATTCCACTCCTATTAAGTTCTTCAAATTATTCCCAGATCCTTTCTTTACTTTATTAGCAATAAGAGACCCACAGCAACGAGCTGAGGGTCTAAGATGATATGTTATTTTCAATCATCATTCTTCGTTGATGACTTTACTCTACAATTAACGATTGGATCTCTGGAATGGATTTTAAAACCCTCATTATGACACTAATTGATTCTGCACGCGTTGCTTGATGATCTGGAGAAAATGTATTGAAATCTGATCCTTGAATAATACCAGCACGAGTTGCATCTTCAATTGAATCTTTTGCCCAGTAATTTTGTTTTACATCACTGAATGATTTCGAAGATTGAGATTTCAATTCCTTAAGATTAATAATTCTAGATAAAATGATAATCATCTCGGCACGACTTATATTTCGCCCTGGTTGGTAAGAGTTATCATCATAGCCAGAAATAATACCATTCGATGCTAGAATTTCAATTTCATTCTTTGCCCAGCTGTCCTTAATATCATTGAGACTGGTTTTATCGTTACCCTGAGATAAACCAAAGGCTCTAACTACCATCGCGGTGAACTCAGCGCGTGTGACGGAGTCATTAGGTTTAAATGATCCGTCTTCAAAACCATTTATTATTGTAAGTTTAGTCGCTGCAGAAATATCACGGAAGCTCCATGACTGATTATCTACATCTTTAAATACGACAGAGGTTTTGATATTTGACACTCGTTTTTTAGATCAAAAGGTTTACTAATGCTTCTTTCACCGTAGACTCAACAGTGATATCAAAGCTCGAAGGCATCGCAAAGTACAAGGTGGATTCGTGGGTCTCATAACCACCTTCTATTAACTGCTGCGCAGTTGGGATGTAACCAAACATACCATTCGTGTAACCGATCGGCAGCACGTTTCCTTTCGATATCTGCTTGATATACAGCCCGTAATCGACAACTACTTCGGCATTCATGCCGAGGAGCGAGAGCTCTTCTCCAAGCTTTAGTTCTATTAGCTCTAAAGGAATACTAGGCGACAGACATTCCAATCGCGCTAGCATGAGGCTACTCCACTCACCAAGCACACCTGACGATTGAGCTGTTAACTCTAGTTGACTACGCTCTGGCAGCGACTTTAGCGGTAGCTCAACCCGTGTCGTACGCCATTGCAGATCGCAAGGTGTTATCTGCTGCATCGGTTTATCTAATGTATTTATTACGCACTCTGCAAAATCATTACCGACTTGCATAACCACATCATTATTTCCCCGAATAACCTGCTCTCCATCACCTGGATTTATGTCACCGCAAGTGCCCTGCAGGAAGGCAGCCACTGTACCTTCTCCTACGAATTGCTCCACAGCCTCCATAGCGACGCCAATATATTCAGATGAAACGAAATTATCACGCGTTATGACCGGGTGGCAAGCATAATGAACAAACAGTCCCTTTGTGGTCCCATCAACTTTGCGAAAACGAATGACACGCAGTTCATGATCTGCTGGTCCTGTTTCCGGAAGCGATTTCACCACGCCGCGTCGATTTATCCCTAGCGGCGAATAACCGCTGCTTTGCTCGATTTGAACTGGCTCCGCTTGCAGGAACGCCGCTTCAATGCCACCGATAACAATATGTTCCAGCAAAGCTATATAATTCTCATCCATGACACCTAAGTAAGAGGTGAACAAGCTGCTCGTTTGCGGACCAGAATGCGTGTGGGTACCGTGTAAAAGAATGGCATCTTCTGCAATGCCGAAGCGTTCATGAATACGCCGCTTAAGCGTTGGTACGCGATCACTCCCCCACCAAATTAAATCTGCAGAGATGAGAACGGCATAGCACTTATCATTATCTCCATCCTTATCACCCGTCACAAACACAAATATTCGGGCAAACAAGCGATGCGAGACACCTTCGAATGCGCCAAGTTCACTGCGAACTGCAAATCCAGCCAGCGGTACTGAAAACTCAGGTGTAATATCGACCTTACTAACACCAAGTCGAATAATCATCATATTAATACGATTCCATTACCTTGCGAATAGCTGCAGCAATGTCATGCATGGCTTGTTCATCAGCAAGCAGCACATTTTGCGAGAGCCACAGTACTTCCTTGTCACTTAGCCGTTCACTTACTGGACAGTTATAAGGCCTATCTTCACCCGTCAATGCTCGTGTGGCGTTCACAATCGCCTCGTTTCGATTCAGTGGTACGTACCCATAACTTATTGGTATGCCTTCGGCGTTAACTTTTCGAATGAAGTCGTTCTTGTCGATCCGCGCAGTGACCGTAGAATCAAGCTTGAACATATATAGGTGATTCGCATGCCGTGTGACGCGTGGATCGGTCTTCACAACTGTGATGCCATCAATTTGGCCAAGCAACTCCGTGAGCAGCTTTGCATTGGATTCTCTGAGGAGCATCTGCTCTTCCAAACGGCTCATTTGGGCAAGTGCAATTGCCGCTTGCAGCTCCGTCATGCGATAATTTTGCCCGATGCGATCATGCTGATACCAAGCGCCTGATCGCGAGCGACCGACATTGCATAGCGACCAAGCGATTTCCGCCAACTCCGGATTATTGGTGAGAATAATGCCCCCTTCACCGCTATTCAGGTTTTTGCTGGATTGTAAGCTGAACGTCCCGAAATCACCGATCGCCCCTACACGTCGACCTTCCCAGCTTGCCCCAACAGCCTGGGCCGCATCTTCAATTACGCGAAGTTTATGCACAGCAGCTACCTCGTTGATACGGCTCATGTTCGCTGGAGCTCCAGCTAAATGAACGGGAATAATAGCCTTTGTTCGCGATGTAATAGCGCCAGCTACCTGATCTGGATCGAGAAGCAGTGTATCTTCTTCAATATCAACGAACACTGGAATAGCTCCAAAAGCTAGCGCAGCTGCTGCCGTTGCAATAAATGTATATGGCGGTACGATAACCTCATCACCAGGTTTAACCCCTGCTGCTTGCAATGCGACTGTGATTGCAACGGTTCCATTTACGACGCTTATCGCATGAGTCGCATCGTGCAGATCCGCAAAGCGGCGCTCCATCTCAGGAAGCTTTGGGGTATATTCAGGCGAATGTACAGTGCCCGTACCGCCCCATTTGCCCGAACGAATAACGTCAAGAATGAGCTGTTCTTCCATTGGCCCGAAAATTGGCCAAGCCGGGAATCCCACTTTCCGAACAGGAACCCCACCTTCTACAGCAAGTGTTGACTTCTCCACGTTCTCACCTCACCCAATTCTAACTTTTGATTCTACTTTCGTAGGCAAGACAACTTTACGGCATGGTATCCCAAACTGCTTTTCATGTCCCTTTTCAGGTATAAAATCCTCTGTTGGCGCCATCGGCACCCATATGACAAGCCCCTCTATGGCTTCGTTTGCCTCCAAATGAATGCTTCCGTTGTCTTCGCATCCCAAGATACGAACGGCTCTTCTTAAACGCGTCCAATCTTGAATTTCCTTTGATTTCCAGAATGTGAAGCCCATCTCTCTTGCTTGTGCGACGAGCATCCGGATGGCATCCCGAACTTCTTCCCTCGTACAAATGTGTATCTGATGGAATAGAAAATGAGCAACACCATTCACTTCCCGCACTTGCTGCAGAAACGGCTCAATCACCTTGTTGTCTGCGAGATGACCCAAATCCAGATCCTGCGTCAAGAATCCGATCTCTAAGATGGGATACAGGCGATTCTGTTCGTCAAATAACGCAATTGGAAAATAAGGAAGACAGGTGCCGAATAGGAAACCAACATTCCCCTTTTTACTCGGACCTCTGGTTTGGTCACTTGAAATTTCATTCTTCTCCAGCCATTGAAATAACTCACCCCACCCTTCCACACGGGTGTAATGGTTCTTGTTCGCCGTTACATGATCTATGCCCGTTGCCTGCTTCAACCAGTTAACCTGCCGGTCAAACTCTGATTCGTCCCAGAAACCATTGTCTTTCTCTAATGCGTTGTAGTGGAAAGCGAGTTCGTGTCCTGCCTGCTTCACTTGTTCATAGATATGAGTGCTATACCCAGGCTCAATCATGCACCAAGTTGTTTGAATTTGGCATTCCGCTAGCAGTTCTAATGTCGCAACAGCATGTTCATCCTGATTCGAATCACTGTCATGGGACATGGTCACGATTTGACTGATCCCATCCGGCCAATACCCAGTGAATGGCAACGTCATTCCCTTATCAATTGCGCATTGCAACACATGTCTGACTAAAGCTTCTCGCCAATAATCAGCGTAGGGCCACGGAAAATAGGGAACGCCAGTATCTGTTTCTACTCGGTCGAATTGCCAATCCAAGGCTATTCGATCATCTGCTTTTAAAATATCTTCATTGACATTCGCGCTGCCATCTGCAGCCGGAACGCCATCGTCCAGAACAGGTCCCGTGCCTTGCTGCATGTGAACAACAGTCAGCGGGATGTTGACTGCCCAGCGATGAATGCTTCCCTGTCCGACATCAAAGGATTGAAGTGCAGGTCCCTTTTCTGGACCATCTGGACGTCCTTGTTTGATCGTACCAACAGGTCGGCATGCAACGGGGACGTCATCTCCCGTATTAGATTCACCAGCTTCTATCCAGGGGTTGGCGGATAAGAATCTCAGCGAATTCGGTTGCCCCGAGCGAGTTGCCTCTATCTCTGCATAGCCGACGCCTATGTCTCCTGTCTGGATGTATCCAAGTCGGAGAGCCAATGCGTTGATACCCGCGTACGAAATAAGGGTGCCGCCTTGCTCCACATATGACCACAAGATGGAAGACTTCGCTCCGCTCTCTTGGGAACAAGCCACGATGAGGATATCGTACTCTTGCAGGCTCATCGTATCTACCTTAGCAACAGATGTATATGAAATGCCAACATGCTGCAATATTTCTTCTACATATTTCTCAAATACGTTAAGTCCATATTTCCATTTGCGTGCAGCTGCTTCATGTTCAACGAGCACACCGACTTTGGCCATCTTCATTTTAATTCCTCCATCCGCTGTCGCCTACACGACTTCCAAGCCTTACTCATTGTAATGAGCAGCCACCTTGCGTATGCCGTCAATCATATCATCAATATCCTGTTCGCTAAAAAACTCGTTAATTGGCAGCCGGATGGCATGCTTCAGAATATGTTCAGCTACTGGGCATAGGCCTTCGGCATACGCGATATCTGAGAGGTCAAATGGGAAATGACTGCCTGTATACGCTTCCCGTTTCTGAAACATAGGCTGCATATAGACTGGTTGTGGAATGTATCCAGCTGAGCAGTCGATCCCTTCGGCTTGAAGCGCTTCTGCGAATTCATCCCTCGAACACGAGAGTACGGTAGGTTCTATCGTAAACATATAAAACCAATATGTGCACCGCCCGTCACTCGTCACTTCATGTGGAATGATTCCCGGGATGTCTTTGATACCGGATGTTAAACGATCACCGTACTGGCTGCGCTTATCACATATCCAATTTAATTTCGACAGTTGGGCAATGCCAACAGCACCCTGAAGCTCTGTCATCCGATAATTCGGAGCAAGTAAACGCATCTCGCGTTGTACCAGATTGCCGAAGCGACCGTAATTTTTATCTGCAAACGCATGCGTCCGTTCATAATCTTCCTCTAATTGGGAGTTGATGGTAACTATACCGCCATCTCCTGTCGAAATATGCTTATAATCATTGGTACTAAAGCAGCCATAATCCCCGATCGTACCAACCAAGCGATCTTTGTAATAGGTCAAATAGCTTTGCGCGCAGTCTTCAATGACAATCAATCCCTGCTCACGAGCAAGATCCATGATGGGATCCATATCTGCTGGATTGCCAGCCAAATGGACGACGATGATTGCTTTGGTCTTCGGTGTTATACGAGCTCGAATCGTTTCAGCCGTCATGTTGTACGTATGTGGATCCAGGTCCGCAAATACAGGAATCGCATTTTGATACAAAATGCCAATAATAGAGCCCGCATCCGTGATCGGACTTGTAATGACTTCGTCCCCAACACTTATGCCAGCTGATCCAATCGAAACATGAAGTGCACCAGTGCCCGATGAAGTTGCAACACTGTAGGTTACACCATATAACGCATTAAATCGTTCCAGAAACTGCTTCACTTTGCGGCCGGAATGATAAAATAGTGTATTTTGCTCAAGTGCTTCAACAAGCTCTTTGACCTCTTCCTCTCCAAATCGCCTGCCGGTACCGTAAGGTGTTGTTTTGATTTTGGATCCACCGAGAATGGCTAACTGTTCATCCATCATGCCAAACCCTCTCTCGTGTTGATATAGGATTAACCAATATAATTCAATAGGAATAATCAGAAATACATTCACAGCATGCCCCCGTGCTTTCATTATGAATACACGGGAGTCGTGCGGAATGTCTACAACTGTTCAAAGGTTTATTGACTTACTGAGCTTCTCGTCTATGGATTCTCTGACTTAAAGACAACTGGTGTTTTAAACACTTGCGAAATTGTTTTCGCATAATTATCGAAAATCTCTTTGCCGTGGTAAGTGGTCATCAGTTCTTTCCGATATTTCGGCCAGTTGCTTGCATCCTTCTCTTCAAAGAGGATCTTCACCATATACGCACGCATTTGTGTACGGAATGCTCCGATATCAAAGCCTGGCGGTGGAGCTACGTTTGTGCCGAGCAGGGGATACTTATAGGATTTCAGTTTCTCAACAATGGCTCGGTCATGGTCGGTTTCACGAGGATCGATAATCGTCAGACCAATCGGGCTCGGATCTTGCACACCATAAGCAAAGATCGAGCTATACACATCGAAGAAATTGCCGTTAGCTTGATTATCTTTGGTTATCGCATCCGGAATTAAGGTAATGGTGTTACCGCTCTTGGTATAGTTGGTGCCCTCTTTCCCAAAGTGCGAAAGCAAATAACCTTCTGGTCCAGCTAACCAATCCATGATTTCAATACTTTTTTTGATTTTTTCAGGAGGTGTCTTAGCGCCAAACAAGAATGGAACACCCGGCAATGCAGCATAGTTAACAGCATCCGGCATAATGTGGAACGGAACGAAGTCTGCGGTTTTGACGCCGCTGATATCAATGGTCTTCTTCTTCACGCTCGTAGCAACGTTATCAAAGGCCGCCGTGCGCAGCAAGCTTTGGAAAATCCCTGCTTTCCCGGCTTCTACCTTCTCGAGCTCTTGCCCTGGTTTAGCTAAAAACCAGTCAGGATCTACGATTTTCTGAGCCAAGACGGCACGAATATCATCGAGCACTTTCCCCGCCCGAATATCGGATTGCGGATCCACGTATTCACCGTGGGCTTGATCATACCAGAGATCGATTCCTAGTCCATTTTTATACCACTCTGGAAATTGTTTCGATACGCCAATGCCATTTCCGAATGTGGTGAAACCGTAGGTGTCATTTTTCCCATTGCCATCTGGATCATTAAACGTGAATGCTTTCATAACATTTATCATTTCATCATAATTCGTCGGCACCTTCAGGCCAAGCTTATCCAGCCAGTCTTTGCGCACATAATACGATTGATAAAGCTGCTTTTCATAAGGGACAGGAGCACGCATGAAGACTTCTTGGACTTGGTAGCGTTGGATGATTTCTGGGGTTACCCACTTGTAGTAGTTGGGCATCGTTTGCGGGTTCACGTAGGGGGTCAGATCGGCGACCGCTTTGTCAATAATAAATTGATTAGTTTGCGCGCCATCGGCCTGGAACATATCAGGGGTTGCACCAGATGAAATTTTCAAATTAATTTTGGTCTTATGATCTTCACCTGGAACGCCATATTCCATGTTTAGTTTGACGTTGAACTTCTGCTCAATGGCTTGACGAATGTAGTCCTTATCTGGGGCAGGCAATGACACATCATTGGTCGGTACAAAAGTTAACCAGTTCAGCGTCATAGGTGGCGCTTTCGTAGCTGCCGCTGTTTCAGGCGCAGATGAGGTTGCCGTAGATGCGGATGGTGTAGACGTAGCGTCGTCTTTCGAACAAGCACTCAATACAACCAAGCTGGCGATTACGCCGAATGCTACCTTTTTGCGCAATTTCATGCAAACGACCTCCCATTTGTACTCGAATTCATTCTCAAGTCTACTCTGGTTGTTGGTGTGACTGAAACGAAGCAAAACACGGCATCACTCCCCTCAAGGTTGTAAGTTCAACTGATCAACCATTACCCTTTGATGGAACCGACAAGCATTCCTTTGATGAAATATTTCTGAATAAACGGATAGATAGCCAATAGCGGCAATGTTGTCACAACAACCGTTGCCATTCGGATTGTGTCTGGCGGAAGTGTTTGTATAACTGATGGATTCGTATTCAACTCTTGGCTCACGCTAGATGTAACAATCATATTGCGTAGAATAACTTGAATCGGATACAGCGCTCGATCTGACAGATACAAGATGGCATTGAAGTAGGAATTCCATTGAATCACGCCATAGAATAAGCCAATCGTGACAATAATCGGCATGGATAAGGGAATAACGAGTTGGAATAACGTTCTAACGTCCCCACATCCATCTACTTTTGCCGACTCTTCTATTTCCGTAGGGAAATTGATAAAGTAGGTGCGCATTATGAACATGTAGAACGGTGAAACGAGTGTAGGGATAATGAGTGACCATATGGAATTGATCAACCCCAAGCCCTTTACGACTAGATAGGTTGGCACAATCCCACCGCTAAAGAGCATTGTGAACACGATCGCTAGTAGAAAAAAACGTCCTCCAGGTACATCCTTCTTCGAAAGTGGATAAGCTAGACAAATCGTGACTAACAGACTTAGGAGTGTGCCAATGACTGTAATCACAACGGATATCTTAAGCGCATCTGGTACAAGCTTGCTGCCGAAAATGGCTCGGTACGCCTGCAGCGTTACTTGCTCTGGGAATAGGACGAATCCTCCGTTTCGGATCAGTTCTTTGTAGGGAGTAATCGACTCGATGAACACAAAATAGAGTGGGAACACCGCAGATAAACAACAGAGCGTAAGGAAGACATAAATGACGACATCAATAATTCGATCCGATTTGGTCTTATGTACCGCATAGGACACAGGTTCCACCACCTCTTAGTAGATTCCAGAACCACCTAATTTTTTCGCGATTCGGTTAGCAGCAATGACGAGTACAAATCCAATGACTGATTTAAATACGCCCATGGCAGCCGGAATGCTGAAATCACTTTGTTCAATAATTCGGCGGAATATCCACGTATCTAGAATATCCCCGACAATCGTCACTCGCGCATTGAGGAATACATAAATTTGATCGAAGCCTGCATCGAGAATTGTCCCGAGCCGCAGGATTAACAATAAGATGAACACCTCGCGGACACCAGGCAGCGTAATATGCCAAATTTGCCTCCATCGCCCTGCTCCATCCACAACGGCAGCTTCATACAATTCTGGATTAATTGTCGCTAAAGCAGCTAAGAAGAAAATAGCTCCAAACCCAGTATTTCTCCATACATCGGTTAAAATGATGAGCGGCCGAAAGAGATCAGAATTCGCAAGGACATTCAATTCACCCCATCCCATATTTTGATAGAACGTTGTGACAAGCCCTGTGCCAGGAGAGAAGAATGAATAAACCAAACCGTATACGATGACCCATGATAAAAAGTAAGGTCCGTATGTGATCGTTTGAACGATCTTTTTAAACCAAGTGACACGGATTTCATTGAGCAGCAAGGCGAGAATTAGATCAGGAAGTAGATTAAAGACGAGTCGGTAAAGGCTGATGAGGAGTGTGTTTGACATAAGTCGGAGAAAATCAGGTGATTCAAAGATTGTTTCGAAATTGCGCCAACCCACCCATGGACTATCCCAGATGCCTTTGGTGACACTGTAATCCTTGAATGCGACGAGTAAGCCAGCCATCGGAATGTAGCGAAAGATAAGGAAGTACAATAAGCCTGGGGCCATTAACAGATAGAACCATCGATATCGATATACTTTTCGAATAACACGATTTGACTTGGCACTGATGATGGAAGCCATATGGTCACCCCCCCGTTTACAATCCCATTATAATTTAAAATCACAAAAAAATACAAGTGCTATACATGTTTAAAACATGTCTTTAAATCGACCAAAAGCCTTGCTAGTCCTCACTATTTTCTTGTTGTATATTTTCCAAATATTGTTTAGAATACATACAACTGCGCAAATAGGTGGCGATTCTAGTTATGAGAAAAAAGGACCAATATTGCTATTCTTCTTTGACCGATATCCTGCGGGAGCAAATTCTCTCGGGCTTTATTAAGAAGGATGAGTTCCTCATGTCCGAAAATGAATTAAGCAAATATTATGAACTCAGCCGCAGCTCCGTTCGCAAATCGCTCGACCTCCTGTTGAAGGAAGGGCTCGTTGTGAAAAAAGCCGGACTTGGCACCTTCGTCTCGCCTAATGTCACGGTACGGAAATCGAAGCGGAAAGTATTGCGTATTTTGACAATTACGCCCTCTTACTTTGTCGATCACTGCTTGCCATTCATTTGTGAAACGTTCGAACAACAACATCTCGACGTGGATATTAAATTGCTCAGCTTCCCAATCACACAATTCTGGGAGTCCCTTCATAAGTGTATTGAAATGGGCATTCAACCAGACATTTGTATTATTACGGACACGATCTTCCAAGAGCTTAAATCGATGGATGAATTCGTTAGTTTAGACAGGATTATGGACGATGAGCTGAATCGGATGTACCCTAAGGTGATCGACGGATTCCGCAAGGATGCCAGCGTCAAAGCCATACCTGTCACATTTTCAGGTATTTGCCTCGCCTACAATCCACGCATGTTCGACAAATACAATGTCGAAGAGCCACGTCATGGATGGGATAAGGAAGCGTTTATCGAGACAGCTAGGCGATTAACATTTGATACGAACGATGACGGAATTATCGATAATTATGGTTTTTCACTCCCTTCGACGCTTAACCGATGGAACGTAATCGCGATGCAGCATGGCTTTGACTTTCATAAGCCGAATAAGAAAGCGCTTCTAGACACGTTAACTTTTATGCACGATATGATCTATCGACAAAGGAGCGCGCTCGTTTCTCATATGCAACTGCATCGCGTTGCCTTCCAAAGCGAGCAAGTCGCCATGATGCTAACGACCACCATTGAGCTTGCTGGATTTGGCGACAAGCTGCCTTTCGAGCCCAAATTCGCGCCGATGCCATTCGGAGATTCACCGAATACATTGCTAATCGCGAATGCCTTGATGGTTCATTCCGCGAGTACGGAACGTGAACTGGCAATCCAATTCCTTCAGACAGCTTGCCATCCGGATGTGCAAGCCAAAATCGGCGAATCCCGCTTCCTCTCTGTTCTTCACGATATTAATACGATGATGTGGGACCCGTTTGATCTGGCGTCTCTCCATATTTCAGATGGTCAGTTACATGACGCCTTCTATCAACATGAAACCATCTCTAACACGCAAATGATGCAAGAGGTTAATCAGGAGATGATGTTATATTGGGAAGGTATGGAGTCGGCCGAGCAATGTGCGAAACGACTACAGAAGATTCTTGCTCCACGTAAGAAAGTGGCAAGCAGATGACCTATCGTGATAGTTTTCATCACTACAGCAACAGAAAAGCCGTCCCTAAGGATTTAACCTTTGGGACGGCTTCTTGCCCTTCTATTGCAGTTCAAACATGACCGCGTCTGCACGAAGGTTTTTGCCCGTATTCCCACTGAAGGAATTCGTCACATAGCCGCTAGTCCCTGCTGTGAAAGTGAAATTACCGAGCGTGTACCAACCACTAGTACCAGTTGTATAATCCACAGATATCGGACTGGAAAGTCCAGCAGCGGAATTAACCCTAATCTGCGCATTGTTGTCACTAGTCGAGTACACGATCCGATAAATCGAGACCTTATAGGTACCTGCCGCAAGAGTCGGCGTCCATTTCACACCTGCACCAGGTGTAAAGGAATATCGCGTTGATGAATTGTTAAGCCAAACAAACTGCTATCTCCAAATGTCCCAGAAAGCTCCGAGTATCCAGTTGTTCCGTTATCCACGATGATAGCGCTGCTCGCTGAATTATAGGTGTTATCTGCCCCGATGTTAGGCACATTTGTACTCGACACGGAAGCTCCGAAATAGTCTCTTCCCCCATTTGAAGTAATTAAAGAGCCGGCATTTATCGCAGGTGAGTCTTTACGCATTCAAAAAGGGAAGATCCTCCTTCAGGAAACTACCCTCACACTCGAAAAAATAGCAGAAGCTTGCGGTTATGCAAGTGGGTACTATTTTAGTCGTGTCTTTAGCTTGCATATGAGCATGAGCCCTTCGCAATACCGTAAGCTTCATCGATAATTTCGGCAATCACTACCGTTGTCCTGAAAAATGTGTGCCTTACTCATTTCATTCAAGTAGGATACTACATATGCTAATACTAGTTGGACAACCTGATTGCGGGAGGCGATGCGCGTGTTAAGCCCAGAAGATGCCAATATAATTATTGAGACCTTTTTGAGTCCAATGTGGTATTTCGTCACTTCCCAAGAGGATAAAGATGAGATTCACCGACTGGCCAATGCGTTAAGATTAGCTTCAGGTCAATCTCAGGATTAATATTCGTACGACATCAGGATTAAGGGGGAGGTTACTGGTGCTGAATGAGAATGATGCTCTCAAAATCATAGAATCATTTCTTCAACCGCGAATGACATTCGTGCAATCTCAAAATGAGAAAGACGAGATTCTCCGTCTAGCTAATGAACTACGTAAAGTTGCTGATACCTCCCCTTTGCTACGTTTTTCGGTTGTCAGTGATATTCACATTCAATACTGGGATACGCAAGCTCAGAGTAAGTTAAGTGATGCCTTAGAGGATTTAAACCAGTTAAATCCGAGTTTAGATGCGCTAGTAATTAACGGAGACCTAGGCGATGGACGTGCCAATGACTATGCTAAGATAACCTCCATCCTGCAGACAAATCCGCTACCCATGCAAATTTACTACACGATTGGCAACCACGATTACTACAAAGCCTATTACAATGCTGCTGGAGATTGGTCTCCAACCACATTCCCCAACGGCGAATCGGCCAGTGCTTCTTTGGAACGTTTTCTAGCTTTTACACAAATGCCTAGCGTCTATTACGATCGTTGGAATCAAGGCTATCATTTTATTTTCTTAGGTTCCGAGCGATATAGACAATCCGATCCTGCTAATCAGGAAGATGCCTGGTTGTCCTCCACGCAATTAAGCTGGCTGCAAAGTAAATTACAAGAGAACTATATCCAACATAAACCTCTGTTTGTATTTCTGCATCAGCCACTGCAAGGAACCGTATCTGGCAGTTTACCACGGGGGATTGTACAGCATAATGAATTGAAACAGATGTTATCCCAATATCCGGAAGTCATTTTTTTCACAGGACATACCCATTGGGAGTTGCGATTAACCTCAACGCTGATCAGGGATGTATTCACAATGGTTAACAGCTCTTCCGTGAGTTACCCCTACGATAGTAATGACCAGCTAATTCAAGGAAATCGTTCCGAAGGGCTGATTGTTGATGTCTACGAGGATCGCATTCATATACGGGGGCGAGATTTTGCGAATCAAGCTTGGATCTCCGAAGCAGATTTTATCGTAAAGCGATAAGATCATTGAACGATAATAGACCAGCCACGGTTACGTGACTGGTCTATTTTGATACGCCAGAATTTGTATGCTTTAGCTGTTGGGGTAAGCGAAGCTTGCCCCTTATTTATGGCTGTGTTAGTCGAAATAATCGACTATCTCGAGGGAAACTGGCGTATTCGGTCCTGAGTAAGTCGAAATAATCGACTATCTCGAGGGAAACTGGCGCCTTGAGCCTGAGTTAGTCGAAATAATCGACTATCTCGAAGGAAACTGGCGTATTCGGTCCTGAGATAGTCGAAATAATCTATATCCCCCTTATCCTACCATGTTTGTGAAAACCGAACGATATCTTCTTGTGGCAGTTCCTTCCCCAACAGAACTTCCATGAATTCAAGTTGGGTAACTGCCTTGATACCATGCTTAATGTCAGCAGGAATTAGCATAACGTCACCTGCTATCAGTCTATACAGTTTGTCCTCCATAAGAAGTTCTGCGATGCCTGAAAGAATCGTTAGACTTTCTTGTCGATTCTTATGCAGGTGATAACTGGTCATCTCCCCAGAGGTGAGCTTCACAAGTTTAAGCATACCCTCAGTCCCATTTTCATCATTCTTCCAATATCTCAAAATTTGATATGAGCCCCATCTTTTCTCCACATGCATCGGAATCTGAGTGACTTGTGCTAGCCTTTCCTTAATCAAATGGGCTTTCTCCTTGTTCGCAATCAAGATACCGTCCGAATTTGCCGCGACAACGAGATCCGATACACCAATGACTTCTATGGGATAAGGAAGTTCGTTGATAAGATGTGTATTTACGGAATCATCCGAGATCCTTCCTGGTCCAAAAACGTTTTGCTCACAATGAGGGGTCAGCGCCTTCCATGTGCCCACATCCTGCCATAAGCCTTCATACCTAATAACCACAGCGTTTTGACTATGTTCAACGACTTCATGATCATAACTTGTATTGGCAAGTTGTTCATAATTAGCCAGCCATGACTCTACTAAAGCTGGCTCCGCTTTGTCCTTCAAATAGGCTAACATGTACTTTAAAGGAAATGCGAATACACCACAGTTCCATAAAGCATTCTGCTCAATTAACTTAGAAGCAGCTTTCTCATTCGGCTTTTCGATGAAATGACCAATAAAAGAAAATTCCTCGTTCTCAATGGGGAGTACTGGAACAATATAGCCGAATTGATCGGAGGGCATTGTCGGGTTCGTTCCAAGAAGTGCAAGATCAGCCTTGGATCGTGAGAGGATCTCGGGAAAGCGATGTAGCAACTGGAAAAACGCGGAATCTGCATAAGTGTCCACTGGGAGAATACATATCGTTTCATCCGAATCAACTAGCATTCGCTCATGCAAATAAGTGACTGCTAAAGCGATGGCTGCATAAGTTCCTCGTTTATAGGGTTCACTTATGATAGGGATGTGTTCGCCAACATACGTACGAGTGATCTCTACTTGACTAAGATGTGTGACGATACATGTGGATGACAATAAACCTACCTCATCCAATTGTCTGCATATTCGCTCAATCATCGACTCTCTAACACCATTTGTGGATTTCAAAAGCTTAAGAAACACCTTGGAGCGAATCTCATTGGATAAAGGCCATAACCTTTTACCTGATCCTCCACACAAAAGTACAATACGCAAGCCAAATCCTCCTTTCCTGGGAGACATCACGCTTCACCCTTATTTCTTGGATTGAATGACTTTCTCTACTGCATGCTTCAACAGCATCCCTGCACGAGACCAAGTCAAAGGAAGGACATCTAATCTCCCCTGACTTCCCTTACGCTTACATAATGCAGGATTCTCGTAGGCCCTCCTCATATTCATTCGTAAACTATGATGATCAGGTTCAGCCCACAGTTGTCCCTTCTCAGCAAACAGGTAGCTGAATGAGCGCGATATGGCATGTCGACTATTCATGCTAATGGATGGGTTCTTCAATTGATAGGGAACGAGAAACGAGTTATTGTTTGTAAGGAAATCCATTTGTCCGCCCCAGGCCGTGGTGATGACAGGGATGCCACTGGCCAATGCTTCCAGAAAGGGAAGGCCTACCCCCTCCCCTCGCGACGGAAGGACGAAGGCATCTCCCAGTGTATACAGTCCTTTCATCTGCCTTTCGCTTAATCGTCTGCCAATAATGACAACGGGGGCTGTATCTTTGTGTAGACCCAATCTCTTTTTGTATTGCCAGATTTGACTCTGAATCCATTTTTCAGTCTCATAAGGTTCATAGCCATTCGTTTTGATCACAAGAATAACGTTATCTTTGGAGGAAAACTCTTCCCAGTACGCGCGCAATAAGCCTTCTGGGTTCTTACGGTGCTGAAAGCCAAATACAGACACGAAAGTAAACTTACCGGCAGCACGCGGCAATACAAACTTCTTATTGTTCGGATGAAAGGCCTTCGTATCTACACCATGAGGAACAATGTAAATGGGAACGGTAACCCCGCTGTTCAGAAGTGCACGCTTATTATGTTGCGTGGGTACACATACGGCATCAAATTTGTTCATATGAGAAAGCCATTCATTTGGCGTTTTACTTGTTTCCCAAACGGTATTTAGAATCATAGAATCATATAAACTTCGTGCACGCTCCCACTGCATATGGCTCGGAACATCGTGATAGATCAGCACTCTTTTGCCCATGAAAGGTCTTTTACTAACTCTAGAATTAACGAGCCTTACATCAACGCCTTTCCGTTTCAAAGAAGCAGCATAGGTTCTACTTGCATGACCGAGACCGCTCGCTTTGTGTACAGGTCCCTTCCAGACAACCACATAGGGCTTCATTGGGTCACCAACCTATGGGTTTTAACATATCCTTTGCGTTTATGCAGAGAAATGGATCTGTACCTTTTAGCTAAGGAAGACATCCTCGAAGGTGTAATTTGGGAATTGCTCAAATGTAAGCTCTTATTCATTGCAGGCTTTAAAATCATCTTATGAGCCTCGGATGCATATAGAAAATTGCCATACGTTTCAAATTCCGAAAAGGCAAACTGCTTGGATTTATTCATACTTTTCATAATGGCGGAATACCAGGAACTCTTATGTTTGGACTCAATGGTTTGTTTCAACTGCTTAACTTTAGACCTCTCGAACAGCATGTAATGAGTAACGAAGGACAATCGAGCTGATCGATTTCTACCCATCAACTTTCTATACGTATTGAAATATTCGCCCTGACTCCAGTTCCGACAATAAAATACCGTCTTATCACCAACTTTGAAAACATGTGGTCGTACGAGCACGGTATCCGCATCAATGACCATATAATAGTTGGATGTGCAGAGGGTATCTCCGTTCAATTTAAGCAACTGTTGGTACAGCCATCCAGTCCGATCCCACGTTTTGGACTGATAATGGATGTCCTTTTTCGTGATAGGGAGAACGGTATCTTCATGTACGAAGCGGCATCCTTTTCTCTCACATAGATCGAGTATCCGTTGTTTCCGCGGAGCCACAATGATGATTTCACCAATTGGATGCTTAACATATTTCCTTACCGCGTCAATGACTAGGGGGAGCGTCCCCAGATCCTTCTCAATTGCTGGGATTAGCACATCAATTTGGGGTGTCTTGCTAATCTCTTCTTTAATTTGCATAAACATTTACTCATCTCCATTATTCAAACGTATGGATTATCATATGTCAGGAGAACGAAATGGCATGGGTTAAGCGGCATGAGGAAAGCACAAAAAAGCCACCAAAGATTAGATCCTTGGCAGCTCTGTCAACTTATCCGATTTATTCCAAAAGTCCGCTAAGCTCAGACGCTTTTATTTCTGCATTCGTTTTATTCCCAGGCGTTAAGCCTAGCCTTTGCGTCATTTGCTGGCTGATGTTACCAAGCCGTTGCGTGTGCTCCGTTGCTGATTGGATGATTGTCCGATTTGACTGTTCAAATAAATCCAACGCGGCGAATAAGTCCGTCATGCCTCGCTCAATCGAATCCATTTGCAAACCTGGTTTCCCAAGCAGCTCATTCGTTCGTTGCGTCGTTTCTTTCAACAATCGCGAATTATCTTCAAACATTTTATTCAATGTCGAGTTCGCAGAATTGACGGCTTCAATTGTCTGAACTTGATCCTCAATGGCCATTGAAATCATGGCAGAGACTGTCAACAGGTTCTGTGTTTTGTCAATCGTCGCATCTACGGCATCAATCAGCTTATCGTTGTTGTCGTTAATGATATCGGTTCCTGCAATCGCTTGTTGATACAGGATCACCATCTCTTGAAAGGACTGAATCCGTGTCACTACCTTACGAAGTCCTCTCTCCAGATGTGTTTTACGATGTTCATTCTCGGGCTTGGCTATTTCAACTTCGAAAAGCTGCTTTAAATTCTCTCCCATCGCAATTCGCATTTGCAAATTATAGACAGACTCAATTGAATTTTTCTTCAGCGTCTTCATATACGCCATGTTCTCTTCTAGCGTTTCCTTCCCATTACGAAGGGATTGTACAATGGCATTTACATTTGTTTTCACGGACTGATACTTATAAATATAGTTCTTAAGAGGCGTCTTCTTCATCATTTTCTCAAAAAAGCCAAGCTGCTTGCTCTTACTCAACGAATCAATTTCGCCGCGCAACTTCAAAATGTTGTTTTGGACCTCTGAGCGTTTACCCGACATCAATTCATTCACTGGGCGTTCGAGCATCGCTAGGGATTGTCCAGCCTGTTCCATCGTTTTGGATCCCATGCGTCCAATCGAATCCATTAAGGTTTCTAATTCCATCGTATCGGTCGACGAAACTTTCTCAAGCAATTGTTTGGCTTCTTGCTCTACTTTCTGCAAATCAGTCGATTTTAATTGCACCAATTGGGTTGACAAGTTCATTCCTCCTTAGTCTGTTGAACGGTACCGCTGTTGAATTAATTCCATGCGTGTCTGCAATTCAATTAAGTCTTTTTGTTCAATTGTTTCTACATAGTCGGTGAGCTTAGAGTTAATATCCTTGATTCCTGTAAGAAGAAGACGACGATTCAATCGTTTTGCTTCCCCGCCTAACTTCAGAAAGGGATTAATCGCGCTATTTAAATCCTTAAAGATCAATCTTTGTATGTTATGATTCATATTTGCATCATTTAGCTCTTTTAATTGAGGAATTAACCGACCTACCCTAGAGAGCAAGCTAAGTGTCTTTTCGACAATTTCATCATCTAAGGTATTCTTCTGCCCCTCCGAGATCATTGTCTCTTCAATCACATGAATATACTCGGCAATCGGTCCCCAGAAGGGATCATTCTCAGCTTGGATTTCTGTATCGCTGGTCGGATTGGAAACCGGTGCTATCGTTTTATTCGTAGCAGGTTCGCTTATAGGTACATTAGTCGTTGTTCCCTTAATGGCTTTGGAAGAACGTTGGAGGACAAGAATAGTTCCAAATGTTAACGTTGCTGGTACTAATAAATTAATGGCTTCCGGTAAGAAATTAGTCGTAATGAGACTGACGACATATCCTGCAAGAGAGATGCCTGCTGCGACTTTGAATTGCTTTTGCATGATTCTTCACACCCCTGTTCCATCGTGTTACCCACTAAAATCATATCTCCCCTAGCGATTGATGTCAATTTATAGTAGGCAAAAAGCCAGTTAAACGCATCACGCGTCTACTGGCTTTCTCGACCTTCATCAACTTTATCTAATTATCCTTTCACAGCTGTATTGGAAATTCCTTGTATAATGAACTTCTGACCCAGCATGAAAACGAGAATCATCGGTAGAATAGCTGCACTCGCCGCAGCCATCATTCCGTTGTAATCCACATTAAATTCCATAATGAAATTCTGCAAACCCAATGGAATCGTATATAATTTGCGATCTGTCAGAAACACGAGTGCGTTCTCATAATCGTTCCAATGCCAAGAGAAATCGATGATCGCTAACGTTGCCATAGCAGGTTTAGCTAAAGGAAGCATCAGTTGAAGAAATATGCGATAATGACCGGCTCCATCCATGAAAGCCGATTCTGAGATTTCGGCTGGAATCCGAATGAAAAACTGTCTCATTAAAAACACACCAAAAATAGATATCATACCAGGCAGAATAAGTGCCCAAAGTGTATTATAAATACCTACCCATTCAAACATAATGAATTTCGGAACGAACAATACCTGAGGTGGAATCATCATCATTGATAAGTAGATTAGAAACAAAGTATCTCTACCTTTGAACGTAATTCTGGCGAAACTATAAGCAGCCAAGGAAGAGAGCAACGTCGCGCCAATTGTACAAACTACCGCTACCTTAATGGAGTTCATATAGTAAGTTGCAAAGCCCATGCTGCCTGTCCAAACTCGGATATGATGCTCCATATTAAAATGGGACGGAATCCAGCGGATGGGGTATTCAAATACTTCAGCTGGCGATTTAAATGACGTACTGATCATCCAAATGAATGGCATAATCATTGCCAGACCAAGGATAAACATGATAAGTGTCATTCCTGCTTTGATTAGGGTTGGGAGCGGAAACCGCCTCTTGGTTCGAGCTTTTGCACTTGCCCTAATGTCTGATTGCACAGTAGCCATAGAGGTTACCTCCTACTCAATTATTCGCCGATGAATCGGCTATCTTCAATACGGATTCAAATATCTTAATAATGAACCCATTTCTTTTGCCCAAACCATTGGACGAAAGTAATCGCCGCGATAATTAAGAACAATACCCACGATATCGTAGATGCGTAGCCCATCTCATAATAGCCGAACGCATTTTTGTAGACGAAGAGAGATAAAATTGTCGTACTGTTCCCAGGACCACCCTGTGTAATGGCTTGGATCAACCCAAACGATTTGATGGTCATAATTAGACCAGTAATGAGAAGTAAGAACGTCGTCGGGCTGACAATTGGAAAAATGATGGATTTAATTTTTACCCATCCGCTTGCGCCATCCACTTTGGCAGCTTCGAGCAACTCAGGGGAAATTTCCTGTAACGCGGCCAAATAAATAATCATATTATAGCCGAGCATGAACCAAATCCAGATGATATCAATAGCCATCATGGACGTTTCGGTTGTAGAGAGCCAACCCGGTGGATTCGACATGCCTATTGCTCTTAACAGTTGATTGATCGGACCTTCTGAGGGTTGAAACAATAGCATCCATACGAATGCAACAGCCACACCACTTGTAATGTAGGGTAGGAAATACATGGCTCGAAGCAATCCTTTGGCATACACATGCTTATTCAATACGAGTGCTACAAGAAACGCAAGCATAATGGAAATGGGTACTGACAGGAGATACCACCCCGTATTTCGGAGTGAAACATAGAAAAGATCGTCATGGATTAGTCGTTTGAAGTTATCAATGCCCACGAAATGATAATTGGGATTGGCGAATTGATAATTAGTGAAAATAAGGCCGAAAGAGAAAATTGCCGGTACTATAAAAAAGAGAAGAACACCCAGCATGTTTGGTGCAATAAATAAATAGCCGGTTAAACTTTGTCTGGCCATCCAGTTTTTCTTCACATCCGATAACCTCCCTTAGTATGCAGACAGGGGAACCAGCCGAAGCCACTCCCCCTGCTTTTCTAATTATTTGGTTGTTTTCATAAATTCATTATGCCGTTTTACCATAGCCGCCAAAGTTGTTGCAGTATCTTGCTTGCCTAAGAAAAACTTCTCATATTCCTCCCTGCGTAGGTCCATGACTTGTTGAGGCAGGTTACGCGTAAACGTAGGAGTCTTGTTCTCGAACAGTACATATTTCAAAGAAGGAATATCATAAGTACTCTCATTTTCACCTAATAACAGCTTCAAAGCATCTTCAACATTCGCATCTTTGGAAGCAGGAATTCGTCCGCCAGAAGCAAGTGGCAGTAATCCTCCGTCTGCATACCATTTCAAGAACTTCCATGCTGCATCTTTATTAGCCGTCTTCGCGTTGATCGAAACAAAATCGCCTAACCCACCACGACCGATACTATTTTGCTCATTGCTATCTAGTCTCGGAACAGGCGCGAATGCTATTTTGAACGTCCTTGGGTTATCTTTTAGGTTATTTGAATTTCGGAAAATCCAGGAACCTGCGTTCAGCATTGCGCTCTCACCTTTAAGAAACATCGTTTCTACAGGCATCTTGGTTGTCAGCTGTTCGCCAAGCATTGGCGTACTCTTGTCCTTCATCATGGTATTCAATGTATCTAACCAAGTACCCATTAATGGATTATCAAGATTTGAACTGCCATCTTTTTTCGTGTACCCATCGTGAGTCAAAGCGGAATCCAAGGAATCTGGGAACGACTCCAAATGCTGGACAAGTCCAAAGCGCTTATCGGCTTTCAATTTAGTGGCATAGTCCTGCATATCCTTCCATGTCCAGGAAGTAGGTACCTTAAGTCCAGCCTGATCAAGCATCTCTTTGTTAAACCACACGAAGAACGTACTTTTAACGGTTGGAATACCGTAATATTTACCATTAACTTGCCAATCCTTCGTCGTCGAGCCCATCTTCTGCTCAATGTTATAGTCGGTATAGCTGCTCAAATCCAACGCTACACCTGCATCTACACGTTTCTTCAATGCTGTCCCTGAATAGTTCACGAATAAATCAACACTTTGACCCGTGAGCAATGCCGTATCTAACTTCAGATTTCCTGCGTCGTCATTTACATAACGTTCGTACTCCACTTGAATATCTGGGTTTTTCGCATTCCAATTGTCAACCACAGCTTGAGGGCCGGATTCTGGCGGAACGCCTCCCCACATTTTCAACTTTACGACTTTACCAGAGGCTGCTGTAGTACTAGGACTAGTCGTACTAGCGCTGCTGGAGGATGAGTCACCAGAAGTATTACCGCATGCTGTAAGACCTAAAGTAAGAGCTAGTGCACCAAGCATCATTGTGTTCTTTCTCTTTGTCATTTGGATTGACCTCCTGCAATTGATTACTTACAGTACCTACTTTATCACCCATTACGAAAGCGAATAAGAAACAGAATCCATGAATCTATAGAACAAAAGTCAGATTGTCGAAAAAACACGAAAAGGTTTATGTTCGGTTTCTGAAGCTTGCAGGTGTCCCGCCAGTCGAACGTTTAAAAATCTTAATGAAATAATTATCATTCGCGAACCCGACTCGTTCACCAATTTCACTAATCGTTCGATCCGTTTCCCGCAGCAATCTTTGGGCATGTTCAATTCGAATCTGATGCAAATATTGAATAATACTGACGCCAAGTTTCTTCTTAAATAATCCGCTAACATATTTATCATCCATGCAAACTAACTTTGCTAAGGTGTCCAAGGTAATTTCCTCCACATAGTGTTCATGCAAATAGGAGATGATCTTATTGACCTCTGGATGATCAGATATAGGAATGCGCGAAGCGCTCAAGTGTTTGAAATGCGCTTCCAAACGAGCCATGAACACCAATTTTAGACGATGATGGTCGGATGCGAGTATCGCCTCTTCGTCAACCGTGCTGAGTTGAGATATTCTCGCGCACAAATGGGCAATTCTCGCGACTGCTTGCTTCACTTGCAGCTGCGGAGCTTGCTGAACTTCGAATTTACCCCACAGCTCATTCACAGCGCCAACCACGGCATCCCATCTTAGCTGCTCCAAGTTGTGCCAGATTTCATGCTCCAACCCCCACGTATCAGCAATTTCACGCAAAGGTGTGCCTGCAGAAGTGCATAGTTTCGCCCTGAAAGTGGGATTGTACCATTCCAAATTCAATGCAATTTGAACGCTTTTCCACATATCCATGAGCTGTGCAGCAGAGATTAATTCCGTATAGATTAGGCTAAACGGCAAGGCATTTTCTGAAGGCATGTTGAACTGCAAATTTGTTGGTAACCACATAAATAGGTAGCTAACACCGTCCATGGTCAGCAAATGCCAAACAGCTGCGGATGCAACATCGTTATCTATTAATTGGAGTGCGAAGAAATCATCTCGTGTGTAGGTTGGTTGCCCGTGTTGTACCGCGATGACACTCAAACTGCGTCCATGAACACCAGGAACCTCAAGCTCGCTTCCCTTTATTTCCGGGTACTCGGCTCCCCCGGGCATTAACTTCCACAGTTTATGCAGCAACGCTTCAGCTTCCCGTATTTCGACACTTCTGCGGTCGATAAGCTCTTTTTCTACCTTACTCATTGTCTCTGCTAATGTCTCTTGATCCATATAAAGCTTGAGCATATAACTGGACGCGCCGAACTCCAGCGCTTGCTGAACGTTCTCGAAATCACTCATAACAGTCAGCATGACGAAACGACTTGTGAAGCCTTCCTTCCGCGCTTGTTTCAACAAGTCCACACCATTCATCAGCGGCATGACAATATCTGTGATGACAACGTCAGGTTGGCATTCACGAATTTTCTCCATCGCCTCTAAGCCATTACCTGCTTCCCCAATGATGGTGAAGCCCATTTCCTTCCAAGGCATCGTTTCTCTCACTTTTCTTCGAACGAATACCTCATCCTCAACGAGTAGAACGGTCCACATGGGAATCACTTCCTTTCTGGTAAGGGGTGGACATAAGGAGAGGAAGCTGGATACGAACCATACAACCGTGTGATACCGGAACGAACGCAAGATTCGCTTCTTTCTTGAAAAGGAGGGCTAAACGCTCTCTCAAATTTTGTAAAGCGATGCCATTATGGTCCTTTTTGGACACTCCTTCACTGTTTACGAGACCGATGCCATTATCGACCACCTCAAGGATAAGATGAGATTCTTTCGTATAAACATGAATCGAGATGTGACCTTTCTCTTGGATCTGCGATATTCCGTGATAAATGGCATTTTCCACGATCGGTTGAAGGCTAAGTTTCGGTACGAGTGCGTATTTCAAGTCATCGGCATACACATAGTCAACTTGAAATTGCTGATCATATCGGAATTGTTGGATATAGACATAACCTCGGACGAGCTCTAACTCTTGTTCCAAATGAATGAGATCTACATCGAGCTTCAATCCTGCCTCTGTTAATCTTCCAAGCGACACACAAATTTTCGGAATCGCGTTGTCCCCTTTTTCCAAAGCCAGCCAGCGAATTGTGTTCAACGTATTCAACAAGAAATGAGGATTCATCTGCGAAAGCAGCATTTGGAATCGACTAGCTTCCTTCTGCCGTTCCTCAACTTTTAAGCGTTGTACGAGGCCGTTCATATCGACAATCATTTGATTGAAGGCTTGTACAATAGGCTGGATGTCCCCGCCGTATCTTTGATCAGGAAGTCTTACTTTCAAATCTTTACGAACGACATCGAGCATTTTAGCTTGAATGAGTCGAAGGGGACGCGTAACCGCAGATGCGATGAGAAACGTGATCATCATGAAGGCGATTGTGAAAACAATAAGTGTGCCCATATAGGCTTTCTGAATCGATCGAAGCTCAGCAAAGAGTACATTCGATGGCACTGTTTTGATTAAATAGGCATGGAAAGAGGGTACAACGGTATAGTTAATAAACGTACTACCATGTATGAAAAAGCCACTACTGGAACCGTCTGCAAGCAATCGATCGATGATCGGTGACTCCAATGCCATGGTTGACTTTTCTGCACCAGAGTGAACGATCTCGATTCCTCTTTGATCAATCAAATAATACTGATCGGAGGTTGGACTTCCGTTAGTAGCTGATTTAAACCAGCTTTCGTAATCCACCGCGATGTGTATGATCGCTCGAATGGTACCATCTGCGTCCCTTATAGGAGTAGAAATGGCAACTAGCTGCGGGCTTTTGTTAACATCAAACAGCACTTCATTACTTTCCAACTGCCATTGATACGGTGCAGAAGCAGTTAAAGCACTCTTAAACCAAGGCTTTGCCTGTATCAACTCATAATTTAAGCGCTGCGCTGGCGGGAATGAGGTATACACATTACCGAGTAAATCAGCAATCGTATAGAAAACGGGTGGACTAGAGATGAACAGACTATTCGTTACCGAACGAAAACGTTCTTCAATTTTACGTTGATTCACGATTTGATCGACTACTTCTGGCTGCTTTAACACGGAAATGACGGATGAATCTTGCTCGAACATCGTAATCGTCTTAAACGTCGTAGCGAGCAGACTTTCAAGTGATTCATTCATTTTGTTCATTTGTACAAGGCTTTGTTCACTCGTTTTATGTTGTAAATTGAGCTTCACTTTTTGAAAATTATAAATATCCAAGACAGAGAACGGCAGAAGAATAAGTACGATGAACGCCAGAAAAAGGCGATTTTTTAAAGTTAAAGATGAAAACCAGTTTAGTAACGGCACGTGAATATCCCTCGCTTCAGCTGTTCATTGTCAAATATTTTCTTAGTCTATCATAAAGGAATCTGGAAAGAGAACAAACCGGAGGAAGCCCCCTCTCATTCTAAGAACTTCCACTCAACCCTTCAAGAAACAAAATCCGCTATTTCATAGAACGATTTACTGATTTATCAGATCATTGATGGAGTATCTCATGTGCAGAAAGTAAAAGCTGCCCTCAAAGTAGAAAATTCTACTTGTAGGACAGCCTTATTAAAAAACGATTACCTTGCTTATTCAATTTCTCGTTCATATAAATTAGCGCCCCAACCGCGACCATCGAATCTCCCCCGATGAATGAATCCAAGGCTACGATAGTAGTCATTCAATGTGGGGTTATCTGCCATACAATCTAAACGCAACCAGCCTTTACCTTTGTTCTTTATATAGTCCTCTGACCAAGTTAATATCCTGCTGCCGAAACCCTCCCCTTTATATTTTCGCGCGACAACTAAACGGTGTACGTATCCAGCATCATCATGGAACAAGTCTCCCCAAATCTCTTCGTACTGCCACTGGATGGAAAAACAACCAATTATCTCACCGTTCTGACATGCGACAAATACTTCTTGATCATGAATGAAAGATGTTACATAGGTTTTGGTAAACGAATCCTCTCTCCACTGTGTGAATCCCTTTGACAATTGAATCCATTGGGCTGCTTCAACAAACAATTTTTGAATGTCATCTAAATCTTCTATTTGAGCTTTCCTAATACTAAATACATCGTTTTGTTGCTGCGCTGCTGTTTTCTCATCTTTGTGCCAATGATACTCAATTTTAGCAGCGGTTGCGAGAGCTCTTTCTTCGCCAAATAGCCTAGCAACGACATAGAGCGCAGCATCGAATCCCGCGGTAACCCCAGCGGACATCACAATCTTGCCATTATCCACATATCGAACATCCTCAACGATCACAGCACTAGGTGGTGCATTTCCGCGCAATAAATCAAATGCATTTCGATTGGTCGTCACTCGTAAACCGTCAAGTATGTTTGCCTTCGCCAATAAGAGCGCACCTGTGCAAACTGATAGAACGATTTCCGCACTAGCAGCAGTTTGGTTAATCCATGATGTAATCGTTGTGTTGTTCATTTCAGTGCGTGAGCCTAAACCACCGGGTACAATCAAAATGTCTGGCAAAGGGCAATTGTCGAAGCTGTATTTGGGTTGAATCGTAAGGCCGCTGACTGTGTTCACAGGACTTTGCTTTTCGCCTACCGTATAAACCTTGAAATCTTTGCCCCAATTACTCGATACCCCAAACACATCGAATGGACCTGCTATATCCAATAAATCTACCTTTTCATAAATGAGGACCGCCACATTTCTAGCTCGTTCCATTCCATTCTCCTCCTCGAAATAAAAAAAGCATTTGATCGATTGATCAAATACTTTGCCCAGGCGAACGGCTGTTATGGAATATGTGCTCCCCCGTAGTGATCTACGTTTCGCCAGTTACACATACCAAATATTCCCTTTATTATAGTCCGACATATCTGTGAAAATCAAGAATAAATTCTTCAGCCATGCCCTATGTTGTTTAAACTAATTGTGTAATTAAATAAACGGCAGTCACCCACATGATCAATGCTGATGCTTTATTGAGATAATTCATAAATGTGTTCGATTTATCTAATTTCCCAACCTGTCTCCCCACGACGGCAAGAGTAAAAAACCAAATCCATGACACGAGTATACAGGCAATTGCAAATACCAATTTTTCTTTTCCTACATAATGGATAGAACTGGTCCCTATGACTCCAATCGTATCCAAAATCGCATGAGGATTTAAAAGCGAAACCGATGCAGCAAATGCGATCTGCTTCTTAGGTGATAACGCTTTTTCATCGGATGACGTGGCGGCAGGTTTACTTTTCCAAGTCACAATCCCCATATAGATAAGGAACAGGATACCTAATATGAAAAGCACGAACTTAATAGCAGGTATCGTAACGATAACGACGGAAATGCCTAAAATAGCCAAAGTAATAAGTGCCGTATCACAAAGTGATGCTGTTAGAACGACCGGTAACGCCCTAATTAACCGTGGTTGTGTCACACCTTGATTAAAAACAAATACATTTTGAACACCTAACGGCAAGATCAGACCTGCTGATAAAAGAATTCCTTGTAAGATGGCACTAAGCATGATGTATTTCTCCTATCTACAAATCATTGTGAACTTAAATTCTTTTATTCGTATAGCTTCGCATGCTCGCTAAGCACCTCATCAATCGCGCGTCGCGAAATGGCCGCAAGCCCTGGATTCTTGTCTATGTAGTAAGCGTAAGCGATCAATCCGAAGGAAAGTGCCCAGCCGCGCCCTCGCGACCATGTTGCTTCATCGACCGTTAACAAGCTGCGGAAATCCTCTCGGCTCTCCGATGTTAGAAATGTCCATGCCACCATAAGGTCACAGGCAGGATCACCCACGCCTAAGGTACCAAAGTCAATCACAGCGCTAAGTTCGCCCTGTTCAATGAGAAGATTCCCCGGGTGCAAATCTCCATGGATCCAAACACCTTGTCCTTGCCATACGGGAGTTTGAAGGGCCATGTCCCATGCAGCCTCTGCCACGACAGGGTCGATGATTTCTTTTAAACTCTCGATAGCATCTCGAACTGCCGTATCACGCAGCGCTAGTGGTTCGCCCCTGCCAGAATTGTGGGAACCTGGGGCGGGCCCGTCAGTAGGATCCACGGTCTGCATTGCATTAACGAAATGCGCCAACACTGTTGCTGCTTGGTTATAGCTGTCTAATTGTCCAACTGTCGCATTCTCGCCATCCAGCCAACGATACACTGACCAGAAACATGGGTAGTCTTCCGTGGGAACACCCTTTGCAAGTGGTACTGGCATGGATACCGGGATCATCGTGGCTAGCTTTGGAAGCCAACGCTGCTCTTTTTCCACTTGTCCAATAGCCCATTCTGCTCGAGGTAATCGAACCGCCATATCATCACCAAGGCGATAGATCGCATTGTCTGTTCCAGCTGAATCCACAGGCTGTAGGCGCAGCTCTGCCCATTGTGGAAATTGTGAACGGATCAGGTGTTGCACCAGTTTTAAGTCAATAGCAATCTCTTTCGATTGGCTCATTCGAACACTTCCTTTTGCCTAATTCAAGATTGAATGAATTGCCTCCGCCTCTAACTATCCATGACGACCTTTGTCACAAATTTCTCATTACCGAAATCATAACCTGCAAACCAAATTTTCACCTGTTTACCGACTGTTATATCAGAGAATTGTACGGGGCTGCTTCCCTTTCTTAGTTGTGCAATCGGAAGCAGTCTATGTTTTACCCCATCGATTTCAATGCTACGTTCCACATTCGCCAGTTGTAACTAACGCTGTGACCTTACCACTTGCATCACCGGCACCATTATCCAGTGCTATGATTTCAAAACGAAACCCTGTTGCTTGACCTGGATAACTCGTCAGCATCATTCCGTCCGTCCATACTTTAACGGTAGATCCAATCTGGACTTCATTCAGTTGTAACTTTTTCCCCTTGAACTCGATGCGTGCATGATCTGCCATACTATACCATGCAGCATCAGGCATTTTCATGTCTTGACCAATGAATTTATCGGGTGATACAACCAAAAAACTTCCCTTTTCATTAATCGCCGTGATTTTCCCGCTTACTTCGACTTGCTCTTCTACTACCTTTCGATCACCACAACTTGTAATCAGGACACCTATAAGAATCGTACATAGAACCATCGGAGACCAATATCGCTTTGTCCACATGAAATAACCCACCTTTGTTCCACATGATAATACGCAATTCCTGTTGTATGTATTAGACGATCATTTCCAGACGAATGTTTCTATTTCAAACAATTCTTTGGTAAAATAATCATGACTCGCCATCACATCGGTATCATCGATAAGGAGTGTTTTCAATGGCATACGAAGCCAAAATGAAAGAGACGGATAACAGCGTCCTTGAGTTTATCGAAAATGTGGAAAGTGTTAAAAAGCGTGAAGACGCTTATCAATTATTAGATATTTTTGCAGAGGCAACAGGTTATGAAGCGAAAATGTGGGGTCCAAGCATTATTGGTTTTGGCACTTATCATTACAAATATGCATCCGGTCACGAGGGCGATGCTCCGCTAGCTGGTTTCTCGCCGCGAAAAGCCAAAATCAGCTTGTATTTTGCTACAGGCGATACCGATCGAGAAGAATTATTGAAGCAGCTTGGCAAGCATGAGGCTGCAAAAGCCTGTGTATACATCAATAAAGTAGCAGATATCAATGTGGATATATTAAAAGCTCTAATCAGCCAATCGGTTACATTCCTGCAGGAACGTTACCCGAGTCATATCTAAAATAAAAAAAGGGGCCGCCTCCGTGTAGATCTATCTACGCGGGTGCGGCCCCTACTTGCATGTTAAGGGAATAGCCAAGTTCAGGCTGAGCCTATGGGGCTTTATTTTGCTTGAATATAACCTTCTGCTTTAAGCAACTCAGCGATTAGAACCGCACCACCTGCTGCACCGCGCAACGTGTTATGCGACAATCCCACAAATTTATAATCAAACATGGAATCTTCACGCAAACGCCCAACGGAAACGCCCATCCCGCGCTCAATCTCGCGATCTAGCTTCGTTTGAGGTCTATTTTCTTCTTCAAAATAAGTGATGAACTGTTTCGGAGCACTAGGCAGATTCAACTCTTGCGGACGTCCTTTGTAGTTCAACCAGCGAGAAAGAATTTCTTCTTTCGAAGGTTTATTCTCGAAAGATGCAAACACAGTTGCCAAATGTCCGTCCGTTACTGGAACACGAATACATTGCGTCGTAATTAGCGGAGAACTCGCTTTAACGATTTCATTATTTACGATATTGCCCCAGATACGCAGCGGCTCTTGCTCACTTTTCTCTTCTTCCCCACCGATGTAAGGAATAACGTTATCCAACATCTCTGGCCAATCAGTGAAGTTTTTACCTGCGCCTGAGATCGCTTGATACGTCGAAGCAACCACATTCGTAGGTTTAAAATCTAACAAAGCATGAAGCGCTGGTACATAGCTTTGGATCGAGCAGTTCGGTTTAACAGCGATAAAACCTGTCGAAGTGCCCAGACGTTTTCTTTGCGCAGCAATGATTTCAATATGACCTGGATTAACTTCTGGAATAACCATCGGAATATCAGGTGTCCAACGGTGAGCTGAGTTATTTGAGATAACTGGCGTGCCCGTTTTGGCGTAAGCTTCTTCTAACGCTTTAATTTCATCCTTTTTCATATCAACGGCGCAAAAAATAAAATCAACCCCAGTGGCAACTTCCTCCACTTTTGATGCATCTTGCACGATAATTTGTTTCACATTTTCAGGGATTGGTGTAGCCAGCTTCCATCTGCTTTGAACAGATTCTTCATACGTTTTACCAGCAGAGCTGCTGCTTGCTGCTATGGCAGTTACTTCGAACCATGGATGTTGATCCAGCAATTCAACGAATCTCTGGCCAACCATGCCAGTTCCTCCAACAATACCTACTTTTAATTTTCTCGACATTCTATATTCAAATCCTTTCATATTCGTATGATACTGATGATAAGCATCTTAATAGTAAATTCAAACTGATTATTTTTCGGTGTGTCTAATATTATAGCACGTGCGCAAAGTTTCTTACGCAATAACAAAAAAATCCCACCCCCAAGACTATTGCCAGTCTTAGGGACGAGATTCATATCCTCGTGGTACCACCCAGTTTCACCAATATGTCGCCATATCAGCCTCTTCAAGTACGACAGGCCGAAGCCTTGCGTATACTTTAGCTCTATAACAGGAGCTCCTGTCACACCATCCCCCTCAATTGGTTCCGATGTGCTGCTCTGAGGCTTTGTTCAATAAAGTTCTCTTTACTCCTTTTCAGCGGACGGAGCTCTCTGTGAAAGATTTCATTTATTTACTCTTCTCTTCAACGCATTTGTTATTGCGATAATATTATCAAATTACGAGAGGTACGTAAACAATAAATTTTGGAAACTTCATTATTTTTATTGAGTTGCTCCATGGGGATTCCTGATCCATCTAGGCCCTACCCATGTTTCAATTAGAAAACTCTCAGCGAATTTGCTGCGGAAAAGCCCAATGACATGAACTTTTTGCGGCGAGAGTGCGAACGAAAGCGTACTGTCAGGGTGAGGCGAATCTTGAAGTGAAGTTGACTGCTGGAGAAGCAAATTCGTATCTACTTGTTCAAAGTTGCCTACCTGTTGCAGCTCCAACTGAATCCATTGGGGTCCAAGCCAGGTTGCAACTTGAAACCACTTCGTATCTGTTACATGGCCATAAGTGAGCCAATCCTCTTGAACTGCAACGATACGAACATTCTGCGGTGAGATCATCCCATTCAATCCCGTAGATGTATCCTTAGAGCTATACATAGGCGTATTCTCAAATAAGGTAATAACACTTGGAAATCCAGGTTGAGATGGCGGTGTTATTTTCGATGCCTCTTCCTCGTATCTACTCATCACTTTGTACATAATCGAAATGGCTTCAGCGTTCGTCAGATTCTCTTTCGGCCGAAAATTGGTTATCGTTGCGCTGTCTAACAAGCCCTCCCGATAGGAAGTTTGAACAAGCCCTTGATGCATCTCCCTAATGTCTTTGAAATCTAAGAAATCTTTACTCGCATCCAGTTGCTTGTTATCCGCACTGCCTTGTACAAGGCTAAACGACAGCAATTTAATTAATCCACCTACTGCCGTCTCGCGATTCACTTGTTGCGCGTACTTCGGAACCAGATCATAGATATAGCCGGCAATCAAATCGTCTTCTTTGCCTTTTGGCAGCTGTACTCCCATCTTGATCATCGTTGCCCAGTTTCCAATATCAATCGGCTCGTCATATCGCGCTGGGTTAAGAACATAGAAGTAGAACGAGTTCCACTCTTCCCTCGTGATCGGTCCTTCCATCGAGCTGCCGTCCTTATACGGCACGATCTGCTGTTTATAGCTCTTTTGTTCGGGTTCAACCCAGTGCGACTCTGCCGCGAATGACGGTAATGGAAGCATAACTAGCATGAGTGCCAACAGGATCGTTACTTTGTGCAAAAATAGACCTGCTCTTTTCATACGCATCACTCCAAACGTTATTTACTACTCAATTAGACGATATGATCCACCAATAGTTTCCATTTCAAGCAATGAAATATTGAAAAAAGGACTGCCCAGAGGCAGCCCTTCAAATCCTAATGTGAAGCCGAATAGGCTTCCAATTCTGAAGCAGGATCGAATTTCTCTTTACCCATCGCGAATGCAGCCACAAGTGCGATAACGGATGGAATAATTGCCCATGCAAAGGTATGAACGATCGATGAGGACAAAGCCTCTGTAATTTTATCAAGAACCTGAACGGGGATGAGTTCCCGGGTTTCTGGTGTCAATATTTTACGCGGGTCACTAAGATCCACACCTTCTAGCATTTGACCACCTGCACGGAACATACCAGCTAATTGATTGGCAAAATGATGGCTTTGAATGATACCAAATACAGTTATCCCCAGCGTCATCCCAAGTGAATGCATGAAATAACCTACTACAAGAATAGCTAATGTCGGAATCATGATGGAGCGGTATTTGAACTTAGCGAGCATGGAACCACCACCCGCGGTAGTCACGACTGAACCGAGCATCATGGGTAGATGGTGAAATTGGCTTCCTCTTATACGGATGAAGAGCTTGCGTTCATCACGAAGTTTCTAGACCAAGCTAGTCATGTGCTTGATGAGCAAATTGATCAACTCAGCGCAAAGCTTAGCAGCAAATCATGATCTTGATGCAAAAAAAGGACAACACCTTTAAGTCCTTGTGACTTGGTGGTGTTGTCCTTTTTAACTAATTAGAACTCGGCTTCCCTTGCAATATACCTTGCAGAATCACTTCCAACCCCCAGCGAAAACGTTCTTTACCTTCCGCTGAGGTCATCTCCTCTCTCAACCCGAAAAGCAACGGGTATCGCTTGGCATCCAGAGATTGATAAGAATCTTTTACTGTTTGTAGAGTTGTTCCAACTTGATTTCGAGCTGTTTGTTCGAAAGCAACGGAGGACACATAGAGAAGAAGTAAATCAACACCCCATGCCGCAGATGTGGCACCGACACCAGCTTCTTGCAGTTGCTGAAGCATATACTCTGTAAGGCCTAATGAGTTATGTCCAACCGGAATTGTTGTAAGCGCGAGCTCTGCGATTCCTGGGGCGTCGAATAGAACTGTTAAGTACGAGTCTAACACATCGAATAGCCGCGATTGCCAAGTTCCTGAATCTGACGTTGGAAGAACCACTTCCGCAAGCCCAGCATCCAATACATAGGCACTCAACTCCTGTTGGTTAGTTACATACACATATAAGGATGATGGGCCTGTATCCAACGCCTTTGCGATTTTCCGCATGCTTAGTCCAGTTGAGCCTTCTGACTTTACTAATACCAATGCTGTTTCCACGATCAGTTCTTTACTTAATGGCTCCTTAGCCGGGCGTGCACGACGGCTTATAACCGTTCGACTTGGTTTATTGGTCATGATACTGATTCATCAGCTCCATTAATTTAGGTGCGGCATCCTCGCCAAAACATAGCGCGAGATTATCATCGGACATTTTAGCAGATTCTGCCGTGTATTGATACATGTTCTCTTCATAGGCTTGAACGGCAGCACTCAAATCCTGATGCGCAACGATGGACAATGCCAGTTCAGCAGCATCAAGCATAGCCAGATTCACACCCTCCCCTGCAAATGGAGACATCAAATGCGCGGCATCACCGATCAGTGTAACACCTGGTTTGTGTGTCCATGTAAGCCCGACAGGCAACATATAAATACGTCTCGGCACGATTGGACCTTCCGCGGAGCTAATATATCTTGTTAGCGATTCATCCCAGTCGCCAAAAAGTTTCAACAACTGATGCTTCGCCTCCTCAGGCTGACCAAACGGTATACCACTTGTATCTAGCCAATCTTGTTCCACTTGAAAAGCTGCATACACACAAAGTCGACCGTCGCCATTCAACTGTCCCAAAATACCCTTATGATCTGACAAAGCAAACAACTTTCCACGTCGATTAAAAGCAGCAATCTCTGGATGCTCCTCAGCTACATTATTAAGATATAGTTCAACCATACTAAGTCCTGTATACGTTGGTACTGCATTAGTCAGTAACGGTCGTATACGAGAGAAGGCACCGTCTGCGGCCACAACGAGATCAACGATATCCACATGTCCATTATCGAAATGAAGCTCATGCTGGCCATTATCCTTAGGTATGGCATGGCTTAGATTGTAGCCCCAACGGATACAAGATGGGTCGATAGCGTTCAGCAATAGTCCGCGGAGCGTGCCACGATCAATTTCGGGTCGATCTCCCTCTTTTGAATCTGCCACTTCGTCTAGGTATACCTTGCCGGTTTTATCAAGTAGACGGAAATCTTCCCCTTCATAGCGAGCTAATGCTTGGAATTGTTCAATTAAACCAGCTTCTCTAAGGGCTCTTTGCCCCGATTCCGGGTGTATGTCTAAAGAACCGCCTTGCTGACGACTTGTTGGTGATGTTTCACGTTCATAAACGACCGTCTTCACGCCATGCTCCTGCAGAATTCTAGCAAGTGTTAACCCGCCAGGGCCAGCGCCTATAATTGCTATACGATGTTGTTCATTTCTATTTGTCATCATGGTGTGCACCTCGGAATTAGATTTGGAATGTCATGATCTAGTTATACCATAACGAACACTGTTCGTAAAGTACACTGTTCTTTAATCTTTTTCCAATTGTGCACACGCCTATCTCATTCTTCAATAAAATGAAAAAAATCCGCCTCTCGGCGGATCCTAAACTAACTATATGTTTTTATTTAACATCATTTCAAGGACAAGCTTATCGATATCGGATGTGGCTTCATTCCCGATCCGACAGAAGTTATCAATCGTCTTTTCAGCGTCATTTTCGATAAAGCCATTTGTGGAGGATATGGTCATTCCCTTCGAAGAGAGAAGCGCAGATTGAACCGCTGCACTCGTACAAGTGGCCACTTTCATCGCACAGCCGCCTTTAGCACCATCACACATCATCCCTGTTACATTGCCGAGCATGTTTTGGATCGCGGCTTTAATCTCGTTCTTCCCACCGCCGAGCAGATAGGTAATCCCACAGCTAGCACCTGTCCCAGATACAGTGACCCCGCATAAAGCGGACAATCGACCGAACTTGGATTTGATATGAATCGTAACTAGGTGACTTAACGCTACAGCACGAATGAGTTGTTCCTCCGATGAGCCAAGCTTCTCAGCTGCTGCAATAACAGGATTCGTCGCGGCAATACCTTGATTTCCACTGCCAGAATTCGCCATAACAGGCATGCTCGAACCCGCCATGCGACCATCCGACCCCGCAGAAGCAAGCGCCATCGCGTGAGAGATTAAATCATCAGACAAAATGCCTTTTTTCACATTCTCTTTAATCGTCTTCCCGACTTGGAGACCATAGTCATTCGCTAAGCCATCTAATCCCGCTTTACGGTTCAATTCAATACTTTGCTTGACCAATTGGAGCTCAGCTAGATCAACTGTATTTACGAATTCTACGATGCCATCGACCGTAAGTTCGCCACGTTCCTCTTTCGAACTCTTGAAGCTCGCGTTGGCACAGCCTCCTGATTCAACGACCTTCCCATCAACCTCAATTAAGGTGATATTCGTGTGGTTATCTGTGATAACAACCTTTGCATAACTTTGCTCTGTGTTAACGATGACCTCAATATATAATTTTCTGGTCGTATCAGCGAGATGAACCACCGATAAGCCCTGTTCTACCATGTCCTGCGCCATAACAACATCACCCGGTTGAATATCAGCAAGCACTTCTAATTGCTTGTCCGCATTCCCTGCGATTGCTCCCAAAGCCGCGACAAAATCAATCCCGGTTACATTCGTACCTGGAATCCCAACTGCTAGAGCATTTTTGATGATCCCTGCGCTGGCATAAACGGTTACTTTTTCAATAGGACCCTTCACATAACTTCGTGCCTTCGCGGCAGCTAAGGCGATCGCAACAGGCTCTGTGCAGCCTAGCGCGACGACGAGTTCTGTTTGTAATATGTGAATGAATGTATGTGTATGCAAAGATGCCCCCCCTTAATCCCCTAGTTGTCTGTGATCCTCGAATAATAAATTAGCTTGTCAGCTAAGTTCAACTACTACTATAGCGTAAATGTATGTGGAGAGTATGTTGAAAATATTAGATGAATTGTGTGTAGATCAGAAACATCACAATTTTAACCTTCAGCCACATCGGCTCCCAATTCACTTGCTACCTCTAGCATCTTAGGAATGACGGCTTCATTCGTACCCGAAACATAAATATCTCCCTGATAATGCCGAAAAGGAATCTTGATTTCGCCACAGCTCCACATGAAGAAATCCCCCTCGATCGACATGCTGGTGGCACCCTTCACTGTAAATACGGATGAATAAGTGAAATCCGGTTGTGTAGAAAAGTATTGTTTACACTCTTCCAATGAAATGGATGGTTCGGCTTGTTCATTTTGTTGAAAAGCTCTCGTAATGCGATAACGTTGACTCATTGTATGCCCTCCGTGAATGTATAATCTCATCTGATAAATAACGGCTTGAAGAACTCTTTGTCGTCGTTCTGGACACAAAGCCCTGTATAATCTTCGAACACTCTCTTATGATAGGACAAATTTAGAAGAATGCCAACTAGAGACAATGGAGCGTGGTAACAAGTGGGTAAATGGAAATCAGGAACAGATAGCCATTCACCTCCTCGTGAACGCGAATAGGCTGTCCTCAAGTAGATTGATTTACTTGTAGAACGGCCTATTCTCGCCTGTCATCACCTTAGGTGATGTTACCTTCTTTTGAAAACGTCATGTGTTGAGAATCGAACATACGTATGATAATTGACTTGCATTTTATGGACAGCTTAAAAATAGAATACCCGAGTAGACCACCTAACCCATTTAGAATGAGATCATCCACATCAAAGCTCCCCATTGAAAGTACAACTTGTAAACTTTCCAAGCATAAACTTAACCCCACAGACCTCAGGAGTGCACCGAACAATGAAATCTTCTTATGCCGCCACATCAAGACTAGAAACATGCCGTAAGGCATGAATACCGCGATATTCCCAAACAAATTTACGAGATCATGCGGAGATAAACTTTGAATATTATTCGATATTGAAACGAAAGGCTTGAAGTTCGCAAATTCTAATCGATTTTGGATATGTTCAGGATTATCGATATTCCGCTGAAGTTGTTGCCACAGAGAAGGTAAGTCAATGGAACTGAATTTAAATAATATGACCTTGAACAGAACATATAGATATAAGGCGAATAAAGCCGACAGCAGCATCTCATTCCATATTTTCATTTGTTTCATACCGCAAGCTCACTCTCCCTAATTAATTAGTTACACCTTATGGAAACAAAGTTATAATAACGCCATCCATATTGTTGCCCGATAGGTGGTAGGAACGATTGGTAGGCACTTGGATCGTGCTATTTTGTGTGATCGGACTGTAAGAAATCTCGTAGATCTTCCCTTTTACCTTCGTTGTAATGTTCTTTTGTTGTTTCAAATAAGCCAAATATTCTTCTAACGTTAAGTTCATCTGCTGCATAATCAGACTGTGTGGTAAGCCTACATAACGAAAATGCCAAGGTTCATATTGAATGCCAGTAATAGCTGTTTTATCCTTGGGATACCGTAAAATAAACCCATATTCCGCGGCATTCCGGGTCAACCATTCTCCCTCAGGCGCTTGATTCATATCAGTTTGTGTAGAACCAATATCAAGAGCCAATCCTAAGTTATGTTCACTATATCCCGCAGGTAATGCATAATTAGATCCCATATCTTTATAGAGCTGACCTTGCTCTTGATTGTCTCGGTAACCACTATTAATCATAAAATGACGTACACCGTCTTTTTCTGCAGCTTTCATCATCGTTGTAAAGGGTTGAATGATGCTTTGTGACAATCGGATCGAGTTATCTAGCAAACCAAATCCTTGGACCAACTCTTTATGTTTAAAAAGATTGAGCACATCCGTGTGAATCCCCACTTGATGAACCGGATTCTCTTTATTGATTAAGACTAGATTCCCTTGGTATATCTGATCCTTGGTCAGTTTAATCACAAGATCCTTAGCTGGAGACATCACCACATGAGGACTCATTTCTACTTCCGTTTGGTCAACTTGACGATCTGCTTTTGCTGAATGCTGCTGTATAGCCTCATAACTGAGAAGAACGGCTATTACAAGCCAAAAAACCCACTTCTTCATAACTAATTTCCCTCCTAAACCTTGCTTGCATTTAGAATAAAGAAAACTGTTTAAATTAGAAGTGGGACAAATATAAAATTTTTCTTAAACTTCGGTTATTCTCATATCGGTAAACGCACTTCAAAAAGCGTGCGAATCACATTACTTTGAACTGTAATCGTTCCACCGTGCTGTTCTACAATATTTTTGGCAATGAATAAACCAAGTCCCGTACTCCCTCCCTGATGAGTTCGAGCCTGGTCACCTGTATAAAACATTTCAAATAGATGTGGAAGCTCATCTTCAGGTATGCAATTGCCATAATTGATCACTTGAACGACGGCTTCTCCCCCGTCCCTCTGGCCTTTAATATCGACAAACTGACCATCTTTTCCATAGCGATTGGCATTGGTCAATAGATTTTCAAATACACGGGCAAGCAACTCTCCATCAGCCAATATTTCCAAGTGCGGTAAGATGTCCATTCGGCTTATCAAATTACTCTTTTCAAAAACAGGATACAATTCCTCATTTAATTGGATAAGCAGCTCGCTTAAATCAATTTGCTTCTTTTCAATGGTCAACATGCCATATTTCATCCGCGTAATTTCAAATAATTCATCAATAAGCTTCTCTAAGCGTAGCGATTTGTTATAAGCGATGGTCGTATAATGTATCATTTGTTCCCTCGACAACTGCTCGTCCTGGAGAATAAAATCCAAATAACCAATGACCGAGGTGAGCGGCGTACGTAGATCGTGAGCTAAGTTCAACACGAGCTGATCCTTACTATTTTCTGCAAAATCCCCACGTTCAACCGCTTGCTGCAGCTTCTCACTCGCCATATTAATATCATCAGCAATATCCTTGAACTCGTCATTAGAATCAATGTGAATACGGCTGAGGAAGTCACCACCAGCAAGACGATGAATTCCCGTCGAGATCTCGTTAAAATATGTGGCATAGCGCTTCGTTAGGAAGAAGAAAAACAAAATAGAAAGCGGAACAAACACAATCAAGAAAAAGTTTAAATCCCCAATTGTATTCACAAAATGACGTAATTTAGCTACAGGATCTTCCCTTCGAACACCTGCATAATAAAGCTTCAATACGCGATAAAGTATAAAAGTAAATGTACCGGACAATAGCATGCTAAGCCCTAATAAACCGATCATTTTAGATCGAAAGCTGCGTAATAAATTAGCCATTGAATGTATATCCCACGCCCCATACTGTTTTGATTAATTTGTTTTTATTGCTATCTTCACCGAGTTTTTTGCGCAGCGTACGAATATGTACCATGACCGTGTTACCACTTTCATAGTAAGCTTCCCCCCACACATGTCCAAAAATATGTTCTGCACTGAACACTTTCTTAGGGTGACTCGCTAAAAGGTACAGAATATCAAATTCTTTCGGTGTAAGCTCGACTTTCTCTCCATATAGAAGAACGGACCTTTGATCCACATCGATGGTCACGCCTCCCACGTCCAATACGGGACTGCTTGCTGCTGCCGGCTGGCTCAACTGAATAGAGCGCCGCAGCTGAGCATTCACCCGAGCGACCAGTTCCATAGGGTTGAACGGTTTCGTCATATAATCGACTGCGCCCATAACTAACCCGGTAATTTTATCTAAATCAGAGGATTTGGCACTCAAAAAAATGATCGGCAATGGATAGCGCTCTCGAATTTGCCGCGTCACTTCATACCCATCCATCTTCGGCATCATGATATCCAAAATAGCTAGATCAATGGCATGCGACTCAATGGCTTGAATGGCTTCCTTTCCATCGGAAACTTTGATCAAGTGATACCCTTCTTTTTCCAAATGTAACGCAACCAAATCGGCGATCTCCGCCTCATCATCTGCGATTAAAATCGTCGTACGTTTCATTCTTATCGCACTCCTCATAATACTTGTAACTGTCGTTTACAATTCATTCCTATTATAACCGATTCGTCTTCTATGGGTACCTCTCTTCCAACTTTTCTCAATGGACAAGCATAACACCGTATCTTTCAAGCATTAGATGGGAAAATATAAACGAATTGATGTAGGGGTAAACTCGACTAGTACATAAAGGAGGAAGCTTTATCATCAAAGTTAGCGATAATAAAGATCCCAAACTCGTCTTTCGTCAAGTATTTTGGGCTGCCGGGTTTGGTTGGTTATTTGATGCCATGGATGTCGGTTTGTTATCTTTTATCCTTGTTGCACTTCGCAAAGAGTGGGCGCTTACGGCTCAAGAGGCGGGGCTTCTTGGTTCGGTCAATTTGATTGGCATGGCTATCGGAGCAGCATTTGGCGGATACCTTGCGGATAAAATTGGTCGTCGTCCCGTGTTTTTACTGACCTTAGTATGTTTTGGTGTATTCAGTTTTGGCAGCGCGTTTGCGGGCGGATTAGGGAGTATGCTCATCCTGCGTTTCTTCATGGGGCTCGGGCTCGGTGCTGAGCTTCCTGTAGCTTCTACACTTGTTAATGAATTCGCGCCGCCCGATAAAAAAGGGCGAATTGTTGTGATGCTGGAGAGTTTCTGGGCTGTAGGCTGGATTATAGCCGCTGTTCTCGCTTACTTTGTGATCCCTCCATTCGGCTGGCGAACAGCTGTAATGATCGGAGCAATTCCCGTTTTGTTTGCTTTCTGGGTCCGACGAGCGGTTCCTGAATCTCCGCAATTCGGTAATCACCTCGGGCAACCGATGAAGTTAACGAAGTTGTTCACCACGTATAAAAGAGAGACCATTGCGCTTTGGGCTGTTTGGTTTGCCATTGCTTTTTCCTATTACGGGATGTTTCTTTGGCTTCCTTCCGTTTTGGTCGATAAAGGTTTCTCGATGATTCAAAGCTTTCGTTATGTACTTCTAATGACACTAGCCCAACTACCTGGTTATTTTGCTGCCGCTTACTTGGTGGAGAAATGGGGCCGCAAGCCGACTTTATCCATTTTTCTTGTTCTTTCTGGGGTGATGTCATTGGGTTTCGGATTAAGCCATAGCATTTCCATACTTTTATTGTTCGGCTCGTTACTGTCCTTTTTTAATTTAGGTGCTTGGGGAGCGCTGTACGCGTACACACCTGAGAATTACCCGACAGAAATCAGAGCAGTTGGAACTGGATTTGCGGCTAGCTTCGGTAGAATAGGTAGTGTGATTGCACCATTTTTGGTGGGCGCAATGGTACAAAAGAACATTGGCTACGCATCGATTTTTGGCATGTTTGCAGTCGTAATTTTGTTGGGTACAGGGATACTTTTATTATTCGGTAAAGAAACCAAAGTTCGCTGAGTCCAGCGTCCTGCCCAAAATAAAGTAACATAAATGACAAGAACATTATCCCATTCCATTCCCGTAAAACTGCCTCGAAAAACACGAAAAACCACCCTGTGAGAGCACAGGGTGGATTGCTGGTGGATACAACATTTGCACATATTTTGCTTAATTTCCTTGGGTTACAGAGCGATTCAGCCAATCATGGAAACGTGTTGTAGTGATTCGTGCACTGCTATCATTCGGAACAAGCGATTGATCATTCACTTCCACTGAACCGAAGTATAGTGCATTCTCATCTGTGATTACTTGACGTGCGTCTTGATTGGCACCCAAGAATTGTCGAACAAGTTCGTCAAGGCCAATTTGATCAGGACCAGCCACATCGACAATGCCATTCACAGGTGCACCAAGGGCGAAATCAGTCACCACGGCCGCGACATCATCTGAAACAATTGGCTGTGTAAGCGCGGAAGGTAGCCGAACGATATCCCCTTCCGTAGCCACATAAGCGATGCTGCCAATGAATTCAAAGAACTGTGTAGCGCGGACAATTGTATAAGGAATTGGGGAAGCTTTGATTAGCTCTTCTTGGGCCAATTTGGCGCGGAAATAACCGCTTTGTAGAAGACGTTCGGTACCCACGACCGATAGTGCAACGTGATGACTTACACCTGCCACTGCTTCAGCAGCTAGAAGATTCTTATTCGACGTCACGAAGAACTCCATAACGGCCTCATCTTCAAACGAAGGCGAGTTAGTCACGTCCACGACAATCTGTGCACCGCGCAGTGCTTCCGCGAGCCCTTCACCTGTAAGCGTATTGACACCTAAAGAAGGTGATGCCGGTACGACTTCATACCCAAGCTCACGAAGGTTTTTTACAACTTTGGATCCAATGAGTCCACTACCACCAATAACTACTATTTTCATATGAATTCCTCCTAGTTTATAGCCCTTTAAATAGGCTAGAGATGTGTAATTGACTACCTCAAATTTGTTTGACATGTATAAGACAATTGGCGTCTTCTAAGTGTGACAAAAAAGTTCTGGTTAATTTCACCTCCTTGATTATCAGGAAAGTAATAGCAAAAAGGCCGTTGATTATTATCAACGGCCTCCTCATTCAATCTGGCAAACTATTATATCTTTTAGAAATTTCTTTCCTCAACATCCAACCTAGCGACTTCTTCCCGGACTCGAGGTGCGACTTCCGTTCCCAATAGTTCAATGGCTTTCATCACATCTTCGTGCGGCATGGTGCCTACAGGCAAATGAAGGAAAAATCGCGAGAAGCCTAAATGCTTGTACATGTGAATTATTTTGTTCGCTACCGTTTCAGAATCGCCAACATATAATGCGCCTTCTAAGCTGCTCGCAGCATCGAAGCTTGCGCGGCTGTAATGCCCCCAACCCCGCTCTTTCCCAAAATAATTAAACGATGCTTGAGTAGGAGGGAAATACTTGTCTACCGCAAGTGAAGTACTTTCCGCAACGAACCCTAGGGAGTGAACGGCTATCTTTAATTTTGAAGCATCATGTCCTGCACGAGTAGCTGCTTTCTTATAGAGTGGCACAAGTGGAGCAAATTGCAATGGACTTCCGCCAATAATGGCCAGAACAAGAGGCAGTCCAAGTACCCCGGCCCTTATGACTGATTCCGAATTTCCCCCGCTGCCTAGCCATATCGGTAATGGGTCCTGAACTGGACGCGGATACACACCAAGATTCGTAAAGGCCGGTCTATGGCCACCTTTCCAGGTTACCTTTTCTGAGTCTCTTAGTTTTAATAATAATTCCAGTTTTTCTTCAAAAAGTACTTCATAGTCTTTTAAATCATAACCAAACAAGGGGAATGCATCGACCATAGAGCCTCGACCCGCGATAATCTCAGCTCGCCCATTTGAAATACCATCGAGCGTGGCAAACTGCTGAAATAAACGAACTGGATCCGCGGCAGAAAGTACAGTTACCGAACTGGTTAAACGTATCCTTTGTGTAACGGCTGCCGCTGCCGCAAGTATAACCGCAGTAGCAGAATCCCCGAATTCCTTACGATGATGCTCGCCGACCCCAAATATATCCAACCCAACCTTATCAGCTAGGACAATTTCCTCTACGACCTGTCGCAATCGCTCCGCATGACTTATCGTCTCGCCTGTTTGAACATCCGGCGTTGTTTCGACAAAAGTATCTACACCTATTTCCATTTTCGAATCCTCCTATATATAAAACAAAAAACTAATGATATTTAAAATATTATTATATATTCTAAATATAGGATATATTTATTCTTTGTATTTGTCAACAAGGATAAAGGCAAGAAACAATGGTAGCAGCTTATAGAATGGGAAGAATTGAACTAGAAAAAACAAAAAAAGAAGCTGCTATGAAACAAGCTCCTCCATTATTGATTTTCATTCGCATTATGTCGGAATGAGTATGAGTAATAACCTCTTACCAAGCTGACGCACCGCCGTCGACCGGGAAGTTGGTGCCTGTGATAAAAGATGCTCGATCAGAAGCGATGAAAGCTGCGAGCTCCACGAGCTCTGCAGGTTGACCAAAGCGCTTGAGAAGCGTCTTTTGGGTTATTGCATCCCGGGCCGCCTGTATGGTCACCCGCCAGTCTTCAATAGAGAAATCGGGCATCGGACCAAAACGTTGAATCGCTGCGTTATTGTAGACGACGTCTAGTCCGCCGTAAGAAGCCACAGCTTCCTCAACCATTTTCCGCGCCTGTTCGGGGTCAGTAAGATCGAATGGCGCGATACCATTCATTTCACCCTCGGAGCGTCGTACTAGTTCAACTGTCTCGTTGTTTGCATTAACGTCGATATCACACCCAAATAACTTTGCCCCTTCTCCAGCAAAAGTAATCGCCGCGGCGCGCCCCAGTCCTCCTCCTGTGCCAGTAATCAGTACGATCTTATTGTCGAGTATTCCCATAGCTTCCTCCTAGCCTGTAGCTTGACCGTGGAACAACGAATCGAACTGACCACTTTATTAAACTCTTTTGGATATTTTTCATTATCATTTTCAAATTTTAAATATGTATCTACGGTTATTTCTGCTCCCTGCACAAAGGATGAGTCATCGGAAGCGAGGAACAAGGCCACACTAGCAATTTCCTCTGGATCCCCCATATCCTACTCCTTTTTTATACGGCACAAGAAGGTAGCCAGTAGAAATACAAGTCCAAACGTTCAAAAAATAAAATACGGGGTAAGATTCCCTTACCCCAAGACCACTAACATATAAACTATGTTAAAAAAGCTGCACAAGGAAGCCTGTTGGGTTGCTCATAAACCTACAGAATCCTAACGTGATTTGCGGTCACGTTGTTATTAACTAGGAGTATAAGATAGACTAGCACTAAACGAGAGTTGAGTAATATCAGCTGCTGAAGGATTAGACGCTACATTCGTCCTTATACGAATACCAATACGATCACCTGCTACGACACCTAATGTTCCGAGATTAATATTCGTTGCTGCATAGAAAGTACCGGCAATTACCGTATTACCAGGACCTCCAAAAGTAAGTGAGCTAGTCAGCGGAGTTGTCAAGTATTGTGAAGCAAGATGACTAACCCCATTATTAGGAAATGAAGGTGCTCTGAAAACTGTGAAATCATATACAAGTGGTGTCACATTTATAGAAGCCACTGAAGCAACCAATAAATCTGCGCTTATTTGTAAATTTCGAATAATTCCATTAAAGGGAATTGGGAATGCAAAACCACCTGCTTCTGGCGGCATCGTTGATTCTCCAGCTCCATTAATAACTTCAACCGTGTGATTACCAAAACCCATTAAAATTGGAGCAGCTGATACAACTGTAGCGCCACTGAGGATGATACCTGTTGAAAATGGAATTAATCCTCCAGCACCTGCTGGTCCTGCTGGTCCTGTAGCTCCAGTTGCCCCTGATACTCCCGCTGTACCTGGCGCTCCAGTTGGTCCTGTTGCTCCAGTTGCCCCTGCTGCTCCCGCTGTACCTGGCGCTCCAGTTGGCCCTGTTGCTCCGGTTGCACCTGCTGCTCCCGCTGTACCTGGCGCTCCAGTTGGCCCTGTTGCTCCGGTTGCACCTGCTGCTCCCGCTGTACCTGGCGCTCCAGTTGGCCCTGTTGCTCCGGTTGCACCTGCTGCTCCCGCTGTACCTGGCGCTCCAGTTGGCCCTGTTGCTCCGGCTGTACCCGTTGCTCCGGTTGGCCCTACTTCTCCCGCAGTCCCCTGTGCTCCTGTTGGTCCTGTTGGTCCCGCTGCTCCCGTTGGCCCAGGTGGACCACCCGCTGGTCCTGTTGCCCCCGTAGCTCCTACAGCTCCCGTAGCTCCTGCACCTGTAGCTCCGGTTGCACCCACTGCTCCAGCTGCTCCCGCTGATCCGGTTGGCCCTGCTGCTCCCGTTGCTCCTGTTGGCCCCGGTGGACCACCTGCTGGTCCGGTTGCTCCCGTAGCTCCAGCAGCCCCCGTAGCTCCTGCACCTGTAGCTCCGGTTGCACCCGCTGCTCCCGCTGGTCCTGTTGCTCCCGTAGCTCCAGCACCTGTAGCTCCTGTTGCACCCACTGATCCCGCTGTTCCCGTTGGTCCCATTGGTCCCACTGTTCCTGATGGTCCCGTCGGCCCTGCAGGTCCCATTGGTCCCATTGGCCCCATAGATCCCACTGCACCCGCTGTTCCTGTTGGCCCTGCAGGTCCCATTGTTCCCGTTGGTCCCGTGGATCCTGCTAGTCCTTCTGGTCCTCGTTGTCCTTCTGGTCCTCGTTGTCCTTCTGGTCCTCGTTGTCCTTCCGGTCCTTGAAGACCTCGTGGTCCTGCTGGTCCCTCTGGCCCTTTGGGTCCTCGTGGACCTTCAGGCCCTTCTTTCCCTTTGTGACCTCGTGGACCTTCTGGCCCCGTAGCTCCTTTTGCTCCCGTCGCTCCTGCTGGTCCTGGTGCTCCTACTGGTCCTGGTGCTCCCGTAGGACCTGCTGCCCCTGATGTCCCCGTAGGACCTTGGGGCCCCCGTGGTCCTTCTGGCCCTGGAGGACCTGGCGGGCAATTACATTTCCCCATACTAATCTCATCTCCCTATTTTCAAGCGTATTTCATCATATTAAAAGCCTAAATAGATAGACACAGTAAATGCCTACCAAATTAGTAAAAGTGGAAAATAAAGCTAATTATTCAACAAAAATCAGCTCTTTTATGTGATTGTCCCATACCAAAATGACCGCGCTAGCATTCATTATTAAAGATGGATGATGGCAGGGAGTGATAGGAATGGACAAGCGCCTATTAATAGGTATTATGGTAACTAAAAGGATTAGTAGAAAAAGTATATTGGGTCTTTGTCAACGTTATCAAAATCAAAACCTGAGACTTTATGCTTTCACTCCAGCAGATATACGGTGGAAAAAGCAACGTATTATTGGACTTAGCCTGAAAAATGGCAAATGGATACAACGTATGTTCCCTTTCCCTCGTGTCGTCTATAACCGTTGTTATAACAAAGACTCAATGACCATTCAAAGCCTAGAGAAAATAATAGGTAAGAATAAGTGTTTCAATTCAATCAATCATTTCAATAAATGGGATCTTCATAACCAGCTACACCAATCAAATCTTTCGGAATATATACCCGACACATTTCAATATAATGAAGTGAACATATCAGAACTATTAGACAAAAGTAATCTTCTCTTTATAAAACCAATTTATGGATCTAAAGGGGCGTCTGTCTATCGAATTGAACGTCTGGATAATGACGATACTCACATTTCCTTACACAGTCTAGCTCCAAGAGTTATTTGCAGGAAAAATGAAAGCATTCAGGAAAAGTTAGATGTTCTCCTCGGACGAAAGAACTACTTGGTCCAACAAGGGATTCAAATGAGTCAACTCGATCGTCAATATTTTGACATCCGTGTCCTTGTTCAAAAGGGGAATGTTGGTCAGTGGATGATATACAACATCACTTGTAGAGTGGCATACGAACGTTACTTTAACACAAGTATGTGTGAACGTGTTTATGAGGCAGCAGAAATTCTCAATCGAATACTTTCGCCTGAAAAAGCAACTGAAATCCTACAGTCTCTGAACGAATTAAGTGTAATGGCCGCTCAAGAAGCAGAAACTCTTATGGGATCATTGGGAGAACTGAGTGTGGATTTTGTTTTGGACAAACAAAGTAAATTATGGATTATTGAACTGAATGGGAAACCTCAAAAAAATATATACGAGGATCTAAAAGGCTTTAAACATAAGGATCTTTATCGTAGACCAATGGAATATGCTTATTATCTTACTCAAACATAAAAAAACCGAACTCATCGCTGCAAACGATCGACGAGTTCGGTTTCTTCATTTTATACATATTCCGATACTAAGGGACTTACCTTTACCGCACATACTTTAAACCCTGGCATTTTGCAAGTTGGATCGAGCGCATCATTCGTCAATTTATTAACGTTTTGCGTATCGCCCCAATGCATAGGCACGAACACGGTATCTTCGCGAATAGCGTCACTATAGCGACTACGCACATAAATTTCACCGCGTTTGGAGGTCAACTTCACAAGTGTAGCATCTTTGATATGGTGCTTTTTCGCAGTTCTAGGATGGATCTCCATGAAGGATTCCACATCTCTCGCGGCTAATGATGGACTTTTGCGGGTTTGCACACCTGTAAGATAATGCACGAGTACTCGGCCAGTGGTCAAATACAGTGGGAAATCCTCGCTAGTCTGTTCCTTGGGCAGATGATTCTCCACAGTAGTGAGAAGCGCTCTTCCTGCTGGAAGTGGAAATGAGGATTCGAATAAGCGTTTTGCACCAGGATGCGCTTCTTCTGGACAAGGCCAATAGACGCCTTCTTCCTTCCGCAATCGCTCATAGCTAATGCCATAGTAGTCAGCTGTTCCACCGCGACTTGCAAGTCGAAGCTCATTAAAGACATCTTCCACCTGTCCGAATGGAAAGAACTTCCCTCTCCCAAGCTTCTCGGCGAGCTCACAAAGAACCTGCCAATCATGCTTAGCTTCTCCAGGTGCAGGACGACCAGCCTCTCGTAGAAGCACGCGTCCCTCCAAGTTAGTTAACGTCCCGCCATTCTCTAAATAGGCCGTTACCGGTAAAATCAGATCAGCTAACTGAGCCGTTTCGGAGATAAGAAAGTCTGCAACCACAAGGAAATCGAGCTTCTTCAACCCTTCTTCAACGAAGTTTGCGTTGGGGTTCGAGACGAGTGGATTCGAGCCCATCACGAATAACGCCCGAATCTTCTGTTCGTGAACCTTCTCCATCATTTCATAAGCAGATACACCTTTGCCTGGCAGTTCACTCGGATCTATGCCCCACACATTCGCCACATAAGCGCGATCCTCTGGATTTTCAATAAGCCGGTAGCCTGGAAGTTGATCCGCTTTTTGACCATGCTCCCTTCCGCCTTGCCCGTTCCCCTGACCTGTGACAGCCCCATAGCCGCAGCCAGGTTTGCCGATTTTACCTGTAAGAAGTACGAGATTCAGGAAGTTGCGAACCGCCATATGGCCATCCGTTTGCTGCTCCACGCCTCTAGCTGTAAACACCATGCCAGTTTTCGCTTTCCCGTAACTCAATGCGGCCTTACGAATCAACTGAGCTGGCACTCCGGTTAAGCGGGAAATTTCTTCCATATCAAGCGAGTCAAGATGCGCTTTCAGTTCCATGAAGCCTGTAGTCCGATTAGCTACGAATTCTTCGTCTAAGCAACTCTCCTCAAGCAGAACTTTGAGCATCCCATTGGCCAAAGTCGCATCCATGCCAGGCTTCACACGTAAATGAATATCGGCGATACGCGTAGTTCCCGTTTCACGCGGATCAATTGCTATGATGATAGCACCCTTCTCTTTGGCTCTTGTAAAATAAGGCATCAACGTCGGTTGACACTCCGCAATGTTCGTACCTGCCAGTATGATACACTCGGCTAATTCAATGTCCGATAGTTGGTTCGTTAATCCTCGATCCATCCCGAATACTTTAACACCAGCTGATGCAGCGGCTGACATACAGAACCTGCCATTATAATCAATGTACTTCGTTTGCAACGCAACACGCGCGAATTTGCCTAATAAATAAGCAGATTCATTCGTGAGCGAACCGCCGCCATATAACCCTACTGTGTGATTACCATACGCTTCGCGGAGGCTGTTAAATTGACTTGCGATCAGCTCATAGGCGTCATGCCAAGTAATTTGCTCGAACCGACCATTTCGCTTTACCATCGGATGGAGCAGTCGTTCTCCTGTTAGCACATGCTGATAGGCGTTCATTCCTTTGATGCAAAGACGGCCTTCAGATGCTTGATTTGGCTTAGGCACAATAGAATATACAGACTTTCCATCAGATGCGCTGCGATCTTCGATGACTTGCATTTTGCACTGCACACTGCAAAAGGGGCATTGCGTATCAATCACATGTAAAGAATCAGTAACGACTTGATCTTGCTGTGCAAATAGACTCATAAGCTCACCTGGCCAATGCAGCTGTCGGCTGCGAATTTACTTGCTGATATTCGATCATCTTGCTCTCTATCTGCCATCTACTAAGTAGTTCCATACGTATTGTAAGATTGAATATATGTTCACGAAGCTGCGTAATCCCTTTACGTTCAACCCATTGACCTGTCGTTTCACCGAAATTCGCTTCTTCACGGTACCATTGAAGAATTACGGTTGCTAGATCGAGCACTGTCTCCTCATTGGGTTCCATACAGAATAACTCAGCTTGACGAAGCTTCGTACCTCCGCTGCCTCCAACATAGATTTCCCAGCCACCTGGGACACCTACAAGTCCTAAGTCCTTGGAAAGTGTGCCCGCTCGGTGCAAGGGACTCGCGGAAACCGCAACACTTACCTGTGTTGGCATTTGCAATCCTTCCAAACGCTGTTCAAGCCTAATACCCATATGAATGGAATCTTGAAGTGCACTTCGATCGTAATCTTTTCCTGCGCATGTTGCAACAGAGGTGATCATTCTACCGTATGATGGGGCAGTCGATGCCCGGTGGCCAATCTCAGCACCGATGTCATTGACTTGCTCCTTAGGAATACCTAGTAGATCGAGATGCGCACCGCCTGTTAGTTTCACTAACGGGACGCGATATTTATCGATCAAATCGGCAAGAAGCCTTAATTGTTCGGCGTTCGTGACGCCGCCATACATGCGCGGCGTGATGGCATACGTGCCATCAGCGAGCAAGCTCGCTGATGAATCCAACGACAACGATTCAGCACTAACCTTATCGGCAGCAGCACCACGTGTCTGGCCGATGTAATACTGCACAGCCGGACGGCATATCGCGCATCCGTCCACCTTGCTCCAACCTAGCGCCTGCATAGCTTCATGCGCGGTCTCGAAGCTTGCGCTGCGCACAGCGTCGCGCAGCTCATCATGGCTGTGCGATGTGCATCCGCACACCGTTTCCTTCGGCTCAGCCGGCGCGTCCTGGCTCTGCAGCGCCAGCTGCAGCATCGCCGATACGAGCGGCTTGCAGCCACCGCAGGTGCTCGATGCCCGCGTGCATGCGCGAATATCCTCGACAGTCGCGCATCCGTTATCACGTACCGCATCGAGGATGCCGCCCTTGGTTACACCGTTGCAAGAGCATACGGTTGCCGTTAGCGCCAATGAGGACGCATAGGCTTCGTCTGCTCCGCCACCTACTGCCGACGCTTCCTCCAACACAGACACGTCCGCTTGTTGTTTAATGTAGCCGAGCAGTTTGTTACCCTCACTGCTGTCTCCGAAGAGGACGGCTCCAACGATTTTGTTATTACGTACAGCAATCTTCTTATACGTGTTTTTAATACCATCTATCACTTTCAGTGACGTTGTAATTTCGGAATCACGAATTTCTCCTGCTGAGAATACTTCTACACCTGATACTTTTAATTGGGAATACAATATGGACCCTTGATAGCCTTCGGTTTCTAGGCCGCATATTTTCTTAGCGAGTACTTTACCTTGTTCATATAAAGGAGCTACCAGTCCATATACCATATTACGATGCTCTGCGCACTCCCCGACCGCATACACTCCTGGCACATTCGTTTCCATATAATCATCAACCATGATTGCACGATTCGTATCTATGCCACTGTCTGCCGCAAGCTTAATATTGGGACGTACACCAACTGCTATGACGATCAAATCTGCCTCGACTTTGCTTCCATCTTTGAATAGGAGACCTTCTACTCGTTTCTTACCCAGAATTTTCTCAGTCTGCTTCTCAAGTAGAAATTTCATCCCTTGTTTCTCCAACTCTCTCCGCAACATCCCTGCTGAAGTCGGACTTAGTTGGCGCTCCATCAAATGGTGGTATATATGAACGACATGAACATCCATCCCCAAATTAAGCAAGCCGCGAGCTGCTTCAAGACCAAGTAGGCCACCGCCGATAACAACGGCTTTCTTATATTTTTTGGATGCTTCTACCATTTTATTGCAATCATTAATATCGCGGAATGCCGTCACACCCGGTTTATCTGCACCAGGTAAAGGAAGCATGAATGGTAACGAACCCGTGGCAAGAATCAATTGATCATAATCAACTGTCCGCCCTTTTTCGCTCACGACTCTTCGTTTGGAGGTATCAATACTTATCACGGGATCCCCAGCGTAAAGTGTAATCCCTTTATCTTCATACCATTGCCAATCATTAATGGTAATGTCATTGATAGCTGTACTTCCTTGAAGCACTTTCGACAACATAATCCGATTATAATTGGGATGCGGTTCACTACCGAAGATTGTGATTTCGAATCGATCTGGCGCAAGTACGAGAATTTCTTCCACACAGCGAACGCCAGCCATTCCGTTTCCTATTAAGACAAGTTTTTGTTTCCCCATAGCCTAATGACCTCCACATTCCCATGCTGAAGTACTCATGTTCCTATCCGTAGATAACCCCGCTACGATGCTAACGTTCGTTGTTTGTTCAACACCATGCGTCTCGTTGCAAGATTCATCCAAAGACAAGCGCACGCGAATACCATAAGCAAGACAAATCCCAACGTATAAGCACCTGATAAATCTTTTACAATCCCTAATACAATTGGCGGGAAAAATCCACCTAAACCGCCTGCTGCACCAACAATTCCAGTAACAGCTCCCGTATTACCCGAAGAAACTTCGGGAACCATTTTGAACACGGCGCCATTCCCAATACCAAGCAAGGTAGCCGCTACTAGACAACAGACACTAAAGAAAGTGAATTGATGCAGGGACGCTGACAATGCAATCGAAGTTATGATCATACCTGTAAATACCACTACAAGTACACTACGTGATCCAATACGGTCTGCTAGATAGCCACCTAAAGGACGAATGAGCGTCGCAATAACGACAAATCCTGCCGTTTTCAATCCTGCATCCGTGGCTGATAAATGAAATAGATCCTTGAGAAACGTAGGCAAGTAGGCGCCAAATGCAACGAACCCACCGAATGTTAGAAAATAGAAAAATGATAAATACCAGGTTGATTGATCCTTCAGGACTACCATCGATTGTTTAAATGTCTTCTTTTGAGGGGGAGCGGGTAAATCCTTCGTTCCGATCCAGAAGATAGCCGTTACCAGCACGATCATGATTGCGAGACTCCAGAACACCCATTGGAAACCGTATTGGTTAAACACGAAGGGCAATGAAAAGCTCGCAGCCGCACCGCCTAGATTACCTAGGCCCGCTAATCCAAGTACCAAACCTTGTCGTTCAGGAGGAAACCATCTAGAAACATATGTAAGGGAAATGGCAAAGGTCGTCCCCGCCATCCCAATAAAAAGTGCGCAAAGCAGCAACATCCAGTAAGAGTGCACAAAACCCGCAAACAGAAGTGGAATCGTAAGAAAGAGCATTGTGATCGTGAATACACGTTTACCACCGAAACGATCTGTATATATCCCCATCGGGATTCGCATGATGGAACCGAGCAGCACAGGCGTTGCGATTAAGAAACTTTTTTGTATCGTGCTTAACTGAAATAATTCTTGAATTTGTCCAGCTATAGGTGAAAAAACGCCCCAGATCACAAAGGATGCCATCATAGCTAACGTGGATAATCCTAAAGCAACTGCTGATCCATTATGTCGCATGATTCCGTACACCCCTTTGCTATGATGCCAAGATACTTTCTTCTGAAATATGCAAATACATTTCTCCACTCACTTCTTCGATCTCAACCTCGAATTTGGCCACACAGCCATCATCCGGTGCCTGAACAAGTCCGTTGTGCAGATCTATCTTCCAATCATGCAAGGGGCAAAATACATGATGATCACAAACAATACCTTCGGAAAGCTTACCCGCTTTGTGCGGGCAGCGATTTTCAATAGCTTTGATGACTCCGTCTGAAAGTTTGAACACAGCAATTTCTAAGTCGCCGATTCGTACAACTCGCGATCTTTTTACTGCAATTTCTGAAATATGGCCAATGTGTACCCTTTTCATATGCCTCATCCCTTCTATTTCAAAATCGACGCTGCCGATTGCTCTTCAATGGGTGAAAATGTTTGACGGAGTGCCTTTTCTTCAATAATCTCTTTCCAAGGATCTTTCAGCAGGGATAATGCTTTATTAATGCGGTCGTTGAATGCAGCGCGATCTTCGCTTGACGAAAGTGTTGTCTTAATGGTCTCTAGACCTACGCGCTCCAACCATTCCGATGTGCGCTCATTGTACTTCCCGGTTTCCCGATAGTATTGCAGGTAAGCACCAGACCATTCGAGCACTTCCTCTTCCGTCTTCACTTTGCATAAAAGATCAGTTCCACGCAGCTTCGTTCCTCCGTTACCGCCAACATGGAGTTCCCAGCCACCATCAATGGCGACTACACCAAAATCTTTGATTGTCGCCTCCGCACAGTTACGCGGGCAACCTGAGACAGCCATTTTAACCTTAGCTGGTGTATACAGCCGTTCGAACTTCTTCTCAAGTTGAATGCCCATGCCGATCGCATCTTGTGTACCAAAGCGGCAGAACGTGGAGCCCACGCATGTTTTCACTGTACGAAGTGATTTACCGTATGCATACCCTGAAGGCATATCTAGATCAGCCCACATGCCAGGCAGGTCCTCTTTCTTCACACCGAGCAAATCGATACGCTGTCCGCCTGTCACTTTCACTAGGGGAACTTCATATTTCTCAGCGATTTCAGCAATTTTCTTTAAGTCCTTCGGAGTCGTTACGCCACCATACATTCTCGGAACAACAGAGTACGTGCCATCCTTCTGAATGTTCGCGTGATTACGCTCGTTCACGAAACGAGACTCTCTTTCGTCCTCATGCTCTTCTGGCCACACCATTCCCAGATAGTAATTCAATGCTGGACGGCACTTGGAGCAACCTTCTGTATTGGACCATTCGAGAACGTTCATCACTTCTTTCGTCGTCGTAAGCTGCATGGTGCGGATCGCTTCAACAACTTCGTCACGCCCGAGCGTTGTACAACCACAAATCCCTTCCTTGACGGTCTTCACACCGTCTGCTCCAAGGACATAAGTAAGCACATCAGCTACTAGCGGCTTACACCCTCCGCAAGAAGCGGAAGCTTTGGTACAAGCTTTGATATCATTAACGCTGGAGCAGCCTTTCTCTTGAATCGCTTGGACAATGGCCCCTTTGGAAACACCATTACAGCCACATACGATTTCATCTGCGCTCATGCCAGCAACTAGATCAACACCTGACTTCGTCTTGCCTCCACCATCGCCAAGGAGTACCGTCTTTTCTTTGCCCGTTACATCCTCACCATTGCGAATCATTGCGAACAGTCTGGAACCATCGCTGATGTCACCGAACAAGACAGCCCCGATCACTTTCCCCTCACGAATGACAACTTTCTTATAGATGCCATCAAAATCATCTTGTACACGCACAGCACGCGTACCTGGTTTATCCGCATATTCACCTGCGGAGAAGACGTCAACACCAGAAACTTTGAGCTTTGTAGAAACGACGGAACCCTGATAGCCATCTGTACTAACACCTGCTAAACGCTTCGCTAGAACTGCTCCTTGCTCATATAGCGGTGCCACTAGACCGTATGCAACACCTCGATGCTCCGTACATTCACCAATGGAGTAAATATGTGGGACACTCGTTTCAAGGAAATCATTGACTACGATGCCTCGATTGATCTCAATGCCACTGTTCTTCGCCAGTGCCATGTTAGGTCTAATCCCAACAGCCATCACGATAAGATCAGCATCTACCTCTGAACCATCCGTGAAGCGAAGTCCAGTAACTCGTTTCTTACCTAAAATGGTTTCACTATTTTTCTTAAGCAGGAACTTCATCCCTTGTTGTTCTAATTCTTGTTGCAACATCGTGGATGCGGTTCTGTCGAGTTGAAGATTCATTAAATATTCGTTGATATGAACGACGGAAACTTCCATATTCAAGTTCAGCAATCCGCGCGCCGCTTCAAGCCCGAGTAGACCGCCTCCAATAACTACGGCTCTTTTGTAATTCTTGGCGGTTTCCATCATCGTCTCGCAATCTGCAATGTCGCGGAATGCAATCACACCTTCTTTGTCTGCACCGGGCAGCGGCAACATGAATGGCAGCGATCCAGTTGCCAGAATCAATTCATCATAGGCTACCGTGATTCCATGATCTGTACTAACGAGCTTGCGTTCTGTATCTATCTTGTTAACGGTATGACCCGTGTGCAAGGTAATGTTGTTATCCGTGTACCAAGACCAATCATTAATGACGATATCCTTCATATCTGCATCTCCAGCCAATACAGATGAGAGCAGGATACGGTTATAGTTTGGATGCGGTTCTTTCCCAAAGATCGTGATTTCATATGAGTTAGGTGCAAGTTTTAGCAATTGCTCAATACAATTAACACCAGCCATACCATTTCCAACCAAAACTATTTTTTTCTTCATCCTATGTCACGCTCCCATTCGAATTAAACTAACATGATGAGTAATGTTATATCTAAATTGTGTTGTAAAATGAATAATCGCTTTTTCATGTAAAATTATCTAACATTTATTTCTTGTTACCAATATACGCTGTTACATCGTTTTTTTCAACAAAAATTTGCCAATTCGTTGTAAATAAGCACATCGAATTTGAAAAACACGAACAATTACATATATTTCATTAATTTTCATACGTCTTTAGATTGATGTTTCCGCTTCCACTTCATTCAACCTTTAATTTAAACATCGATAAATTAACTAAATATCAACCATAATGTCATGTTATATAACAAAAATGAATGTGGGATTATTCATTTTTACAGTTATGTCATCTAATTCACCATAAAAACAAACTCAACTTCGCTGATTTCTTAAAGACACATTTGTTATGCTCTCATTAGAAATCTCATCCAACTGCAATCCCATGTCAGTTATCGCTATGTTTTCGTCAGATATATTCAAAATAATATGATAACCCATAAGAAAAGGTTATTTGTTATCAGTTTTACGTTAGTTTATATTACATATATACCTATTATGAAATTTATGGAAAGAGGAGGTACACTTTATGATTAAAACGAGGCGTTACTCCACGTTGGATACGGATGATTTATGGCGGATTCATTTATTAGTCATCTCCGAGGCAAATGTAGAACCTACTCATCAGCATTACCATGATATTTTACATATCCCTGAACAGTATTTGAAAGATGGCGGTGAATTTCTGGTAGGCACCGGATTAGACGGTAATGTGTTGGCCATGGGTGGCTTAAAGCTGCTTAAGGATGGCAAAGCCGAAATTAAGCGTCTTCGTGTTCATCCTAGTCATCAGAAGAAGGGATATGGTCAACAGATTCTCTCGCAATTAGAGGAAAAAGCTAGAGAACTCGGCGTCAACCAACTGATTCTTGACACGCTTTCTAATCAACTCGGTGCCCAAAAGTTATTTGTGAAAAATGGCTACCAACAGAAAGGTCCAGCTACCATCGATGGTTTCCACGTCTTTCTATATGAGAAGGCACTCGTATAAGCGAGATAACAAAAGAGGTTAGCCCTATGTCATTGAAGACAATGGGCCAACCTCTTCTTTGTTGCTCATCCAATAAGCCAATAATTAGGAAATCGATGAAATGTCATACCGATACATAATGAAAGTAAATGGCGCTGGTCGAGTAACTACATATTCTCCTTGCTGTGTAGATTCCCAGACCACTTGAAGCTGCGTTTGCGGAATTAACACATCATCTTTTATATCCATTCGCAGCAACTCGGTGACGTTTAACTCACCACTCAAGCCCCACAGTTTCATAACTGCGGTGTCGGATTCGTGCAGCTCGCGGAAGATGATGAAATAACCGTGCATTGGGCTGCAAATACTTTGCAAACCTGTCCATCTAGCACCCGATGGTTCTTCACCTATAGGTAACACTTGTCCAGCTAAGATCTCAGCATGATAAGGCTTCATCGCCTGAACGATCTTAGACAAGCAAGCCATTTGCTGATCTGTTAATCTCATTAGTTCCATCCAGGCTAATGGATTCGAGAACGCTGTTGCTGCGAAAGCATAGACTTGCCCGCATGCATCCGGAGCTAAAGGATCTTCCGCATAGTTATCCATGTTGCGATTCACATTCAAGAATTCCATTTGCAGTCTCGAAGATGGTAAATAAGGAGCTAACATCCAAAGATTGCGCAGCGTCCAGTGAGGATAATAATTTTTCCAATCCGTGTAGCGATTTTCAAGATAAATACTTCCATATTGGGTTTGCCCAAAGTAACCTAGTCTCTTCTGAGCAGTCGTATCGATATTGAAATCAACTTGCCCATTGGTCGCTTTCTGAACGTAACGCATCATATTCAATAAACGAATCTCGCCCAGCTTAGATCGTATCTCAATCCCATCTAATTTAAACGCACGAATATTGTAATTTCGATGGAGATGCAATAAGGTAGCAATATCCCTCTCCCAATTCATATAGTCATGGACTGAGTCTGGAGAGTACCATAAGCCTAAGGCAACCCCCAGTTCCTTGGCTAGTGCAACGATGGGTGCGAGTCCGTTCGGAAATCTGTCCGGGTGAATCTCCCAGAAATCCCCATCACCACTATAATAATCGCTCCACAACCCTCCATTCGCTTTCGTTGCTGCATGCACAGAATTACTCGTTACCCCTTTCTGCCAACCGTCATCAATTTGCATGATGCTTAGTCCAAGGCCGGCTGCCGCCTGCAATTCTTTGATCAAAAACGACTCGCTTATGGCGCCATCTTTCGAGCGATCCCCCCATGTATTGCTCATTATGAAGCTATCTCTATCCGAATTGTGCGGACGCAGATTCCGATGGTACGTTTCAAGCAAGTTATATCCACCGAGCATAGTCCCATCGTAAACACCAACAGTTACGCCATAAGAGGTGATGTCTTCTTTTTGTCGTAGATTTTCTTCAGCGATCCCCGTCCCTTCCAGGCTCAAACGTTTCCCGCGAAATTGAAATTCCATCTGAGAGTTACCGAATATCCCCAATTGTGTTGGACCTTCTTTAATAATTAACAAACCGCTTTCATGCAGTGTTTTCGTAAGAAACAGCAGATTTCCTCGTAAGCTTCGCTTCTCATTGACGTATAACAACCCAGTGTCGCGACTTACGAGATTATTATTCGTATCCGTCTGATCAAGAAATTGAATAGATGTCCATCGGCAATGAAGATCTCGAAGTACCATATGTTCACAATAATCAGCCAGCGCAGCGTGATGTTGCTTATTATTCGTGTCAAGTTGAAGTGCAGGAGTGGACAGATTGCTATTTGCTTTGAAATCATCTTTTCTCCAGACAAGGGATCGCTCCATATCTGATGAGAGATAATTGCTTTGGACAGTACTGTCTTGAATCACAGTTATCTCATGTCGAATGAATGGTGCTTCAGGATAGATCTTCAATGTCAATCGTTGGATAGCAGACATATCTTCAACGTGAATATCTACATTCGTTTGTAAATAAGGCTGAGATACGCCATAGTCATTCTCAACGAAAGTTGAGATGAAAATGGCATGCGGCTGCTGGTCATTAAACATTCCTGGAATTTGAAACATCGGAGTATCGGATTCAGCTGTGAGCCATTCCTGATTAGTATTTTTATCTAGAATAGAGACATTAACTGGACAGCCGCCGGCAAATGACCAACACCGTTCAATCTTGGCATTCCCAATCCGTAAATACATCCCTTCGACACGAACATAACAATCCAGCCATTCCTTAAGCAGCATATCTTCAGCAACCTCCATTATGGTAATATATTATCTAATACGGACATTATATATCCTAGAAAGAATAGAAAATATAGTAACATTTTGAAGAATGGTGGTAAAATATTGTGCATAAATCTTATGGCTTTAGATACACAGAAGATGCGAATCGCCATCTGTTTAAGCTACTCTCGATCGGACACAGCTCGGTGACTGACGAGAACTACCAATGGAATGGACTAAAGCGCGGCGGGCAAGGGGTCATCTTTCAATGGACAATAAAAGGTGCAGGTAAACTTCGGATTGGGAAAGAGCATTACACCGTCCCGAAAGGTCATGCATTTGTGGTGACTATCCCTAACGATCATGAATATGCATTCGATGCGTCATTGTGCGATCAATGGGAGTTTATTTGGATACGTTTCGAGGGGTTTAAAGAGGAATGGTTGCGACAAGATTTGCCTCAAACGTATGGGCCTGTTTTTGAAATCCTTCCTGATGCAGCTCCTCTTCAACTTCTATGGCGTCTGTATTCAGATACAGCTGAGAACAAATTAAATGATCGATTTGATCTCTCACTTCGCATTTATGAATGGATGCTTTCGCTACATCGTTGTTTATTGGATGGAAACGTGCCAACAAGTTTAGAAATCCCCTCCGCCTACAAGCGCGTTGCCACTTATATCCAGGAACATATTGCTGATGACCTTACTTTGGATCGGTTAGCAGAAGTCGCACAGCTCGATAAATATTATTTATGTAAAATGTTCCCCCACTACTTCCGCATAACCCCGATGGACTATGTTCGGAACCGACGAATCGAGAAAGCGGCAGAGCTGCTACGCGATCATGGACTGTCCATTACAAACGTTGCAGCACTATGCGGCTATACCAGCTTGAGCTACTTCGGGAAGGTATTCCATAAAATGGCGGGACTATCCCCCCTTGCGTTCCGCCAATTGGAACTCAGTGAGAGCGAAGATTACTTACGATTCTTGGAGTGATTGCGCTTCGGGCTCCCACGGCAAGCAATAAGGCCCTTTTTTTGCCTTATTGCTGCGGTAGGTTTATTGTCATGCACAAATACAAAAAAGAACCCCGAAGGATTCTCTAAGTACTGCTATTTGTTCCACTATCACTGCTGCCACCGCTATCAAATCCGCCACTACTGCCGCTATCTGAACTCCAGCTGCTACCGCTGTCCGTACTTCCTGTACTACGATCGTCACAATTCTCACTTTTGTAATCTGCAGAGTTGCCATTCGAATCATAATTACCTGATTGATTGTTATCCAAATGAAGTTGATGATGATTATCCATTGGCATGGGATTCATGGTAGTCGTAGGGTTGTCGAAATTCGACTGAGACTTGCGGTGCCCACCACCTGATCCAGCACCTGTTGTAACAAGTGAGGCAATAATGCCAATTATAGCTACCAAGAAAAATAGTCCAAGTATCATCGTGAACGACCTTCCTCATCTACAACATATTTTACAATTAATGTATTCGCTGTAAATGAGAGATATCCTTTGCATCTCACTTTTAACTACAAAGAAGTAGGCAAACCAAGCTGATACATCGTGAGACAATCCGTACTTTGTTTTAATGATTGAATGGTTTTTGGATTCGGAGCTGCATAAATGTGCAAATAATCCATTTCGCCATATTCATCGCGGATTGGAAATGCCAATTTCTCTTCAGTTAGTGAGAATTCCGCATGTATGCCTGGTTTATTCCCACGTGCATCAAGTCGAATCCATTTGCCAATTGTATGTAAGTAAACAGCATTTAACGCATGGACACAATAACCTGTATCAGGAGTATCTCCTAATGTAAGTCTCTGATAACAGAAACCCGTTGGTATTCCGTTACTTCTTAAAATAGCACATAACAAATTCGATTTCGCATAACAGATGCCTTCGCTAAAATGGAGGACTTCAGAAGCATTACAAGTAATTCGAGAACTTTGAATATCCCAAGAATGTGCAATGCTGTCACGGACAAAAACAAAGGCTCGCTTTACAAAGTCAATCTCGTTAAGAGATCCTGCGTGTAATTCTTCAGCCTTCTCTTTAATCGTTATGTGGCTATAGTTTACTTCCTTCGATTCAACTAAATAATCTTCAATTACGTTCGATTCACATAACAAGTGCATCTTACATTCTCCTCAACAAAGACTTTAACTTTGTAATAATTATGCAATATTATGCATTAATATTCAACCAAATAGAAAGGGACGCCCTTCTCTAATCAGCTCCTTTTATCTATCCAGTGATGGCTATGTATTTGATCCAACAATTTCCAATCAAGTTAACAACTTCAGTATAAAATCAATCTGAAATAGTTAGACTGAGCTAATTCTAGGTCGAGTTGTGTTTTATATAGGAGTTGTTCACCAATTTGAAATATCTGCCTTTATAAATTTATTGTCAAAAGGTGTAGAATAATGTAATACGTTTTCTTTACGCAAAGGAGGATTTGTCATATGTCTCAGACATCAACTATTCAAGAAGCACCCGTTTCAATTGTTACTGAACCCAAATCATTAGACGTACTTGACCAATTACTGAAGCCCGAGGTGCAAGAATCGTTAACACTTCTGGTGGATAATCTCCCTAAATTAGCCGAAATGGTTAACATGCTAACCAAAGCCTACGATTTTGCACAAAACGTAGCGACTGACAAAGTACTCATCAATGATTTTGCTCAAGGTATTGGGGAATTCGTAAAGCCAGTACAAGAGACAGCAAAAAACATCGCATCGGCAGCTATTGAAGCTGGTGAGCGGTCGCAAGCTGACGTTGGTACAACCATCGGTCTATTCGGTATGTTGAAAATGCTGAAAGACCCTGAAGTACAGAAAACACTTCGATTTGCTCAAGCATTCTTGAACGTACTCGCTGAACGAAAAAATTAATCCGGACAAGGGATGGTAACGATGGCTAAACAAATACTAATTCTTGGCGGCGGGTACGGTGGTCTCTTGACTGCGTTAACCGCACGTAAACATTTATCAGCTTCAGAAGCTAACATTACGATCATCAATAAATTCTCAACGCACCAAATCATTACCGAATTACACCGATTAGCAGGCGGCACGATTAAAGAACAGGCCGTTGCACTTCCTCTTCAAAAACTATTAGGCGATAAAAATGTCAATATCGTGGTTGACACGATCCAAGAGATTAAACCAAATGAGAAACAAGTTCTTACAAGCAGCGGTGCTGTACATAAATACGATGCGCTAGTTGTAGCGCTTGGCAGTGAAACGAACTACTTTGGCATTCCGGGATTGGAAGCGAACAGTTTAATTCTGAAATCAGCTTCTGACGCTAACCGAATTCGTGCTCATGTTGAAGCTCGCTTGGACGCTTATAAAGCTTCTGGGAATAAGGCGGATGCAACGATTGTCGTTGGTGGCGGTGGTTTAACTGGTGTTGAGCTCGTCGGTGAATTCGCAGATAAGCTTCCTGAAGTATGCCGTGCTAAAGGAATTGATTTCAATGATATCTCCATCTACTGTGTGGAAGCAGGTCTTTCCATTCTTCCTGTATTCCCATCTGTTCTCATTGAGCGTGCTGTCACAAGTCTCGAGAAGCGTGGAGTTACCTTCTTGACGGGTGTTGCCATCACAGAAGCTACGAATAATTCGGTTTCGTTGAAAAGCGGACAAACAATCGAGGCAAGCACGATTATTTGGACAGGCGGCGTCAAAGGCAACCAAGTTGTCGGCAGCTGTGGCATCGCAGAAGATCGCGGCCGTGCTACAGTAACTTCGACACTGCAATCCACATCTCACGAGGATATCTTCTTGGCAGGTGATTGCGCAGTTGTCTTCCCTGAAGGAAGTGAAAGACCTTATCCCCCTACTGCACAACTTGCTTGGCAAATGGGTGAGACGGTTGGTTACAATTTGTCCGTTCAACTTAAAGGCGGCGTCATGGAGAAATTCGTACCTGTGTTCTCCGGAACACTAGGCAGCCTTGGACGTAAAGATGGTATTGGTACTATCGGCGGTAAGAACACACAGTTGAAGGGCTTACCAGCTACACTAATGAAAGAAGCAAGCAACGTTCGTTATCTTTCACATATTCATGGCCTATTCGCTTTAGCTTATTAGTTAACACAGATGTCTCCCAACCTATATGGTTTGTGAGACATCTTTTTTTATTCTCTACACATTGTTGATCGTTGCTATTGGTTGAGATACGACTCGATCATATATTGCGTCTTCTCCTTGTCTTTCTGCAATAACTCATTGATTTGATTCACAGTCATACGACTGAATTTGCCACAAATCAGATTGCGGCACAGATTGTGAGGAAACGCCAAATCCAGATAGAGCACCTTCATTTCTCGCTTAGACAACAAGTTCCTTTTCAGATAGGCTCGCATTACCTTAAGAAAAGCTTGATGATTCCAAACTCTCGACTTCTTGATCATGGCGTATAGCAATCGATTCATGTCCCTGGAAGGCAAATCATATCGAACAAATTCCCAATCAATGATATAAATCTTTCCTGCTTCATCCAGTAAAATATTTTGAGTATGAAAATCATGATGGCTTAGCACGACTTGAATGTCAGGTTCCCCCCAGGACATGCAACTCCCCTGTTGCTTCAATTGTACCTTTACAAACTCACCCGTTCTCATGTAAAAATCAATATAAGCAAATACTGCTTTACGCCAAGGTTCTTCAACGCATGCATTGGATTCTCTCCATTTTCCCAAAAAGTGAAGAGCTTCTTCATACGCTTGCTCCCACTTTGCTCCCCCCATCCGGATTTGACTATGAGAATCTTGAAACTCTTTGGATATCGCATGCATCCTGCCCAATAAATCAGCTAACCGAACTACTTGGTCTAAGTTAATCAGTGGATAAGGTACGGCACAAATCCATTCCTGAAGGACATAGAAATAACCTTTATACTTCACGTAATGCTTGTTCTCATTTGTCTGATAAACGGTCGGAATATGAATGCCCCGGCATCTAAGAAATTCTTCGGTATTTACCATGAACTGCAAGCCGTGCTCCTCCATTTGCATCCTTTTCAATATAAAACAGCCTTGGTGCGCAATGATTTTCATAACATAAGAACGTGAAGTTTTACGAATGAGTTCAACCTGTTGAATTGACAAATCATATTTGATCGCAATTTCTGCGAGTAGCCCTTTCCCCATCTGCACCACTCTCTCACTATAGTAGTTCTAGATAGTTTATGTTCCTTGTCCAGAAAGGCATGGTATGAAAGCGGATCATGTTTTGCCCAATTGAGAGATGATAGAAAAACTAAAAAGCAGTACGCCGCGGCGCCTGCTTTACGACATATTCATTCATTTATAGTTAATGAGTGAAAAATACGATTTGAACAAAAAACAACATCGCAAAAAGATAGAAAATAGGATGTACGTCCTTTCTTTTGCCGCGAATGACTTTGAGTATCGGGTAGACAATGAATCCAATGCCAATCCCCGTGGCTATACTGTAGGTCAATGGCATCAGAACAACGATCAAAAATGCTGGAAACGCCTCCTCCAGGTCCTGCCACTCAATTTGTCGCAACACATTCATCATGAGGAAACCCACAATGATTAAAGTAGGTGCCGTTATGGCCGGTATACTCGCAAGAACAGCAATAATCGGTGAGAACAATAAGGTCAACGCCAATAGCAGACTTACAATAACAGCAGTCAATCCTGTTCTTCCACCAACTGCGACACCTGAACTGGATTCGATATAAGCGGAGGTTGGACTTGTACCCAGTAATGCCCCCGTTGTGGTGCCAACCGCATCTGCCAGAAGAGCACCTCTCGAACGAGGAAATTTATTCTCTTTAAGAAGGCCAGCCTGCTCAGCAACACCTAACATGGTACCTGTCGTATCAAATAATGTGATCAACAGGAATGTGAAAATAACCGCATATAACCCACTTGTAAAAACACCCTTGATATCAAGTTGAAAAGCCGTAGCCACTAATCCCGTTGGAGCTGCCACGAAGGTATCTGGCAAAGCTAATAGCCCATATATCCATGCAAGTACGGCAGTGATCAGCATGCCGAAGAATAAATATCCGCGTACCTGATACGCCAGTAATACAAGTGAAATGATGAGTCCGATCAAGGTAAGTGCCGTCATGGGCTCCCTCAAATTGCCTAACGTGAGTAAGGTTGCTGGAGAGCTCACAATAATTTTCGCATTTTGTAAACCAATGAAGGTGATAAAGAGTCCAATTCCTGCAGTAATGGCGTGTTTTAGGCTAGTGGGAATCGCATCGAGTAATACATAACGAAAAGAAGTGAGCGACAGTACAATGAACAAAACTCCAGCGATAAAAACAGCTCCTAATGCGATTTGCCATGGCACCCCATTCCCTCCCACAACAGTAAATGCAAAATAAGCGTTTAATCCCATACCTGGTGCAATCACAATCGGATAATTGGCAAAGAGCCCCATAATCAGTGTTGCTACAATACTTGCAAGTACTGTAGCCATGAAAACACCATGGAAATCCATCCCCGTTGTGCTTAATATCCCAGGATTTACGATCACGATATAAACCATCGTTAGGAATGTCGTCACACCCGCCATTAGTTCCATTGCTACGGAAGTCCCGCGTTCTTTCAATTTGAATAGTTGATCCATGGTCGTCCTCCTGAGATTAGGTTTTGTTCAGTGTCATTATTCAGGCCCCAACTTCGTGTCGTTCCGTGGTACCTTTTTTCGTTTATCTCGGAGATCACAGATATAAAACATGATCAGCAACACAGCGGGAATCATGACACAAAAAGAAATGTCAAACCAAGCATAGTAAGACTCAAGAATCGCATTATATTCTGTAATATTAGGCGTACCCACAACTGTTCCTACGAGTAGCAGCATGCCAATTGGTATTGTTAGCATATGACTCTCCTTCAACTGAAACAGTTCTGCAAGACCTGATGTCAAGGAGAAAAAGAGGAGCAATGTTTTGTAAAACACCGTTATGAACCACAGAAAAGCCATAACTGCCTCTAACCGCTCCAAGAAATGTCCTATCGTTATTTTCTGTGCGAGTACGAAGGTCGGATAATATTTCGTTTCCATTAAATTTGGACCTAACACAAGTACACATAGAATCACAATGACAAATAAAATGGCACCACCAATTGCGTAACCTATTAAGATTGGTTTAGTTAGTGTTGTAGAACCGACAACATTGGATACTAGCATGAGAAGTACAATCATTTCTGTAAAAGCAGTTACAAAAGCCATGATAGCTCCCTTGAAAATGACGCCCATTCCTTCTGCCGCAATAGGTTTTAAGTTTGAGAATTCCACTTGAGGCAGTAATAAAACAAAGAGAACTAGAAATAAAAGCATAAACACAGGAAAGAGAAGCTCTCCCATTCGTGCAAACGCTTCGACACCATACCTGTAGGCGATAATAATGACCAAAATGAATACAACGATGATGGCATTTATAGGCGTTTCAGGCATTAATTGCGTTGTCATAAACTGACTCATCTCACTTAACAAAGTAAGTGAACACATATAGAATTCGAACAGAAATAAAAAGATGAACAAACTCCCAAACCAAACACCCAGATTTAGTCTGATTAGATTAAAAAGTCTTCGCCTACGAAGCTTGTTTGCAATACTAGCGAATATACCTGCCACAACAAACCCAAGGCATATGGCTAACAACATTGACAACCACGCATCCTGTTTGGAAATGGCCGCGAGGATGGTCGGCAGAATGAGAATCGAATCTCCAATAACGCCAAGAATGATTAAAATCGTAAATTGGCGTACGGATATGGTAGCATTGTCAAATGTTCTCATTCGAACCTCCTTGTCCCTGCATCCAGCCTAATTTAAACAATCCAACCGAACATCCATTCAATAATTTTGAATGGATTTGGTAGTACAAATTCTAATGTTAGCAATACATACAAGCCACTTGCTATCAGCAGAAGCATAGTGAAAATGACAAACTCGCGTCTATGATTTTGACGTAATAATTTAGGTGCTTCTAGCCAGAACGTACCTGCGGCTAATGCAAGAACAGTAAGTACTGACGCCATCCACGACCAAGTCCTCTCTCAATCCCTATTGCATGGTTGAATTCCCAATTGTACCCGTTTTTCTAATAAACAATTCAATCTTGTAGTTGACATTTGTTTGAAGAAACATGTCATCATTCCAAGTATCTTTAACTTCTTTCCAATACGCAGGCTGATCCTTTCCGAGCTGACTACCAAAACCGAGTATATCCGATTTCATTTTCTTAGCACGTGAAACGACAGCTTCCACATGTGCTTGAATGATTTGTTTCGTTTCTTGCTCTAGTCGTTTGATCGTTTGAGGATCCGTCAAATCGACATCTCTGCATTGTCTGCCCACGATGTTCGCTTCCGAACGAATGGACACATCTATCACAGGTTTGCCGTTCTGAACGCTTGCTTTTAACTTAGATTCCGATGATGTAATTTCAATTCCCATATATTTCTGTTCAGCACAGGGAATCTCAACAGATGTACTATCCAATTTGTTTGTTATGTCTGTATATCCTTTACTTTCCTGCTCATTCAACCAGCCAATTAACTTGTCTTCTTTAAAAACTGCGATACCCGTGTAGCGGAACCGGCTGGGAGGTTGAAAAAATTCTACATTCATTTTCGATTTACCCATAGAAGGATCACCAATTAATTTAATACCTGTTAACGCTAGTTCGAAACCTTTGCCAGACAGCTTATTCAACGCTTCATCCATCGTCATGGCTACCGTCGGTGCCCATGACTTTTGTGAGGTTTGTAGTGATTGCTGCATACTATAACTAGGTAATTTCTCGACGGGTGTAAATAGTTTCAAAATATTCTCCGCCATATCTCCTCTTGCTACAACAATGTTAAAATCCATGCGCAATTCATTATCACGGACGGAATTATCGAGAAAATCTTTAACCCCTCGCTTCGCCAATTCCTCTCCAATGACATACAATTGCAAATGTCCCATGTACACTTTCCGTGGTGCCTCTGCTGTTAATGACCTGGCAGCCTCGAACATTGTCTTTCCTCTACCCTGATAGAGCGTGCTAGGCGGACGATCCCCCCCTCTTCGTTGGGCAGATATTTCACTTGGATTAACAACTTGAAAGGACACCAAATACTCGCCATCCTTCCAATCCACACCGACTCCAAGGACAATAAGCAACTCATTTAACTCACGTCTGCTCCAACACCCAGTTAGCATGAGTAAGCAAAGTATCAACACCGTTAATTTATATTTCACCCTAAAGCGCCTCCCTCTAACGCTTTCGTATTCGATCACTGCCTTCATCGAGTGATGTCTCAGGACGCTTAAACACAAGCCATCTCGGTAAACGAACCAGCGTATCCTCTAAATCTGCTTTTCGGTATGGTGAAAATGGAGACATAAAAGGCTCTCCGAAAGAACGAAGAGCACACAAATGAAGCAATAACACAAACATCCCCATGGCAATCCCGAATAACCCAAAACTTGCCGCAGCCCCCATAAATACAAACCGAAGCAGACGTACTGGAATAGACATGCTATACGCTGGCAGCGTAAATGTTGAAATGGCTGTTACTGAAACGACAATAACCATGGCTGCCGAGACAATTCCCGCTTCTACCGCAGCTTGTCCAATGACAAGTGTGCCAACGACAGACACGGCTTGTCCAATCGCTCGCGGCATGCGAAGACCCGCTTCTCGCAAAATTTCGAAGGTCACTTCCATGACAAGCGCTTCAACAAAAGCGGGTAGCGGCACCCCTTCACGTTGCGCCGCCAGCCCGATTAACAGTGAAGCTGGCAGCATATCGCGATGAAAAGTCGTTATTGCGATATAAATGGAAGGCAGCAGCAAAGAGATGAATACCGTGCTAAATCGAAGTAGACGAAGCAGAGTTGCATAATAGGCTCTTTGATAATAGTCCTCCGCTGATTGAAAAAAAGTAACGAGTTGCGTAGGTACTAGTAAAATATTAGGTGTGCCATCTACAAGAATCGCTACCTTCCCTTCTAACAATTGGGCCGCCGTGGTGTCTGGGAGCTCAGAATTGAAAATAGTTGGAAAAAGTGAATACTTATTATCCTCGATTAATTCCTCAATATAACCGCTGTCCAAAATGCTGTCGATATCAATTGCATTTAATCTAGAACGTACGAGTTCGATTACGGATGGCTTGGCAATCCCGTTCATGTACATGATCGTTACGTTGGTTTTTGTCATCCGACCGATAGACATCGTCTCCAGCCACAGCCTTGGGTCTTTTATTTTACGTCTAATTAACGAAGTATTGGTGCGCAGTGTCTCGGTAAAACTTTCCCTAGGTCCACGTACGGACGTCTGGTTCGTGGATTCAGTAACATCTCGTCCCTTCCACTGACGAATGTCTGCGCGATACGCGTAATGCTGCTGATTAAATAAAATAATAGCCTCGCCTGAAAGTAAATTCGCATACATAGCTGCCATATCCGCTACGGTTTGAATGGAACCCAATCCAGTTAGCAGCTCTTTGGCAATTGTTTCTGCAACCGAATTGTCTCCATGTGCGTCCTGTGTGACATTCCTAACCATCATTTTTAACACATCGAAAATATACGTATTAATGGCCAATGTATCGGAAAGTCCATCGATATACACTACTGCGGCCGCTACTATCAAAGTGCCATCATCTTGTATTTCACGTATGACGACATCGTCGCTTCCGCCTAAATCCTTCATGATTCGTTCAAGGTTTATTTCAACATTCGGGTCAATAGGAATCGTTGCATCATCTGGCATGATGTGAATCCCTCCTTATTCTCATCCCTTCCCCATTATGACCATTTGACTTGGTAGATAAACGGTGATGAATGATTAGGCCAATTCTTGTTGGAACAACAAAAAGCCGTTACCAAAAGGTAACGACTAGAATTACATAGTAGAATAAGAAAGAACATATCTCGCTAAATTCGCATTTCGTTGATAACTACGAATATACTCAAGTAACAACGGAACGATTAAGAACATTTCTTACGATTCAGCCAGCCGCCATGCGGCGGCGACCGAAGGGGAGGGCGATATTCATGATGATGACCTTGACATCCGATGGAGATCTATTTATAGCCGCGCTATCTCAAACAACGGTATCCGTGTGGCAAACAGATGAGAATGGTGTTTTCTGTGAAGTTGATCGCGGTATCATTGAAGAGTTCACAAGAATATCCATTCGAATGAGTACGATCACCGATGAGATTGCCTTTTATTTTCGCGACGATGGGACGGAATTTCGAGTTGAAACCTAAAACCAAATCTGCCTGATTGTTATAGATAACTAATTCGTTTGCCTGATCTAGCCGATTCGTACACATCCATAACGAGATTGAATGCTTTAAAGCCTTCAGGCCCATTCAAACCGTAGCTACGATCCGATAAGAGATGGTCATAGAAATCAGCAATTTGAGTCCCGTGGCTGATGCCCCAGTACGATTTGGCCCCTAGATTCGTCGTTTCTGGTGAAGTCAGCATCGTTTGCTCACCATCCATCACGCGATACAACGTATCACCTGTGAGTACGAGTTTCCCTTTTTCAAAGACAAGCTCAATCTCAACAGGGGAATTTACCCCATATGAGTTCGTTGCATAAAAGATAGCCGTTGCTCCACCTCGGTACGTAAGGTGTGCATGAACGGTGTCTTCTACTTCAATAATTCCCTCAAGTGAATCTGTCGACATGGTTCCTTTAATACTAGCTACTTCGCCGCCTATCCATTGTAGTAAATCTAACGTATGAATGGACTGGTTAATCAGGACGCCACCGCCTTCTGTGGCCCATTTCCCTTTCCACTCCGTTTGATAATAGGAAGCATCTCGGGACCAAGTGACAATTCCTTTTAGACAAAGTAACTTCCCTAGTTCACCGGATTGGGCGGTTTTCTTCATGATTTGGGAGGCCGGATTATATCGATTTTGGAAAATAACACCAAGCTGTACATGCGGATTCGCTTCTGCTGCACGTAACATCGTTAGCGCTGCTTCTTTCGTTTCAGCCAACGGCTTCTCTGTAAGAACATGCTTACCCGCATGAAGCGCATCAACCGCCATTGGCGCATGTTGGTAATGTGCTGTACATATGTGAACGACGTCAATATCAGGATTTTTCAACATTTCGAGATAATCCGTGTAATACGCACAGTCATACGTTTCTGCTGTTTGAGCCGCTAACTCGGCGTTCGAGTCAACTACGGCCACGAGCTTCGCTGTTGGTATTTGTGAAATAGCTTTCAGATGTACGCCGGAAATCGCCCCGCAACCAATAAGTGCAATGCCAATCTGTTTCATTGGAATCCCCTTTTCTGCTTCGATATAATGGTCCAACTTGATGTTATACATGTATATATTAGAGGTTCGCTCATTCCACACCAAATCCTTTACGATTCTGCATGCGGAAATTGACCACTTATTGCTTTATCATGACTTTTCCGCTTACTTGCGTGGTTTTAGTGCAATTTCCCACAGCTTCTTCTTATTGGTATACCGATCCATTTCGTACTCCTCTATATGCAGGTAAGTCCACTTTTCTTTATCAAAAAATCGCTCTATCTCTTCTCGATCAAAAAACCTACGGTATATCCCTTCCGATTCCATTAAATATCTATCTATCGTTGGAATGACGTTTCCTTTATTGCTAATTTCATTGGTTGAATTCAACCTGCAAAGTAAAATACCATCTGTTTTCAGCACGTTATAGAGATCTCTGATGACTTCATGGGTAGTCGCTTCATTGAAATAATGAATACTGAGATCAGCAATGAGGATTTGTACAGAATCTTTATGAAAAGGAAGCCCCTCTGTCATATCCAAACAAAGCGTTTGAATATTCGGAAAGAATGATTTCAATGTATGGATGGCCACTTCAGAGATATCACAAGCGATTGGCGACAGCCCATGTTCTACAAGGTACTTAGCGTTATTACCAACACCACAACCAAGATCAACGATAAGATCTTCCTGGCTTGTTGTTGATACGTATTCATGCCAGTATTTGTCCAACCAGTTATCGAAAGTAGGTTTGAGGTCGGGCCTTTGATACGATTCATTCCAATATTGTTCTAGTGATTTCATTACTTAGCTCCATTCGTTATTCGATTTTCTTCCATATATACTACTGCAGCAAGAAGTAAAATCCAAGGTATGAATAAAAAATAAGCTGCCCAGTGAAGCAGCTTACGCTTCCTCTGGACAGCCCTCTTATACACTCCATTATCTCAGCAAAATCAATTAGAATCCTTCTGCTTATCTTTCGTCTCTTCTTCCTCTAATAATCCCTTCGTTCCTTGTCTAAACTCCTTGATCGTTGTTCCGAAAGCACGACCTAGTTGCGGAAGCTTCGTTGGTCCGAATAAAAGCAATGCAACTCCTACGATTACAATAAGACCTGGTATGCCAATACCTGATAACATATGAGTCACCACCCTTCCCTTCATTGAGAAAACTTAAAATTTCACCATTAACGCAGTTACATACATGATTAATATCCCTGCTGTAAGTCCACTGAAGTTTAACCAAGATACCGGAGATAATCCTTTTTTCTCAGACTCTTTAAGAATCATTTTCGAAATAACGTAAATGACCTGCAGAATCGCACCCGCACCGATACCGAAGAAGAGAGCAGCTAATGTATCGTTAAATATGAAACCACCCGCCCATGTACCTATTATAGCAGGTCCGCCGGCGATTAATGCTAATTTGACAAATGTCTTCCACGATGGACGATCTTTCAACAGCGGAGCTGCAATACCTACGCCCTCTGTAATGTTGTGAAGGGTGAAACCAATGATGAGGAAAGTCCCTAATGCTGCCTCCCCCACTGCAAAAGCAGAACCGATCGCAAGACCTTCTCCAAAATTATGAAGCCCGATGCCTGTTGCGATTTTGTTAGCTACACGTTTGCCAGCATATGTTTCACTGCTTAATTTACGCTCATTCGACTGGTCGACAGCGATCAGGAATAAACAGCTCAGCAAAGCACCGAACCACACTAGACCTGAGCCTTGGAAAACGCCTGGCGCTTCAGCAGCCATTTCAAAGCCTTCGCCAAAGGTATCTATGACTAAGAAGAACAACAGTCCAATGGTCAATGCAAGAATAGCATGCATGCCTCTAACCGAGAATCTACGAAGGAATGGATACCATAATAGGCCAAGCCCTACAGGAATTACCCCCACATAGAAGCCAATTAGCGCGTATTGCCAAAATAGCTTCCCATTCGCTTCAGGCGTAGCAGCTGCTGCTGCCACTTCTCCTACGAAAATCAATCCATTCGAAGTGATGAGTTTCACTTCATGCGGATCACCTTGTACCCACGGGTATGGGATATGGATCATGCCTTGTTCAAATCTTTTTAACGTATCACTAGGTGAGAAAGATGCATTCCAAAATGCGCCATCAACGACGACTTGGGCGATAGTTACTTCTTCTGGTCCAGAGTTCAGTACTTTCACTTGAATACCGTCATCATTTAATGTGATTTTCTCGACATTCAAGACTTCGATCGGAGCAGCAGGTTCGTTCTCTATGCCGGTACCTACTTTGGCAATCGTTGTGATAATGGCTAACAGCAAGATCAAGGGCAGAAGGCCCCATAGAATAGCTTTTATTGATGATGGCTTAGTGGTTTGATTGTCAATACTCATATGGTACGTCGCCTCCTTTCTTATTCAGCAATGAAGAATCCCATCCAACCTAGTTCTGCAAATTCGCTTTGATGCGCATGAAACATGTATCGCCCGGGCCCCGGAAACACAATTTCCAGAATCCCACGTTCACCCTGGCATTGCATAATGGTATCGGTATACGCAGGTCGAGCTTCAGGATCTGCCCCCGTTGCGTAATAGTTGAAAAAGTTCGCATGAAGATGAAACGAATTAATTAAATCAAATTCAGTCAGATTGCTTAAGTAAATACGTACAAGCTCCCCTACTTTCACTTTAATCGGTTCCTGCTGATAGGCAAAAGCATAGCCATTCACGGTGTAAATTTCATTTTCCCCGTCGAGATCCAGATCGTAGCCATTCATCAGCATGTTGAATTCCTTGGCAGCAGCTCTTGGTTTCTTCGGGTCAATGATGAAATTGCCGTAGAGACCTTTATGGATATGTCTGGCTAAAGGAGCCACGTGACAGTGATAGACGTGCATACCAGCTGGTTTGGCTTCAAATTCATACGTAAATGAGTCCCCGGAAAGTACAGATTCAAGACCATCCATATTCGTTGGGTGCATACCATGAAAATGAATAGAATGTGGATGCAGGGTTCCATTGGTAAATTTCACGCGAAGGACATCACCCTCGGTACAACGGATAGTTGGACCAGGTATCGTTCCATTGAACGTCCAGCCAGGAAACTTGATTCCCTTGGCAATCTCCACATTAGCCTCAAAGGCTGCGATCTCATATTCCCTAAGCGTTCTACCGTCAGGAAGCTTACTCACTTTGCCATAATCAAAAGCGGTCAGTGCATGTTGCGCAGCTTTAAACCCTTCTGTTACTTCGTTGCTTGGGACATAGCCATGCTTCATACCCTCATGTAATTGTTCTTTCATCGCATGGTGAATATCATGTTTATCTTGCGCTTGTGCGATCGGTGGCCTACCGAATAACGAGGAAGGATTCAATAATGCACTCCCTATCACAGCAAACGCTCCTGTCGTTCCTAGCTTCAAAAGATTACGTCTCGATAGCTTTTTATCTGATTTCTGAAACATCGCTATGACCTCCTATTATAAATTGCTTGTTTACAATATTTTTTACCTAGGGAAACATTTTGGGCGAAAATAAAGTTTCCAGTGGGACAAAAAGTTTACCAAAGGAAACACCGTGATTTAACTATATGCTGAATGGTCACGAAAGTAAACTACTTTGTTAAAAAATTCTATACATCTGCCAATTTCACAAAATCACATGCATATTCGACAAAAGTAGCCTAATTCTCATCGATGGTTTGACAAATATTTTCGTCTATTGAATTTATAATAAAGTAAGGTTTACTGTTGAGGTTCTTAACTATTGTGCATACATTTGGGAGGATGATCGACATGGACGAGCAGTTTATTAAAAGATTACATACACTTAATCGCCGCGATTCATTAAGGTCTTTACTGCTAATCGAAGGTGTTCGCCTCACTCTCAGACGTAAAAAACAAGTAAGCTTGTTCAAAAGGCTTTTTAATCGCAAAAAGCAAACCATAACTGCAAAAGGGTGGAAATAACGTATAAGATAATAAATTCATAGAGCTATTCCTCGCTTAGAGCCGCCTTTTATAGTAGAATGATGTCTCAGCTACATGAAATGGATACGGGGTGTAGGAATGGCCATTAGCTTTACGAAAACAATTGTTACTCAGTTAACAAAAGAAATTGCAGACCTTGAAAGCAAACAGGTAAACGCGAAGAAAAAGAAAGAACAAGCCCAAGCCAAAATTAATCAGATTGGGCGAGATATGAAATTAAGCCAGTCACACAGTGATTTGAGCAGCAAAATGTCACGCGTAAATAAGCTGAACGAAGAGATTAAGACAAGTGATCGTCTACAAAAAGATATCGCGAAAGAATTAGCAGCTAAGAAAGCTGCATTGAAGTTGAATCTCGCTAAAGCGACTCCGCAAGATGAATCCTCATCGTGATTGACAGCAAAGCAAAACACCGCCCTGCTAAGGAGCGGTGTTTTTGATTTCTCACATTGACGACTTAATGACCAGTTCGGGCATATTGGTTCGCATATGTTTTTTTATCATTTCATAGTGAGATTTAGCATGAATAAGTTGATCATTGGTTAACCTATCCATTGAAATAATTTGGAAATGACGACCTTGTTGACTGTACGTATAGGTTGGAAGAAAACTGGGCTTTATGAGCTCAATCTTTTTGGTATTCTCTTTAGTGGTTTTCAACACGTCAATAGTTGCCATGCCACCAACTTGCTTATATAAGTTGATTTGAGCGGATAGAAAGTTGCCCAGCGAATAAACAACAAAGGTACGATGCCCTTGCTTCCCCTCTACCCAAGCAGGCGGTTGTAAGACATGCGGATGGTTCCCAATGATGATATGAACCCCCATGTTCGCTAGCTTTTGAGCAAGACTAGTTTGGCTGGCATCCGGAAATCGTTGATATTCATTCCCCCAATGAAGTGCAACCACGATGACATCCGACAATTGTTTGGCTTGTTCCACATCTGTACGAATTTGCGAATCATCGATCCGATTGACCAAGAACGGCTTTCCCTTAGGTGTTGATATCCCATTCGTTCCGTAGGTGTAACTTAAGAAGGAGAAAGTAATCTCATTTCGCGTAACCGTCCGAATATTGTCCCGATCGTTCTGGGATTTAAATGCACCCGTGTAGGGAATCCCAAGAGTATCCCAATAGGTGAGCGCACTTTGAATCACTTTCTCGCCTCGGTCTAGCGCATGATTATTGGCAATCGTAACGATGTCTACTCCGGCTACTTTCAGGGCATCTCCAATTTCGTGAGGGCTATTAAATGTTGGATAACTGGATAGCCGCAGATCCTTGCCACCAATCATCGTTTCTTGATTAGCAACAAGGATATCTGGTGCTTGTAATAAGTTCGACACCCCGCTGAAAATACGTTTAAAATTATACGTCCCATCCTTCTGCTTTGCGTCTATATAAACTTTATCATGGATGAGGATATCCCCAATTGCAGCAAGCGTAACCTGAGAGACTTTGGTTTCTGATTCTGCTTGTTTCTTTGAGGTCGAATGATATTGTTGTATCGGTGGAGACGTCATCTGGACAAAGGGGGTGACTTGCTTCGCTTCCATGCTTGGATCTTTAGGCGTAGCCGTACTTCCTAAGCATCCACTTGCCAATAAGCATGTCGATACAATCGCAGCAGCTCGCTTTAGCACGACAAACCAGCTCCTTAAGGGTTAAACCTTGTGTTGCCAAATAGTATTCCCCCTAAGAAAATCTCTCATGAATGAGGATTTTTACCAATTCATTTCGCTAAGCCCATTTTAATTTATCACATTAATGATTAATGTCATTAAATTTCATGAGGAGCTTGCAATCCAATAAGTTTCAAGCCATTACGCAACGTAATTTGAACGCATTGAACCAGTGCTAATCGTGCTTCACGTAACTGTGCATCCTCCACTAAGATATAACAGGCATGGTAAAAGCGATTAAATGCTTGGGCAAGATCAATGAGATAACGTGAAACGATCGAGGGTTCGAGCTTTACCATGGCCTGCTCTACTTTTTCCGTAAATAAATAGAGCATTTTCACAACCGCCATGGCCTCTTTATTTTGCAAATTAGCTCCGTCTACCTCATTTGTTTGCATCGCATGTCTGTCAGACAATATCGCTTTCTTCAACACACTGCAAGTTCTTGCATAGGTGTACTGCACGTAGGGTCCCGTTTCACCATCGAAATTAAGGGCTTCGTCCCACGAAAAATCGATATCTTTAATTCGATTCGCACTCAAATCGTTAAATATGACTGCGCCAATGCCAACTTGCTCAGCAACTATAGCTTTATTCGCCAAGCTTGGGTTTCTTGCTTCGATGACATCCCTTATTTTCTGAATGGATTGCTCCAGCACGTTCTCCAGTCTAATCACATTACCCTTTCGTGTTGACAAGCTCCCTCCTTCAATGCTCACGCGGCCAAATGGGACATGCTCAAGCTTGGAGGACCACGCATAGTCCATTAATTCAACAACCTTAAACAACTGCTGGAAATGAAGATTTTGAGCATAATCCGTCACATAGATCAATTTCTCAAATTCGTACTTATCCGCTCTGTATATAGCTGCCGTTAGGTCACGCGTATGATACAGGGAGCTGCCGTCTTTCTTCAGCATTAATGCTGGAGCCATGCCAAAAGCATCTAACCTAACTAATAAAGCACCCTCGTCTTCTACCAAAAGCTGCTTCTCTTTCAGCTCCTGTATGACGGCCTCCATCTTGTCATTGTAGAAGCTTTCACCTTGGAAAGCGTCAAATTTGACACCTAGCAGGTTGTAAATCTTCTGAAATTCGGTAAGGCTGATCTCAATAAACCACTGCCACAAAGCTAGGGCTTCTTGATCACCCTGCTCCATTTTCGTAAACCAAGATCTAGCTTGATCTTCTAAAGCTGGATCTTTCTCAGCCTCCTCATGAAATTTAACATACAGATCGAGAAGCTCATCGATAGCTCTAAGGGTTACAGCCTCTTTACTACCCCACAGTTGGTAAGCAACAATCAACTTCCCGAACTGTGTCCCCCAATCGCCTAAATGGTTAATCCCCACACAGTTGTATCCAAGAAAGGCGTGGATATGATATAACGCATTGCCAATCACCGTGGATCTCAAATGTCCAACATGAAAGGGTTTGGCAATATTCGGAGAAGAATAGTCAATCACCACCGTCTTGCCATGTCCCAACTTCTGTGATCCATACCCTTCTCCAGCTTGACTTATATGACGAATAAGAGATTCTGCAAACGTAGACTTCTTGAGAAAAATGTTTAGATAACCAGATACGGCATTCATCTCGTCGATGTGCTCGTCTTTTAGGGTTGTTTTTAACTCTTCAGCAATGACTTGTGGTGATTTACTTAGGGTTTTGCTTAGTCGGAAGCATGGTAAAGATAGATCACCTTGATCCGGATTCGCTGGGTATTCCATCCATGCCATAATGTCTTGTGCATCGAAACCCGTGAGTAACGATGTAATTTTCTCTGCAAAATAATGCTTATAATTTAACATAGCGTTTCTCTCCTATCATTTTTCTAGAAAATATAAAAAGCCCCCGTCTCTATAAAAGAGACGAGAGCTGAAAATTCCCGCGGTACCACTCTAAGTGTTAAACCTCTGGTTTAACCCCTCTGTTTCGTAACGGTCGTAAGACCGGATTTACCTACTCCAATTTTCGGCAAACCATTTCCTGGGTCCGTTTCATTCTTAACATCCGTACCGGCTTCCACTGCCCCGGCTCGCTGCGACTGTCTGTTAGGAATTACTGTCCCAATCATTAATATTTCGATATGAATTTTTCAATATCTTACAGGGGATTTCGGGGAATGTCAAGCCCATATTCCTCGACTTATACTCAGCTTGAAGGTTGCAAGCGTGTACGAATATCCGAAGATCCATAACTTGTTTCCAAAAAAATTAGACTTCTTCCCCCTTCAAAGCATTTACAATTGTAACCATACTGCATCAGAGGAGGGAAGATAATAATTTAATTAAATGTAAACGTTTTCTAAACTGGCAATGCAACGAAGTCGAAACAGTTCACTAACACCAATCCAATCTAGGAGGAAATGACGAATGTTGAACACATGGTTGTCCAAATTACTTGCCGCAACACTCATTGTGGTCCTGCTCGGTTCCAGTTTACCTTCAATAGGTGGACCTACAGCTCATGCTGCAACCCCTGTTAATCCCAATGCGACGCAAGCTGTGCAAGACGTTCTGAATTATTTCGATACCGTCCAAACGAATAATCAAATCATCTCTGGACAGTACGTACGAGGGCAAAATTATGGCTACTTAGAGACTGATCACCTCTATAATTTGACTGGCAAATACCCGGCGATGATTGGTTATGATCTTCTATACAACGTGACGAACGCTTCCGATCTCGGCAAATGGCGCTCCTTCATTGTCGATCATGCGACAGATTATTGGAAAAAAGGCGGCCTTGTCACCCTTTCTTGGCATGAGACGAACCCTTTGGATGCCACAGTAGATGATGGCGGATGGAACAGTGTGATCAGTTCGATGTCACAGACGGATTTCGACTCGCTCACAACCCCTGGTACCACCTTATATAACAAATGGTTAGCGCATATCGATACGATGGCGGGCTATTTGAAATCCCTTCGGGATCAAGGTGTAGTCGTTCTCTGGAGACCTTATCACGAGATGAACATCGGCTTCTGGTGGGGTGGTAAGTCTGCTGCAAGTTACAAAAAGTTATGGCAAAATATGTACGACCGCTACACCAATTATCATGGCTTGAACAACCTTATTTGGGTGTGGGCTCCGGGACGTGATGATAATAATGCCGTTAGCAGCAACTATTACCCAGGCTCCTCGTACGTGGATCTCGGTGGAGCTGATGTTTATACACAAGCCCGTGGGGATGCGAAGTTTACAAATGCGAACAGCGAGCTGGCTTCTGTCCTAGGCAGTAAGCGTTATGGCTTGTCTGAAGTTGGTTTACTTCCTTCTGAGTCTGCCGTTCAAACGAATTTCGATTACACTTGGTTCCTCACTTGGGCTATCGGTTGGGCGGACAATCAGTTCTACGGATATCCCGGAGCAAATGGACCGGGCAATGACACCTACACCATCACGCAATTTTACAACAATGCCGTAACACTCACGAGAGACGAAGTGCCTGCCTTTGGAAGAACGGTCGTCTCGGAAAGCATCATTTTTAAAGACGCCATGAACGGATACTCGGCAGCGGGAGTCACTCCATCTAATTGGGCGACTGTGACCACTGGAGGCACGGTTACCGTGCAGAACGTTCCTACTGTGGGACTAGACACCGGTCCGGATCGCAGCATGAAAATCAATAAAACAAGCACAACGAATGCTGCCACCGCTGAGAAAACGTTCACTCCACAAACCGGCATTGTAACCTTCAAGGCCACCCTGCGAACTGAAGATGTCAATTGGAAAGACTTCATTGTTTATGACAGTTCGAGCAGAGCAGCCTTGCATGTCGGCCTACAAGGTAATTACTTAAAGGTGTATGATGGTGCAACAACGCTTTCGAGTATTGAACCCATCACCAATGGCACCTGGTATGATATCAAAGTTATCATGAACACCAATACCAAAAAGTTCGACTTATACGTCAATGGCGCGAAAAAAGCCAATCAATTCAGCTTCAAAAATACAGCAGCGTCTGACGTCAGCCGGTTGAAAGTAGGCGTTGCCGCTGATGCAACTGGCGTCTACTATATGGATAATGTTTTTATTAGTAAATAGTCGATTATTTCGACTATCTTACCGGCTAAGACACGGCTTTCCTTCGAGATAGTCGATTATTACGACTATCTCAGCCATAAAAATGGTGTAAGATTCGCTTACTCCACATCAAAAAAGACACCCCGTGGGGTGTCTTTTTTGCATTCACCTTTATTCAATTTATAGATGCCTACACTCATTGACGATAACTTAATTTTCTAAGATTCTTTCAGATCCCCCACATAATAAGCAAACACTTGATCAATCGGCTTAAAATACAAATGACCATCCTCTTCCCATGGCTGAAAATGCAGATCCATCCGCGAATCGTTCCAATTCACAGGGGTTCCTTTCGTGCTTAGACGTCCTGTCACAACAGGCTCCTCGATCACTTTGGGGAATTCTTGATAACCGAATAGCAGGTTCTCATGCATCGCAATCATTTCATACTTTTCCCCGTGGAAAGCACGCTCCTCTTGCAGCTGATAATGATAATAGATGTAACTGCTTATCATCTCAGGCTTCAAATGAGCAACCCTTCCTACCCGCGATACCACGGGCTCTTTTCGCAACCAGTGCTCAGCGCTTGCAGGCTCATTAAAATGAAATACATCAATCATCAAGATCCACTTCCGAGGTTGTGCCTGTCCAGGCCAATCCTTCAGAAAAGGGACAGCAGCTCCAGCCACTTCATCAGGTAACACCTCTCGGCTCATGCACTCATAATAGAGGAATAGGTTGTCCCGCCAGACGAAAGCCGCAGCTGTCATTAGCTCACCTTGAGCTACCAGCAATTGTGCTTGTTCGTCTAGTTCTAGTGCTTTTACACCTACGTCCTTCATCCCCGGCTGCCATTCAGCACGATACATCTTTCTTAAGATCATGATGACTTACCTCGACTTTCCATATTGGTTTTAAGGCTTAATTAACAAAATTGTGACGTATTTGAACGCTTAGTAGAACTGTGCTAACATAAGTACAGTTCTGTCAAGGTGGTGAATTGGAACCATGGTCATAAATAAGATCTTATTAAATAACCCCATGAAGTTGTTCGTGGCTCTCACTACTGCCCTGTTAGGTGGTTACTTGTTCCAACTTATACATATTCCCATCCCCTGGCTGCTTGGTCCGATGATCGCGGTATTCATTGGTTCCAATATGTTCAAAGAGCGATATGCATGGCCTACCCCGATTAGAAATGCAGGACTCATCATTGTCGGGTACACGATTGGTCTCTCCATGACCGCGACAGCTTTACATGAAATGGCGATTCAACTGCCTTCCATGCTGCTCATGACACTGCTTTTAATGCTACTTTGTGTATTACTTGCCTACTTCATATCCAAGCTATCTCGGATTAACTTCAAAACGGCATTACTCGGAAGTATACCTGGCGGACTTACTCAAATGGTTATTTTGGCGGAAGAAACGGAAGGTATCAATTTAACTATCGTGACCGTCTTGCAAGTCATTCGCCTCATGATGATCGTTATCAGTGTACCGTTGCTAGTGTTTAGTCCGATCATGGGGAATCAGCATACAGTTGAAACTCTAATTCAATCGGTAACGACTGCGACTGCAAGCTGGGGTGCCCTAACACCAAACATCTTCATTTTCGCCGTAGTCAGTATCAGTTGTGCACTCCTAGGTAATAAAATCAAATTTCCAACTGCCTTTTTGCTCGGCCCTGCCTTTAGTACGGCAATCATTCAACTCCTAGGACTTCATGGACCTGCGTTGCCAACAAGTTTAATTAATGCAGCACAGATCATGATTGGTATCCAAGTAGGATTAATGCTCAAACCAGCCCAACTCAACAACAAGATCCAGATCATTTCGCTTGCAATTGGCAGTAGTCTAGTCCTTCTTCTAGGTTCATTTGGACTCAGCTTTATTTTTATGCAGCTGCATGACATCTCCAAATCAACAGCTTTACTCAGTCTCGCACCAGGTGGAATGGACCAAATGGGGATCATCGCTCACGAGATTAATGCTAATTTATCCGTCGTTGTTGGCTATCAGTTGTTTCGCACTTTTTTCATATTCTTTGCGATACCACCACTATTACGGATGTTTTTCAAATACAGTGCAACCAAAAAGATTATCAGAAATAGCCCCTCCTAATCAAGGAGTGGGCTATTCTCATTACCCTTTTACACGATAGGCTTTCTCATGATACTCGGTTATGTAATCGAACAATTGTCTCCCGTCATGCTGTTCGAAAGCCCCTAAGCTCACATACATGGCCCGATAAGTTTCAGGGACCCATATGTAGGTATGTACATAATCAGTCAAATGAAATCCAGCTTTTTCCCAGAATCGAATCCGATCCGCATTTTCCTTGGAAGGCTCCGCCTCAACCTCAATGACGATACCCAGACAACCTGCTTCGTTCTCTGCCCAATTTCGAATGTCACGCATACATGCCAAACCTACACCATGACCTCGCTGCTCTTGGCGAACCGCAATATAATCGATAATAAGAATTCGTGCTTTGGTATTCAACGCGGTAAGTGCCATTGCAACCACATCTTCATCAAGACTCCACGTGTGCAACATGCAAATCCCTCTTTCGAACATGCTTCGAATGAGTGCACGATTTTTTCTACCATGTTCAGGAAAGGCTTCATTGTATACGTGCTCCGCTTTCTCCCAAAGAGCTTCATCCCACTGAGTCGTTATCTCATAAATCATGCTCATCATCCCTTAGTGCAAAATCAACCGCATATTCAGCATGAATTTTCGTTGTATCGAATAAAGGAACCGTCGCATCCTGCTGAGATATTAAAAGCGTAATTTCCGTACAGCCCAATATAACCGCTTCCGCCCCTTCAATGACTAAATCTCGAATGATCTCTATATAGGATTGTTTGGAATCCTCCTTTATCGTTCCGAGACATAGCTCTTCATATATAATATCATGAACAATTTTCCTAGACTCCTCGGGAGGTACAAGGACTTCAAGCTCATATTTATCTACAAGTCTGCCTTTGTAAAAATCTTGTTCCATCGTAAAGGCTGTACCGAGTAAAGCGACTTTCTTAATACCTGCTTTTACGATCTCATTGGCTGTTGCATCCGCAATATGAAGTAACGGGATGGATACGGCGTCTTCAACTTCTTTGGCCATCTTGTGCATCGTATTCGTACAGATCACAATGCAATCTGAACCGGCAGATGCCAGTTTTTGAGCGGACTCGATCATGACTCTAGTCGCTTCCTCCCACTTACCTTCATGCTGGAGCATCTTGATCTCATGGAAATCCACCGAATACATGAGGCTTTTGGCCGAATGATGCCCACCTAACTTTTCCTTTACCCGCTGATTGATGATTTGGTAATAGAGCAAAGAGGATTCCCAACTCATACCACCTATTAATCCAATTGTTTTCATACCGATTTCCTTTCATTCTCTATACTCGTTCGAGCGGACGATAGGGCTCCACAGGTAGGATAACGCGGATCTCATCACCAACTCGAACTTCTCCACCTGATAACACGATCCCCATCACTCCTGCCTTACGGACGAGGTTGCCATTTTCATCATGATCCAATACGGCTTGCAACAACCCTGACTGAAAATGATCGATTTGCGCACATGGATTACGGAGTCCAGTAATTTCAATGACAGCGTCCACACCGATGGTAAGCTTTGTTCCGGTTGGTAGTCCAAGTAAATCTATGCCACGTGTTGTAATGTTTTCACCCAATTGACCGGGATTTACGTGAAAACCTGAACGTTCTAATTCGTCGAATAACTCCGAATGAATGAGGTGAACCTGGCGAAGATTGGGTTGATTCGGATTTTGTGCAACACGTGAGCGATGCTTTACCGTCTTTCCCATGTGTGCATCGCCTTCCACGCCTAGTCCAGCCAGGAGCCTAATGCCCTCGAAAGTCTGTTTACTGAAAGAATGTGTTGCATTCCGACTGGTTGACAGAACTTCTCCAATTTGAGATTCATGGTTTATGGCCATTCCTAACTCATCCTCTCCGATTTGAAAAACTCTTTTCAACCTTATTTTACTTCCAATCCTCCACAAAGCCAACTCGCGTTGACAATGCTTGATCTACTTCATATAGAGTTTCGCTAAAGTAATGACTTGGAATATCCGATGGGCGAATCAACTCTTCCTCTGGAATGTTACTGTAGATGTAAGGGCCTCTCTTCACTTTACCAGCTATATAAAAGGCTAGATCGTATACTGTCACAGTTTCGTCCTCATACCCTACCGAAGTTCCGCTAAAGGTTAAATTCACGCCAACCCCAAGATGTTCATTCTCTTTGAAAAACTCATAGTAACCTCCTCCATCCACGATGGAGCCACGTTGCCAACCAGCATTGATTAATTTCCCTAGTAACGAAAACCCATTTACCTGCACGCCACCGAAGCGCTCAACACGCAGGGATTCGTCTTGCTCTGGTATAAATACCTTTCGATCTAGTTGTGCGACAGGCTGAGTAATCTCAAGCTTTTCCAACTGTTCTCTCCATAATTCAATGGAAGTTTGATTCAGTTCTAGCGGGTGAATAAGCCGAATATACAAATTCTCATCTAGATCAATTGAACTATTATCCGCAGAATTATAACTTCCGTCATCCAAATAAAGGAAGGTATCCTGCAACTCTTTCGCCTCCGAATATCTCCCCCAAATTAATGAGCATGCAAAGAAATGAAGGATGGCATTGTGTATAAAAAGCTCTTCCCATGCTGACTTCGTCCAATAGCGCCGCGTAGACATCGCTTGTTCTAAGCGGATTGTCATGGAATTTATAACAAGCTTCAGCTCTTTCTTCAACTGTTTGAATTCATCCATTGCTGACTTAATTAGCGTTACATCCTCGTGTTTCCCAGGAGTCGGCAAGGATTTGTAGCATCTGCCTTCAGCATCCTCAATTCGGATTTCCAACGTTTTTGTAAGTATCAGTTTCAACTCTCTCTCTCCATATTGGAGAATTCTGTGACCAGTCAAATTGAAACCGAGATTAGAATTGATGCGATCGGCAAGCTCCTCTGGGTCGATATCAAGTTCTTTAGAAGCTTTAGCTAAAGCATCCTGAGCTGTTTTCTTTACTTGCTTAAACTTGCTCTTTCTAGCCAATTGATCAACAATAAGCAAGCCAGAATTCTTCTTTGAGAGCACCAATGCTTTCACGGCTTCTGTTGCTAAAGCTAATCTTGACTCTAATGGCCACTTCAGGATACAAGTGTGCAGTTGGTTAATGATTCGCTCGTCGCCAAACATCGTAGCAAAAGCCATTATCCATTTCTTTTGAACATCTGCTCCTGATTCAAGCCAGAACTGCATGAGCATCCACGCTACTTGAGAAAGATCTTCCAATTCAAGATGTTCTGCCACCGATCGAGCTTCCCAATTCATCACGACTTCATTCTGAATAGCGAAAGTATACAGCAAATAGTGGTTAATGACAGGTTCAATCACTTGTTGATTCGCTTTTAGTCGTATAAGCGGTAATTCATTGAAAGGGATCCAATCTAATTGTTGAAGCTTGGCATGTTTGAGTTTGGCCCTGCAATAAGATGTGATTTCGTCTTGGCTAATCGGTTCTTGATCCGTGATCTCTGGTTTTTCTTTTAACGTATTTAGAATAAGCATTTTAATTTTTTCATTCTTCTCTGATTCTAACAAGCGCTCCAGCTCCACGTGGGAAGACTCGTCATTCCAGCTGCACAAGAGTTGCACCGCTGACTCTCGAATTGCGGGCTTTTTATGGCTAAGATGTGGCTTCACATAAGGCAATGCTACAGGATAATCCCGTAGTAATGCGATACTTGTATCCCTTACCACCTTATTATCATCTTTCAAATAGGTGGAAATGAGAGGCATGTACTTTTCATGATTGGATTGGGAAAGCTCTTCGAGAAGAAACTTCTTCGTATATTTATTATCATCAGATGCCTGAAGAAGGGCTACTATGACTTCACCTTGAACCTGTATATAGGATTTCAAAAAATGATTTCCTGTCTGGTTGAAGGCCTCATCACCCGAGGAATGTTGTGCATAAGATTTCATAACAATCGTCGGGAGCAATATGCTGCTATCACCACCAGCGTTGGTAATTCGTTCAACAAGCTCTGTCACAGTGAATCCTTTATCCGACAGCCAGCTGCCCATAATCCATAGCGTTTCCATATCGGCATAAGCTAAGAAACACAATCCCCTATCAAACATCTCGGAAAGGTTGCGTAGATCCTTCAAATCAAGCAGTCTACGATAGTTAGACCCTGTTGAAGTCTTATGTAGATGACATAGGTATCTTTCAACATCTACAAATGGAATCTCTCCTCTAAAATAGGCGTGTAACTGAGGATCATTCGGAATCAAGTTTTCCAAATAACTTGCAAATTCCCGAAGCGCTTCGCTTAAGTACGGCTTTTCCTCCTCTTTTTCCCAGACTATACGGCACAAATGAATGGTTTTCAACCCTTGTGACATCTCAATTGCTTTCCAAAAGCTCTCCGGTCGAGCAGCGAATTCTTCTCTCAAGACATCATCATAGGACCCGTCACGGCTTCCAAGACCAGGCTCTGCAAGATTGATGAGATAGTGCTCACGAAAAGCTCCAAACTCTTCCAAAATACCAGGGATTTTACGTAATTCCTTCTCACGATCATGATAAAAGGCCATTCTACAATTCGTTACAAAAGCATTCGGGTCTTCATTAATCAGCTTTTTCAGGTATTCGGATGCAACATGACTGCGATTCTTAACTGTAACAGCCAAATAAACACAATTTCTCAATTGACTTCTTTTATCTATCTCCAAATGATCAACCGAGGCAAGTTGGTGAAAATGTTTTTCAAACCATGCTAAAGCTTCATAATCTTCACCGTTATGCTTGGTTAACAAAGCAGCGATATATGGCTGCACAGCAACATCTTGGTCCGGATACAACTTGTGCAAAAGTTCAGGCTCACTTTGCGCCATTAATTCCACAAATTCCAAGGCATACGACTCTGGATTTCCTCGATAATCGACAAATTTGCTCTTCGATAGCATCCATTCCCAAACGATGGTGTATGGGACTTCGTATTGGGTGACAAGACGTAAACATCCTCTTCGCCACAATGCATCCTCCATATTGAAATCGGAGCTAGTCTCTAGGAAACTGTCCTTACCGATGTGTATGAACAAAGATAAATACTTTCCGATCCTATCGGGGTCTACTTTCTTCTTCCTCAACGTCGCCAGCAATACCCATGTTTTGCGACGCTGTTCCCGTTGCAGTAATTTGAAATCTAATGTTGATACGGTTCCGATCAATTCAGCTTCCAAGAGATTACCTTCTATATAGGCCAAAGCTGTTCGAATTTCGCCTTCCGTAAAACCAATCGCTTGTAAAACATCTGTCATTTCGTTTACGTAACTTTGTTCTGTCAATGTGATTCCCCTTCGATTAGCTAAAATGAAAACAAGGAGCATCCGCTAACGCAGATCTGCTCCTTCTTCTTGCATACTCTTAAAAAACAAACGATGATCTCATTTTCTTATCCATCATAGCCTTGATCTCATGCACCAATTGAATCGAAGCTTCGATTTCAACTTTTCGTGTGGAGACACTTTCAACACTGCACCCGATCGGAATCCCTTTTTCAAGGCCGAATTCGAAAATTTCCTCAAATATTTGTTGGGAAACCGATACTGATTTATCCAAGACATCATGCGAATATTTCAAATCATTTTCCAACCACTTGGGAATGGAGATCCCTAGCCATTTCATGAATTCCAGGGTCTTCGTCGAGCCGCACGGCGCAATATTCATGAGGATTGGCACCATGTCTAGCTTATTTTCTTTACAATGATAATAATAATCCGATAAGAAATTTTTTGACGCTTCGACATTATACGTCGCTTGGGAGATGAAAAAACGACTGCCACTCGCTATTTTGTTGATCATTCTGAGATGCTCATCATCTTTTTTCATGTGTCTTTCGGGGATTACGACGGCCCCTAAAGTTAGGTTATCATTCAGCTTTCTGCTCAATTCATAAGCTTCTGGCAGACCCATGTGAACATCTTGTTTACTGGAAGAGGCCCCAACAAATACGGAGAATCGCTCCTCTTCAAGATCAGCTTGAATCCATTCCGCCAGCTGTTCCTCTGTGTATTTCCCCACACATCGATAAATAATTTTCGGGATATGTAACTTGCTCAAATACGTCTTACTGTACGTAGTCGGGTCAACCGTCTGTAAATAGGGAAAAGGACGATCTTGATCAATGCGATCACTTTCCTCCTGAACATCATAGAGAATTAAGCCATCTATTTGAAGTTTCTGAAGTCTCTCACATTGTTTCTGTGAAATTTCAGCCATTTTCTCTAGCGAATGTGTTTCCTTAGGAGGTGTCATACCATATGTAATGATACCTGTTTCTCTTCTAAGAATTTTGTCTTTTAACAAATGCGTCACAACCTTATCTGCCTAATTCCCGAAAATGAAATCATAGTTAATTACTCGGTATTGTATATTTCGACCCCTTTTAGTTAAATCCTTTTCTATTCTGTAGGATCTCTATTTGAACTTCGCTCTCATAAAAGCTAAACTTGCCGCGAATTCTTTCTCTGGATCATGAACGGTACACTCCGCTGAAATCATCCCAGCATAGCCAGATTCCTTCAACGCTGCCGCGAATTGATCATAGGGATATTGACCTGTGCCAGGTGACAACCGTCCCGTATCCGCAAGATGAATATGCCGAAGCCAATCCTTATTTTCAATCAGGGTGGAAATCGCATCTTGCTCTTCATCCATATGATAGAAATCTGCCAAAACTCGAATCGTTGGAAGATTAACCTGCTTGGCCAACATCACTGCATCCGAAACCGTATTCACGATGTTGGATTCCTTTTGATTCAAGGGTTCAATGGCCAGTGTGACACCTGTTCCTTCGAACTCATCTCCGATTCGTGCTAATAGCTGAAGAAGCTGTTGTTCTGCGCGATTACGTTCCCAACCATCTGGAATTTGACGTGCTTTTCCACTGCCAAGAACAGCCGTTGTGGCTCCAATCTTATTTAAAGCGCTTGCAGCTTTATGGACATAACGTCTGATTCTTTCCTCATCAGCTTCTGGACCGACCACTTTCAAGTCTCCTGGGAAAAATATACTGAATGCCTGTACGGGAAGCGGACTGTTCAAATACATGGGAAGCTTGGCGGCAAAATCTGCGTCATCCTCTAAATTTAATGCTACGAGCGCGCATTCGATATAATCAAAGCCCAATTGTTTAAGTCTCTCCGCCTCTTGAATCCCACTGCACCATCCAAATGTGTACATGTACATTCCTCCCTAACGGCTTATAAGTTCATTTCCCCCTATTTAATATACCAAGAAATAACCACGAAGTGGATCTTTTATTTATACAAAAGTATGATCAATTATAAGAAAATCACCTTGCGAAACACAAAGAAGAACTGCCATAAGACAGCCCTTAACATTTCAATCTATTTCAATTATTTAAAATAGATAAATCGCTCTCCCGCGGACATCATATGAAACTTCTGCGCAGGATACGTGTGGAACAAATAATCAACGAAGTAGGCCGGGTTATCACGATTATTGGAAAACATATCGAAATGGATAGGGATTAGTAGATCGCTCCCAATCTCAACGCCGAAATCTGCCGCTTCACGGAAGTTCATATTGCCTACAATTCCTCTTGAGGTCCGTGCATAATCGCCTCCATTTATTGGAAGAAGTGTTACATGAGGCTGAAATTGCTTGGCATGCTCGATCAACTCTGGCGTGACAACCGTGTCTCCAGTATGAAAGATTCTCACTCCGTTGATTTCGATAAAATAACCCAAATAGTACTGATTCCCATCTTGATCCGTTTCATAGGCTGTGTGCGCTCCCGCAACAGGAGTTATGGTAACACCACGTCCGGAAATCACCTGCTCTTGCTTGGCAGCAATGATTCTGCTAGCATCCACTTCTATATCATGCAGCAAATTCACATGTGAAGCTGGTGCCACGAATTGTGTCTCTGGATGAGACACAGAAACACCTTTGATCGTAGTTAAATCCATATGATCATTATGGAAATGCGTGAGCAATACGATGTTTACATCAAGCTCCTGCGGCGTAAGCGGCGGGGGAATTTCCCTTTTAAATTCTGTATCAGGATTTTCCAATTCAATCGAATAACTTAAATAAGGATCGATACAAATGACTTCGTCTGAACTACCGCCTTTAATCAAAGCCCCGGCTTGACCCAAACTCCAGATTGCTACCCCATCGTCTGGGACATGCGTTCGTTGAATTTCCTTCAACAACGATTCACCAGCATTGTAAATTGGTCTTAAACGTTCTCTTCCCATGTCGGTTACACTCCATTGGTATAGCTATTTTATTTGAAAATAAAAGGAAACGTAAATGCAACAAAAGCAGCCCAAATTCCATAGACTGGTAAATACTTCGTAACAGCGTCTTGGATGTTTGAAGGTCCTGTTTTATTTCGTATGAAAAGCAGATAAGAAACCATAATCCAAATAAGATTAGCCCAAATCAATATATTGACACCTAGAACAGCAATTCGGTTGGGCGTAATCCCATAAGAGGAAAGCCTAAACACGATGGCTGATACTGCCACGCTATCAATTATAAGTGCTAGCACAAGTAAAGCAAAGTTTATATAATCTGAAATATTCTTTTTCTCATCTGTACCGCTTTCTGTAATGGAGAAAATGGTAACGGCTAGTACACAAAGCAGGATGCCATTAAAGGAAAGGAGGAAATCCCGATCCAAGAATGGATTTTTCCCAACCACCATAACCGTTATCAGATAGACCAACAAAGTTACCAATACAAGCGGACTGAAAATTTTGGCGATATAAGGCGCGATATTTTTGGCAAGTTTAAGATTGCGCGAAACGAGATATGTCGCCACAAGGGATAGCGCGACAGCTCCAAATAACACAACATTTTTAAAGTAAAATTCAGAGATATCCATGCCCACAAATCTAAATAGCTGCATAGTTAAACCTGTTAACAATACTCCACTTATGGCCATAGTCGCGTAAAGAATGCCAAGTTCGCCATTAAATTTAAGATAGGCTAATCGGACGCTGCCACGTCGATATTCATTTCCTGTAAAAGCAAACCCCACTAACACCCATAGGAAAATAGGAAGGTGTATATAAGATAAAAGTATACTGTCATTCTGCTCGAGTGGCAGTATATTCACATATATGATAGAGACAAGAAACAACCCTGCAAGTGTATAAATAATATGTCTCCGTGGAGGATTGTTACAAACAAAGTAGGTCGCAATAAATGGTAGCACACCAAAAACAAGATTGATTGGAGCGATTGACTCTTGTTCGACAAAATGGAAAAGGATTCGTGTGATGATCCCAGCCAGTATCGCCAAAATGCCCATGATAAAGAAGTCCTTTTGAAACAAGGACGCCTTTTCTGTATGTACATCTTCTTTGAAGTGCAATCTCTCATACCAAGTGGCAAGTACCTGCGAATTCGGGTTTTGTTCCCAGGCGTAAGCGAATGTTTTTCTAAAAGCCTCAGGTTCTTTTCTAAACATTCGCTCAAGCTCGTGGGGGTTGCCCATATGTTTAATGATCAGATTGTTACTGTCCACAAGTACCCCTCCTCCATGTTTATTATCCAAACGTATTAGTCTTGCGATTCTTCGTCACTTTTGAATTCTAAGATATCACCAGGTTGACAATCCAATGCCTTACATATCGCTTCCAACGTGGAAATTCGAATCGCTTTTGCCTTACCATTTTTTAAAATAGACAGATTTGCTAGCGTAATGCCAACCCTTTCCGAAAGTTCTGTCACGCTCATTTTCCTTTTAGCCAGCATCACATCAATATTGATTATTATCGCCATATTATTCACCTCAGACTATTAAGTCATTTTCTGATTTGATATCGATCGCTTCTTGCAAAAGCCTTTGAAGAACAGCGGCGAAAACAGCAATCACGGTGGAAGCAAATATAATAATCAAACCGATGGCGATGAGACCAGGGGCGTCATCTTTCTCCGCAATCAGATACAAGATCGGCAAGCCTACCACATATAAGATACTGATTGCGTTGGCACAGTATTTGATATTTTTCAATGCGATTACTGATAATTCTGAGAAGGCAACGTTCTTATCGATATAACTTAACAGCTTGAAAGCCTGATACAACGCAAAATAAAAGGGGATCGCTGAAGCATAGATATCGATGTAAAAGAGATATTGCAAATACGTCTTGCCTGGATACAACTCCACTGCATATCTCCCAAGCTCCGGCACCACGAATATGCACAGGGCAAGCACAGGGAGGCCAATAAGAAATACGACGATTTTCAAAAATAATGTTGTTCCTTGTTTCACCAAAAGCACCTCTTTTCATAATGATTGATTTGACTTTATCATATAATTTATCGTTTTACAATAAAACATTATTGATTTTTAGCGTTTTATTATTGTTTTTACTTTTGCTAAAATAAAAAAAGAGTGCCTCCCGCCACATACATGGCTTTAGGGGCACCTTCGTATCAATGAATGTTTTAGTCCTCTATATTGATAGACAACAGCTTGCCATCTACCTTAGATTCCTTATACATTATTGGTATAACACCATCAGGGAACGGTACCTCAAGACGGTAAACACCGACCTTATCCTCGCTGTTGTTTGATATTTCTGTGACTTTATAACCCTCTTGCATACCTGCCTTCGACAGCAGTTCTAGGAAATTAGGCAAACTTGCCTCTTGATATCGACGATGTAAGTTAGTCGTCCACGTCTGGATATCCCAATCAGGTGCTATCACGTCTACACCGGACTTCCGCATCGTCTCAAGTACTTTAACGACCGTACGTCCATCCCCCTCCTGCATCGCAGAAGCAAGCGCAAGGTAAGCTCGGTTAAACATGGCGGTGTCATTCCATTGGTTTTTGGCAGCTAGTAAGTTAAACATATGATCGGTACTTTGATCTGCGGTGAACCAATAAGTGTGGAAATCCATTGGATTTACTGGGCTTGTTCCTGTGATCACATATTTCCCGTCATCCGAAACACGGAATACAGGCGAAATATCGAAGCGCGTTGGGTACTGTATAACAAATATTTGACTGCCATCTCCACTGACCATGATTTGCACGGACAATGGCTCATGAGGTTCCACATCACCAGGAAGTATCGAAGATGAGCCTCTCAAACTAGAATAATAAACATGGCCATCCTTAGCTGTCTCTTTAACAAGACGATACATCAACTGGCTCTTGTGTATGTTGGAATTTTCAGCGGTTTGAAGTGAAGTCCCTTGTAATCTGCGATTATTCTCATCCATCCGCCACGTGATTTCTGCTATGCCTCGCAATTCATCAGGCTTACGATCGCCTGTTAAATCTGGAAGCTTTATTGCCAAACTATATTCGGCCGACTGCCACAAATAAGCTGTATACCTCGTCTTGGACGCATAATACACATCGGAGAAACTTGTCAAATACGAGATACCCTCGATCTGCTTTTTTTTACCGAAGTCGAACATCCTTAAGTGGTTTCCTGAAGCAGTAAATATCCCTGTGAAGAGTAAAACTGGTATTAGCAGCACAACCACAACGTTGACCAAGCTGTGAGTTGGGATTTCATCCCTTGGCTGCATCGTACTCTGTTGCTCAGGGTTAATCCTAAGCTTCACCGCTAGTATTGTCATAAGCTTACCGATCAACAAAGTTCCCACACATGCGTATGCGAGCAAAGGTACTGCGTATCCCCATGGTGATGTTAGTGAACGGAACAAACTCACAATTAGCGTGCACATCATCGCAAGCAACGCGAGTGGCAGCATGGCACCAAAATTTCGCCTAAACGTACCTGTAGCCTTTGCCAAAGCAGTACTAAAGCTGATATTTTCGAGTACGATCAAATATGGCGTGAGTGAATAACACATTAAAATAATGATCAAGATGATTCCAATTGGAAAAAAAGCAGCTGCGAAGAAGATCATCGCCGCGCCAGCCACGAATTGAAAAATCGTCCATGCGATCATATCGCCGAAATATCTGCGCCCATATACAAGCAGTGGAACTTTCTCCTGGTTCAGCGCCCTTTCTTTCAACCCGCCTAGATACATGCCTCTAATAAAACTTTGTAACCCCATTAAGACGGCAGAGACTAGGAATGCTGCGGCTCCCCAACTTGGAGTGGCTACCTTTAGAAACGTATATGGAACTTTCAAATCAGCAAGTGATGGCATATACAAAGGAATCGTTGCGTTAAAACCAGCTGACTGAACAGCAGCCCCTGATGGAGTATTCGTTGTCAGCGTATACGGATAGATGGAAAATCCAAAGTAAATACCAAAACTGACTGCCATGGTTATCATAACTTCAACGAACAGGACCAAAACTATCAAACGAATATAGGCCATCTTTACCTCCTTCGCTAAACAGACTTCATGATGCGTGATAACCCCTTCCATTATTTGACTCATTTGGAGAGTAATTGTTTCGACTTCCTACCTCATCATACAAAAAAAAGAAGCTGCCTCATCGCAAGCTCCTCTTCATTGACTCTAATCACTCAGTTTCCCATAACGAATCTCGAGACAAATTTACATACGCCAATTGCTTCATTTCATTGAGAAAATCAGGCTTCCTATCAATCATACACATGGCTACGTTTAAAAATCGCAGCTTCCTCAGTTTTATCATTTCGATCGGCAACTCATGTATCGAGGTATATTGAATCGTTAATTGTTCCAGTTTCTCAAGCTCTCCAATTTCAGCTGGCAATACGTTTAGGCTGATTTCTTCCTTCGGCTTTATCTGGTAGCCCGGAGTCGGTCGATCAAAGCTTCCACATTGGATGCAAAGTACTCTTAGGTTCTTCAACTTCGCTATGGATGCTGGAATATAGGCCAAATCAGCTGTTTGGATTGTTAAGTTTTCAAGCTTACTTAACTCAAACAGCGCCTCAGGTAAGTAGTAAAGATCTTGTTCAAAAATTTCTAGTTCTCGCAGCTCTGTAAGCTCCCGAATTCTCTCAGGCAATTCAGTTAAATGATGTCGACTAATATACAGCCTATCCGTTTTATGTTTAATGGCATCGTCTAGTAGACGATCAAAGTTCGTGTGAGCCGCTATTTTTAGAAAAAGTCCTGTCATTTCATCCATCAATCCCATTGCTTCTTCCTCTGTTACATCCATCCCATACTGATCTTCATGGACAATCGAGTAAAGATAGTCTCCCCCACCTTCTTTCAAGAAACATAAGTCTTCCGGAAGTTTAGGGAATATCCAATCCGACAACTGATTTGCCATCTGTTTCAGTAGATTTCCGCTTTCTTCACAACATCTATATAAATAGTAAGTTCCCGCGGTATAAAAAGCATGACTGCGATATTCTTGTTTTATTTGAATAACATCTTCGATATTCTCGCCTTGGATGATAATTGTTTTCACCAAGAAAGGCTCTAACGCTTCTAACACGCTTGTGTATAGCTTCTGCTCTCCATCTGCAAGATGCCATAATCTTTCGCTAAGTACAAAACATTCCGAATTTCGTATCGCTAAATCGATGACTTGTTCGTAGGCATCTCCTTTGGGATCTGTATGCATTCTCATTAGTTGAATCTCCATTCCAAATCGAAGTAATTATGTCAATAGAAGCAATGAATGTGACTATTCGTTAATGAAATAACCGAGATATTAAGATTGTAATCGTAGGACCAATTACCACGAAACCCAACAATATGGCAACAAACTTCATCGGTGTCGACAACCCTTTTGACGCTTGTAATTGATCGATTTTTTCATTTAATTTCTTCAACTCTTCCAATATTTCTTTGCTTAATTCATCAGACATGATTAATTTAACTCTCCTTCCAGCTACTTAAAACATGCTCTCTCTACATATTTTACCATAATTAGGAATCTATTTTCCGAAGAAAATAGACCCCCAGCAACATGCTGAGGGTCTTCATTCTACTCAATCCCATAATGCCCTTTAAAAGCAAAAATCTCATCAACAGCCTGACGATACCCACCTGATTCTCGAAAAGATTCCCTAATTTTTGCAACAGCAGTCAGAAATGAGGAGTCACTTAACACCTGATCTACAGCTTCCTTTAGTTGCTTAGTACTCAAAGTTAGCATTTGCAAAGTCACACCTGCACCGATACTTTCGACTTGCTTAGCAATCATCGGTTGATCAGCGCTTTGTGGGATTACAAGGAGTGGAACCCCATAATAGAGGCCCTCATGCGTACTATTCATGCCACCATGTGTGATAAATAACTTCGTATGAGGCAGTAATTCGGTTTGTGGAACATAGGGTTTCACAGTAAAGTTAGTTGGAATTTCGCCTAAGTCAGATAATTGAACGTTATTCCCAATTGACATGACAACGGCATGTTCAGTATTCCCCAATGCCTCGATACAAAGTTTATAGAAATCAATGGATCGGTTAAACACGGTTCCCAATGAAATGTAAATTGGTTTTTCAGTTCGAATTCCTGTATACGCGTTGCTTTCTGAGCTTAATCTTGTTGAGATCGATGGCCCTACGAATTGATAGGACTGGTCGAACGATTCACCATTTGGTTGAAACTCCCTAGTGGTATATACGATTGTAAGCGGTGCTGGATTACACAATACTTCATAAGGAGAATGGATCTCTACATCATATTTTTCCTTCACCATCATCGTCAGGTTTTGGTATTGCTCATAAATAGGTTTAACGATTTCAGAAGGGACAATATTTAAAAAATGTTCCAACTCTTGATCAATGGATTCTTTGGATTGCGCGAGAGACGTGCAAGAATTAATTGCTGGCAGTTTAAGCATCTGAGCAAGTAAACGTCCACAACCGAACATGGAATCATGAATGATATAATCATATTTTTCATTTTTGATCTGTTCAAGCACGCTTGGTATAACAATATCTGCGGTGAGTAAAAGTCCGTTAATTCTCTCCAATAAGTAATTTCTTCCACCTGTGATGAAGGCTTTTATAAACTTTTGGTCGTCAAATGTTCGTACGGTAGCTCCCGTGTTCTCTATTCGCTCTCTAAACGCTTCTATGCAAAAGTACACGACCTCTTCACCACGGGAAATCAGCTCCTGTACGACTCCGGTAGTGGGATTGATATGTCCCTCTGATCCACCATTCATAAATAAAATGCGCGCCATATCTACCTCTCCTTATGCTAGATGAACAACTCGCTCTTCATTACCGTAACTGCTTGTCCTGACAGTAGAACTCTGTTTTCATGTAAACTAATTTTTAGTATGCCGCCTCTAGCGGATGCCTGATACGCAAACATATCCGTTTTATTTAATTTCTTACCCCAATATGGTGCAAGACCACAATGAGATGAGCCCGTTACGGGGTCTTCATTCACACCGACAGCTGGGAAAAAGCATCTTGAAACAAAGTCAAATTCTTGCGAGCGGCTTGTTACATTGATCCCTCTTGTTTGAATCGTCTGCAACAAAGAAAAATCAGGACTTAGACGCTTAATGATGTCTTCAGATTCAACTTCAATGAAATAATCCCATCTATTTCGTCCAACATATAAAGGAACAATTTGAAGAGCATCCACCAATTCGGATGGATATTCACATGCAATCACAGGTTCTGAAGGAAAATTAAGTTGAATCCAAGCATCATGCTTTATTGCCGTTAAGAGTCCACTTCTGGTAAAGAAACTAGCTCGTTGGTTCAGTGGTAAAATCCCTGTTGCCCACAACATGTGCGCGCTTGCCAATGTAGCATGACCGCACAAATCCACCTCAGAAATAGGTGTAAACCATCTAAGTGAAAACCCGTCTTGCTGAGGAAACAAAAAAGCTGTTTCTGACAGATTCATTTCTGAAGCAATTCGTTGCATCAACTCATCATCAAGAGGTTCAGCAGTTAAACAAACAGCAGCAGGATTTCCATTGAATACTTGATTCGTGAAAGCATCCACAACATAGATTGTTAATGTCATGACAATCCCCCCTATTTTCATCTATATTATTTTAATAAATCTGATCTAAACTTCGGTTAATCTCTGCTCAGCAAAGCCCATCCGACACATCGAATATTGAAAACTCGATTGCTGTATTTTATCAGATAAATCCCACAAATTTGCCAGAAGTCGGACTTCTATGTTTCTTTTAAAAAGCTCACCAAAGAGATTTTGAATTTCGAATCGTCGGATGGGAACCTGTGATTTCTCGCTTACATAATATCCTGCTCCAAGATCCTGTAAATAAAAATCTGACGTATCAAACTCATAGATATACAACGTTGTATTCTTCATCATTTCAAACCATTTATGCTCAATCGCTACGACGTGATTTATGGCATTGGAAGATAAATAGTTCTTTTTATCTTCCTCCGTGGTAGCCTCATTGGTATGAAAAGTAACTCTAGGACAGTTCCTAGGCGTTAGAAAATTGGGGAAACATTTCTCATTAATCGCCCATACTAATCCTTTGGTTGGGTCCAGATCTTTTCTTGAAGGAAGTCTAGGGTTGAAAATAGAAATATCCTTTTCTTCACTTACGTGAAACAATTTCATCTTGCTCCCCCTTTTCATCCTGGGCTAAGCTAACTTTTCTGCCGCATCGACGGTGTGTTTCAACAAGGTAGCGATTGTGACAGGCCCAACTCCAGCAGGAACAGGCGTAATTGCTGATGCTCGATCCTTACAGGCCTCATAATCAACATCCCCAATGTTGCCTTCGTTATACCCTGCATCCAACACGACGGCCCCTTGTTTAATCCAATCCCCTTGCACAAATTTCGGTTTCCCAACTGCCGCTACCACAATATCAGCTAACCGTACCATCTCCTCTAAGTTCGCAGTCTTTGAATGGCATGTCGTTATTGTCGCATTCCGATTGAGTAACATCATGGAAACTGGTTTACCGAGAATGGGGCTTCGCCCTATGACAACAGCGTGCTTGCCTTCCAATGCAATGTGATAATAATCCAATATTGCAAGTATCGCCGCCGGCGTACAAGAAGGGAAATCGGCGAAGCCGAAAGCATTTTGAGCAAATCCAAGCGTCGTTACGCCATCTACATCTTTCTCGATACCAATCGCTTCGAATGCAGCCCTTTCATCAATATGATGAGGAACCGGGTGTTGTAACAAAATCCCATGGACGCTAGGGTCAACATTCAGTTTCTGAATTTCAGCAATCAAATCTGATGTCGAGGTATGCTCGGGAAGTTCAATACGAATCGACTTGATACCAAGTCGTTTACATGCATTTCCTTTCATTCTCACATAAGTAGCTGACGAAGGATCACCACCGACCAGAATCGTAGCTAAGCAAGGAATGATTCCCTTCCCGGCTAATTGATTTATTCTACCTTTCAGCGCCTCTTTCATGTCTGTTGCCACTCGATTACCATCCAAGATTACGGTTTCCGCGGTCATCTTATCATTCCTCTCAAGTTAGGTTCAAACATAAAGAGGTAAGGGGATTTCCCCTTACCTCTTGCCCAGGCGTACGGCCGTTATCGATATGCTCCCTCATGGTTCCCCATGTTCCGCCAGTCACACATCGTTTATTAGTACCTCTATAATAGCAATGAATGCCAATATTTTCAATTACTTTGCACGAACATCAGGACAAGGTTGCAGGTGACATAAAGAACGAATACCACATATTCGTCATGAAAACATCAAGAACGACGAAGTAAAACATCTCAAGTCCAACATTCCGTTCGGACAAACCTTTTCTCCATAAGCGGGTTAACCCATACGAAATAGCAGCAAACAGAAGTAGTAAAATCAAGCTAACCCAAACCGATTGCAAGAAATCCGGCATCACCTGCAGCGCAATAGGTTTACGGTAATCGCCAATAAATAACGCCTTTACCACGAGGTACATCGCCATAGATATGCCAAAGTGCCGCTTCGCATGCTCGTCATAGTGATATTGCCAAAAAACACTGATCACGATTAAATAAAGGCCAGGCAATAGGATCCATTTTAAGCTAATTAGTGCCGTGAGTACGCCAATCCCCCAAAACAACGGCAAATTCCCAGCAGCTTGCTGATAGTCCTCTGCATGAATGCTGTTCATTCGATCTGCATAAGGAAGCTGATCTGTGGTGTAATACACGCGATACGTATCAGCGTTAACGGCGTCCAGCCATATGGCTAGTGAACTCCCTTTGTTCCAAGCAAAAATCGGATATACGGCAAAACCACCGAATTGGCTGATCCGCGAAGCATTCAACATTTTGCCATCCTTAAAGCCAATCTTGTACACCTCTTGACTCGTTTGACGCCTATTTTTCTCATAAACTGACGATGCGACAAGCGTTACTTCACCAGAAGTTGACTGCGTAAATGTCGGATGCAAAATGGTATCGGAATCGTTCCCCTTAGTGACCGGTAGGTTAATAACCTCATCTTGTATCCTATTGGGTTGATTCTCTGGGAAAGTGAGCATATGTAAGGTGCTCTTACCTGACTTGCGTGAGCTCGTTGTATACGCAGTAATAAATGTAGAACCATCTACGCCTAGCGCCATATCATCTAAGCTGCTCGTTGCATAATCTACGTCCTTCAGCTTGATCTGCACAAGTGGCTTCCATGATGCCTCTGCAAGCTTCGCGTAGTGAAAGGATTCACTGCCGTCTTTACTGACGGCGTAAACAAGAGATAGGCTGCTCCCAAAGGTATCCCATGCACCATGAATTTGCTTCACATTCGCTATATCAAGTGTAGTCCAGGTAAGCTTGGCATTCGGATGAAATTCGCTGACATAAAGCGATGAATCATTGTACGCTAGCATAACGCTATTCCCCTTGGGGCCAACTACAGTTTGCACACGAATTATCTCGTTCTCCATGAGTGCGTTCTTCGAACTCCATGAACCACTCTTCCATTCACTCGCGTACAGTTTATTGCCGTCCCCGATCCATATAATATGATCCTTATCTATCATCTTGTAGGCTCGGACAACGCCAACATCTGGTAAAGGACGACTCTCCGTATGATGACGTCCCTCTTCATCAATCGTGACGAATTGTAGAGTTTTCCCGGCTAGATAGGTGAAACTACCATCACCAATCATTTGTACAGGTTCACCATAGGTTGCCAACTGTTGTAATTCCGTTGCGCGGCCGAATGGTTCCGGATATGGCTTCACATTTTCATTAGCTAACATGAAAGACTGAATGATTCCGATGATGACCATGATTGCTAGAAAAGGGACATAGGTAAGTAGCTTCCATCTTGCTTTCTTCACTTCTTATTTCCTCCAAACCTTATTTGAAAAATAAATAATGATGCACATTTAATTTGCCAACGTTCAATAAATGCACATGCCAATGATATCATTGATTCCATTATGCTTCACTAAAAAAATTAGAGCGGTACGATCAATGATTCATCAAGGACCGCCCGCTCATTAATTGTAACGAAACACGAATTCTCAATCCGCTATTTCAAAAATAGAATCCACAATAATCGGCAGATTATCTCTAAGTGAAACAGCGCCGAAGACGGATCGAGCAGACTTCCCCTTTTCGCCGAACACATCCAGCATCAGATCCGAACAGCCATTTAGCACCAAATGATGTTCTTCAAATTCAGGAACAGCATTTACGAATCCTTGCAGTTTGACGACTTGTTTAACATGCTCCAGAGAACCTAGTGCAGCTTGCAGAACAGCAAGAATCTCGATACCAGTTAATCTAGCAAATTGATAACCTTCTTGTGTTGTGTATTCATTCCCCAATTTCCCTTTAGGACTGCCAGATGGGCCCTTGCCAGATACATACAGTAAACCGTTCACTTTCACATAATTCACATATTTCGCTGCGGGTTCACTTGCCGTAGGCAGTGTTATTCCTAGTGCTTCTAATCGTTGAGCAATGGTATGTTCCGGCATAGTAAAATCCCCCTAAATGAATCTATTCTTCTTACCTCTTCACGGCCCAGAACTCATACTTTTTATTCGATACTCACCGTTGACTAGTTGAAGCGTAACATAGCGCCGACAATTTTTGATCCAACCATCTTCGGTTCTTTCACCGCCGCCAGCAATAATGAATTCTAGGGAAGCCGGTAATACATCATAGGTAACAATAAAGTAGGTATCTTCCTCATTTTTTAAAATCTGAATGTCATCATGAATTGTATAATCTAATATTCTTTTGCTAACAAAGACCGAAGAAGCCATGTCTTTTTCTAAATCAGTACCAAGCAGTTTGTTAACAATCGGCTTTAAGTCATCCTGTTGCTGGATACTCACTTCGTTGGTCAGATCATGATGTACAGCATATGCAGAGCAACCCGTCATACAACTAACACAACTAAGTAAGATTAGCGTTATCAACCATCTCATAGCATCGCCTCGTCTACTGAATTTTTGTTGTTTACATACAACACGCTAGGCATATAACCCAGTTTTTAACATCTCACTTCAATAGACGATGGCAATACTAATAAGTTGCAATTAGCCTCCCATTATTTACAAGCATTCATCGTATTCCTTAAAATGACAGGCCCTAACTTCCCAGTTTTGCTATTCGATAAACGAACTTCCATCGTACTATTCGTTAATTCAGCCGTAATATCGTCAATCCTCCCAGCCCAAGTCGGACCGCCTTCTTCCGGAGTTGGGAATAGTTTGAAACGCCAGCTGATCTCATTTGGAATAAAAGCAAAGCCTTCATACCCATCATAATCTCCCGCTGCAGATGGCACTGGTAAATGATTCGCATGGATGCTAATACTTGTTCGTGGAAAGCTTGGTGTTAGCTTCACTTTGTAAACAAGTGCTGCCCCTTTGGCATTTGCTTGATCCGCAACGACAGATTCAAGAATGGCACTACATGGCATAGGTACTTCAGCATCGCTTTGAACAGGTTGTACCAAGACACTCCCAACCATCAACACAACCACCATCATCTTCTTCATAAGACCCCTCCGAAACTTGTTTGGGGGTTATTTTTCCCATTCTTTTACATCCTATGATGATCTTTAAAAAAGCCACCTCGCGGCGGCTAAAATAATTCTTGCTGAAGCTATCGTTGAATCACTTGTTCGCGTCTAGGTCCAACAGAAACCGTTGAAATTTTCACGCTGATTGCAGATTCAACGAAATGAATGTAGGCCTTAGCCTCATCAGGAAGGTCTTCCATGCGCTTAACCTGTGAGATATCACATTTCCAACCTGGTAATCGCGACAATACAGGCTTAGCCGAATCCATCAACGCATTGACTGGAAAGTGATCAACAATTGTACCATCCGCCAATTCATAGCCGACACAGACTGGAATTTCATCCAAGTAGCCTAACACATCCAGATTTGTTAAAACGACACTTGTCGCTCCCTGGATCATGCAGCCATACTTGGTTGCAACTACATCGAACCACCCCATGCGTCTAGGACGCTTCGTGTTTACGCCATATTCACCGGCATCGCCTCCGCGACGACGTAACTCCTCTGCTTCGCTGCCCGCAAGTTCAGAGACGAAGGGGCCTGCTCCAACGCAGCTCGAATAAGCTTTGACAATCGCGATGACCTGTGAGATAGATCTAGCTGGCAGCCCAGCTCCTACTGGTGCAAAACCAGCAAGGGTTGAAGACGATGTTGAATACGGATAAATCCCATGGTCCGGGTCACGTAGAGCACCGAGCTGTCCTTCCACCACTATGAGCTCTCCCCTTGCATCGGCATTTTGAAGCAGTGTGGTTGTGTCACACACATAGGGAGCTATTCGCTCAGCCTGGCTCAACAGCTGGTTCAACAGTTCATCCTTTTGGATGGCTGCATGACCATATAAATGTTGGAGTAATACATTTTTCGCTGTGAGCAAATGCTCGAGTCGTTCCTTCAACCGACTTTTATTAAATAAATCAGCAACCTGAATCCCGAGCTTCGCGTATTTATCCGCGTAAAAAGGTGCAATCCCACGCTTCGTTGATCCATAGCTGCGTGCACCCAGACGCTCTTCTTCGAGTTCGTCGAAAAGTCGATGGACAGACAAAACGACTTGTGCCCGCTCCGAGATGAACAACTTCGGCTTAGGTACACCTCTTGCTGCAAGTTCTTCTAGTTCACTAAGCACGATATCGATGTCAAGTGCCGTACCCGGCCCTATCACATTCGTCACATGGGAATAAAACACACCGGAAGGCAGCATGCGCAACGCAAATTTACCGTAATCATTAATGATCGTATGACCTGCATTGCTCCCTCCTTGGTATCGAACAACATAAGATGATTGCCCCGCTAGGACATCCGTCATCTTCCCTTTACCTTCGTCTCCCCAATTCGCCCCAACTATCGCAGTTACAGTCACATCGAACGCCTCCTACACTTGTTTTACCTGACAAAGCTTATTATAATTGTCCTAATGATATTAGAATAATTGATATAAGTTATACCAGATATAAAGCGAGGTAATGTTTGATGGATGTTAATTTGGAGTGGTACCGTGTCTTTTATTGGACAACCCAAACGGGAAGTTTATCAAAAGCAGCCGAAGTACTGCATATCACACAACCCGCAGTGAGTCATACGATTAAGCAGTTGGAAGCGGCTCTTGGTGGTCAACTCTTTTTTCGTACGGCCAAAGGTGTCACGCTAACTGTTGAAGGTGACGTGTTATTTCGTTATGTCGAGCAGGCTTTTCAATCTATGAAAATTGGCGAAAAAGCCATCGCAGACATGCATAGTTTACATAGCGGGGAGATTAATATTGGGGCGAGCGATACGTTGTGCAAGTATTATCTTTTGCCGTATCTAGAGGCATTTCATGAACAGTTTCCAGGTGTGCGAATCCGAGTTACGAACCGTACAACACCTGAAACCATCACACTTCTTAAGGAGGGGAAAATCGACTTTGGTATTGTCAGCCTCCCCGCTTCCGACAAACAAATCGACTTTCGCGAAAGTACGGCTATTCAAGACTGCCTTGTCGGCGGAAAACCCTATGCGCATCTAGCAGGAAGTCCGTTATCCCTTGAAGATTTACACAAATACCCCCTTTTATTATTGGAAAATGGGGCTAGCACGCGGCGCTATCTCGATGATTTCGCGACCTCAGAAGGGGTAACACTCACCCCCGAATTCGAGCTTGGCAGCATCGATCTCCTTGTACAATTTGCCAAACGAGGCTTTGGGCTTGCTTTCGTCATCGGCAATTATGTAGCCGAGGAACTCGCTGCTGGCGATTTGTTCGAAATCCCACTAACTTCCCCTCCCCCTGCGCGTCAAATTGGGATTGCCACACTTCGGGGAGTTCCCCTGTCGGCGGCTTCGAAGTCCTTTTTGGCGATACTGCCTTGATTGCTCCAAATTGGCCTTTCTCATGACAAATAGATGGATTTCATACAGTTAATTTCACCCATATCTTTCGAAATTCACATACAACTGGATTTCATGCAGCTATTTCGGCATGATTCCCTGGGAATCAGCAATTATGGCAAAATTACCTGTACTACATCCATCTAATGAGCTCATTTCCCTAATATCGCTGAAATTAACGGGGTGTTTTCCATTTATTTATCATTGAGCTTGAGAGTCGCCTTTGTTCATAAAAGTCCTCCCCTTCGCTTCCGAATAACATCCCCTAACTTCTGTACCGGTACACTGAATAAGATGAGAACAGCTGCAAGGCCATCCAGCCACGACAGCCGCTCTCCCAACAAAATCATGATAAAAACTAGTGTTACAAATGGGGCAAAGAAAGTAAAGCTCGCGATTAATGAGGCTGAAGAGTACTTCAATGCCCTGAAGTACAGGAAGAAACCGAAAACGATATTACTCAGGCATAGCCATACAACACCATAGAAGTCCATCAACTGAAGCATCTTTCCATGTGAATAGACCAGCATCCCCGCAATGGACAATAGCCAGGCTATGAAGGTCATTACAAAGGTACTTACTAGCATGTCTTTCTTATTTTTCTTCACAAGATTCGTAAACAATCCCCAGCACACGGCTGCAAGAATAGCTAATACATCACCTCTTAGGTTAGTAAAACTGAAATTGTTGACGTTTCCCTTCGTGATCAGTAGGATTGTTCCCGCAAATCCCATGATGATGGAGAGGATTTTGTATGTATTCAACCTCTCCTTATGGATGGGGATAGCAAAGATAACGATAAAAATAGGAAATAAATAATTTAGCATGGACGTTTCCACTGCTGGAATGAGCTCTAGTGATTTTAGATAGAGAAAGTCATATAAGAACGTAAATACCCCGCAGGCGAGCACCAGCAACCACTCCGAAAGCTTCCAAATCTTGAAGGGCTTCCTCCACGTTTGGATGACTAAAATGACTGCAAATATGACCACACCTAAGCCGTACATATAATATAAAACCTGATAGCTATCCAATCGATTTAATACAAGCTTGCTAACTGCCGCAACTGACCCCCAGATCAACAACAAGATGGGCATGAGGACAATAGGATTCTGGGTCGCGTTTAATGTCTTCTCTTCTTTTATCAAAATAGCTTGCTCCTCAAGAATCAAAATTTTAGTTAGAAACTCTAATTCTACTTGATTAGAAAAGGAGAATTCAAGCGAACAAGCATTTTACTTTTAAGGTGCAAGAACCTGCACATCATCCAAATAAAGCTGCCGATATGACCTGAGCAATACAAACCTAGTTGCTAACGGAAATTATAATATGGCGTTCATATTCCATTGACATTCCCCGAATACTCCCCTGCTACGCTGAAGCTAAACTTGGAACTACAGGAGGGATTCATATGCGTCTCGCGTTGTTTACCGACACTTTTGTTCCTCAAATGAACGGCGTTGCACTCACACTAGGACGTTTAACCGATTATTTGAATCGAAGGGGCATCGAGCATCTCGTTTTTTCACCTAAAAGCACGGCTGATATGGTCTATTCGGATCCCATTCGACCTGTAACGAGCATCCCTTTTTTTCTGTACCCCGAATGTCGTCTTGCTTTACCAAACCTGGCTGCTATCCGTACAGAGCTTGATCGCTTTCAGCCTGATTTGCTCCACTTAGCAACCCCTTTTAACCTTGGATTATGTGGTCTGCACTACGCTCGCAAACACCGCATCTCACATGTAGCCTCTTATCATACGCATTTCGATCGCTATTTGACTTATTACCATATGAAGGCTGCAATCCCACTCTATTGGAGTTATATGAAATGGTTTCACCAGTCCTGTGATGCGACCTTCGCTCCCTCTCGAGATACCTTAGACACCCTGCAAGAACAAGGTATGGATCGCTTACTGCTGTGGACGAGAGGCGTAGACTGCTCCTTATATACACCAGAGAAGAAGAGTATGGACGTTCGCGAACGATATGGAATTACAGCTCCATACCTCCTTCTGTATGTAGGTCGCATCGCTCCTGAGAAAGATATAGATACCCTATCCGCGATTATGAAACTGCTGCCAGATTCCGTGAAATCGCGTGTACACTGGCTCATTGTCGGAGACGGTCCACAGCTCCAAGAACTGCGTGAACAAGCTCCTTCGAATGTCACATTTGCTGGTTATAAAAGTGGCGAAGAGCTCGCTCAGATTTATGCTTCAGCAGATCTTTTCGTCTTTCCTTCAAGTACGGAAACGTTTGGGAATGTCGTTCAAGAGGCGATGGCATCGGGGCTTCCCGTTGTTGCTGCCAATAGCGGTGGCGTCTTAGAAATGGTGAGTTCCGGGGAAAATGGTATGTTATGTACGCCACGTCAGCCGCAATCTTTTGTTCAAGAAATCACCTCTTTAGTAGATGACAGTGACCGCTTGACGAAGTTTCGTTTGGAAGCCAGGGAATTCGCTCTCGGTCGCTCGTGGGACGCTATCTTTGATCAATTGCTTCATGATTATGAAATGATCATTGATTTTCGACGTATCGGTAAGAAATCTGGTTTCTATTCGGCTTGAAGGAGGACTTCGCATGCGATTAACGATTATTGGAACAGGTTATGTCGGATTAGTAGCCGCAGTTTGCTTCGCCAAGTTAGGTCATTTCGTCACAGCGGTCGATCGGGAACATGTCATCCAAGACCTTCGTAAGAATAAATTAGCCATTTGGGAGCCTGATCTGCAGGAAATGCTTGAAACATGCCATAACGAAGGCCGTTTGTCCTTTGAAACCAATGTAGCAAACGCATCCAAGGGTGCTGATGCACTGATGATTGCTGTTGGTACCCCAACTGGCGTGAACGGTCAGACCGATCTTAGTCAAGTTGATGATGTGATTGCCCAATTGAAGCATGCTGGTGGCGTCTGCCCTCCGTTTATCATTATGAAAAGTACCGTTCCCGTGGGCACTTGCGATGAGCTAGAGGCTAATTTACTTCATGCAGGACTCCAAACGGAAGTCGTGTTTAACCCCGAATTTCTGCGTCAGGGCAGTGCGATTAACGACTTTATGAACCCCGATCGCATCGTTTTCGGTTGCCGATCGCACCTTGCCAAAGCTGCACTTCACCAACTATACAAAGGGATTAATGCCCCGATTCAAGTCTGTGATCGACGCAGTGCTGAGCTGATTAAATATGCCTCCAATGCCTTCTTAGCGATGAAGATTTCATTTGCCAATATGATTGCGGACGTTTGTGAAGGATATGGGGCAGATAATCGCCAGGTTATGCAAGGTGTAGGCGCGGATCGACGCATCGGTCCTCACTTTTTGCGAGAAGGCATAGGTTATGGTGGATCCTGTTTTTCAAAAGATTTGCAATCTCTGCTGGCTTCCGGTAAAGCCATTGGCCGCTCGCTGCCCTTACTCGAAGCAACAGCTCAAATCAACGACGAACGAATTCCGCAGTTGTTGGAGAAACTGATTTCACTCTGGGGAAATCCACGTGGAAAGCGACTAGGCGTGCTTGGTATTTCCTTTAAACCGAATACGAATGATATGCGTGATGCGCCATTTCTCACTTTGCTACGACTATGTTACCTATACGGGATTGAGGTGCAAACCTTTGATCCGGTCGTCCAACCAACCTCAATTGAGAAAGTGTTCCAGATGGACACAGCTTATAAGGCAGCTGCAGGTGCTGATGCGATCATCATCATGACGGAATGGCCGCAATTTGCTGAATTGGATTGGTTACTTATGGTTCAACTCATGCATCAGCCAATCTTACTTGATGGACGCAATGTCTTATCCAACGAGACCATTTCGAGGTTACTGATGGTGGATAACATGATCTATATCCCTGTGGGGAGAGAGATGGAACGAGCTAGGCATGACATTTTATCCAAATTATAATAAATAAAAAACCGGCAACCTCGGACTAGAAATAAGTCCTTGATTGCCGGTTTTATTTACTTCCTACCACCTGTTTATCATTAGAGTTATGGTAGCCTAGGGATGCTTATCTGTAAATCTTAGGAATCAAACGTATTCAGTTTCTTTTTCAAAAATCGAAACAACTGTGCACTCGCATAACTTAATGGAGCCGATTGGTAGATAAACCCCGTCAACATATCGATCGATGTACCATTCACTGGAAGTACCTTTGTCCCACTAGGCATTGGGTCTAGTACAATCTCAGGCACGAGTGCAAAGCCAAATCCATTTTTCACATAGCTTTTCAAAGCAGTCATGCTGCCAATCTCCATCGTTTCTATCCCAACATGCCCTAACTCTTGAAGTATCATTTCTAATTTTTTGCGATATGGACACGTTGCTGATGTTATCAAAAGTCGATGTCCTAGGAATTGACTTGGGACAAGTTCCACATTCTGACTTAGTGGATGATCTTCAGGTATTAAAGCTACAAATTTCTCCGCGAACAGCGGTTGAAAAAAAAGATCAGTTCCTATTTCTGGTGCCGAACAGCACGCGAAGTCGATATTTCCTTGCAGCAATGACTCGACCAAGACTGGTGTGCTAGCAATTTCAAGCGAAACACGGATTCGCGGATACATTGTCATGAACTCTTTTAACAACTGCGGTAATCGATAACTGGCCGTTGGCTCTGTCAACCCGATTCGCACGTTCCCTACTTCTCCCGATTGCAGATCCGATAAATTTGTTTGCAACCTCTCCATGCGCTTAACAATCTCCAAACTTTCCTCGTAAAATAATCGACCTGCTTCCGTTAATCGGATTTTCTTGCCGCGTTCTAGGAGTTGAATACCTAAATCGACTTCTAACTTTTGAATTTGCATCGTCACAGTAGATTGGGCATAGTTCATTTCCACTGCCGCTTGATGAAAACTGCCATGTTTCACGATCATATGTAAAGTTTTTAGCGTTTTAATATCCATTCTGTACTCCATTCTATTAATTCAATTTATTTGAATCAACACTTCAATATCTTCAATTATACAGAATTCTAATTTAGTTTTAAAATTTATATATAGCAATCAAGGAGGAGATTTGTATGCAGTTATCCAATAAAGTGGCACTCGTTACAGGGGGAGGTACTGGCATTGGCCGAGCGGTAAGCTTCGCACTTGCTAAGCGAGGGGTTGCGGTCGCAGTGAACTACTCACGCTCAAAGGAGGATGCGGAGGAAACAGCTCGAAGGATTATTGAGGAGGGTGGTCGTGCGATTGCCATACAAGCTGATGTTTCCAATAACAACGAAGTCATTGAGATGGTACGATCTATTGAACATCTTTTGGGAACTGTAGATTTATTAGTCAATAATGCAAGTATGACACATCATATTCCCCTTCCTGATCTTGATGCTGTAACCGATGACATCTGGGATGAATTATTCGACGTGAATGTGAAAGGGATGTTTTACTGTGCAAGGGCCGTAGCGCCAATAATGAAAACAAACGGACAAGGGGCGATCGTCAATGTGGGAAGTATTGCGGGATTAACGGGAGTTGGTTCTTCTCTTCCCTATGCCATATCGAAATCGGCTGTCCATGGCTTGACCAAATCTTTGGCACGAGCGCTAGCACCACATATTAGGGTGAACTGTGTCGCACCAGGAGCAGTTGCTACTCGTTGGTGGGCTGGAAGAGAAGATCAGATGCAGAAACTAGCTCCTAACCTGCTGCTCCAGCAAATTTCAACGCCTGAAGACATCGCTCAGTTTATTTGTGCGGCACTGGAACAGGAAGCCATGACCGGACAAATCATCACCGTTGATAGTGGTCAGACGTTGTAATCACTGTAATCAAACAACGTTCTCAGTCAGATTGACGAGAACGTTGTTTGATGTATCTATTCACTTACACCTTGAAGCCAAATGGTCGATCTGTTTCTTGACCTCCAACCAATTCATAGCTCGGTATACATAGTCATTCGCAATGCTCAGATTATACGGCTGATCAAATAAAATGACAGGCTTCTGAGAAGCAGCTAACTCCTCTGCATAGTGTGGAGCATCATCAATCAGAACATCAACTCCATAGTGCATGCAAGCTTGAAGCTTATCTTCAACCAACAAAATGTGATGATAGTCAATCTGATATTTCTCAAGCCATGCCATTGTGACATTCTGAAATTGCTGTGGCCTAGCCGTCACGATCGTAATCTGATGTTGTTTGAATAATTCTTGTAATACCTCTACAGCCATAGGAAAAGGTACTGAGTTCCAATGTATGTCATGTCCGAAGCTATCGTAGACTTCATCACGTTTCGTTTTATCCCATCCATATAATCGATATAAATAAAAATCATCGACATCCTCATGGGTTAGTTCCAACCCAGAAACTTTATTGTAACAATGTAAATAAGCTGAAGTAGCATCCAGTACAGTGTTGTCCAAATCTATGCCAATATGCATCGCGATTCATATCCCCTCTTACAATTCTAAGCAGGTGTTACACCCCTATGTTGATTGAGTTCAAGCAATATGTTCCGTGCAACAGTATCTGGCTCCGCTAAATGACCTTCTTCACTTTGTTTTCTAAAAAAGCTCGATAACTCGAAATCGCTTTCTCGCGCTATTTGTTGCATACCCGTATTCATCATGCCAGGGTCTATTGTCAGCATATGAACTGGATTCGGTTCTTCCTTTTGTTCCATGGCCACACATTTCGTGAACATATTCAGCGCAGCTTTCGTCGAGCAGTATGTGCTCATGCTGCTTGCTGGATACTGGCCTGAGCCAGATGAAATGTTAATAATCGAGCGTTTAGCAGCCCATTTGGCAGTTTCCTTTATAAAGCATGAAGTAAGTAGTATAGGGGCCGTAAGATTCAGTTGAATGGACGACACAATTTCATCTGACGAACATGCTTCTATCGGTTTAATTGGAGTTACAGTTGCCGCATTATTAATTAGGGTTATCGTTTCAACTTTGGATGAATCCATCGATTCAATGATCTCCCGCAAGGTAGCTTCTATACGCTCAACCTGAGTGAGGTCTGCAGCTATGAACGCATAGTTCGCATTTAAATCCTGTGCAAGCTGTTGAATCTCATTATTCATCGTCCGTGAGATGCCCAACACAAGCGTTACCTCCGACAACAACAGCCGTGAGAGTGCTGCTCCTAACCCATTTGAAGCTCCAGTAATGATGTAGACGTGTTTACTCATAACCTGCATCCCCCTTCATAGCGATAATTCCAATAGTTACCAATGCCTCTCCAATGCTTCCTCGCTTCGAGCGAACTCATTTCTTTCATAAAAATTAACACTATTCGTACTCGGCCATAAAATGAGAAACTCGACCCCATGTTCTTTCGACCATTGTTCCATAGCTTGATGAATCTTGGTTCCTAATCCCTTACTTCTATAACTTGGCCTTGTATACACATTCGTTACATAGCCAAAGTAAGGATCTGGCGTTTTGCCTGGTCTGGGAACTTTATGAATCAATTGCAGATACATATGCGAGACGATCTCGCCATCCACTTCTGCAACCCAAATTTTCCAGTCGCTCCCGCTAAGCGCGTTAACTAAAAACGCTCTACAAATCAATTGAAACTCCTCAAAGTTTGTACCGCTCTTATTGTCTTCCTCTGAGAAATCCCATCGCATTTGTACGAGTTTATCCCTATCATCCCATGTAGCCAAACGAATCATTTCCATTTTGTAGCCTCGCATTCTCGTTATCCCAGTTAATTCGCTGATCGGCGACAACTTTCCTTTTTTCACCAATAATTGTTAGACGAAAATAAAGTCTTAGACTGCGCGAGGCATCTACGAAGATAGGCTTTTTTAGGGTAGAATCAAATAACTAACTTTTATGGAAAATGATAGAATTGAATGATAAAGTTGCTTAGAACATTATTTTTTAAAAATTTAATTCAATAGTAGATACTAATTAAACGGAAGTGGAGGTGTACAAAGTGGATAAAAAAAGAATTGCTTTTGTAACTGCTGCATTGTCATTATCGCTCGTTGTCGGTTCAGTTGCAGGATTAAACTGGGACAAAAAAAATAATCATTCAAGTCTAGGTGTGGAGTCATCATTTAATAGTTTAGAAGAAGAATTCTGGAATGTTGATTTAATTGTTCGTGGAACTGTTTTAGATGAAGGTCAGACGTACAAGAAAGATTCAGGTGTTACAACAAAGGGAGACAATTCAATTGAAATTACCCCTTCTACCATTCAAATTAGTGAGGTTTTATATGGCACCGAGGCAAATGGCACTATAACATATTTGCAACATGGGTCTTCAACAGATATTGAAGCAAAAAATATATTCTTAAATAAATCCGAAGAAGTTATATTAATACTAGACAAGACCGAGGATGAAAAATACTGGTCATATAATTTTGATGATGGTATTTGGAAAGTGAAAAATGGAAAAGTTGAATCAAATACTCTATAAAAACTGTTAAATTCTCAACCGGGAACTAGTCAGGACTTAGACAAGTTTATCGAAAAAATTAAAAAAGCAGCAAAGAATAAATCAATCTCACATTCAATGTCTACAAACCAATTTTGAAAACAGCAATCTCTGGCGAGCAAGCAAAGCGAATCGGTAACAACCGTGAGGTTCCCAGACCTCGATTAATATAGAAATGCTTACGCATATCGATACGTTTGAGCCCAACATGATAGTTTTTATACGCACCAATCGTATGTCCAAACAGCCTAATCTGCCCACCATGCGTGTGCCCGACGAGCAATAAATCAAATGGAATGTGCTGCTGAAGGGAAGTTTCAATAATACTGGGAGAATGAGCTAACATGATGATCACGTCAAAGCTTTGTAGATCTTCAACACGCATAGTCAACCGTTCTTTGCCATATAAGGAATTGTCGAAACCGTAGATCAACCACTTCTTATCTCCGATATCGACAGGAAATTCACGATTGGATAATACAGTAATATGCGCATCCTGGATGGTTCTGAGAATTGCCTCGTAGTCTTGATCTGAGTTCAATTGGAATCGGGATTGGACTAACCCATAACGTTCATGATTACCTGGTACAAAAAATAAATGCTCACACTTTATTTGACGAATTTCTTTCAGAACTTTGTCCAATTGCTCTTTGGTAGATGCTAAATCACCTGTGATCATCACAAGATCTGGGTTAACGTGATTCACCATTTTACTCAAGGAGCCATTGATGAAATGAGTCTGACCATGCAAATCAGAAATTTGCACAACGGTGACATTCTTGCTAGCTGGATCGCCCAGCTGAATATGTGATAACTTCACCCACAAGGTACTATATCCAATAAATAGTACTGCAAGCACAAGTATGATAACGATACCGATAATCACAATCACGCCGCTAACCTCCCTTCATGAAGGACATTCCTGCCAAATGCGCGGTCCATCTATGTCTATTCAATCATCAGAGTTGGCTTGTAAGAGTTACTGCAGCCGCGCCATGTTATCGTTCCAGAATTTCCGGTAGAAGGCAAGTCTTATCATTATGAGTTCCAATAAGGAACGCTGTCAAGTTGCCCTACAAGGGAAAAGCCAGCTGCGGCAGCAACTGGCTCTCATTCAAGACTTTATAAACACAGTTTTGATTTCCGTGTAGAACTCAATGGCGGCTTGCCCTTGCTCCCGGGAGCCAGAGCTCGACATTTTCATACCGCCGAATGGGGCTTGCAGCTCCACACCCGCGCTTTCGGCATTGATGCGCACAAGGCCTGCATCCATATCGTGCATGAAGGTTAGCATTTTCGAGAAATCTTTCGTGAAAATTGACGCGCTAAGTCCGAATTTCACATCATTCGCAATATGAATAGCTTCCTCGAAGGAATCTATTTTAATTAAAGCAAGAACAGGACCGAAAATTTCTTCCTGCGCGATGGTCATCGAACTTGTTATATGTTCAAAAACCGTAGGCGCAATGAAATAGCCTGCATCTAGAGCCTCATCTTGCACTTTACCGCCGCCACAGAGCAAGGTCCCACCCTCTTCGATCCCTTTGGCAATATAGGCTAGTACCGTATGATATTGCTTCTCACTTGCACAAGGCCCCATCCAAGTAGATGCCTCCATACCATTTCCAACACGGATTTCCTTAATACGTTGAAGCAACTTCATTTGAAAAACATCATAAACATCACTTTGGACGATTACACGGCTAGTAGCGGTGCATTTCTGCCCCGTTGAACGTAAGCCACCACTCACTGTTGCCTCAACAGCGAGGTCCAGATCTGCATCGTTGACCACGATAATCGGGTTTTTACCGCCCATTTCCAGCTGATACTTCGCACCCTTCGCGAGTGCGCTTTGACCAACCATTTTCCCAATACGATCCGATCCTGTAAAGGTAATTCCGTGGATGTCTGGATGATCTGCGATAGCTTGACCAATCACATCTCCTTGACCCGTCACCATATTGACAACACCTGCAGGGATTCCCGCTTCTTCGAAGCATTCCATGACTAGGGCTGCTGTTACTGCCGTTTCCTGAGCAGGCTTGAACACAATCGTATTACCGAAGATTAAAGCGGGAGCGATTTTCCAAATCGGAATAGCTACAGGGAAATTCCACGGTGTAATCACACCAACAACGCCTAAGGGAACACGTGTAGTAAACATCAAAGCTTCACTGTCCGTAGATGGAATCACATCACCTGTCTTCCGCAAGCCTTCGCCTGCATAATAGCGTAGAATCGCGATGCCCCTTGCCGTTTCACCTTTGGCTTCAGGGAACGTTTTCCCCATTTCACGCGTCATCATTTCAGCAATTTTATCCAATCGCCGCTCAAGCTTATCTGCGACTTTGTACAAGTAATCTCCACGCGCTGAACCTGATAACTTACGCCAACCTAACTTCGCTGCTTTCGCTGCAACAACAGCTTCATTCACATCTGCAATCGACGATTTCTGTACATAGCCCACGATCTCATGTCGGTTCGCTGGGTTTATACTTCCCTCCACCTCTCCGCTAGAAGACGCAACCCACATTCCGTTGATAAAATTCAGATATGTTTTCATTTCACCCATGTTAATCTCTCCCGCCTCTAAACTCCGTTAATGCCGCCAAAAGCGCTTTTACATAGCCAATCGCATACGCCCAGCCAACCCAATTCATCTTGGTTTCTGCGCTTCGATGCGGTGCACGATCCATTTCGAGCGAGGTGATATGATCTGGATTTATACAGCCGTTATAGCCAACTTTATGAAGCTCCAGCAGTATTTTCGCCATATTCATATGTCCATCATCCAGCATAGCCTCTTCAAACGCACCAGCCGTTGCCAGACTGCCCCGTACATTGCGGAAATGCACAAGAAATATTTTATCTTTGCGTCCATACTGATAAATTTCATCAAGAACAAGCGGCGTTCCACCAGCTTCTCCACGTGAGCCTACACAATAGACGAGACCAACGTTTCTGCTAGGGAAGCTATCGATGACGCGATTCAAGCCAAGTCCGCCGAAAGGCGTGTTATGATATGGTGTGTCGGATGGATGCACGGCTAATTTCATCTCATACTCTTCCGCGAGTGGAACCAGTTTCCCGAACACTAAATCAAAGCGCTTCCACCAAGCATTCAATTGCTCCACCGTGGGAGGTTGTTTGTCCAGATTGCGTTTCAATGACTCCCCGCGAACTAGTGCGCCGCCTCGATGTACGGCTGTATATTCCTCAGCCATATAAGGAAATACATCCCCTGCAAAACGCTGACGAACGAGCGTGATCCCAGCTTCGCCGAAGGTTTTGATCGCGTTGCTGACGTTCTCTAATTGGATCTCCGAGCCTGGTTCCTCCAACATGAAGCTAGTCGACATATCTGGCAGCGTCACCCGATTTATTTCCATCCCGTGGGAACGAACTCTCCGTTTTAATTGTAAAAGTTTATCAAGATCCGGAAATCCCTGCTCACGAACACCTGGGAAAGAACCTCCTTGTGTAAAATCAATACAATCAACCCCGAGCTGACACATTTGTCTCAAATCGCTATCCGATAATTCACATGTGGGAACTTGAATGGATACCTTCATCATGATATTTTCCTCCTACCCGTTATTGGCGATCGCGACCAGGTCTAAACTTCGTTTAATAATGGACTCCAACCGTATATAATGCTCACGTTCCACTTGAACTAGTGGAGTTCGAACTTCGAGACCAACTGGCAATCCAACAATGTTCATGCCCGCTTTAATTAACGAAACGGCATACCCTTTGCGCAATTGACGAATCCGATGGATGGGCAAAATGACTTCTTGATAAATGGAATTAACCGTTGCCTGATCTCCGGCAAGTAAACTTGTATAGAAGGTTCTCGAAACCTGCGGGATGTAATTGGAAATCGCGGATGAATATGATAGATAGCCTAGTGCCGAGTAGGCTGGCATCGTTAATTCAGCAAGCGGCATTCCATTCATCCATTGTAACCTTGAACCGAGCGATTGTACGAATTCAATATTTAGTTCAAAATTGCCTAATCCATCCTTGAAACCAATGACGTTAGGTATATTAGCCAGTTTTTCTAATGTGCTTAAGGTAAAAATCGCGTTATCACGCTGATAGATAATGACAGGTAAACTTGTACACTGTGCCAGCGTCCGATAGTAGTTAAACAAGCCCTCTTGCTCGGGGATGATCAAATAAGGCGGGAGCAACAATAATCCGTCTGCACCGAGTTTCTCGGCAAGTTGAACGCGTTCCACCGCTTCTCGAATATTGCCTCCAGCCCCTGCAAAAACAGGCACTTTGCCTGCAACCGTCGCAACGCCAACTGAAACGACGCGCTCATACTCTTTGATATCCAAGGATTGGTATTCTCCTGAACCTGCGCAAACAAAGACGGAATCCAAGCCATTTCCCACTAAAAAGTTAATATTAGCTTGTAAAGCTTTCTCATCTACTTGCTCCTGAAGATCAAATGGTGTAACCGGAAAGCCCATAATGCCTGCGAGTGAAATGTTCACCTGATTGCCCACTTCTAACAGCTCCTTTTCAACTTCTTACGTGCCTATGTAAGTAAGTATAGAAAATGGAGGCGTTTTCGTCTTTGTAAAAACATGCCGCTTTTTTTCAAAAAATCCATGCTATAATGATCATCAGTCTACTTGAAAGGAGCCCTCATGCGTGTTGAATCCATCCATTTACTCGCGTAGTAACTTGTATCTCAACCAAAACCTGGTTCAGCTGCAAGGTGCCTCCGCCTCCATATTCGTTCATTACTGGGGTGCGAAACCGCAGCATAAGGGCAATCGTCCGCATACACATTCCTTTTTTGAAATTTGCTACGTCGTTGAAGGAGAAGGCCACTACTATCACAATGGTATCACCTATCCGCTTCGGCCTGGCACCCTGTATTGCTCGAAGCCTGAAAGTCGACATTCCATCCAAAGTGATGAAGGCATGCTGTTGTTGTTTTTTGCATTAGAACCGATCGCATCCGAATCGAGTGAGTCTTTTATGCAGGATTTTAGTCAGCTAAGCGCGTATCCGCATCTCTTCATACCCAATGCTGAGGGTACAGCTCCCGTGCTCATTTGGCAGGCACTGCTCATCCAAGCTTCGGAGACGGGTGATCGCTATAAGGAAACGATTGAACAATTAGCATATACACTGGTCATCAGCTGTATCTCCTTGTTTCTGCAGCATTGCCGCTCTGGTGATACGGCTTCGTCTGCTTTGGATATGGAGCTGCAAGGCACGCTTAAGAAGGTCAAAGCCTATATTCAGGATCATCTTTCTCATAAAATGGCACTTAGTGACGTGGCGCAAAGCCTCCACTTGTCTGAACGCCAGCTCTCTCGTCTGATCTCGGATGAATTGGGCCAAACCTTTCCTTCTATTGTGAAAACGGAAAGGATCAAACGAGCAGCCTACCTGCTTGGCTACACAGACATTCCATTGAAACAAATCGCCGAAGATACCAGCTTTGAAAGCATCCATTACTTCACACAGGTATTTACCAGAGAAATGGGAACGCCACCCAGTCATTTCCGTAAAAACTGTTTGAACTCCGAAACCGTCGATGCTTGGATTCATAAATATCTCGCGCAAGTCGCTACGCGTTATCAGAAGAATAGGCTGGTGCCGACGAGTGAGGGTAGTAATGCTGAGTAATAGGATATTTGTCCCTCAACATCACCTCAGCTTTTACTTCTTCTTCTCCCCCACCCTTTATCTGTATATCTAGTTCAACCTCAACGTCCAAGTCGCCATCCACCCTCCTCAAAAATCAAAATAACTGGATATTTTCCAGCTAATTTCTAGTAAATCGCCGACTTCTGGCGAATAACTGGAAAAACTCCAGCTATTTTCACCAATCTGCTCGTTTTCCGCTAGATTGGTGAAGTTTAACTGGAGTTTTTCCATCTAATTGGTAAATGTTGATATTTCCGTAGAAATTAGCTGTATTTTTTACATCTAATCTCAAATTTCGGCCCATGTACGCCTCTATACCTACCAGGACATCATCAGATCCTACACTTCCATCGCCGTATTTCGAAGCACCATATGGATATGATCCTCCCAGACACCATGAATTTTCAAATATTTGAGCGCCAAGCCTTCCTCATAAAAGCCTAGCTTCTGAACGACCTTCATGGAAGCCTGATTGCGCGGCATAATATTCGCTTCGATCCGATGAAGTTGCATCTCTTCGAACGCATACGCAATAACCGCTTCGATGCCTTCTGTCATCAGCCCCCGATTCAGAAGCGCGCCATCCATCCGATAACCCAAATGACACGATTGGAATGCGCCGCGCACGATATTACTGAGCGCAATAGAGCCAATGATACGTTCTTCGTATAGCATCCATACTTTGAAAAGCTGCCCGTCCTCGAACAGCTTCACTTCTTTCTCCAACAATTCTGCGTGAAACTCCGCAGAGAAAAACGACTCGTCCCGCACCATTTCCCATGGTTCGAGAAACTCGCGATTGCGACGAAAGTAATCAACGACCAACTCGCTGGATGTTGCGTCTAGTTGAACAAGTGACATGCGAATTGTCTTACGTATGACTTTCATATAAGTGCTCCTTACTAAGCGAAGTCTAGGAGATATGTGCGTAGGGAGCCTTGTCCGAAACCAGATTCAAGCGGATGCCATGTTCCAGATACGCTTTCAATCCACATAAAACGATTGTAAATCCTTCGGTTGAATTCAGCGCTTGTTTAACTTTTTCATCTGGACTGCCCTTGAAACCCGAGTCTGTGATGGTCACGAAAGTTTCGTTATCTGCTTGAGCAGTAAAGGTCCATTCGACCGATGTGCCCCAATCCAGCAAAATCCGCTTGTTTACCTCGATTTCTTTGACATCGACATCCGCGGTCGCCCCGTACATTGCCCAATGCCATTGCACGTGTGATCCAGCCTCTAAACTGCCAGTGCAATGAGTAAACCAAAATTTCGACGTAATCTCAGGATCGATAAAAGCTTCAAACACCTCTTGAACTGGTTTTCGAATCAGCATTTCAACTTTAACCATCGGATCTTGAAGAAGCTCAGCCATCATCTATACCTCCATGAATTTCCTGTTTTTCACTATCATAGCATAGGATGATGACCAACCAAAAATAAAGCAGTTCCCACAGAATTATTCTCTGTGAAAACTGCCCTATCTCCTTGCCCATCAATCAACTTAGACAAAATGATGGCCGCATGACGAACAGAACTTGGTGTCTGCCGCAACGACTTTCCCACATGTGCATTCTTTTTCATTCCGAACTTCAGCAATCTTCTGCTCAAGCTCACTAATCTCTTGATTGATTTGAGCGATACCTTGACAGTACTCCGAAACATTGGCTTCCACCTGTGTGTAATCACCAGAGAGATAAGATGTGTAAACCGATTCGCCGATAATTTTGTAAATTTTATCAATTTCTCTTTCTTTTAATGAAACTTGTGTCTTGAATTTCGTTATTTCTACGGTTTGTTGAGCTTTTTTAGCCGCTTCCGATGCCCCTTGCTTGACTTTATCAAAAAAAGACATTAGCCTTCCACTCCCCAGCTTTTAGTTATTCGGTTCATAACGAATCATATGCGAAAATGTCGGAAAGTAATACCGTGTGACAGGCTAATCTTGCAATCCCTTGCCTTCGAGAATGTGTTGCTCATATTTTTCAATTCTGGAAACCCGGGTTTTCGATTGTTTTGGTTCAGAAAAATGAAGTAAGTAGGCTCTTTGCCGTCCAGGTGTCAACGCCTCAAAAGCCGTTTTCAAAGCAGGCATTTCATCAAATTTATGTACTAATTCTTCAGGTACTTTGTACGCTGTACTTTTCTTGAAATTCACTTCGATACCGGCTTTTTCAACTTCAAGCGCTTCATAGATGTAGGACTTCAGAATCGATGCCATTGCTGCAATTTCACGAACATTCGTGAATCGCATCTGGCGCCCCGCCTGTACATTCTCCGTTTGTTGGATGAGAACACCATTAGCATCCTGCAACAACGCCCCTTTGAAAAACAGAACCGCACAATATTCTTTAAATCCATGTACCAATACGATGTTTTTATTCTGAAACGTGTAACAAGGACAACCCCACTTCACTTCTTCGTTTAGTTGACACTCCTGAATAATTCTTCTTAATTCCCCGAATTCATCCTTCCACCTTTTGGCTTTACCATAAAATTCATCGACCGAAATACTCATTCTACTACTTACCATGAAAGAGCACCTTTCTTGTTCACAATTTTAATAAGCTTTATATTAATCAGGTCATTACTATTCGTCATCTTATGTTAATTGTACTACTTTTTTTAAAATTTTACAGACTGTCCTCACGCATGCGTCGGAGAGATAGTCGATTATTTCGACTATCTCCTCGTTCTCCGCTCTTTCCCGCGCTCTGCCTGCTTAATTCAAATCTTTTGCCTTATGCGGTTTACTATAATGACTTACCCCACCAGAGCCGACAAGTACTTTTCCGCCTTTATTAAAAATAATCAGTTTCCTTAAGCCAGTGGTTAATAAAACGAGAATCTTTGCGTTATTCGTAGTAGCAGTGTAAACAACATAACCACTCCTCGTCACGCTTGTCTTCCAACTGTTATCGAATTCCGACCTTGCAACACGATTTGAATACACCTGATTTTCTAATCTTGCAGCTTGTGTTTTTTTCATCCTACTTTCTCTCCTTCGCTTTTCTAGTATCCCTACTATTCTATTCAGTTATGAAAATTTGGTATGGATACCAATAAACAAACAGAAAAAACCGCTCAAGTTTACTTAACCTTGAACGGCTCTGTTCCCGCAATACTCTTCCCCTCACGGAACTCAGACGGGGTCCGATTCGTGATCGTTTTGAACACACGATTGAAATGTCTAATATTCGTAAATCCAGTAGAATCCGAGATGACTTGAATCTTTTCATCGGAATAAAGTAAAAGTGACTTCGCCTTCTCAATCCGTTTCTCCGTTAGGAAGTCTATGAAGGATTGGCCTTGTTTGATTTTGAACAAAGAACTGAGATAGGACGGACTGAGATAAACGATCTCAGCCATCGTATTTAACGTAATAGATTCCGCATAGTGCTCCTCAACGTAACGAACCACAATTTCGACAGGGCTGGTTACCATCTTCTTCTGACGGTTTCCGATACAGACGGTTAGATCACCAAGAAGCTTCTGACAGCGCTCTATCAACTCTTTGCTGGAAGAATAAGAATAAATATCCACCAAAACCTGCTTCACATCCGTGTTCTGCAGCCATTGCTTCACAACGGCCAAATTCACGGCCAACTCGTAGAAATGCAGCAGCATTTTGCAAATTTGTTGGTGTATAATCTCAGGATCCTTCCACTGCTGACAAAGTTTTGTTACATAAAGACTGGCTTGCTGCTGCACATTTGCTAAGTCGCCCTCCTGGACGAACTGATTCAAGGAATGCCAATCGGCAGCGTGCCAATCGAGCTTTTCCATTTTCATCTCGGCAACAATCTCGTTGGAAAGCAACCGATCTCCGCCAATCACTAATCGATAAAGTAGCGCTAATCCAGCCTCTTTATAGGATTTAGAAATCGATTCCAAGTCTTTCGCCGGACTACCTAACCCGAAGGTAAGGGTAAAATTGGATTGCACCCGAATTTCCTTCCGAATCCGATTCGTCAGCTGTTCCATATCTGCATGGATAGAAGAAACATTCTCATGGTTTATTAAAGCAATAATTTCCGTCTCGTGATGAATGAACACGTAACCTTTGAAGTTCTCATCAAGACTCTCCTGTATAAATTGCTGAATATAGATCGAAAACAAAGATGGATTCAACTGATAATAACGCTCATCCGTTACCGAATCCCGATCCAGCTTGGCTATTAGGCAACTGATATTGGCATGAGGAAGCTGAATGCCCACATTATCTAGCAGCTCTGCCTCTCCATGGTGAACATTTCCCGTGATAAGACTCGCCAACACATGCTGGCGCATTTGATTCTGAACTTGTTGATCCATGCCACTCGATTTATTCGGTCTTTTTTCCGTTAACCATTCTTCCTGAAGCTTTGTAAGCAACGCATAGAGCTCTTCCCGTTGAAAAGGTTTCATTAGGTAATCCTTAGCACCCAATCGCAACGATTCACGCGCATATTGAAAATCGTTATAACCGCTCATTACCACACAAGAAATATGCGGATAACGCTCTTTTACAATATATTGGAGCTGAATCCCGTCGATCCTTGGCATTTTGATATCCGTAATGATCAAGTCAGGCTGCAGCGCTTCAATCTTATCTAAAGCATCTGCTCCATCCGTTGCTTCATCGATGACAGTCCACTCACTTTGCATGTCTGAAATCATCAAACGTATCCCTTTGCGGAAAATCGTTTCATCGTCCACGATCAAAATACTAGGCATCCTTAATCCTCCCTTCGTGATGACTTTCGATCAGCGGTAAAGTTAATGTAATCGTCGTTCCTTGCTTCAAATTGCTCTCGATTGTTACGCCATACTGATTCCCATAACGCAAGGCAATTCTACGATGTACGTTCATTAAACCTGTACCGCCCGTGCCCTCTTCGGTTGTCGTCAATTGGAACTTCCGATCAAGTAAGCTCTGTAAATGCGCAGCGCTCATGCCAGCGCCGTCATCTTGGATTTGGATCAACATATGGTTATCTTGCTTCTTCCCGATCAGACTAATCATGCCATAGCCATTTCCTTTATCAATGCCATGTACAATAGCGTTCTCCACGATTGGCTGTAAAATAAAACGAATAACCGAATAGCTCAGCAACTCTGGTTCTATGCGAACATGGAACTTAATTTTATCTTCAAATCGAATTTGTTGAATGGCCATATAGCCCGTCACATGCTCGATTTCCATATGGAGAGGAACTTGGCTCTGATGACTATTAATACTATAGCGTAAAAGCTTACTAAGATGATTTGTCATTTTCACAACTTCTTTATTTCCTTGAATTTCAGCATACATGCTAATAGAACCTAATGTGTTATATAAAAAATGAGGATTGATTTGGCTCTGAAGTGCCGATATTTGGGCATTTTTCTCCCTAATCTCCGACTCATATAGGCGATAACCCAGATCACTGAGCTTGGATACCATGATATTGAAAGATTGACTTAGCTGACCAATTTCATCACGACTATGAATCGGAATCGATACGGCTAAATCACCTACGACAACTTTCTTCATAAGATTCCGTAAATCACTGATCGGATTCGTGATCCGAAGGGCAAATAATGTGAAAATGATGATCGCTAGCAGCAAACATACGGCACCAATCCCAATAATATAATTTCTCACGTAAACCGTATCTTGTAACAATACCGCAAGTGGCACCATCTCGATCATCGTCCAACCTGTTAAAGGTGACGTATAGTAGGAAACTAGCTCTGAATCGTTATCTTGTTTATAGACGACAGTCCCCATGCCTTTGAATTGCTTGATTTGATCCGCATCGGGGCCGCTAATCATGCTTTTATAAATCATCGAACCTTCATTATCAACAATCATGATATTTTTCTTATCATTGGAGATCGCTTCAATTTTGTTGCGAATGATATTTTTGTCTACATCAAGTACAAGATACGCAAGAACAGCGCCTGTATCTACACTTCGAATTTTTCTGGCAAAAGAGTACACTTGATTCGTAATACCCATGCCATTTTTACTAAATGTTCCGAGATACACCATTTTACCCGTCTGTGAAACCTTGTTGTACCAGACTTCATTCTTCACTTCGCGTGGTAAGTAATTGGCTTGCTCTTCTGACATCGCGGTATACGTATTCCCGCCTCTTGTACGAAAAAGCGTCAGCCCAGAAATATCCACACGTCCATTGGCAAATACTCGTTTTGCAAAATCTTCAATCGTTACACGATCATTAAACGAGAGAGAAGCACTCGTCTGCTCACCAACCTCCAAATATTTCATGATTTGTGGAGATTGATAAGGTAATAATGTCAACAAATTAAGCTCATTTAAGTACGTATCGATATTGGCAGTCAGTTCTTTCACCACGTCCATCTGATATTTCCCAGTATTTTTCTGAATGGATTCCGAATAGCTCGTAAACGTTAAATAACTGGCAATACCCAGCGGTACCGCTATAAAAACAGCACTCAACGCAATCAACTTCATCGCGATTGGCAGATCTTTGAGTAACTGCAGCTTATTTTGCAATCGTAATTTGCTGGATTTGAAGATTCGTGTTAATGATCTTTTGCGCATTTTGCAGCACCTCTTGTGGCGTGATTTGACCTGCCATCATCTTCTCAAACTCACGCACAATCTCATCGTTAATCGTTCCCTGCCGCGGTTGATTTGGGAAATATTTCACATCATCGGCTGCACTGGCATAGTCCGGACGGTATTTCAGTTTCTGAAACTCTTCGGAAGCGACTGCATTCTTCACAGCCGGTATATGCCCGGCCTTTGCCCAGCTAGCCCCATGAGCAGCTACCCAATTCGCGAATTTAAGCGCAGCGAGTTGCTTTTGTTTATCAGGCTTTTCATGATACGGCAGCGAAAAGGTATGAGAATCTCCCCACGCTGCGGGATGATCGTAGATTTGCGGAATTTTGGTCACTCCGAAATGTAAATCTGCTGCTTGCTCGAACGTTCCTGTACCCCACACACCTGAAATTAACGTTGCTGCCGTGCCTTTCGCAAAGCTTTGAATCTGGTCATTGATATTCGGCAAAATGAGCTTCTTCGTATATAGCGAATTGACGAATTCCAAGGATTTTAGAGCTGATGGATTGTCAATCGCGGCCGCTTTTCCATCTTCGGTGTAGAATCGTCCGCCATCCTGGTTCATTTGATTATAGAAGGAGTACCAGATCCAGAATGAATCGATTCGTACATTGGGTTCAGCAAGCGGCGTCACATTCGACGGCAAACTAGCACGGATTTTCTCCAGAAATTCTAAAAACCCCGCTTCACCGCTCGCCATAATCGGTTTTTCTTTCTCGTCCAAAAGGCCCGCGAGCCTCAGCCAATCCTTATTGTAGTACATGACTTCCAAGTGGGTATCCAGCGGGATACCCAGGTGCTTATTGTCAGCTAAGGTACTTTGTAGAATCGTCTGGTTAAAATCATCCCAATGGACGCCAGCTTCAATTGCTAGCGCATTCAAATCTGTTAAGAATCCAGCAGGTGCGTACTGCGAATACTTGGCCGAGTGAACAATTGCGATATCCGGTGCCTCTTCTGTCACAATGGCCGTGGACAATTTCGTATAATAATCACCTGAATTATTGTTAATTTGCTCTATTTTCACATGATCTTTATTCTCATTATTGTATTGCTGAATGAGCTCCGCCATAAACTGCCCATCCCCACCGCTAAACGGCGTCCAAAAAGTAATCCTTAGCTTACTCGCCGTAGGCTCATCTAGCGTTGGGGCAGACTGCACATCGCATCCTACTGTGCACGCACTCACAATGAGAAGAAAACAAATTGCTTTCGTCGCTTTCCAACCTGGTCGTTGCCTTCCGCTCACATGAATCCCCTCCGTGCCTTCAACTCTGCCTTCATTATACAAACTTAAGCTGAGTCAAGCCAATGACCTATTTCCGTTAGTCATGGACATATTTTTGGATTTATAGACAAAAAGAAGCTGAAATGCCCGGAAAGGGGATTTCAGCTTCTTTTTCAGTTGGATTTCTTGCCTGCGTGGCGCACAGGTGGCGACAGCAGCCTTTCAAGTTCTGTAAGTCGATAAAATCGACTTACAGGTGATGATTGCGGCCTTTCGAGTCCTGTAAGTCGATAAAATCGACTTACAGGTGATGATTGCGGCCTTTCGAGTCCTGTAAGTCGATAAAATCGACTTACAGGTGATGATTGCGGCCTTTCGAGTTCTGTAAGTCGATAAAATCGACTTACAGGTGATGATTGCGGCCTTTCAAGCTCTGTAAGTCGATAAAATCGACTTACAGCTGGCGATTGCGGCCTTTCAAGTTCTGTAAGTCGATAAAATCGACTTACACAGGAGTTCTCGCTCGCGCGGGGACGATAACACTCCCGCACCTATTCTACTCTCCGCCAGGCACCGGAATCGGCACGCCCTCCGCAATCGGCGTACCGAAATTCGGCGTACCATCCTTATTCCACTGGAAAGGCTGCATACGCACGTTGCGATTCCAGCCTGATCCTTGTGTTTTCGCAGCATGGTACACGATCCAGTCCTCTTTGCCATCTACTGATTTCGCAAATGAATTATGGCCGGGTCCAAAGACTTGATCCGTTTTGGAAAAAACAGCCTTCTCCCCCTTCTTCCAAGAAGCTGGATTAAGCACATCACTGCTCATCTCCGTACTCAGGATGCCAAGACAATAGTCATCGGTCCAGCTGCCGCTAGCCGAATAAATCACATGAATGCGATCCTCATGCAGCAAGACCTGCGGTCCCTCATTGATCGTTGGATTGCCAACCAGCTCCCAGTCATACGTTGGACGTGAGATCTCAACTGGCTTCCCACTAATCGTGTACGGATTGCTCATCGGCGCAATGTAGAGATGCTGGCTTACATTGACGGCCCCTTCCCATCCCGACCAAATGAAATAGAGCGATCCATCCTTCTTCTGCAGCGTAGTCCCGTCAATTGCCCAGCGGCCAGCTGTGTCCATCATCCCTTTATCAACGTAAGCACCTAACGGATCGTCCGACACGGATTCTAGCACGAACATACGATGATTCTCATTCTGGCCGTCATCGGCGGCATAGTAGATGTACCATTTTCCAGCTATAAAATGCAATTCAGGCGCCCATACATTCGACGTATTCGGTCCTGAAGTAGGCGGGAACCAGACGTCTTTATACTCAGCATCTGCTAACCCTGTCAGTGTCTTTGATTTCCATACGCGAATGGAATTTCCGGTTGTATGCGTGTAATAGTAGGTACCATCTTTGGTCGTGACCCAAGGATCTGCCCCATTATCGATAATCGGATTGGTGAATGTTTTCGTTTCTATCGATGGTGAAACGACGATTTCAGTTTCTTTCACTTTGTTCTCTGCAACTCCCTTCGTACACCCTGCTAGGATCATCAAACTCAAACACACTATACTTAATTTCCGCATGGGAAAGCATCACCTCTACCTATTCGCATCTCATATCTGCCCCTATTGCTTGACCCCTGTTGCAGTAATCGATTGAATGAACTGTCTTTGACCAATGAGGAAAATAATCAATGTCGGTATCGTAGATAACGTCGCAAGTGCCATTAATTTGCCATAGGATTGCACGAAACTACCAGTCGCCATAACCGCCACACCAGCCGTTAATGTACGCATTTCGAGATCCGTCACAGTAAAGAATGGCCATACATAATCATTGAATACACCCATAAAGGTGAAAATCGCTAACGTTGTTACAATAGAGATGGATGATGGCATCAATACCGACGTAAATACCTGCCATTTATTGGCCCCATCAATCCGTGCTGCTTCTATAATCTCATTCGGAAATGATTGAAAAAATTGAATTAACATAAACACACCTAGCGCCCCACCTGAGTATGGCAAAATAAGCACATAATACGTATTAATCAGATTGAAATTACTGAAATTCAAATATTGAGGAAGAAAGGAAATAATGCCCGGCACCATCATCGATCCAACGAATATGGCGAATAGCGTTCTTTTAAAAGGAATATCTAACTTCGCTAACGCGTAGGCAGCCATCGCATCCAATATAATGACTAGGAATGTCGCAGCAAAACCTACGAAAAAAGAGTTAAACATCCATCGAAAAATCGGAACCTCAACAGCACCACCAACAAAAATAGTATTGAAATTATCCCATGTAAACTCTTGTGGAAATAAATGGAATACAGGTGACATAACCTCGACATCCGTCTTGAACGAATTGGAAAACATCCATAATATCGGTAAAATGAAAATGAGCCCAAGTATGGAAGCAAGCATCACATAAAAGATTTTAAGTGATTTCAACGTCCTCTACTCCTTCCTGCTCGTGACTTTGAATTGAATAACAGACACAATCATGATCGTTAAACCCATAAGAATCGCCATTGCGGAAGCGGAACCGATTTCTCTAGCCGTGTAGGCCGTTTGCAAAATCCCCATCAACAGCACCTTCGTTTCATCCCCTGCATTACTCATCAGATTCGGCTGGGCAAAGATGTTGTACGAGGCGATCGTCGACGTAATCAATACAAAAATCAAGACTGGTCTAATAAATGGAAGTGTTATGCTCTTCAGTCTGTCCCAACCGTTGGCACCATCAATTTTGGCTGCTTCATAGAGATCCTCGGGTACACCATTCAGGGCATTCACGAAGATGATCATATTGAAGCCAATCGTCCACCATAGTGTTGCGATAACTAGTGCAAACCACACGAAAGGCGTATCCAGCAGCCAAGGAACCGGATCGAACTCACGAATGCCAACTTTGGCAAGGAGTAGATTGATGAATCCACCTGTGACGTCGAACATCCGCTTCCAAATAACTGCCATGACCGTTGCGGATACAGCATAAGGGATGAAATAGATCGATCGGAAGAGAGATCGTAATTTCGCTGGAAGTGCATTCAATAATAAGGCAAATCCGAGTCCTACTATGACTAAAAAAGGAACTGAAAACACGACGAATTTCAAGGTAGCTTTCATTCCGATGAAAAATAAGTCATTCTCTTGGGTTCCGTTCGTAAAGATTTTCCGGTAATTGTCTAAACCCACGTACGGATGCACAGGATCTAGCAGGTTGTATTGCCTCAAGCTAATGATGAACCCGTAAATGATGGGGATCAATGTAAAGGCTAAGAAAGCAATAAGGTAAGGTAATATAAATAAGCTTGAAGTCAGCTTCGATTTCCAATGTGATGGGGTAGGCACTTGATTCCCTCCTCTTCTTTAAAAGGGAAGACGGGTACTGGGTACCCGCCTTTCCATCATGTTGCGCTATGGTTACTTCTTCATGGCTGCAGTCGATTTGGCTGCTGCATCATCGAGCGCAGCTTTTGGATCTTTTTTACCTTGAAGAGCATTAGCAAGCTCGCTCCAGATACTGTCGGAAATCGGACCCCAATTTAACACTTTTGGTGCAAATTTAACATACTCAAATTCTTTCGCTACTTCAGTTTGCTGCTGTGTCATTGCTTGGAAAGCTGCGCTATCACGTACGACTTTGGAAGCTACAGCTTGACCTGACTCCGCCCAATCAATGGAATTCGCATTCACATATTTCAAGAAATCACCAACACCTGCAAGAATGGCTGCATCTGTTGTTCCTTTTGGAATAACGAAGTTATGGGATCCGCCGAATACGGCTTGTTTGACTGTTCCAAGCTGTGGAACCGGAGCTACACCATAATTAATTTTCGCTTTATCGAAGGCATCCTTCGACCAAGGACCATTAAAGTGCATCGCACTTTTCCCTTGTTGGAACAGGTTGAAATCACCATCAGCTGCAACAGTTGGAGGTGAAACCTTCATCGTTGTTAAGCTTCTCATAAAGGTAACCGCTTCTACACCTGCAGGTGAGTTGTACGCAATGTTGCCTTTATCGTCTAGGAAATCGCCACCGTTCTGGAATAATACCGTCGGGAACAAGAAGTTCTGAATCCAGAAGGTTGGCATTGCCGCTCCCCAAATACCTTTGGAAGCATCCGTTAACTTGACTGCTGCATCAACGAACTCTTGACGATTCGTTGGTACCTTCGTAATACCGGCTGCTTTAAACAAATCTTTGTTGTAATACATAACTAACGGATGAATATCAAGCGGAATGCTGTACCAGTTATTGTCCTTCGTCGAGTATTCCACCGTTGCTGGTGGGAAGTTGCTTTTCTCAACGCCCACAGCTTTAGCAATGGCATCGAGCGGTTGCAGCTGATCCTTGGCAATGTACGTCGGTGTTTGGTCAAGATGCATGATCGCAACATCCGGTACACCTTTTTTCGTAGCGATGGCTGTATCCAGCAGCTTATAGTAGTCACCATTCGGTTGAATTGTCATTTTTACCGTATATTTATCTTGCGATTTATTATAGTTATCCACGATTTTCTTCATAAAAGGACCATCATTACCTGAGAAAGGGTTCCAGAAGTTAACGGTAACTTTCTCTCCACTTTTTGCTGGTTCAGGCGCTTTCGTTGCCGCTGCCGCTTGTGTAGCTGCTGGGGAAACCGCAGCCGGGGAAGTTTCTGCCGTTTTCGTAGACGAACATCCTGTCAAAACCAAAGCCATCGACAAACTTGCTGCACCCATCATCTGTAAGCTTTTCATTTTTCTCATCGTCGTTTTAACTCCCTTCAATTTTAAACACACAATTTGCACTTGCTTATCCAGCTGAATTTGTGTCAAAATTGTAGTGAGCTGTGAATTTCAACAGAAATTCATTCTCACTACCGAGAGCGATTCTAAGGAGTTCCCACGCCAATGGACCTTAGATCGCTCTTTCTTTTGCTTTCCATCCCCATACCTGTAACTTTAGGTTTCTCCACTTGCCAATTCGGATACTGTGCCCTCCTTCGCTCGCCTAAGTTAACCACAATTTAACTATACGGTTTTCGAGAAAACGTTACCATGACGATATTCATGAACCATTGGACATATTTTCAGGTATACGTATAGACAATAATGCGAACAAAAAAACAGCGACCGACTAGGACTCGAAATAAAGTTCTAGACTGCAGCCGTTTGATCATACCCGTTTGTTCCTGTTCCGTATTATTGCGCTCCTGCATTCTTTAGTATTTGTTCAATTTCTGTAAAGCCATTTCGCTTAGCATGTTGAAGTGGCGTAACACCATCCCGATCAGCAATATTTACATTCGCACCATGGTCTAGCAGCAGTCGGGTAATTTGCTGATGCTTTGGTCCGCCTTTGCTCAAAATGGTCACTTCAAGTAAGGCAGTCCAACCTAGGTTATTAATGTGGTTGACATCCACATCTGTCGTTAAAAGCAAAACGCTTACGTTTTCAACATGACCTTTTTCTGATGCTGGTATGAGGGCATTCCCACCGTAACGGTTAGTCAGTTTCGTGTCGGCACCAGCTTCTATAAGCAGCTTCAATATGTCAAGACGTCCTTCAGCCCCAGCATAAAGAAATGGATTATCCTGCTTATCATCTTGCAAATTGATATCTGCTCCAGCTTCAATCAAAATCTTTACGATCTTAGGATTGTTGGCATGCGTTGCCGCCATGATAGCCGTCCTACCTCTGTTGTCTCGCTCATTTAAGTTGACCCCTTGTTTTAGAAGTCGTTCTAATTCTGCTATATCATTCCGCTCAACGGCAGCAATCAACGCTTGACTCATGATACTCACAACCTTTCCATTTCGATTTTGTATGATTATTTATCCACTGTGACATATTGACTTCGTTATAAAGATTTTGCAAGTCGGAATCCAAGATCATCTATGCAAAATGTTGGATGACTACGACGACGACAGGTTGCCCCGCAACCCCGTTCCTCTTCAGCCCAGCTTCCACCACGAAAAATGCGATAGGAGCCGTATACTTTTTCATCATACACATCCCAACACCATTCCCAAACATTTCCTAACATATCGTACAAACCCCATGGATTCGGTTCCCTTGTTCCTACTTCATGGACGTTGCCCCCTGAATTACCTGCAAACCAGGCAATCTTATCAATATCTCCGTACGTATAACCTGTCGTCTCAGCTTTACAGGCATATTGCCATTCAGCTTCAGTAGGAAGTCTATATCCGTTTGATTCCCAATCACAACTAACTTGTTCACCATCAGAACTGACGGAGTAACACGGCTTCAGTCCCTCTTTCTGTGAAAGTAAGTTACAGAAGGATATAGCCTCATGCCAAGAAACATTAACAATCGGCCTAAGATCCGCATCACTTGTTGGGGGGAATTGCTCAGTAATCGCATCGTATTGACCTACAGTTACAGGATAGCGAGCAAGAAGGAACGGTCGTATTTCAGCTGTCCATTTAATTTTCCTTCTATCGTCTCTTAATTCGACTTCTCCCGCTGGTATTTCAACCATCTCCAATTTCTACACCTCACTATCATAATAGCGTACTAGAATTAACTATATTTTATCTAAAATTACTGCATGATACCAATCCTATCTCTGATTAGTCTTGTGGTTATTGCAATCCATATATTGCACGTAAAATGGCTTCCGTTATAAAATGGCTATTAACTAAGGCTGAATTATGGACTGCGGAAAGAGGAGCGTGTGCATCAATGATTTTCATGAAAAAATATATCAGGAAGCACTGGAAATTGTTTCTAGTGGCTGTTTTTTTCGTCATGCTGGAAGCGCTTGCGGATTTAATGCAACCAACCATCATGTCCCACATTCTGGATGTTGGCGTTGCGGAGAAACGGCTTGATTATGTGCTTCGCATGGGTGGCTTGATGCTCCTTATCACAGCGTTTGGTGCCGTCGCAGCTTCTACTCGGAATATTGTCGCCAGCCATGTTTCACAGAAATTCGGTACAGAGCTTAGAGCGGATTTATTTGAAAAGATACAGTCACTTTCTTTCACCAATATCGAGCGATTCGAACGCGCCTCCTTAATTACACGATTAACGAATGATGTGACGCTGGTGCAAAATTTTGTGAATGGTCTCATGCGTATTTTTGTTAAAGCACCTATCTTATGTATTGGAAGTCTAATTATGGCTATAAGGCTGAATATGCATCTGGCTGTTGTATTACTTATCGTGGTTCCACTCGTAGGCGTGCTCGTGGCCTTGAACTTGAAGGTGGGTTTTGCCAGATATGTTAACGTGCAGAAAGCACTGGACAATGTCAACCGCGTGATAAGGGAATATTTGTCCGGTATACGTGTCGTGAAAGCATTTAATCGATTTGATCATGAAGCCGGGAAGTTTCAGAAAGCCAATATCGATTATCAGGACAAGTCGATTCAGGTCACAAGACTGCTCGCGATCTTTAACCCCTCCATCCTGCTTACTGTCAATTTTGGTATTGTTGCCGTGCTTTGGCTAGGTGCTTGGCGTGTTAATCATCATCAAATGCAAGTTGGTCATATCGTAGCGTTCGTCAATTACATGACGCAAATTTTGTTTGCCTTGCTGACGATTTCGATGGTATTTAATATGTTCGTTCGGGCCAAAGCCTCAGCTACACGGATCGGTGAAGTTTTCAGTCAGATCAATGAAATGACTTGGAACGATACAGCAACACTACCTGCTCAGCGTCCTGGAGGCCGAATCGACTTCACGGATGTGTCATTTTCCTATGACGGAGCTGTTGGTGAACCTATTCTGAAATATATTAACTTGACATGCCTCCCAGGAGAAACAATTGGTATAATTGGCTCCACGGGGTCAGGTAAAAGCAGCCTTGTAAGTCTCGTTCCCCGCTTCTATGATACGAGTTCCGGCTCAATCCGTGTTGACGGTGTGGATATACGCGAGTTGGAACCTTCCAAGCTCCGAGATCGCATTGCCATTGTGCCTCAGAACACCATTCTATTCAGCGGCACAATTGAAGAGAATTTGCGTTGGGGCCATGAACATGCGACACGCGAAGAGGTTGAGCAAGCCGCGATTATGGCAGATGCGCATGGCTTCGTTACAGCATTCCCTGAAGGTTATGAAACGAGGCTGGGTCAAAAAGGTGTGAACTTGTCTGGCGGACAAAAACAGCGGCTATCTATCGCACGTGCACTAATCCGAAAACCCGACATTCTGATTCTCGATGATTGTACAAGCGCTTTAGATACCGCGACGGAGACGAAAATCAAACAATCGCTCAAAGAATTTGCCTCCGGCGTCACTTGTTTGATCATTGCACAGCGCATTACCTCCGTTATGGATGCGGATAAGATCGTCGTTATGGATGATGGTGAAATCGTGGGCATCGGTACACATGAGATGTTAATGACCAGTTGCCGTATCTATATGGAAATATGTCACTCCCAATTCGGAAAGGAGCTGCCACATCATGTCAAAGCCGAATGATAGTTCGAGACAACAAGCACCTGACGTCCCGATGATCACTGGACCACTGGGTCGCGGTGGACGTGCTCCTGCCGTGAAGCCCAAAAATTTTAAAAACACCTTACGTCGCCTCTGGTCCTATATGGGTACTGAACGAAAGTGGTTAACCATCGTCTTTCTGTTTATCCTAGCAGATGCTGCTCTAACCTTAGCTGGCCCCTATCTCATTGGTGTCGCCGTTGATGCCATGGCTGGAGGAGTCGTAGATTATAGCGTTCTCGACGTGGTGATGATTGTTCTGATTGCCACTTACATTGCTGATGGCGGACTTACCTTTATGCAGAGCTGGGTTATGGCTGGACTCGCACAACGTGTGGTACGGAGACTTCGCCAAACCATGTTTGCAAAGCTGCAGAAGCTGCCCCTTGCTTATTTCGACGGACGCAGCCATGGTGATGTCATGAGCCGACTGTCGAACGATATCGACAATGTAAGCAACTCAATCTCGCAAGCAACCACACAGTTGATGACAGGCTCTATTGCGATTGTTGGTTCTTTTATCATGATGCTTATTTTAAGCCCAACCTTGACGCTTGCTACGCTCATTACGGTTCCACTTGTTTTCTTGCTGGCCAAAACAATTACCAAACGTACCAGCGTGCTATTCAAAGAGCAACAGGCACAGCTTGGCAAGTTGAACGGTCATATTGAAGAAACGATTTCCGGCCTGCTTGTCGTTAAAGCATTTAATCGTGAGCAGAAAGCGATCCATGAGTTCAACAACGTAAATGGTCGATTGTATGAGGTTGGATTAAAAGCGCAAATTTGGTCTGGTTTTCTAATGCCTATCCTAGGTGTCATCAACAATATCGGCTTCTCTTCCGTTGCCATCGTCGGTGGTATTTTGGCCGTAAAAGGTCATATTACGGTCGGTGTCATTGCTAGCTTCCTAAGCTACTCGCGCCAGTTCGTGAGACCACTAAATGAGATTGCGAACACTTATAATGTGCTGCAATCCGGTGTAGCAGGAGCAGAACGTGCATTTGAAGTGTTGGATGAAGCGGAAGAAGCGGAGGATGAACCAGGAGCCATCGATCTGGAGAAACCAATTGGTCACGTTACCTTCCAAGACGTTACTTTCGGTTATCGGCCGGATCGACCGATTATTAAAGAGGTAAGTTTCGAGACAACGGCAGGCAGCAGCTTAGCGCTCGTTGGACCCACAGGAGCAGGCAAAACGACAATCGTGAATCTTGTAACTCGCTTCTATGATGCTACAAGCGGTACGATCTTAATTGACGGTCGGGATATCAAATCCTATACCCGGAGCAGTCTTCGCCGCAGTTTTGGCATCGTGCTGCAGGATACGTATTTATTCTCCGGCACGATTAAGGAGAACATCAAGTACGGTAACCCTGAGGCAACGGATGCGGAGGTGATTGCAGCAGCTAAACTGGCAAATGCCGACACCTTCATTAGTCGACTACCTAAGCGCTATGATACGCCTCTCTCTGAGAATGGCGGGAATTTAAGCCAAGGTCAGCGACAATTACTTGCGATAGCTCGCGTTATTTTAGCCGACCCTTCTATTCTCATCCTGGATGAGGCAACTAGCAGCATAGATACACGGACAGAGCTTCATATTCAGGAAGCACTTCTCTCCATCATGAAGGGGCGCACGAGCTTCATTATTGCTCACAGACTGAACACGATCCGGAATGCGGATACGATCATGGTTATCGATCAAGGTGAGATCGCCGAACAAGGCAATCACAACGCATTAATGAGCCACAAAGGAACCTATTCTCGGATGTTTTCTAATCAATTCGCTCCATCTAGCCCTACGTCAGAATAATTAGCACGAAAAGGCTGTCTCTAAAGAGACAGCCTTTTGAATAAAGGGAAATAGGATACGCTATTTGCGGATAAATGTGCGAAATGGGCTGCTTCCAAAACTCAGCATCCCCCGTTTCATACAAGGTTTTTCCATTTTTATTCGATGCCTGAATCGTAATCGGACTCTTCAAACTGCTCTCGGCTATGAAATACCATATGGCATTCTCACCCTTTTTAATTATATGTACTGACTGACTACCTTCACTTATTAAAAGTATCTGAGTGATCTCCGGGTTTTCAACAACCCCATACAACAGATGAATGTCGGATTCTTGACTTTCTGATCCTTGCCAGCTTAATTCTCGACCAACAAACATTGAACTTCTATTGATATACGCACCCCAGGAGTATCCATGAAATTTCTTCTTAAGTAAGACTACACATAGTTCTGACTTATTCGTCGTATAAAAGGCTAAAGTTCGCTTCCTATCCGCATGTATATGTAGAAGTTCTTTAAAATCGGAATCTTTAGCCGTAATGACATGCTCAATTTGATCGTACAAAGATTTATTTTGTTCGAATAACCATTTCAAAGGAAAGAAGGTAATGAGAAGAAATATCACAATGATTGAAATCATCGCTTTATTCCTATTCATTCAATCTCCGAACCATCAAATCCTCATCATAATACTGACCATTATATTTCAGCGCGTTACGCTCCACACCATAAACCTTAAACCCAAGGGAATCGTACAGTTTCTTCGCTGCTTCATTATGTGACATAACAGCTAAGTTGATTTGCTCAACGCCTTCGCATTCACTAGCTCTCCGAATTAGCTCAATCAGCAGCTTTTTCCCCAAACCTTGACCTCGCTGATTCAAAGCAACAAACATCGCATAAACATTGCCTTTATGTGCTGTCTTCAGACTGCTCTCTCTTACAAAAGAGACGGATCCAACAAGCGATCCCTGTTCATCCAATGCCCCAAGTACAAACTTACCGCTTGTTGGCTTAATACGATCAGCAACCATTTCCATTGTAAAATGAACTTCTCGCTCATACGTGGAGCCAAATGCTTCTGGACTGATTTGCAGCGCACTTAATCTTAATTCTTGATAAATCTTGGCATCATGTTCATCCAAAACTCGAATATACAACGACTTCTCCTCCACATCTTATTTGGTAATGTTACTCAGTAAAGTGCCAGAGAACACCCGCGGGGTCGATCAGATGAATTGCTCGTTTTCCATAAGGTTGCATCTTAGGCGCGGTAGCTCGAATTTGATATTTACTGACGACCTCCGTATTTTGGATATGAGTCCACCACGCGTCTATGTCCTGTACACACAATTCCAGCATATAATTTTGTTGTAATTCTACGTTATGATAATTCTGTAAATGAAATTCCATTTCGTCAACTTTGAAAATGACACCCTGATGATTTGCAAATATTTTTTCAAATCCGAGATCCGTATAAAACTGCACTGCAAGAGGGAAATCCTCCCCTGACGGAACAAATGGACGTAATTTTTGAGCGCGCATGTAGGTAACTCCTTTCACTGAATTCATCGTTATTCAGATCTCAATTACACATCACATTCGATGTCCAAGCCATTACTTCCTGCATGGCAAATCCAACCGCCAAAAAGTCCTGTTACGAAGAACTTCGTTACGTTCGTAAAGCCAGATTCTTGCAATAACCCTTCGATTTGCTTTTCAGGCAAGAAGGATATTTTCATAATACCTGTATTCACCATTTCGTTGACTTTGTCAGGCGATCTCCCCGCATCCAACCAAAAGCTCCTCCAAACATGCAATCTGTCCTTTAGTTCGTTACCATCACGATCCCCATAAGCACTAACGAGTACAAATGGAGCTCCTGGCTTCAAATGGGCATGAATGCTTCTGAGCAGTTCCAGCTTCTCTTGCACATCGTCGATGAAATGCAGAACTAACAGGCAGCTTGCCGCATCAAATGCCTTGTCAGCTTTTGGCAAATCGTTAATCGTTCCAATGATGAGATTTACGCGATTGGACAAGCCAAGCTGGTTTGTTTTATGTTGGGCAATCTTAAGCTTTCTTCCGAAATGTCCACTCCCGTGAAAGTCCATTCTGGGTTAGTAGGTCCCCACGCGGATAGTTCATTTCCTCCTCCTGCGCCGATGACTAGCACCGAAGCTCCTTCTCCGCTTAATTCAGCTCGAAAATAGGATTGAACCATCCCGAATAATGCGTCATACGTCGGTATTGAAATTCGTGCGTTCGTTTCATAAATTTGAGCCATTTCCGAATTATAATTATCCTTCATATGCGACCATATCCATTATTTGTCATATTTACTATAAACTTGCTTTATGCCAATTCTCCATGAGGAGCTCACTGTTTATGCTCATACTAGCTATAGCGCCTAAGGATGCCGCCATAATGACTTGATACATCTCCGATGCTGCATCTCCAGCACTATATATACCTGGAACATTGGTTTTACCGAATTGATCTACGACGACTGTACCTGTTTCCGTCATCTCACAACCTATTGTTTGCGGGAGATCCGACCCGATCGCTAATTTCGGGCCAAAGAAAATCCCCGTACACAGGAGTCGGGTTCCGTCCTCTAGTTCCACATGTTGAACGTAGCCCTCATTGGATACAATGGAGCGTATAGGCGAATCATATATCGGTACGTTATGTTGCTTAAGTTCTTCTTTTTCAGCATCTGATAACTCATCAGGCCCGTTCGTGCATATCGTGAATCGGCTCGTCCAACCAGAAATCATCTTCGCAAGATGAAGCGCCTTGGCTCCATTCACAATGAGCACCAGTGGCTGATCTCTTAATTCCCAACCATCACAATACGGACATACAAAAGCGCTCTTGCCGTATACCTCGGTTAAACCGTTAATATCCAAAGGAAGGTCTTTTTTACCTATTGCAAAAAGCACCTTCTTACCTTCATATCTCTCCCCCTGAGCTGTTGTGATTTGAAAATTACCATCGTTTCCTGTTATCGACACTGCCCTATCAGACACATGATCCACAGTTGGATAAACACTAATCTGTTCCATAGCAATCCGCCGAAACTCGCTTGGCTTTATACCGTCCCGTGTAAGAAAACCATGGGATTCGCGAGTAACCCTATTACGAGGTTGCTCCTCATCAATGAGAAGCACCTTCTTTCTTGCTCTTCCTAAAACTAAAGCTGCATGAAGACCTGCAGGCCCTCCGCCGATAATCAAACAATCATAATTCATGTTCATCTTCCTTTCGATTACTTTATATTAGGGACTTAATAGACTCTCAATATCTATAATAAGTCTTAAAAAAAGGACGGAATCTATTCCGCCATATGCATGCTCACCAAATCTGCGATTTTCTTACTCGCCAGATACTGTTCCAACTGTCGTTCAGCGTCCATTACAACCTGCTGGATCTGACATCCGCTTCCATGATTAAAGCTGCATTCGAACAAAGACGCGGTACCTTCAATTGCACGAATGATATCGAGAAAGGAGATATCCTGCTGAGTATGCTTGATGCGATATCCACCGTTAGCCCCGGTAGAAGAATGGATTAATCCTGCTTTGACAAGTTTCGTCATCAACTTAGATAGATAAGTCTGTGAAACGTTTAGCTTCTCGGCAAGCAATTGCACACCGACAGGTTTGTCAGCCCCGGCGTTTACCAAATAGAGCATCGCATGAAGGGCATAGTCAGTCGCTTGTGAATATTTCATTTTCACGCCCCCATTAAAGACTTTATGAGTCTATTATAGCGTTAATCTAAATGAAATTCAAGCAAGGCCATGAATCCGGGTGATTTATTTGTTAGTACTCCTTTTACTTTTCTGCAAACTTATTTGTTTTTAAACCAATTGCCGATGTCATTGATGACTTCCGACGGGATGTTACCCTGCTTAAAATACTCCTGAGGCGTGCTCATGGCTCCTTCGCCTTCGGTATAGAAGTGATTAAGTTTTGGGTACAGGCGATAAGTAACGTCTTTCCGATCTTTCAAATTGTTCTTCCAGATATCAAGCTGTTCCGGCATGACTTGATAATCGCGCCCTCCCTGTAGGACGAGCATTTTCCCTGTCTGAGTCTTCGCCTTTTCAGCGGGTTCATAACCGCGTAGGTCCATAAACCAATTTCCGAGTGAATATTCTTTCGGAGGATTGGCGGTGGACAAGTTAGGGTCCTTCAAGATGGCAAACTGCTTTTTATAAAAGTCCAACGATTGGGGAGGCATCTGTTTCAGATCTACGAGATAAGAAAATTGCTTTTCCAATAAGTCGAAAAAGGAGCCGCCTGGCGCTGACATTAGCACAGTTCCTGCAATTTGCTTATCTATATCCGCTTCTACAAGACGCGGCATCATGAAACCTCCTTGGCTATGTCCAAGTACATAAATCTGTCTAGGATCGATGCCTTCGGTGTTGCTCATTTGTTTGACGGCGGTAAGCGCATCGTCGAGCGCTTCTTCTTTCATCGTCATATTTGGCAAAAGACTGAGCTGCGCCGGATATTCAAGGCTACGTTTTTCGTAACGTAAAACGGCAATACCTTGTGAAGCCAGGCCTACTGCTAGATCGCTGAACGGCTTCAGCGCGCCAAGCCACTCGTCGCGGTCATTCGGCCCCGATCCGTGTACGAGCACAACTACAGGATGTGGACCTTTTCCTGTCGGCAGTGTCAGTGTGCCAGGTAAAGCCCAGCGACCCTCACCGATCATCACTTCCTTTTCGTTATATGTTTCCGAATTCGCATAGCTCGGCAGTTTGTAACCTTCTAGCTTCAATGCTGCGGAAGAATCGAGCAAAAAGTCATCGATCTCTCCTCCATGATTAAATCTGAGGACGAAAGGTATTTCGCTTTTTTCAAAAGTGAGAGTGAGCCTCACATTTTCGTGTACAATGGTTTTGTCGGAAGTGAGTTTGGCTACACCTTTATAACTTCCAAGTTGACCTGTTACGTTTCCGAAAAATTGTTTGATACTCTCCGCCGTTGCAACTGACCCCAGATTGGCGCTAAAAAACTGTGTCGAACTGTTTGGCGATGAGCCCAAAGCGGAGGCAATAAAAGCTGTCGCTTTGCCTGTGAGATCCGTTTTATCAAAGATGATAGCTTGGGCTTGGTCGTCCCAACCGATTGTGGTACCGAGTGCTTCATTGAGAGCACGAAGCGCAAAAATGGTGTGTTGTTCTACGAGCTGCGCCGCCGACGGCAAAGTAATCACCTTGCCGTCGATTAAAGCTTCATTGCTCCCAATTTTCAAGGATAATGCATGTCCGAGATATTTGACGCTTACAGACGAACTGGTTTCGTCCCACAACACTTCTCCACCAAGCGTTTCGACAACTGCACGTAAGGGTACGTTTTGCGCTGAACTTTCAGCAGCAATTTGGACATGTGAAGCCGGAGTAACCACCAGCGTCTTACTGGCCGCAGCACTTGAGACGGTCGGAAGACTGACGGTTAAGGCCAGCATAGCTGAGATCACTTTTAAGGGAATTATAGCATTCGTTTTCAAAAGTATGTGCCTCCAAATTGAGAAATTTTCACAATATTAATAGACGTAGCATTTCGAAAGTATCTTCAAATTTAATATTATTAAATCGGTTTGGATCCATTTGACGTGTAATTTTACACATCAGCAATACATCCCAATGCTCAAACTTTGTTGTTCACCTCTTTACTTTTATATATTTAGAAAATTATCTAATAATTAAAATATATCATTATTTCAAACATTATTCAAGTTGCAAAATGACTATATATAGACAACTTTCCTGCCCCTTACTTCACAGCAAAAATTCCCGTAAATAGGTCAATGTCCTCTACGGATTAAACCTCTACAACAAAAAAATAAATGGAACTACCTTTCCTCCAATTGGCGGAAATCCCATATATGTACACGCCTTTCTCTTTGGGTACCGTCAAACTTTGATTCTTCAGTTGGACAGTTTCAGCTGTCCTGTCGTTATTTTTCCATAACTGTGCACCCATTGAATTTTTCTTAGGTTTACTTCTAAATTTAATCGTAATTTGGGATTCTGGAGAAACCACAACAGGATTAAGACCCGCATATTTAATAAGCTCAGGGGGAGCAACCATATCCGAGCACTTTCCGCTAAATAAACCTGACCAACAATAAGAACCTTGCGCAAAACCAATTTTCTTATTGCCAGCCGTAATAGTCGGTTTAGGTGGTTCGGATCTAAAGAGTTCAGAAATAAAATAAACCCCAATTAATAATACAGCTGCTGCGAAAAAAATGGTTAATCGTTTCTTCATTAAAATCCCTCCAAACGATCTTCCTTACTTCCCTTTCAACTGCGCTATCGCAAACTTATAAAAGGCCAAAGCATCCTCTCCACTGGAGAACCCCGCTTGGGCTAACTTATCACTGCCGCCGCCTTTGCCGTTGTAGTTTCCTAGATGAGCTTTGAAAAAAGCTCCACATGCTTGTGCATAGTGGCCGTTGTGTGCAAAAACGACTTTGTTCTCAGAAGTACTCAGGAGCACAATTGGTAAATCTGTCTTTGACGCAACCTTCGTTGCTACACTCTGCATGTCCTTTAATGATTTATCGTCGAATTGGTATGCAATGACATCCTGACTTTCTAACAACTCCTGAGCCAAGTACTCATCTAGTTTCTCTTTAAGCCCCGCTAACTCAGTTTGAACAAGCTTGTGCTCCTGTTCCCACTTCTCAATGCGATCCATGATTTCATCTTTGCCCGTATTAAATTTGCCAGACAAAGCCCCAAGAATTTTTACATTCTCGTTAAACTCAGCCAACGCACGAAAACCACAGAGGAAATAAATGCGGGTGTTTCCCTTTTGTTTCTCTGTTTTCAAAAGCTTAATGATCCCGATTTCGCCCGTTGACGAAACATGTGTACCTCCGCAAGCGTTATACTCCACGCCTTTGATTTCAACAATCCGAATGTCCTTCGTCACTTTAGGTTGTTTGACAAGCGGCAGTTGCGCTAACTCCTCTGGCGATACGAAATAGCTGCTAATTAAGCGATTCTCGTAAATCTTACGATTCACCTCGATCTCAATCGCTGCTAACTTACTAGGTTCAAGATCCAGCGTCTCTACATCGATCGTGCAATAATCCGTACCCAAATGAAAACTCACTGTGTTAGCCTCAAACAGATCTCGGCATACGGCGGAAAGTAAATGCTGACCACTATGTTGCTGCATATGATCGAATCGAATTTGCCAGTTTATTTGGCAAGACGCGCTAGTTCCATCTGGCATCCTCGCAAGCTTATGTAGGACCTCATCCTCCTCCAGAAGAACATCCAAGACAGCAATACCGTTAATTTCACCGGCATCACAAGGCTGTCCACCTCCATGCGGATAAAACGCTGTCTCCTCCAGGAGGACATAGAGACCGTCTTCTCTTTCGATCTTCTGGCTGATCGTAGTTTGCCATTCCTGCTGATAGGCAGAAGCGTAGTATAGCTTTTTCGTCATGATGTTCGTTTTCCTCTCCGATTATTAATATCTAAGGATAAATCTTCTCCCCATTTTCAAGCATCAAAATAAACTCCTGAATCCGCTTCACACGCGTTTCTTGCTTCTTGGCAGTATGAATTCGGAACGTGATGGCATATTTATTTTGCCGATCCAGCGTATCATAGAAGGCCTTCGCCTCGCTATTCCTCTCCAATTGTAAAGCAAAATCCTCTGGGATCGTGGCATGACTCTGCGGTTCATATGCTTTCTCCCACTGCCCATTCTTCTTAGCAGCCTCAATCGCCTTCATGCCGGAAGGTTTCATTCGCCCATTAGCAATCAGAGTCTCTGCTTTATCTTTATTTACTTTGGACCAGATGCTTCTAACACCCCGAGGCGTAAAACGTTGAAGCCACATTTGCTCGTCCGCTTTTTCTTTCTGGCTATCAATCCACCCATAACACAACGCGCTCTCGAGAGCCTGATCGTAAGAAACCGTCTTGATACGAGCACCTTTCTTTGCGATTTGCAAACGGATGCCAGGAGAAGTGTTATGATTTATCGCAAGCCACTGTTCAAAAGCAAGTTGATCTTCAAAATGCAGCTGTTGTAATTCGTTTTTACTATTCAAAAGTTTCGCCCCCTAGTTGTTCAATCAAACCAACACATAACCAAATCTATACGCTTTCATTATACCTTCATCTCATCCTCTTCACCTAGGAATCCCAAGATTTCAAGTGCCATTTTCAAAATCCCACGATTATTCTCATAACCATTCAGATTGTGTTCTGCCCAGGCATCCGTCGCATCATGCCACTTGACTCCCCGAATTTCCTCCGTTTGCGCTTTGAGTTCACCACTAAGCGCTTCGACTAAATAATAATGAGTTTCCTTCTCCACTTGTCCATGCTCGGTGTGCTCGAACTGATAATAATTGATGATAAGCGGCTGTATGATCTTGCCATCAATATTGGTTTCCTCTTTTATTTCTCGAAGCGCCGCTTGCTCTATCGTCTCCCCAGCCTCCATGCGACCTTTCGCAAAAGCCAGTTTCCGATAGCGATCCTCGATTAGTAATATTTGAATTTCATCGCCAATTTGTCGGTAAACGACTCCGCCTGCTGAGAATTCTTTTTTCATATGTTCACTTACCTCCAATCGAACGAAGCTCACCCCTTCTATTTTACAAATAGTACCAACAAAAAAGCAACCAAAGCGAGTAGCTTCAGTTGCTCGTATGTCATTATTTCGTTTCTTGCAGCCATAAAATGCTTGTAACACCGCGCGGGTAGTACTTGCTACCTGTAATCTCACCGGAAATGATTTGATCACTCCAGCTCCAAATAGACAAGGTTGGGTGCGTCAACCAAGCAACATGGGCCGCATCCGCTGCTGCTCCCGTTTCCTCCCAAGCTAGATCCAAGATTTCACGTGCGACGAATTGGCACAAGTAGATTTTGCTTAACCAGGAGTTATTACTCGTCGAGGAAAGCTTCCAACCACCATCCGTGAATAGGCAGGTACCTTCAACAAGTACAACGTCCAGATGCTTTTTCAAAGCTTCGATATAAAAGCCGTAACGACCATTCACATCTAATGCAGACTTATTGCCTGTGAAGTAAGGAAAAACTAAGCCTTCGATCGCTGGAATGATTTTGGAATCATTGCCTTCACCGACTACAGCTGGTATATAACCTTCTTCAGTAACGAATGACGTTACTGTTTGTGCACATTTTAGAGCCTGCTCACTTGCGATCAGAGCTAGATCTTCTCTACCATTTTGAGCAAAAATAGTTTCCATCGCCACGTAAGCTGCCCAACATTTGCCTGCCATATAAATATTGTTACGCGATTGTCCCAGCGAGACATCTAAACTGTCATACGTCGTGATTTCTGCTCCACCCATAGTACGCGTGCTGTCCAAAGACATAATGCCATTGCGCAATTCTGGATTCGGATGATCGCGATGGAGCATACTCGTTAAACATTTTTCGAAAATTGTGAGATTTGCTTGCAGCCATGTTTGATCATCGGTATGAGCCACATAAGTAGCTCCACATAGTGTCCAATTCACCAACTGCTCATGTGTCATATGGGAAAAACAGTCATCCAAACCATATAGCTCATAAGCGGAGTACCCTGGGCGAGAAAGTGTATTCGCTACGCCCATATCATGCGTAAACGAGATGCCACCCGGGTATTCCGTCGGATCACCTGGGAAACTAACCATGTCTTCATAACTATACCGTTTCACGAACATATCCAGCTCATTGCGAACCGTCCATGGATTCACAGCCAGCTCATAAAATAACTGATCAACTGTCAAATCGAACGTGTTCATCATCCGATATTCGCCTTCATTAACGATCCAGAATGGCTCATCATCCATATCCAGAAGCTGTGTATTTCCGTTATAGCTGCGGATTGCATGGGCAAGCATAAACTTCTGATCAGCTGACAAACGTGAATTTTCGATGTTAGCGTCTGCGCTTTGGGCTAATGCTGTTAGCTTATCGAAATTACCTAATGCGTAATCAGCAACGGCTTCAATATTTTGAAATAAACGTGTGTAGGTGTAGGAGGCGTCACGACCCGCAGTAACAATGCCTCCGCGATGGAAACAAATTGCGAATTCATAGGTACGTTTCTCACCAGCAGGCGTATCAGCGAATAAAGCGCCAACAGTACCGAGACCGAAGGTCAAGTTTTCAACAATTTTCATTTTCAAAATATCTTCGATACTAAAGTAGAGACCTGAACGTACTTCAGGATCTTTGGAAACAATCGCCGTAATTCGGCCTTGACCTATTCCCGCGGCGCCTTCCATCGTATCATCCAACCTGCGCATTGCGCTGTATGGATCTGTTCCTTGATACCCGAAGAATACTCGTCTAGATGCCGTACCTTTGGTATTATCCACAGTAATCTTAGCAAGAACAGCTGGGACAAGCGCTAAACGTAACTCCTCATCACTTGCTGTTGTCGGATCTGGTACAGACTGCGTAGGAGAAATAAGACTGAATTCCAAATCGCCAGCTTTCCACGTATCTGTGCTGACTTTGAAGTCTCGTTGAATCTCTTCCTGTGCAAAAGGGAAAACGGTTTTCTTCTTTTTCGGTTTTGGATCCGGATTCTCGATATCATATCGAAGACTTTCGTCCTCACTTACATACTCGAAGAAAGGCAGTGCGTCATAAGTGCCGCCTTGGATCGTTTCGAGCCCAATATATATATTTTGCTTTGGCGGACGTGCTTGTTCGAGATCGAAGCCTCCGCTTTTGCCTGGAAATCCAAGAGTAAAGCTTGCAAATGCGCCGATTGGCGAATGGTGTGCGTTGAAAAATTGATTCTTCATATCAGGATGATGCTCCTCTCAGTCATTTGCCCTTATTATACAATGATCGAAATCCTTAACCCATGGGCAATACAATCCTTCATTTGGACAAAAGAAACATTTGATTCCATCCTATTTAAGTGAGATAGTTATCGTATCCCGTACTTAAAAACCTTTTCCAAAGGAGTCAATATAGATGAAAGTCTTTAAACAAGAATCCTTACCCGCTGGTCTCGATAATGTCGTTCATGGCGGCATGCTGCCTGATGTGCAGGCATCTTTCCGAATTTTTGCCGCGCATCTTCGCAAGGTTAACGCGCAGTGGTCATTCCCTGAGCATCAACATCCGATGTTTGAGCTGAATCTTGTCGTAGAAGGCTCTCAACGCATGCGTGTTGGCGACAAGCATTTTGTACAACAGCACGGCGATTTGGTTTGGATACTTCCGAATGAAGTGCATGCAAGCTTGGGTGCAGTCGATGGCAATATGATGGAGTACGTGTGTGTACATTTAGAGGTAACTGATCCTTGGTTTCGTCAGCAATTAAGCCAAATTGGGCAAATCGTCCACCCGACTGGGAGCAAAATGGAGAGTTTACTCCGCCCCATACTTATGGATCTCGCCCAAATAGCCAGAGAAAACACCGCTAGTGGGCTGAGTCTAAAGCTGCAAACGATGCATGCTTCATTTCGTATTTTCACCGCGTTAAGCGAGGTGTTACTCGATGAGGCTGTCGTTTCTAATCAGCAAACAGGCGATTCGGGCTTAGCTGCGAAGCTAGCCGCATTAATTGAGCATCAAGCATCTACGCTACTAAAAGGGCAGGAACCGTTCCGAATAACGCACATTGCCAAGCAGCTCGGCTATAGCCCCGCACATTGTAATCGGGTTTTTCACAAAGCTTATGGCGTCTCGCCACGTCATTATTTAAGCACAGTTAAGCTGCGTCAAGCCAAGCTCATGCTTATGGACCCCTCGCATTCTATCGAGTATATCGCCGAACAACTGGGATACAAGGATTTGTCGCAATTCAGCAAACAATTCAAACGATGGACGAATTTATCCCCTACCGCTTATAGACATCTTTCTTGGTGAAAATACGTTGGGTATTTCTGAAAATACCATAAGTCTTACTATCTTATCCTGTCCTATACTCGTAGATATGTCTTTGGACTATGGATAAGGAGCAAGGTCGATGAAATTACGAGGTTATAAATCCCTGTGGGAATGGAACGGGTTGTGGGAAGGGAAATTACAGCAAATCGCAGAGGCCGGTTATTACGGAGTCGAGTACACGCCGCCTTCCGACGCTAAGGATGATTGTCAGTTTCGACAAGATTTGGACGACATGAACTTGTCGTTCATAGCACAAGTGGTGACACGGGGTCCGAATCACATTCAATCTTTCCGTGAGCAGGTGCTTCGCGCAGCTGAGCTGCGTCCTGATCTGATCAATTCGCACAGCGCAGCCGATCGGATGACTGCCGATGAGCAGCTGCGGTTCTTCGAAGCGGCGCTGCGTGTAGAGCAAGAGATCGGGATACCGACCGCGCATGAGACGCATCGCGGGAGAGCTTTTTTCACGCCGTGGCAAACGGCGGCCGTGTTGAAGCAGCTGCCGGAGCTTACAGTCGGCGCTGATTTCAGCCATTGGTGCGCAGCCTGCGAAAGCATGCCGAGTCCGGAGGATGCGGACGTTCAGCTGAGCTTAGCGCGCGCCATCCACATTCACGGGCGCGTCGGCTACCCGGAAGGTCCGCAGGTGTCGGACCCGCGGGCACCAGAATTTGCCGCGCATGTGGAAACCTTCCTCGGCTTATGGCTGACGATCTGTCAGCACCGATTCGAAACCGGAGCGGATACGATGACCTTCACGCCGGAATTCGGACCGCCGCCGTATATGCCGGTGTTGCCTTTTACACAGCAACCTGTTTCAGACTTGTGGGAAGTAAATTTGTGGATGTTTCAGACGTTTAAGAAGCGATTTGAAGCGATGTTTCATTGAAAAAACGGAAGCTTATGATGGAAAGATGCGTCATGGGCTTCCGTTTTTTTTGATTTATTTATTTAAATTTAGCTTTACACTTATTTTCTTTGCTTCTTCTGTCACTAGTTGAACTGAGTAGCTCCCCTTCTCTCCATCAAACTCGATGAGTCCACTATTGGCTGGCGAGATAATCTTCTCCCATTGCACCAGATTCTTATTCACTACTTGGAGGGTAACAGTCCCGGATCCGACCGTTGATTCATAAGGGATACTAACTTTTTCAGCGGTTTTAATCGTAAAATTCTCAACCGCATACGTACCTTTCAAAGACCCGATAGTCAGTTTAACGTTACCATTCACATTTGATTTACTAGTAAAAGTCGATACATTATGGCTAGTTACCACCATGTCTCCGCCGAATGCTACAATTAGCTTAATCGCAATCACAGCAATAAGGAAGATAGCAAAACTAAGAATGACTCGTTTTAATCTTTTGTTGATCACTTGGTTGAACCTCTCAATCAATTTAAATCTAGCATTCTAATCGTAACGGAACCAGGAGACGCTATTTGCAGCAAAACGAGCTATAATGGCATCCAAAGGGAACGTCAGTACGCTATTTACTCGAATACCACCATAAAACCACGAAAACGAAGAAATAGCGCACTCACGTTCCGTTAGCTGCCAAAACTAGCATTTTACTTAGAAATAGTGTACCTACGTTCCCTAACTACTCAAATTAGGTATCCCCATGTTTGTTCGATCGCAACTTTTATTTATCGTTGAAACTAAATCGTCAAGTGTTCCGATGATTTTATGTACCTCTGGCAGTTGATAAAACGTACTCGTTTTGTCAATATCGTTCATCTCATCGTTAGCAGAATACATACAAATAGTCTTCCCAGCTCCTAATGCAAGTCCTAACTCGACATGGCTTCCCTTCCCAGCAGGCAGCATGATAATGAATATCTCAGCATGCAACACAGCTTCTTTCTCTCTCGCACCGATCTCCGCGAGCTCTTGAAGTGAATCGATACCTGTATGCGTCGTCCAATCGTATGTTTGGATATATCCGATAGCCATCAACTGCTGAGCGACATTTCGAACATTATCGATGTTATTGAAACTGGATGCAATGTAGAATCTCATTTGGCTTTCCTCCGTTTTTCGCACCTTTTGTTTCCCCTTTTGTTGCTTCTTCCTCCTACCTCCTTCTATTGCTCCTTTACATATTTCTCAGCTAACATCTTCAACTGCTCATTCCGATAGTTCAAAAATCGCATCATGTATCTTCTCAATACAACCCGCTCAACGATCCATCCGACCCACCCCAGCGGAGCCTCAAAACTTAACGTATCTTTCATCAAGGTTCTATCACCTAAATCAATGAATTCGTGTTCGTGCCTCATACTTTTGAAAGTACCCTGCAACATTTCATCAACAAAACGATAAGGTCGCACATAATTCGATATGAGTGACGTATGCTTTTGCCTAATTAAAAAATGTCTTGCCTCAAAAGTAACCGTATCCCCTTCACGAATCATGCCAGTTGTTGTTCCAGCTATCGCTCGTTCCTTGGTGTGTGGCCACACAGTCTGCGTATGGATATCAATATTCGTTGCCATATCAAAGCAAACATCAATGGATGCTTCAATTTCAATTTCAGTTAGTATTTTAATCATGATGGGCACCTCTTGGGAACTTAATTTCAAGTTTTTTAAATGATTCTAATTGGGTTCGGATCTGCGACGATACTATATAATTTATATAAATAATAAGCGTGTAAAATAAACAATAACCAGAAAAACACTCGTTTCTTGCGATATGCCCAAACATTTAAAAAACAGAATGCGATAGTAAGTATTGTTCCGACAATGAAATAGAAAATAACGAATGATTGGGTTGACTCTATGCCCATCTGACTAACTAATTTACCTACATATAAAGCCGTATCCGCAGTGAGGAAAATCCAATAAAGTAAAAACAAACAGATATAAAAGAAAACAGTAACTATCCAAAATGTCATTTTTTTTATTCTAGTCACTACGACACTACTCCTTTGTCTTTACCAAGTCACTGAGTTCCTCGTTTTCTCTAATCTTACTTAACACTCCAATCGTTTAATTGATTTCCAATTCGACACACACGACCTATCTCCTTCGACATCATGCAAAAAAAACAGCCTCCCAAGGGAGACTGCCACGATTCACATTTACCTTTTAATTACTTATAAATTCCTGAACCCACTCACCATTATAATAAGAAACACCTATTTGTGTGAAGTTCGGACTTAGAATGTTTTGACGGTGACCGGTACTGTTCATCCATGCTGTCATGACGGCTGCAGGGGATTGCTGACCCTTAGCGATATTTTCACCCGCGTAGGAATAATGAATGCCGTAGGAGCTCATCATATCAAAAGGTGACCCGTAAGTCGGCGATGTATGATCGAAATATCCGTTATTGTACATATCTTTCGCTTTATCCAGCGCCATCGCGGTAAGTGCGCTATTGCTGGTCAAAGGCTTCAATCCAGCCTTCGTTCTCTCCTGGTTTACTAAGGTAACCACTTGACTAGCAAAAGTGGATTGCGTTGGTGTCGGTGTAACTGTAGGTGCTGGCGTAACCTGTGGTTTCGTCACAACAGTTGTACCTGTGCTTCCAGGAATGTTGAGCTTCATGCCCGACCAAATCACGTTCGGATTGGCTACCTGTGGATTGGCATTAATCAGCGATGTAAGGCTGACGCCATATTTCTTAGAGATTAGCCACATGGTATCGTTGCCTACTACCGTGTGTGTTCCTGTTGCAGCAAATGCTGCGTTCGCCCCCATCAAGACAGTCAAACCTAATGCTCCTGTAACAATAAGCTTCTTGTAACGTTTCACTATAAACCTCTCCTTTTTGTGGCCTGCGAGGTTAGCTGTCGGATTCGGATCAAAGAGTAATCACCCGGCCGCGCATACCGCGACTTCACCCCAAAGATTGGTTCCCCCGTGCTTCAAAAAAGCTTCGGCCTTCTAAGTTTTGGATCCAGCTTGGATCTCAACGATTGTAACATGGGAAATCAATGAGATCATGACTCAAAATTTACCATCAGCAACACGATCTGGATATTCCCTCCTCCATTCATACAACTTTTCCCAGCATCCTGCGTCTAATTAGTAGCAATACTAACTTAGAAAAGGGTGATAGGTTTGAAGAAAATTGCCATAAAATGCTCGATTGTCATACTCGGATTGATGTGCGGGTTGTTACCGTTACTTCCAATGCAAGCTTCAGCAAGCGTATCTGTGAAGGCATCTCTACCCTATTTTCCAATTCAAATCAATGGTCAAGACATGGACATTGCCCATAGCCAATACCCGTTTCTGGTATATAAAGACATTACTTACCTACCCATGACGTGGAACAATTTCCAAACACTCGGCATTGAGTACAACTGGAGTGAATCCGATGGATTGCAGATTTGGTCAAATCGGAACTTTCCACCGTCAATTCGTCAAACCCCACTTGAACAGGATCTAACAACCAAAAGTCATGCAAACAGTTATTTAGTCCAAGTTTCCGATGTACCCATCACGATAAATCAAGTAGAAATCAATAATAAAACAGAGCCGTACCCTTTTCTAACGTATCAGGATGTGACTTATATGCCTTTGACTTGGCGATTTGTCCATGATCTTCTTCAGATAGACATCCAATGGAGTGATGATGAAGGGCTATCGCTTGTTGGCGGGCAAAATGCCATCTATTCCATTATAGGTGACGATGATCGTTCGCTATATTTCTACTCCCTGCTTTCCGCGGACCGTACAAAATCCATGCTTAAGATGGATAAAAGCAATTATCAAATCGAATGGAAAAACAATGAAGAACAAGATCAATTCGTCAAAAGCCTTTCTACATCTCCACATCCATTTGCTGGTAAACCGGTAGAGTTAGTGCGTAAAGATCGCGATTTGTACTATGGTAATGTAAAAGTACACACACTCACAGACTCCGATGTATGGGAATCGGCAGCCTGGGGAGCACCTGTCCATACGTACACCGCTTTTCCTGCTGGCGATCAACGAGTAATCTTATCCATTAATTTGACCTTGCCGATTGCCGCCATTGGTCCCAATTATGGTACGACGTATACATTTCTTATTCAAAATGGGAACGTGATACGACTCGAAGACTTCAATCAAAAGCTTGACCGCGTCATCCCGAACCCAGACGGTACTGTGTGGATTGCTTCTGCTAAATTACCTAGTCGAAATGGCTTTATTTCGGGTAGTGCCCGCGTTGGCTTGCTAGACCAAGAAGGAACTCTTCACATGGTAAATGAACGGCTTCATGAATTGGATGTCCATGCATTAGGTATTACAAACCTTTCATTATCCAATCCTGCCTCTACCAATGGAAGCCTCTATATCGTACTTAATGGCATTTCGAATAAGGATTATGCTGTGCAAGACACGGCTGGGCTGTACACACTGAATACGAAATTAGAAACAAAACGTTTATCCGACTATGTTTTTGGAGATTATTATTTGGATAAAAATAGAAACATTTTCATTAAACATCGTAACAACACAATTGAGAATCTAACTACTGGTGAGATGCGAACATGGTTTGATTATGACTTAGCTAAAATGAAATAAACTACACGTGTTAGTAAAAAGAAAGAGGCTAGTGGATATCCATCCATTAGCCTCTTTCAGATTTGTGCAATTCAGCAAAAATAAGCTTGAATACTCAAGCTTGTATATGTTCTATTTTAAAATTTGCCTACGGATAGCGCTTGATATTCCCACAACACATGCTGTACCTCTTTTAATCGTTCCTCATGGCATTGAATAATGACTACCAGCTCAGGTAATCGCTCTTTTTTCCGTATAACATGTTTAAGTAGCTTAGTTTGTATGATGCGTGTGAGCCAATACCCAATATTAAATCCGCAAATGGCGCAAATAACTCCCCAAATAATAGGCCCCAAATACAGAATGAAGCCGAAACTAATCCCTATGACAGAGAATGCCGTAGATGTTGCCATGCCAACCTCAAAGGCCAGCGTTTTCTTATTCGGATTTGAATTGTAATTATGATCGGGTATGTCCATATAGTTATCCATCATGACGGTCATGATTTCATTACGAGGTAGACCCATCTGTTCAAGTACAGCTAGTGCTTCCTCCACTTCAATCGAGTGCTCAAAAGTACTAATGATCAGCATGCGGGTCATCCTCCTTCTCAAACAAACGTAATGGAAAATGTGGATACTTTTCTGCTAAGTATTGCTTCTGCTCCAGAAGAAAAAGTCGATTATGATCTTGCGCTGTCATAAATGCGTCATACATAGCGCCCCCGAAGACTGACGGCATAAATAATAGCCAATGTGGATCTAGCAGTGCGGTCGATTTGGATAACTTACCCAGTATGAGATAAAGGGTGGCTTCATGTGATCGTGACATGGTCAGATAAATAAACCACCAGAATACCCCATAGAATCCTAATATAAGTCGGTTATTGTATAGCTGGCCGAGTCCAGGGAAAACAAAAGAACAGACCAAAGCTGCTCCAGGTCTCTTGAAGCTTATATTCGTAATCGTCCAAGGTTTAATTAAATTGGAAGTAATTCTTGCTCCTTCAAGCTTTGCCAGATGGTATTGCTTATTCGCATCGATCGCTTTGATATAACTATCCCATATCGCGAACAAGTAAACGATGGCATAGGCGAATGCCCATCTTGGCTCAATAACTTGTGCAGCCAATTCGAATTTCCCACTGAAGGAGTAATAGATCGCCTCATTGATTCTAGCAAGTGAATTGATAGCCACTTCCCATGCTGATAAAAGAAATCCGCGTATAAATTGATGGAGCAGGAAATGACCGAATCCTGGAAAGGATGCCGACCACCACGCTATTAACTTTGGATCCTGCCAGCGCAGGCTGCTTAAACCGTCCATACTTAATAACGCTTGCTGTCTTCGTGGGTGATGGCCTTGTAAAGAACTCAAGTTCGATTGATTCTCCTTGTCGATTGATATTTTTGATCAATCCAATGCTTTTTCAGCTGTATAAATACAAGAACACACAGTGTCTGTACGATGAGATAGACGCAAAAAGAGTAACTTAATTTCCAGTGTCGATACTGAAAAACATCAAAATAAACATTTAAAGATTCATAGGCTGTTCCTATTAATGAACAACATAAAATATAGACAGGAATCATCAACCCACGAATACGAAACCGCGTGTAATAATAAGCAAAAAAATAACCAAATACAGGATATAAACACCATGTTAGGGTATCTGCAAGATCGAAATTCGGATAAATATTCGTGTTATAGAGGTCAAACGGTGGTACGGCAATGATCGTATCCAAACTTTTGGCCGTATTCAGACTGAAAAGCATCATGATAATACTAACGGATTTAGGCATGTTACTTGGCAAAACCCACATGAAACCATAACTTAACACGAGACACACGAGTGTAAATAACGTATTGCGTTGCAATAATACATCAAGATGACTCAAATGGAATTCCTTCCTTTCGCATAACCAAACGATACAATAGTAGCGCAACTCCTGTACAAATAAGGAGCAAGATGCTTTCCAAACATGACCAAGATACTCTCCACTGTTCAGAGTACCGAACAATTCCTAAGTTTTGCATGCAAAATTTTAATACCATATGAAAGATTGAGAACATACAGATGGACAAAGTCTTGTACAATAATCCACGTATTTTTATAAACTGCTCCATGGCCCATATCACAATAATCGGCGTAATCACTTGTTGATATACGATTCTTAAGATGATATCCGGCAACCGAGGCGAAGGAATCAATAACTGATAATTCAAGGTGATAATCATAAAGTAGACACCGTGCAGTAAAAGTACAATTAACCAGCAAAAGATTGTTTCGAACAGTTGCAACTTTCGCTTTATAACGAAAAAAGTGATGATGGTCAGGATATAAAAAGTAATGAGTAGAATATTTCCCATGCTTGCAGCACCATTGTCCCCTTCATCAATACGCGTTTTTTACAAATATACCCAACTTCGCACACATTTAGTACTGAGCAGAAAAAGCACAACTTGCCACTAATCTTATTAGAAATAAAAACATGATATACTAGAACTTATTGTTTTCGTTGATCCGTATTAAGAGTTAGGAGTGATGACATATGTTTGACAATAAGGTTAGACTCGCTTTAGGTACGAACAATCAAGCAAAACGAGCTGCTGTAGTGGCGGCTACGGGGATAGAACCGATTTGTAACGCTGTCCCTTCTGGTGTTTCTGACCAGCCAATGACGGAAGATGAAACCATTATTGGTGCGATCACAAGGGCCAAAAATGTGCTTGCTGCAGTACCTGAAGCCGACTTTGGACTTGGACTCGAAGGTGGCCTTATGTATGACAGCATCCATACGATGCAGTGGTATCTCTTCTCCGTGTGTGCAGCTTGGGACGGGAATCGACTCTATGTCGGCAAAGGGCTTTATTTCCCCATCCCCCATGAAATTGGCGAGAAACTATTACAAGGTGGCACTGAGTTGCGTCACATCATAGATGAACTGAGCAGCACGATTGGGAGTAATCACAAAGAAGGTGCTTATGGTTTATTTACAAATGGTCGAATTACACGAAGTGATGTTTTTCGTGATGCGGTCATAGCAGCGCTAACACCTTTTCAATCCACGTTTTATAAGTAAAAATAGACGAAAAGTGAAAAAGGGCTGCCCGCAAGTAGATGATTCTACTAGCAGGTGCCCTCTTTGTCTCACTTATAAATCGGTGCAATGCGGTCAATCCGGTTCGTCCATATTCCACCGGAGTAGGAAGCTGGAAGCCGCTCCAAATCCACTGGTGTGTCAAACCCGGTTGAAAACTCCGTGCCGTTCCCACCAACCACGATCACTCGGGTATCCACTTTATCCATTCGGTTTAAAAACTTGTTCGGCCATCCCCACAAGAGCGGAGCCAATTTTTCCGGTATATGAATCTGAATATGCTCACAGGAGGTAGGTATGCTACCTGTCCATCCATATGCAAGGTACGGGAGTAGACAGCTTTTCATCGTCTCCACAGAAATGACTCTCATATCTGGCAGCTTTTCCTTCACAATAGATACAGGTAAATCGCCACCATATATGGTTAACTGGCTCCTCCGTTCGGGTGAAAGCTTAGCCAACATATCTGCTAATAAGTTGCCTTCCTTGCGATCGTCGGTTTTGATATGAATGAGGAGCATCTTGTCCGCAAACTGCGTGAGCACTTCATTGAAGGAGGGCATCAATCCAATGCCTTTTCCTCGAAAAGGGTACGACTTCCCATTATCAGCCGTGTACCCGTAACCTATATCCACCTTTTTCAGTTCAGCCATGGTGTAGTCTTTTGACTGCCCTTTGACATTCGTCCGACAGTCCAGCGTCCAATCATGAAATACGGCAAATTGGTCATCTTTGGTTATATGAATATCGAATTCAACCTCATCGGCCCCGGCATCAAATGCGGCTTGCATGGAAGGAATCGTGTTCTCTAGATACGGATGATCCGGCTCAAAGATTCGCTCAGCGGTACACGTATCGTTCTTCAAGTCCTCCGTGTGGAACGTTTGCGCGAGCCCACGATGAGCCATTAGAAATGGACTTCCAGTCCGTTCTTTGGCAAGTAATGATGTGTTATTCATATAGATGAATACAATGAGAATGAGCAAAACCCATACTAGCTTACTTTTGAATAGCTTTCGTAATCGCTTCATACGTCCTCCGTTGTAATAATGTCCGCTTGAAGGCAATCCTTAATTTCATCATCCAAACTGTTGATTGTGAGCAAGGCACTAGTCCGTTTAGCAACCAGCAATTCGACTGATTGATTGATATGAAATTGTTCATATTCTGTTGCTTTTACACGCACTTTCATTAACTTTCCATTTGGTTTTCGAATATGAATACGGTATTCTTCGATGAATTCTACTTTAGCCACTATTTTCTCCGCGTCTTTTTGGATGAGATCTATACTAATAATGACAGCTAGAATGAGAAAAAGACCCAGACAAAAACTGAAAATAACAATAAATCCAACAGGGCGATGGTCTCCAATATTAATGATGAGTTGTACCAAAGATAAGAAGAAAAAAATACAAACACTAGCAAGTTGAGATTTTAATGATCGTTCGTATAGTTTCACAGTTAGCCCCCCTCATAGGATGTATTCGTGAAAAGCTTCCAATTCCCTTTTTATGCGTCGTATAGAGCAATCAATCAAAAAAATAGCCCGCTAGAGCTTCTATAGCTCCAACGGGCAAGTATACATCTTAACATTAACGAGATTTCCTTTTTCGCTTATGGAATACAAACCAAGCGACTCCGATCGTTCCTGCCGCGAGCACAACGCTAAACAAAAGAATATAACTAAGATGAAATAGTTGCAACGGATCCCCTCCTCTGTCGGCCACGCTTATCTTTCCTTCTTCATTTAGTCTGAGTCACGCGATGCTAAACTATCCCCTATTCAAAGAAAAAAGACCCGCGCTTCGCACGGATCTCCTCTTAAATCTTCTTAACAAACTCCGACTTTAACTTCATTGCGCCGAAATCATCGATTTTACAATCAATATCATGATCGCCTTCGACTAAGCGAATGTTTTTCACTTTTGTACCAATTTTGATAACGGATGAAGTCCCTTTTACTTTCAAATCTTTGATGACCGTCACAGAATCACCATCTTTTAGCACATTACCATTCGCGTCTTTGACCACTTTCTGATCATCGCCGTTCTCCTCTTCACTAACTGATGACGACCACTCATGCGCACATTCGGGGCACACCAGTAAATTGCCATCTTCATACGTATAGGCAGATTGGCATTTTGGGCAATTAGGCAATTCTTCCATGCTGTCAATTCCTCCATTCAATAGTGCTAATAGTGCCACAAATGAGGAGAAATGACAAGGCTGTGACTGCCAAAACTATCTAATATCGACCAAAGGTAGAGCCCGTTTCCTCGCCTTCAAAGCCAAATAACAAGCCGTTAAAATCGCCCCTGATGTTCCACATATGATATCCGTCATCGTATCAAGTAGACTACCATTCTGTGAATTTAGACCGAAGAGATGGTCCGTCGCAAACTCATAAATCTCCCAAACTCCCGCCATGGCAATTGAAAAGAACAAGCACAGCCACACCGCGACATGTGATGAAGGTGGTTCCGTTCCCTCTGGATGAGCAGAGGCTTTAGTATAAATCAATAAACCGATGAAGCAAAGGATCACGCCGGAGAAGAGATGCTCAATTTTATCCAGATAAGGGATGACACCATAATAGCCGAATTCATTCGCAAGGAACATCGTGATAAAAATAAATAACAGCACACAGAAACGCAGCGAGGTAAACATGGTCGACCTCGTCCATTTAACTACGAGTCGGATGAGCAGAAGTACAGCCACAATAAGCACCGCTTGAAACATTTTTGCCCCGTTGCCTTTTACAAGAAAGTAGACAAAGCAACCTCCTGCCAGCACATACATCGCAAACTCAAAGAGATCATTCCACCGATCTTTGCCCTTCATCTGGTTCATCTCCCCTGTTGCTTATTGAGAAAAGGAAGCACTTTTTTCCGGTATTTTACCAATTACTTCATTATCCTATGCCTCTACGAGAACGAAATGAATGTCCGTTAATTAATAAAAAGAAAAATCCCGCCTATCCGTTTATCAGAGAAGGGCGGGTTCATTCCTGATTATTTCTTGTCTGCAAGCCATGTAGATAACGAACTGATCTCATCATCGGATAGCTTTCCTTTAAAAGCAGGCATTGCACCCTTCCCGTTCGAAATTATCGCGGTGAGTTGTTCTTTCGAGTGCTTTCCGCCAACCTTCTGAAGATTCGGCCCGACTAAACCCTCCAGATTGGCGCCATGACAGCTGACACAATTGGCTTTAAATACCGTCTGTGCATCAGCTTTGGTAGTTGTTCCTGTACTTGCCGATGCTGTTGGCGCAGTTGTTGTGCCTGCACTTGGGCTAGGTGTCGTTTCACTTTTTCCGCAAGCCGATAAAGCTCCAGCAAGCAAGAGGGTGAGGACTACGATCTTTCTGTTCATGAGTATGCTTCTCCTCACATTCATAGGTTCTTAACATGGTTAGAAATCGGAAACCTACCACTACATTACCCACGTTTCCATATTTTCATGCAAATCATGCATAGGAAATACGCTTACAGATCAACATATCCATAACTACCCAGAAGTACATAAAATTCCATGGAGGTATGACAAGTTGGCTGACAAAAACACGAATAATCATACACCTGATCACTCACGTCGCCGTTTTCTCAAGTACACCGGAACTGCCATTGGTGGCGTGGTGGTTGGTGGCGTCATTGGAAGCGCAGTATCTGGAGGGTTTAAGAAAGATACATCCCAGACCTCTCCTTCACCTACAACAAGTCCTAATCCACAAGTCACAGCTGATTATAATCAAGCACCGATGTTCTTCAATCAATCCCAACTGCAAATCGCCGAAGCCGCAGCTGAACGAATATTCCCTAAAGATGACAGCGGACCAGGAGCTGCAGAGCTTGGCGTTGCCTTTTATATTGACCATCAGCTAGCGAGCCCTTGGGGGGTGAATGCTCGCACCTATCGGATGGGACCATTCGTGAAAGGTGAAGTCACTCAGGGGGATTACCTCAGCATTCAACGCCATGAGCTCGTAACAATGGGGTTAAATAGCCTTGAAGAAACAGCCAAAACCAAATATACGAAAGGATTCGTAGATATTAAACCTGAAGAGCAAGATGCGATTCTGACCTCCATGGAAAAAGGTGAAATCAGCGTCGTAAATGGGATTACAGGTAAAACCTTTTTCAACCTTTTTCGCGTACTCGTGATGGAAGGTGTCTACTCCGATCCCTTATATGGCGGGAATAAGAATATGGCTGGCTGGAAAATGCGTAAGTACCCAGGCAACCAAATGACCTATACGAACATGATTGATAAAGATCAATTCGTTGTCATGGAACCTCGCAGCTTGCACGATCATTTCGTTCATTAAGGAACAAATCTCACGAAGAAAGGAAATACGTTGATGGCTACTAAAATGCCGAAAGTCCCCGTTGTCATTGTTGGAATGGGATGGGTCGGGGGAATTATCGCCGCAGAATTAACGAAACAAGGTGTTAAGGTTGTTGGCCTAGAGCGCGGCAAGCCGCGCAGTACAGCAGATTACTATATGGTGCATGATGAGCTTCGTTACGCTTCTCGTTATGATCTCATGCAGGATTTGTCCAAAGAAACCGTCACTTTCCGCAATACGGAGAAAATGGCCGCTGTGCCGATGCGGGAGTACGGCTCCTTCTTGCTCGGGGAAGGTCTCGGCGGTGCAAGTGTTCACTGGAATGGACAAACCTTGCGATTTCTCCCCTATGATTTCGAGATTTATAGCAAGACTGTCGAACGTTATGGGAAGCAGAAAATTCCTGAAGGCATGACGATCCAGGATTGGGGCATCACGTATGATACGTTAGAGCCTTATTTCGATAAATTCGAGAAATTGGCTGGCATTTCGGGTGAAGCTGAGCAGAATCCACTTGTAGGTAAGCGTTCCGCTCCGTTCCCAACCAAACCGATGGTGAAAACACCGATCTTGAAATTGTTCGAAGATGCGACCAAAAAACTCGGGTACCATCCCTATATGATGCCTTCGGCTAATTTGTCAGAGCAATATACGAACCCCGATGGCATTACTCGTGCAGCCTGTCAATATTGCGGTTATTGCGAACGATTTGGTTGTGAGTACGGGGCAAAAGCAGATGTAATTGTGACCGCACTCCCTGTTGCGCAGAAATCCGGCAATTTCGAGTTGCGCTCATATTCCAATGTGATTCAAGTCCTGAATGACGGTAAAAAAGCAAGCGGCGTTGTGTATGTAAACACCGTCACGGGAGAGCAGTTTGAGCAGCCGGCAGATGTCGTCATCATGGCCAGCTATGTATTTAACAACATTAAGCTTCTGCTCACTTCCAAATTGGGAAAACCTTACGATCCTGCCACAGGTAAAGGTGTTATCGGTAAAAATTATTGTTACCAAACGAACGGCGGGAATGCGACAGGCTTTTTCGATGAAAAGCAGTTCAACTTGTACGCGGGAGCAGGTTCCCTCGGCATGGAAATTCCTGATTTCAATGGGGATAATTTTGACCATACGAATCTGAATTTCATCCATGGCGCTGGGATTCGGATCTCGCAAACCGGTCAACGTCCGATTGCAAATAACTCTGTGCCCAAAGGCACACCAGCCTGGGGGAAAGATTTTAAACAGAAGTCGCTGAAATATGCGAACAGTGTTTTGTCTGTCTCCCCACAGGGCAGCAGCATGCCTTGGAAACATCATTATGTGGATTTGGATCCAACGTATAAGGATGCGTATGGCTTGCCGCTACCAAGGATCACCTTCGATTTTGAAGAGCAGGATCGGCAAATGATCAAATTCATGGCAGGAAAATCTGCAGAAATCATGAAAGAAATGAACCCTTCGACGATTGGGTCTTCGGATACGTTAGCAGCCTACAATATCGTTCCGTATCAATCGACCCACAATACAGGCGGCGTCATTATGGGAGCAGACCCCTCCACCTCTGCGGTTAACTCGTATTTGCAAATGTGGGATGCTGAAAATGTGTTCGTCGTAGGCGCATCGGCGTTCGCTCACAATAGTGGCTACAATCCAACTGGTACGGTGGGTGCTTTGGCTTATCGCGCTGTGGACGGCATTGCAAAATATTTGAAACAAGGTGGAAGTGTCGTTTAACTCGGGCAGCCCACACGTTTCATGATAAAGGAGGAATGACATGGAGCAAGAAGATTGGATCTTACATTTGACAGAGGTTCGCAAGCGATTGCTCATCGTGTTCGCCTGGTTCATCGTTACACTGTGTGTGGGCTTGTACCTCTCGTCGGATATCCTTCTGTACTTGAAATCACAGCCATTGATCGGTGAAATTAAGTGGAATGTGTTTTCGTTCACGGATGGGCTGATGATTTATATGAAATGTGCGTTTCTGTTCGCCGCTTTATTTACAGTGCCCGTCGTTCTTTACCAAGCATGGGTATTTGTAAAACCAGGGCTTACTGAAACCGAATCTAGGAACGCGCTTCCTTACATACCAGTCGCTTTTGCGTTATTCATCATCGGAGTTTCGTTCAGTTATTGGGTCGTTTTCCCGATGATGATGCGCTTTATGATCCGAATGAATCAATCGATAGGCGCCGTGGAGACGTATGGGATTGATCGATATTTTGCTTTCTTGTTTCAAATTGTCATTCCGATGGCAATCGCGTTTGAGCTGCCTGTGGTTCTCCTGTTTTTGACGAAAATAGGTCTCTTAACGCCTCAGATTCTGAAAATGTCCAGGAAATACGCCTATATCGCGCTGACCATCACCGGCTCATGCATCTCACCGCCGGATATGATTTCACACTTATCGGTCACAGTGCCGCTAATTCTTCTGTTTGAAATCAGCGTATTGGTTGCCGGCTGGCAATGGCGTGCTATGCAACGTGTTGCGAATTTGAACCTAGTTGAAGATTAAGAGAAAAAGAAAAGAGGATGATTGCAATGTTCAACAATATTGGAGTATCAGGTTTAATCTTAATTCTGGCTATCGCTTTAATTGTCTTCGGGCCTTCCAAACTGCCGCAGCTGGGCCGTGCATTTGGGGATACGCTTCGTGAATTCCGTAACTCAACTCGGAATATCATGGAGGATGGCGATCATGACCATTTGATCGAAAACGAAGGCAAAAAGCCGCCTCTGTAGAGGCGGCTTCCAATTATCTGACGTAGTAGTGATGTTTTTCATCACTACAGCGCTCGAAATCAGCCTAGGAGTTCGGTTTTCGCTTTGTAGTGATGTTTTTCATCACTACAGCGCTCGAAATCAGCCTGGGAGTTCGATTTTCGCTCTGTAGTGATGTTTCATCACTACAGCGCTCGAAATCAGCCTGGGAGTTCGGTTTTCGCTCTGTAGTGATGTTTTTCATCACTACAGCGCTCAAAATCAGCCTGGGAGTTAGCCACAAGCCGTCACTAAAGGTCAAAAACCTTTTGTGGCGGTTCCTTTTTTTTACCACTCCACATTCAAAACTATAACTTCTCCAGCCAGATTGCTGTAGATAAATGAATCACTTCTTGTGGTTCAATCCCCCTTGCCCCTGTCAGCTCAGGCGGATAAGGAAGATTAAACGCATCCGTTACATACGTGTAAGGCTCTACTGAGAAAGCATCTGTCCAATCTGGTTTAAATAAGACTACGAAAGGAAATTTCGGATCTATCTGATAGGCAATACTATATCCGGCTTCCTTCATTTCAAAACGGCACGTTCGATCCCCGTTCAAAGTCAACAACGAGCAACCGAGCTCAGGATAGGCGGCCAGAGAAATGCCTTGCGACAAGCTTTCGCAGAATGCAGTTTCTGCGGGCAGCGCCTGCACGAAAGCCAAATTGGACACTGGCCATTCTTCAGCAGCGGGAACGGTCAAGTAACAACCATCCCCCGCGGATGGTGTGGCAAAATACGGATGCAGCCCCAGCGCAAATGGGGCCATGTCTCCACCTTTATTTTCAACTGTAAGCTGGGTCGTCAAACGACCTTCAAACATATGATGCGTCACCGTAAAAAGTAAGGGATGAGGAAAATAAGCGATAATCTCTGGATGTTCAGCAAAGTCAAATTGACAACTGACATACGCCCCCTTCTCGTCAGAGGCACCTGCATCTACAACGTTCCAAGCCTTATGTGAGATTTCACCGTGCAAATGATGATGAGGTGGCTCATTGAGCGGGAGACGGTAATGCCTACCTCCAAATGTAAATGTCCCTTTCAGGATGCGATTCGGTGGAAATAAAATAGGCGTCCCATACTTGGTATGTGCGCTTGCCTGTTCAATAAAGTCCTGCAAACTGTTCGGTGGGACAATGACTGGAATCTCCTTATACGTGTAGGAAAGTAAATTAGCGCCAAAGTCAGGAGTTATCATCGCTATTCCATTCCCTTGGGTATCCACAAGTTCAAACAACGTATAACCCAACTCCTGTACCTTGTTCACAGCATATCGATTCATTGTACAGCACCCTTTCAGATCTAGTTAGAGGCTCTCCGCAATCATAATACTCGTATCGGTATACTGAAATTCATGATCAGGTTTCTTCCCATTGAATATGAGATCGTACAATATTCGCAGGGAGCGGTATCCTTGCTGAACCGGATTTTGCATAATGGTAAAATCAATCAAACCCTCTCGCAGTCCTTGCTCAACTTCAGGCATCAAATCATTGCACACGATGCGGAGGTGACCACCTTTCCCTGCCAATTTCACCGCATCGATACATGCCCCTGCATGACCTGTTGCCATATAAATGCCATCCAAATCAGGATACATCTTCAGTGACTCATTCAGCTTGCGAAATGTATCTTCGTAGCGATCATAGCCTTCAATGACATCAACAATCTCGATCTCACTCTGGATTAATTTCTCTTTAAAATACTGAACTCGCATGCGGTGCGCATGGAATTTCATATTGGCTACAATGACTAGCACCTTAGCTTTGCCTGTAAACATACGGGTCATTAAACCAGCAGCGATTTCCCCGCTTTTCCCCAGATCCTGACCCACAAAACAGCTCCGCTTTGAGTTCTCAACGTCAGAATTAAAGGTAACCACTGGAATACCTTGTTCGGTTGCTTTATCTATGCTTGCTCGGTTAACTTCATCATCAATAGCTGAGAATAGAATGCCGCTTGCGCCATTCGCAATCAGCGTCTGGATGGCTCTCGCACCCTCATCTGGCAGTTGATTATTGATATACACATACTCTAAGCAAATACCCAGCCCTTTCAGCTCATCCTCTGCAGCATGAATCCCTTTACGAATGTCATCAAAGAACGAAATTTCTTTCGGAGGCATTACGATACCTATTTGAATCGGTTTTCTATTGTAAGCAAGCGCCTTTGCAGCCACATTGGGTACATACTGAAGCTTATCTGCAATCGCAAGAATACGTTCCCTAATTTCAGGCTTTACGCCTGATCTTCCATTCAGCACACGATCAACGGTACCTCTTGACACACCTGCTTGCTGGGCAATCTCTCTAATTGTAACGCTCATAGGGTTCTCCATTCACAAGGAATTGTGCGCGGGCACGTAACAAGTATGATAGAAATGAAGCTCGATATCAAGTCCGCGGCAATCGCACCTTATGTTTACTCGTTCCCGCTATGCCAATTGCATAAACACCTTGCCTGCTTCAACCTTCGTCGCATAGGTTTTGAGCTTGATACACACGGGAACTCGCTTCGCCTCTCCTGTTGTGATATCGAATCGACCGTTATGCTTCGGACATTCTATGAGATTTCCCATGACAAGTCCCTTGGACAGATGAATTTTCTCATGTGTACAATACCCGTCTGATGCAAAAAATTGCCCCTGTGCGTTCCGATATATAGCGAACGTTGCTTCTCCGTGGTCAAATCGAATGACATCCTCATCTTCTAATTCATTAGCTGCACAGACCTCAATCCATTCGTTCATCATACTTGTTGTCTCCTTAATTTAGATTGATCCTCTTCGCCAATGCCGCCAAAATAATACGGTTGAGCAGTTACGGGTAACGGCTTTACGACCACATAAGAAGGGTCATTTTTTTGTAAACGCAGCGCTGAAATGACCTCTTTCAATGCCGCCCATAAGCTCGTGCGTGGCGCAGGGCAGTCAGCCAGCATCTCTTGATGCAGTCTAGGCAACGCATGGTACGGCACCATGGGATACATATGATGCTCGGTATGATAGTTCATGTTCCAGTACAAAAATCGAAAGATCGGATTCATATAAATCGTACGCGTATTCAACCGGTGATCCAGTACATCTTCATAAAGGCCAAGGTGCTGTGTCATTCCAAAAAGCAGTACAAACAGATTGCCATAGAAGGATGGCAATACGATAAACATGGCTGGAAGCAAGCTCCCCGTGTATAAACATGCCGCCGTGGCAGCAAGGATGATCAGCATGTAGATACGTGCTTCGCGAAATACTTTCGGAAACTCGGATACAGGAATATAATCCTTTTCCTGTTTTTCCAATCGGCCTATCGTGTGTAGAGCAAATCGCTTGATCTCGATTGGACCGCCATATAAATGAAAGATCTGCATTAGGATGATTTTCCAAATCGGTGGTCTCTCCGTCAAAATTTCTGGATCTCTGCCGACAATAATGGTATCGGTATGATGCCGTGCATGGCTCCAACGCCAAGGAGTAGCCGATCGCAATACGAAGAACGAGGCAATCTGATATACCACATCGTTCATCCATGGCGTTTTAAAAGCTGTACCATGCCCACATTCATGCCATCGCGAGTCGCCTGGAGATGCATAGATCACGCCATAGATGAAAAAAGCCGGTACAGCCCACCACGTCCCCCATGATAAATACGCTAGATAGCCGAATATCAGCAAGGCACCAAACCAGATTATGGTGTCCCGAATCGCAGGTCCATCCTTGCGTTTCATTAATTCTTTCATTTTTGCGCGGGGAATGGGGCTAGCATACCACTCAGCACTAGCTAAACCTCGTTCTTGCGCTCTAATGCTTTCCTGGCCGGTAATACTGTAATCTCTTTTCTGAACAACAATGGCCACATTAACGCCTCCTTTCGGGTTGGAATTGATTCGAATTTCATTTTCGTGCTCGGGCACAAAATTGTCCAAAAAAATAAAACCACCATGGCTTTATACGATTTGCCTTTGCCTGATTCACCATTCCGTGCTCGGGCACAACTTCATTCTAAAACATCCTTCTCTACTTTTCAAGTAGCAAAAAAGCCAAGAATAGGGATTATCCTTTTCATGACTCTGACTCGAACTTTGTTACGCTCGAACATTCTTGTGGCCTTACATTTCAGAATAAATTTGGTTTAATTTATCGGGATTGCGGATCACATAGAGGTGATTCGATTGTTGCTGACTCGCAGCAAGTTCAAACAGGATAACCATCAATGGGGATTGATCCTTAACAAGAATCAGCCCGGATTGTCCATTGAACGTCACAGTCAACCAGTCTCCCTCCAGTGCCCCTTTGGTTTGAATACCTTCGAAGAACGCACCGATACGCTCTTTCCCGAAGATCGGATGAATGGCAGCACTTGCCTTCCCGCCGCCATCTGATACCATCACAGCATCTTCCATAAGGAGTTGCACGAAATCTTGGAAATCCCCCGTGCCCACTGCGTGAAGAAACTTCTTGACCAGAGGCTCTGTATCACCTAATGGGCGCTCAGCTTCTTCGTCAGAAGTCTCATTGATTTTACTCTTGGCGCGGCTATAAATTTTGCGACAATTCGCTTCCGTTTTCTGAAGCATGTCCGCAACCTCTTCATAATCGTATCCGAGCACTTCTCTAAGCACGAAGACCGCACGCTCTACCGCGGACAGCTCTTGCAGCAAAACTAAAAACGCATATGAAATCGTTTCATCTTGAACAAGACTTCCCATCGGATCTTCGCGGGATGACGTCACTTGAGGCTCAGGAAGCCATGTGCCTATGTAGGTTTCCCTTTGCTTGCTAGCTGATTTCAAGTAATTCAAGCATCGATTCGTAACCATTTTGACTAAATACGATTTCAAATTCGTTACATGCCCGGTGTCAGTCCTCTGCAGTGTGATAAACATGTCTTGCAGCATATCTTCTGCATCGGATACAGAGCCTAACATGCGGTACGCAACAGAGAATAACAGCTGTTTATATGTTAGATAGACGGTTTCTAACTCCATTTAACTGAAGCTCCTTTCCCCTTTGTATTGTAACCGCAGGGGGCTGTCACATACATGAATTCCCAGGTTCTTACTAAGATTCTCTTGATTTTTTTCTTACTACATAAGTAAGACAATCTGTCTTTAGTAAGATCTGTCTACCATTGCGCTCTATGTCGAACGTTAACTTCTTTAATGTCATTAATAAATTTTCCCAACCCTCATATTGCTTCTTCAATATGACTTGTAAGTGTTCTGTCGTGAGATTAAGTTCAATAAGAGGTGCTAATTCCTCCCCAGTTAACTTATCAATCTCTTGTATATTGGAATTCACGATCAAACAATGAACCCCATTAACTTTCGTACCCAGGGCAATTTTATTCAGAACACGTTCGAAGGTTTGCTCTGAGTCAACATGCTCAAGCGAAGAAACAGCAACAATATAATCAAAAGTATCCGGCGCAATTTCATAATCTCCAATGTCGGAGAGATGCGTTTCGATTTGACCATTAACATCGAATTGCTCACTGTATACCAGTAACTTAGTTAAAGCGGATTCCATAATGTCCACGCATACCACTTTACCGCTTCTGTGTTTCAATGCTTCTGCTATGGGGATACTATTTCGCCCAACACCACATCCTAAATCCAAAACAGTTACATCGTCATATTCCTCAAAATAGGATAAGGTATCCATAACCGTTTTCACTGGTTTTGACAACCATGAACCATCTTCAAATAACCTATAGTTTTCATAACAGGCATCATGATATTTTCTTTCTTCTTCTCTAATCTTCGTAATCCTTGAATACTCCACCAGCCAACAATCTCGCAGCTCTCCCTCGTGCATCTCATGCGCTGGCAGTTCCTTCACTTTTGTAAATCCACATCGTTCATAGCAGCTAATCGCTCGAATGTTCCACTGCTGCGGATCCATGACAACGCGATCTACCTTATGGACACTCATCAAATAATCCAGCATCGACCTTACTAGCAGTTTCCCAATCCCCTTATCCCAATAGGAGGTTTCACCTATGAATTGGTCTGTTCCGTAGATCTTTTCATTGGTATTCGAATAGCCGTACTCGAGACGTTCTTCTTCCTCAATCTCATAAAATTGTATATAACCGATCGGCCGATTTTCATATTCAATAAGGCATCTGACCACTGAATCTTCATCTTTATAAAAATGTTCATCCACCAAATCCCCATCGTGTGGGAGATCGCGACCTCCATAGTAGATTAATACCAAGGGGTCATTCAGCCAGGAAACTAAAAGGTTCTTGTCTCTGTGTTCAAGTTCTCGAATCGTTAACGCATCCGTTTGGTAGACTAACATATCAAATCTCCTTTCCGATTACTGCGACCCTGTGAAGTACTGTCCAATTCCCGAAAGGTTGTTCATCGTCAAGTATTATTCAGATAGAAAACTTACTCAAACCCATCTAAATGCGCAATACAATTGTATTGTAAGCATTCCCAACGGTTCTCCGTGTGGCGAATTGTCGTCACAGACGTGTTATGTAAATGCTCCTCAATGTCTTCATGTGGGATCAAGTCCATGAGAGTTAGACTAAGTAAGGCACCGTGACTGACGATTAACACCTTCTGATTCGGATGTCTCTCGATTACTTCCTGAATGAAACTTACACCGCGAGCCGCAATTTGTTGATGCGTTTCGACCCCTAGATCCAATTGGGACCAGTTTTCTCCCCATTTTGCCACACGTTCCTCCAGTGTTGTCCCTTCAATCTCTCCGCAAAACATCTCTCTTAACCGCTGGTCTGTGTTCACTTCCATTTGCTTCACATTTCCAATACATGCCGCTGTTTCTCTGGCTCGACCCAAATCACTCGCATAGATGTAATCCCAATGTTCATCCTTCATTCGCTGAGATAATAATTCGGCCTGTTTACGACCAAGCTCATTGAGTGGAACATCGGTTTGTCCCTGTATGCGCCGTTCCGTATTCCAATCCGTTAATCCGTGTCGGATGAGTCCAATCACCGTCATTCACTTTCAACCTCCAAATATTATATCTAGTATTGTGCCTAATGAGCCCGCTTTCTTATTTTGCAACACATTCGGATCATACATTTCTACGTATCCACAATGTAAACATGAGACAGCTAAGAAATGATGATGCTGAATATCGAACATTTTACTTAAACCTGTTCCCGTCATCGCTATTTCTTTAATATGACACTCCTTATGTTTACATTTGCAGCACTTGTATTGGTGAGAGATTCGCTCCTCAAGACTCAGCACATCGATCTCTTCATATTCGGTTAGCTGTTCCACATCACTTTCTTCGCCATCTGGATTCAAATGGTACGTGAGCACCTCTTGCCTGCATGCAGGACAAATATCCTCAACCAACTGTACTTGTTCATGACACCAAGGACATTCTATCATGTAAATTCTCCTTTCAGGAACATCTTCTACTATTCCATGCACAGCAGCAAATCCCTGCCTATTTTCCCTCGTGTTCCAGCAGCTACATTCCCGTTTCCCAGTTGTTTCCCATTCTATGCCGAAACGACAAAAAATAGCTGGAAGTTTCCCAGCTATTTCTCAATTCACCCTATAGAAATTGTTCCACACCTGTCTCGGCAGATCTGTATACAGCCTCAAGCGCGGCTATGACACCTCGCGCATATTCGGGTGGACAACTCGTTTCACTTTTCGCCTCAATTGCGCTCAATAGATCCTTATACTGCAGCTCGAATGGCGTATCCATCGATGGCACATCGACCTGTTCATAAGCGCCTCCACGACTGATCCATAAACTTACGCCTGTAACCAGCTTCAGCATCCCTAATGTGCCAATGATCTCTGTTTCGTTCCGAGTAGCCCCTGGATAACCGGACTGTGCAATTGACGCAGGCAGACCTGAAGCTAGCTCCATATAGATGATGCCGCTTCCCTCTACATTTCCTCGTTTGCCATGATGACTCACTGCGGCGCTCACTTTACGGACAGAACTGTCCATCAACCATTGAATCTTATCGATAGAGTGCGTACCTAGATTGGCAAGTATTCCGCCACCTGATTTATCTTTTTCTAGAAACCACTGCGGCCTTGTGTCTTGGAAGTAATTCAAATGCCTGACATCGTTGATCATGACAATCTCACCTAGTTCGCCACTTTCTATGATCCGCTTTGCATGAATATTCTCTGCCATATAATGCTGGGTATGCCCAATTAAGATACGAATATCCGCTTTGCTCGCTGCTTCCATAATGTCATCACATTCAGCAACGTTCAAGGCCATTGGCTTCTCCAGCATCAAATGACACCCATTCTCAGCTGCGAAAATAGCTGTTTCTCTATGTAGAAAATGTGGCAACGCAATGACCACAACATCCGGTCGTTCTTGCCGAATCAGCTCTTGATAATCACTGTAGGCCGCAATCCCATAGGTTTCAGCAATAGCTTGGGCTCTCTCCAGTTGAATATCCGCAACAGCACAAGCTACAAACCCGTCCGTACGACGAATCGCATCAAAATGTTGACCAGCAATAGCCCCTGCTCCCAGGACAGCTACCTTTAATTCTGCTTTTTCCATCGTTGTAATCCTCTCCTTGGACTCCTACGCATTCACACCTATAAGTTCACTGTAAGTCCTGTTTCTCGACTCTCATTAGCTGCTTCCATAAAACGAATGATTTGTATTGTCTCTTCCCCATCGATATCCGGAGTTGCACTCACAAACATCGTCATAATTTTCTCCAAGAGACTCGCATAATAAGGCTTCGGATGTTTGTTTACATCGACAAATTGCGTATGTGATTCTCGATGTAGAAGCGCACCAAATTGCCCGTTGCCCTTTCGATTGCCACGGATGGTACCAATAACGCCATTGTCCCATACGCCAGTTATCAGATCATGATCTTCAGTTGTAGTGGCAGTCACGTGGAGACAGCCCTTACCAAGTACTCTAAAAAGCATTTCAACCGTATGCACACCGTACCAAAACAGCCCAGGCTGTGTTGGTTGTAACGCCATAGGGCCGTAACAGTCCATCCCGATTACGTTAGCACTAGTATCTGATGCTTCTAGTGCTATCGTCAATTCCTCTGCGTATCTTAACGAGGAGCAACTCATAATAGGAATGTTATTCTCTTGCGCGATCGTGAAAATTTCACTAGCTTCGACTGACGAAACGGTCATTGGTTTATCAATAAAAATAGGCCGACGATAGGACGCTACACGGCGGAACTGTTCCAAATGAATACGACCATCCACCGATGTCATCAGAATGCCATCGCAATTCGCTGCTACTTCTTCAGGTGAGTCAACGATTTCCACTCCTCGTTCGCGAAGTTGAGCAGTAAACCCTTCAATCCGGGAATAACTCATCTCAAAATCCGGAGAACCACCAGGATAAGCAATGGTGACCTTACCTCCAGCAACATGAAAAGGATGATCCTTATCGTTTAACAATTGTGTAAATGTAGGTGCATGCGAGGAATCAATGCCAATGATACCAATTCGAAATGTAGACTGATTCATAAATGGAACAACCTCCAAGACAGTTTAAATGAATTTGTACTATAATTTGTGATCCGCTTTACCCAAGATCCCTTCACTATCATCATAATGAACTTCCACATAAGAGACAAGTCTTTTAATAGTCTATAAAGGTGTCTCACGTAAAGCTTTAGCATGAAATAAAATAAGCCTCCCATTAGGGAAGCTATACCTCATATTCCATTGAAGATCACTCACAGCATTAACCAATAAACTGTGTAAGTACATAATTAAAACGATCTCTTTCCTCCCAGAATCCGCCATGCCCGCTGTAATGAAACGGGATAAGCTGCGAATTTGGAATTCGTTTATTCATCTCGACCGCTTGTTGGTAGGGAATCACTTTGTCATGTATACCGTGAACAATTAAGGTAGGCGCTTCAATTCGACTTAGATCAGATGCCACGTTCTCATCTCTCAGCAATCGAATGACTGCTGCTGTGGACCAGCTGGCTGCTTGTAGGCCCATTTGAAAAAACCAATCCGAGAATCGCTCCGTAATATACTGAAAAAAGAACGAGTCCGTTACATTTTGCAGCATTTTGGGACGATCATTGGCATTCTCATGCAAAAACTTTGCTGCGGTTTCGTTCGTAAAGCCCGTTGGTGCCGCCGCATCAATCAGAACAAGCTTCGCTACACCATGGCCGTGATATCTGGCCATATATCGGATCGCGATCGCGCCGCCTGTTGAATGTCCTGCAAGTGTAATACCTTCCAGCTTTAACGACTGAATCACAGCATACAAGTCATCTGCAAGGCGATCGTACGTATAGCCATCCATCGGTTTATCCGATTGTCCGAATCCACGCCAATCCATACCAATACAGCGATACCCCAATCCTGGGAGTACATTAAACTGATACTCAAATTGTGTATGTGACAAAGGCCACCCATGAATAAACAGGATGGTCTTCGTCCCTTTAGGATTCACATCTTCGATAAATAATTTCACACCATTTTCTACTTGAACATAGTATCCCACGTTTGACGCCTCCGTTATGGAAATCACTTCTGTCCAATACGATATTCAACTAGGCAAATATCGGTGTCAATGGGTTTAGACGTGCATAGCATTATTCCACTTTTTGATGGTTTGTATAGACACCAATGACAGACAACAAAGCAGCAACACCATTGGCAATGGCATTTGCTGTCTCATCTGTAATGATATTCATACCAAATGCATCCAAAATCAATTTGGCCGCACCTAATAAACCTAATGCTAACGTGTAATAGTTGATTGTTTTCATATCTCTCACCACCCGTCTATTAAAGGATGCTATATCCTATGTGAGAGAGTACGAGCTTGCACAGTTCGAATACAGGGGGTTAAAAGCACAAAAAAATGCCGCCACCCACATCGGGTAGCAGCATTTCAACCTATTATTTCAGTTCGCTAGCTTCGGCTTTCACGGTATACTTCGAAGATACATAAGTCTCTGCCTTTGCTTCCGTCATAACTTGTGCATACATCATGTCAGGTTGTGGCTCTATCAACGAATACTTCACGATCGCTTGGCCACCCGACTCAAACTGGATGCTATCGATGCTAATGCCATAGCCAGGATTCGGCTTGATACCTCTGGAAAGTGTCACTTTGTTCACATCATCGTTCACTTTTTCAACCGATACTGTTACTTCTTCTACTTGTGGTGGTTTCTGCACATGCGCCTCTAGCACACGAATGGCATTGTACAGCCATGTCGCGGCTTCTCCTCTGGTCAGCTCACTTTTGGGATTGAATTTGCCATTCCCATCCAGAGCCGTAATTTTATACAGCAATAATCTTTGTATGGTGCCTTGATAATCCACGTTAAGCTGATCTTCATCTTTGATTGGGATATACATTTTCACCAGTGGAAATTGCCCCTTGGTTTCAAGTGCTTTAACCAATAGATTCCCGAATTGTTCGCGTGTGATCGTGGCATTCGGATTCACATCCTTTGGTATGTCCAGGTTGTGGTAATGCGCAATAATGAACGCATCCGCATACCAAGCATCATTCGGGATATTCGAATAACTATCAGATGCTAAGGGTTGCTTAATGAATCGCAAATGATCCAAGTTAAGGTCCAGACCTTTGACGATCATTTGGACGCTTTGTGCATAGCTGATTTTACCCCTCGGCACAAAATGCTCGTTATCAAAACCACTCACAATTCCTCGATCTTTCAGCGCTAGTACTGCAGTTGCTTGTCCCTCTTCTAAGTCTGAGAACGCGTATGCGGAACCAAATGTCAAACTACTGCCCAACAGAATGGTTAAACTTAATGCTGCTATTTTTTTCATGCTAGTGCTCCTCTCATTTTCGGTTTGTATTTAGCACCTTATAGGTTATGGATACTTTCCTAACGTCAGGAGCACATAGATTGTTGCAGCTTATGTCATTTTGTTAACGCAATGAAATTAATAACTCCTGTAAGGCAATCGCTTCCTCATGCTCTGGGGATTGCGAAAGCGTACGATCTACATACCGCTTAGCCGCATCATCTTGTCCCAACTCGTAGTAACACACCGCCATCTCATAGAGGACAGTCGCATCATTCGCAAGCTTTGGCTGTGTACGTTCGAAGTATGGGATTGCGTCCTGATACATGTCCATTTGATACAAGAGAATCCCACAAGCGAGGGCAACATCCGTGTTACCATCCATTGGATAATAATGTGCCCACATGTGACCAATTCCTTGCTGAAGTGAGATCCATTCATGGTCCTTACCATCAGGAATCAGGTCAATCAGACGTTTCGTAGAGGGTAGTAGAAACTGAGTATCGTAGCCGCTCAAGCGCCACAAGGCCAAGAGCTGAGGCATCGTCTTCTGCTCCAATTGAGAGTCGAATGCTTCCTTTAGATTAAAAAAATCATCAGGACCAAATCGCTCCACAAACCTATCATACGCTAATCTTGTTAGACCATACTCGTTAGGTTCAGAAAGATTGAGCATACAACCGATGTTTAAGTAGGTATAGGGATGCTTCGTGAATAGTACTTGGGCTCCCTGCGCTTCGCACACATAGCTAATCGCATGATAATTAGCCGTTAATGAGATGCTTCCATGATGTATGAGTTTCGGAGGTTCGTTATATTCCCAGCTTTCTAAGCGATGATCTCCTTTATCGGCAGTGAGCAGTAGGAAACCTTCCTGAGATAAGTCTTTCAATCGATGTAAACATGCCAAGCTTACTTCAGGCAAAAGAATGTGTGAATCAGAAATATGCTGACGATACACATCTAATAGCTCACGATAAGGGTAGGACTTGTCATCATACATGTGTTCCCGTTGATAATGATAGCTCCCTACAACCTCTTTCAACTGCTGGGAAATACTCAGCTTATCTGCACCTTCTGGAAATTGCAATGAAATCCGGCAATCATACACCTGTTTGTCTTCGACATAAATTAATTCCTGTGGCAAGCTGTCAAAAAAATAATTCGCCAAAATGACTAATGGCTGCGCCAGATCACCCGATCTAATGTGTTCACCGGCATGCTGTAAATAAATTTCTCTATCCTGTACCGCGTCGAATTTCGCAAAGTCCAACACGCCTTGCTCCACAAATGGTGTTAAGCAAGTATGCTGCCGCCAGAACGCTATATTTTTCTCAGCAAAATCGCTCATCACATATTGAAACGGGGGCAGTGGTATGCTAGCCATTTGCGTAAGCCTCGTTAACTCTTGCAGCACATAGAAAGCAAATTGACCTGAACCTGCTCCAAGTTCGAGGATCGTTACATTCGCTGTCAGCTGTCCCATTCTAGCTCGATCCTGCAAGAAACCAAATAACATTTCCGCATAAGAAATGGCCATTACCCGATTGCTGGTTATGTATTGCGGCACTTCTCCGCTCTGCCAAGCCGTAATCCCCTGTTCCTCGTAATAGGCACGTTGCAACTCCCAAATAGGTGCTTCACTGAATCGGTACATTTTATGCTCCATTTGCGTCATTCTGAGTTCCAATTCCCTTCTACTTCAATTTCCAATCGCACAAATGTCATCTGGGCATATAGTAATATATCACTACGCGAGAGGAAGACCACAATGACTTATTTGAACGAGCATTATCAGAATCCTGGCCCCTCATGGCCATTCCCTTACTCATCCAATCCCATGCCTACGAACTGGCCCTATATGCCAACCCCTTGGAGCCAAGAGGAAGATTCCTCTTATCGTGCCAAAGAGCAGCCACTTACGTTCGTCCTTGTCCATGGTTCATGGGCAGATGCCAGTTTCTGGGCAGGCGTTGCGGCTGAGCTAAGTAAAAAAGGCCATACCGTCTTCGTCCCTGAATTTCCAGGACACGGTGCTGACCCCAATAAAAATGTGACCCATGGGATGATAAGCAAATCAGTCGCGGATTTCATCATCTCACATAAGTTGCATAACGTCGTCCTTGTTGGCCATAGTTTTGGAGGATCGGTGATCCAAAAAGTAGCGGAGCTAGTCCCCGATCGCTTGAAGCGACTCGTTTTTCTCAACGCTTTTGTCCTCAAAGATGGCGAAATGCTTGCTGATGAGTTGCCACCTCAAGTCGTTGAACAATTTAAGCAGCTAGCCGCAAGCTCCAAAAACAATACGATTACACTGCCTTTTGATTTTTTTAGAGAAGCCTTCACCAATCTGGCCAGTCTTAGCCAAGCACAACAGATCTACAAAAAAGCTTTCCCCGAACCGGTAGGTCCGTTATTTGAGAAATTAGACCTGAAGAAATTTTATAGCCTTCCAATTCCCAAAAGCTACGTACACCTCATGGAAGATAATGTGATCCCATTTGGCAACCCCAACTATGGGTGGCATCCTCACATGTCAAGCAGGCTCGGCCTTTTCCGATTCATACAACTCCATGGTGATCACATGACGACTGCGCATTATGAACCCAAGCTGGTAGCCAGTAAGCTATACGAAGCGGCTCGAGACTAACTCGACCGTATTAGGATGAACAAGCGGGTGCGCCAGCTTTGGGATTAGCTTTTAACCAATTCAATATTTCGTCTAGCGTTCGCACGGGGACGATACGAAGATCTCCAGCACCTTTTCTCGCATCTGCTTCATTAGATACAGGAACGAAAAACACATCCGCATTCGTACGGCTCACGGTATAGGCTTTCTGAATAAGCCCGCCAACAGGCCCAACGGAGCCATCCGGTTCAATCGTCCCAGTCCCTGCGACATGATGACCATACGTCACACCGCAAGGTGTTAGCTGATCAATTAACGTTAAAGCCAGCATCGCCCCATGGGAGGGTCCACCTTCGTGCAACAAATAGCTATGATAGGTCACAAGATCAGGGATATCATAGCGGAGTTCATTCGCAATCATAATTCCGATGGATGCACGAGCGGGATCATCTGTACTAGCACGCGTGGCTACTGTCAACTCGACTTTCACTTTATTCCGTAACACAGTCAATCGAATCGATTCGCCTGGTTTTATCAACTGCATTCGCTCACTAAGTTCCTGAGTCATGGTAATCGGCTGACCATTCAGTGCTATTATGACATCGCTTGGCTGCAGCACCTCAGATGCTTTCGTATTTTGCAAAACGGCCGTAATCCGAACGCCTTCAGATAGAATGCCTTTGCCAATCCCCACTTTCTGGAAAGCAATTGCACTCCCCGCGGCATTCGCATCTTCCTTCATCGTACGAACTTCCTGATTATATTCGCCGAGCGACATTCCTAACGTTTCTATCTTTTCAAAGGTGTAATCTTTAAAAAGCTTCGCATACAACCAGTCCATTGGAAATGCTGGACGTTCGAAAATAAGAACACCCGAAATATCGCCATGCTTGGAGCCGCCTTCGGCTTGCGCATATCGGTTCATATTGAGTGTAATACCTGGATATGTCACCAAATATTGGGTTGGCCATAGCATTACAAGCAAGAGGCTGAGTGTCACACCAAAAACGATTATACTCTGGTGTGGCACCTTGCGTTTCTTCCTTTCATGCAGGACGATATCCGTTGCGATAAGTAACAAACTAAGAATCATTGCGGAAGCAGAGAACTCCAGCTTTTTGGGTATGGAAACCACAATAAAAACACTTAGTAAACATACGAAGGCAATTAAGCCGCGAAATACTTTCATCCTCCGTGTTTGCGACTGTGAAAGATGCAAGAGTGCAGCACCCATCCAGATCAAAGGAACAATGGCAATTGCATAAATCAGCCCATCAATAAGATCTATCCAATAAAAGCGAGTCCCCCATCTTAAAGGATCTGGCAGCCAGACCAGCTCGCCAATCATTATTAACAGGAGGATCATACCAATTCCCCATACATACAGCTTGTGCCAAAGTGCCATCGCACACATCCTTTTTGCGAAAAACTAACGCTACAATGGGTTGCTTAACTGCTCCACAACTTCATCATACGAGAGTTTTCCACCGAAAATATCAAGGGCACTGCCTACCGTAATATCCAATTTCCCTTGGGATAGCTGTCTAAATAACGCCAAATCCTCAAACGATCTAGCACCACCTGCATACGTAGTTGGAATTGTAACCCACTTAGCCAAAGAACTTACGAGACTTTGTTGAATGCCACTCTGCTTCCCTTCCACATCAACCGCATGTATCAGGAATTCATCGCAATACTGCTCAAAGAACCGTATCGTCTCTTGATTCAATTCCACATCACTTAACTGTTTCCATTGATTCGTTGCCACATACCACTTGCCATCTTTTTCTTTGCAGCTAAGATCAATAACTAATTTATCTTTACCAATCGCTTCAACGATCCGTGTTAGATTATCCATATTCAGCTGTCCATCGCGGAAAATATACGACGTTACAATGACATGTGATGCCCCTTGCTCTAGGTAAAAGCTAGCATTCTCCGCATGAATGCCGCCGCCAATTTGTAGACCCCTAGGATACGCGGCAAGTGCTTTTATTGCCTCTTCCTTGTTTCCTTCGCCAAGCATGATTACATGCCCGCCGGTTAAACGATCTCTTTTGAACATATTCGCATAATAGGTGGAGTCATACGAAGACACGAAATTCTCAACAACAGCTTGCCCTTCGCTTCCCAAGGTTTCACCGACAATTTGTTTCACTTTTCCGTTATGTAGATCGATACATGGTCTAAATTTCATGACGTTATGTTTCCCCTTTGACATTCGTAGTACTTGAACGATTTTCCATGTATTATACCATAAAAAAGTTGCTTATACTGGGTACGAGTTTCGAAGCAACCTGAAGTACGCTAGCGTGCGGTGGCCCGCGGCTTCGCTGACCTTGCGCACAATTTTTGTGCGCTAACGTGCGGTATTCCGCGGATTCGCTGCCTTGCGCACAATTTTTGTGCGCTAGCGTGCAGCAGCCCGCGGCACCACTTGCCTTGCGCACAATTTTTGTGCGCTAGCGTGCGGTGGACCGCGGATTCGCTGCCTTGCGCACAATTTTTGTGCGCTAACGTGCGGTATTCCGCGGATTCGCTGCCTTGCGCACTAAATCACAAAAAAAAGCCCTCCAAGGAGGGCTCTCATGTACTGTTACTTCTTATTGAAGCCTTCTTCTTCCAAATACTCTTGTACTTCTTCATACGTTTCAAAGGCACAATCGAGGTTTTCTCCTGCGTAGATATACCATAAATCTTCCACGAAAGTTACACTCAGCGTGTTGCCATCTTCATCCACCCAAATCTCTTCTTGAGGGGCTTGGACTTCTTCGACCTTCGAAATCTTAGGACTACCGCCGCGAGTTAAAGACTGAATCGACTTCGCAATGATCTCACGAAGCTCGTCTTCACTATAGTCCCGAATGTTAATTAAACCTTTGGCATCCACCGTACAACCTGGGATGTATTCGGCATACACGAATCCATTTCCATTCGGGTGAAGATGATAAAGAACTGTCGTCTTCTCATAATCACTTTCTAGATAATGAAAATTAATTCGTCCCAGTGAAACATCCTTACGCGCAAGTTCCGGGAAGGATGTTGCTATTGCTAACTTTTCGTCTAAACTAAGCATACAAGCCCCCGTAACTTAATCAATCACTTGAATTTTAAACACGTTCTCAAGCTTACCGTCCGCTCTCTTCTTCAGAGGTACTTTAATATCTCTCCCGAGCTCTTTGAAAAATGTCTCAACATCACATTGTACATTCGAAAGAACAACTTTAAATGAACCATCTTGGACGATATTCTGATTTGCTTCAGCAGGCACCGTAATATCAACTGCGTACTTCTTCGTTAACGTGTTAATATAACGACTAAAAATTTCAATGAGCTCCTCATTATTGAAATTTTCGATTACCACTTTGCCCTTGTTTGTAAAATTTAAATGAACGTTCACCTTTAAATGTCCCCTTTTCCTGTACACCCTGTATTTGCTTGTGGGTAAAAGCCTACATCGAACGAATAATGCTTCACTTCTATTTTACTTGTTTATAGGGGTATGAAGCAACACAAAAGCCAAATTCATTTTCTGTACACAAAAAGAAGCAGGTATTTCCCTGCCTCTACGGGTATTGCTTCTATACTAATTATGCCACATTTACCTAATTTCTACGCATAAATGGCACTAAGCTTTTTCTGGAATTCGCCTTATTCGAGTCTGAAGGCGATTAATCGAGATGATTCGAAATTCACCAAACGTTTGGATCCGTTGACGAACAGCTTCGGGAAAGGTTGGATGATACACTTCCAAACGATCGTCAAGCTCGTTATACCATGGTAATAAATTCATTTTAATGACGAGAACACGCTCACTCACATCCTCACTCCACCTTTTCCACGCAGGTTTACTATATGATTTGCGTCTAATTAAACTCATTTGCTCAATAGATATTTGGCATAAAGCATCGGTGTTTCATAAGTACGATAAAAAGTCTTGTTTAAATTCAAATGTTTATATTGATATCGCTGATCTCGGCCATTCACTTCGATTAGCCATATCGCACCTTGATGATCAATCCCCATATCCATTCCCACATCCGAGATCGATGGAATTTGCAAACTCAAGCTTTCTGCGATTTGAAGCGCTGCTTCTTCTACCTGTTTTCTTTTTACCACAGGGTCAAAGCCATTGTTTAGGAACAACTTTTCACAACGAACAGCCTCTCCGCCCTTTGCCAAATTCGTGACATGGCGGCCATCAGCAGCGACCTTCCCGGCAATCCCCGTAACTCCCCATTGTCCTTTATCACCACGTTGTACCGATACCCTTAAGTCATAAGGGCGTCCTTCATACATCGAAAGTGGAATCGTTTCTTGAATCAAATAGCGTTGGTCATTGACTTTCCTATCTATAAAATCAATCGTTTGCTGTTCGACAAGCTGTCTCGGTAATTGATTACTCCACCAGACTTGCCATACCCCATCTGACATCGCATTAACCTTAATTATCCCTTTCCCCACTGAGCTATTGGTAGGCTTTACAAAAAAAGAGTCCTCTCGGTTCATCGCTTTTATCAGATTTTCACGTGAATACTTCATGGCATGAGGAAGAAATGCAGAGCTATTCGCACTCGCACGCAACAATCGATGAATATGAAGCTTATCATGTCTATTTTGACCATTAAAAACTTGGCTTATCTTGGCTAAGGCTTTTAATTTCTTTTGCGACGTTGGGGAAAGCGTCATCGCTCGATTGTGAATAACCTTTGGGATCGGCAAACGTTTTAATGTATAATTCTTATTCTCAAAACTCAAGCCTAGCGCTGACTTTGTATTTACATGCTTTAAGCACATGTAGAAAGGCGTCATTCCAAGTTCAACTGCCGCTTGATTATAGTAGTCGATATGCTCATATCCAGTTTGATTCCGAAGGATGCCGAGATAGGTTTTACGATCTAGGAGTATGCCGATCACATTACTCACAATTACACCTCTCCTGCTTGGGTTCATCCTACTATAGTATGCACAATAGGCATAAATGGTCCAAATCCAACGAAGGAAATCGAGACAACAGGTTTATTACACTCGGAGTTTGACTCATTAGAAATGAAGTGCTACAATTCAAGCAAATTTGGATTCATATTGTCTGGAGGGGATGGTTGTGAACCCTTTAACACGCAGATGCTGTTGGACAATCATGGTCTGGCTGATTCTTGGACTTTTCGTCTTCCCATTAACACCCCCAATATCCAATCATGCTGCAGCCGATACCGATGTTCTCATTTCAGCCAATACCACTCAGGTCTTGACTAGTCAACAGCAACCGCCTTCTAAGGAATTCATTCATGTCTACGAAAATAAAATTCACTTACATGACCAGTTTCACAAGCACTATGAAATGACCGTTTTTGTTGTATTCATCGTTTTTTTGACACATTTAATTTGGAAAAAACTGAAAGTTATCCTACTTGCTTTCCTCAAATTCACCTCACGTTATGCGGGCTTCATTCCTTCTTATTCATAAGAAACGAAATTGAATGATTGAGGAAAAGGGGAAACTTTCATGGCTAATTCACAAGCTCAAGCTCAAGCTCAAGCACATGCACATGCACAACATCAAAAATTGACACGATTGAAATTTGCACGCAGAATCTTTTTTATGATCATTGGTGCCGCGCTCGTATCCATTGGATTAGAAATTTTCTTAGTTCCAAATCATATAATTGATGGTGGTATTGTAGGGATTTCCATCATTGCATCACATTTATCTGGCTTCCCACTCGGTATATTTCTAGTTCTGCTCAACCTACCTTTCGTCTTACTCGGATATAAGCAAATTGGCAAAACCTTTGCTATATCAACAACCTTCTCGGTTATTGTCATGTCGATTGGCACATCCTTACTTCACCCTGTTAAAGCCATCACCATGGATCCTTTGTTAGCTGCTGTATTCGGCGGGATTATCCTTGGGATTGGCGTCGGGCTCGTTATTCGATCAGGTGGATCGCTAGACGGCACGGAAATTGTAGCTATTTTATTTAGCAAAAAGAGTGCCTTCTCGGTAGGCGAAATTGTCATGTTCTTCAATTTGTTCATTCTTGCCAGCGCAGGCTTTGTCTTCGGTTGGGATCGTGCGATGTATTCTCTGATTGCCTATTTTATTGCTTATAAAATGATTGATATCACGATTGAAGGTCTTGATCAATCCAAATCGGTTTGGATTATCAGCGATGAATATGTGAAAATTGGGGATTCGATTACGAATCGGCTAGGTCGTGGCGTCACGTACCTCAAAGGCGAAGGCGCTTTTACGGGTGATGATAAAAATGTCATCTTCAGCGTCATTACTCGACTCGAAGAAGCGAAGCTCAAATCCATTGTCGACGACTTGGATCCCAAAGCCTTTCTGGCCATCGGGAATATCCATGATGTTAAGGGTGGAAGGTTTAAGAAGAAAGATATTCATTAATCGGAGATTCTCTGCTAGTCGTGCCTAGCGTTGGCGAATAACATCTAATCAGATCGTAAACCTTTGAGCACCACCTCTAGATGCCCGTCATTGTGATAACTAGATTTCATACAGCTAATTTCACGCATATCTTGCGAAAACAACAATTAACTGGATTTCATGTAGCTAATTAGCCTCGATCTCTTTAAAAACGTCGAAATTGGCATAATTAGCTGTAGGAAATCCATCTAACGTGTTTTTTCGGCTGGATGGAGTGAAATTAGCTGTATTTTTTACATTTAATTGGGTGGAATGGAAATTAAAGTAGCTGTCGCTCGAATGGCACCAACTGAAATATGATCTACTTTGACTGTCCTGCAACAAACAGAAAAGCCAACAATCCCACACCGAGTGTGAATTGTTGGCTTTTTATCATGCTTCGCAGTTACGCTTAGCCCCAATACGAGCGCAGGTCGACCTTCTGGCCCAGCTTCGCGCTGTCCAGCGCGCCCAATACCATCGCCATGCTCTTGATATTGTCGCGGCAGTCGGTCTCCGCGCGGCGGCCTTCGGCCAGCGCCGCGAACATCTCGTCCAAGCAGCCGGCATGGCCGCTGCGGCCAGACCAGTTCATGTTCGCGTCTACACGCGTGAACTCGCGAAGGAACTTGCCGTCCTGATTGCCGGCAGCGACAATCTCCGCGTACGGCGCGCCCGCGCCGTCCCACAGAGCGGTGCCCTGCTCGCCTGTCACGCGCCAATCCGCCTCCCAGGAGGTTGGCGCACCTTCCGCGCACCAGGAGCCGCGGTAGCAGAACACAGAGCCGTCTGACATCTCGTAGATGCAGATCGCGGAGGCATTCCCGGCATACCAGGAGCCGGGTGGGTTAAATTCTTGGCAGTACACCGAAACGGGGTCTGCCCCTGTAAGAAAACGAGCCTGATCAAACGTATGGATCGCCATATCTAGAATTAGCGGACTTTCCATTGCATCGCGAAAGCCTCCAAAATGCGGCCCCAGAAAGAAGTCCGCACCAACATAACCTACACGTCCAATCGTACCGGATTGGATTAACTCACGAAAGGCGCGGATATTCGCGTCATAACGACGATTTTGCATAACAGCCAATGACTTTCCTGTTTCATCTGCTATCTGAATAAGCTCCCTAGCCTCGTCCATCGTAGCTGCCATAGGTTTCTCCCCGAGCACATCACATCCATGTCGAAGCGCTGAACTTCCGACTTGGAAGTGACTCGCTGGGATCGTAATATCCAGTACCAAATTAGCCTCATTGTCGCGAATGGCTGCTTCAATATCCGTATACACACCACAAGTTAGCCCATGTCGCTCCGCCATCGCTTGCGCAAACTCCGTTTTAATATCAACAAGCGCCACAATTTCGCATTCATGTCTTTGTTTCATATTTTCAACCCATACATTGGCCATACCGCCACACCCAACAACAACCACGCGATAGCTACTCATCGATAAATGACCTCCAACAGCCTTTACTAGCGTGTCTCCACACCGTTTATATCTGCTATTCTACCTCTTTTATCGTGTCAGCGCTCTATCCAATCTTGTCACAAAACAATGCAATTCTGCACTCTGTAAGCGCATACGAACAAGCAGTTAACAAAAGATCCGAAATAAATCAAAAATAAAATGCATTGCCTCTTCCTCATCTTTTCCTCTCGTGAGCAAACGCAGTGTTGTGCCTGCCTTGATGGGGACTAGCAGCATACCTAATACACTTTTCACATCAACTTTATGGTGCTTATCATCAAACTGAAAGTCGAGCGTGACATCTGAAATAAAATGAGATGATTTCACAGAAATACCAGATAAATCGCTTCGCTCTAAATCCTTTGTAATCTTAAATTCATGTACGCGCATGCCACTCGACTTCCTTCCCAAGACATTTGGAGGTTTGTGATTTCTTATTATGTGTGGTATTATACAAAGATATTTGTGAAAAGTGAAGTGTTGAATATGACTAATTTTGATAGTTTACTAGATTCTCATAAAAATAACAGCCCAATCCCCCGACCTTAGGTCGAGGGATTTTTTTTCCTTCGGGAAACACTTCTGCAGGAGGTCATCATTCATGCACGTCAACAACAAGTCATCGGTTTGGGCTATTTGGCTCTCCCTCATCAGTAACATTTTATTAACGATTATCAAAATTATTATCGGTCTCATATTTAACAGTGAAGTCCTCATGGCAGACGGCGTTCATAACGCCGGGGACATTATTGCAACCATTGCCGCACTAAGTGCCATGCGGATTTCCAAGCTCCCAGCAGATGAAGATCACCCATATGGCCACGGTAAAGCCGAAGTACTGGGATCAGGCTTTGTTGCTTTCATCCTTGTAACAGCTGCACTTTATATCGGATACCACGCAGTTGCGGCTTTATTCCATGAACCAAGCGCACCAAGTCTAATCGCCTTAATCGCTTCAGCAGTTTCCGTGGTATGGAAATATCTTCTTTATGTATACACCATGCGAATCGGACGTAGTACGAACAGCAAAGGCTTAATTGCGACAGCTCATGATCATATAGCCGATGTGTATGCCTCGCTTGCAGCTGTTGTAGGTATTGGCTTAGCTTTCATTGGTAAAGCTTATGACATTTACTGGTTAGCCTATGGCGATGCAGCGGCCGGAGTTATTGTATCTCTCCTAGTTTTGAAACTAGGCATCGAAATGGCCAAAGAATCCTTTGATATTCTCATGGAAAAAACCGTCGATCAACACATGCTTTCGCAATATACAGCGTTGATCGAAGCGGTTCCTGGCGTGAAACGTATTGATCGTGTACGTGCGAGAGAGCACGGACATTATATTCTCGTAGATGCTCGAATTTCAGTACATGGTGAACTGACCATCCAACAAGGCCATGACATTTCACGTGCCATCAAGAAATCCATTATGGATCAGCATAGTGACGTAGATGAAGTTCTGATCCATTTGAATCCTTGGTACGAAAACTAATCTCGTTACTGTTTCGCCGCAATTTCTGACTTGATTTGCTCCATAATCTCCGGCAGTGATCTTATTCCAAGATCACCCTCTCCTCGTTTTCGGATGGAGACACCGCCGGAGATTTGTTCTTTTTCACCAAGGATGAGCATGTACATGACTTTGTCTAGCTGGGCTTCGCGAATTTTATATCCTAATTTCTCTGCCCGCGCATCCAATTCAACACGTATTCCTGCCTCTTCAAGCGATTTCTTCACTTTGAAAGCATAATCCACATAGTGATCAGAAACTGGCAGCAGTTTCACTTGAACAGGTGCCAGCCACAACGGGAACGCTCCCGCATAATGCTCCGTTAAAATCCCGATAAAACGATCAATCGAACCATACACAGCCCGATGAATCACGACTGGCCGATGCTTGAGACTATCATCTCCAATATAAGTTAAATCGAATTTTTCAGGCATTTGGAAATCCAATTGGATCGTTCCGCACTGCCAACTCCGCTTTAAGGCATCGAGGATGTGAAAATCAATTTTGGGCCCATAGAAAGCGCCATCTCCCTCATTAATACGGTACGCGATCCCTCTTTTATCCAGGACATTCTGCAACGATTGCTCCGCTTGATCCCAGAGCTCACTTGAACCCATATAATCATCTGGTCTTGTCGAAAGCTCAATTCGATATTCGAAACCAAATACGTGATAGACATGCGAGATCAGCTCAATAACCCGCCCGATTTCATCCTCAATTTGTTCTGGCAGAACGAAGAGATGGGCATCATCCTGACAAAAAGTCCGTACACGCATCATCCCATTCAACGCTCCCGAAAACTCATGACGATGAACCTGACCAAATTCTGCAAGGCGAATCGGTAATTCCCTGTAGGAGTGTAAACTATTTTTATAAATCAACATGTGACCTGGGCAATTCATCGGTTTAAGCGCAAACTTTGTTTCGTCTACATGCGTAAAGTACATATTGTCTTTATAATGATCCCAATGCCCCGATTCTTCCCAAATGCGATTATTCATCATCAGAGGTGTGCGCACTTCATCATATTCTCTAACGCGCTGCAGCTCGCGAGCGAAATTCTCAAGTTCATTCCGCAAGATCATCCCTTTCGGCAAATAAAAAGGCATGCCCGGCGCTTCTTCCGAAAACATAAAGAGTTCAAGCTCTTTCCCAAGCTTACGATGGTCACGTTTCTTCGCTTCTTCGAGCCTATTCAGATGGTCATCGAACTGCGCTTTCTTCAGAAATGCAGTGCCATAAATTCGTTGCAGCATAGGGTTCTTCGCATCACCTCGCCAATAAGCCCCTGCTACATGCAACAGCTTAAAAGCTTTAATTCGTCCAGTTGAAGGGAGATGAGGACCTCGGCATAGGTCGAAGAATTCCCCTTGGTCATAGATCGAAATCAACACATCCTCTGGTAGATCTCGGATAAGCTCAAGTTTATAGGACTCATTTATCTTCTCAAAAATGTTCAATGCTTCCTCTCGCTCGACGACTCGCCTAGTAATCGAAATGTTCTCTTGAATGATTTGACTCATCACGTCTTCAATCGCTCTTAGATCATCACTTGATAATGGTTTATCAATCTCGATATCATAATAAAAACCATCTTCAATGACAGGTCCAATACCAAGTTTAATGGCCTGTGCCCCATAGATCCGTTTAAGCGCTTGAGCTAATACATGCGCTGTGCTATGACGATAAACCTCTAACCCCTGTTCACTCTCCAAAGTGACGATTTCGATGTGACTATCCGCTTCAATTTGTTGCTGTAAATCAACCAATTGGCCGTTTATTTTGCCCGCGATGGCTTGCTTCCTCAGCCCTACACTAATCGATTCCGCAACTTGTTCAATCGTCGTGCCTTGTACGTACCTCCTACTTGTTCCATCTGGCAAAATTACTTCAATTTCCATGCCTTCCTACCTCCCTTTCCTTATTTTTGTGAACGCAAAAAAACGCATCTCTCCCAGAAAGGGACGAGTGCGTTCAGCTCGTGGTTCCACCCTAATTCGACTCCCATGATGGAAGTCCTTATTAGTATCCGTTATCGGGGATAAGGCGGTGTCACTTACTACTCTGCGTTACTTCGCAGTGGGTTCAGCGTCACAGCTACAAAGGGGTAATTTTCAACCGGCAACAGGAGAAGATTTCAGCTAGTACTTCTCTCTCTGGGCAGTTCGTGATGAAAATCATGTCTTTGATCATAACTTCATATGTGATTATGGAACTCATATTACCTACTGAAGTAGGTCACGTCAAGGGGCATCCGAGGATAAAATAACTATAGCCATTCTCTCCTACACATACTGAATGCCGGTGAACATGCCACCCGTTGGCTTCGTCATGTTATTCGATGTATGATGCGGCATATGACAATGAAGCGGCCAAACACCGGGATTGTGTGCTGAAAATTCAATATCCGTGGTGACTCCGCTAGGCACAAGTATCGTGTTGCGCAGTTCTCTATTGAAATGAGGTATCGTGTTCCCATCTGCTGCTGTCACCCAGAATTGATGTCCATGTAAATGAATCGGATGCGCATTCATCCCGATATTCCCAAAGCGAATACGCACTTCCTCCCCATAACGGACAGGTAACGGCGTTGTATGTGGAAAGCAGCGACCGTTCATCGTAAAAAAGTTAAAGCCATTCGTCATGGTATCCAGCTCAAATCGGCCTGTCTTCACTACACCTTTTTCCATGCCTTTTAGGTGAAACTCTTGCAGCATAATGAAATAGTCCCGCTGGACACTACACTCAAAGGGGTCCTCAATGATAAAGCCTCCACCTAAGCCCATTAACTCTTGAAAAGCAGCATCCACATGGGTGTGATACATATGTGTACCTGGTGGATTTATTATTTGAAAATGATAATCAAAAAATTGGCCCTGCTCTATATAAGGTGAGGGTTCAACGGCTGGCACGCCGTCCATGCGATTCGGTACATCTAGCCCATGCCAGTGCACACTTGTGGCATCCGGCAGCCGATTGTGTACGCGAATAGTCACCCAATCGCCGGGAAACACGCGTATCGTCGGCCCTGGGATACTTCCGTTGTATCCCCACCCATTGAAGAACACACCTGGTAGAATTTCTTGCTCAACAGGCTCAGCGATCAACTCAAAAAACTTCACACCTTGCAAATTAACAAAGCTTAGATCTCGCAAATTTGGTGATACGACCATGGTAGCTCCCTCCCGTTTCAACGCTCCATAGTTAAATGTATGCGGGAACGGGAGAGACTTACCTGTCTTACCTGTAACACCTTACTTACTTCTTGTCGAAGAACCGCAGGTAGGCGCCGTAGCCTTCCTTCTCCATGTCAGCCAGTGGAATGAATCGCAACGAAGCTGAATTGATGCAGTAACGAAGACCATTTGGACCTGGACCATCATTAAACACATGGCCCAAATGCGAATCCGCCTCCGTACTCCGAACCTCTGTCCGTACCATGAAATGACTTGTATCTGTTACTTCTTTCACATGTCCTTCGAATAATGGCTTGGTGAAGCTCGGCCAGCCGCAGCCTGAATCGAATTTATCATAAGAAGTGAATAAGGGCTCTCCTGACACGATGTCCACGTAGAGACCTATCTCTTTGTGATCATGGAACTCATTTTGGAAGGGACGCTCTGTGGCATTATTTTGCGTAACCTCGTATTGGAGAGGTGTGAGTGCTTTCTTGCGCTCTTCTTTATCCTTCGCTGTGTTCCAAAATTGTGAGATATACGCATCGCGCCCTGAACCTTTACGGTAGGCTTTGTAGTGAGACGGGTTTTTGTGATGATAATCTTGATGATACTCTTCACCTGGATAAAATGCTTCTGCATCAATTCGCTCGATTTCCGTCACAATTGGACGATCGAATCGACCGCTGTCTTGCAGCGCTTGTTTGGACGCCTGAGCTTTGGCGAACTGTTCATCGCTATGAGCAAAAATCGCCGTACGATAAGAAGATCCCCGATCATGGAATTGCCCGCCAGCATCGGTTGGATCAATTTGACGCCAGTATGTCTCAAGTAATTTGTCGTACGGATACAAATCTGGGTCAAATGTAATTTGCACAGCTTCTGCATGCCCCGTCGTTTCGGAACACACCTCTTTGTATGTCGGATTGGTCGTGTGCCCGCCTATATAACCGGAAACAACAGAAATAATGCCTGGCAGTGACTCGAAAGGCGTCACCATACACCAGAAACAACCTCCTGCAAATGTCGCTTTATCTGAATGAACTTCTTGGATAGAATCTGTCATGTTATCGCCACCTCTTTCTTAAAGTATCCTCTTATCATACCAAAAGTTAACGGGATAACCAAAAACACCGCTCATTAGTATGAACGGTGCTCGTAATTGCGCTAATGTAGGTATCCTACAGGTTGTTGAAAATATCTGTAAGCACAGGTACGATTTGTGATTTACGGGAAACAACGCCTTTAAGTACGGCTTTGTTATCAACAAGAGAAACGTTGTAAGCTTTCTCAACTGCGTCTGCTTTACGTCCAAGAGCAAGACCTACGGAGTCATTGTTCAAAATGTCCGTTACAACGAACAAGAACAAGTCTAGGTTTTTCTCAGCGATAATCGCTCCAAGCGCCGTTTCGATTTCAGCTTGTTGGGAAAGGACGTCGTTCACATCAACTGCATTCACTTGTGCGATTTCTGCTTTGTAGCTGCCTAATTGGAATTCTTTGGCATCCAAAGAAATCAACTGTGCAACCGTTTTATCACTAAGATCCGCGCCTGCTTTCAGCATGTTCAGACCATACACTTCAGCGTCTACACCAGCGATTGCAGCTAGTTCACGCGCAGCAGCAACGTCTTGCTCTGTGCACGTTGGGGATTTGAATAGCAAAGAATCAGAAATAATAGCAGAAAGCATCAGACCAGCGATATCTGCATCGATGGAAACACCGTTTTCTTTGTACAATTTATTTAAAATCGTTGCTGTGCAACCAACTGGCTCTGCGCGGTAGTAAAGCGGGTGGCTTGTCTCGAAATTAGCAATACGGTGGTGGTCAATTACTTCCACTACACGTACTTGATCGATGTCGCTGGCGCTTTGTTGGCGCTCAACGTGGTCAACCAAGATGACATTTGCTGCTTCGTTAGCAACAGTTTGAACTTCACGAGGAGCTGCTACTTTAAAAGTATCAAGCGCAAATTGCGTTTCGCCATTAATGGAACCTAGACGAACTGCTTCTACTTCTTGACCTAATTTTGTTTTCAGTGCTGCATAAGCAATTGCGGATGTGATTGAATCAGTGTCCGGATTTTTATGTCCGAAAATAAGTGTTTTTGACATTGTACGACTCCTTAAACGACACATTTTAGTGAGAGTGCTTATCATCTCTATATACGATTATACTCAAAAATTTAGGTAAATCCACTATTAAACGAGGAGTGTTCATAAATCCACTAGAAATGCTTGGTAAAATCGATACAAAAGCAAGGAATAAACAAATCTCGCTTACTTGGACGTATCCTCGGTTAATTGCTGTACCCATTCTTCGAATGGTTTTTGGCTGTCTACGACAATGCGATGCAGCTCCAGTGGGGGTTGATCTGACGAAGCCCAGCCTGAGTGTGTGGTGAAGGCATAGCTAAAATGAGCTTTCTTTAAAATTCTGAGCGTCTTGCGGTTGTAATCACCGTACGGATAAGCGAACGTATTCGCTGGTTTCCCCAGCTCTTGCTCGATCTTGGCGCGCGCAGCGAGTATCTCTTCGCGCTGCGCTTTTTTGCTGAGCTTGGGCAAATGCGGATGCGTCACGGTATGTGACGCAATATCCCAGCCCGCTGCGCTCAGCTCATGAATTTGTGGCCAGGTAAGATAACCTGGCGTGCCCACAAGGCCTGTCGACAAGTACAGCGTCGCCGGGAATTTATGCTTCTGGAGGATGGGCAACGCCACCTCCGCGTTATTGGCATAGCCGTCATCGAACGTGAGCAGCACGGGGTGAGCCGGTGACGGCATCTTGTGTGAGAGGACGCTGGCGAATTCGTCCAGCGTCAGGGGGGTGTAGTGATGCGCGGACAAATAGTCCATTTGGCGCGCGAACGTATCGGGGTGGAGCACGTACGTGTTCCCCGGGGCCACCCCGATGCTATGGTAGTTCAGCACGGGGATGCCGACCCCGTGCTTGGCCTCCGCTGGCGTGGCGAAGCACGCCAGGAGGAGGCCCGCGAGCAGCAACGCTTTCTTATTCTTCCAAAGGTTCATCTTAGGTCGCCTACCTTTAACTGAACACGTATGTTCACTGATTGTTCTCCTAAGCCTCCCCCATCAACTCAGCGAATATGCAAAAAATCCCAAGTACACTAGCTACTTATCAACACTTGATCACTGTTGATAACGTTAGCCATTCACTGGGAGGTGCGTTAGTTCGATATTTCCGAACTAAAATTAGGATTACTTGTGCACATGCACTAATAGTCCGATTTCACCGACTCCCCCGCCAATTGAATCAACTTATTCACTGTCTCCCAATTACGAGTCGTCGCAGCCACACCTAGCTTCTTCTCGATAAAGTTGTTGCTGAATTTGGAGTCGCCGTAGTTTTTGCGTATGAGTAGATACACAGTTAATCCCTTGACGTGGTACTCATCCACTTCACTCTGCGCAGCATCTAGCTTAGCAAGCCCCGCATCCGTCGGAGCTTGCGATAAGAAGGTAACGTATCTTTGCTCATTCGCATCCACATTCACACTCGGATATGGTGTGTCTTGTACCACCTCTTGCAGCTCCGCAGGGGTGCGAATGATGACCGGAATATCAAACGTCAGCTGTTCCTTCAACTCATGTACGATCCGATCTCGAAGGGTCGCAGCATCTACTTCTTCAGCATCAAAAATCACGTTCCCACTCTGAATATAGGTACTCACATTCGTAAATGCCATAGATTCGAAGAGCTGCCTAAGCCTGTCCATTTTAATAATTTTCTGACCACTCACATTGATTCCACGCAACATAGCGACGAACCGTGCCATAAAACCCACTCCCTTACACTCTTTCTACTCACCATTTCCTTACCACTTACCCTACCTCATTTACATGCGTTCCATCGATACAGGCAGCAATATATACAGCTACACCATCCTCATCATTACTCATGACTATCTCATCCGCCAGCAGTAAAATCTCTGGATGCGCATTCGCCACCGCAACTTTACGACCTGCCTCAAGAAACATGCCTGTATCGTTCAAATTATCACCGAATACCGTCACATCCTCGGACGTGCATCCAACGAGCTCAGCCCATAACCTCAGACCCATCTGTTTATTTGCTTCGGGATGACTGAATTCAAGGAAATAATGCCCAGCAATATAATTATCCTTCATCAAATGAATATGTACCTCAGAACCCAACACTTCCTGAACCGCAGTTTTCAAAGGTAGAAGCTCCTCCAACAGCCCGATATATGTCAGAATTAGCGTTCGCAATGTTTCCGTAATGTGGAGCTCATCCACCTCTCGAAATCTCGGATCATTCGGTCGACTAGCCAAGAATTGAAGGTCCCCAGTTCGCTCCAATTTCTCATGATGTACCCGCTCGTTATCCTGCTCATCGAGTGCAAACAGCAGCGGTGTGATTCCAAAACTTTTGCCCATTTGAATAATCGCATTACTCCGCTCGTGATCCAGCCAACGCCCGCCAAGGACCCGCTTCTGTACAGGATCAAACAACATCGCCCCATTATACAAAACGAGTGGATACCGCCACGGAATTTCCGAAACGACTGCCTGCGAGCTCTGATAACTACGTGCAGTTGCGTAACTAATGACAGTCCCCTGCTCAAGCGCTGAAGTAATGACGCTTCTTGTATAGTCCGATGGCTTCGCATTGGCGTTTAACAAAGTTCCGTCCAGATCGGTTAAGAAATAGTTAGGATCCTTATGTTGAACAAATTTGATATCCAGACTCATGATCTATCCTCCAAGTCCCTTGTTCTTATCTGTCTTCTTTTTATCCAAGCATTATATCATAAACACATAGAGAATTTTCCTATGTCTCAACCTGCTCTCATTTTCAATCGCAATCAATTTGATTTATACTTAGGTCAATTATTCCAAAAACAGAAAGGTACGGATCACATGGCGCAGCAGCCTGCAGCGACGAATTATGAAATCGCACAAGTGTGTTTACTCGCGGGTAAAATCATGCTGGAAAACGGCGGCGAAACCTATCGGGTTGAAGATACGATGACCCACGTGGCCGAAGCCTTTGGTATTCCGAATTCTCACAGCTTTGTCACACCTACTGGCATCATTTTCTCGATAGATGGGCCTGAACAGACGACCCGACTCATTCGTATTTCTTCGCGATCAACGGATTTACGGAAAGTAACTGTCGTGAATGCCATTTCTCGCAGAATCAGTCAAGGTGAGCTTTCACCAACAGCAGCGTATCTGGAGCTTGAAGCTCTTTGTGCCGATACACGTAGATATCCCGCGTGGTTACAGGCTTTGGCCGCTGCGATCGCGAGCGGTTGTTTTCTCATCATGTTCCAAGGTACGTGGTCCGATTTCTTCCCGGCCTTCCTTGCTGGTGGTGCGGGTACCATCTCGCTGACTTTTTTCCATCGTTTAGTTCCGATCAAATTTTTCGCTGAATTTCTCGCATCCTTAATCATTGGACTTCTAGCCTATTTAACGGTCAAAATAGGGCTCGGTCATAATCTAGATAAGATTATCATTGGCTCCGTCATGCCGCTCGTGCCTGGGCTGCTGATCACTAATGCTGTGCGCGATTTAATGGCAGGACATTTCGTATCTGGCGTCTCCAAAGGCGCGGAAGCATTCTTGACCGCATTCGCGATCGGCGCAGGGATAGCCTTTGTTTTGACATTTTATCCAGGGAAGGGGTTCTAGTATGGACATGTTAGAGCAGCTCGTAACAAGCTTCATTTCGACTTCCGCTTTCGGTATCATTTTCAATGTACCACGTAGAACGCTTGTACAATGCGGGTTTGTTGGGATGATTGGTTGGATGCTCTATTTTTCTTTTCAAAAGGTGTATCTAGATCCAATCTTGGCCACCCTTATTGCTTCCTTTGTAGTCACGATTATTTCTCAGTTTTTCGCGAAAATATATAAGACACCTGTCATCGTATTCAGTGTCTCCGGGATCATCCCGCTAGTCCCTGGTGGACTAGCTTATGACGCCATGCGTAATGTCGTACAAAATCATTACGATGTCGCTGTGCAGCTCGCTGCCAAAGCTTTTTTGCTCTCAGGGGCAATCGCCATCGGACTGGTATTCTCAGAAGTCATTAACGTGTTGATAAGACGAACACGGGCTTAAACTAACTCAATAAACGAATAACAATCTATTCCTTAATAGTTTTTACCTATAACTCCAGTGCTTTTACATCTTGGATTTTTTCCTAACTGCCCTTTACACTAGGGGTATAGAACAATACACCAAGGTTTGGAAATGGAGCTGAAGACGCATGACCGACAACGCTAACCATCAGATTTTAACGAAATTCGATGAAATTGCTCAAAAGTATGACAGCCAACGCAGAAAGTTGATTCCTTGCTTCGATGATTTTTATAATACGGCCGCTTCTTTGGTCCAATTAGACCAGCAAGCACCACGTATTCTTGATTTAGGCGCAGGGACAGGACTTTTCTCATCCTATATCTTGCGTTCGTACCCACAGGCGCGTTTAACCTTAATTGACCTGTCGACGGGGATGCTGGATATAGCCAAAGAAAGATTTGCTGAAACAGGGGCTTCGGAAGTAACCTACCATGTCGGAGATTATTCGACCTTTGAGGATGGAGAGCCTTATGATGCTATCATCTCCTCCCTCTCCATTCATCATTTGGAGGATGAGGCTAAGCAAGCACTGTATGCACATATTTTCCACTTATTAAAACCAGGAGGCGTCTTCGTTAATGCCGATCAAGTCTTAGGCAAGACTCCCTTCCTTGATGGCTTATACCGATCGGATTGGGTCGCCAAGATTGAAGCCACGGATCTATCTCCAGAAGCGCTGCAAGCCGCCTATGAGCGTACGAAGCTGGACAAAATGGCACCGTTGGATACGCAGCTTGGCTGGCTTCGCGACTCCGGTTTTTCAGATGTGGACTGCGTCTATAAGTCCTGTAATTTTGTCGTGATATTGGCTAGAAAAATTTAATGGGATTGAGATGACTGCTTCTACACGGAAGCTTTACCAGATCGTCGGCTTGGAGACCATGAACCACATCATCGCAAGCGTAATGATCACATACAAGATCAAAGCCTTACGTAGCTTGTTTACGAGGAAATTACGATCTTCATGCGGAGCTTTGAGCTGGCGCAACAGTGGTGAGAATGCACGTGCAATGAAGTAAAGCGAAGCAACCATAATTAGGACTGTCGCGACAATCCAAGAAGTTTTCCAACTCCAGGCTGTAATCCATGTTAATAGAATACCAGTAGCGACCAATACATGTCCTGCATGCTTCGTCAGTCGAACCGTAATCCGAAACGGCTCTAAGTAATCAGGCAGCTGCTCGAATGGTGCTCTACGGATAAGTGCTAATAAGGGAAACAAGACGAAATAAGGGCCGATGCTTAACACAACGCTGAAAATATGAATATAGAGCATGATAATATACCAAGACAAGTTGATCATCCTATCTGTAATGTGAATAAACCGTGTGAATCCAAGGACCCACACGGTTCTTTGTGTTATTCGGCTTTTGTAAATTCGTGTACCCATACTTTCATCTGTGGCAGCCAAGGCATACCTGGATGCATAGCGAGAATACTGTCGCGATACTCATCAACGGTTTCGTGACCTTCTTGTTTCGCATGTTCAGGTGTTAGTTCACCCAAAGCTTGCTGATACACATTGGTTACTGTAAAGGATGTTCCTTGCAGATCCATGGTTTCACCAATATCCGCATAACGTCCATTACGACGACAAGCCGTTTTTTGGCCAGCAAGCACTTTGCTTACTTCTGCTTCTTTCGTAACTAGTCGATCGATGGAACACGTTTTTGGTGGTAATGTCTCATTTACGTTCGTTTCATTCATGTTGTTCCCTCCTTTTGCCAGTTTTCATTATAGCGAATCCGCTTCGCTTTGTCGAACTGACACATTTCTTACATTCCAATAGCCGCAATTACTCCCTCAAAGCTTCCTTCAGCTTCGTTGACATGCTCTCCATAGACCCCGACACAGGGGGTTTAACACCGCGCAGACGCGCGATTTCCGCCTTTAATCTCTCATTCTCAGATAACAAAGCCTCAACTTTGGCGATCATCTGATCTCGATCTAAGTGATCCCACTTCCCCATCCTTACCCCTCCTAGGCTCAAAAATACCCCCTCCTCACAAGTCGATCATCCCATCGGATTCTCTCCATGCATCAAAGGGGGTGCTTCCTATTGCTAATCATGTAGCGATTATTTCGTGATTTTGATTGTATATAATCGTGCAGTTTCTTCCCAAACTTCACCTGGTTCCAAGGAAACAAGTCCGATTTGATCAGCAGGCAGATCCACATTCGGCGCATTAACCAAATTCATTTGCGGCTCAGGGCAGAAGAAACCTTCTGTTTTGCCATTGTTCCAGATCATCCATTGCTTATAGGAAGTCCCTACATCATAAACGAGTTTGATACCTTCACGTGCATCTGTCAATGCCATGAAGTTGCGGCTATTTTGCGGAACACTCGTATAGTGATTATCCATTCCTTCGAAAAATGGCGACAAACCGCCAACTTTCATCTTCTCTTCATCCGCTGATAGCGCTTGATACTCGCCAGTTGGCAGCATTCGCTCGTTCAACGCCCAACGCTCACCGATTGTCATTTGGAACGTATAATCCGAAGGCTGGCTGTTCACGGCAAATGGCGCGTTAATCGTTGTATGGAACGCTAACAAGCATGGCATCGCTTCATTGCCCTCATTATGTACGGAAATCTGTTGGTGCAAACCTTGCTCATTCAAGGTATAGATCAAGCGGATTGTAAAGTCGAAAGGTAGGAATTCATGAACGGAATGTCCCTCACGTACTCGCAAAGCTAATGCGACGCGGCTTTCATTGCCATCACTGCTGAAATTCTCAACTGCCCATGGAATATTGTGTACAAATCCATGCAAATGATTACCTGTCTTTGGTTCATTGACTGGGAATTGGAATACATTCCCTTTCCAAGGGAACTTGCCATCTTCATAACGATTTGGCGGGAATAACACAGGAATCCCATGAACGATTGGTCGCTCTTTAAACGCTTCCATCTCTTCCAGCGCAGGCTCGCGCAAGAAACGGTATTCCTTCTCTATATCACGGAAAGCAATCAGATTTGCACCAACATCTGGCAAAACTACCGCTTCATAACGCCCAGCTTGCAACCAAATCGCTTGTTCTCCGTTGTACGTTCCTTCATATGCTTTGGTAGACATCTCTTCATTCTCCTCCTAAATAACTGCTTATCCTTTTGTCCATTATTTGGACGGACACAATGATTTCACTTTAGCCCATGTGTGCGAAAAAAGTCAATGGACGTAAATTGCTTTTATATAGACAAATGTGACATTCCATGAAGTGTGAAGAAAAACCTGAGGCTATGTGCCTCTAGGTCCATTACATACATGGATAACTTAGCGTTTCCAGACAGCATCATTCCAACGAAGCTCATTGCGGAACTGCAAGGTTGATGTATTTTTATTAATAATGACGACTTCAATCCCTGCTAGCTCAGCCCAATCAACGAGTTGCTCTGTGCTCACATTATAAGAAAACACCGTGTGATGAGCGCCGCCTGCAAGAATCCAAGCTTCTGCTGAATCACGCAAGGACGGCTGCGGCTTCCAAAGAACCGAATTTAATTTGCGCTTCTACTTTATCGCCTTCTGTTACAGCAACATGGCGCATATTATCACCAAAACGAGCGACCTTTAAATTGCGACCTTCAATGAATCCCATGGCCGTGCGCATCCAACCACCAATACGCTCAAGCACGGCTGGATCTTCCCAGTAACCGACAATGACTTTACGAGCAATGCCCATGCGTGCGCCGATGATACCATATTCACGGTCACCGTGAGCAGCTTGGTTTAAGTTCATGAAATCCATATCGATCGTATCCCAAGGAATATCACGATTGAATTGTGTATGCAAGTGAAGCAACGGCTTACGATATTCCGAAAGTCCTGCAATCCACATTTTGGCCGGAGAGAACGTATGCATCCAAGTAATAATTCCAGCACAGGAATCATCCGCATTCGCATCAAGACATAGTCTACGAATCGCATCCGGTGCAGTTAGAACGGGTTTGAATACGAGTTTGCTTGGGATAGCTTCGGAACGATCGATACCTGCTGTAATTTGTTTGGAGTGTTCGTCAACTTGAAGTAGTGTTTCAGGTCCGTACAAATGCTGACTACCAGTAACAAACCAAAATACTTTATCTGAAAAAGAGTTCATGGGATTAATGCCTCCTAGGATATTGGGATATTGAATTGCAAATTACGTTCAGTGTGTCACAGATCATGAATGACGAGCTTCCTCGCGAATCGAGCGAAGTTGTTTCATAACATCATTGTCACCACGACCAAAGTAGTCATGCAGCTTGCTATACTCATCGTACAGCTTTTCGTAAACAGCTACATTCTCAGCAATTGGCTTGAATGTTTCTTTACGAACACGTGCCATTTGCTTCGCGGCATCGACAATGCTGTCATAACCGCCTTTATCCGCACCTGCAGCAACAGCTCCGAACATCGCAGCACCAAGCGCTGGCGTCTGTTTCGAGTCAGCAATTTTAATTTCACGGTTCGTTACATCTGCATAAATTTGCATTAAGAGACGATTCTTCTGCGGTAGACCACCACATGCGTACAATTCTTCAACCGCAACCCCATTGCTATGGAATGCATCAACAATTTTACGTGTGCCAAAAGCGGTTGCTTCCAGCAAAGTGCGATAAATTTCTTCTGGTTTCGTAAGCAAGGAATAACCTAGGATAAGTCCATTCAACTCTGTGTCTACGAGCACTGACCGGTTGCCGTTCCACCAGTCCAAAGCGAGTAAACCCGTTTCACCTGGTTTGTAAGCGGATGCACGACGCTCCAACCATTCATGTACGTTGATGCCTTCTTCAGCAGCAGCTTTTTCCACATAAGCAGGAACTCCTTGCTCCACATACCATGCGAAAATATCACCAACCGCCGATTGTCCTGCTTCATAGCCTAAGTAGCCAGGAATGATGCCGTCTTCAACAACGCCGCACATGCCTTCTACTTCTTTCTCTTCTGTGCCAAGCAGCATATGACAAATGGAAGTTCCCATTGCCATGACTAGCTTGCCTGGCGTAACTACGCCAACACCTGGTACAGCCGCATGCGCATCAACATTTCCAACCGCGATCGCAGTTCCGGCAACGAGTCCCATACGCTCAGCCATTGCAGCAGTCAGTTCCCCAGCTTTCGTGCCTAGGGCAACAACATCTCCGCGAAGCTTCGTTTCTGTGACATCTACAAGTCTAGGATCTAATGCTTGAAAGAAATCTTGGCCTGGGTACCCATCTTGCTTGTGCCAAATGGATTTATAGCCTGCTGTACAGCTGTTGCGAACGATCTCGGATTGACCTGTCATTTGAGACACAACCCAGTCCGTCGCTTCTAAGAAACGATCCGCTTGCTCATAAATCTCAGGTGCTTCATTCAAAATCTGCCAAACTTTCGCAATCATCCACTCAGAAGAAATTTTACCGCCGTAACGTGGTAAGAAAGCTTCCCCTCTGCTCGCTGCAATCTCATTAATGAGCGTAGCTTCATCTTGTGCGGCATGATGCTTCCATAGTTTCACCCAGCTATGTGGATTCGCTGCAAGTGCTGGTTCGAAGCACAGGGGTTGACCTTCTTCATTAATCGGGAGCATCGTACAAGCCGTGAAATCAATACCCAATCCGATAATATCTGCCGGATCTACGCCAGATGTACGTACAACTTCTGGAACAGATTGTGTGAGTACATCAATATAATCTTGAGGATGTTGTAAAGCCCAATCGTATTCTAACTTCACACCGGACACCGGCAGTTTCTCATCAATAACATTATGAGGATAAGGCGTCACGTGATCTGCCACCTCTGTGCCATCACTCAAATCAACCAGAACCGCGCGTCCTGATTCCGTGCCATAGTCAACACCAATCGCATATTTCTTCGACATGGGGAGCCTCCTTCAAAATTATACCTGTTTCTTGCTCTTAGTATATAACTTGTACGTACAAGTTGACTGCCCCCATTATTAAAAATTACGGAATGCGAATTGTTGACTCTCGGATGACCAGTTCAGGCTTGTACACTTTCCCAGTTCCGCTGCCGATTACACGCTTATTCTCAATCATATCAATTAAAATGCCCGCTGCGTCGCTGCCAAGTTCCGTTTTGGGATGCGAAAGTGACGTCAATTTCACCTCGGTTGCCGTTGCAAGATTCGAGTCATCGAAACCGATTAAAGAGATGTCTTGTGGAACCTGCATACCAGTTGTACGTACAGCTTCAAGCAGATGAATCGCTAGCTCGTCATTGTAGCATACGAAAGCCGTTGGCCGTTCCTCTGCTGCACTATGTTCTAGCATAGCGAGCGCGCTTCTGTAAGGCTTGGACCGCTTTTCTTCCGTCGTATAATGAATAACGAATTCAGGTAGCAGCGGAATCTGGTAATGATGATGCGCACGTATAAAGCCTTTTAACCGATTTACACCTTGCAAATCGTCCGTTTTGAAAAAGCCCGCTAACCGTCTATGTCCCAGCTGAATCAAATACGCTGCAGCCTTAAATCCACCATCTTCATCATCGACGATCAAGGAAGGACAGTTCATCTCAGGGTATCGCTCGTTTATCATGAGATAAGGAATATGTTGGTAGTCCAATGACAAATAATAGCTAAGATTCGGGTTGCCCTCCGCGCTTTTCGTCGGCTCAATAATAAGACCGCTTAGAGGCTGACTCATCATCATATCCAAACTTTCCCGTTCTTTCGCTTTGTCGTTATCTGTGGAGGAGAGTAGTAGTCTATAACCTCTCGCCCGTAATGTTGCCTCTGCCCCTCTAACAATATGCGGAAAAATATAGTCAGATATATAGGTCGTCAGGATGCCTATCGTTTGTACATCACGTGATTTTTGCGTTTGTGGTGTAGAGACGAAGGTACCTTTACCTTGCATCCGATACAACCAACCTTCTTTCTCCAATTCACCAAACGTCTGCCTGACCGTCTGACGACTCATCAGGAACTGTTCAGCAATTTCATTTTCGGATGGCATTTGATCATTCGGTTTCAGCCTTCCTGTATGTAGCCAGGATAAAATTTCCTGTTTTAATTGTTGATATTTCGGTAATTGCTTTTCTTTCATGCTTCACCTCAGGGCTTTGATTGTGAACGTATTATAGCACCCGTTCAACTTGTATGTACATATTTGTATGAAACGACGTTGATATGTAAATCAGTTGCTATTCAACTAATTTACTCATCAACAATCTGATCTTCGTATCCGTATCAGATCCGATGGATGGCGTATATACACTGCATCTCAGATCCGTTCTCCCTTGCACTTGCAAGGACGTTAGATCGAATAACATTTTCCCCACCTTAGCATGTCGAAATTCAATGAACACTTCAGGCGCAGTGCTGACATCACTCTCGTTCCAAAATGCACGAAAATCCTTGCTCCGCTCACTCAGTTCCTCAATAAATTCACTATACCAGTTATCTCCCACATATTGACCATAATAGGAACGAAACATCGACAAGAAACCTTTGGCGAAGTCACTCCAATTCACTGCCAATGATTTCAATTCTTTCCGGGTAAATAGCAGCCATATCATATTGCGCTCCAACTCTGGGAGCTTAGCAAAGTCAAGAAAGACTGCCGCTGCTGCTTGATTCCAACCAACAATGTGACATCGGCGATCCGAAACAATCGTGGGGCAATCATGAAGCTCCGTCAAAATCCGATTCAAAGCAGGACTAATCGTCGGTATTTGATCAACAAAAGTCGCTGGCGCTGGTTGTTCCAACGCTAAACTGAACAAATACTGCCGCTCATCCTCATTTAGTTGTAAGGCCATAGCAATGCGATCAAGTACCTGTACGGACATTTTGATGTCTCGCCCTTGTTCCAGCCAGGTATACCAAGTCGTACTCACACCAGCAATCGTTGCGACTTCCTCTCGGCGCAAACCCGGCGTACGTCGCCTGCTGCCACCTAATAATCCAACTTCATGCGGCTGGATACGTGACCGATGTGCTGTTAGAAAGTGAGATAATTCTTGAAGCCTCTCCTTCGTGTTCATGCCAGCTTTCCTCCTCAGCCTAGTATCATAGAAGCCATTATACCAGTATAAACGCTAACTTGTAATAGGATACGTAGTGTGACATTCTATATGAAAAAGGAGGACGACGCGATGAAACGTGTAGTTATAACAGGTATGGGCGTTATTACGCCAATAGGAAATCAAGTGGATACATTCTGGGGGAATTTGACGACAGGGCAATCAGGCATTTCTAAAATAGAGCAATTCGACACATCGGATTACAAAACGAACTTTGCTGGCGTTGTCCGGGATTTTGATGCCGAAGCCGCTGTTGGACGTCGCGAGGTGCGACGCATGGATCGCTACTGCCAATTCGCCGTTGCGGCAGCTAAACAAGCCCTCGATGACGCTGCTCTCGTGATTGATGCCTCCAACGAAGAACGTGTTGGTGTCTATATCGGCTCTGGCATTGGCGGCATCCAAACCATCTTGGACAACTATCGAACGCTGTTGACCAGAGGACCAAGCCGAGTCAGTCCGACCGTTGTTCCGATGATGATCGCCAACATGGCGGCTGCACAGGTTAGCATCTTGTACGGCGTTAAAGGGCCAACCTTGGCTCCCGTTACCGCCTGCGCAACGGGCAATAACGCCATTGGCGAAGCCTTTAAGCTCATCCAGCGCGGAGGCGCAGATGCCGTTATTGCCGGTGGCGCCGAAGCGACGGTCACCGACCTCGCGCTCGCGGGCTTCGGCAATGCAACCGCGTTGTCGACGCGCTGCGACGCGCCGGAGCAGGCAAGCCGCCCGTTCGACGCGCAGCGCGACGGATTCGTTGCCGCCGAAGGCGCCGGCGTCTTGATCTTGGAGTCGCTCGAGCATGCGGAGCGACGCGGGGCTCGGATCCATGCCGAAATCGTCGGCTATGGATCCACCTCAGACGCCTACCACATCGTGGCGACCGATCCTGAGGGCTCGGGGGCTTACCGAGCCATGCGCGAAGCGCTGGTTGATGCGGCGATCGACGCGTCGGAGATCAGCACCCTCAACGCTCACGCGACGAGCACCATCGCTGGTGATCTCTCGGAGACGCTGGCGATCAAGCGTCTCCTTGGCCGCGGCGCTTACGACGTGCCGATCAGCGCCAACAAATCCATGATCGGCCACATGCTTGGCGCCGCCGGTGGTGTCGAGGCCGTCGCCCTGATCAAAACCTTACAGGACGGCCTCATCCCCCCAACCATCAACTTGGACAATCCTGATCCACAGTGTGATTTGGATTATGTACCCCATGTGGCGCGGCGTGCGGAGCTTCAGTATGGGCTGTCGAGCTCGTTCGGCTTTGGCGGGCATAATGCGGTGTTAATATTGAAGAAGTTTGGGTGAGCGTGGGAACGGCACATCACTTCGATGTTCCGCAAATTGAGGAATGACAAATTTCAAATAATGTCAGTTGTAAGTAGTTAGTTGGCTGTGTGGACATAATGCACTCTCCTGAGGTCCATCACATCACTATTCTGCAAAGTGGGAAATGACATTTTTCAAATTATGTCAGTTGTAATTTGTCAGTTCGCTGTGTAGAGAAACATAATACACTTTCCTGAGATCCATATCATCACTATTCTGCAAAGCGGGGAATGACATTTTTCAAGAAATGTCAGTTGTAAGTTGTCAGTTGGCTGTGTGGAGGAACATAATACACTTTCCTGAGGTCCATCACATCACTATTCTGCAAAGTGGGAAATGACATTTTTCAATTAATGTCAGTTGTAAGATGTCAGTAGGCAGTTTTGAAAAACGTTATACCCTCGGAACGTATATCACATCATTGATTCAGCTAAAGCAATGTGACAAAAATCCAATATTGTAAGTTGCAGCACGTGGTGATAACCTCTGTTTAATAAATTGGTCAGGTTATAGCCTGGCAGTATCAGTACCACTACTCACGACAAAAACCCGCGCAATATGCGCGGGTTTTTGTGGATTAGCATTTTCGAAAAAGTTAAGTGTGGAGTTGACTTACTTCGCCAACGTTTCACGTGCTGCGTTCACGAGTAGTTCGAAATGCTCATCTTCCTCTAATAACTCCTCGACAGCTTCAATATCCTCTTCTTTGCCTGATTCACGTAAGAAATGAAGAGCGTAGCTCCAGTCGTTTTTGCCTTTGGTGCTTTGAAGCGTGATTTCGTAAGGATGCTCGTGACCTTCGACTTTGAATTCTACATGTCCTAGGTAGCCATCTTCTTTGCTGTGTTCCATACTTGCTTTCAAAATTTCAATCATGTTCAACATCCTTTTCAATTGTTTGTAGCCATGTCCAAATCGCGTTCATGGTGGTTTGTAAGTTTGATGCATTTTCCCATATGTAAGGATTGTGATCTCTAAAATAATCGGCATGACTCCCGATAATCGGGAGCAACAACTGGTGAATCGGCGCATGTTTCACACGGTTCCAAGCGTAAATTCCTAATCGTTTTCGGCTCCAGCCACCCCATGTTCCTAGTCGAGGAATAGGATCAGGGGATTGATTCTGTGGATTCATAGCACGTACGTACAACACCTTATTTTTTAACGATGTCGGAATTGCACATCTCGGTGAGCCAATTTGGATGACTCCAAGGATGTCACAGCCGTGATGTTCCAGCTCTTTTGCTGCCAAAATAGAGGCTATCGCACCCGCGCTATGCCCGATGAAAAGCAGCTTTTTCCCCAGTCCCCTTGTAGAAACGACGAATTCGAGCAAGCTTTTACCGCCATGAACCGATTGTTTTCGGTGTGCATTATGCCACATATCACGTATGATTTCCTGCAACTGACCTCGCTTCGATCGATCCCAATCGCCATATGGAAAGTGAACATGAACACGTACACGTCTGCCTGCTTGCTCATATCGCGAAGCAAGTTTTGCCGCGAAGTCATCCAGGAAGTTAGACGCCGTTGCAAATCCAGCTGAAACATAGATAACGATGTCCGCGGTAACAGCGTGATTTGTCATGACTTGCTCCGTTCCTTTCTAAGAGAAATGGGTTCAGGTTCTAGGCTTTGCACGGTTCGTTGGAATCGCCGCCATAGGGTCATCTGGCCAGTAGTGCTTGGGGTAGCGGCCTTTGAGATCTTTCTTCACTTCAAAATAGGCTTCCCGCCAAAAGCTAGCCAAATCCTTCGTCACCTGCATCGGCCTTTGTGCTGGAGATAACAAGTGCAATGTGACAGGCACCCTCCCTTTCGCAATGCGAGGCGTATCTGCTAATCCAAACATCTCTTGCAAACGTACAGAGAGTGTCGGTGATTCCATATTGCTATAGTCAACGGGGATACGCGACCCACTTGGCACTTGAATGTGCGTAGGCGCCCATTCGTCTAACGAACGTCGTTGCTCCCATGTTAGCATTTCTTCTAATAGGCTTGTCAAGTTAAGACGGCTCAATGCGCCTTTACTTTTTAGTCCATACAGATGTGGACCTGCCCATTCCTCGAGGGTTGCCAACAAGGTTTCATCTCGAAGATCTGGCCAATTTTCCGTAAAACGATGTAAAAAGATGCTGCGTTCCTGAAGTTGCCGAGCCGATCGTGTCCATGGCAGGACCTCTAAGGATTCCGAACGAATCCCTGCAAGTAATGCTTGTAGGACGAGATCCGGATTGGGTTCTTGAAGTGGTTTATCTTTGAGTGTAAGCGCACCAAGCTGCCAAAGTTCTCTCGCTCGCACGGAACCCACTGCACCGTCCCATTCCACAACTTGTTCCTTACGGATGCGGTTTTCAAAAGCAGTGAACAGCTCCTCCTCTTGCAGAGGAGCTGCGAGGTAGATGCGACTCTCCGTTCCGCTATCGTCCAGCTCCGCTGCGACGATATACCGCTCGTTCGAGAGCGACTGCAGCTCCGGCAGCACGGCCCCGCGGCCGTTCGCGAGCGTAAACCGCCCCGCCGACCGTCGCTGCGCGACGCGGTCGGGGAAGGCGAAGGCGAGCAGCAGCCCGCTCGCCGCTGCAGGACTCACGCTCGGCCGGATGCCGAGCGACTGCATCCAGACCTTGGCCTCCGCCGCGATGCGGCGGCAAAGGCCAAGGTCCACACCCTCGCGCGCGTCGCCTCGCAGCGCGCGCCAGAGCTCTTCGATGCGGCTGCGCACATCCGCATCCCTCTCGGCGGCGCGCATGAAATCGCGCTCGCTGAGCATGACCGCGAGCTCGCACGCCAGCGTGCCGAGCTCAAGCGGAATGGCTTGCAGCACCATGTGCGCAAGCCGCGGGTGCAGGCCTAACGCCGCGACACGCTTGCCGTGTGGCGTTAGGCCCTCGTTCTCGTGCAGCGCGCCTAGCTGCACGAGCAGTTCTCGCGCCTGCTGATACGCAGCAGCAGGCGGTGGGTCTAGCCAGACCAGCGCAGCGGGGTCTGGCGCGCCCCAGGCGGCAAGCTCCAGGGCCAGCGGGGCGAGATCAGCTTCGCGGATCTCGGGCGTAGAGCTCGGCGGGAGCTGCCGCTGCTCGGTCTCGGTCCACAGGCGGTAACACACGCCTGGACCGAGACGCCCTGCTCGGCCTCTGCGTTGATCGGCAGAGGCAACGGATACCGGCACCGTCGACAGACGGGTCATGCCGGTGCGGGGCGAGAAACGAGGCACACGCATGAGGCCACTGTCGATCACAACCGTGATCCCCTCGACCGTCAAGCTGGTCTCGGCGATCGAGGTGGCGAGCACGATTTTTCGATGTCCAGGCGTGCGGACAGCCGTCAGCGCTTGATCTTGATCCTCCAACGAGAGATTCGCGTATAAAGGTGCAACATGCACAGCCTCTCCTAATCGCAAAGCCGCAAGTCCATTTGCTACACGATGGATTTCCGCCGCACCTGGCAAAAATACGAGTATACTTCCACTGTGCGCTTGCAACGCTTGCCCAATACTTGCGACTACGACAGGTTCTATTTTCCCAACTACTTTCTGTTGCAGATAGTGAGTATCAACGGGGAAAGTTCGGCCTTCACTCTCAATAATCGGCGCATCATCTAACAGTGTTGAAATCGCATTGGCTTCCAAAGTTGCAGACATCAGCAAAATTCTCAAGTCATCCCGAAGCAGGGATTGGGACTGACGACACAAAGCAAGCCCAATATCTGCATGCAGGCTGCGCTCATGAAACTCATCAAATATGACGATGCCAACCCCATCTAAGGCAGGGTCCTGCTGCAGCATACGGGTCAGAACACCTTCTGTGATAACTTCAATGCGCGTTTTCGCACCAACGCGTGTATCATTTTTCACCCGATAACCAATCGTCTGACCGACTTCCTCGTCTAGCAATTTGGCCATGTAACGCGCTGCTGCGCGGGCTGCCAGTCTTCTTGGCTCGAGCATAAGAATCTTTTGGCCTTGCAGCCATACTGCTTCCAATAATGCCAAAGGAACCTGAGTTGTTTTGCCCGCACCAGGCTGCGCGACTACGATAGCACACGTTCGATCTTGTAAGGTATGTACGAGTTGTGGAAGTATTGCATTTATGGGTAACACGTTCATCGGGTTCACTCCGAGCTCTCTATCTTATTAATGCCATTAAATGTTAGTGCACTGAATAAAAGATCACGATTTGTTCATCTGTTTTCTGTTTGGAAACCTGTTCCTTCGCTTTTCAATCGTGTATACTAGAAGACAATCTAGTCACTAAAGGAGAACTTTAACATGAATGTACATGAAGCGATTTCCAAACATTCGAATGCACAGCATTTGCATCTCGTTCGATTTGCTGAGCTTGATGCGCAGCGAGAGCACGCCATTGACGCGGCTGTCGATCTGTGCAAACGCGGGCTGCCATTTAACGTTGATGCCATCAACGCGGTTACGGCCCAAATTATCGCCCATGCCCAAAAAGGTATTTCTCCACTCCGTTCCCTTGTTACTGAGGATATGGTTCGTGATTACGTAAACAAAGGGTAAGGAGATACATTTCCATGGGTGTACTAACGTTTATTTCAATGCTTGTCATGGGATCCGCCTTCAGCGCTGGATTCTTGCTCTTGTTTAAGCAAAAAATTGCATGGGGAATCACCTGCATTGGTCTCTCCATCGTGTGTTACATCGCGTATGTCTACGTTGCGAATGCCTATTTCGTCTAAAAGATGCTACGCACTACGAGAACCGATCAGATCGACTGATCGGTTCTCTTTCATATGCCTTCATCTCTTCGCCTCTTCATAACTTCATATCTTCATATTTTCAGTCTTAACATCCTCACGCCCAACCGAGCTTCCCCATCTTCTGAAAAAGAAGCTCAAAATACGCTTTAGGATGAGGAACAATTTCCTTCAATGAAATTGACCATGCGACATCTGTGTACTCGCCGTTACTTCCCATTTTGAAACCATTCGCCGTAATTTCCACCCGTTCACCACTAACAAGTTGTTTAAAATCCGAGACGCACACAGCGAATAGTCCCGTCACCTCATCCGGCTGGAGCTCATAGCTTCGCAACGCTTGATCGCAGCGATAGAGGAATACATGACAGAATTCACGATCTATCAGCGTGTCCGAAATCAGATCCTCCTCCACAAATACACCACAGGAGATTAAGTCCTCGAAGTCTACAGAGAGTCCTAATTCTTCCTCTAACTCCCGTGTCCCCTCTTCGACAGTTTCACCAGCAGCTAAATGCCCTGCACAAGAGATATCCAGTAAATCCGGGAAGAGATCTTTGTCAGGATGCCTTAGCTGAAGCAGAAGCTTCGGTACGTTCTCTTCCAAGCTGACAATCCAGCATTGGAAGGTCTGATGCCATAGCCCCTTGGCATGAACCTCGGAGCGAGGCGCCACGCCGAGCCAATTCCTTTTTGCATCAAACACATCAAACTGCTCTTCCGACTTCTTCATTACGTTCCCCACTCCAATCAGGCTCTTACACGAGTCAATGGACATTATCTCCTAGTAAGCTTGGTAACTTTCAACGCGTAGAGATCGTCCTCCAGCACGGTCATTCGGTCTCTGACACCTTTAATTGCATCCTCAATCGCAAGGTTATAAATAGGAGCGGTTAGCTGCTGAAGCATGTAGTCGATCAATTGCTCTGCTGCAATTTGACCTACCGTTACCCCAAGCTCTACATCTAAATGTTCCTGTAAATCACTAATTAGGGCATCTTTCTCATCCTTGGGTAATTTCAAAACTTTCATCTAAACGTCCTCCTATTACTCGAAAATTTGAAAATCGATTTCCTGGAAGGAGCTAACTTCTTTCATCCAGCGCTCAGCCACATACTGGGTATGTACGGGGTGATTATTATAAGCCTCATAAGCGGCTTGATTTGCAAAAACCATAGAGAATCCGTAGTCATAATCCGCTTTCGCACTCACTTGGCGCAGCACTTCAAATTGCTCAACACCAGGTATTGTTGTTAGCTCTTCCGCACTGATCTTTAGGAATCGCTCGGCATTTGCGTTATTTGTACCTGCATGCAGCTTGAAAACAACCATATGTTTAATGTTTGACGTATTCATCCGTATTTCTCTCCTTTTCCATACCATCTTCGCTTATTATAGCGGATTTTGCCGAAAGGAACTATATGGACTCTCACTACCCTCTCACGATGACTAAAAAAAGGGAATATAATCCTCCTCTTTTGAACACATTAACCGAGTACTGTAAATCAGAAGAAAAGGAAGTGCTCCTATGGTTGAAAATAAGAAACATGAAGGCAACTATACAGGTACTACGAATACGAATGCGGAAAATCAAGATATGGCTTTCGTAAATGATACGTTGGAAAACGCGCCAAGCACCTCTTCCATCAATCTTGCCAAAGACGATATTAGTGAAGAAAATGAAGAAAATCAGCTAAACCAGAAATAGTCGGCTTCATTCGTTTAGAGCAGTCATCTCGTTCCTTCCAAGGAGCCGGTGGCTGCTCTATTTTCGTTAATTCGACTTATTTTCAGTAGTATTCAAACTTGGCATCTCCTACCTCGTGCGCTACTATAGACTAAGAAGCATGCATTGGAGGAGGTAGCTACGTGGAACAAGTCATTGTTATTGGTGCAGGCCCTTGCGGATTATCGGCAGCTGTTGCCTTAGGGCGCGCTGGTCTGTCGCCATTACTCATAGAGAAAAGCTGTATCGTGAATGCTATTTATTTATATCCTACGTATTTGCAATTTTTCAGCACACCAGAATTGTTAGAAATTGGCGGTTACTTCTTTTCGACTCCGCATGATAAACCTTACCGCCAAGAGGCTCTGGTTTACTATCGTGAAGTCGCTCGTCGTGAGCAACTGCGCATTCGATCTTATGAAGAAGCTGTTCGGATTGAGCAAGTAGAAACTGGCTTCAAGGTCCACACGTCCGATCAATTTGGCAATAAAGCGACATATGATACACTTAAAGTCGTTGTCGCTACCGGTTATTTCGATCATCCGAACATGCTGGGAATTCCTGGCGAAGTGCTTCCCAAAACAACGCATTACTACAAAGAAGCACATCCTTATGCCGGAGCGAAGGTGGGGATCATCGGCGGTAACAATTCAGCCGTGGATGCTGCCATGGATTTGCTCCGCGTTGGTGCTGATGTGACTGTCGTCTATCGAGGGAAAGATTTCTCTGCCAATATTAAACCATGGGTCCGTCCCTTATTTGAAAGCATGGTGAATAAAGGGCGTATCCGAATGTGGTTCGATTCTCAGGTAGAACAAATTGACGAACATACGATTCATGTGCGAAAAGGAAGCGAACACGTCACTCTGGAGAATGACTTCGTTCTAGCCCTTACCGGTTTTCGGCCGGATCGGTTCCTGCTTACGGATATTGGCGTTCAGTTTCATGAAGAAACGAACGCACCGTTGGTCAACCCAGAGACGATGGAAACGAACATTCCTGGCTTATATGTCGCAGGTGTGGTCGCTTCATCCAAATATGATGCGAACGAGATCTTCATCGAAACAGGCCGTTTACACGGAATTTCCATTACCGAACATATTATTAACAGTCAGAGTCATCAATCTTAGAGATTGGTGGCTTTTTTCCTATTATTCTATGAAAATATTTCCTTTTTTTCAGAGATTCCTCTTCCATTACGAACACTTGTTTGTTATAATGAAAACAAGAACAAACGTTCTAATAGATGAGGAGGTTGTTAACATGATGAACCCCAGTCACAATTTCCGTTTTATCGAAAGAGATTATTGGTATCAGAAGGCATTGTGTGACACTGACCATCTTTTGCCTGCACAGATCGATGACATGCTTGACGAAGCACACACCTACTATGCCGATTACACGTTCAAGTTTTATGACGACGGGTCGGTGACAATCATAGATAACGACACGAACAACCGTATTAAACCTAAGGAACTTACAGGCGCTGTTTATGATTTCTACATTCGCAAACGAATTTATATGATCAAAGCCAATTTAATAGAGAAACAACTCCAACATGCCAATTGAAGCACAATAAGGCCATCTGATTCGGACACTTCGTCCTTCAGATGGCCTTATGTTATTACTCCAAGTTATTCGTTGTGATAACGGAAGCAAGCTTGGCTATGATCATTTACCATGCCAACTGCTTGCATGTAGGCATAACAAATCGTTGAACCTACGAATTTGAAACCGCGCTTCTTTAAGTCTTTACTCATACGATCTGAGATGTCCGTTTTGGCAGGCAACTGACGGCTATCTTCCCAGTTATTCTTGATGGTTTCGCCACCTACGAAGCTCCAAATATACGAATCAAACGTACCAAACTCTTCTTGCACCTTCAGAAAGGCTTTTGCGTTTCCAACAACGGAAGCTATTTTCAAACGATTGCGCACGATGCCGGGATTTTGGAGTAAATCCTGCAGCTTCGCCTCATCATAATTCACGATCACGTGCGGATCAAAGCCATCGAATGCTTCCCGGTAGGCATCTCGCTTCTTCAAAATCGTATACCAACTTAAACCAGCTTGAGCGCCTTCCAAATTCAGCATCTCAAACAAGACGCGATCATCATGCACGGGAACTCCCCACTCATGGTCATGGTAATCTTGATATAAAGGGTCTTCGTTAACCCAACCGCATCGGTTTGTCATCTTATTCTTTCACCTCATCTAAATGTCGAACGTGTGTTCTATTTCATTATAGATCCAATACGAACACTTGTCCAGTTGGATTTAGTCCAGGTCGCAAGACAAGCTATAGAAGCTATTGGTGTTTTGGATTAGAATAGCTGCCGTCTCTTGCACGGTTTTCCCCTTCAGCTCAGCGATTTGTTCAATAACAGCGTGAATCATACGCGGATGTGTCTCTTCACCTGCGAGCGGTCCTTCAAATGGCCAAGGTCCATCCGTCTCCACCATCAGGAGTTCCAATGGATAGTTACGAACGAGAGTTCGAATCTCATTCTCATAGAGAACATCTGGCGTTATCGATATATAATAACCAGCGCCAATCATACGCTCCACGGTTTCGTCAGATCCTTTAAACCAATGGAAATGTGCCCTCTTGAGCCCGTACTTCGCTAGCAGGTCACATACGATATCTGCATCCTCATATACCGCATGAAGTACAACAGGTTTATCCCACTCGGCAGCAAGCTGTAAGAAGCGCTCCAGCAGCCGAATATAAGGTGCTACGTCAAACCACTGTCCCGCCTCTTTTACTTCGTGTCGCGTATAATAAGGAAGGCCAATTTCACCCACTGCGATCATGTCACTTACGTGCTCACTCATCCAACCGATTAATGCCTCCAACTGCGTTTCCGTGGGCAGTTCCTGCTCTGGATGAAACCCGTAAGCCGCAAAGACGCGATCTGGAGCAAGTGACTTCAATTGCTTCGTTGTTTTGCAGGAATCCAGATGTCTGGATACCGCGATCAAAGCCTGCACCTGTGAATCTTCCAGCTCTGCAATAATTGCCTTCGCCGACTGTTCGTCATACATATCGAGATGAATATGCGCATCAATGGCTGACATCATTTGTTTTCTCCTGTCGCAACAGTCCTTGAATATGCTGTCTTAGTGCTATAAACGCCGCTTCCTGCATGATAGCTTCCTGACGTGGTCTTGCAAATGGCACCTTTAACTCTTCCAAGATACTTGCAGGCTTATTGGAAAGCACATAGATACGATCAGACAGAAAGAGTGCTTCCTCGATACTATGTGTGACGAACAAAATAGATCGTTTATTTTGCTCCCAAATGTTAAGGAGCCATGCCTGCATATCCAGCCGTGTTAACGCATCCAAGGAGCCGAAAGGCTCATCTAAGCACATAAGTTCTTGGGGGCTTAACAAGGCTCGTAGAAAAGAAACTCGCTGCTGCATCCCGCCTGACAGTACATGTGGTAGTTCCCGTTCATAGCCGCCCAAACCAACTTTGGGCAGCCATTCTCTGGCTTTGGCGATCGCCGAGGTGCGCGACTCCCCTGCCACTTCCTGTCCAAGTGCTACATTTTCCTCAATGGAGCGCCATGGAAACAACGCCGGTTGCTGAGGCATGTAAGAAATAAGTCCTTTTTTACCCGTCACCTTCTCGCCATCTAGCCAAACTTCGCCAGACGTCGGCTTTACGAGCCCACCAATGATATGGAATAAGGTACTCTTACCGCTGCCAGAGGGTCCAATGATGGAAACGAATTCACCTTGCTCAACATGAAGATGAATATCGGCGAGTACGGAAACATGCCCCTTTTTATTTGGGAACACATGGTGAATCCCAGTAAGTTTTAATTTGCTCATAGTCACAGCACCTCCTCTCTTACGAAGAACGTTTGACGTTCCAGCGAATGATGAGCTTCTCAAGCCCTGCTATTAGCCAGAAAAAGAGCAAACTCAGAATCACAATGATTCCAATTGCCACAAATTCCCGATCCGCTCGGAAGGCTGATTTTTGTAAGATCATATAATAGCCAAGCCCCACATTTCCGCCTAACCATTCGGCAATAACAGCTCCCATCACACTATAAGTAGCTGATATTTTGAGTCCCGTGAACAGAAATGGCAGTGCATGAGGCAGCTCTAATTTATAGAAAATTTGGCGTTTCGATGCACCAATCATTTGCATGTAGTTGTACATGCTGCGATCTGTCTGCATAAAGCCATCTAGCGTTGACATCGTCACAGGGAAGAAACAAACAAGTGAAATCAGTATAAGTTTAGGTAAAAGGCCAAAACCAAATAAAATAATTAACAGCGGACCCAGAGCGATGACAGGGATATTTTGAGATAAAATGAGCAGCGGATAGAAACCTGCTTTAACGAAAGGAAGCCTATGTAACACGCTGGCAACTAGAACACCACCGATGGCTCCCACGCTAAAACCAATGCACATCAAACGAACGGTAGCCCACATATGCATCCACACGCGCGGCATATCTGTCGTACCGTCTCGCCATATTTTAAGCGGACTCGGAAGCAGCCAATCTGCGGTTCCTCCCCACGTGACAGCAAGCTGCCAAATAAACAACAGAAGGATGACTACCACAAGTGGCGGCCATCCTGCTTTGATCCAGCGATGGATGTTCATTATCTGTATTTCTCCGTTAACTTGTCCATCGAGGCGCCCGAAGGATTGAAGTAAATTTTCACCTGAGAAATGACGTTCGGGCTACCCATGTCAATCATCGCGGTATTCATATCTTGAATAATGAGAAGGAGTTGATCCAACTCGCCCTCCATCGTCGTTTCAAGCGGTGATACGAAATATTTAACACCTGACTTCGCAATCACTTCGATTGCACGATCTACGTAAGGAATGACGTCTTCACCATTCACCGTTTTCGGGATAATTTGAATACTAACAAGTGCATTAGCCATAATTGGAATTCTCCTCTTTTCGGATTAGGAATTATTTCGTGCTTCCTGGTAAAAATGTATTCGTGAAGGCAGCATCCACCTCCAGCTTTTTCTCTAAGAGCTTGTGATCCAACATCCACGTGGCATAGTTCTCCCACACGGATTTCTTTTGCTCACCCCAACGAGCAGCATCGTCCTGATAGCGTGGGCTTAACCATTTTTGACTAGCAACGACCAGCTTAGGATCCAGATCTGGGACGGCTTTAATCAAAATATTCGCCGCATCTTCCGGTTTCGAAATAGCGAATTGATACCCTTTGGATGCTGCAGCAACGAACGCCTTAACGATTTCCGGCTTCGAAGAGATCATCTTCTCATTAGTCGCCAATACCGGTGTGTAATAATCCAGTTTATCCGAATATTTGTTCAAATAAATCATGTTTAGCGGCTCACCACGCAATTCCGCATCTACACCCGTCCAAGCATAGTAAATCCATGCGAAATCAATATCTCGTTTGACCGCTGTGAAATAATCCGCATCGCCGATATTGACCATTTTCACTTTCGTCGCATCAGCCTTCTCCGATTGCATCAATGATTCAATCATGGCACTTTCTGAAGGAGCACCCCAACCGCCATACGATTTATTCTCGAAATCCTTCGGCGTTTTGATATTTTTCGCGACAGGTGAAGCAAAACCAGATGTATTATGTTGAATAACTGCAGCAATCGAGACTAACGGCACTCCTTGAATACGGCCTTGCGTAATGCTTTCTTGATAGCTCACACCAAACTCGGCTGCACCAGAAGCGATCATCGTATCCGCTCCACCTTCGCCAGGGGCAATGATTTGCACATTTAATCCCTCTTGCTCAAAAAAACCTTGATCCTTCGCGACATACAGCCCTGTGTGGTTCGTATTCGGCGTCCAGTCTAGGACGACTTTCACGTCAGTTAGCTTTTTCGCTCCTTCTGTCGGTTGAACTGACTTCGTTGAATCATTACCGCAGCCTGCCATTAAGACGGTAAAGCTGACTAGCACAAGTGGTGCAATTTTGTTCCATTTCATACTTGGTTTCCCTCTCCTCTTATCTCTTTATAACCATAAGAAAAAGCCCCCGTTATCCGGGAGCGCCATGTGTAGAAAATGATATGTCCAAACGAAATAAATCGTTGGATGTGCATTTATATGAGATCTCTACGCTGGCATTACCCAGATCAGATAAACGGTTAGTGACAATGACGGTCACAATCTCAGCCTGACTTCTCAAGCTCCCGTGGGTTCTTATTTGGTTAGTCTCTACCATACCGCATGTTTCGACAAAATGCAAACAAATGCAATGCAAGTAAAGATATACTATTTCTCAAGACTCAACTGCCAAGTTACGCCGAAGCGATCCCCTACCCAACCGAATCTTTCACTAAAAGGGTAAGTAGCTAAGCCCATATAGACTTTGCCGTCTTTCGACAGCGTTTCAAATACACGATTAATCTCCTCGACCGTATCGCAAGTCACAAACAAGGAAATCGACGGTGTAAAGGAAAAGGCATGTTTGACCGGACTGTCACTGCACATTATTTGTTGCCCATGAATAGAGAAAGTCGCTTTCACAACACTCCCCTCAGGCCCAGGTCCTGCAGGTCCATAGCGCTCAATACTGACAATCTCAGATTGATCGAATAACGAGGTATAGAAATTCATAGCTTCCTCAGCCTGACCCTCAAACATCAAAAATGGCTTAACTTTCTGTTTCCCTTCACTCACCACTTACAACCCCCTAATGAAGTAACCATTCCTTTAACTGCGATCCCATCTTCTTCGCATCTTCATAGCCAAGCTCATGCAATTTCTCGAGCTTCCGCGGGTCCTTCTCCATTCGTCCAACTTCCACTTTGGTTGAAGGTCGGATAATGATCGCACTTCCATCCGCTTCCATTCGTTCAATTGTTTCTAAGGTGTTATTATAAATTTCGCTGCGATTCACAAGCACATTTACTAGTCCATTATATTTCGGATAAAAACTTTTCGCTAACCAACGTTGCTTGAACGGCCGTTTGCGGTAACCAAGCTCCTTCGTTAATACAATAATATGCTTTTTATTACCGTCAGCAACTGATTTCTGAACAGGAATCGGATCGACCAAGCCGCCATCAAATAAGGTTCTACCTTCAAAATGAATTGGCGTAGCTACAAAAGGCAACGAACTTGAAGCTTGAACGATCGGCATCGTTTGCTGCTGAAGCTGATGTTTCGTGAAATAAATCGGCTCCCCTGTATGTGCATCTGTTGTACCTATAGCAAATTGCTGTGAAGAGGCATAAAACGTGTCATAGTCAAATGGCACAAGCCTGTTCGGCAGCTCATTAAAAATAAAATCCATGCCAAATATGCTTTTACTGCGCAATAAATTTCGATAGCTTAAATAACGATGATCCGCAACATAGTCAATCGTCACTTTCTTATTCCGCCCAGGTTGTTTAGAAATATAAGAAACGGCATTGCACGCTCCTGCCGAAACACCCACCACATAGGGGAAATATAAATCCTGCTCCATAAAGTATTCCAAGACTCCCGCGGTGTATACCCCTCGCATACCTCCGCCTTCCAGTACGAGTCCAATTCCTTCCATGGTGACACCTTCTTTCTGTCTGTCTCAAGCCCCTTTCTAGCATACAGGAATTGTAAATTAAAAGAAACGGGCTTCTTTCTTCGAAAATGAGACAATGACGAAGATTTCATCCTACTTTCTAAGACAAATTAGGGGAAATCACAGTTCAACCGTATTTTTGCCGAAATTTAACGTGTACGTCAACTTTTCGAACCATAGTTCAAGGGACATGTTCATTAAATTACCAAAAACCCTTGCTCCGAAGAACAAGGGTTGACAGCCTTGCAACAATTAAGATTTGTTTTTACTTATGTTATTAAGGCTTGGCGGGAAATCATCCGCTTTCTGTTTCTTTAGTGTCTGTGCCTCTTCCGTGAAGTGCGCAGCATTTTGTTGGTTATTTTTTTTATCCGGCCGATTAACTTTAGGCATTCCTTTCACCTCCATCATCTCAACCGTAGTATGAGAAGGTGATCCTGATCTTATGCCAGAAGTCGGAAATCCTTAAGGTAATTAACGATTTTCTTTATATAATTCTTTGATGACTAGAAACTCATCGAGATTGCTTAGAAACAAATCAACAATAAGAGGGTCAAAATGCTTACCACTTTCAGATTTCAATAAATCCAGAACGCGATCTAATTCCCATGCTTTCTTATATACCCGATCACTGCACAGTGCATCAAATACGTCTGCTAAGGCTGTTATTCTGCCATATAAGTGAATGTTTTCCCCACTTAGCCCTTGTGGATAACCTGTACCGTCGAATCGTTCATGATGCTGATGAGCAATAATCGCCGCGGCGTGCAGTACCTTTTTATTTGAATGCTTGAGCATTTCATAGCCTAAATTAGAATGAGTTTTCATAATTTCGAATTCTTCCGTAGTTAAGGAGCCCGGTTTATTAAGTATGGCATCTGGAATCCCAACTTTGCCTACATCATGCATCGGTGTTGCTAATCGAATCGTTTCAGCTTCCTGCTCAGATAAGCCATACTTCAGAGCTAACAGTCGTGAATACTCAGCCACTCGCTTTACGTGATGACCGGTTTCCTGCGAACGCGTTTCCGTGATCTCGCCCATCGTATAAATGATTTCCTGTTGCGTACTCTCAAGTTCATTGTTCAAATAAATATTCTCAAAAGCAACCGAAACGTTCGCGCAATAAATATCCACGAGGTAATGCTCCCATTCGCTCAGCGCATTAAAACCGTTCATATAAATCACGTTCTCCATCCCCATCTTACTTTGGAAATAGATGATGAAACGATCTGCAGCAAAGCTGCTTTTACGTGTATGAAAAGCCAATTCAATTTCCTCAAGAACATCAGTGGGAACTACATCCCGTGCTCTTGCATCTTGATTCGCCGCATAATCACCGCTAGCTGCAAGAATGTAGATGTCCTCGATCCCTTTCGTCACCGCAAAACTACAATGAATCGCATTCTTATGTAAATTAACGATGGAGGTCATTTGGGTCAGTACGCCTGACGCAAATTTCTTCATGGACTGTAATTCAAACAATGTCGCCGATGACTTAATAATTTCTTCCAGGCCAATTCTACTCTTCTCAATTGTTTTGATATCACGAAAGGAGCGCAGTGCCGTAACAACCGTAGTAAATAATTTCTGCGAGGTTAACTCCGTCTTTTCTTTATAATCATTAATGTCATAATCCATGATAACTGTTCGCTCAGGCGCCTGTCCTGGCTGTCCAGTTCGCAAAATAATACGTACAGCTTGATTATTCAGTTCTTCACGAATGTATTTAACAATTTGCAAACCTGCATCTTCGTATTCCATAACAACATCTAATAAAACAAGAGCCGTTTGCGGCTGTTCTTTCAGAAGTTGTTTCGCTTCCAAAGCAGAATAGGCACTATGAAACGCCAGTTTTCTGCCAGCAAATTCGAGATCCTGTAACACCATTTTCGTTACTTGGTGTATTTGCTTCTCATCATCGACAATAAGTACGATCCACGGGTCTTGTTCCACAGTCCTTAGATTTGCTGCAACGCTGTCTTCCTCAGCAGCAAAAAGAAGCTCATCCTGATCGACAGACTCCACTTCATTAGTCATATCTCAGCTTCCTCCTCTTTGGGGATTGTAATTGCAAATAAACTGCCCTGTCCTCGTACGCTTGAACATTGAATCGTACCATTTAACGATTCTTTCACAAGGTTATACACGATATTCATCCCTAGGCCTGTCCCGCCTTGACCGCGGCTGGTTGTGAAGAATGGATCAAAAATATGATCCAACACCTCCTCGGACATCCCTTTCCCATCATCGGAATAGGCCAGCATGACATGATCGGGATAGTCTAGTACTCGGATACATAAACATCCTTCATCATCAGCAGTATCGTAAGCATGATTCAGAGAATTCATTACTAAATTCGTAATGATTTGAGATAACGCACCTGGGTACGTATACAACTGCAGTTGATCATCGCAGTAAACATCTAGTTGTATACGTGTTTTCTTAAGTACAGGCTTCAAACTTGCGATAATCCCTTCCACATATTCTTTGAATAGGAAGGTTCGCTTCATCTCTACACTTTGATCCACTGAAATTTGCTTGAAACTTTTTACTAAAGAAGAAGCTCGTTCCAAGTTAGATTGAACCATCACTATGCTCTCATGGGAAATGGATAGAAATTGCTCCAAATCGGATTTCTTCATTTTCCCTGCTTCATACAAGGCTTGAAACTCTTTCGCCTTCTGATCCAAGTAACTTATAGCCGTTACACCAATACCAATTGGGGTGTTAATTTCATGCGACACGCCTGCAACTAAATTCCCTAGTGCCCCCATTTTCTCCGAATGTACGAGCTGATCTTGTGTAACTTGCAAGGTATTCAGAGCCTGCTGCAGCTCCTGATAACGTTCATCCAAATTGCTGACCATATCATTAAAAGCATCAGAAACCTCGGCAATTTCTGGTGAAGCTTTGAATTGCAATTTAGGCAGTTCGCCACCTTGCTTCACAATGACTGCCGCTTCACGCAACCGGCTTAATGGCCGGATAACAATGACTCGCAGAATAAGCCATAATAAAATCGATAATATAATTGCAATACTAAGTCCAACGAACAGAATCAGTTTCGTTCTTTGTTTGAGCAGCAATTCCTCTTCCGATGAGTCGAAAATAACCTCTACTGCCCCGACAACAGAACCATCTTCTTGCAGTGGTGCCGTTAATCGAACGATCGGCCTATCACTCTCGGCAATTGGGATACGATCTACAATCGTCTTGTCTAGCTTAGGAATCACGATTTTCGCGGCATTCAGAATCGTTCCTACCTCTTGTCGATTCGAGGAGGCTAAGATTTTTCCTTGTTTGTCATACAGCTTCATATCCATAACGCGATTATTCTTATATTGAATGTAATCGAAAATCTGCTGGATATCGGAGATCGATCTCGATTCTTCATAACGACCGTTGATTGCAATCGTCATACCGCTGATTTGACTTACATATGCTTCACGGATCGATTGATTCAAGCTGATCGTATCAAACACCATCATCGTCGAGATCATGCCCGCTGTGACCGCTGTTACTAGGAATACAATACGTTTCTGTAAGCTTAATTTCTTTTGACGAAAAGACATCAACACACCTACTTCACATCGAACGTAACTGTTTTGCTAACATCGTAAGGCGTGTGGTCGTTATTATGTAAGGAGATCTTCACTTCATGCGAACCTTTACTTAAATGATCCAATACCTTTTGCTTTGTTGTGACTACGATCTTCTCACCCTTGTCTAACGATATATGAACATGACCTTCACCTTCTACACGTTGTTGATCATAATGTTCCTTCGATAACTTCAGATCCGTTGTCAGATCTAAGGTGACAGTATCATCTTTAACAACGTAAGCGACTTCTAAAGTAGGTGTAAACGCAGGTGTGTTGGACGTTGTCGTTTTGGCTTTCCCACAACCAGAAATTACGATTGTTAATGCTGCTAATAAATACAAACCCTTAAATTTATTCATTTTCATCCCCCATGAAGATGTTTTTATATCTATAGATGCCCAAAAAACTATCCTCTCTAGCTTAAGAATAATCAGTTAATTTGTCCACTTTTATTTTGGTAACATGTGTAAGAATGCACCCAATATAGCGAATAGTTAATTTATTCGAAATTGTCTGACAATTAATGTCGAATCCGCATGATAACACTCACATTTTGCGCTTACCCAGGAAATAATTTCATTTCCCGAATCCGAATTATTTCCCCAATTTTGGTGCAATGTAGTAAAGTCGCTTTTCATAGCTTTCCCTTGTCTTTATGAACCCTAAGGAGGTTTCCCCCATGACAGAAACCAATCAGCATCAACAGCCAGTTCAGCACGCCATCGACGCCGCTGATCATGCCATTCTTCAAGCGCAAGACGCCCAGCATAAGCTGCAAGTCGCCATAACCGAAGCTAATCCCCATGCGATTCAATCTGCTCAAGCGGCACTTGTTCAAGCAGATCAACAGGTTTCGCAAGCCCAAAGACAATTAGCTGAATTTGCCAACGAACAGTTTGGACAGCAAATCAAGCAAACGTTCGAACAGTTAAACCAAGCTGCTCAGGATATTGAAGCTAATCAAGAAAAGTTCCATACGCCAAAGCAGGTTCGGTAACCGCTTTGCCTCCCAAAAGTGATCGATATTCGATCACTTTTTCTTTTTAGGCATACATTATGTTAAACTACGTAGGAAGGTTTTCAAGTTATTTGGGGAGGCACTACTTACATGCTCGTGATTGGAATTGCCGGAGGTACCGGTTCAGGTAAAACAACAGTAGCAAAATCGATTATTACAAAACTCGGATCCACGAACGTGACTTTAATTTCACAAGATAATTATTATCTTCATCATAGCGGACTGACCTTTGAAGAGAGGGAACGCATTAATTATGATCATCCACGTGCTTTTGAAAATGAATTGCTCCTTCAGCATTTGAATATGTTGAAAAGCGGGCAGCCCGTCGACATTCCCGTCTACGATTTTTCTAAACATGCTCGCTCACAAGAAACGATCCGTATTGATGTAAAACCCATTGTGCTGCTTGAAGGCATTCACGTTCTAACGGATGAGGACCTCCGCGGCGCGTTAAATATTAAAGTGTTCGTGGATACAGACCCTGATGTACGCATCCTACGTCGTCTATCTCGCGATATTAATGAGCGCGGTCGTTCCTTACAATCCGTTTTCGACCAATACTTAACGACAGTTAAACCTATGCATGATGCATTTATCGAACCGTCCAAAAAGTATGCCGACATCATTATTCCTGAAGGCGGAGAAAATCAAATCGGTATCTCGCTGCTTACCATTTTGACAGAACGCTATATGACGGATCAAGCTGCAAATTACGAAATCGGCTAGCATCAGAAACAGCAAGAAGCCACCTTCCTTTATCTAGGGAAAGTGGCTTCTTTTCATGCCGTACGAGCTTTGAAAATGAAACCTGAGAGACCAAACAACAAGTACACAAGGCCAAGAAAGTAGAAAATACTGAAGACGCTCAAATAGTGAAGAGCTATGCCGCCTACTAAAGGACCAATGATACTCCCTACACTATATTGAATGGAGGCAATAATATTGGCGGTTGGCAGCAAATGTCGCGGCAAAATATCTGCCGCATAGGCCAACCCTAACGAGAAGAAGGATCCTACCATGCCGCCTGCTACGCCTAAGCAAAGCCCAAGTCCCCATAAGTTTGTCCCAACGAAAGGCACACAACTGAACGCCAAAGCCCCTACAATGGCTGTACCCATGAGAATTGGCTTACGACCAATGCGGTCACTCCATATCCCAAGCGGGAGCTGCATGATGAGTCCACCGATCCCCGTTACGGGAAGTAAAAGTCCAATTGTAGACTCCGAAATGCCAATCCGAAGGCCATAGAGCGGAAAGTTGCTATTCATCGCAGCTTCCATGTAGCCAAAGAGCAAGGAAGTTATCAGCGGAAACCATGCTAATGAAATGACTGTTGTTGCTCGTTTATGCGCGGCTTCCGCACGTTCGGCTCGCTCTGGCTTCTCATTTTTCAGTCTCGTTAGCAGTAATAAGATTAGAAGAAAGAATATACTTGTGACCATAAAAGGCACCCAAATCCCCGCTTTAAGCAAGGTTATGCCTAATGGACCCAGACTAAATCCTACCCCGTAGGCCATTCCATACAGGGAGATATTGCGTCCTCTCTTCTCTTTCGGGCTGGAGGCTACTATCCAGAGTTGTGTAGCAAAATGTAAAGCACTGTCGCCGATACCCACTATTAGCCGCAGTACAAACCAAAAGCCAACCTGCTGCCAGACGGGGAAAAGGCAATTAGCAATAATAATTAAGCTCATCCCGATCATAATGACGGGTTTATAGCCATAACGACGAACAGGCTTCTCGATGAAGAACATCGTCGCGAAAATCCCAATATATAGGGCGGCCGCGTTTACACCGTTTGTATCTGTTGATACACCCGAACGATCTAATAATATCGTGAGTAACGGCAGGAGCATCCCTTGACTCATTCCCGCCACGATGATGACCAAGATTAATGTGGTTAATTGATAATTAGATCGCAGTAATTTAAGCGCCATTCCCGAAATCCACCGTTTCCCATCTCTCGGCACAGTCATTTAGCTTGCCATGAAGGGGAACACGGAACTGCGTAAATATGACGAGTCTAGCTTTTTTTATCCATTCTTTGAAAGATGGGTATGTAACGAAGAGGTTCGCATAACGATCGCTCATACAAATAAAGTGAGGCCCTGAGGATTTCTCCGTTAAAAAGTTTAGTGATGTATCGAGAGGCGTATATTTCTTACGCTTCCCTTCCCATTTGTCCACTTCAACTTGGAGATTCGTATCTACATCCTCCAACAGTTGTTCAAGATGCTTCAGACGGGCATAATAGGGCATTTCCGATCGGATATCCATTCTACGGAGCGTTTCCTCATGCTGTGGATAGAAGATCACACGAACGAATTTCCGTTCTTCTGCCCAAGCGATACAAGCACTCATTTCGTGCTCTGTCCAATCTTCGAATGTCTCGAAAACCATGACTGTTCCCTTATCTGAATTTGCCGGGGGTTCATACCCATAGGGTACTTTTATTTGGTCTCGTGCCATAGCTTCCTCCTCTAGTTGATCTTGCATGTCGTTGGTATGATGGAATTACTTACACATATACCTAGTATACCCCTTCCATCTCCATGAAACCATTGCCCAGATTGGATTACAGGATCGCGTTACGTTATAATTTGAGGGTACGTATTATTTATTAAGGGAGACCTATAGGATGAGAGATCCAAGATTACAAACTTTTGCCCGAAACATTATTCGATATTCCGTGAGCCTACAGCCCGGTGAGAACATATTGATTGAAATGATTGGTGTTAAAGATCCAGAACTTGCGAAATGCTTAATTGAAGAGGTTTATGCAGCCGGGGGTAATCCATTCATTGAATTGCGTGATCCTGCCATTACGCGGAGCTTGCAAATGAAAGGAACACAAGAACAATTCAGCACGTGGTCTGCTATTGAACTTGCTCGCATGAAACAAATGGATGCCTATGTAGCTGTTCGCAGCGGAGATAACATCACGGAATCTTCTGATGTGCCTGACGAACAAATGAAACTGTTCCTTAAGTACTTCCAGCGTCCAATCTTTGATGAGCGTATTAACAATACCAAATGGGTCGTTATGCGTTACCCGAATCCGTCGATGGCGCAGCTGGCTGGTAAAAGCACGGAAGCTTTCGAGGATTTCTACTTTAACGTCTGTAACCTGGATTACAGTAAAATGGCAAAAGCGATGGAATCCCTCGTTGATTTGATGAACCGCACGGATCGTGTCCGTTTGGTCGCCAAAGGTACGGACCTCAGTTTCTCGATCAAAGGCATAGGCGCTGTTCCTTGCTCCGGACTTCGAAACATCCCAGACGGCGAAGTATACACAGCACCTGTGAAAGATTCCGTAAATGGTACAATCAGTTACAATACACCGACGATTTACTCGGGTACTTCTTTTGAGAACATTGTCCTGACCTTCGAAAATGGCCGAATCATTAATGCGACAAGCAACGATACCAAGAAACTGAATGAGATCTTGGATACGGATGATGGCGCACGCTATATCGGCGAATTCGCAATTGGTGTGAACCCCTACATTCAACATCCGATGAAAGATATCTTATTTGATGAAAAAATTGACGGCAGTATCCATTTCACACCAGGTCAAGCCTATGAAACCGCAGATAACACCAATCGTTCATCTGTCCACTGGGACATGGTTCTGATTCAACGTCCTGAGTATGGTGGCGGCGAAATTTATTTCGACGATGTGCTCATTCGTAAAGATGGCCGTTTCGTCATTCCAGAGCTCGAAAAGCTTAATCCAGAGAACTTAATGTAGTTAACTATAAGAATAGACGGTAACTTAAAAAGCAGTTGAGACCTCCGAGTAGATTCACTCGGTAAGCTTCAGCTGCTTTTTAGCCTAGCCAATGGAAAATAGTATTTCCCGCGGATTCTGAGTGCTTAGGCAGGTTAGTTGGAATAAGCTTTGACATTTGACTCACCTGGCCAACTCGAATAGGTGAATGTTCACTTGAAAGTATACGCACCTCAGTTCCTTTCGGTACGAAAGGGAATAATTGCTGTATGTCGTCATTTGTTAAACGAATACAACCTAAGGACTTCGCTTCCCCGATCGAGGTTTCATCATACGTGCCGTGTAAAGCGATAGATCCCAGTCCTAAGCCTGCATCACCATAGCTTTGACTTGTCTTACCTTTTGGCTGCTGCACTCGCTCTATAACCCGATAAACGCCATCAGGTGTGCTGCCATTCGCACCGAGTCCAATTTCTTTGTCCCATAGCAAATATGAGCCGCTAACGAGCTGCAACTGATAATCACGCTGATTGACTTCGAGATGCACAGGTTCATAGGGAACCTCATCCCCTCCAACGACATTCGCATAGAACATATGCGCAATATCTGCCGCTTTGGGGTTAAATACCCAGCCCCCATCCCCCTTATAGGCTGATTTGATCTCATTCGAACCCGAAAGAGCTTCAATCGGGATGAAGCTCAAGTAATTTAGTGGATAGTCTTGCAGGAGTTCATCTATTCGTGTGGGCGCTTGTCCCACATTGTCGCAATAGGATGCCAATGCGGTTCGAACTAAATTAGCACCAATCGCGCTAAGCGGTTGGTGCTCTTCAAATTCAGCGTTCAGAAATCGGATGTGAACCAACGCATCTGCCTCTGGCTGATACGTTGCGATAACCAGCGCACGCTTAATATCATCCTCATTGGTCAACAGCATCGTTTTCCCTTTATCCACATTATCCTCCGTGACAATCCCATAGAGGAGAATCGTTGACTTCGGTATTTCCTTTGCCAAAACCAAGGCTTGAGCATGGAGCTTCTTCTCGATTTCTGCATGTGACATCTCTGGCGAGAGATACAGAATAAAAGGCTTGTCTACCGATTCGTAGGTTACTTGCGGGCCTGCACTCCACAATTTCATTTTACTAATCGTCCGTGGTATTGCCTGATCTCCAGCAAAAAACATAACTAAAAGGAAATTGAGGATCAGAAGGACAAGCAACAACATTTTCATAAATTGCGGTAATAAAGGCTTTTGCTTCTCGGGCAGCGTCTGTTCTAGATTCGCAACATGAGTGGCTTGCTGCTGATCAAGGAGGTGAATCGCACGATTTGCAGCAGAATAGAACGGCGAGGGATAGGTTTTGAGCACTTCCTTGTAATGAAACCTGGCTCTCTTCCAATTCCCTTTCTCACGAAATTTCTGCCCCAGATTGAAATGGGCTTCCGGCGAATTCGCATCCAAATAACGAATAACCTTTTCATGGTAAAGTGGATCAGCATGACTAATGAACAAATTCTTGTGCAAATGGACGAGGTGATCATCGAGTTGGTTACGGAATCGTTGGTTTCGTCGGATCATTTGGCTCCTCTCCGTTCATAAATTTAGCTCGTCACACATGTTGATTGATACATTTAGTATCTCTGATACATAATGTATCATGAGCGAAATGGAAAGACAACCTTTTTTCCGACTTAAGCATTGACGTACGCCATCAATTAGAAAAAGACGCCCTCAGCCTTGATAAACAAGGATAAGAACGTCATCTAATTCATGCTATTAACTATTTAATGCGCGACAGTATTATAGGTCATGATCCAGATGGAACCGGCTACGATGGTTACTAAAATAACTAGACCAAATAGCAGCGCCATAATGTTCCACCGTGCATTCTCACCTTCTTTGACATGCATGAAGAAGAACAACTGCACACCAAATTGCAGAACGGCCATTACTAAAATTAATACCAATGTACCTGTCTTCCCAAGCATATGGTTCATGACAACCACGAGTGGAATGATGGTCAGAATGATAGATAACGCAAAACCGATAATATACGATTTCAATGATCCATGCGACCCGTGATTGTTATGAGATTCTGTATGTGGTTGGCTCACTTACATCACCCCCATGAGATAGACGACTGTAAAGACGAAGATCCAAACGACATCCAAAAAATGCCAGTACAAGGAAATGATCTCTACTTTACGTTTCGTAACAGTTGTGATCCCGCGACGCTTCAGTTGAAATATTAGACCAATCATCCAAAGTAGACCAACGGAAACGTGCAAACCGTGTGTGCCAACTAATGTAAAGAAGGCCGATAGGAAAGCACTCGTACTGATTGTTGCGCCCTCATGGTTAACCATGGTAATGAATTCTGAGAGCTCTAGTCCAACGAACGATGCTCCTAATATCACGGTCACAATCAACCAACCGATTAATTGCTTCAGATTTCCTTTGTGCATACCCAGTACAGCTAAACCGCTAGTAAAGCTGCTCGTAAGCAAAATGAAGGTTTCCGCAATAATTCCCGGCATCTTGAATAACTCTTCCGGTGTTGGTCCGCCATTCGTATTTTGATGAAGAACGATATAGGTTGCAAATAACGAGCCGAATAAAATAACGTCAGTGATTAGAAATATCCAAAAACCGAACGTTTTGAGCGATTCGTGCTCTTGTTCATGATCGTGTTCATGGTCATGTGCACCATGTGCAGCTGCGTGTGCCATTATACCTTCACTCCTTTCCAAGCGGCGTCTTCCGTCTTCTTCACTTCATCCGCTGGAATGTAGTAATCCGTATCATAGCTGAAGGAACGAGCAATCATACAGATGGCAACACCAATTAATGATGGAATGGTTAGCCACATCCAATCCCAGACGAATCCGAAGCCCGCAAAAAACCATAACAGCGATATAATAAACGGAATTGCTGAGTTTTTAGGCATATGAATCGGTTCATAGGTAGTTGGTCTAGATTGTTTCTTGCCTGTCCCTTGCTTCGCTTCCCACCAAGCGTCAGCGACTTCTGCTTTAGGCAGTACAGCAAAGTTGTAAAGTGGTGCTGGTGAAGGAATGGACCATTCCAGTGTACGTGCATCCCACGGATCGCCAGTAACATCTTGTTCTCTGAACTTAATGGAGTGAGCAATTTGCCACACTTGGAAAATGAAACCAAGACCCATTAAGAAACCGCCGACGGTCGAAACCATGTTAAGCGGGCCCCAACCCATATCCCAGCTATACGTATAGGTCCGACGAGTCATTCCGTCTAAACCAAGGAAGTATTGCGGCATGAAACATACATAGAAACCAATGTTCCACACCCAAAATGCCCATTTGCCCAAATGCTCATTGAGTTTAAAGCCGAACATTTTCGGCCACCAGTAGTAGAGACCTGCGAAATATCCGAATGCTACCCCACCAATTAATACTTGATGGAAATGGGCAATCAGGAAGTAACTATTATGAAATTGGAAATCAGCTGGAGCGACAGATAACAGAACCCCAGTCATCCCCCCAACAACGAAACATGGAATAAATGCGATTGTCCATAGCATCGGAGTCGTGAAGCGAATTTTCCCTCGGAACATCGTGAAGAGCCAGTTAAATACTTTTGCCCCTGTAGGAATCGCAATTAGCATTGTACTTATCGCGAAGAAAGCATTCACATCCGCGCCGGAACCCATCGTAAAGAAGTGATGCGCCCAAGTAAAGAAGGATAATAAGCTGATGATCAGCATCGCGAATACCATCGATTTGTACCCGAACAGCTTCTTCTTCGAGAAGGTTGATACGATCTCGGAGAAAATACCGAAGGCTGGTATCACGACGATATAAACCTCAGGGTGACCCCACATCCAAATTAAATTGATATACATCATCGGATTGCCGCCGCCGTCCAAGGTGAAGAAATGGGCACCAAAGAAGCGGTCTAAGAATAATAACGCTAGTGTAACTGTCAAGATTGGAAAAGCAAAGATAATCATAATACAGCTTGAAAATACGGACCACGTAAACATCGGCATTTTCATCAACTTCATACCAGGTGTACGCATTTTCAAAATGGTCACAATGAAGTTAATCCCTGTTGCCAAACTTCCAATACCTGAAATTTGAATACCCCAAATGTAGAAGTTCTGGCCCACCCCTGGGCTATGTGACAATTCGGATAGTGGCGGATAGCTGAGCCAACCTGCATCTGGTGAACCACCGATAACGAACGAAACATTGAATAACATAGCGCCCCAGAAGAACATCCAGAAACTCAGTGAGTTCAAGAATGGGTATGCGACATCGCGCGCTCCGATTTGCAGAGGAACAACAATGTTGAATAAACCAAACATGAGTGGCATCGCCATGAACAAAATCATGATTACACCATGCGTTGTAAAGATTTGATTATAGTGATCTGGCTGTAGGAACTGGCTATCCGGAATCGCTAGCTGTAACCTCATTAGAAGCGCATCTACACCACCGCGGAATAACATCAATAACGAACAGATAATATACATTATTCCAATTCGTTTATGATCGACGCTTGTCAACCATTCCCGCCAAAGCCAACCCCATTTTCGGAAGAACGTGAGTACGAATACCATGGCTACTAACGAGAGCCCGATACTAACCTGGGCTCCCAGAATCATGGGATCGCCCGTTACGAAAAACTCGGATGCAAAATCTTTAATTTTATCCAGCATGAGCAGATCTCCCTTTCATAAAACTCTGATCTATCACTATTTACTTCGACATATTCATCTGACTATGATCCATTTGCGAATGGTCCATGGAGCTTTCTTTCTTTATATCCTTTGAATCTTTGCTTTCATGACTAGCTCCGTGACCATTGTGAACAGGCTGACCGTTCGTATATTTCGTTACGATTTGTTCGAAAAGTCCGTCCGGGACCTCTGAGAAATATCTCACACCAGACTTGCCTGGCAATGCTAATTCATCGTATCCTTCTTTGGTTAATTTCGTAGGGACTTTCTTGGTCTTCGCAATAAATGAATCAAAGTCTTCACGCGAAGTAGCATTCACGTCAAACGTCATGTCAGCGAAATGTTCACCACTGAAATTCGCCCCTGTGCCAAAATAATGGCCGATCTCATCCGCTTGCAAATACAACGTCATCGCCATGCCTGACATCGTATAAATTTGCCCGCCTAATTGTGGAATCCAGAATGAGTTCATTGGCGCATCCGAAGTGAGCTCGAACTTAATTGGTGTATCCTCTGGAATTTGCAAATAATTCACAGTAGCAATCCCTTGCTCTGGATAGGTAAACAACCATTTCCAATCTAGTGATGTCACTTGAATGGTAATCGGTTCTTTATCCGACTTCAATGGTTTCGACGGTTCCAAAGCATATGTGTACTTCAGCGTAACCACAGCCAATGTGACAATGATGATGATCGGCACAGCCCACCAAACGATTTCGAGTGAGGTACTGTGAGACCAATTTGGTTTATACGATGCCTTATTGCTTTTGCTATCGCGATATCGCCACACAATCCAACCCGTAAGCACAAGAACCGGAACAAGGATTACCCCACATAAAATAGTTGCAATCACAATTAAATCTCTCTGCTCTGCACCAACGGGTCCTTTAGGATCCAACACCATAGCTTGGCTGCAGCCAGAAAGTACTAAGATGATGGCGACCATCATGAAGAGCATTCCTGCTTGTACAAGCTTTCTCTTCTTCATCCACTTAACCTCCCAATCAACAAATCCTGCCTGTTATCAACATATCATCTTGTTCGTCAAAGTTCACCATCACAAAGTCAACTTAACAAATACGTCAACGGTTCGACGTAGTAATGTAAAACAAATGTCACAGAACGTTTGTTGACTCTGCTGGAAAAATATGAACAGCAAAAAGCCTTCCAAGTATTAAACTTGAAAGGCTTGCATAGTATTCCTTCGAACCCTCGTTCTCATTCGCTCTTGGAAACATTGCGAGAGTGTACCAAATGAATAGCGGTGCGAATCACATAAATGTGGACACTACCGACCATGAACCCAATACCCACCATTAAAGTTGTATTGCGATCACTGAAGCTTTCTAAACTGACTAAGCTAAGTACTAAACCTATAGCAAGCAACGCCCACGCGGCAAAAGTCATTAATTTCACTAACGGCATCACATCACGTTCAACACGCTCAACGGAATTTACGGACACGGCTCTATTTGACATTATCATCATCACTCCTGACTTAAATGTAAGTGCTTTAAAACTAGTATAACACAAAAATCAGATTTTGTTCATATTTTATTCACACGATGATCAAAATTTGGACAAAAATACACTGGGTAATTTCATATTGTAATTTAGTATTGACATTTATTGAATTATGTGTTATAATAAAATATTTGATTGACATTTAACTTTCCAATGAATATGATAATTCCATGTCTTATCACACTTATCATTCCAATTTGGAGGGTTTCGCATGCAAATTTCAGAAGGACTTTATTCCGTTGACTTATCCGTCCCACTCATGGGACGAATCAACGTCATTCATCCCGCCTTATTCGTCGATGAGCAAGGAGCTGTACTTGTAGATACAGGCTACCCTGGTACTCTTCCACTCCTACATAAAACATTAGAAAACTTAGGCGTTGATGCATCGACTTTGGATTCCGTCATCCTTACACATCAGGATATCGATCATATCGGAGGTTTACCTGCTCTTCTCGAAGCTTCCTCCCACCCCCTTGAAGTATTCGCTTCTGAACTAGAAAAACCTTATATTCAAGGCGATAAAATGTTAATTAAAATAACCCCCGCATCGATTGAACGTGCTGTTGCGAATTTACCTGCCGACACGACTCATGAGTGGCGAGACGCGTTTCAACGTAACCTTGAGAACCCGCCGAAGGCACCGGTTAACACCCTTTTGGAAGATGGTCAGGTAATCGACAGATGTGGTGGAATTGTTGTAATCCTCACGCCTGGCCACACACCTGGTCATTTGAGCCTTTATCATAAAAAAAGTAAAACATTAATCGCCGCGGATTCCATGGTTGTCGCTGAAGGCGAACTTCAAGGACCTATACCAGCTTATTGCGCTGATTATCCAATAGCCCTACAATCATTGAGAAAATATTTGCAATTCGATATCGAACAAGTTCTATGCTACCACGGCGGCTTAATCACCGATAAAGTGAATCAACGAATCGCTGAAATCGTAAATTCAATAGAAACTTAAAGAACCAAAAAGGGCTGACAACCGTATAAGATCTACGGTAGTCAGCCCTTGCTACTATGTACGTTCTACTTCAGAAGTGTATAGCTGCCGATAATAGGAAGAGGTTTTACTTGACCTTGCGCTGCTGCAACAATGCCCAGCACAGCCAAAATCACCAAAGCCAAGTTAGCAATCGGCTGAAGGATCCAACCAATGAACGGGATAATGCCGAGAACCACATTCACAATGACCCATGCCAAAAACAAAGTAAGTCCTTGATTGGCATGGTACCACGCAAACTTGGATTCCTTCGCCGCGATTAACGGGATGAAAAACAAAATGTACGCAAGAATCGCCATTCCCTTGTTACTTTGAATATCTGTGGAATCGTACATGGACAGCACCTCATCTTCTCAGAGTTTTACTCTTCCATTATATTCAAATTTCAGCAGCTATTCATCCGCCTAGTGGACAAATCTCAAATTATTTTTGACCAACCTTCCACTCGTGCCAAGCCTTCAGCAACTCCTGCTCTCGCCCTGGTTTTAATCCAGCTACTCGAATAATATCAGTGCCTCGACCTTGATCCCATTCCCGTGTATCTTTCACGGTGTCAATTAGTGCTCTCGTCGTTAATCCCGATTGGAACGCTTTTGCATTGTTTAACTGCAACATGCCGATCAAGCTGTCGCTTGGCAGCCACAGCGGCAGCTCCATCCATGGACCCACCCCTTTTTCAACTAAGAACTCTTCCGTCACCCAAGTAAGCGTCGACTCCACATCGTTGTCGTTAGATCTGCAAGTTTCCATAACCTCTTCCATTGAATACTCATTTCCACTCGCATGGATAGTTCCTGTTACGCCTTGTTCAATCAGACCTATCGTCCACTTCGCTAGGTCACGTACGTCTATGAATTGAAGCTTTCGCTCTTTGGGCAGCGGAACTAAAACCTCGCCGCCTCGTTGTAAACGAGCAGGCCAGTAAGTGAATCGGTCTGAGGCGTCATAAGGCCCTACGATGAGACCTGGGCGAATGATGAGTGCTCCAAGAGGAAATGCTGCTTGGACAACCTGTTCACATTCCGCTTTGAGAGCCCCGTAGCGCTGTCCAGGATCTGTTGCCTCTTCAAGCTGTAACACAGGTGCCGCTTCATCTAAATGGACCTGCTTTAAATCCGCGTACGCAGATACGGTAGATATGAATGTGTAATGCTTTGCACGTCTTTTCAATATTTCGGTTGCTGCCATCACAGACTCCGGCTCATAGCCACTTGTATCAATGACCGCATCCCACTCCCTATCCTGCAGTTTAGTAAGGTCGGTATTCCGATCACCTAGAAGGTGATGGACTTGAGGAAATGCAGCAGCATCGTTAAGACCACGATGGAACAGTGTCACTTCGTGTCCTTTCGCGAGTGCTGCTTCCGTCAGTGCTCTTCCTAGAAATTTGGTGCCGCCAAGGATCAGAATGTTCATGTGTGACCTCCACCTCGCTCCGGGTTTACTTGAATGATCTCATCTAATATAGTTCTCGCTTTTCTTACCTTCTCTTCCTCAACTGTCCCACTCACACTTCCATTTTCTCTTACAGCTGTGCCAAGGTGGACATTATGCACCCCTGTAGCTTGGACAAATGAACTCAAACTATCAAGTGTGAGTCCACCACCTGGCAAGATATTTAAGTGACTGCCGCGGGTAAGAGCCATAAGGAGTCGTATCTGCTCAACAGCATGAAGTACACTTGTGGATCCTCCCGATGTGAGCACGGATTGAATTTGTTTATAAGACATCAGCATTGGCAAAGCTTCTGCTTGTTCTTCTATTTCGTCGAAGGCCCGGTGAAAAGTCACAGGCAAAGAAGTAGCCGCTAACAAATTTTCAAGATTGTGGCGATCAATCTTCTTCTCCGGTGTCAACACGCCAAATACAAGAGCGGTGGCACCTGCTTGCTCCGCGCCTTGGATCGTATCGATCATCGTTGCGATGTCTTCCTCAGACATATGAAAGGACCGAGCATGCGGACGAATCATCACGTGCACAGGGATATTCACAGCAGATATGATTTGCTTAACAAGCTCTATCTCGGGTGTCAAGCCTCCAAGTTGCAAATTTGCAACAAGTTCAATCCGATTTGCGCCGCCAGCTTCAGCTCGTAAAGCATCTTGCAATGTAGTCGCGATTACTTCCAATAGCATGTTTCGAACGACCTCCACTTTCATATATATGAATTCCCACTCTCACTCTAACACAAAGTGGACAACACAAAAAACTCCATTAATCTATTCGATTAAGGAGTTGTGTTACCCTATGGGAAATGTATGTCCTAAATATTCGAAGCTTTTTGCCATTGTTGTTGATGCACTTCGACGAGCTCAAGATTGGCAAATGAACGACTAAGCTTCAACATTTTCTCCGTTGCTGCTAATTTCGGCAATGGTGCACTCATAGGCTTGCCTTTGTAACATACGATAAACAACAATTTCATCACCTTCGCTTTCTAGGATTACAACGTTTGGTTGGCTTTGCTGCTATATCATTCGAAAGACCCCCTCAGATTTGAGGGGGTCTTTCGACATTTCGACAAATTTCGCTTCGGGTTATATTACACGATCGCCAGTTCAGATAACTTTGCCCGAACTTCTTGTGCTAGTTGAACAGCATCTGCCTTGCGATTCACGACATCGACGCGATCCATATCAACGATAAGAACTTCAGACGCATGATAATGATTCATGACCCAGTCATCATAACCTGACCAAAGCTTACGATAATAATCAACCAATGATTGATCCTGTTCAAAACTGCGGCCACGAAGACCAATGCGGTACATGACGGTTTCGAAGGAAGCCTTCAAATAAACCATCAGATCCGGCGCCTTCTTAGGCAGCTCCGCCAACTCTGACATCATGTTATCAGCCAAGCCCTCATAAACATCAAATTCTAATTGTGAAATGCGCCCTAGCTCGCGGTTCACCTTGGCAAAATACCAATCTTCATAAATACTTCTATCCAGTACATTTCTGTTATGTACTAATGCCTGTTTAATGGCCTTAAAACGCGTATTCAAAAAGTGCAATTGCAGCAAAAACGGATACCGATGCTTTTCGATTTCTTCCGGTGAAGCTGTGTAAAATAACGGTAATATCGGATTATCATCGACACTCTCATAGAAAACATTCGAATTTAGTTCTTGCCCAAGTAAAGTGGATACTGATGTCTTACCAAGACCGATCATTCCCCCAACCACAATCACTGCCATTGACCCCTTTCTCCTTCTACCCAATCGTAATTTACCTACTGTCAATTCAGCAAAGCTTACCTATTATACAAGGAATTCAAAGGTGAGGGAACCCTCTATTTTTTCCTTTATCATTTGACTTAGTTGTTGTTGAAGAGTCCAAGTACTTGGCCACGCAAAATTCCCGGCAACGTCTGCTCATATTCTACATAATTTAGGAAATCCTCAATGTAACCCACAAAAAAATTAAGAACACAGTGTGATGAATTCATCTGCCATACTGTCCCTATTTATAAGTACTTAACAACTATCCATATGACAGAGGTGTATCGATGATTTACGGAACTAAGCTACTAGATACAGATTCAGAATTATTTGCTGCTGCCCTATCAAAAACGCCAGTGTTCGTATGGTCACTCGATCAATTAGGCGTTTATTACCAAGTAACTACAGGGATTATCGTTAAATACACGCCAGATCATGTACAAGTCTACAATGAAAATAACACCACTATTTCCACTTGGTATTCAAGAGAAACTTCGGAATTTAGTATTGCATTCTAAAGAAATGAGAAAACCGCCGATACCGGTTCAACCCGTCGGCGGTTTTCAGCTTCTTATCGTGTGTAACACAAGCAAATCAATTATGCTCCCCCGTATACGTTGGCAAGAACACATCAATAGTCGTCCCATACCCCACTTGGCTCTGGATGGTCATAGTTCCTTTGTGCGCTTCGACAATCTTGAAGCACATCATTAAACCTAAGCCAGTTCCCTTCTCTTTCGTTGTATAAAAGGGCTCCCCTAACCGTTTCAATCGTTCCTCCGGTATGCCACATCCGTTATCTTGTGTCCGAACTCTAATCTGATCATTCTCGTGCAAGGAAACGATTAATTTGATTTGACCGTCCTGCGGCATCGCTTCCATCGCATTTTTGATCAAATTGATGAATAATTGCTTCAAATGCATCTCCGAACACGTAATCTCAGGTATATCTGATTGGAATTCCAAGACAAGCTGTACGTTACAGAGTACGGCTTGCGTATCCAGAAGGGCAATGACCGATTGCAAGATCGTCACTAAATCGCTTTTTTTATACGTAATGGCTTCCGGCTTAGCGATCACTAGGAATTCACTAACAATGAAATTGATCCGATCCAACTCCGATAACATGATATCAAAATAATGCTTTTTATCTTTCAGATCATGCTGGAGAAGCTGCAAGAAACCGCGAAGCGAGGTAAGCGGGTTCCTAATTTCATGCGCTAGCCCCGCCGCGAGCTGTCCTGCTACGGACAGTTTGTCCGATTTGCGGAGAAGCTCCTCCGTTTGCTTCCGTTCAGTAATATCTCGTGTAATACCTGCGAATCCGAAAATATCACCTTTTTCGTTCCTAATGGGCGTTTTCGTTATACTCACATGGATTAATTGACCATCTTTACGAAGCCGAACCGATTCCATCCCTGTTATCTGCTTCCCTAGTCGCAATTCGTTATACATATCTTTGCGTTCTTTTTCCAAATAATCAGGATAAGTTGGTAATTTTCGATCCGCTAACTCCGCTTGACTCCAACCAAATATTTGCTCATGCGCGGCATTGATTGAGATCACTCGCTCATTCAAATCCAGTACACAAATTGCGTCCGTGGTGTTATTAATAACAGATTCTAGAAGCTCCTTCGTTTCTCTGAGCTCAGTTTCCATCCTCTTGCGTTCCGTAATATCGACACATGAACCAATAACCTCTACCATGCGCTCACTCTCCATAATGGGTCGCAATGAAGTGAGATAGGTAATCCCCCGGAAGGTTGCTTCAAACATCACATTTTCTTCGCCATTCCAAGCTCGATGGTAATAAGTTTCTATATAACTGGCCAAAAAGGCTGGCCAAATATCATGTAGCGTATTCCCTAAAATGTGTGATGGCTTAAAACCCAAACGATAAAGCAGCTCACCGTCACACAATGTATGGATGAAATTCCCATTTATTTTTCTGAACTTTAAAGTCATCCCCTGTTGTCTTCGTACAGTGTCATGGAGATCCTGTTGAGCGACTCGCAACGATTCTCGATCACGATTGAATTGCGTGATATCCTTCGCGATTAAATACACGCCATCCAATTTATCATTGACAATGATCGGAACATTTTTGACTCCTAATTCAATCTGTTCGCCACTCTCTTGCTGAAACACCAACATATAATTATCATTTTGCATGAGTATGCCGTCAGCAGATTCGAATCTCGTGTTATTCTGCAGAAAAATATGATGGATAAATTGAGAGAGCAATTCTTCTTCAGGGTAGCCTAGAATCCGCTCCATGGCTGGATTGACACCTTGTATCCGACCATGGATATCACAGGTCAAAATACCTGCCGGATTATGCTCAATTAATGATTTATAGCGCTGTTCGCTTTCCGCCAGTTTACGTGCCATGTCAGACTGTTGGGAGATGATCTTAACTTGCACAATGAATGCCTGAGGTTTGTTGTCAGCATCTCGCATGATTGACATCCGCCAGTCAACGCATAGTAAAGATAAATTCTTATGTAGGATACTGATCGTTTCTTGATAGGTAGGTAACTCTCCACCAAGTAAATTTTTCATGATACGCTCTATGCGACGCACTTGATTAGGTTCTACTAACGAATTCATTTGCGTTGTAAGGAGCTCCCGCTCCGAGTAGCCGACGATGTCGCACAAGCTGCGATTTATTTTCAACCAATGACCCTCAAGCGAAATCAGAGCCATTCCCATTGTAGTGAATTCAAAAATCGCATCGAACGATGGCTCCATTTCCGAATGCTTGTTCATATATTTTCCCCCAGGGTACATGCTTAGATGGTGATCTTCACCGTTTGATAGATTCGACAATCCCACTAACAATCCTGCACTTAGAGCCTTAAGGATCGAAATTGTTCACGAAATATGCCCTTGCTTTCCATCATTATGTTAGAATGGAAAGGTTCATTATTCTTCATCTCACGTTATAGGAGGTTGCTCCCTTGCCCAATATTTGGACACATTTAATTTTCGGTCAAAAAGCGATGAACCAACTTGGCCACACTTCGGTTCTAAACGATAAACAGCAGCGTCACATCTTTTCTCTTGGCTGCCAAGGACCTGATTTCCTTTTCTACCACAACTTTCTACCTTGGCAAAAAGACAAGAAATTAAATACACTTGGTAGTCTCATGCACAAGGAGTCCTGTGGACCCTTTTTACTTGAGCTAGTTCGACAGGTGCAGGGTCGCGGCCTTTATAATCCTGCGGTTCTCTATGTTCTCGGTTTTCTAACACACCATGTTTTAGATCGCAATTTACATCCTTATGTATTCTATAAATCTGGTTTCAAGAAGTGGGATCATCAACGATTTGAAATCATCATGGATACACTTTACGCAAAGCATGAACGCGATATCCAAACGTGGAAAACGCCAGTATGGAAAGAGATATATGTAGGTGAAAAGTTCCCCTTGGGCATCGTTCCGGCTCTTACGGCTGCAACCGCAATCCATTACCCAGGAATCGCCTCACAAATGCAGGATTCCGATTGGGACGACGCCTACTATGACATGATCCGTGCACAACGGCTATTTCATGATCCGCATGGAATTAAACGAATATTGACAGTTGGTCAAATATCACCATTGGTTTACACAAAGCATCCCGCTCCACGCGATTATTTTAATGAAGCCAAGACGACTTGGAACTGTCCAACCGATCTGAATGAAACTTATACGTACAGTGTATGGGAATTGTTGGAGACAGCGATGAATGATGCCGTCCTTGTGCTTGAAGCAGCCATTCAAGTCTTGCAGCGAGGCACCGAAGCTGACTACGACGCACTTCGCGAAGTTCTCGGAAACCGCTCATACGAATCGGGTAAGAATTGCGAGCTAAACTTGCCGATTACTTATGTACAACCTATCTTGTAGAATAGCTAGGCAATCTTTACATAGTCAATATATACTATTCGTTTCGGAACGTTGGTTTCGGTCTATACGAATGAAAAAAACCATGAATATTGTCATTCATGGTTTTCATTATGCCTACTAGATGGGATTTGCCAGTCGATCTCTGTCATATCAAGTCGATTCAGCACGGTATTGACGTTAGAAAAAGGCTTGCTGCCAAAGAAACCACGATATGCCGATAACGGGCTTGGATGGGCCGATGTGATGATTACATGTCGAGTGGTGTCGATCAGAGTTCGTTTGGCCTGTGCGTGGCTTCCCCATAGCAAGAAAATGACAGGCTTCTCACGTGCACTTAATGCTTGTATGATCTGATCCGTGAATCTTTCCCAGCCCATTCCCTTATGCGAGTAAGGTAGTGCCTCACGAACGGTTAATACCGTATTTAACAACAGAACGCCTTGTTCTGCCCATGCTTTCAAATAACCATGATCAGGCACCATACAGTCGAGATCTGACGCTAGTTCTTTGTACATATTTCTTAACGAAGGAGGAATGGCAATCCCTGGCTTCACAGAGAAACTAAGTCCATGAGCTTGTCCACTCCCATGGTAAGGGTCTTGCCCAAGTATTACAACCTTTGTATCCTCAAAGGAGGTCCACTCCAATGCAGTAAACACTTCATCCGCTGGTGGATAGATCGTGTGCTGGGAATACTCTTCCTGCAGAAACTGTTCAAGCGCCTTATAATAAGGTGCTTGAAATTCGTCTGCCAAAACCGTCAACCAATCATTTGTAACAGGTTTCACACCGTAGTTCCCCCATCTAGTCATTCAGTACCTAGTGCACCAGTAGCAACATCCATCAGCACAATCTTCCCGTCTGTTTCTGTTCCATCTGCTAGAACTAGCTTCAACTTGGGAGTTTTCCCTTTTTGAACAAGTGCTTGTACTTGTGTGTCGGTTAAGCTTCGACCGAAGCTTTCCTTCCAAATAACGAAGGAGCAGCCTTCCTTATAATGCGAGCAGCCGTAGCCCTTTCGACCCATAAAGAGGGAGCCGCCACAGCCAGGTCTAGGACAAGTTGCAATGAACGTACTAGCTCCATCCCCTGCAGGTTTCGCAGCAGGCGCTCGCTTCTTCGCAGGAGCTTTCGGTGCACCGTCTCCACGAGCCGCCGTCTTCGTTGTTGCTGAGCCACGTTTGCCAGATGATTCTGGCGCATTCTCGCCCTCGAAATCCGTTTTCGAAGCTCTAGCTTGCTTGCGCACCTTATCGACAATCAGCGTCGCAAATCGCTTCACATTGTGCATAAACTGGTCGTCCGATGCAGTGCCACGGGAAATTTCGTTCAATCTGCGCTCCCATTGCCCTGTCATTTCAGGTGACGTTAACAGCTCAATGCCCGCTCCGCGAATCAATTCAACAACCATTCTGCCTTTCTGGGTCAAAATGATTTTCTTCCCCTGCATGTCGATATAGCCGACTTTCTTCAATCGTTCAATCGTTGCTGCTCGTGTCGCAGGCGTGCCCAAACCGGAGTCTTTCATCGCATCGCGGAGCTCTTCATCCTCAATCTGCTTCCCTGCGCTCTCCATTGCCTTCAGTAAGGTACCTTCATTAAAATGCTTAGGTGGCTGTGTGTCTTTCTCTTTAACAATCGCATCCGTACACAGCACGTCCCCATTCGCATCGATGGAGAACGGTTCGTTGACTTCGACCTCTTCGTCGTCATCAGTGTCTTCCTTTTCTTTCCCTTTGGTCGCCTTCACCTTTTCCTTCTTCTGATCAGCGTAAATGACCTTCCAGCCTAGCGATAACAATTCTTTGACAGTTGTCTTGAAAAGCTCTTGTTCCACTTCCGTCATGACGGTATGCACCTTGTAGGCAGCAGGCGGGTAAAATTGGGAGAGAAAACGTCTAACAATAAGATCGTACAATTTCTGCTCATCCGGACTTAGTCCTGAAGCCTTCTTATTCGTAGGCAAAATGGCATGGTGATCCTCAACCTTGGTTGGATTACAAATAAATTTATTATTAATATGAACAAGATTGCGATTCGCACCTTGTACAAGTTCGTGATAAGCCGTTCCTTGCAAGGCGTTTAGCGCCTTATGCATATCCGGAATATTTTGCTCCGTCACATAGTTGGAATTCGTTCTAGGGTAAGAAATAACCTTGTGCTTCTCATACAATGCTTGCGCCGTATCCAAGGTTTTCTTCGCCGAGAATGCATATTTCGCATTAGCCTCACGTTGCAGCAAGGTCAAATCATACAATTTGAATGGGAATTCTTTGGTTTCTTTCACCTCATAGGACTGAATCCGTGCAGGTTTCCCTTTTACCTTTGCAGCAAGCTCTGCCGCCTTCTCACCATCTGTGAAACGTTCACCCTGCCACATGCCCCGGTATGGTGTTTCCCCTTGCGCGAAGTGCCCCTCCAGCTCATAAAATTTGAGTGAGGAAAACGCTTCGATCTGCTTTTGGCGATCATAAATCAGCGCAAGCACCGGCGTTTGAACGCGTCCCACTGATAGCAACACATTATGTTTCGTCGTAAACGCACGTGATCCGTTCATGCCAATCAACCAATCCGCTTCACTGCGAGAGCGCGCGGCGCGCGTCAAGTTCTCGTATTCGGCGCCATCCTTTAACGTGGCAAACCCATTGCGAATCGTTTCCGACGTTAAATCGGAGATCCAAAGCCGCTTAACAGGCTGATTGAGCCCCAGATGCCGCTGGATAAGGGAGAAAATATGCTGCCCTTCTCGCCCCGCATCGCACGCATTAACCAGTTGATTGCACTTCTTCGCTAACTCCGCGATCACCTTGAGCTGATCATACGTACGTGGGTTAGGAATTAACTTAAATTCAGAAGGGATAATCGGAAGATGATTAATATTCCACTTTTTATATTTTTCGTCATAATGATCTGGTTCCGCCAGCTCAATCAAATGTCCGATTGCCCACGTGATGATATATTGCTCACCTTCTAGATGAGACCTCATATTTTTGGCTTTTGGTTCTATTGCGGCAGCTATGTTTCGCCCCATATCGGGTTTTTCCGCAATAATTAATGTCTTCAACCACAAATCGCTCCTATCATGTGATTCCCGAAGTCATACTGGAAATCAGATTCTGTCGATTCAGTGTATCCCACTTTATTATCGCCTGCAATATCGATTGCGTGAATTATGACTTTTGGCATAAAAAAAACCTCTCACACCACCATAGAAGTGGAATAAGGGGTTTACATGGATGTATGGAAATGAAGTTATCATGATAGGTCAAACATATTAAACCAATTTCCCATTCCAATAATAACTATCTTCCCGATATACCTTGAAAGCAATTTCAACCTCAGGAATCCCGAGTGATAAAATATGTTTAGTCAGAACCTCTGCATAGGCATCACGAATTTCCTGCCCTCGCTCGAACCAGCCTACTTCAACAAATGGATAGGTTGCACAGATCTCACCTTGGAAAATAGAGACGACCGGCAAACATTCCAACATGAAATTGTCTGTACCACAAGCACAGACAGCAGCCAATTCGGATATCAGCGCTGTGCTAATAGATTGAATTTGAGGAACGCTGATCCCTCTTATTATCATATGAGGCATTGTCGAAAGCTCCTTTGCTTGCTGGAGCGGTTAAGCTCTCATTAATTCTTTTATGGTTTGCAAGGAGACCCCTGTTTGATGGTAAATTTCAATAAGTGTCGCACGTGGATGTGTTCGAACAAAATCTTTGACTTTATTCGAATCGTTCAAAACTAGCTGCGAGCAGCTTGTACATCTTGTTTCCCATTTCGTGAGGAAAACGCGCCCACATTTATCACAATTACAAAGTGACATCCTTACACTCCCCTAGAAACATTGAATGACCTGCTCGTTAAGGTCATTCGTAATGTCAGGTCAATTTCTGGGGGTACATCAGAAATTTTTTTCACAATATCGCCAATTCATTTCCAATCTGCCAACCGAGCACAAAGGCCTCCCAACGTCTCTCTTCTGGAAAATCCACCAGATTGCCAAAATGTCTCCCAATCGTGACATGCTGCGTTTGATGAGCTTTAAGTGCAGCAGCCTTCACTGGCCATAGCTTCTCGGTGTCAATTAGAATGGACGGTTGAAGCCCTTGGGCACGCAGCAGCGGTGAATAGGCATAATACAATTTTCTTACGCTCGGACAAGCTCCACTATGCACTGCCGCAGTAGTCGCCTTGGAGATCGCGATATGGTCACGATGTCCATTGCCGCCATCCTCAGCAAACGTGTAGACATTCTCCACTTCGTGATGCTGAATAAACGTGATAATTTGTTGTACGAGTGTTTCAAAATCAACTTCATCCAACTGACCATCAGGCCAGCCTAAGTGTTCAATCGTAGAAATCCCAAGTATTTCCGCTGCTGCACGCATTTCATGTTCTCGTAGTTCCGCTAATTCTTGCCGGTTCTTCGCCCGCTCCAACCCTTGTCTTCCCGCATCGCCACGTGTGGCTAGAAGCAAGACGTTGTCTTCTCCAGCATCAGCTAGACGGCGAATGAGGCATCCGCTTAAGAATGTTTCATCATCGGGATGGGCATAGATAAACCCGTTCTGGGACCCCATTGCACGTCCACCTCCTCTTTCATTTATGCTAAAACAGCCTCAATGTCGGCGCTAATGTCCGCAGGTTCTGTACGGGCACTGTATTGTTTAACCACATTTCCGTTCGCGTCAACTAAGAATTTCACGAAATTCCATTCAATGTCACCTGTGCGATACGGCTCAGGCGTATGGCTTAACAAATACGTGTACAATGGATGAGCATGCTCACCTTTTACATCAATTTTATCAAATAACGGGAATGTCACTTGGTAGTTAAGCTCGCAAAAAGCTTGGATCTCTTCATTCGTCCCTGGTTCTTGACCAGCGAATTGATTACAAGGAAATCCAAGTACGACCAACCCCTGATCTTGGTATTGCTCATAAAGCGCTTGAAGCCCTTTATAATGCGGCGTAAGTCCACATGCACTTGCCACATTCACAATAAGAAGCACCTTCCCTTTATACGCTGAAAGTGTTTGTGTTTCGCCTGAAATCGTTGTTACTGCGATATCATAAATAGACATGAATCCCTTCGCCTCCATGAATTAAAATGCATACTTCCTGAGTATACCATTCCTTTCCACAGAAGCCCAAATGATCGCCGATGATTTTCCAGAATCACTTTCTATCTCCCGCTAGGTGTGTTATAGTGTTTACCTGTTTATGACAAATCAATAGACAACATCTGATCTTAGGAGGTAACTGATCTTGGACACAAAGACTCAAAGTGCCTATCAAGAAGAACTTCAACGGCTTGAACAAACAAATAAGGAAATTGATAAACAACTAGAACGCCTTCGAGCAACTCCTGTTTATTACGGTCCTGATTTAACGGAGCAAGCACTTGAAGTTTTGCGTGAGAACGGCAGGCACAATTTAACCAAAGCCATTGATGAGCCTTATTTCGGCCGTCTTGACTTCGAAGAAACAGGCACCGGTTCTCCATCACCGCTTTACATTGGTAAAGCCGGAGTGGAAGACGAACGAACAGGTCGACTTCTCGTCATTGATTGGCGTGCACCAGTAGCAAGCCTATTCTATTCCTTCACAGGCGGCTTGGACGCAGCTTCCTATGATTCGCCGGATGGTGTTATCGACGGCTTAGTCTATTTGAAACGAAACCTCGTTGTGCGCAAGCAAATTCTCCAGCGTGTTGTCGATACATATGACCGGAATGAAGACTCCCTGTCTGTCGGCGATGAGTTCCTGCTATACCGCTTAGGCGAAAATAAAGATAACAAGCTGCGCGATATCGTCTCCACGATACAAGCGGAGCAAGATCGGATTATCCGTGCAGCGAAGAATACCGCACTCATTATTCAAGGGGTCGCAGGAAGCGGTAAAACAACCGTAGCTCTGCACCGCCTCGCCTTCCTTCTCTATCAATACCGCGAACAGGTTCGGGCAGAACGAATGATTATTTTCGCACCCAACTCCATGTTCTTGGACTATATCTCGGGCGTACTGCCTGAGCTTGGTGTCGGTAATATCCAACAGAGTACATTTACCGATTGGGCACTTGATGTACTCGATCATGAAGTGCAAATTGCAGATCAAGAGATCACATTACAACGTTGGTTTGCCCTCGGAAGCAAACGGCCTCCAGTTGATGACCAAGCGCCAGGACGCTTCAAAGGAGCTATCGCTTTCAAAGGCTTCCTTGATGACTGTCTCAACCGTCTTGAAGCCGCCTACGTTCCTACGGCGGACTTCTCCCCTTGGGATGGCGTCAAACTTCCCATAGCTACCATTCGCGAATGGTTCTTCGTCGAGAATAAGCATTATCCGATGATCAAACGCCGTGAGCGCGTCGTTGCGCGTATCAAGCGTTGGATGGAGATCCAGCTTGAGAAGGTTTGGGAGCAAAGTTTGAAAAAAGAGCTGAAGAAGAAATCCGCTCAGAAGCTGCGAACCTATTTGACAGGATGGCCTGAGTATACAGCATTTACATTCTATAAAATACTGTTCACAGACAAAGGTCGGCCTGACAGCTTGCCTGTAGAGCTGCTTCAGAACATGCCCGAATCCATCGTCGCTGCATCAGCGAAGCTTTTCAAAAAGAAGGAAGTTGGGCTCGAGGATCTAGCTCCTCTCCTCTACATTCATTCACGGCTTCATGGCATTTCGTCGGAACGGCTATTCGATCATGTTGTCATTGATGAGGCACAAGACTTCTCACCATTCCAAGTCGCGGTCTTAGATGCGTATACACGCAACAGCTCATTCACGATTTTGGGTGATTTATCGCAGGGGATACATGCGTATCAAGGCATCCAGGACTGGAAGGAATTCTCCAGTCTGTTCCAAGAGGAAGAAACAGGATATTTCGAGTTGGAGCGGAGCTATCGTTCCACCATGGAAATCATTCAGTTTGCCAATTCGGTGCTCCAACGCGGCGTAAGCAATCCCTTACTTGCCGTTCCAGTCTTCCGCAGCGGGAATAAAGTTCGTGTGCTGCAGACTTCGCTCAAAGAGCGGCTGCCACTGGTGCAGAAGGCGATTACTAGCTTACTAGCTGGCACTTCCAGCACCGTCGCTGTCGTTGCTCGAACGGAAAAGCAAGCTCAGGAGCTGCATGATGCGTTGACGCTCATCGGGATCGAGACGAATCTGATCACCTCCAAGCAACGTGTTTATCGTGGCGGTATATCGGTACTGCCCGTTTATTTGACGAAAGGTTTAGAATTCGATGCTGTTATTCTGATGGACGTTACCGCGGAGCATTATGAAACAACTCTCATGGATGCGAAACTTCTCTATGTAGGCTGCACACGTGCACTACATGAGCTTTGGTTGCTCGTGACAGGAGACATTTCGCCATTAGTAATTGTGGATCAACCGGAGATCACGACGACGGAGTTTCCGAAGTAAATAATTAAAAGACACCTACTCACCGATCACTTGAATCGATCGGAGGATAGGTGTCTTTTTTCACAGCTTAGTAGGCGACTAATACGCCACCTTCACCCGCATAGGTGCCAATCACGGTACCCATATTGGAGAACAGCACATTACGGAACGGATGCTTTTCTAAAAGCTGAGCCATAAATTCGCGCGCTCTAAGCTCACAATTACTATGCGCTATAGCAATCACATCCTTCTCGTAATCATGTTCCTTATCACCAAGAAACGAGAGTAATCGCTTCAAAGCTTGCTGCGAGCCGCGGATTTTCTCCACAACCTCAATCGCGCCTTCTTCACTTGCTTTCATGAGAAGTTTAATATTCAAGACAGAAGCCACTGCGCCGCGGACGCGATCGAGCCTCCCACCTTTGATGACATTTTCCAACGTATCTAAGAAAAAGAAAGTCCCTGAGCTCGGTACCGCTTGCTGAATGGAAGTTGTTACCTCTTCATAAGACATGCCGCTTGCCGCCATCCGAGCTGCTCGATATACAAGCACGCCTAATCCAAGTGAAGTAGTCTTAGAATCAATGACTTCGATGCGGCCAGTATAACCATCTTCCAACAGCATTTCTTTCGCCATAACAGCGTGATGGTACGTTGAACTTAACGCCGATGATAGACACAATACAAGAATATCTTGATCAGGGCTACCCTTCTGATACTCACTTAGGAAATGCCCAGGTGACGGGCTTGAGGTTTTGGGCAACGCACTCTCCCGCTTCATCCTGGCATAGAAATCAGCAAGATCCATATCTGATGGCATACATTCCTCGCCAAATTGAACAGATAAGGGAACGATCCCTACTCCTATTTCTTCTATAGTGCTTCTCAAAAGATCGCAACTGCTGTCCGTAATAATCTTGATTGTCGTCATGGGTGTCCACTCATTTCTTATTTTTTGGCGAAAACAATACCTAGCGTATGTGGTCCGCAGTGGCTCGAAACGACGCAACCGGTTTCCGTCAAATATACGTTTTTCACATTGGTATGTAATTCAAATTGTTCTTTCACATATGCCGCTTCTTCATGAGCCTGCGCATGTGTGATGAACATGAAATCCGTATCCATGTCATCTTTAAAAGCCAGTGCATTCTCCAAAAGTTGATGGAGCGCTTTCTCCCGTTTGCCTCTAATTTTGTCCGTTAATTGCATAGCACCGTTAATGACTTGAACAATGGGTCTAATTTTCAGTAGACTCCCAAAGAAAGCCTGTACGCTAGAGCATCTACCGCCTTTATGCAGATATTCCAAGGTATCAATGATGAAGGATACTTCTATTTTATCAATGAACGACGTAACAAGTGCTTGAATTTCTGATGGGCTTCTTCCTTCTAATGCAGCTTGCGCCGCTTTAACTACTAGTACGCCAATTCCTGTTGATAGGTTTCGAGAATCGATCACCCTAATTCTACCATCTGGGAAACTCCCAGCGGCAATCATCGCATTCTGGATCGTCGACGATAACTCAGAGGATAAACCGATAAAAACAATATCTTCACCCGCTTCCAATACTGGTGCAAATGCACGTTCAAAATCGCCAGGTGATGGCGCCGCTGTTTTGGGCAATTTACCTGTATGCGCCACAAAATCAAACAACTGCTCAGCATGAATATCTACACGATCCTGATACGATTGTTCCTCGAAAATTACATATAATGGAACGACCCCGATCTGATAGCGCTGCAGTAACTCCTCTGGCAAATCACTTGTACTATCTGTAAAAATTCGAACTTGAGACATCCGTTCCTACCACCTTATCTACCAGTATTCACTTCTGATGAGAACGTCTATCACTAAAGCTGTTTGTGTCTAGTATAATAGAACGATTCCCAAAGCTCAATCCTACAATTTTAGACATAATTCGCCAATTTTCGCTAAATTAGCTGCAAAAGCCCAATAAAAAAACGGTTTAATTCGCTATCATTCTATGATATGTTAAATATTGCAATGGTATTTTTACCCAATATTTCAAAGGAATGGTGAACAATGACTCGATTGTTAAAAGGTAAAAAGAATCTAGTAACTGCTGCTATTGTAGTAGGAGCAATTGCCTCTGGCGCAACCACCGCTCTTGCTGGCATTACTACTTCACGTACACGTTAGATTCAATGGTTTCTACACCAGGTAATTACGCGTGGTTAGGCGATGCGACAGGCACATACAATTGTCTCGCATACGCATTAGGCAACTATAGCTCGTGGGACTGGCCATGGGGATTGAGTAATCCGGATACTTGGAAAGCAGATACCTATTTAAAATCAAAAGGTTTCGGAACTAGTAAAGATATCAACAGCACGGATGTTGCCGCTTATGAAATTATTTCATACGGAAACATTTATTCCATTACGCATTTCAGCAGAATTGCAGCTTCTGGTTATACCAATGCCAAGTGGGGCAATTATGAGCTTCTTCAAAGTTATGGCTGGCAGCCGTACAGTGCAAATAATTACGGACCAGCCGTTAAAAAATACGCTCACTAAGGAGAGGTGATATCCATTGAAGAAAATAATAACTTTCTTATCTTTATTTGCTTGCAGTTTTCTACTCGTATCCTTTTTAATGAATAATAAAAACGTTTCTGCAGCTGAGAAACAGATTAACGAAAGCTTCGCTGCCATATCCGAACAAATAAATAAGGAAATTTCTTTACAATCAAACCTCTCGTTCAGTTCGAATCCCTATGACTATATCAAACAAAATGAGGATTTTGATAACATCATTAAACTAGGAAATGATGCACTCCCCTACTTAGATAAAAAGTTAGCTAACAGCAAGCAAAACGGCTTGCAAGAGTACATCACAGCAATAGCCATTGAACGTATTGCAAAATTGGATTTAAAAGAAAATGAAAATACTGCATGGGAAAATGGAAAAGGTTTTTCAGCGAAATGGAACCTTCATCTTAAATCCATCCCTTCATCCGTCGATGCTATTCTGACGGATAAACAACTCAATTCAGATGATAAAGTAAAGAAGATCATTAAACTCGGAACACCAGCAATTCCATTTATAGCTGATAAAATTGAGCATGGCGATGAATCTTTATTCCCAGCATTAATCGCTTTAACGAAATACGACGGTAATAACACCGTTGCCGATGAAACCATTTCTAACAAAAAAGAATGGGTAACTGCTCATAAATCGCAGTATAATAATCTGAAAGAATACGTGCTACAGAAATAACGGTAAGCACACACCAAGCCTCTCATAACAATGATTCCCTCTCAAATTCACAAAGCACTTGTGCTGCCAACCGCAGCATGCAGTGCTTTTTTTCTAGAATCCGTATATCGTCATGCCGCCATCAACAAACAGCGTTTGGCCTGTAACATAGTTCGCTGCATCAGAAGCTAAGAATACAGCTGGCCCGACAAGCTCCTCTAACTCTCCTACACGACCCAGTGGTGTACGTGCAATAATTTCGGCCAAATAATCCGGCTGATTCAAGATTTTCTCTGTTAACGGCGTTTTGAAATACCAAGGTCCGATGCCATTTACCAAAATGCCATATTTCCCCCACTCCAAAGCGAGCACCTTGGTCATTTGGATCATCGCAGCTTTGGTCGCAGCATATACGACACCTGTGCGCAGCGCTACTTGCCCCGCAACGGATGCAATATTGATGATTCGTCCATATTCCCGCTGTTGCATGTGTCGACCGACGATCTGAGAGCACAAGAAAGCGGATTTCAAGTTTGTCTGCATGATCGTGTCCCATTCCTCGTCTGGAACGGCTAAAGCTTGACTCCGGATGTTCATGCCAGCATTATTAATTAGAATATCTATGCGCTCTGTTTCTTTGATGATAACCGAAACCGCCTCCTCAATTTGTTCACGATTCGTAACATCGACAGGAAACGGGTAGGCTTGTCTACCTAAAGAGCGAATCTCACCCGCCACTGCTTCCAAATCTGAAGCAGTTCGAGCGAAGATCGCGACGTCAGCCCCTGCTTCAGCTAAGCCAATAGCAAGTGCTCTTCCAATGCCTCTTCCGGCTCCGGTCACCAAGGCAACTTTATTATTCAGTTGAAATGAAGGTAAATACATCGTTGCATCGTCCAATCTATATAGGGAGTCCCATTCTGTCTAGAGGAAAGAAGGGTTGTATATGCAATATTCCATCAAAGAAGAGAAAGCCAATGCGATTACACATGGTATTGGTGTTGTACTCAGCATCGCAGCACTTGTCTTGCTCATCATACAAGCTTGCACACAAGGAAATGCTCGGCATATCGTTAGCTTTAGCATTTTTGGCACAGCACTTGTTCTCTTGTATACTTGTTCCACATTGCTGCACAGCGTTACACAATCGAAATTAAAGGATGTTTTTGAAATTCTTGATCACTCGGCGATCTACGTGCTAATCGCGGGGAGCTACACGCCCTATCTACTCGTTACCTTACGGGGGTCTCTGGGCTGGACATTTTTTGGCGTCATATGGGGGCTAGCCCTCATTGGCATCGTGCTGAAGCTATTTTACGTCAAAAGATTCGTACTCGTTTCAACCTTGTGCTATATCGTGATGGGTTGGTTGATTGTGATCGCGTTCAAGCCACTATACATTCAGTTGCCGCTTGGCGGCATTTTCTGGTTAGTAGTAGGTGGCTTATTCTACACACTTGGCTCGATATTTTATGTATGGAGGCGCATCCCGTATCACCATGCCATCTGGCACGTATTCGTGCTAGCCGGCAGCGCCAGTCATTTCATTTCCGTATTCGGTTATGTGAGATAGTCTCATTTCACATGAACAACTGCTGTAGTTGCTGCAAAGATACAGCTACCTCTAATTGATTGGCTACCCGCTCATAACCTAGTTCATTTGGATGAATCGCATCCTCTGACAAAAATTGAGCTGCTTGACCAACGAATGCGTCGTAAACCTGCACGATTTGAATATGCGGCTGCTCTAATTTACGCAGAAATAGATTAAAACGCTGTACCCAATAAGCTGCATCTGGAATCTGCGGTAATGGATTATATAAACCAATTAAGGCCAGTAAATACGGGGTTTGTATACCTTGCCGCAGCCTTTCAATTTGAGCGATAAGTTTACGATAGTTGGATTCGTACGTTTGTAAAGCTGTTTTGAGCACCGAATTATCGCCATCATAAAAGAAAGGAATTGCCGCTTGAATGAGATCGTTTCCGCCAGCTGTAATGGTGATGAGAGTCGCTTCTTGAATATCCTTCTGAAGCTGCGGATCAGATTCGATAGTCTCCAGCAATTGCGCAGTCGTGGCACCATTGGTGCCAGCATGACGTAAGGAAACAGGTACATTCAGCAAACATTCCAACCTTTGTCGATACAGCGAAACGAAGCCTTGACCTTCCTCAGCACCATAACCAACGGTTAAAGAATCACCAAATGCCAAATATTGAATTCTTTTTTCCATCGCTATCCTCTCCCCTAAAGCGTGACGTATATTACTATATGCGCCACCGCCCAGTTTGGGAAGGGATACCTACAGGGGTTCATTCGTCGTTTTTTTTGCGCTTACATGTTGATTCACATACTTTTCAATTTGTTCCTTCTCCGCATAGGTGAATTGGAACTCACTATCACAACCTTCATCGTGCAAAACGATCTGTACAATCTCACCTTCGATATTACAAATCACAAGAATAGATGGATCGATCAAGCCTTCTGGAAGCTTTTCACCATCTTCTAGCTGGATACCCAAATAAACATCCTGCCACTGACCGCGGCTTTCCTCTTCAAGAAAGCATAAACTAAATCGGTGTTCCTCATGCTCTGCCCCATACTTCATCATTGTCGTTTCCTCCAATTTCATATCTTCAAGAATGAGCCCTCTAATAGCCCTTATATCTTTGCATTTGGTAGTTCTCGCTTCTATATACTACAATGGAGTTAAGAACCATTCAACAAAGGAGCTTACAAAGCCAATGAAATCAATGATCACACAAACCATAGAAAGCAATGCCGCAAGATTTAAAGACATCTCACGCTTTATTGGGGCAAACCCCGAGCTTGGACATGAAGAATTCCTTGCATTTGCTCGTTTAACCGAAGAATTAGCCTATCATGGCTTTACGATCGAACGCGGTGTTCTAGATATTCCTACCGCTTTCATCGCGACTTATGACTCAGGCCAACCAGGCCCTGTCGTTGCGTTCATGGCTGAGTACGATGCCCTTCCTGAGCTCGGTCACGCCTGTGGCCATCATCTCATCTGCATGATGAGCATCGGGGCTGCAATCGGCCTCAAATCCGTCTTAGCCGAAACTGGCGGAAGCATTCGCGTCTACGGAACGCCAGCCGAAGAAACGAAAGGCGCAAAAGTTCCAATGGCTGCTGCTGGGCTTTTCCAAGACGTTGATATTGCACTCATGGCACACCCTTACTATACGTATGAAAAATCAGGCGAATCGCTCGCGATGGATGCGATCGAATACGAATTCTTTGGTCGCTCCGCACATGCCGCAGCACAACCGTATGAAGGCATTAATGCGCTTGACGCGGTCTTACAGCTCTTCAACAGCATCAATGCGCTGCGCCAACAGCTCAAGACAGATGCGCGTATTCACGGTATCATCAGCGAAGGCGGGAAAGCACCGAACATCATTCCCGATTATGCCGTTGCTAGATTTTACGTCCGCTCAGCTACTCGTACGTACACGAACGAGCTTGTCCAGAAAGTCCTGCATTGCGCAGAAGGTGCTGCACTTCAAACCGGCTGCACGCTGAAAACATCATTCTATGAATACTCGTACGATGAGCTCCGTACGAATGAAGCTTTGTCGAACGTGTTCACTGATCAATTGTTCGAGCTTGGCATCCAACCGAACGAAATCGAAATTGGCAAAGATCACGGTTCCCTAGATCTCGGCAATGTCTCGACCCAGTGTCCCACCATTCACCCATTCGTGAAAGTAGTTCATGAGCGACATTTGCTGCATACCAAGGAATTCCGTGATCTCGCCATGACGGAACCGGCTTTAGACAGTATGCTCTTCACGGCCAAAGCGCTAGCCTATACGGCTTATGAAGTACTCTCCAAACCAGCTTTATTAGCTTCCATAAAAGAGGAATTTGCCGCTGCGAAATGATCGTTCTTCCGCTCTTCCAGTTGTGCAAGGATCGTGTAGAACATCGCCATACCGATTACGCCGCTGAGTGCGATCAACGAAGCCATAAGCCAGGAAGACAGCATACCGCCTAAGATAACGCCTAGACCACCTAAGAACGTAGCTCCTCTATATACCATGCCATATAAGGCCATATAGGAGCTGCGGGCATGGTCTGGTGCCAGGTTGCCAAGATACGCTTGCTTAATCGGAACATACATCAGTTCTCCAACCGTGGCAATCAGCATTGATAGCAAGAGTAAACCTGGTTGATTGCTGTAAGCTAGATAGCTATACCCCGCGATATAGCAAGCATAGCCAATAAACAGGACTCGGCGATCAGAAAACCTACGCATTAGAACCCCCATAAAGACCGAGAGTACAACCACGAGCACTGTGTTCTCCGTACGCATAAACCCTAACATCTTGAAGCCATCAATTCGCCACGCATCCGTTACCCATGGAAGGAAAGGCGTATCCACCATCTCTTTCCCTAAGCGAACAGCCACGTAGTTCCCTAAATGAAACTCCACCGAAACCAACAATAAGGAAGCCATTGTGAAAATCAGAAACGTCTTATCTCGCAGAACCATGCGGTAATTCGCCCAAATGGATGGGCTATTCTTCTTCGCTGTGCTGGGCTTCCCACTTATAGGCGCCTTATAATCATCTTGAATATAGACATAAGTAATGATTCCTGTTATCAATCCGATCACAGAGAGCGCAATAAACAATTCAAATAAATACGACTTAAACAAGAATGCGCCCGCCATACCCGCGATAGCAAATGATAAATTATTCATCCAATACATGATGGCATACATAAATTTACGTTCTTCTGGAGCGGTAACATCTAGGAGCATCGCTTCATTGGCAGGTCCATGGATTCCCCAGAATATGCTGACAATAATCATGAGTAGGAAGGTGATGCCTGCTGATTCAAACCACGGCGAATTCACTGTCGCCATAAGAGCGAAACAGAGCATCCAACCAACTTCTGCGGCAAGCATTAGCTTTTTCCGACCAAATCGATCCGAGTAATAACCACCTATGATCCCAGCAACAACACCGGCCATAATACCCAGAATAACAACCAACCCAGCCGGTGTGTCCCCTAATTTCCCCGAGAAATAAATCGACATAAAGGGAAGCACCATATTGTTCGCTGTGCCCGAAAGGAACGAAAGACCTATTCTTAATTTCACATTACGATGAAAATCTCGAAACCTCATGCTGTCTGTACCCCCTTCTCTACAACTTTTGAAAATTGATCAACAGCTATTCCCTTCAGATGATTGACCATAGTTCAATTAATGAACAAAAAGAAACCTTTACGGTTTCTCATTACTACGTAAGAATAAGGCTACGCCAACCAACAGGAGACATCCTGCTAAAAGCTGCATCGTCGTAATCGTTTCGCCCAGTAAGAAATAAGCCAAAATTGATGCACCCAACGGCTCTCCAAGCACGGTCATCGATACCGATGAAGCTTTCATATATTTCAGCAGCCAATTAAAGACATAATGACCGAAAATTGTGGAAACGAAGGCTAACAGGAAAAAGATGCCCCATTCCTTCCATGGATAGCCCGTAAACGATTCGCCAGAATAAACATTCGTCACCGCTAGTGTTAGCCCAGCGAATAAGAAAACGAGAAAGCTATATACATAAGCGGAAATGCGCTCCCGCAAGCTTTTGCCCAGTAACATATGAAATGCTACTGCGATCGTACCCACGAAGGACAGCACATCCCCCTTAAGCGCCTCTCCGGAAAATTGAAAATCGCCCCATCCGATACAGATGGCTCCCACAATCGCGATACACATCGCAATCAATGAGGTACGGCTTGTCCGAACACCATAGAGCAAGAACGCGCCAACCAGCACAAAAATCGGTTCCAGCGTCAAGATCGCTGTTGAACTAGCCACCGTCGTATATCGCAGTGAGTCCATCCAGAATAAAAAATGCAGGCCTAGCGCAATGCCCGATACTGCCGTGCGCAGCCAATCTTTCAGTTTGATTCTCTTAAATTCATTGCGGTAGGTCCAGAGGAATGGCAGCATTAATACATTGGTCATAAATAATCGGTACATGGCAATGATGGAGGCTGATGCGTCTGACCACTTAACAAAAATTGACGAAAAAGATATCGCAATGATGCCAATTACTAGGTAGATCGGGATTGGGATTTTCGTTTTATTCATTGCATTCATGGATATGTAAACTCCTTAGTTGAACGTTTCCGTCATGTTGTCGTCAATAAGTATATAGGAGGATGTTTGGCTTGCCAATCTTTTTTTGACCACCGTTCATTTAATGCACAGCATGAAAAACCCTCCGTTCCACCTACATCACGTAGACAAAACGAAGGGCCCAATGTGTGTGACAGTATTAGTCCAAAACCGCGGACATATGTTTGTTCGTCACTGACCAGTGCGAAGTATTCCAGATGGATTCTTTATTTTTGAAATAAAGAATTTGCGGGGACGCATGCTTGATACCAAGATCCTCTGCAATTTGATTCGATACCGGACGTGATTCAATCACTTTCACCAAGAAATAATCAACAGCCTCGTTATGTGTACCAGCCAAATATTGTTCGTATTCATCAAGCGCGCTAGCACTTACTGGACAAGTCGTACTGTGTTTCAGAACGACAGCAGGCTTTTCGCTGGAACGATCAAGCACTTCCTGCCATTCAGTTAACGTCGTTAACTCTTTCCATGCAGACATGTTTCACATCTCCTTTCTCTACTCTCTCTTCAAAATTATAAGGTAACGAATTCGCTTATGCAACTAACTTAGCAACGCTATACACATAATAAAAAACCCTTAGCGCCATCTGGCTACCTCGGGTTCTATTGACTTAAGATCTCACTTGCAAAAATTGACGGAAAAGGAATACCGCTTTCAGCTTCAAGAGGTCATTTACTTTTTTGAAATCGACTTGCAGAAGATCACTAATTTTCTCCAACCGATACGTAACCGTATTACGATGAATGAATAATTGCTTAGCCGCCTCGCTGACTTGACCATCATTCCGAATAAAAACTTCAAGTGTACGAATCATTTCTTGGGAGTACTCCGGATCCTTCTCTAAGAGAGGACGCAAGATCTTGGCACAGTAATCCTCCATCATCGGAGACGACAAGTGCTGGAAGAGATGAGCGAATTCAATCGTTTCATAATGCAGGACTCGATCAGGCAAACAGAGCTTCTCTGCCATCCGCCCCGTTTCACCACACTCCAGGTACGCTTCGCGAAGCGCCGTTGGCTTCACCTTTAGCGCTGACGTGTAGAACACCATGCCATCTCGATCGGACGCATGCCCAGCGTCTCCCTCATATTTACTTAACAATTGCGATAGCTCTTCTTCTGGGAAGCCATCCGCTTGTGTCGTCGAGTAAATGGAGAACAGGTGATCCTTCAGAACAAAATGATGTCCACGCAAGTTGCTTGATTTCGAATGGGACTCCATGTATTGCTTTAACTCTTTAAGCTTCTCGTTTGTAGCATCTGGAATCAAGGACTCCTTCTTGCACTTTCCAATCACACATTGGTAAGCACCTGTGAAGATGAATAATCCTCTGGACTCAGCTTGCTCCATAAACTCTTCAAGGGAAGTTCCTTTGTCCAAATAGCGGATCAGGTTATTCTGTAAATCCCGCTCTGCTGAAGCTTCCACATGGGATCTGAATGTATAACTCATATGAAAGGTCAATATATCAGCGGCTTGTTGGAACAAACCTTCTTCAACGGTTGCTAGTAACATCACATCTGGAATAATTAACAAATGACCTAATGGTTCATCATCTTGTTGTTGCAATCCAACGCGATACGCTCTTTCTTTCCCCGCGTATACCCAGCCAGACTTCCGTTTTTTCGGCCAATTCTGAGCAAGCTGTTCAGAACTCCAGTTACTGGTATTATATAAAACTTGACCTCTCGATCCAACAACCGCCATCGGATACCCCAAAATTTCACAGACGAGTTGAAACATAGAAAGCATATTGTCTTGCTTTAGTCCAAATTGCATCAGCTTCTTCTGCTTTTCAAGTACCGTTTGCAGCAGTTCTGTATTTCGACGATACTCGGCGTTAAAAAGTGCATTCATTTGATCCGAAAATGTAAATTGAAAGGGCATCTCAATAATAGGAAAATGTAATCGATCCGCTTCATCCATAACGATTTGCGGCAGCTCCGTCCAAAATCTCCCGAGCTTAATCCCTAGACCTGCGGCTCCGCGGTCATTTAGTTTGCGCAGGAGGTTCACGGTTTCTTGCGGGCTGTCTTTCATCGCGAAGGCTGTAGTAAACAGCATTTCACCTGATTTCGTCCAATCTGCAATATCAGGTGCGTCCATGACATTGACTGATTTAACAATTCGGGATTCCCCTTGTTTGCCGGCGACTAGCTTTGCTTCCGTTAATGGATAAATCGCCAACGCTTCACGAATGGTAAGATGCATCGTGCTTCCCCCCTATGCCTTTTCATCGATTATAGGATGACCGTATGTCATCAGTCAATGTATTTACGTAAGAAAACATAACATCAATAGAAATTTTATGAAATTTTCATGAAAATTATTAATTTTATGTAAGGTTATATGACATTAAATGTGGAAAAGAACCTTCACAACCACGATCTCCATGGTAATGAAGGCTCCTTTTGCTGAAGCTTTCGTCTAAATCACCCGAAACGTCCCTGTCCCCATCGTTCCCAAATTACCCTCACTATCTTCAACTCGGCCTTGGGCGGTAATCATTTTACGTGATTGATGGACAAGTTCTGCTGTCACGAGCAGCCTACCCGCATATAATGGTGACACAAAATGCACATTCAGATTTGTCGTAACAACCTTCTCCTCGGGCCTAGCTATCATTGCAATAATGCCCATTGCCGTATCTAACAATGATGAGGTTACACCGCCATGAACCATGCCAATCGGATTCAAATGATGCGGCTTCGCCTCCAAGGCAATCGTGATAACACCGTCCTTCAAGTCTACAAATTCACAACCCAGAAAGCCCCAGAAGGTGGGCTCCGCTGCTGCTGCGAGTTGCTGCAATTTGCGAATTATACGATCATTTCCATCATCCATTGGACTCCCTCCTTCTTTGTAAGGGCTGCCCCTACGCATGATGAGAAAACACACTTACCGCTTAACTTCTTCCTCTAGTAATTGCCGCCTGAGCACCTTTCCAATCATCGTTTTCGGCAAAGACTGCCTGAATTCAACTTTACGAGGGACTTTATAGGCCGCCAATCGTTCTCTGCACCAGACATCTAACTCTTTTTCCGAGAGCGTCATACCTTCTCTTAGCACGATAAAAGCTTTCACGGTTTCCCCACGGTATTCATCGGGAACACCTGCGACAGCCGCTTCGAGAATCGCTGGATGCTCGTAGAGAACTTCTTCAATATCGCGTGGATAAATATTAAAGCCGCCTGCAATAATTAAATCCTTTTTACGATCAACGATTGAAAAGAAACCATCCTCATCCATGCGTCCCATATCACCGGTATATAACCAGCCATCTTTGATCGTCTTTGCCGTTTCTTGTTCCCGTTTCCAGTAACCCTTCATAATTTGAGGGCCTTTAATAATAATTTCACCGATTTCACCAATCGGCATTTCCTCGCCAGAGTCAGAATCCACGACTTTCGTTACCGTATCCGGAAAAGGAACACCGATGGACATAATTTTACGAAAACCCCAAATCGGATTCGCATGCGTAACCGGAGAAGCCTCTGTTAGCCCGTACCCTTCAATTAATCTACCTCCGGTCAACGCTTCAAATCGCTCTTGAACCTCCAATGGCAGTGGCGCTGAACCGCTTACACAAACATTAATCGAAGAAATATCAACTTCCTTCACCCGTTTATGATTGATTAACGCGACATACATTGTAGGTGCACCTGGGAAAATCGTAGGCTTTAATTTGTGAATCGTATCGAGAATCATATCAATATCGAACTTTGGAATAAGGATTAGCATCCCTGCTCGATACATCGATTGATTCAGTAGAACCGTCAGACCAAAGACGTGGAAACAAGGAATCGCCCCTAAGAAACGATCTCCGCCAGGCTGGACTTGATAACACCAATTGCTCGTCTGATACGTATTGGCAATTAAATTGGTATGCGTTAGCATCACACCTTTGGATAATCCTGTGGTTCCGCCTGTGTATTGAAGCAAGGCAATATCGTCATCTGCGTTGACGTCAACACAGATAGGGGTAGCCGAAGCTGCTCGCAGTAACTTCTTGAATGCATATACGCCATCACCATAGGTAACATCCAGTTTGGCGCCATCCTTTTTCATTTTAATCGGATATAAAAGATTCTTAGGAAACGGTAAATAGTCCTTAATCGAGGTCACGATAACATGACGCAGAAATGTCCGCGATTTCGCCTTCTGTACGCGATCAAATAGCAGATCCAATGTAATAATGACGACAGCTTCCGAATCAGAGAGCTGATGAATCAGCTCTCTCTCGACATAAAGCGGATTCGTCATCACGACAATTCCACCCATCATCAACGTGCCGAAGTACGCAATGATAGCCGAAGGACAGTTCGGCAGCATAATCGACACCCGTTCCCCTGGACGTACCCCAAGATCCATTAACACGTGAGCAAATTGATAAGACGCATGTAGCAATTCGCGATACGATAGCTTTTTCCCCAAGAAATACAAGGCAGGCCGTTCGGGAAATTGATGTGCTGAATCAACCAACAAACGTGCTAGATTATGTTTCGGGTACTCGTAAGTCGGCGCCACTTCCGATGGATAATGACGCAGCCAAGGCTTTGACTCCCTCATACAAAACCATCCCCTTCAGGTTCTTGACTCCCAAGACTCATCCGATGAATTTCTCACCCTGAATTACACGTGCGGCGATGTCGCGCTTCAACCCCACCGTATTGACACTACTGCGTCTAGACAGCTTCTTGAGTATGGATAGTTGAGTCCGAAGCACATCTCCTTCTTCCATCGTACTGAGCGCTTCTTTCGCATATGCCTCAATTTTGTCAAAAGCCTCATGAATAAATACAGTCGTAACTTGAATGGCATTCGTCGCCTTCGCTTCACCAAGTTTGTGAATGAGCTTTTGGGTTCTTAACAGACCACTTTCGGCTGCAAAAATCTGAATCATGATATCCGCAAGGTTGCTTAATACTTCCTGATTTTTCTCGAGAGCCATACCGTATTTCTGTACGGCAAGCCCGCCCACCATGAGGAACACCTTTTTGGCCATCCCGACCAAATGAGTTTCTTCAGCTAATGTACCTTCAAACGTTTGACCTGGCATATAGGCAAGTAACTCACCTTGTAGTGCTTGCGCTTTTTGCAGCAAAGGCAGCTCGCCTTTCATCGCTTTCTTGACTAGTGTACCCGGGATGAGCAGACGATTAATTTCATTTGTCCCTTCGAAAATACGATTAATCCGCGAGTCGCGATAGATCCGCTCTACTTTATATTCTTGGATAAAGCCGTAACCACCATGAATTTGTAGTCCCTCATCCGCAACAAAGTCTAGAACTTCCGATGCAAATACCTTATTAATTGAGCATTCGAGCGCGTATTCTGATATGCCTTTCGCCGATATTTTGCCTGCATCAGGACTGGAATGGTCAATATCCTTGAGGATCGTATCAAATAGGCCAGTCGTCCGGTACACCATGCTTTCCAAGATATAAGTCTGGATATTCATTTCTGCAAGTTTTTTACCAATTAGCGGAAATTTTGAGATTGGTGTTTGGAATTGCTGGCGCGTATTCGCATATTTCACTGCAAGCTCGATCGTCTCCTTGGAAGCACCTAGACAACCAACAGCTAGTTTATAGCGTCCGATGTTCAAAATGTTAAAAGCGATGAGATGTCCTTTCCCGATTTCACCGAGCAGGTTTTCTACAGGCACTTTCACGTCTTCGAAAAATAAAGGGCGCGTCGAGGAGCCTTTGATTCCCATCTTTTTCTCTTCAGGTCCCATCGTAAAGCCTGGATCTCCTTTTTCCACGATAAAAGCGGTAAAGTCTGTGCCATTGATCTTCGCATATACGATGAATATATCTGCGAATCCAGCATTTGTGATATAAAGTTTGGAGCCGTTTAACAAGTAGTGTTTCCCGTCGTCAGATAGACGGGCCGTAGTTTTGGCACCAAGGGCATCTGATCCAGATGTCGGCTCCGTTAAGCAATAGGCAGCAATTTTCGCCCCTGTCGCTAAGTCAGGCAGATACTTTTTCTTCTGCTCTGTTGTACCGAAGAACACGATAGGTAACGTTCCAATCCCAACATGCGCGCCAATGGATAAAGCAAATGAAGAGGCACGTGCTAGGTTCTCACTGATAATCGTAGAGCTAACCTTATCCAAGCCGAGTCCGCCATAGATTTCTGGCACATCCGCCCCAAGCAACCCAAGATCACCGGCACTACGCATGAGTTTGACAGTCAAATCATAATCTAACTTTTCTATATGCTCATCATTCGGCATAACTTCCCCGTTTACGTAGTCACGCGTTGTTTCTGCAATCATACGATGTTCTTCCGTGAAATCCTCCGGTGTTACGATGGAATGAAAATCAAGATCCGATATAACAAAGCTTCCGCCAACGACTTTGTTCGTCATGAGTCAACTCTCCTTATGATTTGGAATGATGATAATGAACACCTATATGAAGGTAAAATGAAATATGAGTGCTGCTTTACTCCGCTGCATGGACTTGAAACACGCCAGCTGCTCCCATACCACCGCCGATACACATTGACACAACCCCGTACCCGCCGCCTCGACGCTGCAGCTCATAGATCAAACTTGTTGACAGCTTTGCACCTGTGCAGCCAAGTGGATGACCCAGTGCAATCGCTCCTCCATTTACATTGACCTTCTCCTCGTCAATTCCCAGCTCGCGAACGATATGAACGCACTGTGAGGCGAAAGCTTCATTAATCTCAAAAAGATCGACTTGATCTTGGGAAATACCTGCCATCTTCAGCGCCTTCGGAATCGCTTTGACCGGGCCAACGCCCATGATTTCCGGCTCCACACCGGAAAGTGCAAATGACAGGAACGTCGCCATCGGCTTCAGCCCGAGCGCTTCCGCGCGCTCACGGCTCATCAGCACGGCCGCAGCTGCGCCGTCAGACGTCTGTGACGCGTTGCCCGCCGTCACAGAGCCCCCCAAGCTGAACGCAGGCTTCAGCTTGCTCAGCCCTTCCACGGATGTATCGGGGCGAACGCCCTCATCCGTGGCAAACACATACTCACGAACGAAGGCTTTGCCTCGTTCGTCCACGCCCTTCACGCTCGTGCTCACCGGCACGATCTCGTCTGTGAAGCGGCCCGCTGCGATGGCCGCCGCTGCCTTCTGATGGCTGCGCGTCGCGAAGCCATCCTGCGCTTCGCGCGAGATGCCGAAACGCTGCGCGACGGCTTCGGCCGTATGCCCCATGCCCATGTACACCTCGGGCATGGTCTCGACCAGCCGCGGATGCGGCGAGAGCTTGAAGCCCGTCATCGGGACGTGGCTCATGCTCTCAACGCCTCCGGCGATGATCACCTCGGCGTGGCCGAGCATAATGCGCTCCGCCGCATAGGCGATGGCTTGCAAGCCGGAGGAACAGAAGCGATTGACCGTGATTGCTGGCACGGTCACGGGAAAGCCCGCATACAGCGACATCGTGCGGGCGAAGTTCAGCCCTTGCTCGCCTTCGGGCATCGCGCACCCGATGATGATGTCCTCGACATCACCCTTGTCGAGACCAGGCACTCGCCGTACGGCTTCTTCGAGTACGGCTTTGCCTAGATCTTCCGCGCGTGTTTGCGCGAAACTACCTTTTTTCGCGCGTCCAACAGCTGTGCGTGTTATGGATACAATGACGGCTTCCTTCATCGAACTCACCTCATTAGGAATAGTTGGGTATCATACTTCACAAATTGTGTTCTCATCCTTTTCGTTATCTTTATCCTCAACCTCATTCTCTCCCCTGCCCCGAAAGGGAACGAGAGTGCGCTATTTCAGCGGAATGAGCTTATTTGGGCGTGAAAGGGAACGTAGGTGCACTATTTACTCGAAATGACGACTAATTACTCGTTTTTGGACCAATTAGCGCACTGTCGTTCCCCTTAACTTCGAAATCAGGGTTAATACTCACAAATAGCGTCTCTACGTTCCCTAACGGAGTTACTCGTGAGGGGTAAGTCAACGCCAGTTTCTTAATTCCTCAAAGCCTTGCCCTTCGAGAGCATATACTGCATCCGCTGCTGCGTCTTGATCTCACCGCATAAGCTCAAAAACGCCTCGCGCTCCAAATCCAGCATATATTGCTCCGTCACCAATGTCCCCGCAGGTACATTCCCACCTGCTAAAACATGTGCCAGTTTATTGGCAATCAGTTGGTCATGCGCACTAATGTAGCCGCCCTTCAGCATCGAGTAGGCACCGACCTGCATAACAGCCTTCCCGTTCTCGCCTACGACACGGATTTTCTCAATCGCAGGTGGCGTATAGCCTGCCGCATCCATCCGAAGCACGGCATGCTTCGCTTCATAAATCCGATGATCCGAATTTACGACTACGGAATCTTGCGCTCGCATATAGCCAAGACGTTTCGTATCATGGCCGCTCGTGGACACCTTCGCCATGGCCACGGTCTCAAATGCCGCATTGATCCATGGCTGCAGATCAACTTCCGGATCTCTTACTTGCTGACTGGCCAACAACGCTAACTCTTTGCAGCCGCCTCCGGCAGGAATGAGTCCAACCCCCGTTTCAACGAGTCCGTAATACGTCTCCGCCGAGAAAATCGTTTGATCCGCTGGCATACATGCCTCTACGCCACCACCGAGCGTCATTTTATGCGGGGCAGCGACGACAGGTTTATCCAGTCTTTTCAGCTTCAGCATGGCGTTCTGGAATAACCGAATGATACCATCCACTTCATCCCACTCGCCGTCCTGAGCTTCCATCAACAGGAGCATTAGATTGGCGCCAACACAGAAGTTTTTGCCCTCATTGGCCACAACCAGCCCCCGATAATTACTACGTACCTCATCAACACTTTGCTGAATCATCGTGAGAATATCGGCCCCGATCGCATTGTTCGGAGAGTTGAACTCCAGGCAAGCTACGTCATCACCAATATCGATTAAACTCGCTCCGCTGTTCGAGCGGATGATTTTGTTCTGCTGCTTGAGAGATGCCAGCGAAATGATCTCTGGCGGCGACTCCACCTCGCGAAGCTCCTCGTTCAAGATCGCGAAGGTCCGACCCTCTTTCCGCTCATAGAAACTGTCATGACCCGCGTCAATCCATGCTTTTACCCACTCGGGAACAGTACTGCCTTCCGCTTCCATGCGTTCCACAGAACGTTTTAGCCCAATCGCATCCCATGTCTCAAAAGGACCCAACTCCCAGTTAAAACCCCACTTGAGCGCATTATCAATATCAACGATTGTTTCCGCGATTTCGTCGCGTTTCTCAGCAGCGTACAGTAGAACCGGCTTCAGAATGTTCCACGCCAGTTCCGAATACCGATCCTTCGCACCAAGCAATGCCTTCAACTTGCCCACAGTTCCCTTCGCCTGTTTGGCAGCCTCCAAGGATGCTGAACTAATTTTGCGACCTGCTGCGTATGCCATAGTCTCTAAATTCAAAGCTTGAATTTCCTTACCTTCCGCCGTTTTCACCTTTTTATAAAAGCCTTGACCTTGTTTCTCGCCAATCCAGCCTTTGGCTACCATCTCTTTTAAAATAGCAGGCGTATCGAAAACTTCCTTCTCCACTGGATCCGTCACGAGATCGAACACATTGTTCGCCACATGTACAAAAGTATCAAGACCAACAAGGTCAAGTGTGCGGAATGTCGCGCTTTTCGGCCGCCCCATGGCAGGTCCTGTAACCGCATCTACCTCTTCAACCGTATAACCTTTGGTCAGCATTTCTCGTAAAGTAATCAGCAAACCGTAAGTACCAATCCGATTACTTATAAAATTAGGTGTATCTTTCGCTTGCACAACGCCCTTACCAAGCTTTTTCTCACAAAAATCACTCATACTCGCGATGATCGCAGGATCCGTTTGCTCATTCGGAATAATTTCCAATAATTTCATGTAGCGCGGAGGATTAAAGAAATGAGTCCCTAGAAAATGTTTCTTGAATACTTCCCCAGCGTTCTCAACCATGGCATTTATGGAAATTCCTGACGTATTCGACGAAACGATCGTACCGGGCTTCCACACCTTTTCAATACGAGCGATAAGTTCTTGTTTAGCCTGTAAATTTTCGATAATGACTTCGACAATCCAATCCACTTGGCTCAGTTTCGCCAAATCATCTTCGATATTCCCTGGCGTGATGCGAGAAGCAAAAGTTTCACTATACAAGGGTGCTGGGTTAGTCTTACCGAGCTTCTCCAGAGCAGTAACAGCAAACCGATTCCGTACTTTGGGATGATCGAGCGTCAAACCTGCCGCTTCCTCTTGTGGTGTTAACTGTTCAGGCACACGATCGAGCAATAAAACAGGAATACCTACATTGGCCAAATGCGCAGCAATACCGGAACCCATTACACCCGAACCGATTACCGCTGCCGTACGAATAGTTGTCATGAGATCATCTCCTTAAAGTTTTCATTAGAAAACTAGCTTCGAAAGCATCACTTTAGTTTTTCGATCGAAAAACTAGCATCATATGCACTACTTTAGTTTTTCGATTGACCGAACACCGATTGTGCAAGAATTTCTGCGATATCTCGTGCTTTTACCTGCTCTTCTACTTCTTTCAGCTTCGTGCCATCCTCCACCATCGTCAAACAATAAGGACACGCCGAGGAGATCACCGTTGGTTTTACACTCAGCAGCTGCTCTGTACGCGCCACATTTACACGAGTACCGGCTGTTTCCTCCATCCACATCATGCCTCCGCCCGCTCCACAGCACATGCTGTTCTCACGAGAACGCGCTTGTTCCACAAGTTCCACACCAGGAATCGCCCGTAACACGTTACGTGGCTCTTCATACACCTCGTTATAACGACCTAAGTAACATGAATCGTGGTACGTTATACGTTCATTGACCTCATATTGCGGAGTCAAGCGTCCATCTTTCACCCAGAGATCCAGCAGTTCTGTATGATGAAAAACCTCTGCCGTTAATCCAAATTCGGGATACTCATTTTTGAACGTGTGGTACGTATGCGGGCATGTTGTAACGATCTTCCCTACCTTATACTTCTGAAAAGTAGCGATATTGTCCGCACACAGCTGTTGGAACAAGAATTCATTCCCCATCCGACGCGGTGTGTCGCCTGAATTTTTCTCTTCGTTTCCTAATATGGCAAAAGAGATACCAGCCTCCTTCATTAATTTCACGAATGCATGTGTAATTTTGCGACTGCGATTATCATAGGCACCCATTGAGCCTAAAAAGAACAAATACTCGAAGGTTGGATTTTCCTTAACAGTTCGCACTTCAAGTTCGTCTTCTGGGTCGACCTCTTTGACCCATTTCACCCGATCATTGCGGGAAATTCCCCAAGGATTGCCTTGTCTTTCAATATTCTGAAGTGCGCGTTGACCATCATGCGGCATACTGCCTTGCGTTAGCACCAAGTGCCTGCGCATATCAATGATTTTATCCACATGCTCATTCGCTACTGGACACTGATCCTCACAATTTCGACAGGTTGTACAAGCCCATAGCTCTTCCTCGGTGATCACGCCTCCGATGAGTTCAACCTCGAGCGGGTTCCCCGTTGATTCTGGTGCGAACACCATGGCAGGAACCCAAGGAGATTTGGAAGTAATGGCCGCCCCCTTCTCCGTCAAATGATCGCGCAGCTTCGTAATGAGATGCATTGGGGACAGCAGCTTGCCAGTCGTATTAGCGGGACATACGCTCGTACAACGACCACATTCCACACAGGAGTAGAAATCCAGCATCTGCTTTTGCGTAAAATCCTCAATCTTGCCAACTCCGAATGTCTCTGCGTCCTCATCCTCCAAATTCAGGGATGCCAGCTTCCCTGTCGGCTCCGTGCGTCGCAGCAAGATGTTTATCGGAGCGGTAATAATGTGAAAATGCTTGGACTGCGGCACATAAATAAGGAAGGACAACAAGATCAACAGATGCATCCACCAGCCTACATAAAAGCCAACTGTTGCCGCTGAATGTGACATCCCTTCGAACATAGCTGCCCAAACCGATGTCAACGGAGCGAAGCCTGAAGCTGGAAGCCCCTCACGAATACGTTCAAAACCACCGCTAATGACGACTGACAACATCAGGAACATGATAAAGAACACAACAATACTTGGCTTCCAGCCTCGCTTAAGGCGTTTAAGCTTCTCGATATAGCGTCGATAGGTCGCGTAACCCATGGCCAGCACGATCAACCCGACCGTCACTTCCTGCATGAGGGTGAAGTAGTCATAACCTGGGACAGGTAACCCTCGGTCAATTAATCCTTTTAAAATAAGGTCCAACGCGCCTAGCTGTAGAATGATGAAGCCATAAAAAATCACGATATGCATGATGCCGCTTTTTTTATCCTTCAATAACTTCGTCTGGCCAAACACTTGAACCATAAACCCCTTGAGCCTTAAGCTCGCTTCCTTCTTCAAATCCACCGATTTCCCCAACTGAATGTATAAGTATCGGTGATACACAACCCGGCCGAACCCGTAGAGTGCCAAACCCGTAACCGTCAGAAAGAGGAGAAACTGAATCAGCGTACCGGTCATGGAGGACCCTCCTTTTATTTAATTTGTTAACACAACATTTTTGTTAACGCTTACATTCATGAATCGCAAAAAAGCAAATTCCGTGAGTCCCTTTTTTTAAAATAAGAGTAGAAACCTGCTTCAATGTGAAGAGTAAGCCGACAAACCTCCTTACATGCTTGGTTAAGCGGAATAAGTCGTTGACAAGGCGTACTGCGTATTTTATGATGAAATTACAAAATGAATGAGTATTCATTCACCGATATTTGTATTCTAACACCGAGGTGATCTCCTTGACAAGTGGCAAAAAACCAGACAAGTATTATGCGATTCTCGAAGGCGCGATGAAAGTATTTGCGGAAAACGGGTTTCATAAATCCCAAGTTTCACGCATTGCCAAAGAAGCCGGCGTCGCGGATGGCACCATTTATCTCTACTTCAAGAAGAAGGAGGATATCTTAACTAGTCTTTTTCAAGAGAAATTAGGCGAGCTTGTCGAGAAATTCAACGCAGCTGTCCGAGAAAGCACGAGCCCGAAGGAGGCGCTGCGTAAAATCTGTGAGATCCATTTTAGTGAGCTGGAAAATAACATTCATATGGCCTACCTCACGCAAATTGAGCTTCGTCAAAGTGATTTGGAGCTTCGTAAAGAGATTGGTCTTGCCCTAAAGAGATATATTATCCTCATTGAAAATATATTAGAAAAAGGAAAGAATGACGGCAGCTTCCGTGCGGATCTGGATGTGAAGCTGGTGAGACTTCTTATTTTTGGAGGTATGGATGAAGTCGTCACCTCTTGGCTGATTTCTGGGCAAAAGTATTCATTAACTGCACAAGTTGGACCTACGCTTGATTTTTTCATTAAAGGAATTGAGTCGTAATGTAAACGTTGGGCAAGCGAGAAAAGGTCTCTATTTCATGTATATTCAGGAGGGAGCTTGGCTATGGACATTTTTGTATTATTGAAGCAAACGTTTGATACAGAGGAGAAAATCGTCTTGCAGAATGGCGTCGTTCAAGAGGATGGCGCGAAGTTCGTCATAAATCCGTACGACGAGTATGCGGTAGAGCAAGCTATACAATTGCGAGATGAGCATGGCGGTAAAGTGACACTTCTATCGATCGGACCTGATCGCACGGCGGAAGCACTGCGAACCGCTCTCGCGATGGGTGCTGACGAGGCTGTTTTGATTACCGATGACCGAATCCTCGGGGACGAATTTGAAATTGCTGAAATTTTAGCCGCGTATTTACGCAGCCAATCTGTCGATCTCTTACTAGGAGGTAACTTCTCCGTTGATAACGGTGCAGGTCAAGTAGCTATTCGTCTAGCTAACCTACTTGGATTGCCTCATGTTGCTTCAATTACGAAGCTGGAAATCACAGGAGAAACAGCACTTGTTCACCGGGACGCCGAAGGCGATATTGAAGTCATCGAGGTACCACTCCCTGCTCTTTTTACAGCGCAACAAGGCTTGAATGAACCTAGATATCCCTCACTTCCTGGCATTATGAAAGCGAAGAAAAAACCTTTCCAGCACTTAACCCTAGATGATATTTCTGGCGCTGATGCCATTCTTGCCAAAACGACACGACTGGCTTTATCCCTCCCGCCTGAGCGTCAAGCTGGTCGCATTCTCAAAGGTGAGCTTGCCCACCAAGTAACTGAGCTCGTTCAAGCACTGCGAAACGAATCCAAAGTGATCTAAATGCACTCGAAACTATAATTACTTAGGAGGCTATATCGATGGCTAAACAATTTCTTGTAGTTGCAGAAGCTCGCAGTGGCAAGCTTCGTCAAGTATCCTTTGAGGCCTTACGTTCGGCGCAGCTTTCTGCTGCTGATGGTGATACACTTGCTGCTGTTATGCTCGGTGGCGCTGGCACGAAAGCGTTGGCTGGTGAGCTCGCTGCTTACGGAGCAGAAACCGTCTATGTAGTCGAGGATCCTCAGCTCGAGAGTTATAGCTCTGAGGCATATCTAAGTGCTTTGTTGGCCGTTACCGCTGTTGCCGGACCTAATGCCGTTTTCTTCGGCCATACAGCGATAGGCCGAGACCTTGCACCATTGACCGCCGCTTCGCTCTCCGCAGGCCAAATCTCTGACGTTACCGCCATCGAACGCAGCGGCGATAACGTCTTGTTCACCCGACCGCTTTACGCTGGCAAAGCGGTCGAAAAGAAAGCGTTTACCGACCCTGCCGCACCATGGGTCGTCACGATAAGACCGAACAACATCGCGCCTGCTTCGCCTGACGCTTCGCGTCAAGCTGTGATCATCGATGTTGCCTATCCCGCTCCTTCCCTGCGCAGTATCATCCGGGAGGTCGTGAAAAAGACGTCCGGCGCCATCGACTTGGCAGAAGCCAAGATCGTCGTCTCCGGCGGGCGGGGCGTGCGCAGCGCCGATGGATTCCAGCCGCTCGAAGAGCTGGCTGCCGTCTTAGGCGGCGCGGTTGGGGCTTCCCGCGGGGCCTGCGACGCGGGGTACTGCGAGTACGCGATGCAGATCGGCCAGACCGGCAAGGTCGTGACGCCGGAAATTTACATCGCGTGTGGCATTAGCGGCGCCATTCAACATTTGGCGGGGATGAGTTCTTCGCGCGTCATCATCGCGATCAACAAGGATGCGGAGGCGCCGATCTTTAAAGTCGCCGACTATGGAATCGTCGGCGATCTGTTCGAGGTCGTGCCGCTGCTGACCGAGGAGTTTAAAAAGCTGCTGGCGTAAACGCAGCAGACGAGTGCAGCCCCCTTCGCAATACGCGAAGGGGGCTGCTTAATAATCATTTCCTCCATTTTCGCCGAACCAAGAAAAATGTCATTCCTATCACAACTACTCCAATTACCGCAACCCAGATAAAGGGCTGCGTGCGTGACAGCTCACCTTCAAGATGAACTTGTTCTGTCGGGAGTTTACCCTCACCTAATACAGCCAGATCCTCCTGCGCTTGATCTAAAGCAACCGTCCGATCGCAAATGATTGTGACAAGCAACTCTTTGTCTCCATACATGGTGGAGGGCTGGGCATATACCAAATATTCCTTACCATTTTCAAATTTAAATCCACAATCCCCGCCACCGCTCCCCGTATGAATAATAATTTGAGATTCAGTGCCACCTTTCCATATACGACTTACGTCGAATAGCGCAGCTTTGGTCATACTTCCGTTTAAGTTTTTTTGCTCCTTCACTTCAAGCACTTTCCCAGAAAAAACAGCTTCCGATCGACTAAATTGATCTTTCACAGTTTGAGGCTGAGCACAAGAGCAAGCATATACATTTGAAGAATGGAAGATCATCATGAAACTTAATCCTAGAACCGTCATAAGTAGGATACTTATTACTCTTCTCACCACAACTCCCCCTTCTAACCCCAACTTCATAACAACTCACACAACTCTTAAACGGACTAGCGTTCCCAAATGTTTCAAGCATAATGTAAATTATTCCCTATCGAACTGATACATTTAGCTGTTTGATTGTTTATTATCGTTGTGCTCGTTGCATCGCCTAGGTTAGGAACTGAATATCATGGGTGAGGTCGTCAACCGCTGCAAATTTCAACAGTTTAGCCCCCTCTACTGCTAATTCATCTTGTTCCTGAGAAGATAAACTCCTGAAGGGTTCAATGGTGAGTGTCGCTGTTCCGCTCCCCCGCTTGATATTCCATATTCCTCTAACAAAGCCGTCAACGAGGATAACTGACCGAATGATGCCGTTCTTGGTGAATACCCGATTTCGATAAGTGTCATCTATAATCCGTGAGCGGTCTGCATGTGACAAGAGGATATTATCAAACTCTCCCAAAAATCGTGGTGGAGCTGCAACGGCAGGGTTGGGTCTCGGTGCATCTGGCAGGTCGAACAATTCATTCCCCTGCTCATCATGAAAACAGATGAGATCAGGACGAAGTTTCTCGAGTACTTCACGCAACCTGGTTAGACCCGACCATGCCTGCATGTCCTTGACTGAAGCTGGGCCAAAGGCGGACAAGTAGCGTTGGATCATTATCTCCAGCTTCGGTACGGAAGAGAGGGACGATCCCAGCCAGAGTTCTGCAGACGTATGCAATGCTTGGCCACTTAGACCCCAGAGTCCGCGAGGCGGCACTTGAACAAGTGGTACCAACGTCCGAATGGCAGCTGCGAGAGCATCCGGATCTCGGTCCGGCCATTCTTCACGTAGCCGCTTGCCTATTTCGCTGAATGTCATTGGCTTCGCTTCAACCAATGCTCGGCCTGCGGCGGCTAGCGCTTGTGCATCTAAACCAGCGAGACTCTTGCCATAGGCACCGGTAAAAGCTCGGTCGTGGACACTTTGCACCAATGGTCGCAATTCCAAACAATCACGAGCTGACACTAAGTGAATTGTAGAGCGCATCATCGCGATGCGCACCGCCTTCCTTTCTTCAATAAGTTGACTCAGTTCTTCCTGTCGAAATTCTTCAAGCCGTGTCCACAAAGCATAGTATGGAGGATTGGGGGCTTGAGCCTGCAAACCAACTAAATGCTCAATGGCTTCAAGCGCTGGCAGATTGACTCTCCTAAGCAGCAATTGTCTCTCGAGCAAAGCGCGGTTCAAAGCGCGTCTTCCAAGAACTGAAGCAGTTTCAAGATTAGCTGCCGTATTGACTGGCTTCTTCTTACCTGTATCCACGCACTCGCCTCCTAAATAAATATCAAAAAATAGTAGGTACCATCCCACCATCCATACGAATCGGAGAACCTTTAAATGCGGAAGCATATGGGCTGCATATGAAGGCAGCTAGTCTTCCGATTTCAATAGGATTGATAAATCGTTGGATTTCAGATTGAGGTAAGATTGTAGACATTAATTGTTTCTCTTTTTCTGAAAAAGTCATATCTTCATTAGGATACATACCCTCAATTATTTGATGTACATTCTCAGAGAGTGTGGGCCCTGGCATGATCGTATTGACAGTAACTTCTGTTCCTCTTGTTAATTTAGATAAGCTCTTTGACAATGATAAGAGCATGGATTTCGTCATACAATACTGTGGCATTTGACCGGAAGGCATCATTGCTTCTTCACTCGCGATGAAGATAATCCGCCCAAAGTCATTTTTCAGCATGTTAGGTAAGTAAAATTTAGATAATCCATTTGCAGCTAGAACATTGGTACGGAAGTACTTTTCCCATATTTCATCATCAATGTCCTCATATTGCATCATTTCATAAATCCCCATATTGTTCACTAAAATATCTATGTCGGGGTATTTTTTAAATAGGGCCTCTCTTTGCATACGATCCACAATATCGGCCGTCGCATTTTGAGGTGAGGTATCCGGGAAATCCGACTTCATTTCTTGAACAATACGCTCTACCACTTCAAAGTTCCGTCCATTAATGAGGACATTCACACCTTCTTTCGCAAGTTCAATGGCTATTGCTTTCCCAATCCCCTTCGTAGATCCTGTAACTAAAGCTGTTTTATTGATTAATCCCATATCCATCGTACTTGTCTCCTTTTATATAACCATCTTGTGCCCGGATAGGGATTATATTACTTGGTCTGGATTGTTCCGTAACTAGCCTATGGCGCCAAAGTTCTTGCATAACACGCCAAATAATCGAAGCTGTACATATTAGTTCTTTGTAGCAAAGGTTACGTTGGCCGCACGCCAATTGGAAGGAGTATCGCCTTCCCACAAGCGGAAGGCGCGGTAGAATGAGTTCTGGTCTTCATATCCAATCAAGAAAGCCACTTCTTTAATTTCGAACGTGGGGTCTGCCAAGTACTCCCTTGCCTGTTCATGTCTAACTTGAGTCAACAGTTGCTGGAAGCTCGTGTTCTCATCTGTAAGCTGGCGCTGCAATGTACGCTCACTCATACCCAACTCCTTTGCGACCGTATGAATGTCGGGGCGTCCTCCGGTAAGGCTGCGTTTCAAGATCCATTTGACCATCTCAGTAACAGATCGTCTACGCTGCTGTTCATCCAAGGTTTGGTCCAGAACAGGAGTGAGCATCTCTAGTAATTCTTCGTTGTACGAAACAAAGGGGCGATCCAAATCTCTTCGATCCAATGTCAAACGGTTACTTTGTGCACCAACCCCGACGCGGCAGCCAAAGTAAGCTTCAAGTGCTTGTACATCGCCCATGGGCTGTGAAAATTCGACGAATCTCGCCGTTAAAGGCTTGCCTGTGCCTCGTCGTCCGAGTTCCAGCAGGTATGCCAGTGTGATTCCAACTAGCATGGATGGACCGGTTTGCTCAGTAGTCAGCCAATTCAGTTCGATTACACAGCTCTCACCCTCCTCGGTGATATGTAAGCTTTCCGGCGGGCACATTTGCTTATAACGAACCATTCGGTTTAGTGCATCACGATAGTCACGAGCATGGTAAGTCGCTAAGACAGACGGTGGGTACTTAGCTGTTTCAAAGGCGGTCACTAGCTTGATAATTCCTTGGGCATTGTCACCTATGAGATCGGAATAAGCCTGCCATATCGCAAAATATTGGGTAGTGGTGACTCCTGTTTCAGTCATAATGGTGAGCGGCAAACGTGCTTGACGAGCTATATCGTGGGGAGAAATCCCCAAGCGACGTAATCCTGCCCAGAATCCTAGCGGGATTTTAATCCGGTCTGAGGTAAGATGCTTCATACATTGGAGCCTCCTTCATTTTACATTAGTTTAACACATTGCCTTTGAAAGTTACCTGTCTCATCACCCTTCTAATCCGCCGCTTGCACTTCTACCCGCAATCCCCTATACTTTTCTACCAATCACTCATTTTTCCAACTAAGGAGCAACGCCTATGTCATTATCACCAAGAGACGTCGTTCAACGATTTTTTCAACTAGTCCGTTCTGGCAAGCAGCCCGATGCAGCCCATGATTACATGGCCGAACAGGTTCTAGCTCATCAAATGACAGCTGAAAATGAAACAACAGTCCATCGGACGCCGACGAATTATGCTGATCATGTTCGCGAAATGCTTGACGCTTATGGCACTTTTCAATTAGAAGTTCAGGAGCTCCTCGCCCAGGAAGATCGTGTCTATGTTCGGTGGAAACAAACGGGTACACATATTGGAGAAGTTGATGGCTTCCCACCTACCGGGAAACCGATTGTCGAAATCGCCAGCGCTGTTTATCGTGTGGAGGATGCAAAAATCGTAGAATACTGGATCCAAATCGACCGTGAAGGCATTCGTGCGCAACTCGAATGGAATGCGAAGTAATAACTAGCGAACTCACACTGTGGCATTTCCAACCATCACCAAAAAAGCTGTTCCCACCAGCCCTCAGGCCGATAAGGAACAGCTTACTTCACTTCGCGATCCAACTATCTAACCTTGCAACAATATCTCCCATTACCTCATCGCGATTAATTTCATTCAACATTTCGTGCCTGCCACCTGGATATAGCTTATAGCTGATATCTTGTATCCCCAGCTTCTCATAGGTCTTAATTAAACTGCGAATACCCTTTCCTTGCCCGCCAACTGGATCATCCTCACCTGAGAAAATATAAATTGGAATCTCCTTGCGAATACGAGCCAAATGCTGGAGGGTATGTATTTCCATTAATCCTTTGAAGAAATCCCTGAAGTATCCCGATGTAAAAATCCCACCGCAGTAAGGATCATTGATGTATGCATCAACTTCACGTTCATCCCGACTCAACCAATCAAACGCCGTACGATTCGGCTTGAACTTCGTATTAAACGATCCGAAAGAGAGTGCGGTCAACAGGACACTCCTAAAATGATCTCCTCGAATTGCTGCTTCCAGCGTCGCTATCCCAATTCCAACTTGTAGAACTGGGCCTTCTTTTCCATTCGAACCGGACAATAGAATCCCTTGAACATGAGTCGGGTATCGCTCCAAATAAGATCCCATGTAATACTGCGTTAAAAATGAACCCATACTATGCCCTAGCATAAATAAGGGTAGATTCGACTCTGCATAACGTGTACGAATTTGTGACGTAATTTGTCCCATTGCATCAGCCATGGCATGAAAGCCATCCTTGCCAAACTTACCCACGGCTTCTAGAGAACCCGCTGTTCGGCCATGTCCCAAGTGATCATTTGCATAGACGGCGTATCCGTTCTTAGTCAGAACATCAGCTAATCGCTCATATCTGGCTGCTGTTTCTGCCATCCCGTGTGCAATCTGCACAATCCCCTTGAATCCCACGTCTTCCGAAGGCAGCCACTCGTACACATAGTGTTTGATTCCCTGCGTATCTTCCCAAATAAAGTGACCTTTACGCATAAGATTCTCCTTCCAAATCTCGCTTCTACTCCTCATTAGTATACGTCTTCTGACGAATGAAAACAGCCCCCATTCCACAAGGCATGGGGGCTGATGATAAATGATAAGTCCAATAATGAATCTAAACTTTACTCTTTTGTTTGTTCGTCGATTTCACCGCTTGTAAGGTGGCTTGTGCTTGTGGCGCAGCCGCGGTCTCAAATCTTTTTCTTTCTGTTTTATCAATCTGTGTAATCTTGCCATCATGAACCACAATTTGTACAGAACCATATTCTAGTCCATCTAAAATTTGCTTAATTCGCTCAACCCAAATTTCGTCTAATTCCAGTGGTTTCGCCATCGTCATGCCTCCATGTCATTTAAATTGTCCAATCATTCCACTCTTTGTTTCGTTTATACGTATAGTTTAGCCAATCTCCCGTTTTCTCCAGCAATTCAGTCGTTGATGGTGTCGTCGAGTACGTATGATTTGCTTGATACACGAGCTCCAGGTCACACTGACCTTCTTTGCGCAGCCAGAACATCTTCTGATATAACGGTGCATAATCGACAGGAATGGTTTCATCTGCTGTTCCATGAAGAACAAATACATCGCCAGTAAATTTACGTAATTGTTCAAACGGTTGATGCTGCGACAAAGATTCGAAGAATCGACTTGTTAGTTTATAACCATGATGATCGATCGAACCACCCAGTGGCAGTTTCTCGTATTCGTTTTTGCCGACGATTCGCATAATATCGTTGTGTGGATGGGCAACAGCCGACCAAAGGACAAGGGTTTTCACGCGATGATCCTTCGCTGCTGTTAAGACTGCCGCGGCACCGCCTAAGCTATGTCCAAGTAGAATAACTCTACTCAGATCCACACAATCAATAGAAACACCATAATCAATCACTCGTCGGGTCTGTTCAATGAGTACATCTAGTCCACCTGCGCCGTAATCCCCTGTACTCTCGCCACAGCCACCATAATCAAAACGAAGTACAAAATAACCTTGTGCGCTAAAAGAACGAGCTGCCTTTACAAAAAGCCGGTCAACACCGATTCGACTCCCGATAAATCCGTGACAAATGATGATCAAGGGCCAACGCTGACAATCGGCTTGAACCGCTGCGGTTTGCTGTGTAGGGTAATGTAATGTTGCGGCTAATTCGACATCGTCGCTTTGAATCGTGATGGCATGCTCCATGCTGGTAACTCCCTTTCATTACTCATATTAATCTTATCTTTTTACTCGGAATTAAAATGTAAACCAATCTTAGCATGGGATGGTACTGGTGTCAATGAGTGTTTTACTTAATTAACCAAACATTTTTCATAAAAATTGTTAAAGATTTTTCTTTCAATGTATCTTCAAATTTCAAAAATGCATTTCTACTATTATAGGAAAAAATAAATACTTAACATCACCTGATTACCCCAAAATTACTTATTGACAGAATAATCCTGGCGCTGTTATAGTCATTTTAATAAAACCAAGTAAGTTGGTATGCTTTATAAGAATAGGTGGTGCTCCATGCGTAACAAGGTTTTTAAAGCGACGGTTCGATCCGTGCTTATAGGCTACTTAATTGTGCTTCTTCTTATCCCCATAGCCACCATCTACGTCAAAGGATTTTCACTAGGCTGGGAACCTTTTTGGAAAGAAGTCACAGGACCTTTAGCATGGAAATCAATTGTGTTAACAGTGAAGTTAAGTATTATTGCAACGGTCATTCAAGCAGTGATAGGAACGATAATCGCCTATGTCCTAGTCCGATATCGATTCCGGGGACAGAGCATTCTTAACAGCATGGTTGATCTTCCTTTCTCACTTCCGACTTCCGTTGCAGGCCTAATGTTCCTCACCCTACTAGGACCACAAAGTCCACTAGGAGCTTGGCTAGACTCGGTAGGAATTAAACTGCTTTACAATCAAACAGCAATTGTTATTGGTTTAGTCTTTGTTACTTTCCCATTTGTAGTACGAACGGTTCAACCACTATTAGAGCAGATTGATCCAGCAGAAGAACAAGCGAGTTTCACACTTGGTGCAAACAGATTCTATACGTTTTATCGCATCGTATTGCCAGCGCTATTGCCTGGTACGATTGCTGGTAGTATGCTCGCTTTCTCCCGATCACTTGCAGAGTTTGGTGCCATCTCCTTGATCTCCGGTAACTTACCCGGTAAAACGATGGTCGCCTCCGTCTATATATATGGTGAAACACAGAACTACAATCCTGAAGGTGCAGCTGCTATCTCACTTGTGCTCCTGACACTCTCCGTCCTGATTTTATGGGGAATCCATTTATGGACTCGCGGAAAGGGGCGGCTAGCATGAGAAAGTTATTGATTGGCATTTCTTTTTTGGTCATATTCCTACTAATCATATTGCCATTCTTAGGGATTACCTTTGGCGCATTCGAAGATGGCCCTGGTGCATTCTTTGATGCACTTGTTCGTCCAGAAGCTCTGCACGCATTAAAGATTTCATTCATTATCGTAAGCATCGTTACCGTGCTCAATGCCATTATCGGAATTTATATTTCCTTAGAAATTGTTAGAGGTTCATGGATTTCACGTTGGTTGAAACCGATCATTAATGCTCTAATCGACTTACCTTTTGCGGTATCACCTGTCATTGTAGGTTTAATGGTGATCTTGATTTTCGGACCCAACACGGCACTCGGTACATTCCTCGAAGATCATAATATGAAAATCGTTTATGCGATTCCCGGGATGGTTATTGCAACCATGTTTATTACCTTCCCGCTAATGGTACGTGAAGTGGTTCCCTTATTAGAAGAAATTGGGACACAGTCCGAAGAAGCTTCCGCTACCTTAGGCGCTGGACCCATTCGCACTTTCTTGCAGGTGACTTGGCCGAGTATTCGCTGGGGCGTTGTGTATGGTTTGATTTTGACGATAGCTCGATCGCTCGGAGAATTCGGATCCATCCTGGTTGTTTCAGGGAATATCATTAATCAAACTCAAACAGCTACGACACTTGTCTATCAAGACGCTGAACAATTCCAGCTCGTAGCAGCCAATAGCGTGGCCTTCGTATTAGGTCTCATCTCCATTACGATTTTATTATCGCTAGAGTGGTTGAAACGAAGAAGCGAAGCAACGAGAAATCATGGAGGAGGATCCCCACATGCACATTGAAGTAACCAACTTAAATAAACATTTCGGAGACTTTCATGCGATCAAAGATGTTAATTTCAAAATAAAAGAAGGGAATCTTGTCGGTTTGATTGGACCGAGCGGCGGTGGTAAAACCTCCATCCTTCGGATGCTATCCGGACTCGAAAGCCCAACTAGCGGTGATATTTATTTCGATGGCAAGCTCGCCACTCACCTTCCGGTTCAAGAGAGAGGCATTGGCTTCGTCTTTCAAAGTTATGCCCTATTTAAGCATATGACCGTTTTTGACAACGTCGCTTATGGGTTGAAAGTACTCAAGAAATCTAAGGCTGAGATTCATGATCGTGTTACTTATCTAGTGAACTTAATGGGTCTCGCAGGTCATGAGCGAAAATATCCGCACCAACTATCCGGCGGACAACGCCAGCGGGTAGCTTTCGCTAGAGCACTAGCACCTGAACCACGGCTGCTATTACTCGACGAGCCTTTCGCCGCAATCGATGCCAAAATTCGTAAAGAGCTTCGCGTCTGGCTGCGTAATTTGATCAACGAGTTCAAAGTAACGACCCTTTTCGTTACGCATGATCAGGATGAAGCGATCGAGGTTGCCGATGAAATCATCTTGGTCCAAGGCGGTAAAATTGAACAACAAGGAAGCCCATGGGAAATATATACGAAGCCTGCCTCATCATTTGCAGCTTCTTTCATTGGCGAATCCAATGTCCTTCCCTCCTATTCACCACTTGTTGGATTCCCTACACTTGCAGATCTCCAACAAGATGGCAAATGGCTTCCTGATGTGAATGTACTTATACGTCCTGAGAACATCGAAGTACGTCCGCACAATGTAAGTCATTTGGCAACAGCTGGTGAAAAAGGCAAAGTAACGCATGTTCACTTCCGCGGCGATTCCTGGTATCTAGAAGTGGATACAGGTAACATCAAGCTTTTCGCTTATCAGCCCGTGAAAGAACGCATTTATCAAGTTGGCGATGAAGTTAATATTCTCATCCACCAGATTTCCGTATTTACCCAAACAGGTACAACCTGGATTGATAATCAGGCCAAACAAGATCCACAGCCTGTCTTCATATAACCAATACCAAATAAGCTTTAGAAAAGAAGGGGAGTTGTTAACCATGAAAAATTTCAAAACGCTTGGCCTAGTTACTGCAGCATTATTCACAGCAAGTATTGCTCTTACAGCTTGCGGATCCGGCTCAACGAAGACTGCTAGCACAAGTGCTCCATCTGCTGCTGCAACGACAGCTGCAACAGCTGCGGCTAGTACAACACCGAAAGCTGATGGCGGAAAAGTAACGATTACAGTCGGTGCTTACTCCATTTTGAAAGATTCCTTTGATGTAATCCTGCCAAAATTCAAAGAAGAATATAAAAAGAAAACCGGCACAACGGTTGAATTCCAAGAATCATATGTGGCTTCCGGTTCACAAGCTACTGCTATCATTCAAGGCTTTGAAGCGGATATCGCTCCACTATCTCTTGAAGGAGATATTCAAAAAATCGTGGAGAAAGGTCTAATTACACATGACTGGAAAAAAACGCCACAAAAAGGATTCGTAACAACTTCTATCGCCGCTATCGGTGTGCGTGAAGGGAATCCGAAAGGCATTAAGGATTGGTCTGATCTGACAAAGCCAGGCGTTGAAGTCCTCATTCCGAACCCAAGCACTTCTGGTGGTGCTAAATGGGATATCAATGCTGTCTACGGTGCTGGTCTCAAAATTTCCGAAGCTGCTGGTAAGCAAGACCCTGCTGTAGCCAAAGATCTTGTAGCTAAAATATACAAAAACATTAAAGTCCTCGATAAGAGCGGCGCAGATTCCCTAGCGACCTTCGATAAAGGGGTAGGCGATGCGATTATTACGTATGAGAATGAACTTGTCGCTCGTATTCAAACTGGCAAGAAATATGTTGAAGTTATTCCACAATACACGACTTCCATTGAAAATCCAGTTGCTATTATTGATAAATATGTAGATAAACATGGTAATCGTGCTGCTGTCCAAGCGTTCTATGACTATTTGTTCTCTGTTGATGCTCAGAAAGTATTCGCTGACAAAGGCTTCCGTTCCGTTCTTCCAGAAGTCGCTAAGCAATACGAGAAAAACTACACAACGCCTCCAGGCCTATTCAATATCGAATACCTAGGTGGTTGGGACAAAGTGAACAAAGATCTTTACGGTAAAGGCGCTATTTGGGAAACCATCCTTGCCGAAGGCGGAGCGAAATAAACAAATTGCAAAAAGAACCCCCAGAGGCTAAAGCTTCCGGGGGTTTCGCTATTTCATGCACCTTTAACTTGCTTTGGATATTTGATTCGCTTCAATTCCGCGACGATGATGATCGTAATAATAACCAACATAAACCAAGAACTAATTTTACCCCAATGAACAATCCGCCAAGAAATTTCTTGATCTGGATAGCGCCAAGCACCAAGAAAGGTTGAAATATTTTCAGCCAGCCAAATAAAAAAAGCAACTAACATGAAGGAAAGGATCGTATGCATGCGATAGGTTTGGGTGGTGACTGTGAACCGAATATGTGACTTAAAAAACAAGATTACAATCAAGGCAATGAGAATCCACCTAATATCATACATAAAATGATGGGTAAAAAAATTAGCATATATAGCTATCGATACCAGGATCGCCATGTATTTGCTTGGCCAATTAACAAGATGTAGATCAAAACGTTTCCACGCCTGACACACATAACTCGATACACTTGCATACATAAAACCGCTGTACAGCGGGACTCCGGCTATTTTCGTCAAGCCTTCCTCTGGATAGGACCACGATCCCATGTGTACTTTATACAACTCCAGCCCAAGACCGATAATGTGAAATACTGTGATAACCTTCAGCTCATCTACACTCTCTATCTTCGTCCATACCAATACTAATTGCGCGAGAATACACACAAGTAAAATGAAATCATAGCGATGTATGAATGGCAGGGATACTGCTTTGGACACAGCCAATGTCAAAAAGATGATAACAGGAAAAATGCAGCATAAGGCCTGTTTCCAACCAAAAATGAGAAAATCTTTTACATATTCTCTCTTCATTCGTTCTCCTGAGTTCCATTAGATTTCATATACTTGACCTCTGCGTGATTCACATTAACTAGCTCTTCATCAACAATTGAATCATCATGTTTATTTACTTTTTGTCGCCATATTTCGTTGCCTCTGTACCACTTGTTTGAAGTTTCGTAGAACGAATGATTCTTCTCTTTCACTCGATAATCATAAGTCAATTCCGTATCACAGCTTATCGAGCCTTCTAAATACGCTTCCGTTACGTCCAGATGAAATTGAAACCGATTCTCGGTAGGATTATAAAATTGCAAATCTACGTAATTATAAAATACACTCGTTCCCGTCCCAAAGGGGATTACTCTGCGGTCATCTGGGAATAAATCGAAGCTGTGATGGTGCCTTTCTTTAATCATAAGCGGCGTATGTAATGCTAGCCAATATAACATATTCGCTAACTGACACAAACCACCTCCTGTACCTACTCGTACTTCGCCATGTGATAGCATGAGACCCTCGATGTACCCCTTTTCTTTACTAGTCACACCAATTAGCTTCCAAAAGGAAAACGTTTCACCAGGATGTATCACAATCCCATCCACTTCTCTAAGTGCAATTTTCAAATTCACAATCTTATTTTCTTGTAAAATGGGATCCGTATTGCCGAGCACCCGCCGTAATATAGATTTGTGCTTCTTCACTGTGTAAGTATATGGCTGAGTACTTTTATTATAAGCATATTTGATTAGCGGATTTAAATTGATGATACGTCGTTGTAACATCAGCTGCTGAACGCGGAGCCTATATAAGAAAGGAAATCGTTTGCCTATTCGTTGTTTCATGTCAACAAGTCCCACTGATTTTTCATCCTTATCTGTAAAATAAAATGGAGGCAGTCAATCCTCTCTTCATTTGACTCCTTAACCATTCAAAAAGTTGTGAGATTGTCACTTTTTCCAAAGAAAAAAGCAGTTCCCTCATTGGGAACTGCTTGCTGTATCAGGCAAACGTATAGCTTATAGACGTGCTTCCTTACGAAGCTTTCGCGCTGTAAACCGTGCTTCCGCGGATTCGAACAGCTTTTTTTCTTCATCCGTCTCGGCAATAATGCCTGGGACTGGACACGGCTGCCCCGCGTCATCTAAGGCAACAAACGTCAGAAACGATGTGGCAGTATGTTTTTTTTCACCAGTCAGAAGATTCTCAGACTCAATTTTCACATAAACTTCCATCGAACTCCGATGCGTCCACGTAACAAATGCCTCCAACTGAATCGCCTCACCTAGCTTTACCGGTGCGAAAAAATCCAAGCTATCACTCGAAGCTGTTACCACACTCTTACGACAATGGCGCATGGAGGCAATCGTCGCAACTTTATCAATATATTGCATCACGCGACCACCAAACACTGTGTTATGGTAGTTCGTGTCCGCTGGCAAAATAATTTCTGTCAACACGGTTCGAGACAGTCTTGCTGCTTTAGGTTCCATAGTGCTTGCCTCCGGATGATGACTTCAGACATGGTATAGCATACTTCAGTCATTCAGTTTAGTTGTAATTCAATGTGAGCTTACCAGCTGCTTCTTTAGCTAATCTGCGTGCTTCTTCCACTGTTTCCCCAGAACTCAGAGCAACAGCCATACGGCGACCTACTTTGGTTTCTGGCTTGCCAAATACTCTTACTTGCGTATTCGGGACGGATAACGCCTCGTCAATGCCGCTAATGGTATATTCTACTTGCTCGCGATCGGCTTTCAGCGTGTAACTGGCACCTGGTGTCAATAAGCGAACGCCCGTTATCGGGAATCCAAGAATCGCTCTCGCATGCAGCGCGAACTCACTAAGATCTTGCGTAGCCATCGTAACCATCCCTGTATCATGCGGACGCGGGGACACTTCACTGAAGTATACGCCATCTGCAGTTAGGAATAATTCAACGCCATATAGACCGTGACCGCCAAGTGCATCGGTAATCGTTTTTGCCATTTGCTGTGCATCCACAATTTGCTGCTCAGACATCGTATGCGGCTGCCAAGATTCAATGTAATCGCCGTCTTTTTGAATGTGACCAATTGGTTCACAGTACGTTGTTCCTGAAACTGAACGAACCGTCAATAACGTAATTTCGGATTCAAAATGGATAAATTCTTCGACGATCACACGCGCGTTTTTGGCACGTCCGCCTTCCATTGCAATGTTCCATGAAGCTTCTACACCTTCAGGTGTACGGCAAACACTTTGCCCTTTTCCAGAGGAGCTCATGATCGGCTTGATCACACAAGGTGTCCCGATTACGGCAACTGCTGCGTGCAATTCTTCAAGGCTATTAGCAAACTCATATTTGGCCGTGCGTAGTCCCAGTGTTTCAGAAGCAAGTCGACGAATCCCTTCTCTATCCATTGTTAAACGGGATGCTGTCGCCGTTGGGATAACACGGTAGCCTTCTTTTTCAAGTTCTACAAGAACAGACGTTGCGATTGCTTCAATTTCCGGCACGATGAGATCCGGGCGCTCTTTCTCGATAACCGCACGAAGCTGCTCGCCATCTAACATTGAGATAACGTGGCTGCGATGCGCAACTTGCATAGCAGGAGCATTCGCATAACGATCCACGGCAATCGTCTCTATACCGAGTCGCTGTGCTTCAATAATAACTTCTTTGCCTAGCTCACCAGAGCCAAGCAGCATAATTTTCTTGGATTTGTTGGATAATGGTGCTCCGTACATGAGATGAAATGCCCCCTAAATGAAAGATGAGTACAAGCTATGAAAGATGATTACATATGTGATTCATCCGATTAACGTCGGAGTTTGGCGAATTTTACCTAGATTGACCCTGATCTATTGTACTGGATTTTGAGGTTAAAAGATAGATGAGATCTTCAGATTACGCTGTTGGCAGTTACGCTAACCGTCACTTTACGTACGACTCAACAGGGGGGGAAATATAAAAATATGTAAAAAATACTTCTAAATTGCGTCATTGGGATAGTTTCAAGCGAGTAATGGATTTTCTCCAGTTAATTTTAGGATTTAGGAGATACATCTAGAAAACCCAAAAAAATAACTGGAGTTTTATGTAGGTTATTACAAGCCAATGAACTGATCATGATTGTATCGATTTCAGCAATAGTTTACGTAAAATAGGCACAAGCTGTTCATGCAATCCTTCCACATTGGGAACAACGATAGAGCTTCGCCCATACATATTACGCATCGCGTTCCTCTGTGTTTCATGAACGGTACCATTTGCCAGAAAAACGCTGATCACCTCGATACCCATGCGTCTAGCTTGCAGAACGGCTTCATGTGTATCCAGGATGCCGACATCGTTGTAGTTGGCTGCCGAAGGCTCCCCATCCGAGAACACGAGGAGGATGCGCTGCCGCTCTGTGCGCCGCAGCAGCTGCTTCATCATCTCACATATTGCGAAGCCATCGCGATTGTCCTGCTGCGGCTCCAGCTGCATCAGAGCCGCTCCACTCCCGGACGCGAGGCAGGAGCCGAAGTCCACCGCAATCTGGAACAGGTTCGGTGCCTCCTGCTCGGTTACGCGGTCCGCATCCTCCCAGAATCCCACAATTTCGTGGGGGATTCGCAGGTTTTGGAGGGTCTCGTGGAATAGCACGAGACCGAGTTTGGTTTCGTCCATTTTGTCATACATGGACGCCGAGCAATCGACGAGCAGCGCGAACGCTGCGTCGAGCTGGGGTACCGGCGCGCGCTTCTTATAGAAGAGGCGCGGCAGCTCTTGCGTGACGGCTCGCGTTAGCCGCTTGTCGAGCCGCCCGAACAGCCGATCGCCGCGCGGGGCGATCCGCCTCTGCTCCAGCGTGCGCCGTATCGCACGCTGCAAGGGCTTCGCGAGCGGCGCTGCGCGCTCGCTCAGGCGCCTGAACCCGTCCTCCTGCGCAGCAGTAGGACGTTCAGGCAAGAGCCAGGTCGCCGTCGCGTACGCGGCGACCTCGCCCTCCCCGTGCCCCGCGGCAGCGGGCACGGAAGGCCCTTGGCGCCGCTCAGCGGCGGCGCCGGTGCGCTGGGCGCGCTGCGAGCGCCCCTGGGCGATGGCGAGCGCCTGGTCGGCGGCATCGCCCTCACGGGGCGCAGAGCCCTGCGCGGCGGTGCGAGCGCCGCGCTCCAGCTCGAACCGCAGCAGCCCTGGGCTGCGGTCGCTGCTCTCACGATGCCAAGTCGGCATCCGTTCTTGGCCCGGCAGTTGACGCTCCCCCTCTTGATCGGGGAGCACATCATCGTTGGCGAGCCGTTTCGCGCGCTTCAACTCGCCTTTATAGTCCGCAGGCAGGGGATCTGCGCTCCCGCTTCCCTGCTGTGTCCAGAAGTACGCAGACACAGCATCACGCTCCAACAACGGGGACAGCTTCTCCAGTATGTCTTCACACAAAACCGCAACTTGATCCGTATGCGCCGCTTCCTCTACTTGCTCTAGCATCGCATAGAGTCCACCCAAACGGCCCGTTAACTCGCTGCCAAGCGCAGAAGAGAACGACTCACCTTGCCACGACTTTCCAGTAAACCAACCATACACGATCAACAGTAACGCATCTGCCAACTCACCTTTGCTCACATGCGTTCGGAGCTTATGCTCGAAATATCCGCCTAAGATCTGATGCCGATGTGCAAATACAGCTCCCATTCCAGAACGTTGGCTGCGGCAAATTCGCTCCAAGCGCATATCCTCACATAGTGCAAATAAGCTATTTGCCAGCTTCGGAAACCTGGCACTTGAGCAGTAATGGAGGTAGGCAGTCACTGCCTCTTTTCCTGTAAACCAAGCGCTGCCAAGGCAACGCAGATATACATCGCTTTTCATACCCGCTGTTTTATCACGAAGCGGATAGTCCCACCAAAATTGACTCACCGTCATTTGCAAAGCAGTTTCATCATAATGCGCGTGAAATCCAGCCTCAACTTCCAGCTTTTCACGTTTCGTAAATAAACGAGCCAAATCCACCAACTGCATGTGGAGCAGCGCATCGATTTTATCATCCAATCGGCTAAGACTTCCTACGAACATGGTTTTACAGTAACGTTTCAGCCGTATTCATCACAGCTGCACGTTCCCTTTCATCCTCTAGCTTATCCGCAATCGCCCGCGTAACTGCCCGCATAGGTGGTATATACGCCGCCAAATCACACGCGTCTAACAAGGCCCTAATCGAACCGGCTTCATCGGGCAGTTGCCCCATTTCAATCAGGGAAAGTAAATCAGCAGATAGTTGTACGAAAGTACGTAACAACTTTTCATCACGCAGCACGGAACGGCTTTTTAACAACTGAAACAATAATTCTCCTTGCAAATAAGGCACTTCCACAGTGACAAAACGATTTTTCAGCGCTTCATTTAACGGAACAGTACCAATGTAGCCTTCATTAATCGCTGCGACAACTCTGAAATTCGGATGCGCAATAATTACTTCGCCTGTGAATGGGTTTGTTATTGATCTGCGGTGATCCAGCACGCCATTGATAAGAGGCAGTGTTTCTGGTTTGGCCATATTAATCTCATCAATATAAAGAAAGTGCCCCTTGGTCATCGCTTTCATAATTGGACCGGGGATAAACGCAATTTGGCTGCGACCTTGCTCATCATGTGTTAGTGTTTTGAAGCCAAGTAACGCCTCCGCATCCAAATCCGTGGAACAATTCACGCTGTGCATAGGCTGATGAAAGATAGCGGATACGTGCTCTGCAAGTTTCGTTTTGCCAGACCCTGTCGGCCCCTTTAAGAGTACATTTTTGCCTAGAAAAAGTGACAAAATCGCATCTGTGAGCAGATCTTCTGTGGGAGCTTCATATGCTGCAATTCCGATTAGCTTACTGTCCTCGGCGGAATGAAGGATTTGCTTTTGCTCCTCCAATCGCGCTCGAACCTCTGGTGGTAAACCATCTATTTTCAAAAAATCTGTCATCATCGCGTCGGTAATCCTCTCCTGATTGCATTATTCTCTAACTATTATCAGGAAAGCGCGAATTGTCAAGCTTCATCAGGTTAACCAAGGCTCCTCAATGACGGAATGGGCATAGAAAGCCATGGCTTCACCACAAGAAGGGCAGCTTGGTTTAGACGAAAATTCGTTGTATACCTTCGCCAAGCTGTAGGCCGTTTCATAATTTATTGCAATCATCACGTCTTCTTTGTGGACATATTCACATATTTTCGAGCTGCAATAGGCGCGAACCTTGTATTTATTACTCATTTGGAACTATTGAACGTATATTGCACCATGGTATTAAACTCGTGCAAGTACATATCCATGCGTTTATTTTTTCGTTGCTGCATGTCGTAGTACATCATTCGGTTTACGAACAAAGCATTTGACGAGATGAAAATATGCGAATCAGGATAAATACGCGTCAAAACATGACGAATCACATTGAGGCTGTCACTAGGTATAGGTTTCGCAGATACCCAATCCATTTGAGCGCCCATACCTGAACCGAATAATCCCGCTTCCGTCGCTGAATCGTTATACTTGCTTAATTGCTTAACTTGATCATTCATACCTGGATCTTGGAACTCTCCCATATCAACAGCTACGTAGATATTCGTATCCGTCATTGCTATTGAAGTAGTACCCAAACGAGCCTCTTGCATCACTTGATCAGCTACTTCGCGGTTCATGGAAAGATAGGTATTGTGATGTGGATTCTCTTCCTTTATTCGTGATTGATCTACTTTTTTGGCAGGTGCAATTTCCTTCAAATGGTCGCGATGCTTCGCATCTCCAGAATCAGATAGTCCTACACTCTGAATAGACAGCGATGCCTGTTCTATTTTGTTTGAGTGAGTTGCTGAACACCCCGTCAAGCCGACGAAGGCAGCCGTCATGATGACTGACATTTTCACAGCATTCATCGTCATTCCCCCCTATTTCTCTGTATATATTACTTGCTTGGGAGCCCATCTGCTTCCTTGGTATACGCAATTAGCGCAATTTCGTACCCTAATTCCTCTTTCATGCGAGTTTCTAGATTGCGAAGATCTTGCATTAATTCCTCATGAATACCTAAATTTGCAAAATGATACGATTCCATTTCCATGTTTATATGCCCCCTTTCTTAATATTAAATTGACACTAGTTTTAATATGGTCTATTTCCCTTATTTTTACTAAACGTCTCGGTGAAAATATGACAGTTCATCTTCTGACAACCCTAGCTTCATATAGCAAATTGGAATCTGCACTTATTTACATGAGTTATGCACTTCGTGGTAACGACTGATATTTCTGTTTTATTTTCGCAGTTCGATGAAATGTGGATGGTTAAGTGAATCACAAAAAACCTCCATCGCCACCACTCAAGTTTGAGCGGTTTCAAGGAGGTTCATTTCACTTTACATCTAATCTTCTTTCTTCCTGGTCTCATCCATATCTTCTAACAGCTTACGAACAGCTTCCGGATCTACATTTCCTTGATCATGAAAAGCTCGAAGCTTCTGAAGGAGATCTGCCGCTATGGCCTCATCCTCGGATTGTTCTGCTTCGTGGGAAGGATCAAACCAAATATAGAAGCCTTCAGGCCCATTTCGTAAGAAGGAAGCATTCCAATGCTCTGGATAGGCATACCCCTGCTCGCCAAAAATCATACCTAGCACATCATCATTCTCTATTGGCATTAAGTAATGAAAGGACTCCGGCTCTCCCGTATTGGTGAAATCTCGGTGCATGTAGGCATAATGCAAGTAATGTTCACCAGTCTCTGAATCCTTCGATATTTCATACAGATCTAACTCCGTTTGCAACAATTCCTTGACGGAAATAATACGGGTCGCAATCGTTTCAGCTGAAATTTTCTGTTGCTGTGTTAAAGATGCTTCCATTTGACTCTCCTCCTATCTCCAAGCAATTACCATGCAGCTGAATTGGACTACGAATCCGATCTTCGTGTGGATTCCACTAAAGTATCACGCAAAGAGCGTTTCGGCAGCTTCCATTTGTAGTTAACTGAGAACATGCGCAAAATGATGATAAGTGCAAAAAGAATGGCTAACTGCCATGTGCCCTGTGACCAACCAAGTCCAACTAACGCTCCCGCTAGCATACCCCAGACCGCATAAATTTCATCTTTGAGCACCAATGGTTTCCGACCTGCTAGCACATCACGGACCATACCTCCGCCAATCCCCGTGAGTACCGCGGCAACGATAATGGCACTTAATGGATGGCCCATATTCGTTGCATAGAGCGCCCCTTGGATAGCGAATGCTGCTAAGCCAATTGCATCGAAGAAGGCTTCCCAAGTTTTCCACATTCGAATATATTTCACAGGCATAAGGAAGACAACTGTCATTGCAAATAATGCGATTTGAAAATACATCCCTTGCTCCCACAGAAGTACAATCGGTTTTCCGATGAGCATATTACGGATGATTCCGCCACCAAATGCTGTAACAAGCCCAAGTACATACACACCTAAGATATCATATTCCTCTTCCATCGCCACAATTGCACCACTAACTGCGAAGGCGATCGTCCCGATGATACTAAATAACTCCCAGTTCACTTGCTTGCAGCCCCTGTCTACTCGATGTCCCAGTTCAATTTCACTTCATCGCCCGTTTGCGACGAACGGTAAATCGCATCTAGGATCAAATTATTCGTGTAGCCTGTCATGACAGACGTTATCGGCTGAGTACCACTCGTGATACTGGACAAGAAATGCTGCACCATACGTGCACGTGGATCATCATTCGCTGCAGGAGCTGAAAGTTCTGTTTCCACGATCCGATCGAATTTTTCAGCAAAAAGCTTTCCTTTCGCACCTTTCAAATAGGCACCGCCTTCAGAACCAAGCAGCTGCACGACTGGCAAGTTATCCGTCTCCAGTAGGCCTGCCCAGCTGACATCCAAGGAAAGAGTTGCCCCATTTTCAAACTTAATCAAGGCTGTTGCTAAATCCTCGACATCAAATTTCCCTTCCCAATTCGGGGCTCCCCATGTGCCAATCCCTTGCTTGCGCGGTCCGAACTCTGCATAGGTTGATCCATAAACGGAAACCGGCTTTGGATTCCCCATTAAATACAGCGTTAGATCTAACATATGTACACCAAGATCGATTAATGGACCTCCGCCTGATTTATCCATTTGGGTGAACCATGTTCCCCAGCCTGGAATGCCCTTACGTCTCAGATAGCTCGCTTTTGCATGATAAATGTGACCAAGCGCACCTTTTTCCACTTGCTCCTTCACAGCTATGGACGAAGCTTCCCAACGCATTTGGTGCGGAATCATGAGAATCTTGCCCGATTTGCGCTCTGCTTCAACAATTTGACGAGCTGATGCTAAATCGATCGCCATCGGCTTTTCCAGCATGACATGCTTGCCAGCCTCTAACGCCTTTACCGCAATTGGTGCATGCCACTCATTCGAAACAGCAATGACAACGGCATCAATCGTAGGATCCGCTAACAATTTATCTGAATTTGCATATACCTGTTCAATGTTATGATCTTTCGCTCTCATTTCAGCAAGCGGCAAATAGACATCTGTCACACCTGCTAGCTGCGCCCATGGTATCGTTTTAAACGTCTCCATGTGTACATTTCCGATATTTCCGGCACCAATAATCCCAATGCGAGTTGGTTTTGTTTCTGTCATTTCTGTGACCCTCCAGAACCTGTTAGAATACAATCTTATCTATTATAAATGGGGTTAACCCTCCCCGCAACCATGAATCTGGCCCTCTAAAATTTATCTTAGCGGAACTAGCCCTGTAGCGCTATTATTCACATATAATAAATTGCTAAAACTTTTTTAATAGTTGCACGCAAACATATTTAACATTTGAAATGTATCCTAAATAGTGTAAGGCAGCAACAAAGCAGCATTTACCGTGTAAAGGAGGGTTTTGAACATGCAAGCAAACACAATCCGTTTCAAGAATAAATCGATCCCTGTGATGAATTTTACTCATAAACGTTCCCAGATGGAGTTACTTTCAACTAAATTAAAGGAATACGAACTACATTTTGAATTTCGCAGAAAATTAAAAATGATCTCGATGATCGAGATCATTGGAGATGTCGCTATTTTCAAATACAATGATGGTACCAAGTTGTACTTAGAAGTTTCCTAATTGGACGGTGGAAAATATTCTTTACTCAGCTGATCAAGCTCCTGCAGAGAGCGTCGGGCCCATGCTTCCATGTCTGACAGCTTATCGATCTGAGCCAATAGCGCTCTCTTCAGAGACACTTGGTAATCTGGCACCTCACCCGCATAAGGACGAATCGTTGCAATCGGCATTAATGCGATCTCTTGATGGGATAATGCCCTTCTTTGATGAAAAAAAGCTACGCTTGGATCCATCGGATTATGTAAATCTCCTTGTGTAGGGTGATCCTTCACGGCAAGAATGCGAACTGCCGCCTTCATGGTAGAGGACATTTCTACAACTTCACCATAATAAACCCCTGTTTTATACTCAGCAATAACGCGGTCTCCGATTTGAAAACTCATTGTATACTCCACTCCTATTCTTGTTCTACTAATGGCCTTAGTCTGCGGTATAACTCATCCACGGATTGCATCCGATATATATATTGCTTCTCTTTCCCAGGTTCGATGATGACCACGCAAGGGACACTTGCAATTTGCCATTCTTGGCTGATGTGAGGCAGAAAATTAATATTACATTTCACTAACGGCATGTTTGGCTTCATCGTCAGTATAATGTCCAACATGCGCTCTGTTACTTTGCAAGTACCGCATAACGGCGTGTACATAAAGACAGCAAATGATTTTTCGTTATCTTGATTTACTTTGGATTGTAATTCTTGTTGAGATAACTCTTGCATCGCTATGCCCCTCTCTCATCCAGCCATACTAAGCTTTCAAACGCATAGTCAATCAGATCAGAAAAGTCATCAAGATGGCTCTCATCAATTTTGCGGCCAAAGGATAACGTAATGAGATTGCGATACTCCTCTGGTTGTTCACCATACAGATAGGAAATTTGTTGGGTAATACGAGGGCGTTGCTCCCAAAAAGCATTCAATTGTGCTTCAATCATCGGACAATCAATTTCTGGATCGTTCACATACGTATGAAGTTTAATTAACAGCGTGCACCCAGGCTTAGCCGTAGGATTTTCTAGAATTTCAGCTGCCAAATCACTCAAATGCACATGTAAGTGAATTTCTGCTTTATTCGGTAATCCCACTTGTCTAGCAAATTCAATAGCAAATGTGCGAGACATCGAGGACAAGTCAATTAAATCTTCTCTTCGTGTTATGATGATTTTACCTTCCAAATCCAAATCATAGACGGCTCCTTCGAGCACAACTTTGATATTGTCATAGATCGTCGGATCAAACATCCCCACACACCTTCTTTCATCTTTTCTTTGATTCGATTATACTATGGATATACCATGTAAAGAAGGTGTTCTTATGTCAGACAAGCCTCAAGACCAGCAAGCCGACCAGGTCGAACCACAAGGTGTCAAAAAAGTCAGTTTAGCCGACGCGATCAAAGCCAAACTAGCTCAGAAACAAGCGGATCAAGCCGCAGCTCGTGCTAACCCGAAAGCAGCAGGAAATGCGAATCAAACTGCGAAAAGCCAAATGACCAAAAAAGTAAATAACCAACGCCGTCGCACTGGCGGCAGCTAGACAACACTTTGTGTAGCTAAAAGCGCCCTGAAAGTAACACTTCAGGGCGCTTTTCACTTTTTATTATTTATGCGTATTGAATTTCACGTTGTTTCTTCACATCTTCGCTTTCCAAGTACTCATCGTACGTCAGCATTTTGTCGATTAGACCTTTCGGTGTCAACTCCATAACGCGATTCGCAATCGTTTGAATGAACTGATGGTCATGGGAGACGAACAACATCGTACAGTCGGAATCAACTAGCCCATTGTTTAGCGCAGTAATGGACTCCAAATCCAAGTGATTCGTAGGCTCATCAAGAATAAGCACATTCGCACCGCTCAGCATCATTTTGGAGAACATACAACGAACTTTTTCTCCTCCGGAAAGGACATTCGCTTTTTTCAGCGCTTCTTCACCAGAGAACAACATACGCCCTAGGAATCCACGTAAGAATGACTCATCCGGATCTTTGGAATACTGACGCAACCAATCCACAAGTGTTAGTTCGGAATTGAAGTAGTCTTGGCTGTCTTTTGGGAAATAAGCCTGCGACGTCGTTACACCCCATGAGAACGTACCGCTGTCCGCTTCCATTTCGCCCATCAAAATTTTGAATAAGGTTGTTTTGGCAATCCCGTCTGGGCCTACGAAAGCAACTTTATCCCCTTTGTTCAGGGTGAATGTCACATTGTTCAGTACTTGAACACCATCAATCGTTTTGGAAAGACTTTCAACTGCAAGCAATTGCTTACCAGCTTCACGCTCACCTTTGAAGTGAATAAATGGATATTTACGGCTGGATGGACGAATATCTTCAAGTGTAAGTTTTTCCAATTGTTTTTTACGGGAAGTAGCTTGCTTGGATTTGGATGCATTCGCACTAAAGCGCGCGATAAAGGCTTCCAACTCTTTGCGTTTTTCTTCCGTTTTCTTGTTCGCATCACGTGCCAAACGAAGCGCCAGTTGGCTGGACTCGTACCACCAGTCGTAGTTACCAACGTACATTTGGATTTTACCAAAGTCGATATCAGCGATATGTGTACATACTTGGTTCAAGAAGTGACGATCATGTGATACAACGATTACAGTGCCTTCAAAACGGGACAAGAAGTGCTCTAGCCACTTGATGGACTCCAAGTTCAAATGGTTGGTAGGCTCATCGAGTAATAGAATGTTCGGGTTACCGAATAACGCTTGTGCTAAGAGCACGCGAACTTTCTCGTTGCCATCAAGATCCTTCATTTTCGTATCATGCAGGGATGTTGGAATACCTAGACCAATCAATAGCTCAGCTGCGTCGGATTCTGCTTGCCAACCATCAAGATCTTGGAATTCTCCTTCGAGCTCAGCTGCTCTCATGCCATCTTCTTCGGAGAAATCAGCCTTTGCATACAGGGCATCTTTCTCTTCCATGATTTTGTACAAACGGGAATGCCCCATAACGACAGTTTTCAAAACTTCAATATCATCAAATTCGTAATGATTCTGTTTAAGGACAGCCATACGCTCACCTGGTGTGATGCTCACTTCACCTGTATTAGGCTCGATTTCACCGGAAAGGATTTTGAGGAATGTGGATTTACCTGCACCATTCGCTCCGATCAAGCCGTAGCAATTTCCTGGTGTGAATTTAATATTGGCGTCTTCGAACAGGGCTCTCTTGCCATAACGAAGCGTCACGTTATTTACATTAATCATGGGGTCTATATACCTACCTTTATAATATTTTCTTCTATCATAACTTATTTCGCTCTATTTCTTCTACTAACTCTGATAAATAAGTCCATCTTTCCATTGCAGCCTCAAGCTCCGCAGCGGTTTGTTGCTCTTGTTCATAGAGATCACGAGCGAGATCAAAGTTACTTCCAGAGTTTTCGATTTGCTTTTTCAAGCTGTCGACTTTGTCCTCCAAAGTAGCAATCGTGTTCTCGATTTCGTCCCATTCCTTCTGGTCTTTAAACGAAAGTTTCTTCGGACGATTCGTAGCTGGAGCCGAGCTTGAAGGATTTGCAACAGGAGTGCCGCTAGTCGTCTTCGCACTCGCTTGGCGAATGATTTCTTTCCGAGCTTGCTCCGCTTCTTCTTGTTCCCGTTTGTCTTCCAAATAATCGGAATATGTTCCAATGAAGGGCTCTATCCCACCATTACCGTCGAAGGCAAATAAATGCGTCACGGTTCGATCCAAAAAGTATCGATCATGGGAAACCGTAATAACAGCCCCGGAGAATTGATCTAGATAATCTTCCAGTATCGTCAAAGTTTGGATGTCCAAGTCATTGGTCGGCTCATCGAGAAGCAAAACATTCGGTTCGCCCATTAACGTACGTAACAAATAAAGTCTACGGCGCTCTCCACCCGAGAGTTTGCCGATTGGCGACCACTGCAAATTAGGAGAGAATAAAAAGCGCTCAAGCATCTGTGCGGCCGAAATGGTTTCACCATCCGACGTGCGGATCTGCTCTGCGGCTTCCTTGATATATTCAATCACACGCATCTTCTCGTCCATTTCAACGTTCTCTTGCGTGTAATAGGCCAACTTGACGGTTGTGCCGGTCTCAATCGTGCCACTGTCGGGCTGAATGCGCCCGGCGAGCATGTTAAGCAGCGTCGACTTGCCGCTGCCGTTCGGACCAATGATGCCGAGACGATCCTTCGGCATCACAATGTAGCTGAAGCCGCAGAGCAGCTGCTTCCCGCCTGAGAAAGACTTGCTGATGTCGTCAAGCTCCATCACCTTTTTGCCAAGGCGGCTGCCAGCCAGCGCCATGTCGAGCTTCTCACCGGGACCGTCAACCTTGCGGTCCCTTAAATCCTCGGCGCGGTTAATACGCGCCTTCTGTTTCGTCGTGCGCGCCTTCGCGCCGCGACGGAGCCAGGCCAACTCGCGGCGGAGGAGATTCTGCCGCTTATCTTCACTAGCGGCTTCAGAATCCATCCGCTCGGCCTTCTTCTCGAGGAACCACTCGTAGTTCCCCTCATAGCTGTAAATCTTGCCCCGGTCCAGCTCCAGAATGCGGGTGGTGACCCGCTCTAGGAAGTACCGGTCATGGGTAACGAGCAGCAAAGCGCCGCGCCACTTACTGAGGAATTCCTCGAGCCAGATGGCCGTCTCGTTATCAATATGGTTCGTCGGCTCATCCAGGATGAGCAGATCGGCGGGCTGAATGAGCACGCGCGCCATGGCGACGCGTTTGCGTTGACCACCAGACAGCTGGCCGACGGGCTTTTCGAACTCGCTGATGCCGAGCTTCATCAGCACGGTTTTGGCTAAGGTGCTGGCTTCCCAGGCACCTTGCTCATCCATGCGCGCCTGAGCAGAGAATAGGCGCGCTTGTTTCTTCTCGCTTCCGGAATCCTGCTCCAACTCCGCAAGGGCCAGCTCATAGTCGCGCAACGTCTTCATGAGCGGCGAATCGCCGTGGAATACTTGCTCAAGCACCGTAGAGTTCGGATCGAATTCTGGGTTTTGCGGCAAGTATTCCACGCGGAAATGGTTCGCGTGCACAAGCTTGCCGCGATCCGGTGTTTCCAGACCCGCCAGCATCTTCAGCAGCGTGGACTTGCCTGTGCCGTTCACGCCGATGAGGCCAATGCGCTGCTTCTCGTTTAGCGTGAACGAGATATCATCGAAGAGCACTTTGTCGCCATAGGTTTTGGTTATATCGACCGCGCTTAGAATATTCATCCTTGCACCGGCTCCTGGATGTACGCCGCAAGAAGGGCTGCTGTGTTCACTACAGCATCCATATGCGTTCGCTCCATGCTATGTGACGCATGAACTCCTGGCCCAATTAGCGCCGCACGAATGTCACGGCCGCCTCTAAGCGCTGCGGATGCATCGGATCCGTAGCGCGGATAAATGTCCACGGCATAGCCGATTTCTAGCTTCTCGGCATGCTCAATCATTTTCGACGTCATTGCATAGTCGTAAGGCCCTGACGAATCTTTCGCGCAAATGGAAACATCGCGCTCGCTTCCGCTCAAATCATCACCAAGCGCACCCATATCTACTGCGATAAAGTCTGTAATATCTTCTGGAATAAAAGATGAGCCATGACCCACCTCTTCATAATTGGAGAAGAACAGCTTGATCGTATAGAACGGTTGGATATCTTGCTCTTTCATCCATTTAAGAAGACCAAACAAGGATGCAACGCTTGCTTTATCATCCAAATGACGAGATTTCACATATCCATTTTCCTTCACCTGTACACGCGGATCGAAAGAGATGAAATCACCAACACGGATGCCAAGTGCTTGCACATCTTTTTTGGAGTTCACTAGCTCATCAATACGAACTTCCATATTCGCCTCATCGCGCTTGTACTCTCTCGCATCTTCGTATACGTGCACGGATGGTCTGGACGTAAGAATCGTACCATCATAAACACGCTCATCACGGGTATGAATTTGCACGTACTCATTCTCAATTGCACCCATCATAAAACCGCCAAGCGACGTAATTTTCAACGTGCCATTTTCTTTAATTGAACGAACCATAGCACCAAGTGTGTCCACATGCGCGGAAATGCCAATTACACGATCAGAACTCGCGCCTGGAATGGTCACGATGCCGCAGCCTTTATTCGTATAAGAAAGCTCAAAGCCAAGTTTACTCACTTCTAGCTCAACTTTTTGCATAATGTGATGCGTATACCCTGTTGGACTAGGAGTCCGCAGTAGCATTTCTAGAACTTCTGTCATGTAAGCTCTATTTAATTTAGACTTCACTTGGATTCCTCTCCCATGTCTATGTAATTTCGCACCTGCGCTAAACACACAAAAAACAGTGCAGCCTAAGAATTTTCGCTCGTCCATGACAACGTCAAGAACGAGCCTCTTCTAAGGATACTACACTGTTCTCCTATGTTTTTCAAACATGGGTTAGCTTACAAAATCAACACAGATGGACGTTCCATCAAGAACTGTTTTCATATGAGCTTTGACTTGTTCGTGCACAGGGTGCGTATCGTAAACCTTCAAATCGTCTAGAGAATCAAACTTCGTAATGAGTGCGATATCGTAAGAACGCTCTAGGTGTAAAATATCAGTTCCAACCTCAATGTGCCTTAAAACCGGGATTTTACCCTCCATGTTCGTAAGAACAGCTTTGGTTACTTCAATGGCTTCTGGACTACGATCTTTGAGTTTAAAAAACACGACATGCGTTAACATCGTTATCTCCTCCGATTTGAATAAATTAATTTGTAACCTTGGCAGACCACTCTTCAACGTCCCATACACGTGTTACCCAGCCTTCATAGAATTCAGGCTCATGGCAAACAAGCAGGACAGTGCCCTTGTACTCTTTCAGAGCACGCTGAAGCTCCTCTTTGGCCACGACATCCAAATGGTTCGTCGGCTCATCGAATAACAACCAGTTGCTTTCCTGCATAAGCAGTTTGCACAAGCGAACTTTCGCTTGTTCGCCACCACTTAACATGCTCATCGCTCGCGTGATATGCTCATTCTTAAGCCCAACTCGCGCAAGCGCTCCTCGAACTTCATTCTGAGTCATGGAAGAGAAGGAATTCCATACATCATCAATCGGCGTCATGCTTGGTGCTTTGACCTCTTGTTCAAAGTACGCAGGACTCAAATAATCACCGCGATACGTCTTACCGCTGAACGGTTCTATTTTGCCAAGAATCGTCTTCAATAAGGTGGATTTACCTACCCCGTTGCAGCCGACGATCGCAATTTTCTCACCGCGTTCAATCGTCACATTCATTCTTGGGAGCAAGGCACGATCATAGCCGATCTCCAAATTTTCCGCTTCAAATACGATTCTACCACTTGAACGCGATTCTTTGAATACAAATGTAGGCTTCATTGCCGTTTCTGGGCGCTCAATGCGGTCAATGCGATCCAACTGCTTTTCACGGCTCTTCGCACGAGTTGAAGTTGAAGCACGTGCTTTATTACGCGCGATGAAATCTTCCTGCTTTTTGATATACTCTTGCTGTTTCTCATAAGCGTCGATATGCTGCGCCTTATTCATTTCAGCCATATCAAGGAACTTCTCATAATTCGCCGTATATCGCGTCAACTTGGAAAATTCTAAATGATAGACAACATTGACAACTTCGTTCATAAATTCCGTATCATGTGAAATTAGCATGAACGCATACGGATAATCTTTCAAGTACATTTTCAACCACTCAATGTGTTCCACATCCAAATAGTTGGTAGGCTCATCAAGCAATAGCACGGTTGGCTTTTCTAGCAAAAGCTTTGCAAGAAGAACCTTCGTTCTTTGTCCACCACTAAGAGATGTCACATCACGATCTAATCCAATCGCATTCAAACCAAGACCATTACCCATCTCTTCGATTTTCACATCAAGCAGATAGAAATCACCGATCTCCAAACGTTCTTGAATTTCACCCATTTCCTCAAGAAGCACTTCAAGCTCCTCAGGCGTGGCATCTCCCATTTTGTCGGTAATAGCCATCATTCTTTTTTCTTCTTCATACAAAGGCAGGAATGCATCACGCAAAATATCACGGATTGTTCGACCTGCGGCCAACACGGAATGTTGATCCAAATATCCGTAATGGACTCTCGGTGTCCATTCTACTTTTCCTGTATCCTTCAAAAGCTTGCCTGTTAATATATTCATCAACGTGGATTTCCCCACGCCATTAGCTCCTACAATGCCAACGCGTTCACCAGCAAGCAAGCGGAACGAAACATTTTTGAACAATGTACGATCACCAAAGCTGTGGCTTAAATCTTCAATTGTTAAAAGACTCATTTTGTAAAACCAAACCCCTGTCTAGTTCTGAGATAATCACGTATTTTACTCGCGACTTCTTATTATACCACTGCTCATCGCAGACAGGAAGTAGAACTATTTGTATTAGAGCCGAAAAGTCAGTTCTTGTCGAATAATTCGCACAATGTCCCCATCTTTTAACGTATATCCTTGATAGGTGACGAGTGGAAACTCATTCAAAAACGTTCCGTTCATAGAGCCTGCATCTCGAAGCTGAAAACCATTGCTAGTTTGAACAATTTCCGCATGAATCCTGGAAACACCTACATCTTCCACCACATAATCGACTCTGCTGCTTGAATCCCCTCTACCAATGGTAAACACTTCACTGTTAATAGGAACGGTTTGGTTGACTCCTTCAACTTGCCTCTCCAATCGAGGGCCAAGTTGATCTCGCTTGGGAGATTTCCCAAGTAGCACTGTGGCATTTGAATGTGATGGACTGAGCAAGGTTGTATGCAAGGTCAGATTTTGATAATAGTGCTGGATGTCCAGTGGATCCGTCGCACAATTAGCATCATCAAGCATGACTTCGTTACCGGGATCATAGATGTTGTGAGCGGTAGAGGAACTTTTCTGATTTTGAATCATTCGACTAGAGAAATCAGGGCGACCTAAGAAAAGTAGAACGAAGCCCACATCCCCCAATAACAAAGTAGTTCCTGCAATGATTTGCAGCAGGCTTGTCGAGGGACTTTCCAAATATTGCTGCCACAGAAAAGCAAGTAAAATAAGGATAAAAGCAATCGTCATCCATCGCCACCGTTGCTGTAGAGGTATGAAGGATAGTTGCATCTGTTCACGTTTAGACAAGATGGGATTTTCAGTTTTGGGCTGGATGTGTTTCGCTTCATCATGCTTCCAATGTGCTTTGGGTAATCCTTGTTCTGGTACCGGGGCTACAATAGTTTCGGAAGGTGGGGTAGCAATTGTTTCTCGTTTAAGAATCGGCTCGTCCATCAACTTTAATAACGCTTCCTTATATGCTTGAAAACTTTTTCTAGCTAAATGTGTTGGCACCCAAGCCTGCAGTTGTACCTGTTCCTCTTCTCTAAGATGTAGGATAAGTTTATGGAGAAGTGCATCTATCGCAAGATAGCTCTCATCGACATCATGAGCTATATTTAGCGGCGCATACGTCAGGTAAACATCCGACCAATCTTGTCCTATGAAAATAAAATTATCTTTCAAGACGAAATTCATCTCACACAGCATATAATTCTTGCTTTCATCCAGTGTACTAACGATCGCGTACATCAATTTGGCAAGTAAATGGATGGAGAAATTCTCTACTTTCAAAACATGTGACAGCATTCGTTTGGAGGACAATCTATACAGTAGTCGAATGTTTGAATCCACCTCATGAATGTCGAACGGCAACAACCTTGGTATTTGATTGGCTTCTAACATGCGCACCTGCAAATTGGAAAGCTCACTCGCTTCTAAACCTCCTTCCTTGAACAGCTCCATAAGATGTCCATGTCGATAAACAAATTCATAACGAAGTCCGAATACTTCTTGTGTCATACAAACACCTCATTCAAAGCAAAGAATAGTAAATCGTAACGGCTACAGCTGGAAAAACCGCGTACATAAAGGGGAATTTGATGTTTTTTTGTTGCTTAAGTTCAAAAAAGGTTTCAAACCTTTTGAGCACCAGTATAGAGAACAACCAACCGGCAAGCTTACGACTCGTTGTTCTTATTTTTCTTTGAAAAAGAAGAAGGAAAAGTCCGATTAATCCTGCCCATAAAATCGCATAAACAAGTGTTTGCACAACAAACATAACGCCCATTATTGCTCCGATAGCAGCAAAAAGTTTGACATCTCCAGCTCCCAATGCCCCAATTGCATACAACACAAGTACCATGATAAAGCCTGTACCTGCACCAATGAGAGAAAAAAGTAGCCCGTTCCAGCCTTCTGAGCATGTGTGGAACAATACTCCGAATAACGTTCCACACATGGTCAACTTATTGGGCAGCTTTGAATACCGCACATCAATGATAAAGGCAACAGTTATAAAAATAATAAATAGACCAAGACATACAAGAATAAGGTTACTCCTCCCTTCAATTAAGCTCCTACCCAAGCCCGCTCAAAGCCCCTTTTTTTCAGAACAATCGTTTGGCTCATAAAAGGGATGGGCAATTGATAGATCAGTTGAGCCTCGATCCCAAAAAACGCCTCCCCGTCCTGCTTCAAACTCGGCAACGTTACAGAAATGACTTTGAAGTTGCTCTTATTAACGAACTTCACATCACAAAATGCAAACACAATTGGTGTAAAGGCAGCAAGCATCCGCGGCATAACTTGTGATTGATAAAATTCATTCAACTCATCTTGTGCCATGCCTTCGCCAAGCACTCGCTTCTCTTTTTCCCAACGTACGATCTCTAACAGCGAATCAGGTATGTAAGCCGCGTATTCATTAGCAATTTCCTCTGTACTCGTCACATGCTCCCTCGCTGATTGGACTTGATCCACGACAGTATTAAGCATCTCAGCTGCGCGGCTTTGATCATATTTTAATTGAGCTTCTTGAACTAGTATCCTCACAGGATACAGTTGACCCGCAATGGACTTCGTTGCCTCGGAAACGCCGGACTGCAACGCCATTTCTACCAAAGCAATTTGAATGAAAAGGACAAGACCTACTACGAAAGCAAGAAACAAAGGCAGAATAAGTGAAGCTTCCAGGACGATGCCGCCTTCTTGCTCTTTATGCAATTTGAGAAGCAAATCCATGTCTCCTTCCTCAATACGAAACGACGGCAGCTCGGTTCATTTGACAGTGTGTTCCAACAACTTTACATCCTAAAAGTCCAGTCCCATCCAGCAGTTTCATCACTTGAGGAATAAACCAAAGCCTGATTTCACTCGTTGCATTCGCTTGGATATAGGATGTTTGTTGATTGAGATCTTTACCTGTCTCTAATTCGTGGAGGGCCTGCATTCGGGACATCAGCTTGGTATTATTGCTATGTAACATAAGAAATAAACGGAGATAGTCTTTATACGTCAATTGGAGTGCCGATGAGATGAGCTTTGACGATAATTCAACAGCCTCACCTTTCACCAAAGCGTTCATATCGACGAATGCCTCAGCTGCACCTTGAGCCGCGGCTGCCAGAAAAACGAGTAACGGGGAGCCTATTTGGAGAAGTTCTTTTTTAGGATCTAATAACGCTTCAACGGTACGAATTGCTAAGCGTAATGAAAATATTTCTGCATAGGCGGAAGACATATTAGCCACACAGGAAGAGAAACCATACAACAGGTATTCAACCTCTTGATTTACTAAAGCGTGTGTCCCAGGATCAACTAGCTCATTCGACAATTTCGGGTTCCCCCTTGGATCTTTCTCTAGTCCATAGGTTCGGAAGTTAAACTTCGTTAACGCATATTCATTCACGTAAAGTTCATCTCGGAGAACTTCCGCAGCGCTATTCAATAAACCAAGCATATCCATTGCCCTCAAACTAGTAGGTTCTGCTTTTTCAATATCATAGGCAACATTGTTCCCTATCGTTGTATCTTGCGCATTCGCTTGTCGATATTTCTGATAGAAGCCTGAATCACCTTGGAGCTTACTATAAGTCACAGAATCACTGGATTGCGTACTTGTTAGGCTGCAACCACCGATCGCTTGCTTGGCCTTATCCATAATGGCTTGGATTTTATTCTTTTGAGTCTGCTTATCCGTCGTTGTAGCTTCATTTGCATCCATTCTCGATTTTTCTAACGGACTTTGTTTGGCATGAAAATCATTAGCAACTGTCAGGTAGCTGTCATTGGCTTGATTAACTTTGCTTGTATTTACGGTAGTATACAAGACGACACTCTCTACAGCAGATCGGAATGATGAAAACAACGCAGAGATTGCTGCGATCGACGTTTGATATTTGTAAAAATAATCATCTCCAATCAAGGACACATGTTGAAACACATCATACACAGACGAGTTTCCTTGAGTAGAAGTGCTCGAGATTCCCGTCAGCTCTGAGCGTATTTCGTCATTTTTTTGCTTGGCTTGTCGTAAGATTGGCTCAATCACCTGCTGTAGTTGTTGAACTACTTTTTCATCTGCAGCCACCTCAAGTTTGGTACGGATGATAAGTGCTGTGTAAGTCATAATTTTTTGCACTAAAGCTTCCAGCTCATTTAACTTTTGTGACAGCATTCCAGCCTGCTCCTCAAGCCTGCTTTTGGCTTCGGCAAGTGATCGGATACTAGCGGCTGCCTCAGGACCTGCTTGTACAAGTGATGCTAATGAAAGATCCATATTCCTTATGCTCGCTGTAAGCGAACGCAAATTCTCTTGAACTTGACTAATTTCGCTGCGAACTTCGTCAACTGTATGAATGCCGATTTCACCAGATAACTTGTCTAATTCAGCAACTCTGGCACTATAATAGCTATGAAATTCAGTAGTTCTGACATAGAACTCTTCCGCGCTCTGCCATGCTTCATCTAGTAAGCTTTCCCGTTGCTCGATCAACTTCTCGAGCTCAGACGCTTCCTTGGCAAATTGAGAACCCATCTGAAAAGGCTCACGGACGCCGCTCTTTTGAAATTTATCAACTATTTCGAGCGTATATTCAATCGGTGCTTTTATTTTCATATCCTCTAAGAGCTGCCCCTCAAATATGACATGACTAGCAAGCGTATAAACTGGCGTAACGCGTAACGCTCCATCGACAGCTTTGGTATTAATAAAATGAAAAGCATTCTCGGAGACGCCACCCGATAAGTTTTGGATAAAAACATCGTTAAGCAATTTTTCTGACGCCTCTTGAGAGAGACCCATGCCATAAAGCCCTCTCTTCTGCAGCTCGGGATCAAAGGAAGACATCACCGAGCGCGCAGCTGCATGTAAGGCAGATTCCGTTTCTTTCTCGGCTACTTTAATTCTGGCAAAATCAATGAGTACCGCTTGAAATAAAAAAATTGGCACAATAATAAGGATCAAATAGACAGATACGGTGCCATTTTCTGCTCGTAAGAATCTTTTCAATGGCTCCCCTCTTTCTAATTATGAATAACGACTACAATCCCTTTACGTTCAAGTTCTTTGCGAAAAGCAACCGTGGGCATTCCTTTGCCGCTGGCATCCTTCTTAAAAAAATGCCAAACGATGCCTTTCACAGTCGGATCATGCTCGAGTAATTCAACATCCTTCGGGAGCTGTTCGGTGCGAAGCTGAGCTTCCGTCAAACTATAAAACGCTTGATGACCAATGCCTCTTGCGTCTAAAGCATCAATTTTTCTGCTTTTACCAGACGCAGTCGTCCTTACAACCTCTGTCCCTCCTACAAGTGACCTCAAGTACGAAGATGCTTGACGTTCAGATTGAATACTGACGCTTGGACCTGACAAATCGCTTTTGACCGGATCTACAAGTGCCGCTTTCGCTTTCTCGGTAGATATCCGTCCGACTAAAGTTGGCAGATAAGTGCGCGTAAGGTCTGTTGTTCTGATCAGCTCAATAGAATCAATTACATGTACAACAGCTTTACTTTCCGTTTGCGTTGTATGCATCCACCGACTAAGTATTGAAGGCATGATAAAAGACTTGTTTACCGTCACTTCAACTCGATGGTCCAATAAATAATTCGCATAGGATGCTGTTCCAGTAACGCCAGTTGGAAGTAATACCGCGGCTCTAGCTAGTTTTTTCTCAACTAAACCATTAGCTTCATTAGTGGGAAGTGCGATACTAGCCCCAGATCTACCTAGTAACAAGCCAAATAAGTCGCTTACATTGTCCTGCGTTAGACGCCAATACAAACCGTCCGTTTCCTGCGGATTATAACTTCCAGTACTTATATCTTTATGGCTGTTAGTCCAAGTAAAAGCTAACTTTTCAGCAGCTGAACGAGCTAATTGCCCTACAAAAACATGTTGATAGGCAAACATGCCTACAAACAACAATGTCACTGTACAAATTAAGATCACCGGAAATACAAGGGATGCTTCTAACGTAAAGGTACCCAGCTCATTGTTGATGAACTGACGAAGTCGACTACGGCGCACAACTGGTGGTCGGGCTCGGCGCACAGGGTGCAACCGCACTGTTATCCTTCAGGTCGGAATTGGCATCACCGATCAGCTTCTGGAACCATGAGACGATCCACTTTCTGAAAATGATCGCAATTGCAACTAACACCGCTACTATCAATAAAATTTCTAACGTTCCTAATCCGTCTTCCTCTTTCCACATACGCTTAAAGAATTCAAGTATTGTTTCCATTTCAACATTCCTCTCCTATTGGTTCATCATGAGTAACGCAGGTGCCGCGACGATCACCATCACCACAACAAAAATTAACACCATCGGGAATACAAGCTTAGAAGATGCTTCCTCACCTAATGTCCGCGATACACTCTTCCTCCGCTGCCACAGCTCCAGTGAAAGAGAATGCAGCGAAACGACAAAGTCATTGCCGCCTCTTCTATAGTTAAGACCTAACGTTGATGCAAATAATGATACTTCATGTAACGCGCAGCGCTTACTGAAGTCCTCTAATACTTTCGTGAAGGAGATATTCATCTCCAGTTCATGCACAGCAACAAGCAGCTCTTTGTAAAGCGGGGAATCAGACATATTTGGCTTTGCTTGAACACAACGGATCCAAGCACGGTTGACTGTCTCTCCAGCATTTACTAAAAGCACGATTGTGCTCAGAAATTCAGGAAGCTCAAGAATCATCGATTGCTGTTTTTTACGTATTTTGTTGTCCAAATCACGAACCATCATCACTGGTGTCCCTATCGCAGCAACAACGCCAAAGGCAAGCAACGAACTATCTTCACCTGCTAGAATGGCAAGTACGGTAACGACGAATAGACACATGATGGAAGCTGATATAAGTTCTGCCATAAACCATTTACTGCCTTGCGAAGACAAGCTTCTTCCATATAAGGTCATACATTTATGATGGATTTTTAAAGTGAAATCGGGGAACCTTTCTAACAATTGGAGCTTATCGATCACATAATAGCTTGTCGGTAAGAGCATTTTCATCCGAAAGGGGTACGTTTGTATCTGAAGCTGACTACCGTATTTCTTCCGTCCGATCACCTGTACTGACATACAAAACACAATTTGTGCCAAGCCAAATAACCATATCCACATCCTACACCTTGATATTCATTATTTTTTGAGTGAGTACATAACAAGCGCCAAGCAACGACAAGCAGACGGTCATGATGAGAATCCCGCTCCCACGATACAGTGGAACCATATAATCAGGCGAGGAAAATGCCAATACAGCAACAATGAGGACGGGAGCAACAACAAGAACTCTCGATTCAAAACGCTTTTGAGCGACCATGACTGATATTTCCTGGGTTATGTCTAACTTCTCGGCAATGACCGTTGCTGTTCGTTTCATCACCTCAATTAGATTTCCTCCCGTACGTTTACAGGTCAGAAAAACATCAGAAAAGCTGAGAATATCTTCTAAATGACTGCGATCTGCAAAATGTTTAAGTGCTGCTTCGATCGGTTCACCATTTTCGACCTTACGGCAAATCAAGCCAAACTCAACGACGATCAAACAAGCTGGATCAGGATACAGCAGCTTCAAATCCTCCCATGCTTCTCGAAATGCCGATTCAATGGATTTCCCCACCGTCATAGAGGAAGAAAGACAGCTGAGAGCCTGTTTAAATTGTACATAAAGCATATTCTTACGTTTTTGGATTAATTGCTGCCGACGAAAGCGAGGAAACAGAAAACCCGTAGATCCTAAAGCGGCAGCGAGGATAACATTTTGGTAGAAAATATAACCGACCATGAATGACGGTAAACCTAGCATGAGTATGGCTGCTATTCTCTCTTTGGAGGACAAGTGATAATCGTTATAATCGATGAATACAACTGGGAGGACTGGCCGTGACTTGTGTATTGGGGGGATCTCGCTTTCTTTACAAGGGAATTTTCGTTTTTCAAGATATCGTAATAGAAGCCAACTCGCGCCACCCATGAAGATGAGCAGCAACCACACACTCATCCCACAACACCTCCTACTCTTCGAATAAACCAACTGGGTAACTGCTTACCTGCCATTTGGAGTTTGTACATATTAGCAAGTGTCTGCCCCGTATAACGGAGTGTTCCAAGAAGCTTCCCTTCTGGCGACTCCCCGCTTTCCTCAAAGAGAAACAGCGGTTGCAGCTGAACTTCGCCATCCTTCATCCCAACAACTTGTTGAATCTCTGTTACTTTGCGTGATCGATCTCGCATCCGGGAAATATGTACAATTACATCAAGTGCTGAGGCGATCTGCTTACGTATAACTTCAATGGGGAGCGGCGCCGCACTGAGTACCATCGTCTCCAGCCTACTGAGCATATCTTGCGAGGTGTTCGCGTGGCCGGTACTTAAGCTACCATCATGCCCCGTATTCATTGCAGCCAGCATATCTAGCGCCTCAGCTCCACGTACCTCCCCAACAATAATTCGATTAGGGCGCATCCGCAGGGAAGATCGAATTAATTCTCGCATCGTGATCGCCCCCTTCCCTTCTGTATTCGCATTTCTCGTTTCTAATCGGACTAAATTGGGTACGGTTTGGATCTGAAGCTCTGCTGAATCTTCAATTGTAATCACACGTTCATGCTCAGGAATCCACGCACTCAAGGCATTGAGAAACGTCGTTTTACCTGAGCCCGTTCCACCTCCGACGAATATATTGAATCCCGCTTCAACCATCATCCGAAGCATTTCCGCAGCCTCACTAGAAATACTTTCCATCCCAATCAAATCCGACATATCCAGTGGCTTTGCAGGAAATTTACGGATAGTTAATGTCGGACCACTTAGAGAGGCAGGTGGAAGCACGATATTTACACGCGAACCGTCTTTCAACCTTGCATCCACAATAGGTGTGGCCTGATTAACTATCCGATTCACTTTGGACACAATCATTTGAATTAAGTCTTCAAGCTTCTCTGCACTTTCTAGCTCATAGGGGTAACGTTCAACGGCACCCATCCGTTCGAAGAAAATACAGCTATGACCATTAACCATTATCTCTGTCACCGTTGGATCGTCGATTAACGGTTGGAGAATATCTAACCCCCTAAAGCTATCAAAAATACGCTTAACACCGACGTGCATATCACTTGAAGTCCAGCTATGCGCTCTTGCAGCACGAAAAATGGTTTCTTCGATATGCCCCAGTAACTGTGCGTCACTAACCTCATGTGTGAGATCGAGATTCTCTTTAATCTCCTGCTTTAATTCGTTAAACAGCCCTTGATTCAAGATAAGAATGCGCTCCTTCCTTGGAACTTCCCTCATTCTCATTGCAAACAGCCTGCAGCATGACATACACCTGTTCGGAAAATATATCCGATTGCCAAACTTGATCTGCCGAACTCATCACCTTCCAATCAGGAATATAGGGAAGTTTGAATGATAATTCTTTACCTAGAAAATCGAAAGAATTGGTCTGATTCCCCCTAAAGCTCGTCATAACAAAACGGATTTGAGGATATGCACTCATTTGTTTTAATAGTGTTTTAGTTCGAAAAGCATCATTCCAATCATCTCGGATCAGCCAAATGATCACATCGCTAAGCTCTAAACTCTTGACGATTCTCGGATGAACGGACGTTTCGAGATCCACGATAAGGGTATCGTAGACTGACAGGCCCACTATGGACGCAATGAGTTTTTTCACTTGCTCACCACTCATTTCTTGCATCTCCCGCATTTGCTCAAGTGGGGTTAAATAATCGAACCTTCGAGTAGCATCATGTGATTTTAATAGCGCCAGCTTAGGTCCTATCGACTCCGATGAATCTTTCAAATAATAAAGGAGCTGTGATAATCGCCCTGATTCACCTTGCAACCACTGAGAAGCAACGCTAATGGACTCCATGCTCAGATACAAGACACGTTCACCACGGAATGCCAACTGTTTCGCCATATGAACAGCCGTAATCGATTTACCGACATTGCCACTGCTGCTATACACGGATATCACTCGTGTGCGATTCATTTGTGTTCGACCAGAGCCTGACGGGGAACTTTCCGTGTATAAGGCTTGGATGTGTGAGAGCAACTCGTGCAGCGGCTGAAAACGGAATAAGAATGGATGGACAGTTTCTGGGGTTTCAGAATTCCTGATATGTTGACTCAAAAATATTTTGCTTAATGACGTACGATGATGCTGCAATAGCGGATAAAATGCATCAGATATCAATAGCACACCACTGTGGTTAGGTTCTTCTAACACCTGCAGTAGGAGTTCAAATTGCGAGAAAAGCTTTACTTGCATACGTTCAGCGAACTCCGTCGCCCGAATGAATATGGCTAATCGTTCGGCATAAATCATGTCGTCGTCTAAGACAAACAATTGAAGCTTCTTCATTGCAGCACCCCCCTCTCCCACACTTTCGCTATCCAGCGAACTTCGCGTACATACCATTGCCAATGAGTACACAACCCATAACAGCGAGCACGATTGCTATTCGCGTTATTGTTTCCACCCTCATACTTCCCCTCCTGTCTGCTTCGGAAAAACAAAAAAGCACGCGCTGACAATAGAGATTAATCCTCTACGATCAGCGGTGCTTCCGCTTGTCCGATTTTCAATTACCCAAATTGTACCACATTTCCCTAATAAATCAATCCCTTATTCCCAAGGATATTTCATGGTAAAGAAACTAGCAAGCTTCTTACTTTCCACGCGGCGAATACGTCTCATCTCAGCGCGGTGCGGAGCGGATTCGTGGAGTTTCTTCTCTTCTTCCGTTTCAGGAATGACATCTGGCACTTCCACGGGTACCTTATTTTCATCTAAAGCAACAAAAGTTAGGAAAGAAGTTGCCGCAATTTTTCTAGCGCCGGATTTCAAATCCTCTGTTACAACCTTAACGAATACCTCCATTGAGCTTTTACCTGTCCAAGTCACGAATGACTCTAAACAGACAGAATCCGACGTATGAATCGGTGACAAAAAGTCAACAGAATCCGTAGATGCCGTCACAACTGACCTCCGACAATGCTTATGAGCCGCTATGGAAGCAATGTCATCGATATAAGACATCAATTTCCCGCCAAAAAGCGTATTATGGTTGTTTACATCTGTTGGAAAAATACGTGATGTTTTGAAACATCTAGATTCTCTGGAAAATCGCTGCTCCATCTCTGTTTCCCCCTCTATATCTCATGCAAAATATGACTCATCATATCATACTTTTGGCTGGATTTGGTTATAACTTATCCCACGCGTGTAATATAGTAATACAAGCTCATTCATAAATAGGAGGTGTTTGCATGTGTTTACGTTTATCATCGTGTTCTTGATTACTTATGCGCTGTTTTCAATTTCAGGCGTATTGTTCCCCACAGATCTGCCCTACTATGCTACTTTGAAAAAACCCAGTTGGAATCCACCAGCTAAGTTATTCGGTATTGCTTGGGCGATCTTATATGCATTAATTTCTGCATCTGTCGCGATTGTCTACACGAAAACCGATGGATTTCAAGAAGCAGCGAGTAGTTATGTGTTGATATTATTGGTAAATTACGTGGCTAATCAAGCTTTCACCTTTTTCGAATTCAAATTAAAAAACTTACGTCTTGCTTTCCTTGACTCCGCTATTGTGGCTATCACCACGTATTTATTACTATACGCCACAATTCCTTATTCCAAGTTGGCTGCTTGGTTATTGCTTCCTTATTTATTATGGTCTTGTTTCGCTACACTACTAGCATGGACGATTTATCAGTTGAATAAAAACACTAACCGCGCTTATTGAAACGGGAAAATATCGATTTTTTGGGCAGAAGTGCGAGTTGATTGAGGCTTTGGTCCGGGAGAATCTCGTTGAGGAATGGTTTCAATGCTTCGTAAAAAACGTCCAAATATTGTGGCTGATCTTGAATGCAATCCCCTTTCCACACAGCTTGCAATACTTCGGATCTTGCAATTATGGGCATGATACACAATGGTTTAGATGGAAATGAGTCCTGCCACTCCGATCGATAATGCGAAGGCAACGCCCCATTCGCAATGTAATGCACTTTCTTCCCTCGTTGTTGGTAGGATGTGAATTGCGCTATTCGCTGTCGCGAACGTGGGCGATCACATTTCCCAGGCAAGCTATCCACAATAACGATTATTTCATCTGCACTATAACAAAGCTCCTGTACCGCAGGATGCTCCCACTCAGTCGATACATCCCATAGGATGATCGGCTTCTTGAGCATGTGCAGAAGCTTAAACGCATGAGAGGCCTGCCAATTACCTTGAAAACCATCAGGATTAATGGGTGCCCAAGTGGTAAAACCGTTTATCCATGGTGTAGTGATAGTAGAAGATGGGTCACAAATGTGATCAGAGGGAAACTTGTAGGGGCTTGGTGCATGGCGATCTCCATACAATAACATATATAAATCTGGTTCAATCGTCGGCTGTTCAACAAGCGCGTTGGGGATTTGGAGTGCATGTAATAACCTAGCTAGTGTAATAGCTGTGAAAGTCGCACCGACACCTGCAAATAACCCGCCAATGATGATTAATTTATCAGACGTATTGGAATGGTGTGAGCTGACTTGCAGCCCAGATTCAGCAACAATCAGATCGGCTTCAGGGGTTAAGGAACGTAGTCTTAGCTTCACTTCCATTGCGGTTTGACAGCGGTTCTGAGGTTGATCTTGCAGGAGAAAATGAATCGTTGTGCGTAGGGTTTCAGGGATCTCATCTAGACGTAGTTCCAGTGGTTTTGCCTTGCTATAAACATACTGACCTCCGGACAATAAGTAATATAACATAGAGCCAAGTGTATAAAGATCCGTTCGGGCGTCCGTTTGCAGTCCTAGATACTGTTCCGGTGCAGCGAACCCGATCGTTCCCATTTGCATTGTATCGGAAGTTTGTCCTTGTTTAAATTGTCTAGCTACTCCAAAATCAATTAAACGGACTTGATTATGTTGGTTAATCATGACGTTGGATGGCTTGAGATCGCGATAAATGATGGGTCGGGGCTGAAATGTATGTAAGTAGTGGAAGATATCAAGTAATTGAAAAGCAATTTGAACAATTAGCTTAATGGGTAGTTTACGTTGGTTTTTTTCGAATAAATCCTGTAGAGTTGGACCCTCGATATAGTCCATGACAAGATATCCATATCCACCCTCAGTAATAAAATAATCCACTAACTGCGGGAGCTGTGCATGCCCTAGCTTGGCCAGCATTTCAGCTTCTTCCGAGAAAGCAGTCTCATCGGAACCGACGCACTCAACTTCTTTCACTGCCCAACGCTTGCCCTTTAATTTCTTATCCCTAGCGAGATATACCTGGCTCATGCCGCCTTGTCCAAGCATGGACACAAGTTCGTATCTCCCTCCTACAATTGACCCTTGCCACTGTGGTCTAGGCTTCACAATTAGTAAAAACCCCCTCTTATATCCAAGTCATATTGCTCTTGATTATAAGGGAGGGCTTTTGGAAAATCTAGCTATTTTTCCGTTTTTTATATCTTTTGCAAATAAAGTGTCAATTCTTCCCGATTATGAAACAACTGCTTCGCCTTCAAGAGGAACAGTGAGTCTTCGAAAATGCGCAGAATATCGCGAACCGTTTGGAACGGTTTTTTATGCATAAGCTTCACGGTAACGATAGCTGTTCCGCCACTTTGCAAAGAGAAAAGTAAATCCGACACAAGATGTCCCATCTGCCGCGGATCCCAGCTCATGTCACAGACTAGTAAATCAAACTCATTCTCACGCAGCTTCACATCATTCGCATTTTTCTTCAGGAACGTCAGCAATGGATTGCCAAGTAGACGTGGGTTCATCGCAGCCGGGTCAATCGCCGTAACTTTCAAACCGCGCTCTAGCAGCAAAGACGTCCATCCGCCAGGCGCAGCTCCAATATCAATCGCTTTACGAGCGATACTGAAATCAATCCCGAACCGTTGCTCAGCTTCCAAAAGCTTAAATTTGGCACGTGAAATTTGATCCTCTTCTTTCATGAAACGGATCGCACCACCTGACCAATCTGATAAGTTATCACTTGGTTTTGAAATGCCGACGTAGACCTTTTTGGCGCTTATGTACACCGAAATAATATGGTCTGCATAACGGACAACAGGTTCGCCACCACATTCCGCAGTGAGAATTTCATCTATGGCTGCCTTAATAGCAAAAGGTGCATAAGGAACATCAGCACGCTCTTCCTTCCGAATTTGGGTGGCAATTTTCTCTCCGTAACCAAATAAACCAGCGGCATAGGCTTCACGAAGCCAAGCTGTCAAATGTGCAATGTCAGCATCCGTGCGACTAAGCTCCCACTCTTGTTGAACCGGTTGAACATGTCGCAGAAAGATAGGTTCATTCTCTTGCATGGTTGAAATGACATCGGTCGTATCTTCAGGTACCTGGAAATAAAACACTTCTGTCGGTACCAATAACGTAAATTTCGTAAGTGGAAATAACTTCCGCAGTTCGTCTTGCGCATATTGTGCGAACCCATGATTCGAGGTTCCAATATAGGTTGTTAATTGTGTCATAGCCGCATCCTTTTAATATTCTACATTCTTTTTAGGCTAACTTATTAAATACGCCTATTTGTCCTCAATAACCTTGATCCACGGGCGATCTTGGAACCATTCCAAGGCAACATGAATTCCGAAGGCCTTATAAATATTCTCAGGTGTCAATACATCTTCCTTACGTCCAGAGGCAATTAATTCACCTTGCTCGATTATCGCAACATGCGTAAATAAAGGCATGATTTCTTCGATGTGATGGGTGACATATACGACCGTTACATCTTGTTTACTAAGCTCATTTACGTCAGATAAGAACCGTTCACGCTCAAACAAATCCAAGCCCGCAGCAGGCTCATCCATAACGAGGATTGCTGGCTTACTCATCAAGGATCGTGCAAGCATGACCTTCTTACGTTCCCCTTGTGAAAGGCTTCCCAGAGGCTGATCAGCCAGATGTGGAATACGTACACGAGTAAGCATCTCCAGTGCTCGGTCTTTCACTTCCTGTGGAATTTCTTGATAGAACCTCAAATAAGCGTACTCACCTGTTGCAACGACCTCAAGGACTGGATCAATTAAGCTTAATTTTTCGAAAAGAGATTGAGAAATATAACCAATCTTCTTACGAACTTCCCGCACATCACATTGACCGTACCGGTTTCCGAGCACATCGACTGTGCCACGACTTGGAAATTCATAGCCATTCATCATTTCAAGCAGCGTTGTTTTACCAGAGCCATTTCGGCCCAGCAATACCCAGTGTTCACCGGATTCGATATGTACATTCACATCGTTTAAAATATGGCGTTCTCCACGTATAAAATGAATACCGGATAAATGGATCATAAGTTCGTTTCCTTTCACATTACGGTTTACTTGGATCGTTTTTTTGTGCAACTCCCATCAATACATCATCAGGCATACGATGCGCATATAGCCCCATTTCATCTGGCTTGACAGCATATAGCATCTGATACATCTGTGTGCATGCGGAAGGACTAGACGTATGAATATAAATTGCTCTTGGAAATTTACGCTGCTGAATCAACCAAATGACAACATCCATGCCCGTTTGCTTCGACATCCAACCCAAATCATGATCCAAAGATAAGATGTCTACAACACATTCCTCAAGCAAAGCAATGCATTCTTTCGCATCTTTGGCTAACACAAATCCTTGGGGACAAGGACGCGAATCATCTAAGTATACATGAATCATCCTCACATTTCCTTTCCAACAACGAATTTACGAACGCAATCTCTTCCCGATGCGTGCCATCACGCCCCGTACCTGTCTCAAGAACAATTGGAATGTCTCGTAAATAAGGGGAGTGTAAGAGGCTTTGAAAATTCGAAATGCCAATATGACCCGATCCAATGTTGGCGTGCCGATCACGGCGCGATCCCCATGGATGCACCGAATCATTCAAATGAATAGCTTTCAGATGAGATAGATAATCTAGCTGATCTCCCTTCGACTCCAGCTCTGCCCAATCCGTTCCTTGCCAAAGACGACTAGCAAAAGCATGACAAGTATCTAAGCAAAAACCAATTTTCTCGGGTGAATCGCATAGCTTACGAACTTGCACCATTTCTTCAAAGGTTAGACCCAGTTGGGAACCTTCACCTGCTTGGTTTTCAAGCAATATGAAAGAAGCTCCCGTGTAACCTTCCGTAGCACTATTCAAACATTGTATTATATTTTTGTAACCTTGTAACGGGTCTTTTCCCGTATATTTACCAAAATGCACCACAAGTCCAACAGAACCGCAGGCATTTGTAATGTCTAGGCCATTTTTGAGCAAGTTAACCATGATCTCACGTTCTGGCTCATCTGCTGCGGGATTTAATGCATAAGGAGCATGCCCGATGGAGAGAATGCCATGTTCCACACATAACTGAGCACATGCATTCGCGTCTTTACGATCGACAACTTTCGTAGCCAAACTACGCGGATTCATCGGAAAATATTGAAAAGCCTTTGCACCTATTGAAAGGGCGGTTTTGGCTGCATTCAAATAACCGCCTCGCGTTCTTACATGGGCGCCGATAAACATGTTCAATCCGACCTTTCACTTCTGGCAATGGGCACAATAAAAACATTTACGGCTTGAGACTTCGGTTTGAATGATAGGGCTCCCGCATCGTAAACAGGGCTCATCTTTGCGATCATAGACACGACATTTCGGATTATATTGTCCTGTTAAACGATCTCCCACGAATAAAGGTTCTTCCATATAGCCACCGACGGCAATCGCTTCACGAAGTAAAGCCTGCATAGCTTGGTAGAGTTGAAGTTGTTCATTATCAGTAAGCGAGGGTACCTTTCGTAAAGGGAGTAGGCCCGCTTCAAAGCAAATTTCATCCGAGTAACAATTCCCAATACCCGAAAGAAAGGTTTGATCTACAAACGTTACTTTAAGATTCCCTCGCTTAGATCGCAGTACGCTCCGAAATTGAGTGAGGTTAAGTTCGAACGGTTCAGGTCCAAGTTTTTGTAAGAGCTTATGGGTTACCTCTGGCGTATGCAGATGCAAGTAACCTAAACGTAATCCAATAAAGGACAAACTGTTGTTACCTAAATGAATGTCCACTTGAATCGTTCGATCTGGCTTCTCTTCTTGAGTACCAAAGAACATCCAACCGCCAAGCATAAGATGTAAAAGTAGGATCTCACCTGTGGCCAAATGAAACAGTAGGTGTTTGGCTCTGCGCTCTATTCGCACAATTCGATTGCCGATAAGCTTCCCCGCAAATTCTTCAGGATCTACATTCAACGATTTCGGGCGTGTCACATCGACTCCCGTAATCGGTACTCCTATGATTAATCGTGTCAACTGCTGACGATACGTTTCCATTTCCGGAAGCTCAGGCACGAGAATCACTCCTTGCCATTTTTATACCTTGTATAACCAATTGACGAATTGCGTAAACGCGTACCCTAAGGAGAATGAATGAGATGTGATGACTAGTCTTTAAATTAAACCTTCGCTCACGTAAGTAGGTTTTGGTGCCTTTTTTCTTTTCGTCATTTCCATTTTATCCGAAGATGATGGATACGAATCTGATAGCGCTCGTAAACTCATCTCTTTCTTTCGCATTTTCTGCTGCAAACGTGCAAGCCGCTTTTCCCAAGCTTCTTCAATCTCGTTGATCTTGCGGTCACCTCGGTGAAGCGCGCGCCGGCGCCACAGCCTCGCCCACGCTTCCTCTGCATAAAAGACTGCTTGACCCAAGTCCTTTTCACGGTGTTCATAGTACATCGCAAGCTCTAAATACGGTTCTAGCTGTAACGAAATACTTGCAGGTTTAAGTAAAATAGCTTGCTTCCATAGCTCAATCGCACGGTTATATTGACCAATTTTCTTGTAGTAGGTTGCTAATTGAAGTAAGACAGTTTCTTGTTCAGCCGACTGGTTAGCAGTCGTGTTAGTCATTAGTTTCTCGAATAAAACATTGAGATACTGCTCCGCCTTGGCAGGCCTTGCCATTTTGTCAAGCCAGAGTCCTGTCCGAAAGAGTTCTTCCGAGTCAATGTTGGGAATGAGCTCGGGATCATTCTCATCTGGACACAGCAGATTACCAAAATGGACAGTCAACGCGGCCAATGTTACGATATCGTGCTCGTTATGAATAAATACACCTTGAAGGATTGCAGGGTCTTTCTCAGCCAAATATTGAAAATACAATGTTGGCGCCATTGACCCTGGCACATCATCTATGCGTTCAAAGCCTAGTCTGCTCTCCTCTACTTTGCTCAAACGACAGGAGGGCAGCGTATTACGCCACAGACTTCTTGAAGCATAAAGAAGATCGAGCTGAAGCAGCTTCGTGTCATCTAGTTTAAGACGATTCAGGACAAAGCGATTCTTCAGAATCGGCCAATCGAACGTACGGCCGTTATAAGAGACGATATGCGTGTATCGTCCTAACAGTTCTTGTAGGTACACCAGCATCGCATGCTCTTCCGCTGGGTTGCGTATCATGAGCTGTTCAACCGTGAACAGCTCACCTGTGTAGTAGCCGATGCCGACCATGAATGGCACGTTGCCAGCACCGACGCCGAGTCCAGTAGTCTCCGTATCGAAGAAGAGCAGCTCTTCGAGCCGGACGACGGCGTCTCCGTCGTGAAAGCAGGACAGCTGCGCAGCAACATCGGCGAGGTCACGCAGCCGATAGATGCCATGCACGCTGTCCGCGCCGTACTGGCGGCGCCGCATGATGAACGAGCCCGCGGGGCTCGTCGCAATATGGGCGCCGAGCTGCGCCCACTCGCCCCCTGCCTCCGGCGGGGGCGGGGGTGTTACCCCAGCCGCTGCGGGTCCCCGCAGGCGGCCGAGCCTTTCGCGGAGCCCGCTCATCGGGCACCGCCATCGAGCTCTGCGAGCAGCTCCAGCGCGAGCTTCTTGCCCAGCAGACCGACCTCTTCGATCGGTCCTACACAGGCCGGGCAGCCGCTGATGCAACCGCAGCTCTTGATCAGGTTGCGCGCCTGATCCATCAGCTGTCCGTGGACCTCGTACAGCCGATCACTAAGACCCACGCCGCCTGGGTAGCGGTCGTAGAAGAACACGGTCGGCAGCTTGCTGTGCAGCGCCTTCACTTGCGGAACGACTCGGATATCCATCGGGTCGCACATCAAATACAGCGGCGCTAGATGCGCCAGGACATTGGCAATGCCAAGCAGCGCATGCTGCATGTCATTCGCCGATCGTCCTGCCGACATCGCTTCATCGAAAGTAAACCAATAGGAGCTCGTATGCAGCTCCTCTTCTGGCAATCGGATCGGCCCTGAGCCGATATTCTCATGCGTACGCAGACGGATTTTCTTGAAAATCGTTGGTTGTGCATTCACAGTCACCTCACCTAATTGACGAAGTAGACCGCCAACGCGTCCCTCCCGATTCACGTGCAATACCTTGAGCTGTACAGCCATACTCGCATCCGTGAAGTAGTCTACATTAACTTGCCTCACGAATGCTTTCTTCTCTTCATAATCCAACTTTTCAACTTGGAATTGTATGCCTTCATGGATATAAATAGCCTCTTCATGAATCAAGGTTGGCGCACTGAAACGATCACATTCCCCAATCACGCGATGACCATTGGTCATATCAATTATGATGAAGTTCTCTTGCGCCGCAGAGCGCAATGAAATGTTATGCGCAGGGAACGACTGCTCCATCCAATACCAACGATCATTGACTTGGTGCAGAACCTGCTCCTCAGTCAAATACTCAAGCACATCGGTGAGTGACTCCTCACCGAACTTCTCATTCGCTTCGAAAGGCAGCTCATAGGCCGCACACTTCACATGATCCACGAGAATGATCAGATTATCTGGATGAATACGCGCCTGCTCCGGCGGACGCTCGAAGAAATAGCGCGGATTCTGGATCAAATATTGATCCAGCGGATTACTGCTCGCGACGAGAATCGTCAACGAGGTTTCCTGCCGCCGCCCGGCACGCCCGGACTGCTGCCAAGTGCTGGCTATCGTGCCGGGATAGCCATTGAGCACGCACGCTTGCAGCTGGCCAATATCGATGCCCAGCTCCAGTGCGTTCGTGCTCACAACGCCGCGGATTTCCCCGCTGCGTAAGCCTCTTTCAATCTCCCTGCGCAGCTTCGGGAGATACCCACCGCGATAGCCGCGGATCGACTTGCTGCCCAGCTCGTGACTCACGAGCTCTTGTAAATAGGTCAGCAAGATCTCCACACGCACGCGGCTACGGGCAAACACAATCGTCTGGATCCCACTTCGCAGCAACTTGCCTGCTAGCGTACGTGTTTCCAAGACGGAGCTTTTACGTATCCCTAACTGTTGATTCACAACAGGCGGGTTATAGAATACGAAGTGCTTCTCTCCTGCTGGCGCACCATTATTATCAATCAACGCAACGGTTTCACCGATAAGTCGCTCAGCGTGTTCCTTAGGGTTATCTATCGTAGCCGAAGCACATATAAATTGCGGATTGGAACCATAGAAGCGGCAAATTCGTTTCAGCCTGCGTATCACATTCGCGACATGACTCCCGAATACACCCCGATAGGAATGCACTTCATCAATCACAATGTAGTTTAAATTCTCGAACAGCTTCACCCATTTGGTATGATGCGGCAAAATCGCAGAATGCAGCATATCTGGGTTCGTGACAACAATATGTCCAGCGTTTCGTATCGCTTGTCGAACTGTAGGTGGTGTATCACCGTCATACGTATGCGTCTTAATATCTACGTCCATAAATTCAATCATTTCTTGCAGCTCTGCGACCTGATCTTGTGCCAGTGCTTTAGTAGGGAATAAATAGAGCGCTCGCGAAGCGTCGTTCTCCAAAATCTTCTGAAGGACAGGCAGATTGTAGCAAAGCGTCTTCCCCGACGCAGTCGGAGTCACAGTAACAACGTGATTGCCAGCAGTCACTTGGCGAAACGATTCCGCCTGATGCGTATATAATTGCCCGATGTTTTTATGTCGAAGCGCAACACAAATACCCTCATGCAACCCTTCTGGAAAATCAGCCAGTTTCGGATCTCGTGGGGGTATCGTGTGCCAATATGTGACTTGCTGCATGATTTCAGGCGATTTGCGCAGCCCGTCAATCATCTCTATCATTGAAGAAACCTTACCTGTGAAAGGATTCATAAACCGAATCTCCTTACCCATTTCGTTTCTTCCATTTTACAGAATATACGTTCGTATGTCTACATCAAATCAGCTGAATCATCATAATCGTATCGTAGGCCATCATGGTCACTAGTGATCTGAGCATTGACCGACAGCGCTTGGTTGGCACTCTCTTGCATTTTGAACAAAACTTCTTGATAGTCTCTCGAACGGTGCTCTTCTCGATCATGTTTCATGGCAGTTCTTAAAGCTCTCTCAATAATAATGACATCATGACTCGTGAAATTCACGGCTTCTCGCACCTCTTCTTGGTCCATCATGTTCATAACAATTAGCTTTGCCAAATTGCGCCAATGACATACAAGTCAATGAAAAATTGAGAAATTCGTAAACAAGCTCATAATAAGGTAAAATTAGGATGAAATCCACAATAAGGAGGAATAACTAATGTCCACATCACTACCCAATGAAATTGAAGCTCATCGTCAACCGGATCATGAAATTAATCCACAGTTTCTTGAGCGTTGGTCCCCTCGTTCCTTCACGAACCAAGAAGTATCGGAAGAAGTACTGTTAAGTCTATTTGAAGCAGCACGTTGGGCACCATCGGGAAGTAATAATCAGCCTTGGCGTTTCATCGTTGCCCGTACACCTGAGCAACTTGCTAAATTCCATACGTTTATTAATCCGTTTAACCTTGTGTGGAGTGAGAAAGCTCCCGTACTTACACTTGTTATTTCACACACCAAAAGTCCAAGAGGAACAGACAATCCTAGCCATGCATTCGATGCAGGCACTGCGTGGGGATATTTAGCGCTTGAAGCGAATAATCAAGGGTTAATCACTCATGCGATGGGTGGTTTCGAACGTGAACAAGCACGCGAAGCACTCCAAATTCCTGCTGACTACGAACTTCATGCAGTTATTGCCATCGGATACCGTGGTCCTGCAGATGCACTTCCTGAAAAGCTGCAAGAACGCGAAGTTCCATCTGGCAGACTCCCGATAAACGAAACCATATTCGCAGGTGAGTTTGGCCAAAATTTGTCGAAGTGAATAGAGCTAGTATAGTACTTCAGTACTATACTAGCCTTTTTTTATTCGATATAATAGGGAATATGTAATCCAGAAGAAAGGAGAGTTCATCATGAAATTTCTTATTCCACTCCAGAGTGAAAGAGGAAATGTACTTACCTACGTACTTCTTATTCTCCTTGTTTTGATGATCGTAACACCTGTTATTCTTGCTTCGTCTTCAACGAATCAACTTGCCAATAGCCAAACTGACTATGAGAAAAAGGCTACTGATCTAGCCGTTAGTGGCATGGAATCATTTATTACCTATTTGAAGAGTTACGATACCTATGGAAACGGGATGGACCGCAGAACGTACTTCAATATGTACGGCGGTGGTTCGGGAACGCAAGGATTAGGTTGGGTCGCACGAAACATTACAACTCCTGAGGGCATTGTAACGACTTACGAGCAATATGTAGAAGTGGCAGCCACCAATACTAGAATCAATGGCCCCGTTACAGCTGACAATGTATATAATGTTTTTTTCAAAGCTACCGTCAATAATGCGCATAGCAAATTAATCAAATTTCAAATATCTGCGTTTAACGCAATCGTAGTAACAACACCAACACCTAGCCCTACCCCCAATACATCGACCCACATTGAACCGGGGCAAACCGTGCCTATTCCAGCGGGAGTTGGTGTCTTGTACGGGAATAGTTCCAATGTTAACGCTGGGAAAAACACAACTCTTTCACCAGCAATTACCAGCTATATGTCCAGTATCAAGTCTAGCGTATCATCTGCCATTGACGACTATTTGGATGTGACAAAGACACCCGGTCTAATCACCTGTACATCGTGCAGCATAAGTCAAGTAAAGTCGAGTATTAATGCAAGTTCAGCCAATCCTGTTGTTATCTATGTGCCAGGTACATTAAATGTCTCCAGCACTGAAACGCTTGGTTCGAGTACAAAGCCAGTCATTCTAATAGCTGATAATTATTCACTTAATAATGCAAATCTAGAAGTGTATGGTAGTCTAATAGCAAACCAAACTGCGTCTAATCCATCTACAACGGGAAAAATTACTGGAAGTAATCAACTTGATATAACAATTAAGAGCGGTAATGGCGGCACCTATGGCAACTTGTGGAGCGAAAGCAGCTTTATTACAGGCACGCAAACTACATTGAAAATTGATAATAACATCTATGCTGGAAGTATGACACTTAGCAATGGAGGTAACATAACAACTAAACAAATGACAATCGATGACACATTTACAATTGAAACCCAAACCACCTTAAATATCTCAAATGGCAATCTAGCTTCTGGAAATATTTACGTTAAAAATAATGCCGAGTTTAAAGTGTCTTCTGGAGATATCTTTGTATCAGGAGATTTTACCTCTGGGACTCAAATAAACCTTACGACAGGGGGCATTATTGCAGTTGCAGGGAAAATTGACTTTGCAAATAATAAAACAATTACAACCGGAACATCCAATCCGCCTGTAACTTCCTTACAATTAAGTGGGACTTCACCCGCTACACCTACACCAACGCCAACTTCGTCATCAGCAGTAACTGCAACCCCACCACCTGATTGGAATCCTATTAGAAAATAAAATAAGCCCAAATGCTAAGATCAAGTTCCCCTTGGCATTTGGGCTTATTTTACAGTTTAATATTGAAGCAGTTTAAACCCTGTTTCTCTCTTCACATTGTAATTCTCAAACCCTCCGAACAACTTTGAACGCTGAAACGTAAATGTCATAACCACCCTGAATGCTGAACCACCGATCAAATTCCCCGAAATTGTTGTAGTCCCTATAGTAGGTAAATACTGTAACCCAGTAACATGAGAGGTTAGAACTCTTTGATTCGTATAGATTCCAGGAGTTGCTAAAGTTACACTGTCTTGAATAGTCGTAGAATTAAAGTCATACATCGATAAAGTTTTGGCAACAGCATCATAGTATAGCGATTTGACTTTTTTAGTGCCCGATACATAAGTTACATAACGAAAGTCATTCGTCGCTGCATAAGCTTGATTTGAATCACTGATTTCTTTTGCAATCGTATCCATCGTTTTTCGAATCTCTGCATCAACATTGTATTTCTCTCCACTTGATTTGGATTGAAGGCTTGTCGAGGAAAGCAGCATAAGGACTACTCCCAACAATACAGTGCTAATGGTTAGCGTAGCTAATACCTCAATTAAAGTTAGACCGCGTTCATTCTTCAATTCGTCGACCCCCAGTAAACCGTAACCGTCAAAATACGTGGAACTAGCGTAGCCGGAGTTGTACTAACATCTCGGAATAAGACGATACTTTGAAGTGAAACTAATTTCCTGTTTGTAAACAAAGTCGGCGAGAAAGGGGGAGTTTGTAGGCTGGATTGTTGAACATATAATCCATAAGGTAATGCTGGATCTAATGCGGGATTAAGATCTCCCCAATTTTGCACAACGGGTACGGCAGCAGTGTAAGTGCTCCTATATTCATTTAACTTCTGCTCCGCTAAATGCAAGGCATTCACGCGTAAATCATCATTTTTATTTGACATCATAGAAAAGGAAGAAATATTAAGAAACATTAATATGACAAGACTTAAAACTACTGTCGCAGCCAGCACTTCCAGTAAGGTAAGCCCTCTTTCATTTCTTAGCATTTGCATCCCTTCTCTCTTCCATCAGCTTCATTTTTTTATAGTCTTGTCAATAAGTTCATAGTGATACGACTCTGATAATTTCGTTGTTAAATCCTTGTTCAAAAGTTCTGCATTCTTACTGTATATCGTCCAAGCCAGCATATAGTCATCCGTATTCTTCTTCTCCCAGCCGGTTTGCAATAGAATGATGGCAGCTTTCATTTTGTCGATGGTTTGGGACATCGTGAGATCATCTATGTCTTTCGCGATTTTGCTGATTTCTGCATAACGATCAACGATACTTCTCAGATCGTTAAAATCCGTGTTTTTAAACATAGGAATTAAATCTTTGGTGATTTGATTATTTCGAATAGCCACATATTGATACATTTTTTTTTGCGAAGCTGTGAAAAGCTCATTTCTATTATCATGGATAAAATCAAGTGCTACGTTCTTGTTATCACCATCCCAACCAACCTGTGCGCCTAACATTTCGGATAAACTTCGTAAAGGCACGTAAACCGATCCCTCGTACAAAATCGAATCTTTCGTGAGAGTAGTTGGTTGACCGTTAATTGTTACATTTATTCTTTGGAAGAAAACCTCAACGTTTCGAAATTGATCTTCCGCCCATGCCGAACCGCTCATCGTGAATAAGCCAATGATTCCAATTGAAAGAATCAGTTTGTACTTCCTAATCATTCAATTATCCCCTTTTACATTAATTAGTTGGCTTAGATACTTGTAATTGCTGGAGTTGTTTAAAAAACTCTTCATCTGATTGAACTGGATTCGTTCGCTTACTTGGTTCATTTACTGGTAAAGAAGGTAGCTCTTTTAGTTTCCCTACAAAAGATGGCGCATAATAAAAGGAGCATTCCAAAGTAACTAGAAGTTTCGACGCTTGCTCCTCTGTATGATTTGGTATTGTGATGCTCACTGCCGGAAGTACATTCGAAATGTCTGTTTGCTCTGTTTGACTGCTTTTTACTGAAGCTGTTTGCCAGTTCCATTTTTGAATCATAATAAAACGCTCACTATGTTGAACCTTATTCATAAAGTCAATGATTTGTGGATACGTACCCGATGCTTGAATTGTAAATGATTCTTCCATAATAACCGTTTGAGCCTGATTCTGCTGATTAGCACCTGTTGTAGGACTCGCTGAAGGCACCGCTTGTTGAACGCCGTTCGAGTTTGTCGTATAGCCTTGTGTGATGTTCGCTTGCCCCTTCGCATTTATTAAACTATCTGCTGAGCTGCTCGCTGGCTCTTGGTCACCGAATTTGATAGAAAGAATCGATAACCCGACTTGCTGCTCTAGCTCTCTGATACCAAGCAATAAACGCGGTAACTCTTCTTTCGTTGGTACTTGATACAGGACTTGTTGAATTTCATTCTCTTCCACTTTTTTGGGAATAGGACGCTGCAGAATTCGTTTTTTTTCTTGCTCAACTTTACTTAGTTGCATTTGAAGTGTTAAATGCTGCTTCGAAGATGGAAGCACATCTCGAACTACGATATATCCATTGATCAAGCAGCCTACAATAATTACGAGAAACAAAATGGTTGCCGGGGATCTCAATCGACCTATGAGATGATTCCTTTGTTCTTTATTCATAAGCCCCCCCTTATTTGCTATTAACAGGATTTTTCAGTGTAATTTCAATAACTACTTCATATACGTTATATTTTTGTGCTGTTGCAGCTGGGTTTGCGGTAGAAGGAGTTTTGGCTTCAGCTTCTGTAGTTTTTTCAGACTGCATTTTCATTTCGCTTAGCGTTTTACGCGCATCCTCAAAATCCGCATCGGTTAAGGCTGAAGTATCATTCTGGTCAATTTGCGTATTTGTTTCATCATTAAATTTTTTATCTGGCAGTTTTAAACCGTATTCTTGTTTCGCAATTTGCTGATTAATTGTCCATTTGAGTTCGTTTAGAAGCTTATCTCCTTCATTACCGCCTTCAGTAAGCGTGTCTTCAAAGACTTTTTTTATATTTTTATCTGTTTGTACCGATGTAGCTTGTGTATTTGAAGTTACTGGACTTGGTGAACTCGCAACAGCTGTACTAAACGTTTTTTCCGTTTTAACCGCCGTTAGAATCGAAATGGAATTAAACAGTGATGAACTTTGCAGCAAAGAGATGTAATCAGCTACTGATGATAAAGCTGCGAACTCAGTCTTCAAACTTACGATAACCGGAGTAACTTGAGATACGGCAGAATTTGCTCCATTATTTTGTTCTTTGTTCTCATTCTTAGGGATTTCCACAGACAAAATCCGCCCAGTTGCCGGGAGCTTCGTGGAGATCGTCTCTAAAACAGGAATCCAATCGATTCGTTTATTTTTTAATATATCAATTTCGGCTTGTAAGTTTTGAAAGTTAATTGATTGTTCATCCAATTGGCGCTGCTTGGTTAAAGATTGAATCGAAGCATTCGTTAATACGATTTGATTCTCAACGTTTTGCATATTGCTATTAAAGTAGTGACCTACATACAGAAGTGATGATGAAAGGATTATAGAAAATGATATAGATGCCACCAAAAGGGGTAAAAATATTCGTTTAGATCTGGGTGCCTTAGGCAGCAGATTTATATTTTTCATGATTCAGCCCCCCTTAGAGCTAAACCTAAAGTAACAGCATACATGGAAACATCATCTTTAAAAGTCGAATTACGACTAAAATAATTGGCAGATTGAAACAATTGTACTGGAATCGGCAGCCGCTCGTTCAAAAATGATACGATTTCAGGCATTCTGCTCAAATCACCTGAGATGACTACACCTGCAAATTCTTGATTCCGATTGTTTAACGTATAGCGATAAAAATTCATCAATCTTTCAAGCTCATGTGCCAAATCATTACAATGATTTCGAAAATCAGCATCGCCGTCCAAAAACTCTGAGAAGAGCTGATCTGCATTCGTTTTGACATCTACATTTCCCTGCGGTTTTGCAGCGAAGATGAGCGGAATACTACGAGTAATCTTGAGATCCTCACCATGAAAAATACTAAGATCACCAGCAGTCTCGTTCAAATCAACGATCAAGAAGGTGTCTTTTAACTTAGTCAACGATGTGCTTTGCAGCAACCGAAATAAAGAAAGTGCTTTAATCTCAATACTCGTTAGCTTAATCCCTGCGGAATCCAAAACTTCAAGATATTGATCCATTATTTCTTTTGGTGCCGCAACCAGCATAACATCGCATTGCATAGCTGTATCTGCTTTGGATTCTTCCTCTTGGAAATCATCAAACAACCCTTTGCCCCCGCCTAGTTCCTCTTTACCAGCAGCAGCTTCCAAGAAAAATTCCTTTCCTGTAGGAGCTTCAGCTTCTTTTTTAAACTTTTTTACAGTTTTTCTTTTTTTATGTACAATCCCATTCATTTTCACAAAATCATAAAGCGGATTCTCGAATGGTAAATGTATATTGTGTTTGATTTCAAAATCGACTAGCTTAGCCAAATCCTTTTCTGGGATATCAGGCAGCTTTAAAAACCTTACCATCACAAGTTGGCTAGGAAAAACCAAATGTATATGCTTTGGTTTCGAATCTAATCGTGTCATCATGGTTTGCAACGTTTGTATCAAGCGAAGCGGTTCCTTAATTCTACCTTCTTCCATCACAAGTGGTGGAAGCTCCTCTGTTACATTCATCTGTATCAACGGTTCATTATTTTTTCTTAGCAATACTTTGCTCATTTTTATGGTTGCATCAGAAATTTCAATTCCCAAGGAAGTTTGTCCTGGTTTCAGCGCTTTTATAAAATTAAATGATGATGTTAGCATATCCGGACTCACTCCTTTGATGAATTTCTGAGATGTATGCATCGTTATGAACGCTTAATTGAAATGAATCCAGCTTAAGTACCAGTTAATTACGGGCTCTCCCCAAAAGTAACTTATGAAGGCACCCGCAGCTATGAAAGGACCAAATGGAATACCTTGATCTTCTCGCGACGATTTCACGCGCATTTGTACAAGTCCATACATAGTTCCTAATAAACTAGCAGCAAAGAGTGTAAATAAAGTTAATTTGATTCCAGCTATGAGACCAATATATGCGAATAATTTGATATCACCGCCGCCCATACCTTCTTTTTTCAGTATGAAGATGGATGAAAGTGCGATCAGATAAAGTAATCCTCCGCCAACGAAAAATGCTGCTACGTAGTTCCAAAAAGGTAAAGGATGTATCCAAATGCGAAGGAGGAAAGCAACACCCATGCCTGAGAAAACAACTACATCAGGGATGATTCTATATCTACTATCCGCAATTGAACAAATCATTAAGATTGAAACAAAAACAAGTCCGACGATCAGTTCTAATGAAGGTCCAATCTGCCAAGTAGTGATGGCAAACGCAACTGCAGTTAGGAGTTCACCTATGGGATAAATAGGAGAAATTTTAGCTCTGCAATACCTGCAAGCTCCTCGTAATCCTAAATAGCTAAGTACAGGAATCAGATCTAGAGCCTTAAGTTCATGATTGCAGTGAACACAATGTGAGGGTGGATAGGCGATGGATTCTTTTTTTACAACCCTGATACCTACTACGTTAAAAAAGCTTCCAAATACAAGTCCGAATAGTGCAGCTGTGATTGTGTAAAGGAGAGTTAGTGTGTCCATAGTAGCTCCATTCGGGAAAGATTGAAGGATTCAATAAAGGTAACTCGTGAGAGTTACCTTTATTGGGTGTTGTACCAAAAAGTTATTGACTTAAAAATAGTGTATTAATCTGCTGCTGTTGCAGTCCAGCCTGTTGCTGCTGTGTAAGCTACGGTGACTGCTGCATACGCTGTCCCTGCATTGGAGCCTGATTGTTTAACAGGAGCTACTTTTAAATAATTAGCTGTTACAAGAGTCCCAATTGTCACAGAGGTTCCAGCACTTGTTCCAGCTGGATTAGTATCTGTCAAATAACGAATAGCAGTATCTTTTAACAATTCTACCGATTGTGCGTCTGCATTTACTTTTGAATTATTAATAATTCCCCCAATAGCCGGAACCGCAATCGCAGCAACTACCCCCAAAATTACTATAACAGCCAACAACTCGACAAGCGTTAACCCTTTTTGATTTTTAAGCAGTCTAAGCTTTGTGTTCATCATTTTTTTAAACATAGTACCCTCTCCTTCGAATAATAAAATTAATCATATATTTAATGAATACCACCCATCAGCTTAAACGTTGGGAGCATAACTGCTAATACGATGCCTCCAACAATTCCTGAGAGTAGTAATATCATTAGTGGTTCTAATAGCGATTTCAATCGATCAGCCATTGTATCAACATCCGCCTCGTAGAAATCAGCTACCTTTTCCAACATACTATCCAGAGCACCTGTCTTCTCACCAATCGCTAGCATTTGAACAACCATTGGCGGAAATAGCCATGAATCTTTGAACGGATCTGCGAGCGCTCTTCCGCTCCTGAGACCTTCTCGTGATTCCAAGATCAGCTTCCCAATGACTTCATTGCCAACTACATTTGAAACGATCGTCATGGCTTGAAGCATTGGAATTGCCGCTGCGTACAATGAACTGAAGGTTCGACTAAAGCGTGCGATGGATTGTTTATGCGCCAATTTGCCAAAGACGGGAATCTTGAGCCTAAAATAATCCCAGTAATAATTCCCTTTCTTCGAACGCTTCATTGCTTGAATGATAAAACTTGGCGCGAGCACGAAGATTGGCATAAAGAACCAATAAGATTTCAGAAGATCGCTCATTTTGATGACGATCCTTGTTGGTAGCGGCAACTCCAATCCCATTGACTTGAAATTCTCCACATATCTTGGAATTACGAATGTCATCATAAGCGTGACGACTGCTATCGTAACTACACCCATAATGATCGGATAGATCATAGCAGACTTTACTTTTTCCTTGGTGTAATGCTCTTTCTCGTAAAATACAGCTAAGCGATCCAACATATCGTCTAAGTTCCCGCTTGCCTCTCCAGCTCGGATCATGTTGACGAAAACGGTGGAAAATACAGATGGGAACTGAGCGGATGCTACTGAAAGCTGCGTACCTCTCTGCATATCCTCGGCAACTTCCTTCAGAATCTTCTTAAATACTTTGCTCTCTGTTTGCTCGCTTAAGATGCGAACAGATTCGACCATATTGACACCAGATTTATATAACGTTGAAAGTTGTCGACAGAACACGGTGAAGTGCTCCATTTTGACCTTCGGGCCACCGAAAGTAATTTCTCGATGCAAGATGCTCTTACCTTGGTCAAAGCAATCAAGAATCCATAGCCCTTTTCCCTTCAACTCATCCGTTGCCGATTGAAATGAAGCAGCTTCGAGCACCCCTTTATAGTAATGACCATGATTGTCAACAGCTTGATACCTGAACTTAGGCACTCGAGCTCGCCTCCTTACTTACAGCTCACTTATTGGAGCTCTGCGAAACCAAATAGCGCTTCTTTCGCCGTATCCACAGTGATTATGCGCTGCTGAAGCAGCTCGCGAAGCGCCATTTCCATGGTCTGCATGCCTTGAGCTTTGCCAGTTTGCATCACAGATCGGATCTGGTGCACCTTCTCCGAACGAATAAGATTCGCTACCGCTGGCGTATTAACCAACACTTCAATCGCAGCTACACGTCCGCTGCCATTTGTGATTGGTAAAAGCCTCTGCGCCAGTACGCCCAACATAACGGATGCGAGTTGTACGCGTACTTGTTGCTGCGCTTCCGATGGAAATACATCAATGATTCTGTCAATTGTTTGAGGAGCATCCGCCGTATGTAAAGTTCCAAAAACCAAATGACCCGTTTCAGCAGCAGTAATGGCAATACTAATCGTTTCCAAATCACGCATTTCACCCACCAGAATAATGTCTGGATCTTGTCGTAGTGCTGCCCGAAGTCCAGAAGAAAACGAATGGGTATCCACGCCGATCTCCCTTTGATTGACAATACAAGATTTATGCGGGTGCACAAACTCAATAGGGTCTTCCAGCGTGATGATGTGATCATTTCTAGTACGATTGATAAAATCTAAGATGGCAGCTAATGTCGTTGATTTTCCGCTACCAGTAGGTCCTGTGACGAGCACGAGACCTTGTGGCTTTTTGGCAAAATCTTGTGCGATCGATGGTAAACCTAGCACTTCCATTGCCGGTATTTTAGTAGGAATAAGACGAATCGTCAGACTAACGTTTCCTTTTTGTTTGTAGACATTGACCCTGAATCTGGAAACATCAGCAATACCATAAGATAGATCTAAATCCCCTTTTTCTAAAAAGGATTCATACTGTTCAGTCGTCATCAATTCTTTCGCCATCTCTAACGTTGTAGAAGGGATCAGAATTTGATCGTTCACTGGCTTAAGTACGCCATGAATACGAAACATAGCTGGTGAATTAACGGTAATATGTATATCAGAAGCTTTTCGATCATGAGCAAGCTTCATCAACTCAATCATGGCCACAAGAATCCCCCCCAACCCGTGTACATAGGTATATTTACTCATATATACATAGTACTATAGAACTGTAAGTAAAGTGTTAGGAATATTATTCGACATAATTTTTATGGATTAAGCAAAAAAAAATATTCAACCATTACCTGTAACACGGAACACTTCCGCTAATGTCGTTTGACCGGTGATCACTTTGCTAATACCATCTTTAATCATCGGTACCAATCCATGTTCAGTTGCGTAATTCAGATACTCGTTATCTGAACGTTTTTGCAAAATCATAGTTCGAAGTGTATTATCAATTGCCAAAATTTCATGAATCGCAAGTCGTCCCTTGTATCCACTTCTCCCGCATTCTCCGCACCCATTACCTCTACGCAGTACCTCAACTGTATATCCATGGCCTTCTAGCAACATTTTTTCTTCTTGAGAAGGGACATAGGAAGTTGAACAGCCTGGACAAATTTTACGTACAAGTCGCTGTGCAATAATGCAATTTACCGCGGATGAAATCAGGAAAGGCTCAACTCCCATATCAATTAAACGAGTAATCGAATTCGCAGCGCTGTTTGTATGCAGTGTACTGAGCACGAGATGTCCGGTCATGGCTGCGCGAATTGCAATCTCGGCTGTCTCTACATCCCTGATTTCTCCAACCATGACGATGTTAGGATCTTGCCGCAGAATTGTACGCAGTCCTTTCGCGAATGTCAGCCCAGTAACCGAATTAACCTGTACCTGATTAATACCTTGAAGTTGATATTCCACGGGATCTTCAACGGTGATAATGTTAACTTCCTCATTATTCAATTTAGATAATGCGGAGTATAGGGTAGTTGTTTTCCCGCTGCCAGTCGGTCCTGTAATAAGTACTACGCCATGAGCATTGTTAATTCCTTTTTGAAATAACATAAGGTTGTGCTCAGAGAGTCCTAATTTCTCAATTTCGGTGAGCGTGCTTCCCAGATCGAGAATTCGCATGACAACTTTCTCTCCATGAATCGTAGGAAGCGAGGAGATTCGGATATCTACTTTACGGAATTCAATATCCATCTCAACGCGACCATCTTGCGGCAATCTTCTTTCTGCCACGTTCATATTGGCCATGATCTTGACCCTAGCAATAATGACACTCTGCATGTGAGGAGGAAGTGTCCTCTCCGTGCGCATGACCCCATCCACGCGATAGCGAATACGCAAACTATCTTCCTGCGGATCTATGTGAATGTCGCTCGCTCCAATTTGGATCGCTTGAATAATGATTTGATTAACCGTCTTAACGACTGGTGAATCCTCATCTTCCACGACAGGCTTCGCTTCTTCCGATTCACGAATTGTTAAGTTCTGCATGATCTGCTCAACAGATTCCTGCAGTCCATAATAACGCTTAATCGCCCGTTGGAGTTCATCTTTCGAAGCAATCGTAGGCTCAATACGGAAACCAGTCGTCATACGAAGCTCATCAATCGCAAAATAATCTAACGGGTCAGCCATTGCCAAAATAAGTTTATTGCCTTCAGTCCGAATGGGTAAAACCTGATGTTGTTCAGCAAGCCGCTGTGGGATAATATTAATAATTTTGGTTTCGATTTTTTGACGGTAAAGCTGGATATGCGGAATACCCAATTGGAACTCAAGAACTTCAATTAATTGCTGTTCTGTGATGTAGTTACGGGTGATCAGCACGTCGCCGAGCCTCATATTCAGCTCTTTTTGCTCTCTGAGGGCATTTTTCAATTGTTCTTCCGAGATCAGGCCAGATTCAACCAGAAGATCTCCGATTCTTTTACGAGGAGCCATAACTCCGTTCACCCCCATCGATTTCAAAAAAAAAGGCCAGTTGCTTAATTCGCACCTGACTCATTTGCGCCAATGATAAGAGGCCAACCTATTATTAGAGGCGTAAAATGGATATATTCTTTTATTTAAACATAACGTGAAATCTTTGGTCAATGTAAGTTTCATCCAAATCCCGAAATCCTCGCAATCACAGAGTAAGTCACAACATGATCACACATATGGCGGATCCCAAGCTTTTTTGTCCATACCAATCCGATCACTCACAACATTCATTTCCCGATCTAGATGTACATCAACGCCGAAGCTCAGCTTTCGTTTGTGCCAGAATCGCATATCGCGCCACTGTACTTCATATCCACCATTCTTTTCTTTCCAACTCACATAAATATGCTGAGCAAATTGCAGAAATGCACGAACGCCATCTGTCCCCATCGATGCTTTCACGATTGGATGGGATTGCTGTTTATTGTAATCTTTCTTACTATACTGCTCTAGGACTTTCACCTGACCATGGCGAAGCTCACCTAAATAAAAGCTGGTATCACTTTCAAAAACAAACTGCCAATAAAACCAACTTAAACTCGGTACAAGATGACATACACCTGTAGGAATTTTCAACTCGCTATGCACAAGCTTAATGAGCTTATTTCTTTGCGATTTTTGGAACCACACATACAGAAGCGATGCAGCGAAAATAAGTGCAAACATCTCCCCAATATGACTTCCGGCCATTCCTCCCCATAACGCAAACCACAGGATTACACCCGCAGCATGAAGCGTGAACAAGAATGGATCATACAAACACAGCGTATCCAGATGTACCCATTTTTTTGTAAAAGGCCGTAAGCATTGTACGCCATAAACATTCAGAGCATCCAGCCCCACATGGCATAGAACAGCAAGAAACGTCCATAGGAATAGATGAAAGAAATTCTCCCAAACACCGAAAACAGCCGCGAGCGGTACACTTATCAACAGAGGCCAGATCAATAAAGCTGGTATTGAATGTGTCACACCTCGATGTATACGAACATAACTCGCATACCCCCGTAATCGGGCAAATGCATCTAAATCCGGCGCATGGGATCCAATCAACGTTCCAGCGAGAATGGCATGACTTAATGCGGGTTGCTGCGTAACCACCGTTTCTAAACAAGCTAATCCTGCGAGGCTAACCCCAAACAATAAGTGGCTTGCAGTATCCATTTATCGATTCCCCCGTCCTTATGTCCATTATGCTTACTGAAGACCGTTTTCCCAACGTTCATGAACGTTAAACCAGTAGAACCAAGAAGCAGGCTGCTCCCGGATAACCCTCTCCACGAAGCTATTTAAAATCAGATTGGTTTCAACCCTTGCAGCTCGGACACAACTAGTGTCGCAGGCGTGAACAAAAAGAGGTTCACCCACCACAAGCCGGTGCTTGAAGCCATAAGAACGGAATCCATAGAAGGGTACGATAGGAATTTGCAGCTCAAGTGCCAACATAGCCGTACCTTCAGGAGTACGCGTCACCCTGCCGAATAGCTTTGACAACGGAAAAGAAGGCCGCCAGAAATCGCCAAGCAAGAAAACGACACCTCCGGATTGTAAATGTCTCTTTAAGCTGCGATACAATTCCAGTGCGGGAACACTGTCATAATCTAAACCTTTACAACCTAACGCCGCGAACCTGTCATATAAGGGCTTGAGTTCAGGGCTCCCCGCTGAGGCTACAGTAAGACAATCGAACCTTCTTGAGAAATACCAATAGTAATTAAAAAAATTACCTACATGCGGTGTGTAAATAATAAACCCTTTCCCACTGGCTAACTCCTGCGCGGCCTGCAAATGCTCCTCACCTTGCAACTTGAATTTATACGTGGGTAATCGATCCGTTTGGAAACAAATTTCGAACAGTGAAAATACAACATTTCGCAGATAATTTCTTGTAAGTGATCTGACTTTCCGTTCCGACATCGGCCCTAAAACATCTGCCAGATTATGCTTCACATTCTTTAGAAACTCGTTTCGTGAAACGAGATACCATATGGAAGCTACTCCCCAACAAAAGAACGATAATATCCACAATGGAACAATGGGTAACATACGCACCAGAAGACTTCGTTCTCCTTCACCTGAGGTTAGCTTTGCGATCCATTCATACAAGGCAAGCCCACCTCATTTCACTCCGTGTGTAGAAAATGACGTTTATATCGACGCGCCACTTTATCTTTTTGTAAGATGATAAAAAAATCAACCGTCCCAAATAGCTCATCGTACGCAGGATCCCCACCAATTTCAGCTCCAAGCCATTGATAGCCTTTCATCAATGGCGGTAGTTTGCGAAACATGTCTTTCTCATTACAAGTGAGATCAATCTGCGTGAGACCAGAAATCCGATGTGTTTCAAGAGGTTCTATCCCAAATCGATCCGTTAGCACCTGTTTATGCTTCAGCATCGTATAAATTTCATTTAAATCCTCAATCGTTGAAAAGTGTACACTTGCACAGCCTATTAAATGAGTGAAATTGCGCTCACTAATATAACTCGCAATCCCTTCCCACAACATTTGTATAGCCCTTCCGCCGCGATAAGCTGGAGCAATACAACTGCGACCCAATTCCAAAGATTGTTGTCTTAGTTCTGACATAGCGCTTAAATTAAATTCGGTTTCGGAATAAAATCCAATCCCCTCGCTTGCCCGATCACCAGGCAGAAGTCGATAAGTACCGATCACTTGATCGGTTTCAAGGTCTTTAACAATCAAGTGATCACAATACGGATCATAAGCATCACATTCAAGCTTTTGTTCATTCATCAAACGTAAATTCTTCTCTTCCTCCACAAATATTTGATATCGCAGTTGCATGGCTTGCTCAATTTCTTGTTGATGTTTGGCAAGTTTCACGATCAGCTTTGCAGGTTGTGGCGCCGTCAATAGAGGTACTCCATTCATTTTTCCTCACGCCCCTCGACTAGAGTTTACAACTCCAGATTACCAAAGCTTTATTTTCTGCTGATTTGCTGGTTGTGAAGTTTTTGTAAGCATCCTGATATTTGCTGAGAAAAATGAAAAAAACACAACCCACCCGAAGGCGAATTGTGTTTATAGGAATCATCAATTGATATATTGCAAATAAATTAATAACCGTTTCAACATGACAGCTGCTTGCGCGCGAGTCGCGAAGGCATTGGGATTAAGTTGTGTCTCAGTGACGCCTTGTATTAACCCTGTTTGCAGGGTAAACGCCATTGCTTGCCTAGCCCAGTTGTCGATCGCATGTTGATCTATAAATGGATTAAGAACTGTATCTTGTTCGTAGTTTACTTGCTGGCTACCTGTGATTTGAATCGTTCTATTGATCATGGCAGCCATCTGCTCACGTGTCACCTGCAATAGCGGTCGAAAAGTCCCATCTTCAAAACCCTCAATTAAACCTGCTTTAGCCGCTGTGTTGACCATTTGCGAATACCAGTCATTGTCCTTAATATCCTGAAAACCAGAGATCCCAGGATCTGATTCGTTTACTTCTATACCAAGGGCACGGATGAGCAATGTAGCAAATTCAGCACGAGATATTTCCTTCTCGGGTTCGAAATGTTGTTCATCTACCCCAGAGATGATCCTTTTGGAAGCAAGTTTTTCTACATCTTCTCGTGCCCAATGCGTCCTCATATCTTCAAAATGTTTATCTTTCTGAATGATGGTGTATAACCCACCATATTGGTCTTTAATGACCATCTTCCATGCACCATCGCTACCAGTTAAGATAGACGGAACGAAGGCTATTTCTCCTGTTTCCACATTTAATCGTACAGCGGTCACATTGGTTGTGTAAGAAGTACCAGGAAGAGTGATTGATCTCTCCACTTGCATGTTTGCATAATGACGAATCGGAATGCCGCCTGCTTGGATTTCAAACCCGATTGGATTGGTCAGCAGCAAAGCAGTTTGTTCGGAAGTTGCTTTATCTTTCAGTGTTTTTGCTAGTTGACTTGCTTCATGTCGGATAATCACTGAGAATAGTCCATTCGAACGTTCAGCTTCACTTACATGATTTTTGAAAAGAAGCAATGGAATTGTAAACTGAATGGCATTCATATCCAGTTGAATACTTCCATTCATATCCTGTAAATCATTCCATACGCTGGATGCAAATTCGACGACTGTCGTATCGTGATCATCTTGAATTTGTAATAGCAAAGATGAAGCCGAACCCTCATTTATTGCGTTGAAAGCATCCCGTAACTCACCATCATCGGCATGGAATTTGGAGAGCATCCTGCCGTCAGGTGCCGCTTCACGGACACGCTGACTCGAAATTAGAAGTGCCTGAGAATCTGTTGACTTCGTAACTCCTGTTAACGTGTAAGTTACGCTGGGTCCTGAAGAGGACCAATTATCCGCTTCATCTCCCGCTTCCACTTTAAAACTCATGTTTATGCCTGCAGCTAAGCCTGATAATTGCTTCGTAAGCTCACTTCCGCTCACCGTAGTTAGCAATTCCGAATCTTTATATATCCGGTAGGAAGTGACCCCAACGTTGTCTGTTGCTGCCGACCAGGTTAATGTGACAGAAGAACCCGAACTTGGTGTAACCGTTACATTGGCACCATAGTTCCAGGTAGGAGCTAGTATGTCTTTGAATCCTACCGTGACATAAATCGTTGTCGAGATACCATTATAAGTCGCTGTAATGATTGCACTACCTGCACTTACTGCTGTGATATAGCCGTAACTACTTACGGTAACGACAGATGAATTTGAACTTGTGAAGCTCGTATTCGAGGTTACGTCAGTGATATTATACTGCGGATCGTAAGCGTTGATTGTAAGATACTGTGTCCCATTTATCTCCAAGTAAACTGTACTTTCATCTGCTTCAATCCGACTAACGGTAGTTGTCACATTCACACTCGCTGATGCTGTGAAACTACCATAAAATGCTGTAATCGTCGTAACGCCAGGCGAGATACCAGTCACCATGCCACTTGAATTTACACTTGCCACTGCTGGATTTGAACTCGTGAAGGTCAGGCCAGTTGTCAACGTTTGTGTGCTGCTGTCATTTTTATAACCAATCACATAGGGAGACCGTGTTGAGCCAGATTGAAGTGAATATGAATAGGAGTCGAATGCAATACGATTCAAATTCGTCAAATTTGTTGATACCGTAATATTGGCTGAAGTCGATTGGCCATTATAGGTTACCGTTAAAGTTGTTGAGCCAGCAGCAACTCCCGTGATAACGCCATTCGCATTGACTGTTGCCACAGCTGTATTCGCGATTCTGTAGGTCGCTCCAGATTGGATAGTGAATGTATTGCCATTCCCATAAACCCCTGTTAAGTAACTGGCTATCGTTCCAGTTGGTTGCAGGTTATACCCTTCCTCATCCAAATACACACGAGTTAGCGTTTGTGCATTAGGATTATTATTCAAACCACCATCAGGACCATATATTTGAAACTCTGCAAGACTAGCATACCCTCCTGAAGCGACACGCGTAGTTGTTAATCGAAAGTATCGTGCCGTGACATTCCCTTCATCCACATAACGCGGATCTCCCGCCTGCATATTCCCTGTTCGATCGGTAAAGGTATACCAGATGATGCCATCGATTGAAAAATCAATTTTGTAACCATATATATCCTGTATATTGGCATACGTCGTCTCAAAACGCTGCACATTGCGCAGTTGCCCGAGATCCACAACCAGCCATTGCGGTAATGATGGGCTACTTGGCGCCCAACTAGTTAACAATTGACCATCCACAGCCTTATCAGAGCCCCAAGAACCAGAGAAACTTGATAATGCAGCCGTAGTCTTATTTTGTGACAGAAGCGTCTGAGCCTCACTCGTTGAATATACGCGAAAATCAAATACACTGGCTTGATCTCCTGGTGAGCCAACGCCTACTACTTGTAATCTGACGAATCTTGCTAGAACATCCCCACTGTCAGTATAAAAAGGGAAATTTATTGCTGTATTCGCTGAACGATCCGCAAAAATGCTCCAATTGATGCCATCGATCGAGGATTCAATCTTGTAAGCATATGAGCTATTCACATGTTCAAATACAGTTTCAACACGTGAAACATGTACATTTTGCGTAAGGTCTACTGTTAGCCATTGTGGAAGTTGCGAATTACTAGCTAACCATTTGGTATGAATGAAACCGTCCACTGCTTGACTTGCACTATATGTAGCTCCTGTAACGGATGACGCCACAGCAGATTTCCCCTGAGAAACTGGTATTTCAGAGGCATAGGTATCTCTTGATAGACATAAAATCCCAATAATGACACAAATAGAAATGAGTAAGGCAAAATGGTATACAGTCACTCTGTAAACCGGATACGTCATGTCCACCCCCCAGTTATTAAGCGTTTACAACTATTTTATCAGAAGCCCTATCATTCCGTATAGGGCTTCTGATCTAATCTTCAAACTATTCTGAATCTTTGTACGACTTTCTAATTTCCTTAATCATAATGAAAAAGATCGAGGATATAAAGATAGAAAGCAGCACTTCACCAAGTGTAATTTCCATACCTTCACCTCGATTTCCGTTGGTTTTGTTTAGTGTATGAGGTGAACATAGGAAATTGACGTTAGGATACAAAAATAAGCTTCTCCCATTCGTAATTAATGGGAGAAGCTTATTTTTTACACTTTGCGTGGTATATCAAAGCTCCAGAAATCCCTTGCTAAGTGACTATTCGCGTGAATTTGTTGTGCCTGGTGAAGCAGTTCATTTACGCTTTCCCCTTGATACCGCGAACTAAGATGCGTCATGATCAGCGCATTCGCACCAGCCTCCTGTGCAGTCCGCGCGGCATCTGTCGAAGTCGCATGATCGAAAGCGTAGGCTAGCTCCTGCTTATCCATGGCGAAGGTCGCTTCATGAACGAGAACATCGGCATCTCTTGCCAACTTTTTAGCTCCCTCACAGTAGCGTGTATCTCCTAAAATGACGACCACACGACCAGGAACTGGGGCACCTAAGAAATCTTGCCCATGTATAGTCCGGCCATCCTCAAGCTGTACCGTGTGTCCTAGTTTCAGTTGGCCATAGATCGGACCTGGTGGTACTCCGAGTTCCTTAAGCTTTTCATTTAAAAGCTTGCCAGGTTGATCCTTCTCCACGATTCGGAATCCAAAACATTCAATACGATGCTCTAAGCGAGCCGTTTTCACAAGAAAGCTTTCGTCTTCGAAAATAATCCCCTCTTCATCAAGCTCTACAAGATGAAGTGTATAACTCAGATGAGCCCCGCTGACTTCCAGCGCAGTTTCAACGAATTGCTTAAGCCCCCGCGGACCATATAAGGTCAATGGTGTATCTCCACCCAAATAAGAGCGACTCGTCAATATTCCTGGGAGCCCATATAGATGATCACCATGCAAATGCGTGATGAAAATTTTCTCCGTTCGTCCCAACTTCACCGGAGAGTTCAGAATCTGCTGCTGCGTCCCCTCTCCGCAATCAACAAGCCAATATGTTCCCCGTTCGTCTAATAAATTCAAGGCAATTGAGGTTACATTTCGCTGCTTGGAGGGCATACCTGCCCCCGTTCCTAGAAAATACAAGTCCACAAGCCAAACCCCATTCTATCTCAATATCACATCGGCAAAACGGAAAGCGAGGATGCCGCGGAACAGAATCGTTCCTACTCGCTACCTCGCTCTCGCAATCTTATCCTACGTTAAAATAACGTGCTTCTTTATGTGCAAATACAATCGCAGATACGGAAGCTTCCGGCTCCATCATGAATGACTCCGTCAGCTCAACGCCGATATCCTCAGGCTTCAGCAGATTAAACAGCTTCGCTTGATCTTCGAGATTAGGGCAAGCTGGATAACCGAATGAGAAACGTTGTCCGATATATTTGGCTCCGAATCTTTCTTGCATCGTCATATCGACACGGTCTGCAATACCAACAACATCGCGCATAATGTGATGAACACGTTCTGCAAAGCCTTCGGCTACTTCAAGCGCTGTCGCTTGCAACGCATGGGATTTCAAATAATCCCCTTTGTCACGCCACTCTTTTGCCAATTCGTTAATATCATGTCCAGCTGTCACGAGTAGGAACCCTACATAGTCCATTTCGCCGCTTTCGACGGATTTCAAATAGTCAGCCAAGCAGAGATAAGGCTCTTTATCTTGACGAGGGAATGTAAATGTCTCAAGCAATTTGCTCGTATCTTGCGGATCATAAACGATGACATCATTCCCGTTCGATTGTGCTGGAAAGAAACGATACATGCCATGAGCCTTAATGATACCGTTATGCTGCGCAGCGTGAAGGATTGAATCTACCGTGTCCTTTAACTGAAGTGCTTTGGAATCCTTATCACTCAGCAGTTGCTCTACTTTACCCTTCAAACCAAGGTGATGACCTAACAGCATTTGCATGTTCACATAAGGCATCAAATGACTAATCGGGTAATCACGCATGATATGACGATCAGTATCTTGTGGCACCTGAACAGGTAGATCCTTAGAAACTGCAGAAGAACTCACACGTGTAAGCTGTGGCAGCTTCTCTTCTTTTTTTCCTGTATCCATAACATCGGATTCCAAGCTTTCACGAAGCTCTTGAATCAACCGTTTACGCTGCTCAGGGTCACTCAACTTGTTCGCGATATCCAGACCATCCATCGCATCCTTCGCATATAGAACAACACCCTCATATTCCGGTTGAATACGTGTCTTGGTGAATTTCCGAGTAAGCGCAGCACCACCGACGAGAATCGGTACATCTACACCTGCAGTCTTTAAATCCTGCGCAGTGATAACCATTTGTTGTGCGGATTTAACTAGCAATCCAGACAACCCGATCGCATCTGCTTGCTCTTTACGATAAGCTTCGATGATTTGCTCCGGTGGTACTTTAATTCCTAAATTGATAATTTTGTATCCGTTATTGGATAGGATGATTTCAACGAGGTTTTTCCCAATATCGTGAACATCCCCTTTGACGGTTGCCAAAATAATTTTGCCCTTCACCGCAGTCTCGGATTTCTCCATGAACGGCTCCAAGAAATTAACGGAAGCTTTCATGACTTCAGCACTTTGAAGCACCTCAGCTACGATAAGTTCGTTGCCATTGAACAGACGCCCAACTTCCTCCATCCCCTTCATAAGCGGTCCATTGATGACCTCTAACGGTGAATAAGTTTGAAGTGCAATCTCCAAATCCGGTATTAAGCCTTCTTTCGTGCCTTCAACAACATAAGAGCCTAGTCTTTCTTCCAGAGATAGGTTGGAAATCTTCTCCTTCTTCTCGACCTTCTTCTCACGGAAATGGGCAACGAACTTCGCCAAGGTATCATCGTTGGTATTATAAATGAGTTCCTCTGCTAGTTGACGCTCCGTATCAGGAATCGACGCATACCGTTCTAGTTTCTCCGTATTTACAATGGCGTAATCAAGTCCAGCCTTCGTACAATGGTACAAATAAACAGAGTTCAGAACCTCACGACCTGCATCAGGTAAACCGAATGAGATGTTACTTAGTCCTAGAATCGTTTTGGCGAGAGGATACTTCTCCTTAATCAGCTTGATCCCCTCTATTGTTTCGACGGCAGAGCCAATGTACTGCGGATCTCCTGACCCAACTGGGAACATATTTGGATCAAAAATGATATCCTCTGGATTCATGCCATATTTGCCTGTAAGAAGCTCATACGAACGTGTCGCTACCTCAATTTTGGCTTGACGTGAAACCGCCTGCCCACGCTCGTCAATTAAGATACAAACGACCGATGCCCCATAGCGATGAATCAGAGGTAAAATTCCTTCGAATTTGCTCTCTCCATCTTCTAAGTTAATCGAGTTAATAATCGCTTTACCTTGCGAATATTTGAGCCCGAGTTCGATAATATGATCATAAGTGGAATCAATCATTAACGGAACTTTGACCTTTTTTACAACTTCTTGCATGAATTCTTCTACTGCATAAGCTTCATCAATGTCCGTATCCTGTAGATTAATGTCGATAACATGAGCGCCATTTTTCACCTGGTTACGCGCAATTTCAGAGCCCTCTTCAAATTTGCCTTCTTTAATGAGGCGTTTAAACTTCCTAGATCCGGAGATATTCGTCCGTTCTCCAACCATGATTGGTCGATTTTCCGGCTCGATATATACAGTTTCAATACCTGAAATCGCAGGTGGATGAGAACCGTATTCCCCTCTTGGTTTGTAATTGGCAAGTGTTTCTGCCATTGCCTGAATGTGAGCAGGCGTCGTTCCGCAGCAACCACCAGCAATATTGAGCCAACCTTGCTCAGCAAAGCCAGCCATTTTTTTGGCCAAAGATTCGGGAGACTCATGATAATGCCCATTCTCATCCGGCAACCCTGCATTCGGATAACAACTGATGGCTGTATCAGCAATACCAGAAAGTGTACGAATATGATCTCGCATAAATTCAGGTCCCGTCGCACAGTTCAATCCCATCGAAATTGGCTTCAAATGCTCAAGGGAAATATAAAAAGATTCAATATTTTGACCAGCAAGCGTTGTACCCATCGGTTCAATCGTACCCGAGATCATGATTGGAAGCTCTACACCTAATGTTTCAAAAGCTCTGCGAATCCCGATACTGCCCGCTTTCACGTTCAGTGTATCTTGGGATGTTTCCAGAAGCATGGCATCAACGCCTGTTTCGACAAGCGCAAGTGCTTGCTGGTAATAGCTTTCTTCCAGTTGCTCAAACGTCACGCCACCAGTCACGGACAAGGTTTTGGTCGTCGGTCCCATCGCACCCACAACGTAACGTGGCCATTCTGGTGTTGAATACTTCTCAGCGGCAGCAATCGCTAATTTCGCAGCGGCGATGTTCAACTCCCGGTGACGGTCTTGTAAATCATACTCCGCCAGTACGACACTCGTCGTTCCGAACGTATTCGTTTCTATCATATCAGCGCCAGCGGCGAAATAAGCTTCATGAATTTTTTGAATAACATCTGGGCGTGTGACACATAGAATTTCATTACACCCGTCCAGGTCATCACTTCCGAAATCCTCAGCAGTCAAGTCCTCTTGCTGAATCATCGTACCCATGGCACCATCTAGGATCATAATCTTCTTCTTAAGCTGTTCTTGAATCGGTGGTTTCTTCATGACAAGACTCCCTTTCAACTTTTCCTAACGCAGAATCAAAAAAATCGACAAATTATGTTAAGATTTAGTGTAACAGAATACGGCTTCTATGAAAAGATTTTGGAATATGATAAATTCCTATAGGATTTATCGGAAAAATTTATATCCTTCCATCGACAGTTAACTTAATATCCACTATAATATGTATATATTTATTTATGAAAGAGGGATATCACATGGCACAAATTAGAATCCGCAATACCAATGAACGTATTGAAGGCGAAGCGGAAGTCAAAGCCTTCTTAGATAGTCAAGAAGTCGTATACGAGCACTGGGATGCAAACAAGCTTCCTGTAGCACTTCGCGAGAAATTCATCCTTAGTGATGAAGAGAAAGCAGAAATCATTTCCACTTATGAAGCAGAAATTAAAGATCTAGCTGCTAGACGCGGCTATGAAATTTGGGATGTCATCTCCCTATCAGATGTGACTCCGAACATTGAAGAACTTCTAAAAAAATTCGAACAAGTGCACACGCATACCGAAGATGAAATCCGCGCTATCGTTTCTGGAAAAGGGATTTTCATTATCAAATCCGAAGAACTTGGCTATTTCGATGTTGAACTTGAGCCAGGTGATGTGATTTCTGTTCCAGAGAACACGAATCATTTCTTCACTTTGATGGAAAACCGTGAAATCGTCGCTGTTCGCCTTTTCATCGAAAAAGATGGCTGGGTTGCGTACAACATTGATGATCCTGACTTTATCAAAGCTTAACACTAAAGTTACTGTAACCTAATAAAGCCCAATAGCACTTCAGACCATTGCGTCTTAAGTAGCTGTTGGGCTTTATTTCTATACGAAATTAACCATTATTGATAATCGGCAAAATTTCTTGAAGTCGTGACACTTCATAAGCAGGTACGATCTCATCGCCACTTTGAAGCCCATGATGATTAATCCATATATTACGCATTCCAATGCTTCCTGATCCCAAAATATCTGTCGTCAGTTTATCCCCGATCATGATGCCTTCCTCCGCATTAATTTCAAGCAGACCCAGTGCATAATTGAAAATCGCCGCAGCTGGCTTTCCTTGTCCAAATTCTCCAGAAATTACGATATGATCAAAGTAAGCAGCAATCTCAGGAACCCCTGCTAGTTTCTCTTTTTGTAAATCCGGTGAGCCATTCGTTAAAAGAAGAAGCTTGTAGTTGCCTTTCAACTCATCTAGTACACGGAAGGTTTCTTCATATACATAGGGACGACTGCGGCGTTCGGCTGCAAACAATTCACCCAGCTTGTACCCTAAGTCACGATCTTCAATCCCTAATCCTGCAAGCCCTTTTGTCCAAGATTCTGTGCGATAGCCAGGTGCTAGCTTCTCTAATTTGCGGAAGTTTTCATCCTCGCCTTGTGTGAAGTTAGCCCATAGTCCTTCAAATGGGTTAATCCCAATCATTTTGGTAAATGGGAACGTATCGAAAGATTCATATAAACTCCTTGCTTCTTTACGAACAGATGCTTCTAATTCCTCTGGGTTCAACCCATTGACTTGCTTCGCGGCTTCTGCGCATGTTGCAGCAAAAGCTTCCTCCACACTACGATCATCCCATAACAGCGTATCATCCAAATCAAATAGCACAGCTTTCAACGTCATCATTCATTTCCCCTTTGAATGTAGTATCTATTGTAGTAGGCTTATTTCTCTTCGTCAGTAAACTTAATGGAATCTAGTTGAACCTTCAGGTTACCCCTGAACGCATTAATATAGATTTTCCTTAGCTCATTTCGCTCATCAATCTCTGCATCCGTTAGGCCAACTGTCTTCGCCTTTCGAGCTAGTTCATTGATTCGCTCAATCGTCTTATCCATGCTGTCACTCATTGTAATCCTCCCAGTCAAAATTTCAATATGAGTACTACTTTGCCATCACCGATTAGGATTGTCAAGGATACAACGCAAAGAGACATAGCAACAGACGGCTATGTCTCGAACAATCATCTATATAGTGAACTAAGAATTAGCTCATACAGGTAGTAGTAGAACTTGCCCCTCTTGCAATGAACTGTTCGATAAGTGATTCAATGCTCTCAATTTCTCGATATAAGAACGCGTGTTCTCACCCTTCTTTTTGTGAGCTTCTGCAATCCCCCAAAGAGTATCACCACTTTGAATAACAACTTTCTCGTTTTGAGTAGCTTTCGCTGATAATTGCGCGGAAATGATCGGTGTAGACACGGTAACATTGCCATCACCTGCATAGGCTTGTACGATCGCACCGAACGAAAACACAGTTCCAAGAATTACTGCTATCAGTATGAAACGAAGTAGTAGCTTCGAATAACCCCGTTTAATCGTCATCCCTTTGGATGTATGAGCAGTACCACGAAGTGTTGTTGTTCCGTTAGATTGTGAATAAGCCATATACATATCATTCATCCCCCAAACATTTGTTCTGTTATTAGAATAACACGAACACATGTTTGAGTCAACCGTTTCTCGAACTTATGTTTGTACGAACTCGGGTTCTATGTTATACTTTGGGTAATGATTCCCAGTATTGGAGTGATATCTTATGAGTAAAATTTCGCAGCGTCAACAAGCAATAATGGAATTCATTAAGAACGAAGTGAAAGATAAGGGTTACCCGCCTTCCGTTCGTGAAATCGGCGAAGCAGTTGGACTAGCCTCCAGTTCTACCGTACATGGCCATTTGGAACGTCTTGAGAAAAAAGGCATGATTCGTCGAGATCCTACCAAACCGCGTGCAATTGAAATTCTAGGGCTGGATGGTGCCGAATCCCAATTCGCTGTCTCCGTCGCTCGTGTTCCCCTTGTTGGTAAAGTAACGGCTGGTGTTCCTATTACGGCCACTGAGAATATTGAAGATTATTTCCCACTTCCTTCAAGTATGGTTGGTGACAACAACGTGTTTATGCTTAGCATTATGGGTGACAGTATGATTGAAGCTGGTATTCATAATGGCGACTATGTCATCGTTAAACAACAACAAACAGCGAATAACGGTGATATCGTTGTAGCAATGACAGAAGATGATGAAGCTACTGTTAAGCGTTTCTACAAAGAGAAGGATCATATTCGCCTTCAACCGGAGAATTCCGCTTTACAACCCATTCTATTGAAGAATGTAACGATCCTTGGACGTGTAATTGGCTTGTTCCGGGATATGTAAGAACGGCAGATCCCGCAAAAAAAGCAAGGCTCTCAAAGTGAACTTTCACTTGAGAGCCTTGCTTTTTACCACATAAGAATTTATAAGTTTCCAGTACCCTGAAGAACAAATTCTTATTGGCGATAAAAACCACCATTTAAACGCGGTCATTCTTCCTTGAAGGACTTCGATAGAAGTTTTTCTCACATTTAAAACGTCAATACCCAGTTCCCTGCCCGGAAGATCGGTTCGATCGTCCCATCCGCTAGTTCTCCATCGATTTCAAGTTCCGCAGAACCAATCATGAAATCCACATGAATCAAGGAGCTATTCCCTCCGCGATCTTTCAACTCAGCGTTCGATAACTTGGTACCATCCTTCAAATTAATCGGATAGCAGCTACCCAACGCTAAGTGACAAGAAGCATTCTCGTCAATGCCAGTGTTGTAAAAAATACGATTTAAATTAGAAATCGGAGAATCAAACGGAACGAGTGCAACCTCACCTAAATAACGTGCCCCTTCATCCATATCCAGTAAACGTGCCAAATGGTCATAACCAACCTCCGCTTGGAAGTCCACAACCTTGCCCGCTTCGAAGGTAAAGGTAAACCGATCCACTAAAGCGCCATTAATATTCAATGGCATTGTACTCGCTACCGTACCACTAACACCTGTTCGGTTTGGAATGGTGAACACTTCTTCCGTCGGCATATTCGCTACATAGCGGACACCGCGAGCGTTCTCGTTATCTCCACCTAGCCAAATATGTCCTTCCGGCAGCTCGACACGCAGATCAGTACCCGTAGCCCGATATCGCAAAGCTTTATAGCTTCTTTCATTCAATATGTTATGCGTGGCCTTCAGCGTATCCAAATGGGACTGCCAAGCTGCCACGGGGTTCTCTTCATACACACGGTTGATTTGGAAAATAGCATCCCACATCGCAGGAATACGCTGCTCCTCTGGCAAATCCGCGTACACAATCGAAGCCCAAGCTTCTGTAGGTGCTTTAATTAAACACCAGCTAAACTCACCTGTACGCACATAGTGCTGATACTTGGCTCTTGCTGTTGAAGCGGCTTTGGAAGCTCTTGAAATCAGACTGGCATCAATACCATCGTATAGATTCGGATTTGGTACCTTAATGTTCAATAAGGCTCCTCCGTTTTCAACAAAACGTTCGAGCATCGTCGTATACCACTCAGGGTAATAGTCCATTGAATCTTCTGATGCATAATCAAATTTATTCCGAGTAATGACATCATCCTGCCAATGCACATGGACAAAATTCGCCCCAGCTTCATACGCTTTCTGAACGATTAATCTTGTTAAATCCAACGTTTCTATAGGAGCTTCAACCAACAAATCTTGGCCTTTATTCAAGTTAACCCCGATCCGGATTACTAACTCTGCATACTTCTCTATATTTCGTTTGAAATTGTCCATAGTTCAATTATTCTCCTTCGCGTTAAAAAGCCCATCAGCTCATTCTAAACGAGTCTGACAGGCGATAAGTATGTATTGGTCCTTCTTATCATACAATACCCCCTTAGAGGTTGGCAATGAAGCAAGAACAGATGAGCGAGGTAAGAACGCCGTATTCTCGTCATGCCGTCGTTGTTAGCGGAGTTTGTAGCTTTAGATTAGCCGAAGTAATATTATACAAACTTGTATTAACTGGAAAACATACAGTTATTTTCGATGAATCTCCTCGAAAACTCGATTTAGATGGAAAACATGTAGTTAATTCTGCCACTTTTGTTCTATTCGAGTAAAATGGTTAAAATTAACTGTAGGTATGGAACTAGAATAAAAAGTAGACACCTTGTTAAGAGATGAGGATAATAATCTTATCAGGAGGTGTTCATTTTGGGTGAACAGCGGCAACGGTATAATGATGAATTTAAACAACAGACGGTAAAATTTATTCAAGAACAAACGAAGTCGGTAACGCAGATAGCCGAGGAATTGAACATTCCGGCAGGAACCCTGCACCAATGGGTAGCGAAATATAGACAGTTTGAAAGTGAATCCATTGCAACACCAGAAAGACTCCGCCAGTTAGAACAGCTTTTGAAAGAGAAAGACCGCGAACTTGCAGATAAAGATCGCCTCATTGCAGATGCTCAAGAAGAACTTGCGATCGTAAAAAAGGCCGTACACATCTTCAGCAAACCAAAGAACTAAGGTTCCAGTTCATTGAAAAGCATCGTTCCGAATTTTCAATGGAGAAGATGTGTCAGACGCTTGAGGTTTCCCGGAGCGGTTACTATAAATGGTTACTTGGAAAAGAGGCGGTGAATAGCTACCAGAAGCGCAGAACTGCGCTCTTAGCTCGAATCACGTTCATATTTCATGACCATTTTGGTAGGTATGGCAGCCCTAAAATCACAGAGACACTCGTGCGTGAAGGCTGGACGGTATCTGAACGACTAGTTGGTTCACTAATGAAAGCCAATGGGCTTCGTTCCTGCGTTTCTAAGAAGTTTCGAGTGAACACGACGGATTCAAACCACGATTCACCGATTGCACCTAACTTGCTAAATCAAAATTTTCAAACAACCGCACCTAACAAAGTCTGGGTCACTGACATTACCTATATTCCGTGCCGTGAAGGCCGGTTGTATTTAGCTAGTGTTTTAGATCTTTACACGCGCAAAATTGTAGGTTGGAAGCTCGGAGACCGCATGACAACAGAGTTAGTCCTGGCTGCACTAGACCAAGCTTATGTGGCGCAGCAACCCCCAGTAGGGCTTGTGCATCACTCAGATCGAGGCTCACAATATGCCTCGGAAGATTACCGCGAAAGACTTGAAACCTACAAAATGAAAGCAAGTATGAGCCGAAAAGGCAACTGCTACGATAATGCCTGCATCGAATCCTTCCACAGCGTATTAAAGAAGGAGTTTGTTTACTGTACGAAATTTTGGACAAAGGCACAGGCTCAACAGGACATGTTCGAGTACATTGAACTCTTTTACAACCGTAAAAGAATCCATGGTTCTTTGGGCTATGTCTCGCCTGATCGATTTGAAGAACTATATTACAAAAGCGTTAGTTAATTTCTCTTAGTAGGTGTCTACTTTCTTGACAGAGGTCCAGTAATCCGTCTTTTCTGGATTTGATCGTAAAATCCAGAAATTTAACTGTAGAAAATCCATTTATTTGCCGGGAACACGGGAGATTTTCGTAAATCCTCCCCACTAAATCTACTCGCAACCAGCATATCACACATCACTACGCCTATTGGTAATCATCGCTCGCCCCAAACAATGAAAAACCCTCAACGCTTACAGCGCCGAGGGTTTCATTCATTTTAGTACAGAGACAGATATTGATCTCTTTCCCATTGGTGAACTTGAGTACGATACATGTCCCACTCAATTTCTTTCAACTCATAGAAATGCGCTAGCGCATGCTCACCAAGTGTATCGCAGACAACATCATCACGAAGCAACTCGTCTAAAGCTTGTTTCAAGTTAAGAGGCAAGCTAGGAATGCCTTCAGCTTCACGCTCTTCTTCCGTCATCACATAAATGTTGCGATCTGTTGGCGGAGGAAGCTGCATTTTGTTCTTAATGCCATCCAAACCAGCTGCAAGCATTACCGCAAGTGCAAGGTAAGGATTTGCTGCTGGATCCGGGTTACGAACTTCAACACGTGTGCTTAGACCGCGGGAAGCTGGAATCCGAATCATTGGGCTGCGGTTACTAGCAGACCAAGCTACATAGCAAGGCGCTTCATAGCCAGGAACTAAACGTTTGTATGAGTTAACAGTTGGGTTCGTAATAGCAGCGAAAGAACGCGCATGACGTAGTACACCAGCCATATATTGTCTTGCAACCGTGCTCAAACCTAATTTGTCGCTCTCATCGTAGAAGGCATTCGTCTCACCTTTGAACAAGGATTGGTGACAATGCATACCAGATCCATTCATTCCGAATAATGGCTTCGGCATAAATGTAGCATGCAAACCATGCTGTCTAGCTACCGTTTTAACAACTAGTTTGAACGTTTGAATTTGGTCAGCAGCTTTAATCGCATCTGCATATTTAAAGTCGATTTCGTGCTGGCCTGGAGCTACTTCATGGTGAGAAGCTTCGATTTCAAAGCCCATTTCTTCCAGCGTTAGCACGATATCACGACGGCAGTTTTCCCCAAGATCCATCGGTGCCAAATCGAAATATCCACCTTGGTCATTCAATTCCGTTGTTGGATTGCCTTTGTCATCTGTTTTGAACAAGAAGAATTCTGGTTCAGGTCCAACGTTCATTGCTGTGTAGCCCATATCTTCAGCTTGCTTCAATGCATTTTTCAAAATGGCGCGCGGATCTCCAGCGAATGGAGTACCGTCTGGCATATAGATATCGCAGATCAAACGAGCAACTTTGCTCTCAGTTACCCAAGGGAAAATTACCCATGTATCTAAATCGGGATATAAATACATATCCGATTCTTCAATTCGCACATACCCTTCGATGGAAGATCCATCGAACATCATTTTATTATCAAGCGCTTTCTCAAGCTGGCTCAAAGGAATTTCAACGTTCTTAATACTTCCCATCAAGTCAGTGAATTGCAAACGGATAAAGCGAACGTTTTCAGCTTTGGCAATACGAAGAATATCTTCTTTGGAGTAGTTATTGTTGTAAGTCACGCGTGCATTCTCCTCTCAAATGTAAGCGATTTGGCAACCTATTTGTAAAATCTGGAAAGCTGGCCTTGAATCAATGAAACCTGATCCGGGCGTTTACCCCCGCCAATCAATTGTTGCTTCAGCATTTTGTGCAATTGAGAGTCGGTTAATTCCTTACGCTTCACTTCCGTGTGCTCGTTAAGAATAGTTGCATCTTCAGAATCCTTATCTACAGGGATAAGAACCTGCTTGATACCTGCAATGTTAACACCTTTTTCAATCAAATCTTTAATCTCAAGAAGACGTTCCACGTCATTAAACGAATAGAGCCGTTGATTTCCAGCTGTTCTAGCTGGAATGATTAATTCGTGTTGCTCATAGTAACGAATTTGTCTTGCCGTTAGATCTGTCAGCTTCATGACGATCCCAATGGGGAATAACGCCATATTCCTACGTATTTCATCACTCATGCTAATCACTCCTGGTCAGTAAGTACCTCACTCTCATTGTACCTTCCTAACAAAAACGTGTCAAGGAGTGTCAGGTTTGTTCACAGTTTAAATTTTCACAGTAATCCCTTGTCTTCCATATGTTGGATAGCAGTTAGTACACCTAACTTGCAATGTGAGTAGGTCAAACCGCCTTGCATATAAGCGATAAAAGGTTCACGAATCGGAGCATCCGCTGACAGCTCTAAGCTGCCACCTTGAATGAAGGTCCCTGCTGCCATGATAACAGGATGCTCATACCCAGGCATGTCCCAAGGCTCGGGTACGACATGCGAATCGACAGCAGACGCCTTTTGAATGCCTTGCACGAACGTAATCAAATGTTCCGCTGATGTGAAGCGGATCGCTTGGATCAAGTCCGTCCGCTGCACATCCCATCGCGGTGAGCTGACAAAGCCAAGGTCTTCGAATATCGCTGCCGCGAAGACCGAGCCCTTGACGGCTTGCCCCACCAAATGCGGGGCAAGGAATAGCCCTTGAAACATAGCTCGCGTCGCACCGAGCATGGCTCCGACCTCGCCCCCTATACCTGGGGCGGTCAATCTGTACGCGGCGAGCTCCACGAGGTCGCGCCGCCCGGCGATATAGCCGCCCGAAGGGGCGATGCCGCCGCCGGGGTTTTTGATCAGCGAGCCGGCCATCAGATCGACGCCAACCTGCGTCGGTTCCTGCGGCTCAGTGAATTCACCATAGCAATTGTCCACGAAGACAATGAGCTCTGGGTTGATCTCTTTGACAAATCGGACCATTTCACCGATTTGTTCGACCGTGAACGACGGCCGCCAGGAGTAGCCGCGTGAACGTTGGATGCCGATGACCTTCGTATTCGGCTGAATGGCTGCCGTGATTGCTGGCCAATCCGGCGAGCCGTCTTCCAGAAGCGCGACTTCACCGTAGCCGATGCCGAAGTCTTGCAAGGAGCCCGTGCCGTCGCCAGGCTTACCAATGACCTTGTGCAACGTATCATAGGGCTTACCTGTGATGTAAAGTAGATGTTCACCAGGACGCAACACACCGAACAAAGCGGTACCGATCGTATGTGTCCCCGATACAAAGTGTGGGCGAACTAGTGCTGCTTCTGCCCCCATAGCATCGGCATAGACGAGGTCAAGCACTTCTCTGCCTCGATCATTGTAGCCATAACCCGTCGAAGAAGCAAAATGATAATCACTTACTTTATGTGTTTGGAAAGCACGTATAACTTTCCATTGATTTAGATCGATCGTTTTCTCAATTTGACGAAAAGCGCTATCTACGCGGTTCTCCGCCTTTTCCATTCTGGCAATAACTTTTTCCCCGAAATGCATCTTAGTTGCTCTCTCCCTCGTTCTCATCCTGCTCTGGCTTCGCTGAAGATTGATCGTAATCTACCAGCAAATAGGCCTGTTTCACATAATCTTCCTTGTTCACACGAACCTTGAAGATCATGTCTTCCCCATCCACATCGGTCTCAAGCACCTCACCAATACGATACATGAGGGCAATGACATCCCCTTTATTGGCTGGAATGCGGAATTCTTTGCTATCGCCCATCAGCTTATCTTCAATCGTAATACGAAGACGTTCTAAATCCTCAGGTGTGTAAGCACTCACCTTCATGAACTCACCTTGGTCAGAAAGCAATTCCCGCTCTTCTTTTGAGATAAGATCAATTTTGTTGAAGACAGTGATCTGTTCCTTCTGATGGGCGCCTAGCTGCTCTAGTACCTCTCCAACAACACGCATTTGCTCACCACGCATATCTGTGGAGCTATCCACCACATGCAGAATCAAATCTGCCTCATTCGCCTCTTCTAACGTGGCACGGAACGAAGCAACTAGATCATGGGGTAGATTTTGAATAAAACCTACTGTATCTGTGAGGACGATTTCCTTGCCGTTTGGCAATATCATTGTCCGTGACGTCGGATCTAACGTAGCGAAAAGTTGGTTCTCAATATAGACGTCTGCTTGTGTTAATTGTTTCAATAACGTGGACTTCCCTGCATTGGTATACCCAACCAACGCAACTTGAAAAACACCACTTTTCTTACGACGTTCCCGATGCAAAGTACGGTGACGCACAACTTCTTCCAGCTGCGCTTTCAGTTCGTCAATACGTCCGCGGATATGTCGACGATCCGTTTCTAGCTTCGATTCCCCTGGTCCTCTTGTCCCAATACCGCCACCCAAACGCGACAAGTTTTTGCCTTGCCCTGACAGTCTAGGTAGAAGATAGCTTAGCTGTGCTAATTCAACCTGGATAATTCCTTCACGTGTTTTGGCACGCTGTGCGAAAATATCCAATATGAGCTGAGTACGATCGATAATTTTCACATCAAGTGCTGCTTCTAAGTTACGAACTTGTGCACCTGACAATTCCTGATCGAAGATCGCCGTATTACCACCCAGCTCTTCCAACATCAGCTTTAACTCTTCGACTTTCCCTTTCCCAATAAACCACTTGGTATCCTTAGCTTCTTTGTTCTGTGTCATCGTGTCCAGCACTTGAACGCCAGCCGTTTCTGCCAGTTTCACAAGTTCTTGCAACGAATATTCTGCCAGCAGCTCATTTTTCTTCTGCTTCTGTGTAATCAAACTGACGAGCACCGCTCTGTCGTCGATTTCTTTTTCTACCATATGTGAAGTTGTTTTCATAGTCGTCTCCTTTACTTACCGCATAATGCTTAAAATGACTGAAATAAGGCCTAATTGGCCTATTCCTTCATCATTGTGGAGGAAATGATTAGGAAAGTCAATTTGAGACACAGGAAAATTCAATTATAGCGGTCTTGCCAACAAAAAACAGGGCCAGTCACACAAGTAGATCGCTCTACTCGCGGAACAACCCTGCTCCTGCTTCTTTATTTCACTCAAACAATGTCTGCCCTAAGTACGAGCCTTTCGAAGAAACACCAGGCAATACAGCAAAATAACCGCCGCCAGTCGTATCCGTATAGGCCAGCATTTGATCCGGCATCTTAGGATTCGTTAAGCGTTTCTGGATCGATTCGAACTGCGTTTGGATATTCCGATTAAAGCACACAAACAACAATCCGGCATTGATACGACCTACGCTGTCCAGATTTTCCATGAAATTATAACCGCGCCGCAAAATACGTTCACGCTCAGAATTTTCACCACTTCGTGGGTTAGATAACCGTATATGCGAGTCCAAAGCCGTCACCTTGCCCTCGGCATCTGCGGCAAACTGCGGCGTATCGAATTCAGCTTTGCCGTCCATGGGTGCTCCAGATACCTTTTGACGACCAATGATCTCTTCTTGATCCGAGTAGGTTTGTTGATCCCATGTTTCGATCCGCATTTGAATGCGACGAACAACCATATAGGTACCGCCTGCTAACCACGGTGTGCTTTCCCTATCGCTAGCATCAATCCAAACGTTATTTTTCATAAAAGACTCATCTTGTAACGCAGGATTAGCCGTACCATCTTTAAAACCAAATAAATTCCGTTTCGTCCCTTGCGCCTTCACTCCTAGTTGACCTGTTTGCTGCCAACGCAAGTGTGCAACGCCTCTAGCAGCTTTGGTTAAGTTGCGAATCGCATGGAAACAGATGATCGGATCGTCTGCACAAGCTTGAACCACGATGTCCCCATGAGTCAACTGTTCTTGAAGTGAATCTTTATGAAAGATCGGCATCTCGGTCAGGCCATCCGGTTTACGTGAACGAAGCCCGAAACGGTCAACACCTTCCTTTTCAAAAAGAGAGGCACCTACAGCAAATGTAAGGGTTAATTTACCTGTATCAAGCCCGAGCTGCTCGCCTGTATCCGTCGGAGGAAAAGCCGCGTCCTGAGGCTCAACAGCCAGCGGTTTACCCGCCATCAGAGCTGCTGCTATCTCCGTCCACTGCTTCAATAGTGCTTGCAGCTCTTTCGCATCGCTAGTTGTTACATCGAAAGCCGCCACATTCGCAAAATTTTGCTGGGGTGTGACAACACCTGTTTGATGGGTGCCATAGAAATCCAGCGTCTCATTGGCTACAGTAGCGGCAGCTTTATTCGTTGGATGCGCGGCTTGCACTTTCCCCAGCAAATCTCCCAAAACAACGCCCGCCGCACCCGCAGCGGTCATCCCCAAAAAGGCACGACGATTCATTTTGTCAGACATACCGCTTAACCCCATTCCTCTATTTGCTTAGCGTCCCCGGCATTTTCACAAGCGGTTCAGCCAATGCTTCTAATTTATTTTTCAAATCAACTTGTTTGGCTTGTTCGAGTTTACTGAAATCATTCCAAGTTGGGCCAACCGGTGAAAGTGTGTTCATGGTTTCGATAACTGTCGCTAGGCTCTTGCTAATTTTCTCATCCAAAGCCGCATCTTTGTTCTTCAATTCAGATTTAACTAGATCGTAGATTGCTTGAGCGCCTTCTACATTTGCACGGATCACCGGCACTGTCGCACCGCTCCAACGTTCTTCTTCACCTGTAATTTTGCTGGATTGCGCTTCCTCCATTAATTCCCCGACACCAGCGATAAAATCAGTAGGTGCTATCGTTGTAGCCGCTATCGCTTGTTGCATTTTCTTACCATCTTCAAGCAAACGCGCCGCAAAAGGCTCAGCATCCTTGATGTTTTTCTTCACAAACAATAAGTATTCGATTCGGTGATACCCTGTAAAAGCAGGATCCTTCTCATTTTTGAAATCATCAACGCGCGCATCCATCACACCGTCCAGCTCACTGAACGTTTCGATGATTGGCTCAATTCTCTCATACGGCATACGTGCTAGTCCATATGCTTCTGTCGCTTTTTTCATATCACCACTTTTAATGGCTGTGTTCAGTTGATCGAGCAATGTCACCAGTTGGTTACCTTGGTCTTGCACATATTTATTGTAAGCTTTGGCGGCATCCTTAAGCGCTGTAGAAGCTTCAATGACGTCTTTATTAACTGCACCTTTGTTCTCTGCAAAAGAAGTTGTCAGCTCCGTCAACGCCGCTTTTAAATTCGTGTTCAAGGCAGTCAATGTTGGTAAATCTAGCTTATCTTCTTTCAAGGCAGCTTGTAATGGTGTCAAAAATTTCTCTATTTTAAAATACAATTCCGGATATTTCGGTTTTACTTCATCTTCAAAGCTCGCCCATTGATCTTCGAGCTGGTCTGCCCATTTCTTAGCATCCTTCACTTTTGAAGTGTCTAATTGACCTTTCAAACTATCAATACTTGTAACTAGTTTCGCGGACCCGTCTTTGAGTGGGACTTTCGCAACTTCGGTTGGCTCTGATTTCCCACAACCTGCGAGAACAAGTGTTGTTGCAGCTGCTAACATAAGAAGTTGTTGACTTTTTTTCATGGGATGAACCCTCCACTTTTCTTTGAATTAGGATTTATTATTTATTGGCATATGTCTGTTAGACATGCTTTTAAGACGGTCTCTTACCACGGCTATGAGCGCCAGAAGCAACAAGAGGAACTGTGGAATTGCGCTCTCTAACGTAGGATATAGCGCAACGGCATCCCAGCTAGGCAGCCAATTGGCTGTTGTCGCTGGCAAATATCCGGCTAACTGAAGTCCATGAACGCCCATCCCGGCAAATTTAAAGCATAAGTAGAAAACAAAAACACTTGATATCAAGAAAAAGGGACGCATCGGGATACGCAGTCCGATCTTCAGAATTAGAAAGGCAATAATGAGCAGCAGACCTACACCAATCCCAATTCCGCCAAGCAGCGAAGCCAATGAAATTGAGGAAGCCATCCCGATCATAAATAAGACCGTCTCTGTCCCTTCACGGAACACAGCAAGAAAGGCAAGTAAGCTAAGCGAAGCTAGACTTCCAGTTGCTAATGCTTTGACACTTTGATTACGAATATAAGATTGCCAATTCGAAATACTTGCCTTGCTATGCAGCCAATAGCTCATATACAGGAGCATCAGAGCTGCAAAAACTCCTGTACACCCGGCAATCAGAAAATTGTTATTCCCAAAAGCACTGGCCGAGAATAACTGTTGAACCACAATGCCCAGCGCCAAGCTGACAACGAGTCCACCATAAACACCGAACCAAATCCATCTTTTCTTGTCCTCATGACCTGCTTTCTTAAGAAACCCAAGTAATGCAATAATAACGAGTAAGGCTTCGAGCCCTTCACGAAGGATTATCGTTGTAGCATCAAGCATCGTGTAGCTTGTCTTCGACGCTAACGGTTGTAAATCAGCATGCATCCGAGAAATCGTCACAGCGGCTTCCTCTGTTTGAGGCGGACTAGCGGAAAGCTGAGCGTAAGCTGTTACCATGTCTCGCTCCATGGAGGTATAAACGGCTGAGGACTGTGTCAATACAATTCCCTCAATAAGCAACCAGGAGTTGCGAAGCGTTTGAATACTCTCGGAAGCTCCCTCTATATCCTTCTCCTTCACTTGATTTGATGCTTTCTCCAACAAAGTTACTAGTGATGTAACGGTTACTTTACTATCACTCTTCGCGGAAGACCCGAATGCAGTGAGATCTCCTTCTATGAAAGAAGAGTTCAACTTATGTAGATCCTTCAATTTGGCCGCAAGTTTCAGAGCATCGACAGGCTGCTTCATCGTTTGCAGTGATGCTTCACCCATTGCGCCTTCGATTTTCTGATAAGCTGCTAACGAGATCTCTTTAACTCCATCTTCATAAGTCAGCCAATTGATTTGAAAAGCTTCGAACAATTTCGTCGCTTGCTCGATATTTCCGCTTTCTGCGGCTTGAATTGCGCTTACGATGCCTGCATCTTCTTTGGCCAGATCATCCTGAGGCTTGGCACTGGCGATCAATGGTACTGATAGAAACAATAGAAGAGCGATCCAACTGACTAAAACAACTTTCCGCATACATGACAACTCCTTTGGAGTGGTGAACATTACACGCTCCAACATTTATTTAGAAACAATATTGATAATCATTATCAGCAAAATAATTACTCTGTATATTTTACTCTGATCCTCTAAACTGTCAATTACTTTCCCATAAAAAAAAAGCCAATTAACTTAAATAAGTTAATTGGCTCTTTGATCTGTCATTTAAATTTCACATCTTCCGGACGAATCGACATCAACTCAAGTTTGGATGGTGCGTTCACATATTGACTTAACAATCGTACGGCTTGATGCCGCATCGCTTTCTCCAAAATATTCCGAACATACCTCGCATTACTGAAAGAACGCCAAGTCATCGCCTTCTCCTCGGCTAGGTGTTGCTTTAGCTTCGCTAATGTTTGTGGCAGCAGGACATATTCCCGTTCCTTCGCCATCAACTCCGTAATTTGGATCAATTGATCAATGGCATAATCCTCGAAATCAATTTGAATCGGAAACCGTGAAGGAAGTCCAGGGTTCGTTGCTAAGAATTGCTCCATTTCTTCACTATATCCCGCTAGGATGAGGATGAAATCATTTTTCTTATCTTCCATTCCTTTGACCAGCGCATCAATCGATTCCTTGCCAAAATCCTTCTCACCGCCACGTGCCAAGCTATATGCTTCATCAATAAATAGGACGCCGCCCATCGCTTTTTTCATGAGTTCACGCGTTTTTAGTGCGGTATGCCCAATGTATTCACCTACGAGGTCTGCACGCTCCACTTCAATGAAATGCCCTTTACTCAGTACACCCATGGCATGAAACATACGACCTAACAATCGTGCTACTGTCGTCTTCCCAGTTCCAGGGCTGCCCTTGAAAATCATATGGTACACATGAGCATTGCTCATAAGTCCGGCTTCAACTCGAAATTGAGAGATCTGCAGCAGCGCATAAATTTCATGCACCAGCTCTTTGACATTTTCTAAGCCAATCAGTCCATTCAGCTCTTTGAAAACATCCGATAGCGGACCCTCCATTGGCGTCCTTTTGCCAGAGATCATCGGCTCGGCGTCGGCAAGGGGTGAAGCGCCTGACTGCCCACCTGATCCCTCAACAGTTCGCCGCTGACTGCCAGGTTCCGGCTGCCGTAAAACGATGTTGATTTGTCTGGATGGCAAGCTTCTACCACTCATGAGGATCACCTCGTTTACTTGATGGTTTATTAGTGCGTATCCACCATCCTACGCTTGTAAACGCCATTTTAGACCGCAGCCTCTGCCAGAAACCAATAGTCTTTGTTTATTAACATCAATGGCGCTTAAGTCAGCATAAGTAAGGCCACGAATGTCTCCTTATCCAGAGCACCGAAGTAGCGTTTCAGTTCCACATCTGCCAATCGTTCACGAACCGCACTTTCCTCATACCGCGTGCCAACCAGCTTATGTTCTAGTTCAGCGACATCATAGGCACCGAAGAAATCACCAAATATTTTAACATGCTGCAAATGTCCTTCTTCGATATTTAAGCGAATATCTACTCTACCAACACCTTCCATTCTTTTGGCATGCTGAATGGTGCTCTTAGGTGATTTCCCATAATTCCAATCCCAGTTCTGATACCGCTCTTCCGATATCTGATGAATCTCTGTCCAATCTTCCTCTGTTAGCTTATAGCTAGGTACGTGCTCAGCATTGACTCCGAAAATAGAACTAAGCAGCTTAGATCGAAACTCTGCCATCGCAATTGGTTCTTTCAGAAACTCCACAATATTCGCGACCCGACTACGGATCGACTTAATACCTTTGGATTGGATTTTATCGGGATCAACGCGAAGTGCCGAAACGACATTCTCTATCTCCGAATCGAATAAAAGCGTCCCATGACTGAACATTCTTCCCTTGGTTGAAAATTGCGCATTGCCTGAAATTTTGCGTTCACCAACTTGGATATCATTGCGCCCTGTTAATTCAGCTTGAACTCCAAGTGAATGCAACGCTTGAACAACTGGCGCCGTAAACTTCTGAAAATTATGGAACGAATTGCCGTCATCTTGGGTGATGAAGCTGAAATTCAAGTTCCCCAGATCATGATAGACCGCACCACCACCAGACAATCGACGAACCACATGCAGGTTATTCGCTTTCACATACTCGGGATTAATTTCTTCTAGTGTATTTTGGTTTTTGCCAATAATAATTGAAGGTTCGTTTATATAAAAGAGTAAATAACTCTCCCCAGCTGGGAGCTTACGCAAGGCGAACTCTTCAATGGCTAGATTGATTCTCGGATCTGTGATTCCTTCATTATCTATAAAAAGCATACGTAATCTCCTTCTATTTCACTAAATTTGTCGTAAGGGTGCGGTTTAACGTCAGCATGCCAAGAGATGCATAGAAAAGCAATGCACGCTCATTAAATTCCCAAACATTTAACTCGAGTGATTCGGCTTCGCGTGCTCGTGCCCATTCAGCAGCAGCCTGATAAAGTCTCTTGCCAATTCCTTGACGTTGATGTACGGAGGCAACGGCAAGTTCATTTAAATAAGCATATTTACGCGGCACAAGCGCTTCATAGTTTGGACTTTGCTTCATCTCTAACATCGCGACACCGACTACCTCCCGTCCAATCTCTGCCACAATAATCTCTTTGTCCTCCCGATCCGAGAAGCTTCGATACCAGCCCATCGCAACAACATGATCAAGTTTGGCAAATCGATCTGGCAATGCCTCGGCATGTTCTTCCTGACCTTCACGAATGATTGTATTCACAGCATCATAGTCCTCCCATGTGGCTGTTCGCAATCGTAGTTGCATCGTATTCTTCCTCCCCAAATACACATTGATAAATTATTAATTTTTCAATTGAATTTTTATACACTAAATTGTATATTTATGTAATAACTTTTGAGGATGGAGGCAATTTCATGCAAACAGAACCATATTTTTTCGAATACCTTGATCGTATTGCTGCAAATACTTGGCCAGCGGAAAGTAATGCTATGGTAGATCATTGGCTCATTCGAGCATCAAACGGGATAACGAAAAGAGCAAACAGCGTTTTCGCTATTGGGTCATACCCTCGTGATGACAATTGGTTATCGCATGTTGAACAATTTTACCATAGTCATGGGTTACCTGCTATTTTTCATGTTAGTTCTGCCTCTCCTGATCAATTAGACAGCTTGCTCCAAGACCAGGGTTACGAATTAGATACTCCTTGTTATATGATGACAGCTGATTGCCAGCAAGTGGCTTCTCACGCTGAAGAACGCATAAAGAAGCAATATCCTTCAGCACTGGATCTTGAATTAGTAATTACACAATCCGTTACGAGCGAGTGGCTAGATGCCTTCCTTTTCTTAGAGCAGTACCCTGAGGAACGACGGGGCTTTTATCAAGGTTTAAGTGAGCGAATGCCAGCATCGAAAGCCTTCTTTACATTGAAAGACCAAGGTCAGACTGTCGCACTTGGCACAGCCATCGTTGAAGGAGAATGGGCTGGCTTCGTTAATGTGATCGTACACGAAGAACACCGCGGCAAGGGATACGGCTATGCCATTCTTCATGCAATGACGATTTGGAGCATCACACAAGGCGCGACGCAGCAATATTTGCAAGTGATCGCAAACAATGTGCCCGCAGTTACGTTATACGAAAAACTAGGATATAAAATGAAATATGGCTATCATTACCGAGTGAAGTATGATTTGGCTGCTCTTGTATCATCCTAACTAAGAATTTCTTAGGATGAAAGGAGCCGATTACATGACAGCCACCAAGGAAAAACCCGTTTTCCCATCACAGCATCAGAACCATCAACCTGGTATCGAATCAGAAATGAAGCCACTTCCCGAATTTGAGAATGCGAACTACAAACCAGCTGGTAAACTAAAGGATAAAGTTGCCATCATCACTGGAGGCGACAGCGGTATAGGGCGCGCTATTGCCGTGGCTTATGCCAAAGAAGGTGCCGATGTCATAATCGTCTACCTGAATGAGCATAAGGACGCTGAAGAAACACACCGACATGTGGAACAAGCGGGTCGCAGGTGCCTACACATTGCAGGCGACATTGGTGAAGAGAGCTTTTGCAAGCAAGTCGTTGACCAAGTCGTCAAAGAGTTCGGTAAGCTAGACATTCTTGTTAACAATGCCGCAGAGCAGCATCCGCAGAAAAGTATAACGGATATAACGTCAGCGCAGCTTGAACGAACGTTCCGAACGAATATTTTCTCCTACTTTTATATGGCGCAAGCCGCCCTTCCTCATCTAAAGCCAGGTAGTGCGATTATAAACACCGCTTCAATTACTGCTTACCATGGTCACGAACAATTAATTGATTATTCATCAACGAAAGGTGCAATTGTCACCTTCACGCGTTCGCTCTCCCTGCAGTTGAACGCCAAAGGCATTCGAGTGAACGGTGTTGCTCCTGGTCCCATCTGGACACCGTTAATTCCATCTACATTTACAGCGCAGGAAGTTGAGGTCTTCGGCTCTACGACACCGATGAAACGGGCCGGACAGCCTAGTGAATTGGCACCAAGCTATGTATTCTTAGCCAGTGAAGACTCCTCTTACATGGCTGGGCAAATTCTACATATCAACGGTGGAGCCATCGTAAATGGATAAATGAACAAAAAGCATGACAAGGAGCGGCCTTCCCCGCTACCCTGTCATGCTTTTTATTCATTTGAGCCCGAGCTTCAATTGCAGTTTGGTTAAATACCAATTCGTATAGGCTAGCGTTTCTCTTGTATCATGATAAGGCATGAAAAGCACCACTGACTTGGCCCCGGAGACTCGCGGATCTTTGAAACCAATCGTTTCTGCAATATCAAGTGAACGAGAGCTATGAAACTTATGCGTGATGATAATTGCGCTAACAAGTGACTTCTCATCCATAATCTGCTTACTGAACAGTAAGTTCTCATAGGTACTCGTTGCCTTGGGCTCGATAAGTATACTTGACTTCGGCAATCCATTCTTCACCAAATAGTCCCTCATGCCCTCAGCTTCAGTCAACTTAGAACCATTATGATCCAAACCACCAGATACAATAAGTTGCTTGAAGCGCCCCTGCTTGTACAACTCAACAGCCAAATCCAGTCGCTCTTGCAGCCCAGGACTTGGAATATCATTACGCAGCGAAGCTCCCAGTACAATGCCTACATCAACTTGCTTAGGCAAACTCGACTGATTTGGGCCTATCTGTACTTTCCACTGGATAAACACAACCCAACTCACCAGCAAGGCAAAGGAGATCAAAACGAATTGAAACGTCCTTACAAATATACGGTACAACCTAGATGGCGTTTCCCCTTTCGAGGTGCTTGCCTTCTTCTTCGTTGGCGCAGGTGCGATGGCGCGTTGTTTTTTGTTCATGCTAGGCTTTGCCGGCATCCTTCCTACTCCTTATCCAGAAATGTACTTACCTGCCGAAATAAGGCTGGAGCGTCCTCGCTCAAACAGATTAAATGATCCGATTTAGCGTGCCAGTGAAGCTCTCGCTGCCCTCTAAGCTTGCTATAAATATACCGCGCACTCTGCGGATGAATGACTTGGTCTCTTTCCGCTTGTGCAATAAGGGTAGGCTTATTTACTAGACTGAGCTCCGGTTTCAGATGTCGGACAAGCCTCGTAAACTGCCAGGTCGCCACCAATGGCGTCGATTTCCCCTTGATTAAACTAATTTTACGTTGATACTTCCATTCCTCACGAAGGACGTTCAAGAGCCGGCCTGGGCTCACATAAATGACCGCCGTGTTTAACAGTATGAGTCTACGTACAGGGTAACGAACCGATAAGTAGGCTGCCAATAGACCTCCCATTGAAAATCCAACCATATCAAAGGAGCCATAAGTCTCTGTCATTTTGGCCGCATGCCATTCGGCTGCCTGCACCCAATCTTCCCAACGCGAAGCGTGAAGCTGATGTCGGCATTCTCCATTCCAAGGTAAGATTGGCACCTCACACAGCTGACCACGCTCTCGTAAATGCCGAGCTAACGGCTCAACCTCATAAGGTCCACCTGTAAATCCATGGAACAATAGGCACGGTTGTTTCATGAGATCCACTCCTATCCTTTTATGAAAGCGTTGTTTATGTTAGTTTATTTTTCTTTGATTAAAATGGTGTTAATCGTTACTTTCTCTTTTGGCTTACTAGGGGTGGACTCTCCACCCATTTCCACTGGAGTTTCTGCGATTTTCGAAATTGTGGCCATACTGTCTGCTGTGACTTTTCCGAAAATCGAATAATTCGGCGTACTGTTCAAATTCGCGCAATCCGTACCCGAACAAATGAAGAATTGGCTGCCATTTGTATTGGCACCTGAGTTAGCCATCGCCACAGTACCTGGTTCATACTTATGCGTTGTTTTCAGTTCGTCAGCAAATTTATAACCTGGACCCCCTCTGCCTGTCCCTTGCGGATCTCCCGTTTGGATCATGAAGGTTTTGATAATACGGTGAAACGTCACATTGTTATAGAAGCCTTCTTTGGACAAAAAGACGAAGTTATTGACCGTTTTCGGTGCCTCTTTGGCGTACAAGTCGATTGTAAAAGTTCCTTTCGACGTTGTTACTTCAGCCTGATATGTTTTGTTCGTATCAATCATCATTTCTGGGGCTTTGCTCCATTGCTTGCCAGCTGATGCGGATGTCGATGCCGCCGGTGTTGCTGTTGCAGATGAAGCTGGTGCAGTTGTTGTTGGTGCAGAAGTACTAGAACCAGGCGTTGCCGTGCCGCCAATTGTTTCCGTAGGTTTATTGCCGCAAGCGGATGCGATCAGGGTTAAAGTAAGCAAGGAAGCGGTGATTAGCATTTTGGACTTCATGGATTTGGTAGCTAGTTTCATGTAATGGACCTCCAGTTTGATATTGTTTGATGATGCGTGCACGTACGTGCCATTAGGGCAAGAAAATATTTGCCCAACCCTTATCGGACATAACGGCTTGTCCGCTTTGGCCCGTTGGAGCTATTAGGCCCTTCAGGGCCTTATTATGCTCGCAATGTTAGTTAATTGCCGTTGCCGTTCTTCGGTTTCTCGTCAATCGGCTTATTCACCGGTAATGGCGTCGGCGTTGGACTCGGCTTAGGACTAATGGATGGGCTAGGTGTTGGTGTTGGGCTTGGCCCTGTTTCCGTTCCTGTACCAGGTTTGATCGTGGCCCCAGGGGTTGTCGAAGGGCTAGGCTTCCCACTAGGTGATGGGGATGGATTAGGATTATTCCCCCCATTACCTGGCGATGGTGACGGCGAAACCGATGGGGATGGTGACGAAATTCCGCCATTCGGAAGCGAATCATCCTTCGGAATTTCAACAGTAGCGATATTCGACTTCGCACCTGGTGTATTCGATTCGTTCGCCAGAGGTACCACATAATATTGGTAAGTTTCACCACTATTTATCGTCGTGTCCTCGACCAGCACTTTAGGTGTTTGAACAATCATTTTCGCTTCAGCCTCTGTCGCGCTTTTACGATAAACTTCGTAGCTAACTTTCTCTCCGAGAGAGGTCCATGCTATCTTAACACGCTTTGACTCCGGTACATAAGTGGCCGTAACATCTGAGATTCCACTAGGCGGTTCCTTCAAATCGTCCACATTGGCAGGCTTAACGAAGTTGGTAATTGGCTTGCCGTCTAGCGCTTTTGACATGACGGTCTTGAAAATAGCAGCCGTACTGCCGCTACCCACCGTCACATAATGTTTGGAATCGACCTTATCGAAACCTTCCCATACAGCCGCAGTCCATTCAGGCGTATAGCCAACAAACCATACATCTCGATCGTACTGTTCAATGCCCTTAATATCAAGTCCTGTTGAACCCGTTTTCCCTGCAACCGGTCGATTGAACTTCGCTTTCACACCCGTACCACCCGTCTCAACAACACCTTGCAGCAGCAGGGTCATATAGTAGGAAGTGCTTGGCTGCATAACTTGCTTTTTCTCAGGCTTATATGCTGCAACTTCTTTACCTTGAGCGTCAGTGATGCGCAAAATCGCATGTGTTTTATTTTGCGAACCTTGGTTGGCAAAAGCTGTATAGGCTCCAGCCATTTGCAATGGCGAGACACCATCCGTCAGACCACCTAGCGCAACAGCTAAATTCTGATCTTTCTGAGGATTTAAGGTGGTACCTAGTTTATTAGCAAATGCAGTCCCCGTTCCGACACCTATTTTACTTAATAACCAGACAGGTGCTAAATTGTAGGATTTCTTGACGGCTTCAAACATAGTAACTTGACCATGTGTTTGCCGATCATAGTTTTGTGGTGTGTACGAACCGAAAGACGTCTGCGTATCATCTAACATCGAATAGGGTGTGTATTTACCACTATCTAAAGCAGGGGCATAGACAGCAATTGGTTTAAAAGACGACCCTGGCTGTCTTTTGGAATACACACGACTGAACCCTTTGGTTTTATAATCCCGGCCACCGATTAACCCCATGATACCACCGGTTTTATTATCAAGTATAACCATGGCGCTCTGAATTTTCTGACCATCGGTTGCATCCTTCTGGAAAAAACTCGGATCTGCGTAGGTTTGCTCGATAGTTTGCTGAGCTTTAATATTCATCGTTGTGTAAATTCGATAACCTTTGGTCAGCAGCTCATCTTCTTCAATACCATACATGTCCTCCGCTTCATTAACCACATAGTCCACGAACGAAGCATATTCTTTCGTCCCTCCTGTGCTTGTCGATACAGGCGGTACGTAATCGACATCAGCAGCTTTGGCGCGCTCAGCCTCCGTAATATAACCCTGATCCGTCATCAGTCTTAGAACAACTGCTCGACGTTCTTTCGATAAGTCAGGATGGGTTAAAGGTGAGTAGCGGGAAGGTGCTTTGGGTAGAGCGGCAAGTGTCGCCATCTCCCATACTTCCAACTCGTTCAAATTCGATTTATTAAAGTACACCTTGGCTGCCGCTTTAATGCCGTAAGCATTGCTTCCGAAGAAAATACGATTCAAATATTTCTCTAGAATCTCATCCTTCGTAAAACGCTCATCAAGCGCAAACGCAATCGACATTTCCGTACCCTTCCGGAAAGCTGTCTTTTCCGAGCTTAGGAACACATTCTTGGCAAGCTGCTGTGTGATCGTACTTCCACCTTCAACTGCGGACATATGAATAATATCCGTGACAAGCGCACGCCCGATGGCTCTCAAGTCGACACCTGAGTGTTCATTAAAACGACGATCCTCTGTAGCGATAAAAGCTTGCTTCAGCCGTTCCGGAACGTCTTTGATATTGACACTTTCCCGATTTTCACCGCGATAGATTTTCGATATTTCAGTGGCAGGTTTATCTTTCCCATCCTTATCTTTACCTTCTTCTTGCGCATAAATAAGGGTCGACTCTGTTGTGGAGATAATTTTATCAATATTTGCATCCAGGATTTTGAAGCCGCTCATGATGACAACAATATAAATCCCCGTTGCGCAAATCACAGCAACAATTGCAGCAATGATGGAACCCATAATGAGCTTGCGTGCATTGAATTTTTTCTTCTTAGAGCCCTTATTCTGGTTTGGTTTGGACTCCCTTGGCTTGGTTTGCGGCGTGGATGGATGTCTCGTAGGTTTTTTATCCATATTCACCAACTCCCTTACGTTTCGTTTCTCTCTAGATAGATAGTCGATTTATCAAGCCCAATGAAAAATCGCCTAAATTTCAACAAAAGAACAACCTTTATACAAGGTTGCTCCCAAAAGTTTCTATTCGGTTAGACGTTTCAGTCCATTAAAAAGTTGCAAATTGAAGCGATATACAGATTATTCCGTTGCTTCTGCAGCCGCCATTAACGAAACAGCACGCTGTGGTGTGAAGGTAGAGATGGCATGCTTGTACACCATTTGTTGACGGCCTTCGCTGTCAATGATGATAGTGAAGTTATCAAATGCACGAATAAGTCCTCTAATTTGAAAGCCATTCGTTAAATAAACGGTTACGGGAATGCTTTCTTTACGCAGCTGATTTAGAAAATTGTCCTGAATATTAATGGATCGGTTCATCAGTATGTCCCCCTTAATGGAATGAAACTTTCGCCCAAACGGCGCTATTTTCTATTGGTGATATTTGTTAATTATATTCTATTTTATGTACAAACTTTCCTGCTAGTATATCACTAATCATTTCGAAATGGGCAGAAAAATTTGCTGTATCTGTCACATCAACCCAATCAATGTCCTTCATGTGCCGAAACCAAGACAATTGACGCTTCGCAAATCGACGTGTATCCCGCTTGAGCAGGATCACAGCATCTTCGAAACTGAGCTCATGCTCCAGATAACTAACGATCTCTTTGTAACCGAGAGCTTGCATGGAAATAGCTGACTTTGGGGTGCCAGCGGCCAGAAGCGCTTGTACTTCTTCGACCAATCCTTCCTGAATCATCGCATCGATGCGTTCTTCAATCCGCTGATAGAGCAGGGCTCGGTCCATCGTTAGTCCAATGATACATAGTTCGTAAGGAGATTCTTTTTTCTGGGAGGCCAAATGAGCAGTCATAGTTTCTCCAGATATATGGAAAATCTCAAGTGCTCGAATGACGCGCCTGCGGTCATTCGCATGCAGACGATTAGCACTTTCGGGATCAATTTCCCGCAATTTGGCATGAAGGGCTTCTTCCCCATACGTGTTTGCGAATTCTTCCTGCAATTGCCTGAATTCCTCATCCATGCTGACATCCGTGAATTGATAATCATAGCAAACCGATTCGATATATAATCCTGTGCCACCTACGATAAAAGGCAGCTTACCGCGCGAGTGGATGTCTTGAATTAATCCTTTTACTCGCTCTTGAAACTCGGCTGCAGAAAACGAATACGATGGATCATGAATATCAATTAGATGATGCGGGACGATTTGCTGCTCCGCCTCGCTCGCTTTGGCGGTTCCGATGTCCATACCACGATACACCTGCATCGAATCACCAGAAATAATTTCACAATCGAAGCGCTGAGCAATTTCCAAGCTGAGCTTGGTCTTGCCAACAGCGGTGGGACCAAGTAGCACGAGTAATTTCGGCTTGGCTGATGGGGCTAACACAATCGAATCACTCCATACGTTGTTTTCGTTGTTGAACGTAACACATGCTCGAACCCTAATCGAGCAAACTCAGAACTGTCTCGGTTTTCCTTAAGCACAATACTTTTGCGCGCAACGCGTCTTGCTTCAGCGATCGAAGCCAAGCTAACGGCTTCATCGTTCGCACGATGCCGAAGTGGGGATATCGCATGCGATTCCTCAATCGGACTGCGAAACATGGGATCAAAATAGACCACATCCACACTCTGCGAGTCTAACTGCTGCAAATAGGATAGGTGATGCGTGTGCCTAACCTCGATACGTCTCATTGCAGCATTCAATTCTAGTATTTCTGATTGATACTGTACCAAGCCTTCTTGAATCAGCATGGCTGGGATCTTCTCACTCTCAAGCGCTGTAACACGCCCTTCCATACCGACCACATAGGAGAATACGATGGCATCTGACGCAAGCCCCGCTGTACAATCCACAATACGGTCACCGGAAACTGCTCCTGATGCCTCAATGAGTAAATCAGGCTCCCCCCTCTGCATCCGTTTGACACGAACGAGAGACATACTTGGATGAAAAAAAGCTGCAGGGTGGTCTTCTTCATAGTACCTGATCTCTTCCCTTGTCACAAGCAGAACAGAACTATCCTTATAATTTCTCCTAAGAAGTTCCAAAGAATACTTCTTCCGGGGCACATTTCGGCCCCCATATAATACGGATAAGCGTGCGGCTTCCGCCACCAATTCAGCAGACGGGTTATACGAAGTTGTTACTAACACAGGGTTACATCACTCGCTTAAACATTTTTTCTAACTCATAGGTTGTAAAACTTACTACGATCGGTCGCCCGTGCGGACACGTATAGGGATTTCGACAGCCCGCGAGACGATCAATTAATGTCTCCATCTCCAATATACTGAGGCTTTGATTAGCCTTTATTGAAGCCTTACACGAGCACATAATCGCTGCCTTCTCGCGCAGTTTGGCGATATCCAACGCTTTGCGATCAGCAATAATGAGCTCACACATCTCTTCGACGATGCCCTTCTCTTCTCCTGATGGGAACCAATGCGGATGCGCACGTACAAGGAACGTGTTACCACCAAAGGCTTCCATATACACGCCAACTTGTTCAAATAAGGCAAGCTTATCCGCAATAACACCCGCTTCAGACGGAGTAAATTCCAGCGTAATCGGAACGAGCAATTCTTGGCTCGCCTCAGCAGGATTGCCAAAATGCTCATAAAAATATTCATAATTGATGCGTTCATGTGCTGCATGCTGATCAATTAAGTACAAGCCGGTTTCATTCTGCGCAATCAAATAGGTGCCATGCATCTGTCCAATCGGATCTAAACGAGGAAACGTTGGGAGCTTAGGTGCATCGCTATCCTCACTCGAAGGCATCAAATCCATAAATGCCTCATTCGTGCGACGTTGCTGTTGAATGGAGGTGTTTCGAAATGCTGAATCACGTACAGGCATGTAGCTCTGAGTATTTGCTGTCGTTTTTTTCGACGCAAATCCACTATCGGAAGGTGGAACAGTTCTCGAATAAGTCACGTCAGACGGCTGCTTTTGCGAAGGTGGCGTGGAAGGAAATGGCGCTGCCTGACGGTAGTCAGGAGCCGTTTCTTTAATCTGAGGTGGCAACCACTTGGTGTCATCCGTCCTCTGGTTAGAGCTTGATTCCTTCAAACCATTTAAGCCATCCAAGCTATTCGATGCTTCCAAGCCATTCCTTGCATGCAAACTCTTCGAATCTTTCAAATCCTCAGCATCTTTATGATCCTTGTAAAATTCCGCATCGAGCTCCATCGACGGACTTCGAGTTTCTTTTGGCGGCTCCACGGTACGTGTGAGTTCCAATTGTTCCTGAACGTAAGCGCCTTTCGGCACTGATGACGATTTGACTCCTGTAGGAATCAGCACTTGTCTGCCGAATAGCCGTTTCACCTCGGCTTCGATCAGTGCCGTTAGCTCCGCTTCTTTACTGAAGCGGACCTCCAGCTTGGATGGATGTACGTTGACATCCACGAGCGCAGGGTCCATCCCGATGTGCAGCGCAGCAACGGGAAAGCGATTGATCGGCAGCAGGGTGTGATACCCCTGCAGCAGGGCCTGATTCAGCGCGAAGTTACGCACATACCGACCATTGACGATGGTCGAGATGCCACCGCGATTCGCGCGTGTCATTTCGGGCTTGGCGACGAAGCCCGAGATCGTATAATCCAAGCTTTCCACTTGGAGTGGAAGCATTTGCTTGGCAATTGCCGTGCCGTATATGCCGGCAATGACTTGGAGTAGATCCCCATTGCCTAACGTTTGGAGCAATACATTGCCATTATGCTTCAAGGTGAAAGCAATGCCTGGATGAGCAAGCGAAAGTCGATATAAATAATCGGAAATATGCCCAAGCTCCGTCTGGATCGTTTTCATATATTTCAATCTAGCAGGCGTGTTATAAAATAAATCACGTACTGTCACTTCTGTTCCTCGCGATGCGGCTGTTTCTTCCACAGCACGAATCGTGCCGCCTTCGATGGTGATTTTACGTCCTAACCCATCATTCGTTGCACTTGTTACACACTCAAGCCTGGAGACAGAAGCAATACTTGGCAAGGCTTCGCCTCGGAAGCCTAGTGTACGGATCGAGAACAGATCCTTGCTCGTTGCAATTTTACTCGTAGCATGCCGCTGGAAAGCTAATTCACAATCCTCAAGAGCCATGCCTGAGCCGTTATCGGATACCCGAATTAAGGTTAAGCCACCTTCTTCAATCGTGACGTCAACACGGGTACTCCCCGCATCAACCGAGTTCTCAACCAGCTCTTTCACGACCGATGAAGGCCGCTCCACCACTTCACCTGCTGCAATTTGGTTCGCAATATGCTCGCTTAAGAGCTGAATTTTTCCCATCGTCTTAATTCCCCTTTGTAGCCTGTATAGAAACGTTCTCCCCTTGGTGAATGACCTTCAACTGTGGAAAATAATCATCAAATACATCGACATTGACGTAACTCATACCGTTTACAAGCATCAGCTTATCGGATTCAATGGCAAACGCATGCGTTCCCTTGCTATCCGTGATATCTACCGTACGATTCGGATCATTCCATGTAATTTTGGCCCCGATAAGAGCAGCTAGCCCACGTGCCGAAGCATAGAAGTTACCTTTTTCACTGAAGCTGCCGAAGCCATACCCAACGTCAACACCGTTATACGTAACATTATGTTTGGTAAACGACACTTGGATATCTGAAATACCTGTTTCATGAAGTGCTGTAATAAGCTGTGCCGAAACGCCATCAACCTTCAAGTCCGGTGTAATGCCTACTTTGTTCACTTTTCGCATTTTGGGTGTTAAGTATTCTTCGACTGTGACCTTCAAAACACTTTGATCTGGAAGCTCAAAGAGCTGCTGAACGCTCCCTTTACCAAATGTTTGCATACCAATCACTTTCGCAACTCCGTAGTCCTGTAAAGCACCCGAAAGTACCTCTGAAGCACTTGCACTATTCTCATTCGCTAAAATATAAACAGGAATCCCCAGCGGACTTCCATCTTGAAAAGTCACAGGATCATCCACACCATCACGGTTCTGGGTATGAATGAGGACGCCATCTTTTACAAAATGCTTGGCAATATTACGAGCCGTTTCTAGATAACCACCGGGATTATCACGAACATCTAGAATTAATGACTTCAGTCCTTTGGCTTGCAGCGCACTTAGTTGTTTGTCAAATTCTTCATCAGCTTCATCTGAAAAGTCCGTGATTTGTACGTAACCCACGCCATTGGCAAAACTTTTGCTGTACACTTCCGGGGAATTTACAGCTTGGCGAGTAAGTTCGAACGTTATTTCTTTATCCCCGCGAAGTACGGTCACCTTTACTATGGTACCTGCGACGCCAATAATTTTACTCCGAACAGCATCAATTGAAGTTGTCGAAGCAGCCATGCCATCCACAACTTTGATATAATCATCAGACTGCAACCCAGCTAATTCTGCCGGGGAACCTGGGATTGTTCTCGACACATATACACCTTGGTCATCAAGACCAATAACACAGCCTATGCCTTCAAAGCTATTTTCAAGGCTATTCGAGAATTGACCGTAATCCTGAGGTGTGAAGAGTACCGTATACGGATCTTTCAAACCAGCAATCATCTGCTCAATGTTCTGATTTGCCAAAGCCTCTAGGGAAACGCCACTCACATGGTTTTCGACAAGTGTCTTTCGTACGAGAACGGTCTGTAGATCCTCATCTGCCATGGCACTTGCAGGCATAACGACGGCTAGAGCCGATGCGAGTGCCAGAGTTGCTTTAACTGCTTTATTATTCAAGGGTGAGAAACTCATATACATATCTCCGTTCCAGTAGTGATCTAAAGTCAAGTTATGAAGTGTGCGATTAAAAATAACTGAAACAAGCAACCTTGGTTTACTGCAGTTTTTGCTTCCATTCATAGACTAAATTGAGCGCCTGTAGTGGCGTCATATTGATGAGATCAATGCCCTTCAACTGGTCAAGCACCAGTTGGGATTTGCCGTCAGGTTTCTTCTTGACGGCAACATCAGCTGGACTGTCCTCCTCGAAGAGGGACAGTTGCCGGATCGGTGTTGCCACGGGAAGTGCAATTGTGGCAACGGCAGCGGTCGCTGCTGCTTTCGGTACAGCTGACGCTGCCGCGCGCTCTTCAAAGCCATTCAGCAGCGCATACGAGCGCTGAATGATCGCGTCTGGCAGCCCGGCGATTTCGGCACAGTAGATGCCGTAACTCGTGCTAGCTGCCCCAGGGATGAGCTTGCGCAGGAAGGTCACCTGCCTGCCGCTTTCTTTCACGGCCATGCAGTGATTGCGCAGATGCACAAGGCTCTCTTCCAGATGGGCGAGCTCATGGAAATGCGTCGACACGAGCGTCTTGCAGCCGATCCGATCGTGAAGGAATTCAATGACCGCTTGAGCGATCGCCATGCCTTCCCCTGTCGAGGTGCCGCGGCCCAGCTCATCAATGATGACAAGGCTTCTGCTCGTCGCCTTCTCTGTCATGACCTGGATGTCCATCATCTCGACCATGAATGTACTCTGCCCGCCGATCAGATCATCTGCAGCTCCGATCCGCGTGAAGATCCGGTCCGTGACCGGAATGCGCGCGGAGCTTGCAGGTACGAAACAGCCGATCTGCGCCATGAGGCAGATCACGGCTACTTGCCGCATATACGTACTCTTACCGGCCATGTTCGGCCCGGTAATGAGCAGAATGCGGCCCTGCTCTTGAAGCAGGCTCGTCCCGTTCGCGATGAACGAGCCGTCCTGGATGACAGCCTCCACCACGGGGTGTCGTCCGTCTTCGATTTCAAGATCGAAGCCTTCGCCGATCTCCGGCTTGCGGAAGTGATGCGCCGCGCTGACCGTCGCTAGCGATTGATACACATCGGCGGTGGCAATAACCTCCGCCAGCTTCTGCAATCTGGAGATATGCTTCGAAATCCGGTCGCGCAGCTCCGTGAACAGCTCATACTCCAGATCAATCATTTTATCCTGCGCTTCCAGAATAAGCGCTTCTTTCTCTTTGAGCTCTGGCGTCACATATCGCTCCGCATTCGCAAGCGTTTGTTTACGCTCATAGCGCCCTTCCTGCAGGGCGGACATGTTGGCTTTCGTGACCTCGATAAAGTAACCGAACACTTTGTTATAGCCGATTTTGAGCGACTTAATGCCAGTAGCTTCTCGTTCTTGACGCTCCAGCTCGGCAATCCATTGCTTCCCGTTCTTGCTAGCTTCACGAAGCTGATCTAGGTAAGGTTGGTAGCCTTCGCGAATCATTCCTCCGTCACGAATAGAAACAGGTGGCTCGTCCTCAATCGCATTGGCAATCCAGGACATGACATCATCACAGACGTCCATATTCTCAACGAGCTTCCGCAGCGTTTCGGATCCCGACGTGGCACATAACTGCTGCAGCATCGGAACTTGCTGCAAGGAGTGCTTCAACGCGATCATATCGCGAGCATTGGCATTGCCATAGGAGATTCGAGCGACCAAACGCTCCAAATCATAGACTTCCTTCAGGGCTTGCTTCACATCTTCTCGCACAATCAATTGATTGTAGAGCAGATTGACAGCTTCTAATCGTTCCTCAATCCGCGCCACATTCATAAGTGGCTTCTCGATCCAACGGCGCAGCATTCGCGCACCCATGGCAGTTACCGTTTTGTCCAAAAGCCACAATAACGACCCTTTTTTCGCACGCTCACGAACCGTTTCAACGAGTTCTAAATTTCGACGAGTAAACGGATCCATCGTCATAAATTGATCAGGTTCATAGATGCGAATGTGCTTCACATGCGTTAGTGCTCTTTTTTGCGTTTCTTTTAAATAAGCAAGCAATGTAGCAACACCTTGTCGACTGATGCTAGATAAATTTGATAACGCGGCATCTTCTGCAAAATGCTCATCAAGCAAGGTTTCATCCGCTCTGCTCCACTCCGTTAGCACCATATTTCGGCCCCACGCAGCACCAGACTCGCGAATCGTTGTCAGCAGCACTTCACTGGTAACAATTTCAGATGGATTATAGACATTTAACTCATCAACGACGAGCTCCCAGGAATTAGCCAGTTTCGTTGTGTAAAGCTCCCCTGTTGAAATATCACAGGCTGTAAATGCATATCCATCCGCTTGGTTGACCAAAGATACAATATAGTTGTTGACGGATTCTCCAAGGAGTTTGCTATCCATCACTGTACCTGGCGTAACGATCCGTACGATTTCTCGGCGTACAACGCCTTTGGCCTCAGCAGGATCTTCCACCTGTTCACAGATGGCAACTTTGTAGCCTTTCTCAATTAAGCGGGACATATAGTTGTCCGCCGCATGATGAGGGACGCCACACATCGGGATTTTCTCTTCACCGCCACCTTCACGGCCTGTTAACGTAATCTCTAATTCGCGGGACGCATTAATGGCATCTTCAAAAAACATCTCATAAAAATCGCCCAGACGAAAAAATAAAAAAGCATCTGGAACTTGTGCCTTCACGGCTAAGTACTGCTGAATCATCGGCGTATATGTAGCCAACTTGTGTTCCTCCAACCTATTCCGTTATTAAGGTGAACTCTTTGAAACTATCATTCTTATTTTCATCCGTACACAACTTAATAGAAGTCATTCTGCTTGCGGCATACCCAATAATGGCCCAGCAAGCAGAACAACGAAATTCGTGTACAGCCTTCACATTCCATTCATTTTCCAACCAATTTCCAACTACTACTAATCTCGTAAATATCCCTAACTCTATGATGCGATAGATAATCTATTATAACATGATTCCTTCATCAAAAGCTTCTTTCAGCACCCCGGGTGCAATTTTCCAAGCGAACCGAATGTCCGCCATTTCGTTCCACGACACCATGGAAGTGATTTGTGATCGAAGACCTTCCAACAATCCAGCATGGACCTCATACCCCTTGAGTTGCTCCAAGTCCTTCCATAGCTTCTCTACTTCATCTTTTAGCCTTCGCTTATCACCACTGTAATACGCGGCTTGGATATCAGGTTCTTGCAGTGGCTTCCGCGTTAATCGCAAGTAGTTATTCACGATCAGCGCAGCCAATGCGAATACACCGCGAGTGATGACGGGAGAGGCCAGCCAACTCGGCAACGTCCGGTACTCGAACCCCCCATGCGACTTCTTACGGAAGTCTCCAAGATAGCCATATCGTGGTCGCCGACCACGCGTCGATTCATCCTCGATCAAGATCAGCGGCAGCGCGAGATAGTTATCCAGCGCACGCAGCAGATGCCCATTCATCCAGCAGCGGCTAAAATGCAGGTGACCGCCCAGCGGGTAGCCGCGCACGGGCATGCCACCCGAGCACCAGGCGAGGCTATGGTCTGTGATCTTCCGTGCGGCAAGCCCCATGGTTACACGCACGTTCTTTGCGAGCTGCAGCGGGTCCACGCTAGGCTGCGGGCGCAGCTCAGCCAGCGGCAGAATCACGCGATGCCCGCTTAGCACGATAGCATCGCTGCCTACGGCGCCATCGCGGGTTAGGAAGCGGTCGGCGAAGACGACCTTGCCCTGCGGGTTCACGAGCAGGAACTCCGGATCGCAGCCGAGCATTGCTCGCTCTTTGCGCTCCAGCTCTTTCGCAAGTGATTGATCGTATTGATCGATCGCTTGCGCGAAGAGCTGCACCAATCTCCCGTTCAGCTTCGGAACGGGATCGACATCCAGCACGAGTGTATGCCCCGTCGGCGTGATGCCAATGGTGACGAGGCCATAATCTAAGCCAAGGGCATAGATCGCTTTGACGGATTCTCGGCTCGCCCTCCGAGAGTGGAAATTGATTTGTGCTGGACCCACTTCTATGTAAGCAGCATTCACATTCACTTGTCTTTGATGCTGCAAGGACTTCTCCGAAAGCAGGACCGTCTCCTTTTTCTCATAAATAAGAAGTGTTTGGAGATGAAACACAGCTACTTTATATTTATGCGTAAAAAGCACGGGTTCCCTTTTCCCTCTTGAGGAGACTGACTGTGAGGTGATCGTTTTCATACCGTGAAGTTGTAACAGCGCATCTCGCTTCCTTCGATTCTGAGCGCGCATGATCGCTTTAATGGGCTGCAGAGCAAGCTTCTGGGGATATTCATCATGTGCAGCTCCCCAATGAATGATGAGCTGACCTTGCCAATCCACCGGAAGATTGGTTCCACTCGGAATACGGATTCGTTCGGCCAGCTCCTTTGCGTCTTTCTCCTGTGCGTGCAGGAAGAAGGTTTCCATTCTAACACCTCCTATTCACCTATTACCACTGCTCCTGGCGCTTTATATACGCGAATGCCCAAATGTGCGAATACAACAAAAAAGAGGGCAAATGCCCTCTGCCGAACCTCTTTAGCCCGCATATAATGGCGTATAAGATCCCCTAATCCAGTTCATCCTCGAGCAGATCGGCGTCCAGATCCTCAAAATCACCATCGCCACTGTCATCGAAATCCACGTGCTTGTCGTCGAAGTCATTGCAGCCGTTGGTGCAAACGACTACACAGACTTTCGTTTCGGCAATGAGCTCAACTTGAAACTCGCGTTCCACCCGAATGATGACGCTGTCGCCGCTTGAAGAGATGCTGGCCTCTACGCAGTTCGGCTCTTGCGTCGCGACAGCTGATACTTCGGCTGTCGTCGGCTTATGTTTTTTGTCCAAGTAGCTTAGTCCAACGATTTCTACATACGATACGGTTTCTTTTGCTACGTCTGTTTTGGTGTTACGATCGTAAGAATACCAGATGTTGATATCGTAAGTACCAACTACCTCTACGCCCTCTCCAGAATGGACAGCCTCGAATTGGTTATTAATAATCCAAGCGCCCAAAATACTGGTTGGAGAATAAGGCGGAGTCACGGTATGACTTACATGAGAAAATTTGCGACCTTTACCGCAGACAGCCTTTGTAATGATCTCTCTGCATTGCAAATCTTTATCTAATGACATCCTTTCAACCTCCTCCATACAATCATTCATTACAAGTGTATGCAGGACAGTAGTCTAGAGTGACAATTATTTTATATTATTTTTGAGATTCAAAAATACTTATATCTGTCAGAGTCAACCCGCTTCAGGTCGGTGTTTTTTTTGCTTTTTGGCAATACCTAAGTAGTGCATTAACTCTCTGTTAAGCTGTAAAATCGCTGATCTCACTTCGAATTCTTCTCGAGTCTCGGGCAATGGCATTCCCTTGTAACGAGCATTCAGCTCTTGTAATTCTTTCTCTGCTTCCCCTGTATAATAGTCTTCCTTCACAGATTGGCTAATATCTTCGAAGATCGCAGCAACCAACTCTCCTTGTGGCAAGGTCTGATACACCCCGGCAACGAGATCAATCATCCGATGTATGGATTCCAGCTGTTCGCCTCTCATGTAGAAATACACGCGCCAGTAAGGATCCCAACCAAACAACAACGTATTCTCCATTGACCGTTTCGCCAAGCTTGCCCCGCGTTCAATTTCCTCACTGACTTCGAGAAGCTCTTTCCCATCCCAAATCACCGTATTATCCCGAAGATGCTTCGCAATATTGACAAAAATGTCGGAAAACAATCCCTCTATTTGTTGTTTATGAGCGATAAGTGCGGCATCAGCCTTCGGCATATAAGCAATATTGATAAGAGTAGCTGAACCCAGTCCAATAACTAGCAAGATGAGTTCATTAAATACTGTCGGCCAGTCCGCTGATTCATAAGCAAAAAGATGCAGCATGACGACCGCGCCTGTTACAGCCCCTTCGGTAATCCGGAGCCGAACTAGAACTGGAAACACGATAAGAATAAATAAACTAACGACCCAAATATGGAACCCAAGCAGGTTAAATAAGACCGAACCGATGAGTAGTGCCAGAATGGATGCCGCGATACGGTGCAAGGCACTTTGGATGCCTTTCTTCTTCGTCACTTCAATGCCCAGAATGGCAAGAAGCCCCGCTGCTCCAGGCGTATGAACCCCTAATATATACGCCAGATACATCGCGATTATGACCGCAATGGCTGTTTTGAGCACACGAAAGCCCATAGTGTTTCACCTCTTTTACAGGTTTTTCTATGGGCTCATTATTTCATTTTGCATAGGGCTGTGGCAAGTCTTTCCTGATTACCGATGCTTCGTTAATTTTTTCTCTAAATTGGCTACGAGCTGATACATCACCGTTGCGACGATTGCGATTACGAACAGGGTAGATATCACTAAGGTGAAATTAAAAACTTGAAAACCATATATGATTAAGTATCCCAGCCCCTTCTGGGACACTAAAAATTCGCCAACGATGACGCCGATCCAGGCCAAGCCTACATTGACTTTCAGCGTAGAAACGATAGCAGGAAAAGAGGATGGCAAGATCGCTTTGAGAAATACCTTACGCTGATTGCCTCCAAATAATTTTACGACCTTGACGTAGTTATGATCCACTTCCTTGAAGCTGCCATAAACGACAAGCGTTGTAATAATGACCGTGATCGACAGTGTTGTTGCGATAATCGAGAGCAAGCCAGGACCAAATCCGACAATAAATAAAGGACCCAGTGCAACCTTAGGCATACTATTCAGCACGACAATGTAAGGATCCAGCACACGCGACAGAAATGGCGACCACCAAATCACAACCGCTAAAGCTGTACCCATGATCGTCCCCAAGAAAAATCCAATAATCGTCTCCTCTACTGTGACCGCTACATGTGGAAGCAGCGTACCGTCTAGCAGTTTCTCCCAGAGTAGTGCGAGTACCTTGGTCGGATAACTAAAAAGCAGGACATCAATCCACTTCAAACGTGAGGCAATCTCCCATAGGGATAAAAATAGAAGTAAAATGGCCGCTTGAAAAAGTCGTACCCACTTCGTCTCTCTCTTCCTCGCCTTCAGAAAACGCTGATGTACGTCCTGCTTTAATGTCTCATCCTGTTGATTGGTTTGGATGCGCTGGTGGTTATCGTGATTATCCATGCTGCACACCCCCAAACTCCTGCCAAATTTGCCGAAATAATGCATGAAATTCAGGCAATTCTCTCGCTTCAAATGGCACAGCTGCCCTTACCACCTCTGGCATTAGGAAGGACCTGCGAATTCGCCCTGGATTCGGAGCCAGTACGATAATGCGATCACTCATCGCAATCGCTTCTGAAATATCATGCGTGACCAGAATCGCTGTTTTCTTCTTGGCGCGCAGCGTCTCTACAACCAAATCTTCTAGCTGCAGCTTCGTTTGATAATCCAGTGCCGAGAAAGGCTCATCTAATAGTAGCAGCTCAGGTTCTGTTGCCAATGTTCGAACAAGTGCAACACGCTGTCTCATCCCGCCAGACAACTGCGCAGGATAATAATCTTTGAAAGCTAGCAGACCCATTTCCTCCAATAAGTGAAGCGCCCCCTGCTTCTTCTCTTTCGTCAGAATGCCTGCGATTTCCAGTCCCATACAAGCATTAGCTTCAATCGTCCGCCAAGGAAATAAGTAGTCCTGCTGCAGCATGTAACCCACTTTAGGCGATGGCCCCTGTACGTGATGCCCTGCCACGATTATCCGGCCTGACGTCGGTGGAAGGAGTCCCGCAATGATGGATAAGAGGGTAGTTTTGCCACAACCACTAGGTCCAATCAGACTGACGAACTCGCCATTCGCTATGTCAAACGATATTCCTTGTAAGGCAAGCGTTGCCCGCTCCTCAGTTACGTAAACCTGTGTGACATCTCCGACCTGAACAGCTGTGTCCATGGCACCTAACCTCCTCTTATCTTCATCCTGCGTTGAGTAGTTCGTACATGAGATTATTTCTTAACGGTTGATTTCGCTTTTTCTGCAAAAGTGTTATTCACCAGTTTGCTCCATGCCACTTTCTCTTTCAGCTCTCCAGCTGATGTCATCACGTCAAGCAAGTTATTCCATTCTTTCTCATCCACAATGCCATCCGTTGCGAAAGAGCCCTGATCTTTGTATCGTTTCACAACATTTTTCACAATCGCTACATCAATATCTTTAAAATAAGGCAATACCGCTTCCGTGATTTCATCTACGCTCTTCGCGGCAACCCATAACTGCGCCCGTTGAATCGCATTCGTGAATTTCTGAATGGTGGCCGGATTGGCTTTTATGAAGCTTTGCTTTGACATAAACACGGTATAAGGCAACTGTCCGCTTTCGACTCCGAAGGATGCAAGTACATAACCCTTGCCCTCTTTCTCAATGATCGATGCTTGCGGCTCGAAAAGCTGTACGTATTCACCAGTTCCCGAAGCATATGCCGATACGATATTCGCAAAATCAATGTTTTGAATTAACTGCAAATCCTTCTGCGGGTCGATATTGTGCTTCTTCAGCGTGAACTCTCCTGCCATTTGCGGCATGCCGCCTTTACGTTGACCAAGGAACACTTTCCCTTTGAGTGCATTCCAATCCAGCTTATCGACTTTTGTTCGAGCAACTAGGAAAGTGCCGTCCGTTTGGGTCAATTGTGCAAAATTAATAACTGGATCATCCGAGCCTTGTTGTGACACGTAAATCGATGTTTCTGACCCAACGAGTGCGACATCAATCGCATTCGAGAGCAGCGCGGTCATCGTTTTGTCTCCACCAGGTGTTGTTGTCAGCTCTACATCGAGCCCTTCATCTTTGAAAAAGCCCTGTGATAGCGCAACATACTGCGGTGCATAGAACAAGGAACGCGTCACCTCACCAATGCGCACCTTCGTTGTTTCTTCCGTTTTGGTTCCACACGCTGAAGCGATTAAGCTTAAGAGCAGAACGACGGATAATGTGAATCCCCATCTTTTCCGATTGTTCATAGGACGTCCCTCCGATTTGAATTGTAATGTATCCTATGCAGGAGCCCAGACGTCGGTTAATGGTTCTTCCAGAAAAGCTAATGGAGTTGAATAAATTTGGGATTTATGACGAAGATGCTGCGGTGTTTGTGCGTGTGCACGAAGACATGTCGAGGGATTGAATGAGGTTTTGAGCATATCGCAATCCTCCACTCGAAAGGAAGAAAAGTTTATCATGAGTGAGAAGTTGAATGAGGGAGTAACTGTTGATGTTCGGATAGAAGGAAGCAATAGTTGATAGTTGGTGGGTCGTTGAGCGTAAGATAGAGATGAAAGACAAGTAGCGACACGAAAAAACAGCTTCCCCCGACGAAAAAACCGTCAGAAAAAGCTGTTTTATCTCACACTCTTATGAATAAAAACATTGAGCTCTGTAATTACTAAATGCCATAGATTTCGGAGTACTTCTCTTCCAGATACGCGACCAAATACTCCGGATTCAACGGCTCGCCCGTTACTTGTTGAATGATTTCGTTCGGTGTCAGCAGTTTACCATGCTGGTAAACCTTCTCTGTCAACCACTCTTTGATCGGTGTTAGGTTGCCTTCAGCAATTAAGCTATCAAAGTTAGGCAGTTCTTTGCGAAGCGTGTTCGTGAACTGTGCCGCGTACATGTTCCCAAGCGCATACGATGGGAAATAACCGAACGCACCGCCAGACCAGTGTACATCCTGTAGGACACCTTCGCCGTCGTTCGGAGGCGTAATTCCCAAATACTCCTCGTATTTGGCATTCCACGCCGCAGGTAAATCCGCTACAGCGATCGTGCCGCTGAATAGCCCTTTTTCCAGCTCATAGCGAATCATAATATGTAAGTTGTACGTAAGCTCATCCGCTTCAATTCGGATCAAGGATGGCTCGATATGGTTAATCGCACGATAGAAATCGTCTACGCCAACCTCATCGATTTGCCCGCTAAAGGTCGTCTGAAGTTCACCGTAATAGCGATCCCAGAACTGTTTGCTGCGGCCAATGACGTTCTCCCAGAAGCGGGACTGCGACTCGTGAATCCCCATCGAAGTACCAGAGCAGAGATTCGTACCTACGAGGTCAGTAGAAATATTTTGCTCATACAGCGCGTGTCCGCCTTCATGAATCGTTCCGAATAGGGCTGATGTGATGTCATTTGGCAAGTAACGCGTCGTAATCCGCACATCGCCTGGGTTCAACGCTGTCGCAAATGGGTGTACCGTCTCGTCTAGACGGCCAGCGTCGAAGTCATATTGCATCTGTTTCAAAATAGCAAGCGAGAATTGCTTCTGCTTCCCAATATCAAACTGTTGATCTAAGAAGGAACGATTCGGCTGATTCGCTGAAGCACTAATCTTTGCAAGGAGTGGCACAGCTTTTTCTCGAAGGGTACCGAATACTTCATCCAGCTTTTCAACGGTCATCCCTGGCTCGTACATATCCAGCAAGGTGTTATATTTATGCCCTTCATAGCCCCACAGCTCAATAAACTCCTGTGTAGCCGCCACGATTTTCTCCAAATATGGCTGAAAAGACGCCCAATCCGAATTATGCTTCGCGCCTTCCCATGCGGACTCTGCTTGAGACGTTAACACGACATAAGCTTGATATTTGTCAGCTGGAATTTTTTTGCTGCGATCGTATTCTTTTTTGCATTCTTGCACCATTTTGCGGGATATGGGATCTAACTGCTCTAGCTCATCCGGCTGCATGAAGAAATTAACATAGTCGCCCATCTCTTCCGATGTAGACATTCGAAATACCTCGGTGGAGAGCTCACCGACAACCTCAGAACGTGTTTCGATCCCTTTTTTTGGAGCACCTGTCCACATGTCCCAATAGATCAAAGAGATCGCCTCTTCGTACTGCTTCATTTTACGAACATAAGCTTTGAACGATGCCAATTTGGCATTACCAACACTAACACTCATGTGCTCATCTCCTCCCAAATGTTTCATAAATATCATACTTCCAACGAGAGTTAGAATCAAATTTCGATCTGAATGTGGTAGAATAAGGACTAGCATTTATTCAACATTCTGTTTGTTGTGCAACGAAGTGAGGAGATGACCTTATGAACATTACATTTACCGATACAGCTAAACAACGATTAACGCCTTGGATGGAGCAAAATAACACCCTAATTAAGCTCGTTTTTGATACAGAAGGCTGTGGCTGCTCCGTGAATGGCGTACCTACCCTATGGTTGGTTTCTGAGGCTAATGGTGATGATATTTCCGCTGTAACCGATACGTTTCCTTTGATATTTAAAGCGAAGGACGAGATCTTTTTCGAGGACAACATGAAAATCGACTTCCATGAAGGCAACAAATCCTATATACTGAAGAGTAATAATCAGATTTACAATGCGGGTATGAGCTTAGTCGATAAACGATAAAGCTGCACAAACATAGACATGCAGCACATCAACTTACCTGGAGGGAAACCCATGTCTTTAATTAATGAGATTTTAAGCTACAACAAGGATTTCGTAGAAACGAAGCAATATCAAGAGTTTCTGACTACGAAATTTCCTGACAAACGAATGGTTGTCATCACGTGTATGGATACGCGACTTGTGGAATTACTTCCAAAGGCGATGAATCTTCATAATGGAGATGCCAAAATCATTAAAAATGCTGGCGCCATTATCTCTCACCCCTTCGGAAGTTTAATGCGTAGTATTATCGTCGCCGTTTACCAGCTGGATGCCGATGAAGTATTCGTCATTGGACACTATGATTGTGGTATGACAGGACTTAACTCGGAAACAGTCATTGCCAACGCAAAAAAAAGAGGCATCTCCGACGATGTCATTGAAACATTGGGACATGCTGGCATTGATCTAAAACGCTGGCTCACTGGTTTCGAGCATGTGCGCGATGGCATCGAGAAAAGTGTTAATATTATTCGGAATCATCCTTTACTTCCCAAAAATTTACCCGTACATGGTCTGATCATCGACCCAGAAACAGGTCGTTTAGATCTCGTTGACGCGGCATACCCGCCTGCATCAGAGGTGTAATAAAAAAGAAAAAGAGTAGATCCAATTCTAACTGGACCTACTCTTTTTTATTTGTCGTTATGGCTTAATCGTACGGATCAAGCGTTTCGCTTCACCATTCGGAGTAGAGATAACCTCATAAATGTTGAAATAGGAGCCTGTATTCAGTTGCTCAGATCTAATATTGGTAAATTCGAGGAACTGAACGCCAGACAATATTCTTTGCTGACCTGTAAAGGTCATTGGTTTGGAGCTCAGTAAGCGTCCTTCGGTATCTACAACCTCAAAAACGAGTGAAGAGAAATTCGCATCTGTGATGACTTGTGCTTGGCGCTGAACATCTAGATCTAATCGCAAACGATAACTATAGGACCCATCTTTGCTATACGTAGCGCTAAGCGAGTAATCGTCGAAGTCGATCGTAAATGGATACACAGAGATTGGTCCCGTCTCTGGGATTGGCTGCACTTCCGTTTTAAATGAACCAACTGCCAAACGGTTCGTATCATAGAGATTTAGTGCAAGTTTATCTGCATCCTCACTATCTGGCACCATGTAAGAATAATTCAACACATAGCTCGTGTTTGGTGCAATGTTTTTGGCCACATTGGTTTGACGCACACCTGTATAGGTGTAGCCATCTTCATTCGTCAGATCGGTTTGGAAATCAGGCAAAGCCAATGTTGTCGTGCTTTTATTCGTTAGTTTATACTTCGCAACTACCGTCTTATACCCGAAGTCTGTGTTCACACTCATTCCTAGTTCAACGAGCGACATGTCCATATTCGAATCCATGCTATTCGTCGAGGCTAGCTTAAATGGTTCACCGATCTTATACGCTGACGCAGCAGCATAAGTTGTCGCTTCGCCAGCAACACCTGCACCTGCAAGTGAAGTCACGGAAACGGGCAGCGATGCTACTTGCTTCGAATTATCCGTGTTACCTGCAGCACCTGTTCCTGTTCCTGATCCATTTCCTGTTCCTGTGCTTGCTCCTGTAGTTGTGGAGGCAGCCGCGCTTTGCTTCTCCAGTACGACCAGTTGTAACGCTTCTGCATTAAGTGAAGCGGGTACAACACCTTGGAAATGGAACGTCGTCGACTCATTCGGAGATAAGTAAGCAGAACGAACGGCATTATCGCTCGATGTCACACCTACATTACTACGACTCGCCTGGAATTCTCCAGTCAAGTTAGGAACTGTAACAATGCCATCACTTTCGTTCGTCAATGTCACATTCGCTTGCACATGTAACCCATCTGTTTGCTGAACAGCTGATGCCCATGAGGTCGACATAACTAGCCCGTTCAAAGCATCACTCGCATCTTTATTCGGGTAGGCAATTTTGTCACTGAGACGGCCAACTGAGAAGGTTTTAGCTGCATTCAGTGTACCCAGAAGTGTCGTTTTCACTTTTCCTTTAGGCGAGAACAGCAATGATAATTTACTCGTATCCAGTGTAGCGGGAACAGCTGCTTGAAGCGTCGCTGTCACAGGCTGATCAGGAAGCAAGGCACCTACATTAGCTACAAACTGAGCGCCATACGTCAACCCTTTGCTATCTTGGAAATTGAGTTCTAGTCCATCTGGCAGCTTCACACTGGCACTGCTTTCGTTAGACAGAGTCAGATCCGTGTAGACCATCCACACGCCATCTTTGTACACTTTATAGCTTTTTCCTAATTTAGCGGTAACTAACGTTTCTTCAGCGAGCGTCGTATCAATCTCTTTTAAGTTAATAACGGCTTGTTGTTCCAACGTTTGACCTGTTTCGACCATCGCAGATTCGACAGAAAGCGCACCGATATCAGATGTCGAATTATTATTCCATTGGAAAATATCAACCTTCAAATCGGAAGGTGTCAGATTGTTCGGAACTTCTGACGTAAATTTAAACGTCCCCGTTTCTCCTGCCTTCACACGTGCAACAACCTTCTCATTGAGCTTCGCAGTATACGTAATGCCATTGGCATCAATGACTTTTACGCCATAATTATTGAAATCGACGATACCATCACTATGATTGTTCAAGCCTAATGAGAAACGAAGCGAACCATCCTCGGCACCAACCGATAACGACACTTTGTCCAGAGTAAAATAGACGGAATCACTGAGAAATACACCTTCCTTGCCAGCGAAAGCTGATGTTGCCAAAGGAAGTGTTAAAAAGCTTGCAGCGGTTAGCAATAAAGCCGAACGGCTGAGCAGTCGTTTCATCTTACGTTGTTGGATCACTGGGAGTCCTCCTTGTAGTTACATTTAGTCAGAACGCAATGCGTCGATCGGACGCAGTTTAGATGCTTTGTTTGCCGGATATAAACCGAAAACCACTCCGACTAATACAGAGAATAAGAAAGAATAAAGGCCTACATTAAAGGAAAGACTGGTCGACTGCTTCGGACTAAAATATGGTAAAGCATATGAGAATCCGATGCCTAGCAGCAGTCCAATTAAACCACCCATACCACTAATAACGACCGCTTCCACTAGGAATTGAAGCAAAATATTACGACGCTTAGCCCCAATTGATTTGCGAATCCCAATTTCACGTGTTCGCTCACTTACTGTAACTAACATAATATTCATGATTCCAATTCCACCGACGAGCAAGGAAATCAAGGCAACCGCCACTAATTGATTCGTAAGTGTATTCGTTGCTTCAGTCCGTGCTTTCAACAACTCGTCCTGATTCGTTAATACAAATCCAGTATCGCTCTTGAATTTATACGTCAGGTACTGCTTCATCGTCTCTTGCGCTGTGTAAATATCATCCTTCGTAGGTGCTTCGACATACGTTGTTCGAATTTGACCCAGCTTGAATTGACGTCTAGCAGATTCTAACGGCACGATAACTGAGCTGTCTACAGAAGCTCCTCCAATATTGGATCCCTTTTCCTTAAGTGTACCGATCACGTTGAAAACAACACCATCAATGTTGATATTTTCACCAACTGGATTCAATGTCCCAAAAAATTTCTTCGTGACTTCACTGCCCAGAATGGCTACATTCGAACGAAATTCAAGGTCTGTCGGCGACAAATTTCGACCCTTGTCGATGGTTGCTTTGATGATGTCGAAATAGCGGTCATTCGTTCCAAGGACGTTATATTTTTCTTGCGTGCGATCATATTTGACATTAGAACCATTCTTGGACATCGTTGGCGCAATGGATTTGAATTCTGGGAAATTCTCGAAATTCATTAAGTCATCATAACTGAGCTGTGTCGCACGCCCATTCCCCGTCGCCGTTACGACGAGCAAATTCGTTCCCATGTTCTCGTATTGCTTCGCAATAGCTTCCGAAGTTCCTTGTCCGATGGAAACGAGTGTGACAACTGAGCTTACGCCAATAATAACGCCAAGCATGGTCAGGAATGTACGCAGCGGACTTGAAATGATCGTCCGAAGCGACATCCGGATCAGTTCACTTACCTTCATACACTCACCTCTTGCTGCACTAGCGACTTCTTCGTGTCATTCCGATAATCATCCACGATGACGCCGTCGCGGAGGGCAACGACACGCTTTGCATTATCCGCGATATGATGATCATGCGTAATGAGAACAATGGTGTTACCTTGTGCATTCAGTTGCAGGATAAGCTCCAGCACTTCCTCACCTGTACGCGAGTCCAAAGCACCTGTCGGCTCATCTGCCAAAATCAGCGAGGGTGAGATCGCCAATGCACGTGCAATGGCTACCCTCTGCTGTTGACCGCCTGACAGCTCACTTGGCCGGTGATGACCACGTTCTCCCATGCCCAGCATTTTCAACATCGCATTCGCACGTTCCTTACGCTCTTTCTTAGCAATGCCAGCATAGATCATCGGGAGCTCAACGTTTTCCATCGCGGTTAGTCTTGGAAGCAGATTAAATTGTTGGAAAATAAAGCCAATCTTCTGATTTCTAAGCTCTGCCAGTTCATTATCACTCATACGCTCAGTAACGACGCCGTCCAGGGTATAGCTACCTGATGTAGGAACATCCAACAAGCCGATCGTATTCATCAGTGTCGACTTGCCGGAACCACTGGGACCGATAATGGCAACGAAATCTCCATCAGCAACAGTTAACGATATGTTACGCAGAATGGGAAGATCTTCATCACCGCGTCTGTACGTTTTCGTTATATCTTTCAGTTCAATGATATTCATCAAAGAAATAGCTCCTTTCAGGGCAGCCTTATCTGTTACCGCCACCGGCATTACCACCACCGGTAGTACGCTGTGCAGCTCCGCCTCCAGCATTACCACCTGCTGCTCCGCCAGCTCCACCTGCTCCACCTTGCTGGAAGCCACCTGCTCCACCACCGCCAAAGCCACCGGCTCCGCCGCCTTGCTGGAATTGCTGTCTTAAGCGATTGATCTCATCTGTACTTAGATTTTGCTGTCTTCTAACAGCCGCAGGCAATACGACTTTATCGCCTTCCTTAAGTCCATCCGTGATCTCAATTTGTGTTGTCGAACGAATACCAATTTTCACTTCATGTTCAGGTTCAGATGTTCCATCCGCTTTCTTCACGGTTACAACACGTTTACCTCGTTGCAGCTGAAGCGCTTCAGGCGGGATATACAGCACGTCCTTTTTATCCTGAATCAAAATTTCACCTGTTGCCGTCATCCCATATTTCAACACATTATCTTTATTTTCGGTGGCTAAAATAACATCGTAGAACGTTACACCGTTCGTTGTTGTACCAACCGTAGAAACTTGTGTCACTTCTGCTGGGAATGTGCGTCCAGGGAAAGAGTCAACCTTAATTTCCGCTTTCATCCCCACTTTAATATTAGGTAAATCAAGCTCATCCACTTGCACAGGAAGCTGCATTTTGGCAAAACTTGCTACAGTACCAAACTGAGTCCCGCTTGTAACCCTTGTTCCCGGTCTGAAGTTGCTAAGAATATCCACTTTTTTATTCACGAAATCTGTTGAGAATACGCCATCGAAAGGAGCTAGAATTTTCAATGCTGTAACGCGATCTTGTGCCGCATCCACTTTCAACTTCTGACGTTCTAGCGCAGCTTGCGCCGTCGTTATATCATCGTCTAAGGTATCATTTAGGAAGGAGGCAAGCAGATCACCTTGGTGTACAATTACACCTGTTTTGAAAGGCATTGTGGAAATACTGCCCGTCGTACCTGCAAGTACTGTAGCAATTTGTACGTACTGTAATGCGGCTTTCCCTTGCGAATCAACCGTACGTCCGCCAATCGTTGCAGATCCCATTGCATTCAATCCTGCATCCATGGAATTATCATTCTTAATTTGAATATCGATATCGACAAGCTTACCACCCTTACCATCCGATTTCGGGTCTTTGGAAATGGCCGCTATCGTTCCTGTTTTGGTGATCATGAAACCATCAACCGTTATGTCAATGGTATCGCCTTTATGTAGTTGTGCAGCATCCTCCACAAAAAATGGCAAGGTTACTGTTAGTGTACTTGCATCGCCAATCGTGGCGATTTTCGTTGATTTATTAATCGTTGCACCAACATCAATATTGGCATACGTTAATTTCCCGCTAATTGGTGCCGTTACGCCTGTTATTCCTTTTTGTTGCTGCTTCGTATTCAAATCTTTCTCCAATTGCTCATAAGTCACCTTGGCATCTTGAAGATCGTTTTCCAAGTTTGAACTTGTCAACTCGATAAGCACATCGCCCGCTTTAACCGCTTGATTACGTGTCAGGTTAATCGATTTGATGCTAGCATTTTCCGTCGACGAAATGGTTTGGGTATCTTTGGGCTCAAATTGAGCTGTTCCCGAAACGGAGGAGCGAATGTTTCCTTTTTTAACATCAACCGTAACTTCTTTGGCCACTGCTGCTTTCGATTTCTTCCCTTTCGTTAGATACGCATAGGAACCACCAGCGCAAACGAGAATTGCCACAATCAAAATGAACCATTTACTGCGAAAAAATTTCATTCTGTTACTTCCCCCTTAGCATTTGTACGCTTGTACATGACCTTACAACTTCGAGATCAGCAATTCGATTAATTGCTTTTCAACACTGGTCCCCATTCCTCGTATGTCCAGAGATGGCACAACATTGTTTACCTGCTCTGTCACACCAGCTTCAACCCGCTGCTCAGACTTCCTCCTTTTTTCGAAAGCGTTTACAAATCGCTCCCTCTCCGCCGCCGTTAACGCTTCCCTGTGAGTTTTCACTCGTTCCGCGATACGTTGCTTCAATTGCTTCGATTGTTCATCCAAATAAGCTTTCTGTTCATTCGTTAACACTTGGATGACGGCTTTACGTTCGGATTCGTCAATGCTGCCTTCTTCTTCACTTTTGCGTACGATGGGCAAAATGGATCGAGATTGCTCTGCAGTCAATGCTAATAACGGTTGTCGATCCATCACGATTAACCCTTGAAATAGCATAACCAGCCGCTGTTCTGTTGCATTCTGTACATCTTCAGCCATAGGGAGCTCTTGCGAGACTTGGGTGGAAGCAGGCATAGTCGGGTTCCCAGTTGAAGAGGATTCGGTTTGTCCAATATCCTGTTTGGTACAACCGACTAACAAGAAGGTCGTGAGGATCACACACAGCAAAATATTGCGTGTACGAATGCTCATCCAATATACACCTCCACAAAAAAACCTATCCATCAGCAAAAGGATAGGTGAAAAATGTGTATGAAGTATGATACTATTGTGACAACTTTGTGAACATTTCAAGATTTCTTGGAAAAACAATGCGAAACTCCGTACCTTCCCCAATTCGGGAGCGAACGGAAACCTTGCCTTTCATTCCCGTGACCAGATGTTTCACAATGGTCAGTCCTAACCCTGTTCCCGAAATTGCATCCGAATCGGATGTTCGAGCTTCGTCCGCTTTATAGAATCGATCCCAGATTCGTGATAACTCACTTTCCGTCATCCCAGTTCCTGTATCTCTAATATACAGATGGACTTCTTTCTGATGCTCTTCTAATGCAACAGTTAAAGTGCCCCCTTCAGGGGTGAATTTCAACGAATTATACATTAAATTACGAATGATTTGGGCAAATCGATCGGGGTCTAATTGCACGAAACAACCATCCGTATTTTCGTCAGGCAAAATGAGATGCAATGAAATGTTCTTCTCCACAATAGCAGGCTTCAATAACTCGAGTGAGTCCTCAACTAATTCGATAATGTCAACTGGACGTAATCGAAATACATCCACCCCATTTTGAATCTGAGCAAGGTCCAGAAGATCTGTGACAAGTCGTTGCAGCCGCTGTACCTCTTGATCACAAATATGTAAATAATGCGGATATTTCTCTTGGGGGATAATATGATCATTCATGGCAACGATGAAACCACGTAAGGATGTCAAAGGTGATCTGAGTTCATGAGAGACATTAGCTAGAAACTCCTGCCTCGTCTCCTCCCACTCCTCCAACTGCTCCACCATAAAGTTAAAACTTCTAGCCAGCTGCCCAAGTTCATCCTGTGAATTGACAGGAACACGCGTCTTGAAATCTCCATGAGCTAATTCTAAAGCTGCACGATTCATTTGTTGCAGTGGCCCTGCAAGTTTACGGGAAACTACGAACAGGATAATGCCAACTGCGATGAGAGAAAACAGCAAAGGTAACCAGAGGTTAAGACGCACTGCAGAGATGACCTCACTAATATCACCTGCAGGGAAATGAAGAATGATGACCATCGGTTGTTCATTCAATTGATAGGGCGCATAGTAGGCAAATAAATTTCGTTTCCCATCCGGCGTTTCTAGACTTATCATGCTATGTCCTGAACGTCCGTGCAGACCATCAATGAATAAAGTGTCCATCTGCTTCGGAATCGCTCTTCCTTCACTATCTGAAGAACCATTTGCTATGTTTCCTTTGTCATCTACGAGCCAGACTTGTCCATTAATGCTTCTAGCTAAAATCCGAACCGTATATTTCAACTCACGTGTAGAAATCGTGCCATCCTGAACGGAATCCAATAATCGGATAATTTCTGTATTTCTTTTTTCAAGAAGTTCGATTTTATCCTTATAGAAAAGATCCGTAAAATAAGAATTCCAAAACACGAAAAGCGCAATAAAAAAAAGCACGCAGGTCGCGAGAAAAGAGAGGAAAATTTTAATATATAAGCTATTGTATTTCCCCATGACCCAACGCTTAAACATGCTGTACAACCTCAAACGAGTACCCAATCCCCCAAAGGGTTTGAATATTCCAAGTCTCATGCTGGCCTAACTTCTTCCTTAGGTTCTTCACATGCGCATCAACGGTACGTGTGCCTCCCGTAAAATCAAAATTCCACACATACCCCAGTAAATCTTCACGTGTAAATACACGCCCCGGGTTGCTCATTAAGAAAAACAATAGTTCAATCTCCTTAGGAGTTAATTCAATACGATTGCCGCCAACCGTAACGCGATACTGCTCTAAGTCGATCATAATATTTCCCATTTCCAACCATTTACGAGGAGAGCTTTGCGGACCCGTCATATCAGCAGGCGGTTGCATAGTTCTCCGAAGTACGGCCTTAATCCGCGCAATGAGCTCGTTCGGGTCAAAGGGCTTCACTAAATAATCGTCTACACCCAAATTAAAACCTCTCAGCTTGTCCAAGGACTCCCCTTTCGCCGTTAAGAAAATAATCGGTGTATGATGAAAAGGCGCATCCATTTTTCGAATTTGCTCACACAACTCGTAGCCAGAAATATCTGGAAGCATAATGTCAAGCAGCACCAAGCTTGGCCTCTCGTTCATGATGGTCTTCAGTACATGACCACCGCGAAACAATTGTATGGCTTCATAATTCGAGTGCTCCAAATATAACTTAACAACCTCAGATATATTAGTTTCATCTTCAACGACTAGAATTTTACCTTCCGAATTCATCGGTTTTCACCTAATTCCTTTCGAATAACTTGTTGTCTCGCTCGCTCTTCAATCACTTCGGACCGATCTCTTCGCGTGTGCTTGTGAATAATCATCTCATCTGACATCGGGCTTGGCGTTTGCCAGTTCCACCCTTTGAGCTGACATAACTCTAAACATAAATTCAACAACTCAGGATCAGATATAGGCAAATTCATATCTTCAAAGAGATAGTTCCCGGTTCCGATCGCTTGCCAAGCCTGCTCAATTCTCGCTTGCAGCTCCACATCGTCTAGTCCCAACGTGCGAACGTCCTCCGACTGGAGGTTATTTGCTGCACTTTGCAGCATTTTCACAGCCCCCGCATAATTCCCTCTTCGGCTATGATACATCCCCACGGCGATTTGAATAAGCCCAACATACGTTAATCTTGCTGGATCCTTGGGATGCTCTTTCCAATACTCTTCCATCACTTCATGACATTCGAAATAATCCCGCGCTCCGTGAAAGTAACATAAATAATCGGTGTATGCCTCTGGATATTGCGTCATTTGTATTCCCCTCACCTTAAGTTCATCACGGTAAATCAATATCTCTCATGTTACTAAAAAGTCAGGTCATCGTCCAATTTCACGCGGTCATCCATGAACTTCCAACTAGTCGGAAGCGCAACCAATCTACTAGTTCATGCGTCCAATAGAGTAGTTTACTAGAAAGAGGCGAATGCATGAAAATCGGAAAATGGTTACTTAGCGGTACATTACTTCTCTCCATGACGTTACCTTCAACAGTTCTTGCAGCAAGCAATGGTCCTTCCAGCATAGACAAAACGACGAAATACCGCGTCTACCAGTACAACCAAGTACTTATGGAATTTGCAACCTATGGACAGGCAGAAGCATATGCCAAATGGTTTTCCAACAGTCACGTAGAAGAAATAGGCACGCGGACTTGGGTTTGGAGCAATCTCCCGCGTTATCAGGTTTATCAGCAAGATATTACCCTCCCGGAGTGGCAATTCGCCACACTGAATGAGGCCATCGCAGAAGCAAAGAAATGGACAAACGCAAGTGTGCGGGATTTACAATCCACGGGCTGGGTGTGGAACAATTATGCGCGTTACCAACTCTATCAAAATGAAATCACGCAGGATTCGTGGAGGTTTACGAGTCTCACTGACGCCATTGCAGAAGCCAAAAAGTGGGGCAATGCGCATATTATTGATTTGAACTCCAACGGATGGGTATGGGATAACATCCCCCAAGCCGTTAAAGAGGCCAACAGCGCGGGCAGCGTAGTCTACAATGTTTATCAAGGAACGTTTTCAGCTCCAAATTGGGGATTTGCCTCCTTAGAGGATGCGATTCAAGAAGCACTCAAATGGGGAAACTCCACAGTCGTTAATAGGAACTCCAAACAAACGGTTTACAGCAATCTTAAACAATACAAAGTTTTTCAAAATGATGTTTTTCTTCAGGAATTCACATCCATAGATGAAGCGATTAGTTATGCAAAGCTATGGGGACACAGTGCCATTTACCGCGATGGCCGTAAGATTTGGAACAATTATGCCTCTTATCAAGTGTACCAGAGTACAAATCTGATTGGTGAGTTCCGAACCTTACCAGAAGCCTTATCCTATGGGAAACAGTACAGTAATGCTTCCATTCAAACGTTGGAGAATCGTACACTCTGGGATAATTTCAAAAAGCTGCAAGTCTGGGGCTGGAACGGCAGCTCAGGTGCAGAGGTCATTAAAGCTCATGTATCAAATACGATTGGACTCGATGTCGATTCTCCTTCTTATTTCGAGTTGGCAGATAACACAGGTAATTTGAAGGATACATCGAATGCTGATACGGTCAAATGGCTGCAAAAAAGCGGTTATACCGTATATCCATTGGTTAGCAATCAATTCAGCTCTACCTTAACTACACAATTCCTTGCAAACAGTGCTGCGCAAGACAAGTTTATTACGGCATTGATTAATCGCTCTGTGCAATTGGGGGTTCCAGGGATCAATGTCGATTTCGAAAGCTTAGCGGGTTCTGATCGTAATGCCTTTACTGCGTTTATTTCAAAATTGACAGCCGCTGCGCATGCAAAAAATTTAGTCATTTCTATTGATTTGCCGCGCGGTAGCGTGAAATGGAATCATCTTTCCGCTTTTGATCATGAGAAGCTTGGTGGCATTGTCGATTACATGGTGATCATGGCCTACGATCAGTTCTGGAAAGGAAGCACCTCACCTGGTTCAGTTGCTGGTATCCCTTGGGCTGATGGCGGCGTTCAAGAGTTCCTCTCCTACGGTATCCCGCGGGATAAAATCATTCTAGGCATCCCGTATTATGTACGCGAATGGCAGTTGGATGCCAAAGGAGCTTTAGTCGGGAATCGCACCGTTCTCATGAAAGATATTCCTGCGCTTATGGCTTCCAAATCGACTACGCAAACCTGGGACAACGAATTCGGGCAATATAAGGTCGAGTATAAAGAAAATGGTTACACGTTCGTATTTTGGTTGGAGAATCAAGCTACCGTCACGGCTCGTATGGATATCGCTAAGAAGTATGATATCGCTGGTATCGCAGCTTGGCGCTTAGGTTATGATACACCGGATCTATGGCAGGCTGTCTTGCAGAAGAAGTAAATAATAAGACAAAAGACCTGATAGGTAATAAGACAAAAACCTGATAGGTAATAAGACAAAAAACCTGAGCTGAGGACTTCGTCCTTGTCTCAGGTTTTTTTATTGGATAAGCCCCCACTTGGTCTAGATGAGCCCCAACTGGCTAAACGTTGTCTCCGTACCGCAATCCGCGCAGTACTTGGCATCCGCCTTATTAACCTTATAGCACCCCTTGTGCATAAGTGATTTCTCTTTGGTGCATTTGTTTTTGAGCGGCGCCCCGCACCGTATACAGTACCTGTCTTCCTTCACGGCAACATATTTGCATCTGACACAGGTTTGCAGCTCATTCTTCTCGGCCATACCTTCATCCCCTTGAAGTTCGTTGATGCGCTACTTCAAGTATATTCGGACTGGGGTCTCATTTGTTCCTACATCAATGCGCTAACTTACAACGATCAACTAACGATGAAAGGGAATGAGGATCCTCTATTCGTTCGATTTTGATGTAATAAGGGATCTACGTTCCCTTCATTCAAGTTATTTTAAGCGCTATGTATAAAAAGAGGTCCCTTTCGCCCACCCTATGAGGTAAGGGAGGTGAAAGAGACATGGCAAAAGATGTGATGTGCGAAGTGAATTCCTGCAAATACTGGGCAAATGAAAACAAATGCAAAGCTAGCTCGATTTCGATCGTGAGCCACCACGGTAGTGATCAAGCGCGCAATTCGGAAGAAACCGATTGTAAAACATTTGAATCCAAGGTTTAGTTCATCCATTACACGGTGAGTTGGACTAATGAGTTTTGTTTAAGAAGAGGCCTTCGGGCCTCTTTTATGTTTCTAACACTATTGTAACCAATAATGATAATTATTATCAGTCATTGTGAAAGAGATTTTTGCGTGTAGGGATAATCTCAAGTTAGGAGAGATTTGCAAGGTCCTCCACATCTTGTGTCGGTGCTTGACATGCAAAGTTCTCACACACATACGCTGTTGCTCGGCCACCGAGCGGCAGCTTATCTTGAACCAGCGGAATTAGCTGGCGCACCTCCTCGCCTGCGAATCCAGGCGGATGAAGCACCAGCAGCGCATTCGGCAGGTACTGCCGCTGCACCGTGCGCAGCATGTGCTGTGTCTGGGGCTTCGCCGGGTCGCCGGCGATCACGATTTCGCTGGCTGCGCCATAGGCGAAATCAAGCGCTGCCAGCGTAAGCGCGTGGCCCGGCGGGTACTTGCTAACAGCTCCAGCGAACGCCTGGAGCTGCTCTTCTGCTGCCTGCGACAGCTTCGCGTCGTAGGTCAGTTTGGACAGCCGCAGCATGTTGAGCGCGGCTGCTCCATTCCCCGACGGCATCGCGCCGTCGTAGATCTCTTTGGGGCGGGTGAGCAGCTGCTCGGCATCGCTGCCGTAGAAGAAGAGCCCGCCCCGCTCTTCGTCTCCGAAGAGACGAAGCATCTCTGCGTTCAGCTGGACCGCTTCACGGAGAAAGCGCAGCTCGAACGTGGTCTCGTACAGCTCGATCAGTCCCCATACGAGGAACGCGTAATCGTCCACGTAGCCCAGGAACGCCGCTTCGCCATCGCGATAGCGAGCGAGCAAGCGCCCATCTTCGCGGCGGAGCTCGCGAAGCAAGAAGTCCGCAGCCTTCGTCGCGGCGGCCGCGTACGTTGGCTTGTCCAAAGCGCGTGCCGCCTTGGACAGCGCAGCGATCATCAGACCGTTCCACGCGGTCAGAATTTTATCATCCTTGCCCGGATGAATCCGCTGTTCGCGATGCGCAAACAGCTTGACGCGAGCAGCCTCCAACCGCAGCTTCAGCTCATCCAGAGGGATTTGCTTCCGCCTTGCCACAGACGCCAGCGTCGTGTCGCGTAGATTCGGGATATTTTTACCCTCAAAATTCCCCGACTCCGTCAAACCATAGATCTCACTATAGAGATCTCCCTCGTCAATGCCGAGTACGTCCTCAACTTCATCCATCGTCCAAACGTAGAACTTACCTTCCACGCCTTCCGAATCAGCATCCTCCGCGGAATAGAAAGCGCCGCCTTCATCTGTCATATCACGTAGAACATAGGTAATAATTTGCTCGGCCACCTCAGCGTATTGATCTTTCCCAGTCACTTGATAAGCCTCAATATACGTCATCACCAGCAGAGCGTTATCATACAGCATTTTCTCGAAATGCGGCACTAACCACTGGGCATCAACAGAATATCTGGCGAAACCGAACCCAATATGATCATACATACCTCCACGGTGCATAGCGTCTAGCGTTTTTTCAACCATTTCAAGTGCCTGCTCATTCCCCGTTTTCTTATAATACCTGAGTAGGAATGATAAATTATGGGAGGTTGGAAACTTCGGAAACGTACCAAACCCACCATGTTCAGCATCAAAATTAGACGCATATAAGCGGAATGCCTCATGTAGCGTTTCCTCTGACAGCGTGCCGCCAGTTTGATTCTCTAGCAACCGTTGTGTCGTTTCCGTAGTCACTTGCTCACCAAGCTCGCGAACTCGCTCAGAGTCCTCCCTCCACTTGCTGGCAAGCTGTGCGATGATCTCAACCATGCCTGCTCGATTATATTTACGGCTGCGTGGAAAATAGGTCCCTGTAAAGAATGGCTTCTTCTCAGGAGTTAGGAACACCGTCAGCGGCCAACCACCTTGTCCAGTCATCGCCTGACAAACCGCCATATAGATGTGATCAATATCAGGACGCTCTTCCCGGTCAACTTTGATCGAGATGAAATCTTTGTTTAACATATTGGCTATGGTTTGGTCTTCGAACGATTCGTGTGCCATGACATGGCACCAGTGACAAGTGCTATACCCAATAGACAAGAAAACAGGCTTATTTTCCTGCTTCGCTTTTTCAAAAGCTTCCTCTGACCAAGGGAACCAGTCGACCGGGTTATATGCGTGTTGTAACAAGTAAGGTGACTTTTCCTTGGTTAGTCTATTGGGTTTGTTGTGAGTTGTCATGGGGGACCACCTCCTTATTTGTTGGATAATATTGATGTTATAGGCTCAGTTTAGCATAGTGATAAAAACTAGTTACTTAATAATTTAGCAGTTGAGATCATTCCCCATGCTCGTCTACGGAATCGAAATCCAGGCACGTTGATTTTGCCATTTCACTTCTACTGGGGTCTCAAAGAAGGAAGACAAACTGTCACTTGTCAGCACTTCGCTTGTGTCTCCTTTGGCAAACACACCACCACGGCGAATGAGTAAAGTTTGACCAAACACTGGAAGAATCTCCTCAATATGATGGGTGACAAATATTAGCGTTGGTGCATCCGACACCACGGCCAGCTCGTTAATACTGGATAATAAGGCTTCTCTGGATAGAAAATCCAGACCGTTCGTAGCCTCATCCAAAATAAGCAACTTTGGTGATGCCATTAATGCTCTAGCAATGAGCAGCTTTTGCTTCTCTCCTTGTGAGCAGGATTGATAAGTGCGATCATACAAATGCAGGCAAGACAGCCGCTGCATAAATCCCCTTGCACGTTCGAAATCTTCCTCACTCGGCTTATCATACAGCCCAATAGATGCATGTTTCCCACTGATAACTACATGCTGTGTTTTATCTGAAGCGTACAACTTTTCCTGCAAGGAGGAACTGACCCAACCGATAGATTTGCGTAATTCTCTTATATCTACGCTGCCAAAAGGATGCCCCAAGACAGACAATTGCCCCGTTGTTGGCCAAATGTAGCCATTAATCATATTCAGGAGAGTTGTTTTACCTGAACCGTTTAGTCCAAGTATGGCCCAATGCTCGCCTTTGGCAACCTGCCAATTCATATCATCCAGGATGATTTTGTTGTCCCTACACCAACCTATATTGTTCATTTCAATAACCTGCTTCATATGGTGATCACTCCTTCCAATTGCTCTCCTATTCATCCTATCATCAGATGTTTATTCGCTCAAGGAAGAAATCCTAGGCGACGGTATTAGTAAGATAAACAACCATATCCGCGTGTAGTAGGAATCTGTGGATGATAGGTTAAGTTTACCATAGGAATTGGAAACAAAAATAGAAGCTGCGAATAAATTCGCGGCCCCCGTGTTTATTTACCGTTATTAGTTTAAGTATCCTTCAAATTCCCCGTGTTTCGAATCGTGGTTGAGACTTGCAAATCGATTTTCAAATTTTTAAAATACTCGGCATGCCATTCTTCCAGTTGGGTTCGTGTCAATTCATTCCGAAAATGTTGTCCAACTCCCAGAACATCTGCTCCGCCTAGCTTAATTTTTTCAAATAAATGCTCGAACCGTTCCAGAACCAGCTTGTTCAGATCTGACTTGATGGAATCTAGCGAAGGATTACCTTTCGTATCCAATAAGATTACTTTTAAGCTTAGCTTACTTTTCAATAGAGCTTGGTTATTAACCAAATAACTTCTATGCTTCAGATGGTTACTTACAATTTGAATTGTACCCTTTCCCATCACTTCGATTTTCCCCTGCGTTTCCTTCCCATTAAATACATTGATGAGTAAGGTTTCTTCATTATTGAGTCGCCCTACCATTTTGCCATTCTTCATGATGGCTGAGCCTGTGCTTTTAATCGCCGTTGTATTTCCTGATTTAATAATAGGGATAACCACATCGTTCGTAAAGGAATGGATGCTCCTGAAAATTTTCCACGTTTGCGTGTAAGCAATTTCAGGACTCAACCCACTATTGCGCTGAAAAAAGTCATAAATTAGAGTTCCATCATTTGAATTTTTGTCCATTTTTTCAAAAAAACGATCTGGCGATTCATCACAGATAACGAACAGTGTTTTCGGGGAGACATGTCTAGAACGAATAAGACTTGACACACCGTCATTTAAACCGTGTTTGGCAAACTCTTTATCGACAAGGATGATTTTCAAATGAAGCAGATCAATTTCGCTTTCCATATTCATACTAATTTTGTCAATGATATCATTGATTGTGTCGCCACTCTCTGAAACGACTTGTATCTTGTCTGTTTCACTTACTTTTGGAATATCGAGATATACCGTATATTGCCCTTGATTGTATGAAACCCCCATAGCGATCGGTAAAGAACGATGATTGATATCCTTGTTATCCCAACAGCCGCTGAGAATAAAAAGTAAGAGTGTTGCAACAATCCATTTCAGCATATTCTTCACTTCAACTCTCTCTGACATGTTTTTGATGTTGATACCCTGCTATGAAAATGACAGTCGGAACAACTATTGCAACATACAATCGAAGAAATGAATTCCACTTCAGGAGCAATTCAACATGACCCCAGTCAGGAATGAATAAGCATATCAGGAACACGACAATTGAAATGGCAGAAATAAGATACTGATTTTTCATTTTTTTTGATTGAGACCTGATTAAGCATGCGATCTGCCAGAGGGTCATTGCGATAAAAAGAAGGACAAACGCAATTTGACTCAGCAGGAAAAAAATCGTAATCCTATCAAACATGAGCCAGTTGATTTCTATCGTATCAATCGTGAAAATGAAGGGAAATGCCAGCTGACGGGCGGTTTCTTCCCCTAATGTCACAATAGGAATATAAACCGAAAGCAGGAAAAAAATGAAAACGATAATGCTGCTCAAGTAAATGGTTTTGGGTTTATACGTGATATAAGAAGGAATAAAGCCCAGAAATAAAAATCCTCCCGCGAATGCAAACAAGCTTTTATAATAGGAAAAATCGGTGAGAAATGCGAATAGTTTGGAACGATCCTTGGGGATCAGTGGGAGTGCATAGTTCAAATCGATGCTTTGAAGAGATGCGAACATGACAAATAGCATGGGAGGAAGAAATAGGACAGCTAAAAGAAGTCCCGCTCTTAATAGTGATCTTACTCCACCATGGATGACCATAAATGCGGGAATCCCAAGCAACATACACATAAGAATCCAGATTGGAGTGTCTGCTAGAAAAACAATCGAAATGATTTCGGCATAAGCCCTCACTGTAATTATGGTAATCATTGAAAGATAGAGAAAAACCGGAAGAAGCGTTAACCACATGATTAGTTTATTCTTGTTGATCAGTACTTGAACGATATTCTGATTGTTAAAATAACTAAGCCCCTTCAGATAAATAAAAATGACGGTAATATGGATTAAATAACCTAAACCTACAGGTATCCAATAGGCTTCACGTGTACTCGCTAAGATATCCGTCGGATACATAAAGAATATCAACCCTAAATGGGTTATGATGTAGATAACTACAACTTGTAAGTTTCTAATCATGTCATTCACCTTCTGGATTTTTCAATTGCAAATATGGAACTCCAAGTGATTTGACGCCTGCTAAATAGGAGCAGATAATGACAATCCCGAATAAAAGACCGAGGACGCCAAAGATTGCGGAAAGGATCAATAAGACATATTTAAACAATCGTATCGTGAGCGCATTTTGATAGCCGACAACGGTTGCACTTGAAATAGTCGTAGCAGCCAATACAATGATGAGTAAACTGCTGACTAATTTCGCCGATACGACAGCTTGTCCTAGCACGATCCCCCCTACCATAGTTATTGTAGGTCCTATACTCGGAGGAAGTCGGACGATGGCTTCTAATGTCAATTCCAATACAAACAACAATATTAAGGTCTCTACAATCGCAGGATAGGGTACATCTATTCTACTCTTCGCGATTGAGTGCGCCAGCTCAAACCTCAACACATCCGGATTCACAGAAACTAAGGCCACATATAAACCTGGGATAATTAGCGTGATCAGCGCACCTACGATACGGATGAAGCTAAGGGCCGCAGCAAACACATACGGATGATTGGCATCATCTGCTGTCACGAACAAATCCGAAACAAGACTGGGGAGTACTAATGCGAAAGGCAACCGTTCGATGAAAAGAACCGCTTTTCCATTTTTTAAAGCTCGTGCTGCACTCTGTGGCAGTTCCGTTGTATTGTAACGTGTTACCAGTGTAAAGTTTGAAAACCCAAACATTTTCGATAGTTCTTGTACATTGCTAACATCTAAATGCAAATTCGTTTCGATTGCTTTGATGATAGATCTTAGAAGTGTAGGATCAATCTTTGTATTCAAATAGGATAAAACCACGCAATTTTTGGATACTTCCCCAAATCTATACGTCGCAATCTGCAAATCACTTGAATTTATATGCTTTCGAAGCAGGCCGACATTGAGCTCGATATCCTCGTTAAAAGCGCTGCTTGACCCTCTAACTACATTTTCAGTTAATGGCACTGTTACTGAACGATTGAGCGGTTGTGCAACCGGTATGATGCTAATATAAGTACCAGATGGCTCATGAATGGCAATAAGCATGCCATCTAATATTTCTGAGATGAGCTCGTCCAGTGTGCAAGTGGATACATTGTGACCAAGCCCACTCAGCCTATCTTCTATTGGTTGATCTATATCATCAACTGTATGTAGCTGTTCACGCACCATGGTAAGTGATCTCGGGAAATTAACGAGCGTCCTTAATCCTAGAAAGGTTAGAGGATCACTGCCTATCCATAGTTTGCGTGAAATATACTCCCTGTCTTGTTCAAAATGATATTTCAGACTGGCCAAGATAGACAAATCATATCCTCCCTTCCAATTATGCTAATAGTTCTCAAGTAGTATTTGCATACTTTAGACTTGTTAATCATGATCAAAAAAGGTACAGATCCTCAATAACTGAGATCTGTACCTTAAATTTAGACATCAAATTCCAATTGTTTCTTCGCCAGCGTAATAAACTCCAACGGGTTCGGAACTTCCTTAGCATCATATTCAATCGCGCCCATCTTCAAGATAAGCTCGACTCGGTATTTCTCCCTGTACTCGTCCCTGTTTCGCTCCTCCACACTATTTCTCAATCGATCAATTACGATAGAAGCGCCCGGTCGATCGGTGAATAACAGCATGCCCCACATTGGATTTTCCTTATTGAGCAAATAAAGCGAATCATTCGTACGGATGCTGGTCTGACTCATTTGTGATAGATCAAGTACAGCCTCCATCAGTTGTTCTTCTCCGATAATACGCCGAATTTCATCCCAGTATTTCACACTGAAAACCAGAAGTGTTAATGGGATGTGATAACGAACCGACAGCGCCATGAAAATCGTTGCATCGGATTGAAACGAAAACGTATTCTTTAAGCTTGTTTTGGCATCTACTGTTGCGAGCGATTTGTTAGCCTTCTGCAGTTGCTCATTTTCCAACTGAAGCTGGCGATTCCCATAAGTAAGCAGCCATGTTGAGATCGTAAATAGTGGCGTCATGATGAGCCAAAAATAGTTCTGAGCTCCAACTACTCCGCCCACAACCACCGTTTGATACAGCGTAAATGTGCCGTAACCGAAGATGAATAGGATATTCAAAATCAATCCCGTTGTAACGTTTGTAAAGTAGGTGACGATCGCAATTAGTAACGCAAGGTTCAAGAAAATAATATTTTGGATATAAAGATTGGGGTTTCCCGCGGTAAACACGATACAAACGAAACAGACAATAATCAGGAAAATAAATGCGCCATCCGAAACCATATTGCTTTGTAAACGCCTCATCCGCGATCCCTCCGCTTCTTTCGGTATTTACGAATTAGCAGGATAAGCGAGAGAATAACCAATAAGGCAACAAGGACAACAGCAATCATGAAACCCAGAACATCCTTGCGATTCATGACATCGCTCAATACCGTAGATGGCTCAGTCGTCGTTATTTTTTTAAATCGAAACGCATTAATTTGCCCGTCAATGTCCGTAACAGCTCCATCGCCGAATACTTTCCACAGCGTACCTTCTGATCCGATAAGTTTAGAGGCCAGATAAGCGTACTCTGAACTGGCCCCTGTGACGGCTAGCAGCCCGAAGCCATTCCCATATGGTGAATCAATCAATTGCAGCGAGCCTATGCGAGTGCCGTAGTTAGCTTCGATACTCATTTTTTCATTGGAGACGAAGCCTGTTCCACTTTTATCATATTGAAAATATAGCTTGTCATTATTCGTACGGATAACTTGATTATTCTGATAACTACCGATCGCAATGATCTCGCGGTTCTTCAGTTGTGAAGCCGCAACATTATCTTGGTAAAAAAGCACTTCCCCCGTATTGGTCTGCGCGTAACGCCCTAACAAATTAAAAATGTTCGAAATCGTTTGGTATACGTATGTATCATGCTCTTTGGGCAGAACGACTGCCAACTGATTGTAGCTGCCATCTCTCAGAAAGGGATAAGGGTAATTGTTAAACAACATATCCGCTTTATCTTTGGTATTCAGCTGTAACATGGAATCCTTATCTACAAACGCCCATGGCATTTGATCCTGATTCTCAATACAGCCTGCATTTTTGAGTTCCAAATCAAAAGCAACTTTCACGGTGAAATTCCCGTTAATATTCAATGTTTTGGGGATTGCAATATCAATGTGATCATTGTCTGCGAGCTCCGTAGACAAGCGCTTGCTGCCAATTGGTGTATCATTGATTAGGATTGTAACCATCGAACGATCGAAATCTAAATTTTTCGCGTATCGATACTTAATACTCAACTTGCTCGCATCCGCGATCGAACGGTTACCTGGAAGTGAAACGAAATAAAATTTCTCACGATGACGGTCACCGACGATCTTATCGCCTGTTTCCGTTAACGTTATGTTTCGGCTAATACTAACCGTAGGGGATTCTACCTCTGTTGTGGCATCGACTACCTTCGTATCCGTGTCAAGCTGACTGAGCAACGACTGATTACCTATTAATCGTCCTGCTTTCACTAGTAAAGCGGTATCCAAAGAAGTGACCACTAACGTCGGTTTTCCCGCAAAGGTGACCAACTTAATGTATGCTTTATTATCCAGATCATCCGCTGGAATCGTTGACTTCACTTCTTCAGGCAGATCGTTATAGAAGGAGATGAGAATAAGGGCTTGCTTTGCTTTCATACTATCCGCACTGTATGCGACGATAGGAATCCCTTTATCCGAAAGAGGATTCACCTTAGCGAATCCAGAAAGCGCGTAGGTAGCCGCTTCAAGTACAGCCAAGTTACTTTCCCCTTCTGTAACTAGGATCGCATTCAGACCTTCTTTGATCGTATCCAACCCGATAAAATGCTCATTGAAATCTCGGATATTCTTTTGAATTGCCGAGTTTGCGTAATTCACTGAAATACGCGAGGTTTTGGATATTTGCAACCAATTATCACGCGTAGCTGTCGGTAAACAAGCATTCACAGCGAGCGGCGCGGTTGTTTCGAAATTTCCTTGAAGAGTTAGTGTATTCACGTCTTTCACGAGATACGAAACGGGAATAAGAACGGTCAACTGCTGTTGTTTCGTTTCTTGAATGACCGGACGAAATGAGTGAAACGGCTTTCCGTTTATCGATAACGTTACACTTGATCGGTCATTCTGCAGAAGGCGTGAAATCTCATAATCGAGATGAACTTCAACACTGGCTACGTTCCAATAATCCTCAATCTGAAAGTACTGTGATGTATAGGTTACGCCTCCAAGTAATGACGTATCTGCAAAATTAGTTTGGTATTGTTTATTCCCAGTAGGTGAAAGCTCTTCCGCCCCTGCTGTTGAGCTTAACGAAGTAAACAGGGATAAAAGACAAACGGTCGTAATCAACAGCCATCGTTGCTTCATAAATTCTCCCCAATCTAATACCTTTCGGTTTTATACCATTTGGCTTCTCGCTTGAATACCAAATCCTTTAAATATGCATACATGCCATATGCCGCTACAACCATCCACATCTGGCAGTAAGAGACGTACATGAGCATAATAATCCAAACATTAGAAAGCTTCATTTCCCCCTTCTCTGTTACTAACGTAATGAATGTCCCGAGAATAAATAAGATGATGGCAAGCCCCCACAAGAAAGAGCTAAAACTAGCAATGGTTGTACTAACATAACCCAAAGCATGCAATATGAGAAGTAAATCGGACATGACTAACGAGGTTAGCAACAACACATATATGGAGAGATAGTATAAAATATCAAAATGAATGTTTCGAGCTGATCGTTTGAATAATAAGGGGATGTTTTTGACAATGACATAAATATTTCCCTTCGCCCACCGCGTTCGCTGCTTAAACCATACCTTGACTGTTTGTGGCTCTTGTTCCCAAGTGACTGACTTAGGTTGGAATTTAATCTTGTATCCCATTAAGTAAATGCGAAAACTAATTTCTGTATCCTCAGCAATTGCCTTCACATCCCAACCACCCATTTGCTCGATGATCGAACGCCGAAGAATAAAGTTCGTACCTGGAATCGTGCACAGCTTGAATAACTTCCATCTCCCCGCTTGTGCCATCCATTGAAATGATAATGTTTCAACATTAATAAAACGAGTCAAGAGGCTTGCATCACGATTGCGGGTTCGAAATTTCCCGATTACGGCTCCTAAACTAGCATCATGCGTAATTTCGGAAACTAGATACGTCAAAGCGGTTTTCTCAGGAGTATTATCAGCATCATAGATGGCAATAAGTTCTCCCTTGCTTAGTTTAAATCCCAAATTCAAAGCATTAGACTTCCCTTTTCCACCTATAACATTATCCGTGTTCAAGATGATCAAATTGCGCCCGGGGTACTTCGTTTGGAGATTTCCTAATAGGACACTGCTATTATCGGAGGAATTGTCATTGATGACGATAATCTCATAACGATTATGAGGATATGATAGCGCTAGCAAAGATTCCACAGTCTTCGTTATGACCTTTGCCTCATTGTGTGCCGGTACCATGATGCTAACGAATGGAGGCTCACCTTCGATAGGTGCAACCGGTTTGTTCTCAATTTGAATATAGTACAAGTAGCCTGCTACGATTAGAACAACATTAACCAATAACAGTGACCAAATACAGAAGACGGAAATTAGCATCAAAATATCTGCAACTGTCATAATGACCTCTCCTGATGGGTGAATTTTCGTTTGTACAGGCGATACCCAATGATGAGAAATACCATAAAAATAAGAAGCGTCGTTACGATGAGTACAATGAAGATATTATTTTGCACCGAAAATAAGGTCGTAAAGCTCTTCTTCACTTCTTGCACATAGGTGTGATCAGAGTCGATCTCAGCTATCGTATTGTTTAAGGCAATAGGTTGTCCATTGATTTGCAAGTGACCACGATGTGAGGTTAATTCGTTCTTTTCCGTACGCACACTATGCTCTTCATTCTTATAATCGGCAAATGTCGTCCAACTTTTTAATAAAGTGTCCAGTGTTGCTTCCATTTCTTGGCGATTTATTGGAAATGGATAAACAAATGCGGTATTCATAGGTAGGGGATTAAGTGATTTATTTGAATTTATATATTTGTTTAAATCCTTCCCATTGATTGTATACATCGCGGAATGGAACACACTCGAATTATTTCTTTGCGTATGGTATCTGATGTTTCGATTATCATAAAGTATGCCTGAATCAAAGATCGACAAGCCATACTCCGAATAATGCTGATCATAAGTCCAATATAATTCGGAACCTATACCAAGTGGAACAATCTCATATTCAGCTAAGGCATCAAGAAAAGAACTCAATTGTGCTTTTAAACCTGCGATGTCTGGACTAATTGTAGAAGCAACTACGGGTGCATTCACCACGATACTTCCATTGCGAGACTGAATATGCTTAAGTGTCTCCAAATATCGCTGCATTGCGGGGAATTGGAAATTACTAAAAACAGGTTGCACACTTGCAATGAAAGGTATGCCAGCACTATATAAACGATCTGCAGCTTCGTTAAGTAAATCCAAATCTGAGAATGGGTAGATTTCATTTAGTAAAACAAAGTTCTTACCAGTACTAGTCACATGTAACCAATCCTTCAACACGAAGGAAGCGGCCAACTCGCTTAAATTCCCTTTTAGCATGTATGGGATATACGCATTTTTGCCATGAATGACCCCATATGGATAGCTTGCTTTCCCGTTTTCAGAAAAAATAGTACCATAGGAGGTCCCGTTGAACTTTGTTGTAAACGAGATATTGCTTGCAATTATAGATCCTTGAGTGAATTGACCAATTGAAATTTTTAATGTGTCTGTAGCTTGCTTTTGTACCTCAATACCCATTTCTTGTTGAACATACGGTGGGAGTTGATACCCTATATGCATATAATCCCCAAAGTAGCCTTTCATATCACGCTTAAACATTTCAGGGGAATGAGAAACATCTTCCAAATTACTAATGTTAATCACTTTATTAAATTTGGCGAGCATGCCCGCTTCGTATTTATCATAGGAAGTTATCGTTACTTGGGCATTTAACGAAGCAAGGATACGTTGTACAGCATCTATATTACCTTCAAAGGGCGTTCCATTTGCTAAGCTATCATAAACAACTAGCACAGGTGTTGTCTCCGCTTGAGTGGCAGAAGTTATTTGGGGAAAGCATATGAAGATCAGTAGATTGACTAATAGCAATAAAGAAGTACCCATTTTGTATCGATTAAACATACCTATACCCCCTCTCCCGCGATATCAACCAAGTAAGGCTCAAGTTTCTTGGCTCCATAATCTCTTGGAAATGAGATCTATGATGGTAATCAATGATACTAAATCAAAAATTAATGTGAATAAAAACTCATGTTTGGCAAGATCCGCATCCCCGGCACCAATGATGGATACAAAAATACCGGAAAGCCCAATCCCTATTAGCATCACAATCAGAGGCAACCTGATTGCATTTCGCCATAATCGTGACCGAATAGCTGTGACAAATGAAGGTAGATATAGTCCGAGAATAGTTAAAATCCATAATAAAACAAAACCAAACGTTTTAGGAGCAATGGCTTTCTTTAACAAACTGTAACCCGAGAAGAACACGGTTTGTGCTCCAAAAGGCTTGCCCACAGAGCGTTCATAATTCCCCATCGCGTTAGGTCGGATACTGAAACCGTCGCGTGCAGCCAAGTTCAACATTTGACCAGCTTGGTTCGGATGCATCATATAATAGGTCAAAATGGAGACGAAACCGTATTTACTATAGAATTCGTCCTGTAGAATATCTGACTCCACATTTACTGTCGTATAGGCATCGAAATATTCCGTTTCGTTCAATATGGCGTATTGCTTATCGATGTCAAATCTCTTTAAGGTCTTCTCTGGATCCACAGCGCCCATAAGTACGCCCCGCGTCATAGCATGGTATTTGTTAATATTGACAAATTCTTTCGGAATGAGCATGTACGTGCCAACACCAACGCCAAGTAATGCAATGAGCAAAATCGAAGTTATTGAGCGATACAGCGTATTTTTCCTGATATAAATGAAAAAGACACCAATCGGTGCAGCAATCATACCAACAGGAGCATTTTGCTGTTTACTAGCCGTCAAAATCATGGCACTAAGGATAAATAATATCATCATAAGGTAATCATTATATCTTTTCCGATAGAGCAATAAGCCAAAAGAAACCATGTAAACACTCATAATAAGAACAACGCTCTCGCCATAAAACGAGCTAAAATAAGCCGTATATCCAGTGTCACCTAATACAAAAATTACGATCGCGGCCATTACATAGCCTAATTTCCTAGACAATTTCCAGGTCAATGCTTCCACAAGTAAATAAATGGCACCTACATAAAGTATCAAGTACATGCCTGCTTGAAAACGAATATCAAAGGTATCTTCACGATAAAAAAGTTGATTGATAAGAATTGCAGCTTTCATGAAAAATGTTTGTGTGGAAAATATGGAGGCACTATTTTCGTTATAGTATTGAAAAATACCAAAGGTTTTGACAAAATAACCAAAGTATTGGCTTGTATAGTCCGCATCCTTCACATACAGTCCATTCAAAATTCGAGCATAATCCCCATTATCCGCCATCCCAATATAGGGAGGTGTAAATAGTGCGATCACTGAAATCAAGAACACCACGATGGCAGCGAAAGCAGCTGGGGACAACTTGCGCAGCAGCATTTGGAGGAAACGATTGTTCCACATGTGATCGCACTCCTTTCTGATCAGTACGTGTAGGCTAGAAGTGCCATCAAATTATCGAAGGAATAGGCCTGCGAGGCATTGACATCTCCGAAGCCGCCATTCAGCGGGCTCTGTGGATCATGGACTTGAAATTCATTCATCTTGAGAATACTATCGGCATAAAGCTCATGATCCTTGATGACCGATCCAATCATGGCTGATATCGCGTAGATAGCAGTTGACCTAACTTCATTCAGTGGTTTTCCATCCAGATCATATTGACCGTATAAAGTTCCTGCTTTAATCTGATCTTTGATATAACGGATACTTGCTGGCTGTTCCATCTTAACTTCAGCAAGGTTTAGAATCGTTAGCAACGATTCTACCGTGTTTATGCTTTCAGATTGATAACCCTTCTTATCAAAATCGTAGCGAGTTTGGTAAAATGGAAACGAATCCGACAAATATCCTTGTTGGACAATTTGCAACATACTGGCTTCAAGTGACGCCTTCTTTTTCCGTGATAGCGGTACAAGCTCCAACGAAGCAGTGTCGATATAGCACAAGGTTAAGAATGAATTTGTCATTTTATAGGTTGGATCATAGAAGTCTCGCATTTGTCCATTCACAACATTGTATTGATAGAGTCGCTTTCCGTAAGTTTCCGCTTCCGCTCTGTAGCTCTTAGTCCCAAAAGCGACGGAAGCTTCATCGAGTGCCCGAATAATACGCAAATCATCTACAATGGCATTCATTGGATATTGTTTATTCCTTTTTGGACTATACCGATAGCTGAATCCAAATGGTGTATCGAATACTTGCTTGGCTTGCTGCCACTGCTCATCAAACTTATCTTTCTGACCTGTTAGAGCGTAATAACGCATGAAGAGACCCGCGGATTCGCTCAGAACTTCATGACCTGAAGCAGCAGCACCCATTTGATCGGTATCCTTCAGATTCGTATAAATGCCATGTTTACTTGTAAGCTTGTCCTTCATAAATTCCACTACTAAGTTGCGATTGTCAGTCACTTGCATGGTCTGACCATATTGACTGCTTGATTGCCGCTGCAATCTCGGAGTGTCTCCAAGCATAAAGTTAATCACATAATAAATCACATAGATGCCGATTAATCCGAGGCTGATCAGTCCTATATTCCTGAAAATTTTCATGTATTCCGGCAGCTCCTAACACAATCATTTCCAGAAAAAACGTCGAATGGTATGATAAAAAGACTACACACTACATCTGAGGTGGAATCTTTTATCTAGAGGTTGTATTATACGCGCGAGTAGGCTTAGTTAGTTGTAGTTTATCACATGAAACTATTCGATCAAAAGGTAAATCCTCCCTAAATCAAGAAAAATGTCGTAATAATAAGAAGGATGTCATGAACTTTTCAAATTTACTAGAAGAACTAGAACCAGCCAATCTTGTAAGTTGCCTCATCAGCCAAAGAGGTCAGATCACATTCGAGCTATACCGAGAACCGCAGTTAGCTGAAACTGTAGCAAAAATCAATTCCTGTACCAAAAGCATCCTCTCAGCACTCTATTGTATCGCTATGGATCAGGGTCTGTTGCCAGCCCCCGAGACACCTGCATCCGTATTTTTCCCGCAGTTTGCGAAAGATCCTGCATCACATAAGAGCGAAATAACGCTGCTGCATTTATTAACGATGACATCAGGCCTCGATTGGACAGAATTTGGTGGACAGAATTCTTTTCCACGCATGACAAGAACACCGAACTGGGTAGATTTCGTGTTGGATCAACCCTTATCCGATTTACCTGGTATGAAAATGTCTTATAATTCAGGCGGCTCTCAGTTATTATCTGCGATCTTGGTCCAAGCAACAGGAATGTCAGTTGCTCGTTATGCTGAGTTAACTTTATTCGAGCCGCTTGGTATTGAATCGTATAGTTGGGAACAAGACCCGCAAGGTATCCACACGGGTGGTTTCGGATTGTCTCTTCGTCCTATCGATATGCTCAAATTTGGTCAGCTCTATCTCCAGCAAGGAAAATGGGGAAATACTCAGCTTATTTCCCAAAAGCTTGTCGCTCTTTCCACGCAACCTGCGGTACGTGTAGAGGCACCTCGCCGCGGCAGCTATGGCTGGCATTGGTGGACAGACACTTACCCAGATCGTACAGATAACGACGCCTCCCTACAATCGCTAAATTACTTTAACGCGTATGGCTTCGGAGGCCAGTGCATTTATATCCTACCTTCTATTGAAACCGTTGTTGTATTGACCAATGACCAACGAAAAAAGAGCAAAATTCCGCTGCAGGTGTTCCGCCAATCCGTGGCACCTTATTTGTTGGAACTAGTAGAAGGTTCTATCACTAAATAGCAAAGAGCTTGCCACCTCTGGCAAGCTCTCCACCTACTTTTTACATAATAAAAGAATACACTAAGAAACCGCCTAAAGGCACAATCCAGAGAAGCGGGATACAATTCCAGATCAATGATGCCCTGTAGTGCCGACGTGAAAAGGTTACCCAACCTCCAATAATTGCTGCGAGTAGTCCAACCGGATATAGCCATATCGTGATGAAAATAAGCCATGTTGTTGTATTGTTGATCGCATCGGGATCGTCAAACATCATGACAGACATCCCCGCGATAAATATCCAAATAAGTATAAATATGACGTACACGATTTGTGACATAATTAATGTCCACAACATTTTGTTCCGATTCAGATTAAATCCCCCAATTCCACTCTCTACGTATGAATGATGAATGCAACTCCTCAAACAGCCTTATTTTAACATAATCCAAGGATGATATCTCTATGATTTCGTCTAGTTTCGTTATTTCACTCAAACTCTGATCAAACGAGAAAAGGGTCTGGAGCAGTCATTAACTGCATCCAAACCCTTTTAATCATCAATTAAATACCATGTTTTTCCCATAGAAGATCTCATCCATCTCCCATTTGACGCTTTTCTCAATTTCCAACTGCTCTTCTTTGCTGAGAGTATCTTTCGTGTATCCAAATAAATAGTTATTCAGATCAAACTCGCGAAGCTTGCATTTCGTGTGGAAAATATTTTCTTGATACACGTTCACATCAATCATCTGATATTGATCTTGAATTTCCTCTGGAATATAATTTTGAATAGAGCTGATCTCGTGATCGATGAAAAGCTTATGCCCGCTGATGTCACGCGTGAACCCTCTGACTCTGTAATCCATCGTCAGGATATCGTTATCGAAAGAACGAATAAGGAAATTCAACGCTTTAAGCGGCGATATTTCTCCACATGTTGAGACATCAATGTCAGCTCGGAAGGTGCTGATTCCCTCATCAGGGTGATATTCAGGATACGTATGGACAGTAATGTGACTCGTGTTGAGATGCATGACCACCGCGTCTGGTAGCGGCCCTGGCGACTCTTCAAACGATTCGTTCGGTTCCTGCTCAATTGGGCCTTCCGATACTAGCATGGTTACGCTAGCTCCTTGAGGGACATAGTCTTGCTTCGCGATATTTAAGACGTGCGCTCCAATAATGTCGGCAACCGTGTTCAATAAAGCTGTCAAACGATCCGCATTATACTGCTTATCAATATAAGCTATGTAGGCTTCGCGCTCTTCTCTTGTTTTGGTGAAACAGATATCGTACATATTAAAACTTAGCGATTTGGTTAAATTATTAAAGCCATGCAGAGTGATCATCTGCTCCGAAGTTAATTTCAAGTAAATTCCCCCCTATGTGTAAACTATAAACTGCTTACACAAATATTAAACAGCTACACATAGGATGGTATGTCGGAGTCGCTTTTATTCCATGTTAACTTTCGTCATATTCCACTTTTTAAGAATTAGCAAGAAATCGCTTCTGCAAATTGGGATGGCTACTTAATAAATCCTGATACGTTTGACCCCAATAAGCCTCTTTTAACTCGTCTCTCGACAGTTCCAGACTCGTCGATTTACCTAATTGTAAAGCATGATAGCGATAAGCATTGAAAAAATTTCTTTCTGCTGTGCTAATCCGACTTCCATTATAAATAGAAGATTGCGTCGTAAACCCTATGCTAACGAGTATGGAAACAACTGACGCTACGATGCGAGAGACCATGTAGGAGGCAACACCAGCCCACCCCGTCAATACGAATCCAATCGCAACGGCAATTATCGTCGGAAGAAAGAGTCCATATATATGCGAAAACATAGCACCTAACTGAATAAATGGGAACCACACGATGCCACTAAATGTAAGTAGAATACCCACCGTCATCGCAAATAACGTACATATGGCAATATGCGAAGGACTTAATTGCAGTGCAAAGCACAAGATCCCTGTGACAAAACCTAAAGATGAAGGCATCACACTAATGGACTCCGTGGTTTTGAGAATGCTATCCGGTTTAATATCCGGATACAATCTCGCCATAAGACCAAAGCTTGTTGGAACGTCCAGACTTATTTTAAGCCCCTGTGGCGTGTAAATAGCCATACCATGTCTCTCCTCTGCGCCTCCATCTATTAAGCTCTCTTTTTCCTCGTAACGACATCGAAAATAACTGCAATTGCGAGTACCGCACCACGAATCATGTATTGATACGAAATGCCTATTCCCATGAGATTCATCCCACTGGATAAGGAAGCCATTACAATTGCACCGATAATGGAACCTGTCACTTTACCAACGCCGCCTGCTGCGGAAACACCGCCAACATAAGCCGCGGCGATCGCATCGAGCTCGAACAATGTTCCTGCAGTCGTTGTAGCGGATTGCAACCGCGCCGTAAAAAGGATCCCGGAAAGTGCTGATAGCATACCCATCGATCCAAATACGATATAAGTAATCTTTTTCACACTAATCCCGCTCAAATTCGCTGCCTCTGGATTACTGCCTACGGCATAAATATGTCTACCTAAAACCGTTGAAGTCGTCAGGAAGTGGTATACAGCCACCACAATCATGACTACGATAACCGTCCAGGAAAAACCGTTATATCCAGCTAGAATCCATGTAATATAAGCGATGATCGCTGAGACGAAAATAACTTTTACGGTAAAAATGTTAGTAGAAACAACTTCGAAACTGTATTTCAGCTTGTTATTTCGTTTTGAAAATTCACTGTAAATGTAAAGAACGATCATGACTGCCCCCAAAATTAAGGAGAGCAGATTTAATCCCCCTACCTTCGTAATCGCGGGGATGAAGCCGTTTCCGATCGCATTGAAATTCTCATCTTTTACGATAATCGTGCCTGTTTTCTCCGTTACGCGCAGCAGTGCGCCTCTGAAAATCAACATGCCCGCAAGGGAAGCCACAAAGGACGGAATACCGAACTGAGCAACCAATAACCCATTGAATAACCCAACGACAATACCTAGCACGAGAATAATTGGAATAGTGATATAGAACGGAACTCCCGCTTGTGAGAGGAGTACAGCAGCAATGGCGCCTAGAAACCCTGCCGCAAATCCCACAGATAAATCAATATGCCGGATGACAATGACGAGGGTCATGCCTACAGCTAGAACTGCAATATACCCCGTTGCGTCAATCAGATTACTTATATTTCGCGATGACATGAACAACCCATCTGTCATGATGGAGAACGTCAGCATGATGATGAATAGGGCAATGTACATCCCATATTCTCGAATATTCACCTTAATTAGCGATTTCGCTTCACTATAAAATTGCACGGGTCTTCCTCCTATTGCGTCGCAAGCTTCATAATTATTTCTTGATCCGCGTCCTCGATGGATAGCTCGCCTTTTATTTGACCTTCGGCCATGACATAGACACGATCACTCATGCCCAAGACTTCACTAAGCTCAGATGAGATCATAATAATGCTCATTCCTTCACTGATCAGCTTGTTCATAATCGTATAAATTTCATATTTGGCCCCGACATCAATGCCGCGCGTAGGTTCATCTAAGATGAGCAGGCTCGGATTCACAAATAACCATTTGCCGAGTGAGACTTTCTGTTGATTTCCCCCACTCAAATTACCAACAATTTGTTCCACGGAAGGAGCTTTAATATTTAATGATTGCTTGTAATGATTCGAAATTTTCACTTCTTCATTATGATTAATGATACCGTTCTCAGAAATCTCGTTCAGGTTGGCAACCGCAATGTTTTGCTTAATATCTTGGATAAGGAACAATCCATCCCCTTTACGATCTTCCGTTACATAGGCAATTCCCGCCTTGATGGCATCCCTCGGATGGCTGAATGTTTGTTTAGTGCCTTCCATAAGGAGATCTCCGCGAAGCTTATACGCTTTGGGATTTCCAAAAATACTTTGCGCTAGCTCCGTTCGACCAGAGCCCATCAGACCCGCAATGCCAACAATTTCACCCTTTTTAATATGCAAATTCACATCTTTCACGACGTCCCGACCCAACTGAGGATCATATGCTGTCCAGTTTTGAATCTCGAGTATGTTCGTACCAAATGACTTCGTCATTCGTTTCGGATAAATATCGTCGATCTCGCGACCTACCATGTTTTTGATAATGACACTTTCCGAAATCTCACCATTTGCAGCATCCAGCGTACATATCGTTCTGCCATCTCGTAAAACCGTGAGTTGATCGGCTATCGCCGTTACTTCTTTGAGCTTATGAGAAATCATAATGCTCGTAATGCCTTGTTCTTTCAACTCTCGTAATAGTTCAAGCAGGTTCTCGCTTTCTTTCTCATTGAGTGCCGCTGTCGGTTCATCCAGAATGAGCAGCTTCACATCCTTGCTTAAGGCTTTGGCAATTTCAACGAGCTGTTGCTTTCCAACTCCCAAATCTTTAACAAGAACCTCTGGGTTCACATCCAGCTTCACTTTATGAAGCATTTCTTTGGCTTGACGAATCGTTTGATTCCAATCGACCATCATGCCTTTTCTTACTTCGTTACCTGCATAAATGTTCTCATACACCGTAAGGTCGGGGAATAGCGCTAACTCTTGATAAATAATGGCGATGCCCGTCTTCACACTGTCGCTGATTTTGGAGAATTGCTGAACCTTGCCCTCGAAAACGATGTCTCCTGCGTAAGTGCCGCTTGGGTATACACCGCTAAGGACCTTCATTAAGGTCGACTTGCCTGCGCCATTTTCACCCACCAAACAATGAATTTCGCCTGTATTCACTTTAAAATTAACATTCGCAAGTGCTTTCACACCCGTGAATTCTTTGGATATATTGTTCATTTCTAAGATATATTTACTCATCATCAAGCGCTCCTTAGCCAACCGACTCTCGGAATAGAGGAATAGTGATAGACGCATCTATCACTATTCCTTCCAAGCTATGTGATCTTACACCTACAAGCCTTTGAAATCGGATGCTTGATAGTACGCAGAATCCACAAGTGCAGATTTAACATTTGCTTTGTCAACGACGATTACATTTGTTTGTTTTGCTTTCACATCAATTTTGCCATTGTTATACGATCCTGTTGTTTCAGGTGTTTTACCATCCAGGATAGCAACAGCCATAACCATTGCATCTTTAACAAGTGTACGAACATCTTTGAACACGGTCATGGATTGTTTGCCGTCGATTACGTATTGAATCGAAGCTTTCTCCGCATCTTGACCCGTAACTAGGAACTTCGTAACCGCTTTATCTGATGCAAATACATCCGCGATGGAGCGAGCTGTTCCATCATTTGGAGCTAGAATGGCAACATCACCCTTCATGTCTGCTGCAGCAGCTGTCAAATGGGTTTGTGCTTTATTTTTCGCTTCGTTCGCATCCCAGTTCGTCGTGACTTGCCCGATAATTTTACTCATTTGCTCACGCGTTAATTTGGCAGTTCCTTTCAAAGCAGCAGCCTCACTGGAGTTTGCAATTTTGAATGTACCATCGGCAATTTTCGGTTGAAGCACTTGCCATGCACCGTCGAAGAACAAGAAAGCATTATTGTCAGATGCAGCGCCTGCATACAGGTACAATGGTTGACCTTTTTTAGCTTTATCAACTAAGTACTGTGCTTGTGCTTTACCCACAGCAATACTGTCGAAAGTCACATAGTAGTTAACTGCATCTGTTTTGGTAATCAAACGGTCATAGGAGATGACCTGAATGCCGGCTTTCTTTGCTGACTCTACAGCAGCTGCTGCTGCATCACCGTCTTGCGGACAAATGATTAATACTTTGATTCCTTTGGCGATCAAAGCATCAACGTTTTCTTTTTCTTTTGCTGAGGAGCCCTGGCTGAATAGGATTTCCGTTGTATATTTCGAACCTTTCAAAGCGTCTTTGAAACGTTGCTCATCTTGAACCCATCTTGGCTCGTCTTTGGTAGGCAATACAATTCCAACGCTTACTTTCGAGCTGCTGGAGTTCCCACATGCTGCAACCATAACGGCTAGAAACATAACAACTAACATCAAAGAAATCGCTTTCACACTTCGCTTCATTTGTAATACCCCTCTCAATTGTTTTGGCTGTGCGCCAACTACAAACTGAGTATATCACCGGGATTTTTCAATGTAAGCGGTTTATATTAGCACTTTTTTTAACAATGCTATACTATTTTGTCATTTGCTTTTGATTCACATTTTTATATACGTCTTCTCTCAAATGAAAGCCATCTGCGATGATCGTGGCATCCATATTGGACTGATCCACGGCAATCGGTTCGAGTAAAATGGACGGTACATCAATTTTCTTATTGTTTACTTTTTTATCTGCATGAACATTTTCGCCATTCGCCATCTTAACTGCAAGCTCAGCAGCGGTTTCTGCAAGCTTCTTAATGGGCTTATACACCGTCATTGTCTGGGTGCCCTCGACGATTCGCTGCGCAGCTGCAAGCTCCGCATCCTGCCCCGAAACGGGGATGCGACCTGCCATTTTCTGAGCTGTTAATGCTTGAATCACGCCACCTGCTGTCGCGTCATTCGCGGCAACAACAGCGTCTACTCGATTCTGATTCGCGATCAAAGCCCGCTCCATGTTCGCCAACGCATTGGCAGGCTTCCACTCTTTCGTCGATTGATCAAAAACGATAGTAATGTCCCCCTTCTCGACGAGTGGCTTCAGAATGTTCATTTGACCTTTCTTGAACATATGCGCATTGTTGTCTGTATCCGCGCCCTCGATTAAGACATAGTTGCCTTTAGGTGCCTTCTTCACGATCGCTTTCGCTTGCAATTCGCCAGCTTTCTCATTATCGAAGGAGATATATAAATCGACATCCGAACCCACAATCAAACGGTCATACGAAATAACCTTGATACCCGATTTGTGTGCCTTCTCTACGATCGCTGCAGATACCTCTGCATTGTGGGGCACAACGACAAGCACATCTACACCGCGTGATATCAAGTTCTCTGCTTGCGCAAGCTGCAAGGCATCGTCACCATTCGCGGCTTGAACTTCAATAAGCGCACCGAGCTTTTCCACAGCAGCTTTGAATAAATCCCGATCCTTCTGCCACCGTTCTTCCAACAGCGTATCGATCGATAAACCAACGACCACTTTGTTGTCGCTTTGTATAATTCGATTGGGGCTTGGCTTACTATCGAATTGCTGACTAGCTTTATCCGTTGGTGCACTGTTCGTTCCGATGAACGAGCAAGCCGATAGCACGAAGGTCAGAATCACGGTTAAACCAACCACTTCACTACTCTTTCTGACATGTTTCAGCGCAAACCCCTCCTTAAAGTTTTCTTTAGAAAACTAACTTCGTAAGCATTTATTCAGATGTGCTTTTTGTTGGTTGGCCGAATCAGCATCTTCCGATAATCCGTCGGTGAATATCCTACTAACTTTTTAAATACGCGACTGAAATAATTCGGATCGTTATATCCCACTTCAAATGTAATTTCTTTAAGACTTTTATCCGTTTCCTGCATCAATTGTTTGGCCGTTTCGATCCGATATTCCGTAAGAAAGTCAATATAATTCATTCCGAAATGCTCTTTAAACAGCTTACTGACATAGAAAGGATTCCGATCAACTGTAGCTGCAATCCGCTCCAGGGACAATTCCTCATGAGCATGTTTCTGGATATATAACTTCATCGTTTGGAGTAAATCTGTCTCTACAATTTCTCCAACCTGAACTAAATTATGAATGAGCAATCGGGATTCTGCTTTCAGTTGTATATAGCTTGTCGTTGAATAGGGAAAATAAGGCGTTTGAACATCCATCCCCATTTCCTGCAACATGCGGGTCACAACAATTAACACTTCAAAAATTCGTTGCTGCGACATCCCAACGCCCTGCTTGGCGCCTTCAAAGATATCAATCATTTGGGCAATCCGATCCCCGGCTGCTTCTAGATTTCCACGTCTAACCTCTTCGAGCACACTCTTCTCCATCTCAAGTGTCCGACCGCCAATGGCTTGAATATCATCCCGCGTCAGATTCTCATACAAACAATAACGAGCAGCCAGCGTGTTATCCATCGAAGCCAACAAAGCTTCATGATAGGATTTGCGCATGTCCCGTATATCTTTACATAATCCGCCTATGCCAATAAAAAGACGAAATCCACTCTTCACATCCAAAGCTTGGATCCATTTCTTCGCTACACTTATAGCCTGTGCGCGATAGGAGAACTCACCATCCGTGAATACAATTGCAGGTACTTGATTACCTGACATTTTCCCTAGCCAGATCGGATTGGACACATCCAGGAGTAACTCATTTAGTTCCAGGTACACATCATCGTAATCCCGTAGATGCGAAGGTTCCGCCATATCATGCGAGAATTGCAAGGTCATTACAAAACCCTCTCGCCCAGACGGAAACCCAATTAAGTCAATCATCTCAGCAAGTGATGCCGATTGCACATAATCAAATAGCAGCTGCTCCACAATATCCGCCTCCACCAGAGGCGTCATCTTCTGCAGTCGTACTTGCTCTATGCTTCTATTCGCCAGCTCCTGTTGAATCATTTGAATCTCATTGGCTACCCGGCCAATCGTCTCCAGCACGACAGAAAGTCGGCTTGGTTTCAGCATATAGTCATAGACGCCTAGTTTAATGGCTTGTTGAGCAAATTCAAACGTGTCAAATGCAGTGACCACAATAAACTTAACTGCTTTATTAGTCTCCCTAATCTTCTCTATCGCTTGAAGTCCATTGATGCCTGGCATCTTAATATCCATCGTGATCAGGTCTGGTTGTAACCGCTCGGCAGCTTCAATGGCTTCTCTGCCATTCGAGGCTTGGCCTACGACCTCTACATCTGGAGAACCTTCTTCGATTATTCGTTGCAACGCAATCCGCTCAATTGGTTCATCATCCACAATTAGCATACGAATCATACGACATGCCCCCTCGGCAGCTTCAATGTAATACAAGTACCAGCTCCTAGATGGGATTCAATCTCTATGATCTCTTCAACCCCATAGAATAGCTGTAACCGATGAATCACATTCCATATGCCTATCCCCGTAGAATGTCCTTTATATATGGAATTTTCAGTCTGTGATAATATTCGATTTAACTGCTCTTCATCCATGCCCTGTCCTGTATCTTGTACCTGAACAAGGATGTGTTTCTCTTCCTGCTTGACTCGAATCGTAAGCGTACCGCCTTCTTCAGCCGGTTCAATTGCATAAATAAACGCGTTTTCTGCAAGCGGTTGCAAAACAAGAATAGGAAGCTCAATGCCCAATGCATCCTCATCAATTTCACGAACGACTTGCAATCGATCACCGAAGCGAGCCTTCTGAATCGTTAAATACTCCTCTAGCACCTCGAGCTCATCCTTCAAGGACACTCGACTATCCAACTTACGGAGATTATATCTAAGCATACCGGCAACAGAGCTAATTAATTCACTTGTTTTTCCCGCGCCTGCCAAATATGCTTCCTTCGACAACATATTTAACGTATTGAAAAGAAAATGGGGATTAATCTGACTTTGTAAGCTCTTCAACTCGCTTTCCTTCAGCATGAGCTTATGTCGATGAAGATCATATTCCAATTGCGCTTTACTTTGAATATCATCGATGAAATGACCAATCTTAAGTCGCATACTGTCCAGCGTTTTAGCCAAGAAGGATATTTCATCGTTATTGCCCAAATCAATAGGATTTTTGAAATTCCCCCGTGACAATTCTCGTGCAGACAGCGTTAATTTCAGCAATGGCTGTGTCACACTATCAACAAATCGATAGGAAAACAGCAAAAGCAGCAAAGAAACCAACGCTAACGTCCAGAGCCCCATCTTCTTAATATTTTCACTTCGCTTAATAATTTTTCTATAGAAGGCATCATAGGTGTTCTGTTCACCACTAATTAAAGTGAGTGTCGCTTCTGAAATATACTTGGAAATATTGGATGCTTCATCAAATTGTTTCGCTGCGTTTTCTTCATCATTATCTTTTTGAAAGCGAACGGCCAAATCCATCGCCTCTGCCTGACTTTCCAGCATATTCTGCAAATTATCGAGCAGCATCATGTTGCTTGCATTTCGCAACCAGCTCATCTCTGTCTTGGTTCGAAGTAGACTATTGTTATCCGAGGCATATTGATTCAAGCTTTCTAACGTAGGTGACATTCGATATTTATTCAGAGTGGTTAGAGATTGTTGACTTAATTGCGAGGCTTGATTCATTTGCATATAGCGCTGAAGAATTTCATTATACTTTTCGACGGTACGCTGATTATAAATACTCATGGAAAGCCAAATAATCGCCATAATTACCCAGATCAAGATCGACAGCATCATCATTTTACTTCGAATGGTTTTCAGGGTGCTCTCTCCTCTTCTCCAGATGAAGTCACCACACTAATTGGCGTGAAGTAGCTGTTCTCAAGCGGCAGCTGCGCAGCATCTAACCAACGTTTCATTAAATTAACACTGAGAATACCCATATCTTCATAATGCTGCGAGAGCCCAGCTTTCACCTGCCCATTTTTAATAAGCATCATGGTTTGGGGGGAATCATCAAATTGGAAAATCGGATATTCTTTGGTCCGCGAGCGCGAATGCGCCGCTTGAACGATACTCTCTCCAGATTCGGACGACAGTCCGATAAAGGCCTTCACATCCGGATAGTGATTCAAAATATCATTCGTTTGCATCTTCGGTTGTGTCATTTCAGGATCATTAGCTGCAATTACGACCCTTAGTCCTTCATATTTTTTAAAAACTTCGGTCAGACCTTTCAATCGCAGATCATCCGTTGATGGTGAGGATATGCTCTTAATGACACCAACTGCGCCTTTTCCATTCAACTGGGTCGCAATGTACTCCCCCATAATAATCCCTTCTCGATAATGATCGGAACCGATATATGACTTACGCAAGCTGCTCGGAGCGTCGGAATTAATCGTAATGATCGGTATCCCTTTCTCTGTCGCCTTCTTCACTATATGATTAAAATCAGGATGATCCACACCTTCTACAACAATCCCGCTCGCTTTGGAAGCGATTGCAATATCGATCTGCTTAATTAACCCTTCCAAGTTCGAACGGTATACACCCCAGAAATCAATTTGAATATGATGTTCTTCTGCGGCCTCACGGGCCCCTTTTTGAATGGCATTCATCATAAAGCTGCCTTGTTCCTGTGAGATGATTACGATGCGCTCAGCCTGTTCACTCACCATTGGCTCTCCTGCCGTAGACATACTCAAATCGCTTTGATAAATCTTGAGCATATAGTAGAAAGAAAATGACAGCGTAACAAAACTACTGGCTATGATCGCAATCAAAATCAATTTTTTCATACTTTCACCCACAGACTCTTCCAATTTCCAGTAATTCTATCATGATTTCGGGGATTCGAATAGAATCAAAATTCATATTTCTTAATTGCCTATACGTAAAAATGCTGACTAATCTTCTTGCAACCGTACGATTGCATAGTTCGAGAAACCAACAAGCCCAGTACGGTGTGCGTACTGGGCTTACGATGCCTTGCAAGAACTATGAATCTTAGCTTCCCTTCGTAAATCAATTGATTATTCTTACAGATGTTATTGTTGGCTCCCGCTTTAAATCCACTATTTTCTTAAAGCTGTGTGCTGCTTCACAAAATTAACGCCAATACGCACTTCATCTAGCTGTTTAATGGATTCATCGTATTGGCTAGTCAGAACGCACATAAACAAAATATCAATGAGATGAAGCTGTGCGAGACGCGAAGAAGTGGCTGCGCTTCGAAAAACCTCTTCCTGTTTGGCAGACACGTATAAACTAATGTCAGCAATCTCGCTGATAGGAGACAACCCGTAGCTCGTCAGACTTATTGTCTTTGCGCCTTTCTCTTTGGCTAACTCTAGCATTTTCCCCACTTCGTAGGTCTCGCCCGAGAAAGATATACCAACAACTACATCATCCATTGATGACTTCGATACTAAAATGGCCGAGGTATGAAAGTCCGTATGTGCCGTCGTGAATCTGTTAATACGAACGAATTTCAGCTGGGCATCTTGAGCGATGATGGCAGAAGCGCCGATACCGAAGAAATGGATGCTTTTCGCCTGCTGCAAAGCCAGAACCGCTTGGGCAAGAGCTTCATAATTTATAATTTCAGCGGTTTCCTGTAACGCTCGAACGCTAATATTCGTCATTTTTTGAACAATAGCGTCCTGTGTCTCGTTGGGCTGTATATCCGAAAAGCTAGTGTCACTTAAATTGCGTATATCTCCAGCTACTCTAAGTTTTAATTCCTGAAACCCACTGAGTCCCGCTGATTTGCACAATCTAATGACCGCAGACGCGCTTGTTGAGCTTAGTTCCCCCAGCTCATTCGCTGTACAGCGGATAGCTTCATGAGGGTTTTCAATAATATATTGGGCAATCTTACGCTCAGAAAGCGGCAATTGATCTGCAATTTCTTGAAGCATAATTAGGCCGCCCGATAGCGACTTTGCAAGATGGTTATCCGAGATGGTTCGCACTCCCTTCAATGGTGGATTGACCTTAACTACTCCTTCAATCATACCATGAACGATGAATATTTGGAAAAAACATACAACGGGACCTGATCTTTAGAGATATTGCCAATGCAAGGCGTACACAAAGAGCTGCCAATCGGAAGATATTTCCATGAAATATTTCACTTTCCTTGAACCATCAATTGGCCTCTTGCTCTCCCAAAATGTCCACCAGACTTATGCAAAGCTTGCACCACTGTCGAATAGTCAACTTTGCATTGCAGCATGAGGATTGCCACTCGCGCATCGCCTTTAGCTAAATCGCAATAACGGCGAGCCTCTTCTTCAGTCGTCGGCGTCGCTTCCATGACGATATCAATAACACGATGACGAAGCTTGTCGTTAGTCGCCTGCACGTTGATCATCAGATTCTTATATATTTTGCCTAGACGAATCATCGTAGCCGTTGAAATCATATTCAACACTAGCTTTTGAGCAGTTGCCGCTTTTAAGCGAGTGGAGCCCGTCACGACTTCTGGGCCAACGCTCACTTCAATGGCATAGTCAACCCATTGACTTAAAGGCGTAGCTGTATTGCACGAAAGTCCAACGGTCAATATCCCGAGCTTCTTAGCCTCTTGTACAGCCCCAAGTACATATGGAGTTCTGCCGCTTGCTGCTATCCCAACCAAGACATCCCCGGTATGTAAACGTGTTCGTACTTCATCTCTTCCTACTTCCCCATTATCCTCGGCATCCTCTACCGCTTCAAATATAGCTTGAGATCCACCAGCAATAATCGCTGTCACAAGCTCTTTGTCCGTGCCAAATGTAGGTGGGCATTCCGCTGCATCCAAGATCCCTAGCCTTCCACTCGTTCCAGCTCCGATATAAAATAATCGGCCACCGTTTGCCATCTTTTTAACGATAGCCTCAATAGCGCGTTCAATTTGAGGGAGAGCCTGTTTAACTGCTAAAGGCACGTTCTGATCTTCCTCATTCATCAAAGTAATAATCTCGAGTGCACTTAGTTGATCTAATTGTTCACTTCGCTCATTTCGTTGTTCCGTCGTTAATTTATGGTTCATGGTGTTTTCGTAAACTCCCTTCATCCGGATTTATTTCACTGCACCTGCGGTCATGCCGCCTGTAATCTGTCTTTGGAAGATAAAATAGAACAGCAGCACAGGTACCATGGCGATGGTTAACGCTGCGAACAATGGCCCCCATTCGGTCCGATACTGCATCTCGGCCTGCATAACGGCAATCCCAACAGGCAGGGTATATTTCCCAGGTGTACTAATGAAAACCAATGCCATAATGTATTCATTCCAAATATTCAGCACCGTCACAATAGCCAGTGACACGAGGCCAGGCTTTGCTAACGGAAGCATGACACGGAAGAATGTGCCATAATGGTTGGCACCATCGATAGCCGCCGCTTCTTCCAGCTCTTTGGGCAGCGTTTTGAAGAAGCCTACCAGCATGAACACACCGAATGGCACGGCGGTTATCGCATATATCAACATTAGCCCGCTGAGCGTATTGGTCAAATGAAGATCATTCATAAGGAAAAAGAGCGGAATAATGCCTAGAAATGCTGGAATCATTTTATACGCCAAGTAGGAAAGAAAGAGCAGGTTACTCCCGCGAAAAGCAAATCTCGCAATGGCATAGGCTGTTGTCGCTGACAATAACACACCAGCAGTAGTGCTGACGGTTGTTACACTAATGGAATTGATGAAATAATTGCCGAATTTATACTTTTGCCATACATAAGAATAATTCTCCCAAAGTAAAGGGAAATTCGGCAGCGCCCAGGGATGACCTAACAGGAACTGTTTATTATCCTTTAACGAAGCAATAACCGTCCAAAATAACGGATACATCACGCATAGGGACCAAAAGCCGAGAATGACTGTCATACTCCAGGTCTGTAGTCTAGTTTGTCTCATCTACCGTTCAACTCCTGCTCATCTTATGTCAATTCGATGGTTTCTCTCTTCATCAGACGCTGGAGCGTGATGGTTGTAATTAAAGCAATGACAAGTATTAATACCCCGATAGCTGCTCCGTAACTGAAATTACCGTAATGAAAAGCTTGCGCATATAAATAGGAACTCATGACTTGCGTTGCATTATCCACACCGCCTTCAAAGGTCATAATACTGACAATGACGAAGGAACCACTGAGCGTTGTCGTGACAATCCAGATTACGGAAGTTTGGACTTGTTCCCAAGCGAGGGGGAGTGTAATTTTCCAAAATTGCTGCCAATGCTCAGCTCCATCAATGTTCGCCGATTCATATAAGGATTCAGGAATGCTGAGTATGCCTGCGATAAGCAAAATAATCGTAAAACCGATACCCGCCCAAATGGATGTTGGCAATAAAGCGAAGATCGACCATTTTCCACCCAACCAGGCAAACTCGAAGGATTTCCCAGTAACACTCGAAATGAAGGAATTCACAAATCCGATATTTGGATTATAAATAAACCGCCACAGAACACCTACAATAACGACCGAAATGACATTCGGGATGAAAAAAACAGAACGGTAGAAGCCAGCGCCTTTGATTTTGAATCGCGTGAGTGCAACCGCCAGCAGTAAGGAGGGAATCATAAAACCAATCACTTTGCCAAAGACTAGAATATAATCGTTCCGAATCGCTTTCGGAATGACCTCGTCGTGAAACATATTTTTATAATTATCAAATCCGATAAAATTGTACGTCTCTGAACCGCCCGACCAATCAAAGAGGCTCAAATAAATTCCCTTCATCATCGGGTACACGAGAAAGATACAATACAGGATCAGTGTTGGCAAAATGAATGATGCGACAAATAGTTTCCGCTGTAGGTTAGATCTCAATTTCATTGCGCCATGCCTCCAATCAGGTTGTCATTCCAAAAGCAGGATAGATACTTCTCTCAGGTTAATGAAGTGAAGTATCCATCCCTTCTCGGCTTCTCAAAGTTTACTTCGCTTTATCACGTTGTTTCGCTGCGCCTTCTTCTAGACGTGTTGCCCACTCGTCTTTCGTAATTTTGCCGGTTACTAAAGCTAACGTAGCATCTTTTTCGATCTTGAACAGTTCTTCTGCAAGAACAGGAACCGGTGCAATGATAACATCTGACGCAGAGAAGTACGCGCTAGCTTGCTTCACAAGTGAACTTACTTTATCTGATTTGTTCAAATCCGCCTTCACATTGAGCACGGAGCCTGTCAATTCAGCCCATGCAACGGCTTGCTTCTTCGTGAATACATACTGCAAATACGCTTTTGCCGCATCTGGGTTTTTCGCCTTTTTCGCGATACCCATCGTTGCTGTAGAAGGAATAATAATAGCTTTTCCACCTTTATCTTGAACCACAGAAGGGATGAAGCCGAATTCAAAACCAGCTGGGATATCTTTCTTCATTTCATTTTCAAGCCATAGACCATTCGGGATAAAAGCTGCTTTATGTTGTAGGAATTGCATTTGCGAATCCGTATGATTAAGCGCTGCTGCACTACCTTCGATAAAGCCTTTTGTATTAAGCTCAATCAGTTTATCGAGAGCTTTCATCACAGGTGCACTTTTGAATACACCCGCTTCAAGCGAGTTAATCTTGTTAATGATGGACGGGTCGCTTCCATTCGCTGCAACAATCGCTGAATTTAGCAAACCACCAATAATATACTGTGGATACACCCCAGTATGGATATACGGTGACATTTTGCCCGAATCTTTAATCTTCTGCAAAGTATCTAGGAAGCTAGTCCAATCTTTCGGCTCATTCCAGCCGTTTTTGCGCAATTCGGCCTTGTCATAGAAAGTTCCGTAGGATCCGAATACAATCGGCAAGGTAAAGGCTTTGCCTGGTTGGTATTCTTCCGGTTTACTGAACAGAACATCTGTGATTTTCTCGCCATCAGCGTTCTTCGCATCCTTGAGCCAATCGGTTAAATCCATCAATTGATTATCAAGGAACATCTGTCTTGCATTGGAGCCTGCTCCGTTGATAAATACCAAGTCTGGCGGGTTGCCTTGAATCCAACGTGGTTTCATCTGTTCATTAATCGTTGGCCCAGCTGTTTGCGTAATCTTCAGCTTCGGATTCAGTTTCTGAAATTCATCAAGGGATTGTTTCCACCAAGCATCACCATAGCCACCGACAAAGTATTGAATTTCAAACTCACCTGTCAATTCTTTCGCGCTGGCCGTTTCGGCCGGTTTCACAGAGGATACAGCTGGACTTGCCTCTTTTTTCGGTTCTGCCGTACCGCACCCAGTTACTAATCCTGCAGTTACCATAACACCCATAAGACTTGCACTAATTGACTTCATTTTCATACCATTGATCCCCTTTTTTAATAGAATGGATGATATCATTGTGCGAAAGAATCTCAGCTGTAAGTTAACATCCTAAGTATTCGCATGAAAATACTAAGGATTATATATAAAAAGAAGCTTGAAAAGCCTTCTTTTTGTATTCTTTTACTTTTTGGAGAGCTGTTTAACAAATTGTATGCCTAGTCGAACCTCGTCCAGCAATTCAATTGATGTATCATAATCAGCAGTAAGTACAGAGATGAATAAAATGTCAATCACATGCAATTGAGCAAGTCGCGATGATGTTGCAGCGCTGCGAAAAACCTCTTCTTGCTTGGGCGACACATACAAATTAATATCCGCCATTTCACTAATCGGTGATAACCCGAAACTGGTTAGGCTGATGGTTGTCGCACCTTTTTGCTTAGCTAATCCCAATACCTTGCTTACCTCGAACGTTTCTCCCGAAAATGAGATGCCGATTACTACGTCTTTCGGTCTTGTTTGTGCTACCAGCATGGCAGTTAAATGATAATCTGAGCTGGATGTGGTGAATGGATTAATACGTACGAATTTCATATGTGCATCTTGCGCAATGACTCCAGATGCCCCTATGCCATAGAAGTGAATTTTTTCTGCATGCTTTAATACTTCGGCTGCTCGTACCAACGCATCATAATTCATAATCTCGGCGGTTTCTTGCAAGGAGCGTATACTGTTGTTTGTCATTTTTTGTACGATAGATTGCTGTGTTTCGTGGGAAATAAAGTCTGTAAAATCTGTCTCTGATGTATTGCGTATATCCCCAGCTATTCGTAGCTTTAACTCCTGAAATCCACTGAGTCCCAACGACTTGCATAACCGGATAACCGCTGATGCACTTGTAGCGCTTAATTCACCCAACTCATTGGCCGTGCTGCGTATTGCCTCTTGGGGATTCTCTATGATATAAAGGGCTATTTTGCGCTCCGAAAGCGGTAATTGCTCCGCAATTTCTTTCAGCATTATCAAACCGCCTGTCAATGATTCGGCAAGGTGGTTTGCCATAAACTTCCCCCCTTATAGGTGCTGTTTAGCAATGGCTTCCATGGCTACGATTACAGCGCCATCCACAGGATCTGCGAACGCAGGTTGATAGCAGCCCAGCTTATGTTCCTTCAAACCCTCCATGAACTGGTTCCTAACAATATCCGAGTACATGAAGATTGATCCTGCAACCGTGACCGGCGTTGATTCATGGAAGGCGTCTGATTTTCTTCGTAACCCGCGTACCAAGCCAACAAGCTCATTACCTGCTTCTTTCAAGATATTCACGGCTACCGGGTCAAATTCTCTGGACGATTCAATGACCAGTCTAGCTAAGCTAGCAATCACCTGTTTGTTCGGAACATCACGATAGATATACTGAATGAGGTCATGTTCAGTTGCTAGCTGTAATCTTGCTAAAATCATCCCGGTTAATTGTGTAGGAGATTCCCTACGATCATAGGCTTTACAGACAGCACTAAGCGCTTGGAGTCCAATCGAATAACCGCTTCCTTCATCACCTAAAATGTGCCCCCATCCCCCATTAAAAGCTAATTTACCAGTTCGTGACAACCCAATCGCGTTAGATCCTGTTCCCGAGATAACGAGTATACCTTCTTGATTCTCAGGATGCATCGCCCCGCGAAGGGCGATAAATAAATCACTTTTTACGGTGATGTCAATACCCTCATGTAGATGTAATTCCTTGGCAATATATTTCAGCTCTTGTACAACGGATAGTCTATCCTTTTCTAAACGCGTACCGGCAATGCCTGCACAAATCCCAATAACTTCACTGGGCTGGATGTCATAAACCTTCAGACCCTCATTTATGAGATAATGAAGCCTTTTTTTCATTGTCTCCACACCAACAGTTAGTACGTTCGTACCATCCCCGACAACAACGCTTTGACATCTCATTAGATGATTATAATTCTCTACTCGCTGGAAGGCACATGTCGTTTTCGTTCCGCCCCCATCAATCCCAATGATATAAGGCATAATAGGATCACTCCAAGTAGTTAGTATCAGTATAGTCAAATTATATGTGAGTTGAAATTTAATGTCAACATTTTTTAATTTTTATTGAAATGTTATTTTAGATTGCAACGAATTCAGTTGTCGACTGAGGATTAGTCATTGAGAATGAACCGACAAAATCCTCTCCCAGTCGGCAATAGCCTTCTAGAAGAGGATTCAGCTTGATGAATAAGATTGCCTAATGTACAGAAGCCGCTTGAATTTCTTTAAACGCCCAGAACTGCTCCGTTACATCAGACCATATGGCTTTCGTGCCAGATAATGGCTCTTGACCGAGTAGTTTGTTGATCATGACTACGGCTTCAGCACGAGTCAATCTCATCTCCGGACGGAAAGTACCGTCCGCATAACCGCTGATAATTCCAGTTGCCTTTCCTTGATGAATGGCCACTTGCGCCCAATGATCACCCACGTCAGTGAAGCTTTCACCGACTGCCTCAATCTTCACTGTCAACAGCTTGGCTGTGATGCTCGCCATCTCCGCCCGCGTGATCGTTTGTTCTGGTTTGAAACTGCCATCTGGGTAGCCTGACATCAATCCCATTTTTGCCACGTGATCAATCGCTTCCTTCGCCCAATGTGTCGATACTACGTCCGTGTAGGCAATGCCTGCTTGAGTTGTAGCCATATCGAATGCACGGGTCAATATCGTTGCCATCTCCGCTCGGGTAATGCTTCGTTCTGGTCCAAATGTGCCATCTGGATAACCTGATATATATGCATTGTAATGCTTGACTGGCGTTGCCGCCGTAGCTTTCCAACCCTTCATATGCACAATCGTAAACGTACTAAATTTGTTCACTGCAAAGCGAATGCCGAGTTCACCGCTTTGGTCGAACTTTACAATCTCTCCTCGGACAAATTCTTTCGTGCCGTCACTATGCTCAATGTAAATACCTAAATCGTTCTTCTGCTCATCGCTAAGCGCTACGTCGCCGAGCGGCAACGTCAACGTTACTAGGCGACCCTGCAGATTCGTTTCGATCGTCATCGGACGACCGATCACTTCGGCGCTTCCCAATTCTGCGATTTGGAGCACGGCTTGCTCAGTTTTTGCACGCTGTTCGACTGCATCATGCTCTACTTTCTTCTTGATCGGTACAACTTGGAAGTAAGTATCATGGCTAAGTCCTTGCAGCGAGCTGCCAGAAATATCTATTCGCGCGTTATCCGTAACAATTTCGAGCCCTACGTTTGCGTTGGCCAATTGCTCGGTCGATGCTTTCGGGATCTTCACATTCAATTCCGCAACCTCGTCCTTCTCATCCGGAATGACGATTTTGGCCGAGTTGGAGCCTGTTGCTGCGAGTTGAGCGATTGTCTCAACCACTTGTTCAGATGTCAAATTGACTTCATCGCGCTTCTGTCCATTTGTATCCGGCGTACGGTAGATGACGACTGCTAACACGACGGATCCGTCATCGCTTGTACCGCCTCCAGTATGGATAGTTTCAGTTTGGGGACCTATCACTGAATCATCATCGCCACTGGCCGATACAGGTATTTGCAATTGAATAGAAGCTGTGAGAGGAACAGCCGTTACATTGCCTGCCGCATCCTTCAACTCCATATATACTGTCTTTGCTCCATCTCCCGATGAAAGTACCCATGCTTTCGTTCTAGTAGCCGCCTCCCAGCTGCTCCAAATTGCACGGTCATTGGAGAAGCGCATCTGTACGCTTCCTGAACCCGCTCCGTCGAAGCTGTATACGGCCAAAGTGACCGACGTTGAATTCGTTATAGCCGCTCCTCCGTTAATGCTGAGCGTCCCAGAAGGTGCCGTAATATCGAACGCTACTGTCCTGAACGCCATATTGCTTCCGTAGGTCGTTCCCACAACGTTAGTGGCATAGGCTCGGAAATAGTACGTCGTGTCAGGCGTTAAGTTCGCAAGGTCAAATGAGTACACCTGTGGCCTGTTTGCGCCGCTGATCGCAATGTTCCCCTCACTGCCATCTGGGTTCTGAGCAGTTCCATATACGGCACCATATACCGTAAGCGGATTACTGCCGACGCTAATGATTTCCGTTTGGATCGTCGCTGTGGTCTCTGTCACATTACTAGCTGCTTTTGTTTGTATGGCAGGCGCTGCAGGAAGAATTAGTCTGTTTACCGTAAAACTTGCCGTTTTCTCCACGCCTGACACATATTTTATTAGTACCAGTAGCTCCGCATCGCTTATATAATCTGCTGGAACACTGTCAATACCAAACGTAATGGTTGAATCTCCATTCACGACCATCGTTTGAAGAGATAATGGCGATTCCGTTGAAACGCCATCTTTGGTCACTGTAAACGTTCCGCTAAAAGAGCTTTTCAAAATATCCGTAGGCAATTCGCCAAAGGTTACCGTTAATTTGCCGTTTTCAGGAATGACAGCTGTCGTCAAATCCGTTACTGTAATTGAACGGACAGCATATTTGGCGTTGTCAGCAGTCGAAGTTGCTCTAATCTCTGCCGTACCGATTCCCACCGCCGTAACAAGCCCGTCTTCATTGACAGTTGCCACACCTTCATTGTCTGACGACCATTGCAGCGTTTTGACGGAAGCATCAACAGGCAGCACTTCGGCTTGCAACTGCACAGCCCCGCCAACGCCCATTACTTTGGCAGTTGTGTCCAAGACCACTGATTCCACTGGCTTGGGTGCAATAGCCAAGTGGATCGTCCAAGTGTTTTGGAACTGGGCTGCATTTATTTCCGGATTTATTTTAATTACGATTTGCGGGTCTGTCTCCTCAACAGTAATGTTATCGTCTTTGGCGATAACGCCCAGAGCCTTTCGGTCAACAGTGACAGTTAGTTCTTTGTTGCCATTTACTGTTGGGTTCATCACGGCAATTTTCATTGTGTTGTCCTCATACTCCCGAACAATAACAGACGCTTCATCGCTGACAGTAACACCGCCTGCACTTTTTGTCGTCCGCGCAAAGTTGTTAAGCGCAGTAATACCCAAGGCGTCGTGCTTAACCGCTTGCAAATCCGCCGTATTGGACAGCACTTTAAATTCAGGGGCTTCCGCGTACGCCGCCACCTCTTGGGAATTCATACCGGGAAGTATGGCATATTCATAGAAAGAGCCATTAGGGTTCGTTCCATGGTCTACATACATGGTCAAGTAGTTATCCGTTACAGGCGTATCATCATAAAACATAGAAGGGTTATCGTTTATTGTCTTCCATGATTCTGTACGTGATTCTCTTAATACGTTTAAATTGGAGCTATCTGGGAAGTAATAACCAATATCGGAACCCTCGACTCTTCCCTCAAGATAAGCCCATTTTGGATTTTCAACAGTTTCGCTATAGCCTAATGCAGAAGATTTGATCTCGCCATCAACTACAAAGGTATTGCTGCCTGCGGAATTAAGCCTCCTGTTCTCTATAATCGATTCTACAGAACGACCTTTGGAACTGGTAATTCCCGCGCCTAGCGCGACAATTTCATTGTCAAACATAAACCATGATTTTTTAGCTTTCAAATCCATATCTTTCGCGTTAGTGCCTTTTATATTATCCTGGAGGTCGGTTTTATCCAAGGCCATACCTGCCACCGCATACCCATCCAACTTTGAAGCTCCTGCCCATCTGATATTGGGGTTAACTGAGGAACTCGTTCCGCTTGTTCCTAGAACCTCGATTTGCTCGATCGGTTTGGTATCAACCGTAGTCCCTGGCAGTCGCTTATAGTCAACGGTAGCCCAGAAATTTTCCGCAAATTGCATAATGTCATTATTGTACAAATACGTAAAACCGTCCGACGTATGCGCACCTCGTCTGTTTTCCTGATTGCCCGCTTCAAACGACGCTACCCGATAATTATACATGGCCACATCAAACAAATAATCGTCTCTCTTCACGGTTGTACGAGCCATCCGATTAAAGGTGTAAGCACCTGTTGCTTCTGCTTCCGGCGCGATAGACTGATCCTGCAGCACACTTTTAAATAACTGTCTGTCAAATAGGCTTCTCGTTTCCAAAAGCTTCGGGTTAGCAAGTAAATGTGACTTTGCAGCTGCCTTAAAGTGGGTTGCTTGCGAACCATTGACCGATTGGGCAAGCATAATCAACCCTTTGACATGTGAATTTGCGCTTGTTCCTTCAACAGCTTTGGTTTGCCTTGATGCTGACCGTCCCCAGGTTGAATACAACAGCATCCCCTTGTACATCTGAGGCAAGTATGCGGTATCAACTGCATCATATACGCGACTAACATCGGCCTCGTTAGGCCCATAGGCTGAATCGCCAATCACATACAAAATTTCACTGATGCCGCGAAGGCTTTCGGTTCCATAGCTGTTCGTGTATGGAATGTTGCTATGCTCAATGAATGAGCCGTCATAATAAATGCCAGTGCCGGTTGTAACTAGTTCAAGAACCTGACTGCTCGAATTAAGCAGCTTGCTGGAGGCCTCCGTGATTCGGGCAGAATCTTTGGTTAATACGCCATGCATCATAACGATTAAACTTTTGTCTACTCGATTAGCGGCAATAGCGTTGCCTCCAGTTACAACTGTATCCGCTTTCGGTGAGAACACTTTCACCTTAGCCATATACTTGTTGATAGTTGCTTGCGGCAGGTAATCGTAGAGCAGCGTTACAATGCTGTTCACTTCCTTAGGCATGCCGATATCTCTTTCCCACCAGTTGGATATCGCCCATTTGGGACTCGTCGTGAACAGTGTACTGTCCATCCACTCCAAACCAAAAATAATGTCCCTATACAAGTCCGCATTGTATTGGAATGGTGAACCTTCCGCAACGTAAGCCACGGACATGTCTAACAGAAATTTATAGTACATCTGGAACTCTCTTGAGCGATTGCCAATATCCGCATCAGTCCATAGCTGGGAGACCGTGTTGGCACTTTTGTTCATTTTCTCCCAATACATTTGTCCTCTGGCCACTCTTTCATCAATTATGGCTTTGATTTCTGGATCTGTTACGTCATAGCCTGTATAAAATATGTAATCTGACCACCGTTTACGCATACGGTCAAATTCATCCTCCGAATACGGCGTAACGGTCAACTGGCAATTGGCTGAATATCCACCAGAAGTCGCCGTAATCGTTACGGTACCAGTACCTTTACTAAAAACTACACCATTTTTCACTATCGCAACGCTTTCGTCGGATGACGACCATTGGATTGGATCCGTTGCATTGATGGGTGTCCGACTAGCTTGGAGTACAACATTTTTGCCTTGCGCAATCGTTACTGCAGTCTGGTCAAGGCTAAGACCCGTTACATGACTGCTAGCCGTAACTACACACGTGGCTGTCTTATCAGGATTTTCAACGGAAGCTACTTTAATTGTCGCGGTGCCATCGACTAAACCTTTTACCAAACCATTGTTATCGACTGAGATGATCGAAGGATCAGAGCTAGACCATATGACTGCTTTATTGGAAGCGCTAACAGGAGAGATCGTAGCATGCAACAAATGCTCGGTACCTGTCAGAATAGTAAGTGTCGACGCATCCAAGTTCACATTATCAACAGCCGTTGGTACAGGTTTAATCACGAGATTATCTAGCCAGAATTCGCCTGTGTTCCACGGGGTAGTTGTTCGCGTACTTGTTACAAAAATAAATTTAATTCCAGCGATTTCATTATTATTTGGCGCTGTAAAGGTTGCCGTATATGTCTTCCAACCCTGATTAGCAGTTATTGTAGCATGATTAATGCGATCAGGACTGGCGCTGCCTGTTGAAGTGCCATCACTCTTTACAAACTCCGTACGCAATTGCACAGATGAGGTGTTGGCTCCTGTTTTGACATCCACTGAAAGGGTGTACTTGCCATTTGCAACCGCGGGCAAATCAGTGATTTTCTCTAAATAGCCGACGGATTGTGTGTACTGTACACGAAGAGACTGAGTTCCTTCTGTTTTCTGGGTTGTATCGTAGGTAGCTGAGGATAAGTTAACTGCGCCATGATTTTTTCCGAGCTTCCACTCTTTCCCAACCGTAGCAGTCATTGGTCGACCTTGTACAAAAACATCAGTCGTGTCGGCTGGATTGATTTCATCAGGCTCAAAACCTCCTCCTTTCAGAATCATATTGTTTGTATCGGCAGCTAGAGCAATCGGCTGCACGAAGTCAAAACAACTGAGCGCTATGATGATGCTGAGAAACATGGCTAAACATTTTTTGATTCGGATCATAACAATAATTATTCCTCCTGTTTTCCCGAATGGATGCAAGCACAACAGTTACCTGCCATGTATGTATCCTACTAGGAACGCTCTTCTTCGGACAATGACCAATTCTTGTGACAAACAATCCTTTATTTAAAAAAGAGAAGTCCTTGTGTAGCAAGGCTTCTCCTCCTGTAAGTTCGCTTTTTTAGTCATGATAATGACAGCTGATAATAATATTTGGGCATTCTAATTATTATACTCATTGCCTATAAATTTCCCTTGGCATACCGCCAACTGCAATGTCATTATCCAGTCCCTATTATTGAACCTCTAGGTCTGGTGGATTTTCTATGTAACCAGTGGTAGAATATAGGAGGTTGTCCCAATTTCACAATTAGAGGAGAATGGTCATGTCAATTAATGCTTATTTAAATTTCCAAGGAAACACTCGCGAAGTTGTGACTTTCTATGCTGAAGTATTTAATCTGCCCACTCCGAAAATCATTACATTTGGCGATATGCCAGCACACCCAGACTATCCGCTTCCTGAAGAAGCCAAGAATGGCGTTATGCACACTCGTCTAGATATTAACGGAAGCCCACTTATGTTCTCCGATGTATTCCCAGGTATGCCCTACGTTGTAGGTAACAACATCAGTCTTTCCTACGTGAGCTCAAACGCCGACGAAATCAAAAATGCTTTCCATAAGCTAAAAGAAGGCGGAAAAATTGGCATGGAGCTTCAAGCAACTGACTGGAGCAAATTGTACGGCCAAGTTGAGGACAAGTTCGGCATTCTATGGCAGTTCAATCTTGATAGTGGTGAAAGTTTCTAGAAATTACACATAGCTCTCTCTAGAGAAAAAAGGATTCCATCGCTCACTTCGTTCAAGTGAGTTTATGGAATCCTTTTTATTTGAACTATAAGATGGGTGATATCAACTTCGAAATCGACTCCAGGAAACGGATGCGAAGCGACCGCTTCTCATATTCCTCCAACGTCAGCTCCATACACCCCTCCATATCCTTCCAGAAGGTGTTTTCCAGCTTCGTTGCTGTCTCTTCATGAAACATCAGTGCATTCGTCTCAAAATTAAGCCGTAAGCTGCGAATATCGAAATTTGCAGTACCGACTGAGGCCACTTTACCGTCTACGATAATGGTTTTGGCATGCAGAAAGCCATAATCATACAGATAGCATTTCACACCTGCACGCAGCAGTTCCCCCACATAATACAATGAAGCCCAATGAACGAATAAATGATCAGCCTTCTCAGGTATCATAATTCTAACATCAATCCCCGATAGCGCGGCAATTCGCAAGGCATTCAACATACTTTCTTCGGGAATAAAATAAGGTGTTTGCAGCAAAATTCGGCTTTTGGCCAAATGAATCAGCTTAAGAAATGTATACACAAAATGCGGCCAAGTTTCATTCGGACCACTTGCGACAATTTGCATGGGAACCTGACCTTGTTTGGCATTCTCCAAAACTGCTGGGAAATATGTCATATCTACTTCCAATGTTTCTGCCGATGCAAGGTTCCAATCCAGGATGAACCGTGATTGCAACGCTCGCACGACACTGCCCGACAATCGAAGATGTGTATCCCGCCAGTAACCAAATTTCGGATTCAGGCCTAGGTACTCATTCCCAATATTAAATCCGCCAATGTAGCCGATCTGCCCGTCTATAATGACGAGCTTGCGATGATTCCGATAGTTAACACGATAATTAAGAAAAGGAATACTTGACGGAAAGAATGCCGCTTTGTGTCCACCTGCCAGTAGAAAATCCTTGAAAAACGAATCTTTCAACGTACGCGAGCCGATATCATCATATAAAAAACGAACAGTCACCCCTTGCTTCGCTTTGCGTGTGAGCACTTCCAGAATCCGCTGACCCAAGGTATCATTTTTCACAATATAATATTGCATGTGGATATGGTGCTCCGCTGCCTCAATTCGGCTAATCAAATCATTAAACTTCTCGACCCCATCTGTGAAAATATGTACATCGTTATCCTGCGACAAAAATGAATCATTCGTTGCAACATTCAAATAAATTAAATAACGATACTCCATAACCATCGGATCGATATAGGGAAAAGTCCCTTCCATGAGCTGCTGCCGCTGCTCACTAATCACAGTCTGCATCCGTTCCTGCATGCGCTTATTCCATTTATACAGCTTTCGGCGGCTCAAATTTTGACCCAGCATCACGTATAATAGAAAGCCTAGAATAGGAATGAATAGCAGCACCATTAACCAAGACCATGTAGCTGCCACATTGCGCCTTTCTAAGAATACCACCGTGAGCGCCAATAAAATATTAACGACGAACAACACGGTCAACATATGAGAAATCCAATCCATGCCCATTGTACCACTCCAACCCTCTTTACTTATCTGTATCTATTATACCTGAATTTTCTAAATAACGAAAAAAGCCTCTGAATTCTTTCGAATTAAGAGGCTTACTTCCAGTCAATTAAGAAGTCATTTCCGTGTAAATGGTGATATATTGCTGAGCAGACTTGCGCCAGCTAAAGTCACCTTTTTTCATATTGTTCTGAATCTTCATCCAACTATCACGATCATTCTTATAAAAGAAAACCGCGCGCCTGATGATGTGAAGCATATCATGCGCGTTATAATGCGTGAAGGAGAAACCTGTGCCCTCTCCTGTAAACTCATTATACGGCTGCACCGTATCCTTCAGACCGCCTGTTTCACGAACGATCGGCACAGAACGATAGCGCAGCGCAATCAATTGCCCAATACCACATGGCTCGAACTGTGATGGCATTAAGAAGAAATCGGATGCAGCGTAGAACTGGTGTGCTAACGCTTCATCAAAATAAATGTGCGCCGACACTTTAGTCGGATGTGTGATTGCAGCGTTCCGAAACATTTGCTCATAGACAGGCTCACCAGTTCCAAGAACAACAAGCTGTATGTCTAAGGCTAGGATTTCACGAAGCACGTGCTGAATCAGATCCAGACCCTTCTGTTGTACTAGACGAGTTACAAGGACAATCATTGGGATATCGCCGTTCACAGGAAGTCCTAGACGCTCCTGAAGTGCCGTCTTATTCTGCGTTTTCTTTGGTAACGAATCCCGATAATTCACAACCAGATTCTTATCCGTCATAGGGTCGAACACATCGTAATCAATCCCGTTCACGATGCCTGTTAATTGATCTTTGCGGTGGCGCAGTAGGCTGTCCAAGAATTCACCGTAATACGGTGTTTGAATCTCCTCCGCATATGTCTGACTTACTGTTGTTATCTGATCCGAATACAACAGTCCACCCTTCAGGAAGCTTGCGCCACCGTGAAGCTCTAGCGCGGTTCCTGAGAAGTGATCATCCGACAAACCGAACAAATCCTTGAACACTTGTTGGCCAAATACGCCTTGATATTTCAAATTATGAACAGTCGTCATCGTCTTGATCTCGCTAAAGAACGGCAAATGCTGATAATGAGCCTTCAACAACACAGGAATCATACCTGCTTGCCAATCATGACAATGAATCACGTCCGGTTGAAAGTCCAGATACGGAAGGGCCTCAATGACACCTCGACAGAAGAAGCCAAATCGCTCCGCCTCATCCCCAAAGCCATATATACCAGATCGCTTGTAATAAAACTCATTATCGACGAAATAATAGGTAACCCCTTCATGCACCAACATATCAATACCGATATATTGTTTCCGCCAGCCCAACTGTACATCAAATGACGTCACATGTGTCATCAGATCTCTAAACTTAGCCGGGATATCACCGTATTTCGGCAAAATAACACGCACATCAAGTCCTTGACGCATCAGCTCCTTAGGCAAGGAGCCGATCACATCCGCTAAACCGCCTGTCTTTATAAAAGGAACGGCCTCCGAAGCCGCGAACAGTATTTTCAATTTGCCACTCCTCCAACTTTGCTAGAACCTGATCCAACACACGAACTTGCGATTAGATCACTTTGGTTTTCGCTGCAATGAATGGTGCTTTATTGTCACCAGTTAATACACGGCCGCGGCTAATGAAGACGTCCTTATCCAGAATCGCATTCTCGATAATTACGTTTTCCTCAATCTCGCAGTTTTGCAGGATGATACTGTTTTTCACGTAGGCGCCTTTGCGGATCTTCACCCCGCGGAACAGAATGCTGTTCTCCACTTTCCCTTCAATCTGGCAGCCATTTGCGATAAGTGCGTTCTTAGCGGAAGCGGAGTCCAAATATTTGGCAGGCGGCTCATCCTTAACCTTGGTATAGATCAGATTATTCTTCTGGAAGAACAGCTCGCGCCAAATCGCAGGATTCAGCAGCTGCATACTGTGCTTGTAGTAACCTTGAATGGAATTCACAATGCCCAGATGCCCTTCAAATTTGTAGCCATAAACGCTCAGTTTATCAATATTTTTCATAATGCCATCACGAACCAAATGATCATATCCTTGCGCTAAACAGGATTCCACCATATCCAAGAGCAACGCTTTGCTCATGATATACATTTCCATGGAGATGTTATTTGTCCGCAAACGACCTGTATGATCTTCCATTAAGGTTACTTGACCAGTGTCCTTCACAGCCATGCGGCGGAATTTCCCATGAACCTCTTCATCGGTTTGCTTATAAATCACAGTGATATCCGCTTGCATATCTTCGTGGTAACGTACCGCGTCGCGTAGATCCAGATTGCACACCATGTGGCTGCGGGAAATAATGACGAACTCTTCTTTACCGCGGTAGAAATAGTCACGATGGCTATAAAACTGATACAAATCACCGCGCGAGATACCCGTCGGTTCATCCAGTACGGAAGGTAGGACGAAAAGTCCCCCACGCTTACGATCCAAATCCCACTCTTTTCCAGATCCCAGATGATCCATGAGCGAACGATATTTGTGTTGAGTGAATACAGCTACATTGTCAATCCCTGAATTCACCATATTCGATAGTGCAAAATCAATTAACCGATAACGACCACCAAAAGGCACAGATGCCGGGCAGCGGAAATAAGTCAGTTCCTCCAAATCATCCGGTTCATTGACTAAATTAATGACTCCCATCACATGTTTCAACTGACATCATCCCTTCTGATTAGCGTAGCCTGTTACCCGTTCGTTACCGCCAATAAGTACAATTTCACCATTGCCATCGACAACCGCACCATCTTCAACGACCGTATTCTCACCAATAATGGCTTTGATAATCGTTACGTTATTACCAATCTTGGCATTCGGCATAATGACTGAATCTTTAATTTGGCTGCCTTCACCAACTTGGACACCGAAGAAGAGAACAGAATGATCGACATCTCCAAAAATCGCACAACCCTCATTGACCAATGAACGTTTAATATTCGCCGTAGGTGCTACGTATTGAGCAGGTTGGTACGGATTCTGTGAATATACACGCCAATCTTTATCATTTAAGTTTAATTCATTATTGTCGTCTAAAAGATCCATATTTGCTTCCCAAAGGCTATCAATGGTTCCAACGTCTTTCCAATAGCCTTGGAACGGATAAGCAAACATTCTCGCTTCATCCTTTAGCATCATCGGAATGATATCTTTCCCAAAGTCCTTACTGGACTCCGTATTCGCTTCATCCTCAAGTAAATAGGATTTCAATACTTTCCAGTTAAAAATGTAAATACCCATTGAAGCCAAGTTAGAGTTTGCTTCTTTCGGCTTTTCAGCGAATTCGGTAATCTCCTGCTTCTCATTTACGCTCATGATACCGAAACGGCTTGTTTCTTCCCATTTCACTTCGATAACAGCGATCGTTGCGTCCGCTTTTTTCTCTTTGTGATAAGAAAGCATGAGATCGTAATCCATTTTATAAATATGGTCACCCGAGATGACCAAGACGTATTCTGGATCATACTGCTCGATAAAGCCGATGTTGCGATAAATCGCGTTTGCAGTTCCTTTGTACCAATCTCCACCTTTTTGCTCCATGAATGGTGGCAATACAGTCACACCGCCATACTTGCGGTCAAGATCCCAAGAGCTTCCAATACCAATGTACGTATTGAGAACAAGAGGCTGATACTGTGTAAGAACACCTACGGTATCAATCCCTGAATTCGTACAATTGCTGAGAGTAAAATCAATGATGCGATATTTGCCGCCAAAGTGAACAGCTGGCTTAGCTAAATTGTTCGTCAGTACGCCTAATCTTCGCCCTTCTCCTCCAGCGAGGAGCATAGCAACACATTCTTTACTGCGCATATTTGATTTCCCCCTTCACCTTCATCAATCTCTGATTGGAATTCACTCACACACTTGATATAGACAGCCGCAAGCGGCGGAATACATAACGATAAACTGTATGGCATACCATGCATGGGACTTGCTTTGCTTGTGATTGGCAGCGTATTTCCTTGTCCGGAACCGCCAAACTCTGTAGCATCGCTATTAAAAACAACTTCGTAGAGACCTAATTTCGGAACGCCGATCCGATAATCCGGATGAACAACAGGTGTGAAATTACACACAAGAATAAGTTCATCCTCCGGCGATTTCCCTTTTCGCAAATAAGTGACAACACTTTGGCTCTCGTCATGGGGATTAATCCATGCAAAGCCTTCTGGATCATGATCCAGCTGCCACAAGGCCGGTTCGTTCAAATAAAACTGATTGAGCGACTTCACGTAATGATGCATCTGCTCATGCTTCTCGTACCCGTCTAATAGAAACCAATCCAGCTCTTCGAGATCCTTCCATTCATCGAATTGACCGAATTCACTACCCATGAAAAGCAGTTTTTTGCCTGGATGCCCCGACATGTAGCCATATAAAACACGCAAATTAGCGAACTTCTGCCAATAGTCTCCTGGCATCTTATGCAGGAGTGAACGCTTTCCATGCACGACCTCATCATGTGACAAGGGAAGTACATAATTTTCACTCCATGCGTACATGAATGAGAAGGTAATTAACTTGTGATTATATCTCCGGTGGATGGGATCCAGCTTCATATATTTTAGCATATCGTTCATCCAGCCCATATTCCACTTGTAGTTAAATCCAAGTCCACCTTCGTGCACAGGAGCCGTAACTAGCGGCCAATCCGTCGAATCTTCCGCCATCATCAGCGCGTCTGGATAATAGGAGAATACAACTTGATTCAGCTTGCGAATGAACGCAACGGCCTCCAAATTCTCATCGCCACCGAGTTGATTATGGATTGGCTCCTCATTCCATCTGCCGAAATTAAGGTGCAGCATAGAAGCAACAGCATCCACTCTGATCCCATCCATATGATACATGTCCATCCAAAATAAGGCATTTGAGATTAAGAAACTCTGAACCTCCGGCCTGCCGAAATCGAAGGTAAGTGTCCCCCACTCCAGCTTCTCTGCTTTGCGAGGGTCTTCGTATTCATACAATGGCTTGCCATCAAACTGGCGGAGTCCGTGGCTGTCCTTGCAGAAATGACCTGGGACCCAGTCCATAATGACCCCAATACCCTTTTGATGACAGCGATCTACGAAACGCATGAAATCCTTAGGTGCACCGTGACGACTAGTCACAGAGAAGTAGCCAGTGGCTTGATAACCCCATGAACGATCAAACGGATGCTCGGCCAGCGGCATGACTTCAATGTGCGTGTAACCCATGTCAACCGCATAATCCACTAATTCACTCGTTAATTGTTCGTACGTGTACAGCTCCTCGCTCTTGCGATCTTTTTTACGCCAAGTGCCTAAATGCACTTCGTAAATAGAGAGCGGCTTGTTATACGCGGGAATTTCTTTCTTCTGCTGCTGCCAGGCTTGATCCTGCCACTCATATCCCTCTAAATCAACAACCCGTGAAGCCGTGCCGGGCCTTAATTCAGAATAGAAGGCATAGGGATCAGCTTTTAACAAAATCTGCCCTGTCTGACTATGAATTTCGAACTTGTAATAGTCGCCTTCACGTGCTTCTGGAATGAAAATCATCCAGAGTCCTAATGAACTAATCTTTTCCATCGTATGCTCGCCGGATTGCCAATCATTGAAATCTCCAAGTACAAACACGGTTCTCGCATGCGGTGCCCAAACGGCGAATCGAACACCTTCATGCCCTATTTCTTTGCTAACATGTGCCCCTAAGATACGATAACTGTGGAAAAGGGATCCTTCATGAAGCAGAAACAAATCCTCGGAGCTGGGTATACCAACGTTTGCTCCCACATTATCCCCCCCTATTTCGACATGTCTTTACTCTAAGATGCTTGTAACAAATCGTCTCTACCTCTACAAATACAACAAACAGGTAAGGAATTCCTTCAATTCGATACGAATAAAAAAAAGGAAATCTCTCAACCTTCGGTGAATTATTGATAGGACAAGAAATGAAAGGTGGATCACCCATAATGAAAGATAAAGTAAAAGGACTTATCGTAGGTTTAACCATTGGTTCTGTTTTAAGTGGAACTGTCGCATTTGCAGCTGGGACACAAATCGAAGTCGCTTTCCGTAATCTGACGTATATGTTTGATGGTGTCGAAAAAACGCCAACGGCAGGCAAAGGATTTATTTATGAAGGGGATACTTATGTACCCCTGCGTTTTATGAGCGACGCCCTGGGCAAGAAAGTTACGTGGGATGACGCAACAAGTACGATTTGGGTCGGAAACAATCCGAATCAAGTTGTTGCAACTTACACAGGTGGAACAGTGACGAGAGCTGAGTTCGATGTGGTCTTTAACCTTAAATCACTGTTAGATAGTGCATATGCAAGCTCCAAGGACAATATCGACTATCAGACAAGTATTCTTAAAGAATTAGTGACGAATCGGATTCTCTACGGTCGTGCATCTGATGCTGACCAAGAAGCTGCCAAAAAGAGTGCTGCTGGACAGGTTGCTGCATGGAAGCAGCAAATGGGCGTTGATAAGTTTCAAGCCGATTTGAAAAAGGCAAATGTGACTGAAACTGAACTTCAGTACTTTCTTGTTGGCAGTATGACAGCGACGAATTACGTAAAATCCAGTGTTACGGACGCTCAATTGAAATCTCAGTATGATGCATCGCTTGCTGCGAATAAAGATGCGTTTACGATCGCTTCTGTTCGTCATATTTTGATCGGACTTACAGACACAGCAGGTAAAGCTCTTCGCACGAAAGAAGAAGCTCTAACTCTTGCCAAGGATATTCAACAGAAACTCAAAAATGGTGGAGATTTCGCTGCGCTTGCTAAGCAATACTCTGAAGATCCAGGGTCGAAAGATAATGGTGGTCTTTACGCAGATGCTGATGTCAGCCAGTGGGTTGAAGGATTCAAAAACGCAGCGATCTCACAAACCGTTGGTGCGATTGGCGATCCAGTTGAAACCGAGTTTGGCTATCACGTGATCAAAGTTGACTCTCGCTCTGTTAAACCTTTTGCTGCAGTAAAAGAATCACTGCGTGCTTCGATTGAACAGGCGCAATTCCAACAATTTACCGAAAAAGAACTGCCTAGTCTGATTGAAAAGATCGATTTAGGTCAATAAATGGTGTACAATGGATGTTTAGAAAAGTTTACAAGTTGAAGGATGGATTACAACATGTTTTATGCAAAAGATTGGGTCGATTATGAGCTTCTCGATACGGGCGGCGGCGAAAAGTTAGAGCGCTGGGGGACGATTGTTCTTCGTAGACCCGACCCACAGATTATTTGGCCACTACAGAAAGAAACGCCAGCTTGGCGTCAAGCTGATGCGCATTATCACCGCAGCTCCAGCGGCGGCGGCCAATGGCAACAGAATGCTGAGCTCCCTGAGCGTTGGACGATTACGTATGATCAGAAGCTGACCTTTTATATTAAGCCAACTAGCTTTAAGCATACGGGTCTTTTCCCTGAGCAAGCGGTCAATTGGAAATGGATGATGGACAAGATTAAGGGTGCTGGTCGTCCGATCAAAGTACTCAACCTCTTCGCTTACACGGGCGGAGCAACACTGGCGTGTGCGCATGCAGGTGCGGAAGTATGCCATGTGGATGCTTCTAAAGGGGTCGTTCAATGGGCGAAGGAGAATTTGCACTTGAGCGGTATGGGTTCTAGACCTGTTCGATTCATTACGGATGATGTTTTCAAATTCGTACAGAGAGAACAACGTCGCGGCAGCAAGTACGATGCGATCATTATGGATCCACCATCCTACGGACGTGGACCTAACGGTGAAACCTGGAAATTGGAGGATGACCTCTTCCCTTTCATTCAGACTTGCCAATCCATTTTGACGGACAACCCCTTGTTCCTGTTAATCAATTCCTACACGACAGGCATCTCGGCAACAGTGCTTCAGAACATTTTGACAATGGCGATGAAAGACAAGCATGGCGGCACGATCTCCAGTGGTGAAATCGGCCTGCCGATCACTCACTCCGGCCTTATGCTCCCTTGCGGTATTCTGGGACGCTGGGAGGCGTAAGCGGTGGCATTGAAGGATGAATACGGTGCATCGCAGATACCGATTATTTTCGAAGACAACCACATTCTTGTTGTTGAGAAGCCCGTCAACATGCCTACGCAGGAAGACGAGTCTCGTGATCTTGACTTGTTGAACGCCTTGAAGGCGGATATCAAGGAGCGTTACAACAAGCCCGGCAATGTTTACCTCGGGCTTGTTCATCGCTTGGATCGTCCGGTTGGCGGCGTGATGGTCTTCGCCAAAACGTCAAAAGCCGCGTCCCGACTATCGGACGCGGTACGAACACGTCAGCTCGATAAGACGTACGTCGCTGTCGTGCACGGTAAACCCTCCCAGCCGGCCGCTACGCTGCGCCACTGGCTGTGGAAGGATACGCGGACGAATACTGTCAGCGTGGTCAAGGCAGGCCAGCAAGACGCCAAGGAGGCGGTGCTGGACTATAAGCTGCTCGGCAGCCAAGACGGGCTCAGCTTGATCCAGATCAAGCTGCACACCGGGCGGCCGCATCAGATCCGCGTGCAGCTGGCTGCCATTGGCTGCACGCTGTACGGGGACCAGCGCTACGGCAGCGCTGTCAACAAACCAGGCCAACAGCTCGCGCTGTGGGCCACGGCACTTACCTTTGAGCATCCTGTGCTCAAAGAGGAGATGCACTTCCGGTCACTGCCACCTGTGCAGCGACCTTGGAACGAATTCTCCATCCCCGAGCTATGAGGGGATGAAGGCCATTTAATTCGCAACCTTGCCCAATAAATAAATAAGCAATTTCTGATTATGAGCGGAAACGCGATTCAGGTACGAATCCAACAGTTCTTCACGGATTCCACGGCCTCTCTCGCATTCCGCTTTTCCTTTATCCGTGACATGGATCCAAACAATTCGGCGATCCTTCTCATCTCGCACACGGGTAATCAACTCCGCTTTTTCCATCCGGTCTAGTAAGGTTGTAACGGCAGCAGGTGTCGTGGATAAATACTCGATTAAATCCGAAGGCTTCATACGTTCATGGACTAGGAGCAATTCAAGCACATTCAGTTGTCCTTCCGTAATCGTAGGGGCTAAGCCTACCTCCATCTGATTTTTCAATTCCTTCGATAATTTTAGCCATAGCTTTCCGAATTCATCGGAATACATCCTCATCAACTCGCTTCCATTTTCACCTATTTACAGCAAGTATAGCATGCCTTTTCTCTACTTTAAAGATTAATGCCATTAATATTTTCTTACAAAAATTGCGAGATTCATAGACATGCTGTGGTTTGCTGATACCTAATGTCGAGCCTTCACATAGTTTGTCTAGTCATGTGTGGAATGACAAGCGAATCGACTTCTTTTAACAAGTTGCCCAGTACCTACATATACTGATCGAAGGTGTCATGCACCCTTGTAATCAACAGCGAATCCCTTTACTTTCGGAGAAACTTGACGTGCAAGGCTGTTAACTTACTTTCAAGGAGTGATTGGATTGGAAGCTTGGAAAGTGGAGCTAGGCAAAAAAGCGCTGGAAGCCGGTATGCTAAAAGACCCACAGTGGCTTGATCGATTAGATGAACCGATGCCCCTGTGGGTCTTATTAGAGTTAGCTTTTGCATTAATTGAAAGGTTGGATCCTCCAACGATTAGTTACGATTGAGGAAAGCGCAAAATCTCAACAATCGATTCTGTTTTCGTCACAGGAATAAGTGATTTACCTTGGGCTTTGCGATCTTCTAAAGGAGCTGTTTCTGTTGAGAATCGCAGTTTCTCGCCATTACTCATCACCGCTGTAATCAAGTAATCCATTTTCACAATGAATGTCCGGATTAAAGCTGAACCGTTAGGTCTGACACGCTTACCTTCCTTGAATTCGAAGGTAATAATCCCCTTCCCGCCGCGACCTTGAATTGGATAGTCTACAACGAGAGATCGCTTCGCATACCCGAGGTCCGAGATCACCAGTACTTCCCCTTCATCCCCATAGATCCACTCAGCTGATACGACTTCATCGTCTTCCTTGAGCTGGATGCCGCGTACACCTGCGGCCGCACGGCCCATCGGGTTTACTTCTTCCTCACGGAAACGAATGCTCATGCCTTGCTTCGTTACGAGAAGAATTTCCTTCGAATTGTCACTCATTTGAACATGAAGCACTTCATCTTGCTCGCCAAGTTTGCACGCAACAATCGCATTTGAGCGGTTCGTCATATATTCCTTCAGCTCTGTCCGCTTCACTTGACCTTTTCGTGTTACGAACACGAGTGACTTCGTCGGATCCTCGAATCCCTTGACTGGAATGACATTCACGATTCGATCTTCCTTCGCAATCGGGATGACATTCACGATCGCTGTTCCGTTCTCTTTCCACTTATACTCTGGAATTTGATGGACAGGCAATAAGTAGTATTGCCCCTTCTTCGTGAAGATCAGCAAACTCTCGATCGTATTGACATCCAGCAAGAAACGAAGATAATCGCCTTCCTTCAAGCCTGTATTCTCAAGCTCTCCACCTGAACGTGTGAATGAAAGCTTGCTTGTACGCTTCAAGTAGCCTTCATTGGACAAGGTGACAAGCACATCTTCCGCCGTTACTAGAACTTCTAGATTAACTTTCAGTTCTTCGACTTCTCCTTGAATCTCAGAGCGACGATCAATACCATATTTCTTGCGGATCTCGCCCATCTCATCCTTAATAACGCCTAGTAGTTTCTTCAAGCTGCCAAGAATCCCACGCAAGTATGCAATTGTTTTCTCAACATCCTTCAATTCCTTCTCCAGCGTTGTTATTTCCAAATTCGTTAAACGGTATAATTGCAGGACGAGGATGGCATCAGCTTGTCGTTCCGAAAAATGAAACTTCTCTACGAGATTATTTTGAGCATCCTGCCGATTTTTCGATGCTTTAATTGTGGCAATGACCTCATCTAGTATGTTCAGTGCTTTCACAAGTCCTTCGAGGACATGTGCTCGATCTTCCGCTTTCTCAAGCTCATATTGGGAGCGGAACGTCACGACCTCTTTCTGATGCCCTATATAGGCTTCTAGAATCTCGCGGATACCGAGCTGACGAGGTGCTTTATTCACAATTGCAACCATGTTGAAGTTATACGTGACTTGCAGATCCGTTTTCTTCAGCAAATAGGCCAGAATCCCTTGTGCATCTGCTTCCTTCTTGAGCTCAATCACGATACGAAGCCCATTCCGTCCGCTTTCATCCCGTACTTCCGCGATTCCCTCGATTTTTTTCTCCAGACGGATATTCTCCATCGCCGTTACTAACCGAGATTTAACCACTTGATAGGGAATTTCTGTTATCACAATTTGCTGTCTGCCACCGCGCATTTCTTCGATCGCAGTTTTGGAACGGATATAGATACGGCCTTTACCTGTCCGGTAGGCTTCACGAATGCCTTCTTCGCCCATGATGATCCCTGAAGTCGGGAAATCAGGACCTTTGACAATAGACATTAATTCGTCAACCGTAATTTCAGGTTTATCGATCATAGCAGTACAAGCATCAATAATTTCGCGCAAGTTATGTGGCGGAATTTCTGTTGCAAAGCCTGCAGAGATCCCACTTACCCCGTTAACGAGCAAATTTGGATAACGAGCAGGTAAAACGACCGGTTCTTTGGTTGAATTATCGAAGTTATCTTTGAACATGACCGTGCGCTTCTCAATATCCCGCAGTAATTCCATTGCGATTTCTGACAACCGTGCTTCGGTATAACGCATTGCTGCTGGTGGATCATCGTCTAAGGAACCCCAGTTCCCGTGACCATCGACTAGTGTATGCCCCATTTTCCATGGCTGTGCCATACGTACCATACCGTCATAAATCGACGCATCACCATGCGGATGATAATTACCCATTACATCCCCAACGGTTTTGGCTGATTTCCGGTAAGGCTTATCTGGCGTATTGCCGGAGTCATACATCGCATACAACACACGACGTTGAACTGGCTTCAAGCCGTCTCTCACGTCAGGTATTGCGCGATCTTGAATAATATATTTGGAATACCGACCGAAGCGATCCCCTACGATCTCCTCCAGAAAGGCTGGCAAAAACTCTTCTATGATACTCACTTTCTCGTCACCACTCTTTTTGGAAATATAACAATTACATGTTTCACATGATAAGTTGTCTATATTTTTAGATAAACGCTTTCGTCCTTTGAGGACGACGTAGCCGTTTATTTCATCTACTCAACATATTCCGTAAAATCAACGTTTTCGATAATCCATCTCTTACGTGGATCTACTTTATCGCCCATCAATGTTGTCACACGACGTTCTGCTTTGGCCGCATCTTCGATCTGTACTTGGAGCAGCGTTCGACTTTCTGGATTCATCGTCGTTTCCCACAGCTGATCCGGATTCATCTCGCCTAATCCTTTATAGCGCTGAAGCTCCGTATTCTTACCGAGTTCTTTGACCACTACCTGCAGTTGATCGTCCGTCCAAGCATATTTATGACCACCATTTTTACCTTTTCTCGTCACTTTATACAGAGGAGGCTGAGCAATATACACTTTGCCAGCATCAATCAATGGTTTCATGTAACGATAGAAGAAAGTTAGCAGCAACACTTGAATGTGTGCGCCATCCGTATCGGCATCTGTCATCAGAATAATTTTGCCGTAATTCGTCTCTTCCGCCTCGAACTCAGAACCTACTCCAGCCCCGATCGCTGCGATAATGGCTTTATATTCCTCATTTTTCAAAATATCAAGAAGCTTGGCTTTCTCGGGATTCATCGGCTTACCTTTGAGCGGCAATATCGCTTGATGCTTCGAATCACGCCCTTGCTTCGCTGATCCACCAGCGGAATCACCTTCCACGATGAATAGCTCATTCCGTTGCAAATCCTTCGATTGCGCAGGTGTTAGCTTCCCATTCAGGTTAGAGCTCTCACTCTTCCCTTTCTTGCCGCTGCGAATCTCTTCGCGTGCTTTACGCGCGGCTTCTCTCGCTCTGGATGCTTGTACAGCCTTCTTCAACATCATTTGCGCTATGTGAGGATTTTCTTCAAGGAAAACGGTCATTTTATCGGATACAACGGCATCTACCGCACTACGTGCAATAGCACTTCCTAGTTGGTCCTTGGTTTGACCTACGAATTCGACATCACCCATCTTGATATTGATGACGACCATCATACCTTCTCTGAGATCCGTCCCATCGAGGTTTTTATCCTTTTCCTTGAGAATGCCCCCTTTACGGGCATATTCATTCATCACTCGCGTGTAAGCTGTCTTAAAACCCGTCTCATGGGTTCCACCGCCGCGTGTAGGAATCGAATTTACGAAGGATGCAATCGTCTCCGTATAGCCATCATTGTATTGCAGAGCGACTTCAACTTCAATTTCTTCCTTCTCCGAGGCAAAATGAATAACAGGATGCAGCACGGTCTTCTCTTCATTCAGGAAGGCTACAAACTGGCTTGCACCGCCTTCATACTGGAACGAATCCACTTTATCTGTGCGTTCATCTTTCAAATTAACTTGAAGACCCGAGTTCAGGAATGCAATTTCCTGCAATCGCTCAGCAAGCGTATCGTAATTGATCGTCGTTCCACCTTGGAAGACGCGTTTATCTGGTTTGAAAGTTACTTTCGTCCCTGTGCGATTGGTATTGCCGATAACCTCAAGTCCTGTTACAGGTTCACCAACATGTTCTATGCCTTTATCATCAACCCAATATTCAAAACGCATCTTATGCACTTTGCCATCGCGATTAATTTCTACTTCCAACCACTCTGAAAGCGCGTTAGTTACCGAAGCACCGACACCATGCAAGCCTCCAGATTTCTTATAGCCTGAACCTCCGAATTTACCGCCAGCGTGGAGGATGGTGAATACGACTTGTGGCGTAGGAACACCTGTCTTATGCATGCCTGTAGGAATACCGCGGCCATTATCATGGACGGTAACCGATTGATCTTTATGTATCGTGACATTAATTTTGGAACAATGCTTTGCCAGATGCTCATCGACTGCATTATCTACGATTTCCCAGATCAGATGATGAAGACCTGAAGAACTGGTACTGCCAATATACATCCCTGGTCTTTTACGAACAGCAACAAGCCCTTCCAGGACTTGAATATCGTCTGCTTCGTAATCTGTCGTGGGTGTCGGGGCTTTCCCTTTCGCAAATTCTAGCTGCTCAGCCATTGGAGCCCTCCTTTATCTCTTTAATCTCTAATTTAAAATATCTTTGCGCGAAAATACCGTAAACGAAACGATAAGCGCTATTACAGTCCATACGCTTAGCACACTAAGCGAGAACCCTAAATCCATACCTTGAATAGGTGGGATCCCTCCGGTTAGATACTTCGTCAGATCCAAATTGACCATAAACAAATATTTAGCCGTCTCCCACGAGGAAACCATGTTTGATAAAATGGTTCCTGATATTAATACGGCAAGCATGACCCCCATACCTGCTGCGGTTGATCGAATTAGTACAGAAAGCATAAGCGACATGATCGCTACTACGATTGCTGTAAACCATACTAAGCCGAATTCCATCAAGAGAAAGAACCATTGATCTACGGCGCGAACACGACTAAAATCGACATCTGCCCCAGACAACTGTATGCCTGTGAAAATAGGCATGTTCCATCCGTTATAACCAAAAACAACGCCAGAAATCAAGTAACAAATCAATCCCGTCGATAAAACAGTCAGTGAGGTGAAGAAGATAACGGTAATTAATTTACTCAATAGGATTTTCCAACGCCTGACCGGTCTTGTCAACAATAATTTAATAGTCCCCGTAGAATGCTCGGATGATACGATATCTGCTGAAATGACCATAATAATCAACGGAATAAATAAACCAACGGCATTTTTCACAAATTCACGTGTAAATGTAACCGCATTCGGTGAACTTGGATTCACGTCTTGATCCAGATAGTAATTTGCAATTTGAATTTGTACACGGAGCTGCTGCTTCCACTCATCCGGCGTTCGTGCTGAGCTAAGGCGTTTTTCCCAATCAGTCACTTTCTGCCGCTGATCCGCCTTCCAATCCGATGTACCAAATTGCTTCTGTGTATGTTGAGCAACTCGCATTTGAGCATAAGTGAACATGGGAATTAAAGCAAGAAGAATAAGTAGAATGACATAAAATCGCTTTTTCTTAATCATTTTGATCATTTCATTTTTAACTAAAGCATAGAGTCCTGTCAATTCATTCACCTTCTCCTACTCGATTCGTTCCCCTTCGGTTAGACGCAAGAACAAATCTTCAAGTGTTGGATTTTTGATTTCTACTGCGTACAAACTAATTCCTTGTTCGATAAGAAGCTGGCTTAGTTTAGGAATGTCTTCTTGATTCATTTGAGTTGAAATCTGCATAACCGTTGGTGGTAAGTTAGATAGATTATCTGTATCTACCGCAATGGCTGAAATCACGAACTCAGAAGATTGCAGTACGCGCTGCGCATGTTCACCTGGTGAAACCGTCCACACCACTCTACCGCCTTGAGCAATGAGTTCATCGACAGCACCGACTTGAATCACTTCACCATGACTAATAATCGCTACACGGTGGCACATTTGCTGAAGTTCGCTGAGCAAGTGACTTGAGACGAATAAACTCAGTCCATCTGCAGCTAATCGTTGTATAAACTCCCTCATTTCTTTGATCCCCTGCGGGTCAAGTCCATTTGTTGGCTCGTCCAAAATCAGTAAGCTTGGTCGCCCTAATAACGCTTGAGCAATCCCTAAGCGTTGGCGCATGCCAAGTGAATAGGTACGCACTTTATCATGAATCCGCTGATCCATCGAGACAATTTCCACGACTTCTCTAATCCGGTTCTCATCGACATCAGGCAGCATGCGGGCAAAATGCTCGAGATTTTCCCAACCTGTCAGATAGGAATAAAGCTCTGGATTTTCAACAATACAACCCACTTTTCTCATCGCTTCGTCATGCTCTTTATGTACATCAAACCCACAGATTTGAATAGTCCCTTCCGTAGGACGAATCAAATCCACGAGCATACGAATTGTCGTTGTTTTGCCTGATCCATTAGGCCCAAGAAAACCAAATATTTCACCAGCATAGACATCAAAAGAAATGCCTTTAATAATCTCTTTGTTTTTGATTCTTTTTTTAAGATTATTGACAGATAAAACGATTTTAGGCGTTGCTGCTATAGCCATAGCATGTCCTCCCTATTTTAAAATTTGGACGATCCGATCCGCAATTCGCTCATACCCATCCCCGTTCGGATGAAAATGATCGGCAGAAGATAAATATTTGATCAAATTTTGCTCAAATAGGTCGTAGGTAGGAACAATGAGCATCTGTGGGTACTTATTCGTCAGTTTAAACACGCCGTTATTCCAGCGTTGCACGGTTAAGGAACCTTGTCTCGATGGATCAAGATCTAGAAAAGGGTGATACAAACCGATATATAAGAGCGTTGCTTTCGGGTTCGCTTGATTTATGGATGAGATGATCTTTTCCATTTTGGCTAGTGCTGGGTCTACCCGTTTCTCTGCTGCTTCAGGATTAAATTCGGTCTGATTGTCTCCTTTAAAGAGCCCATCCCCTCCAGCAAAAATATCATTTCCACCGATCGTAAGCAAAATGATATCTGCTTGCGCTAGTGCATCTTGTGTTTTTTTTAATTCTAAATCAGCAAGAAGCTGATCGCTTTTGTAGCCAGGAATAGCTAGGTTATTAAGCACAAAAACGGGTTTACCGCTTGCTTTTTCCAGCTTTTCACGGACACGACCAACATAGCCTTTACCCGTATTGTCGCCAGTTCCTGCTGTGAGTGAATCCCCGAGTGCAACGATTTGCAGCTTGCTGCTGCTTTCAATAATCGATGGTTTCGTAGGTGCTGGAGTAGCGAGTTGCAAATCTCCAGACGCTTTAGGGAACCATATTTGATTCGCCGCGTACGCAAAGCCAACGGCGAAAACAATCGTAGATATTGACGCGGTTAAACCAATGGCACCCCAGATGAAGCGAGATGATTTCAATGCTTTCCCCTCCTGCGAATAATTGGCATATTTCCAATTTAAGAGTATAGCTTCTCGTCAAATTTTGCAAACATTGGACAGATTCGTCGAGTTTACGGCATGGGATTGCAGGATGCTCACAAATAGTTCCACTCTGCAAGTCGATTTTATCGACATACAGCGTGTTCACTGCTCTAATTCTCCCTTGTAAGTCGATTTTATCGACTTACAGCAACTACACACCACTTTTTCAGGTGACAGATTGTGTCGTTGGGATGGCGGGTGGTGACTAGTTGGGCGCGGGGGCTATTAGTGAATCGTGTCTCGTTAAGTGGCAGTTGTCTCTAGTAGGTGTGTCCCTGTGGCTCAATTACCCTATTAATCGGTAGCACTCAAATTCAGAAAATTAGCCCAACCATGGGCTTAAATGATGGTGAATATGACAAGAAAGCAGCCTAACCCTACAAGAGGCCGGCCGCTTCCACTGCATTTATTTACTATCGAGGTTTAACAATAATTTGGTTTGAATATCGAGTTGTTTATCAATGGAAACAGGTCACCAGGGAAGATCTCACTCGTATTCAATTAGTGCGGACGTTGTTTATTTTTCATATATGTGGCCGGTGGAATACCAGCCATTTCGGCTAATTCCTCAATTGTCATTTGAAGATGAGAAAATTGCTCCAATTATTCCATGGTGCGCTTTACAGATAGAAGACGATACTTCTCTAGCTCAAATGCTTTTCCATCCTCTAGAATACGGCGTAGGAGGTCTTGAAAAGCCGCTTGTGAACGCATTCTACCTAATGCCTCAACAGAATGCCAATGTATCCAAATCGTATAACAGAGTTCGCTTATTGCTGATGCATTGGTTAACCCAATGTCACCCTGCAGCTCTCGCTCTTGTAATTTCTAGTATTGAACCCCTGTCTCCTATTTCATCAATCGCATCGCATAAAAAAACTGCCCAACCACATTCAAGTGGCTAAGCAGCTCCTCTTCTTTATGTCTACACAGCATCCTGCAAAAATTTATACTGGGCTTGGATCAAACCGTAATAGATCTTCTGTTCCTTCATGAGCTCATCATGATTACCAATTTCCATCATGCGTCCGTGATCAAGCACGACAATTTTGTCTGCATTACGAATCGTAGATAGACGATGTGCCACGATAAAGGACGTACGACCTGCTAAGAGTGTCTTCAGCGCCTCTTGGATTTTGAGCTCCGTATCTGTATCAATACTTGCTGTCGCTTCATCCAAAATGAGCACACGCGGATTAGCAAGCAGCGCTCTTGCGAATGAAATCAATTGGCGCTGTCCCATCGACAGGACGTTACCGCGCTCTTGCACCTCTGTATCGTACCCATTGGGCAACTTAGCTATAAAATCATGCGCATGAACCGCTTTCGCTACCTGCTCGATCTCATCGTCTGTGGCGTTTAAACGGCCAAAGCGAATGTTGTCGCGAATCGTACCAGAGAAAATAAACGTATCTTGGAGCACGACACCAATTTGGGAGCGAAGACTATGGATCGTCACTTGACGGATGTCGTGACCATCGACTTCTACAACACCCTCATTCGGGTCATAGAACCGGCAAAGCAAGTTCATGATCGTACTTTTGCCTGAACCTGTATGTCCCACTAGCGCAATGGATTGCCCTGCGGTTACATCCAAATTGATCCTGTTCAGCGCAGGACGTCCTGGCTCATACTCAAACACGAGATCTTTGAACTTCACATTTCCTTGTACATGAGGTAAATCCTTGGCACCCTCGATTTCGGAAACAGTAGGTTTCTCATCGATGAATTCAAAAATCCGTTCTGCGGAAGCCATCGCAATTAATAACTGTGAGTACATCTGCCCTAATCGCGTAATTGGCTCCCAGAAGTACCCAATGTACGTTGCAAAAGCAACAAGCAAACCAATGGAAATTTCCCCAGTTTGAACCAAATGCGCACCTAACCAGAACAAGATACAATATCCTATCGCGCCTGTAATTTCAATGAGTGGCCCAAAGGATTGATTTAACATGGATGCGCGGTTCCAGGACAACCGATTGGTCATATTCATTTTCGTGAAAAATTGAATGTTCTCTTTCTCTTGCGTGTACGCCTGTGTGACACGAATACCTTGAATACATTCGTTTAAATGGGCATTTAATCGGGATTGCTTCATCGTAACGTCCTGCCAAGAACGACGAATTTTGGTCCGAAGCTTCGTCGATATGAAAAACATAATCGGAACTGTTACTATGATCGATGCACCTAATTTAAAATTAAAGGATAACAAAATGATGATGATTCCTACCAGTTGTACAATATCAATCAATAAGTTGACGACACCGTTCGTAAATAAATCTTGTAACGAATTGACATAGTTTGTTACACGAACAAGTACGGATCCAGCTGGTCTTGTATCGAAGAACCGGAATGAAAGCTTTTGAATATGGCTAAAAAGGTCATGACGGAGGTCGTAGATTACTCGTTGCCCTATCATGTTCGTATATTTAATGCGGAAGGTGTTCGCAATCCATTGAATGAGATAAACACTGAGCATAATACCAACTATCAGTAAGAGAAGGTTCTTATCTTTAGGTATAATGGCATTGTCAATCGCTTTACTGATGAGAAGTGGAACTGTCAATTTAGTAATCGCACCCAAAAGCATCATGATGATGATAATTGGGAGCATTTGTTTTCGATAAGGCTTCATATAACCAAACAAGCGTTTTAATTGGCCCCAGTCAAAAGGCTTTTCGATCAGTTCATCATCTTGATAAACGAAGCGATGCCCTGTTTGAGAATCAGGATTGGTTGAAGCTGCATCAGCTTGCTTCGATGTAGTACTCAATTTGCCAACCTTCTTTCTGGCGTAGCGATTGGATTTATTTTGGCATCAACCGATTCCTGAGAAGTACCTTCTTCACGAGCAACTGCTGCTTGGTTCTTTGCCGTTTGATTTTGCGGACCGTCCGCATACTGAATGTCATACGTTTGACGGTATAGGCCTTCTTGCTGTAAAAGCTCTTGATGCGTACCTCGTTGAATGACCCGCCCTTTATCAAGCACAATGATTTCATCTGCGTGCTTCAACGAAGAGATCCGGTGAGCGATGATAAACGTCGTACGACCTGCCATGACTTCACCAAAACCTGCTTGAATCTCATGCTCAGTTTCCATATCAACCGCACTCGTAGCATCATCTAGAACGAGGATTTTCGGATCTTTGATCAAGGCTCTTGCTATAGCAATCCGTTGCTTCTGACCACCTGAGAGCCCAAGTCCTCGCTCACCAACTAGCGTGTTATATCCCTCTGGCAGTTCTGAAATAAAATCATGTGCTTTCGCAAGTTTAGCTGCGCGAATAATCTCATCCATCGTTACATCCTTGCGACCATAAGCGATATTGTTACGAATAGTAGATGAAAATAAGAATGTTTCTTGGAAAACTGTTGAAATTTGGCTACGGTAGCTTTCAAGTTGCAAGGAACGAATATCTTTCCCATCCAACATTACCTTGCCTTCTTTCACGTTATAAGCTCTCATGAGCAGCGAAATCACGGTAGTCTTTCCAGACCCTGTGCTTCCTAAAAGCCCAATAACAGAGCCTGGAGGCGCATCCAAAGTAAAATCATAAAGAGCCGGCTGTTTCTCGGGATACGCGAAAGTGACATGATCGAATCGCACATGCCCATCAACCTTAGTAAGCGCTGCAGCATTTTCGCTATCTTTGACATGCATGTACTGATGTAGAACCTCTAGAATCTTTTCACCAGAAGCTTTCGTTTGCGTAAAGTTATTAATGTGAAAACCAAGACCCCACATAGGACCGATTATGTACCAAATGAGACTAAAGCAGGCAACTAATTCACCTAGTGAAATCATCCCGTCAATAACCATGTAGCCCCCAGCTCCGAGTAAAATAACAACACTCAAGTTCGCTAGAATTTCCATGATCGGAAAATACTTCGCCCAAATCCCTGACGATCCAATATTCATGGACTTGTAATCTTCATTGCGTGCTGCGAACTTGGCAACCTCATGAGGTTCGCGAGCAAAAGATTTAACCGTCCGTACACCTGTAATGTTTTCCTGAACAGCCGTCGTCATTGTGCTTAATGACTGACGTACCATCCGGAAAGCCGGATGAATTTTGCCTTCAAAGCGTACTGCCGTAAATGCCAGAAATGGCATTGTGATCATCGTAAGTAAAGCTAACTTCCAACTGATGGAGAACATCATGCCCATGCCGAAAACGAGCATTAACAACACATTCAGCATTTGTGCGAAGCCAAAACCAATAAATTGGCGTATCGCTTCCAGATCAGCTGTCAACCTGGACATTAGATCTCCTGTTCTAGCTTGATCATAATACTGGAAAGATAAATATTGAAGCTTTTGGTAAAGCGCATTCCGTAAGTGGAATGCAACACGGTTTCCTAAGCGTCCCCCGCATAAACCATGTAAGAATTGAAACATCCCTTTCGTTGAAACGACTAAAACAACGATCAGTGCCAGTCGAGGCACCAGGTCAAATTGCTTCTTGGTGATAACTTCGTCAATCAGATACCGAAGTAAATTGGGATACACCAAGCCGAGCGCGGTAGCGATTGCAAGACATGCAATAGCTCCAAAAAACAGTTTTTTCTCTGGCCAAAAATATGGCTTCAGTTGCCTGAATACATCCACTTTGGGCCCTCCTTAAAAGGATAGATTTGAAACGCTTATAATGTGTGAACACTTTATGAATCTTAACACCATCACTATATGTGAGCAATTCGAGGAAACTCGGATTTAAACGCTTAATTAGGCATAAATTCACAAAATCGTGTAGTAATCCCCCCTATTCTTTTAAATCATCGGGATAACCGCCATTGAAAGCCCTTACATGAGCAATCCAAAAAAAGGAGCAACTAAGTTCCACAGAACCTAGTCCCCCTTTTGTTTAACAACTAAACAAATGCCTTCAACTGATGCTGTTTAGATATGAGTTCATCCAAATCAATCTTCATTTGAAGCGCATCACGAAGCCCTTCTGAGTGCTCTTTGACCTGTTGCTCCATGATCGATTTCTGAGCTACTAACCAATTTTCTAACTGGATGCCATACGCTTGTTCAAGCTCTGAGGTTTGACTTTCAATAAAAGCAACAACCGGCGCATTGATCCGATTTTCTAATTCGGCTTTGAGCTTGCTCTTACCATCACCCTCGAAAAATTGCTTCGCATTCTTGAAATAACTCTGAAGCAGCTTCAAGCTCACTTCCGACGCTTCAAGCTTCGTTGTCACCTCAGGTGTCACAAACGTATTCGGCTCGTAGGCAGCCTTCTCAAAGCCTTCAAGCAGTAAGCTCAGCTCCTCGCCCCAGCGATTCATCCGTTTGGTGCTGATGAGATTCATGCGGTTCTCCACACGCAGTGTAGTCGCTAGAACCTCCTGAGATAAGTCATGACCAATCATACGTAGTAGTTCATTCCAAGCGAATTGTAGTGCGGCTTTCGGATCTTTGGCCTCATCACGGAAAGTTGAAGGGTTGAATGCAAAATTATAAAGCTCTCCGAACCGATACATCGTACGTTGCTTGACATAGTACATCAACTCTTGAATTTCTTTCTTCAATTCTTTTAGCTCTGCATCATACCGCGTGTCATCAAGCAAATCTAAGCCCTGCTGCTCCGACTCGTCCAGCATGATCAATTGCAACCTGCGTTCTTCCTCACCTGACTGTGCTCGCTCCAACCACTTCTGCATCGTACCGATGGCGCGATGCAGCTCGAGATTAGCCGAGTGAATGGCGACATCACTGAGCTCATTCAAGGTAAACTGCACAAACTGCTGCTCAAAAGGCTGAATACCCGATTGTACAACTAAGTTATCGTCCCCCTTGATTTTCCCCTCTGCTGCCAAGTAACTGGAAATCGGATAAATTCGTGGATGACGAATGCCATGCTGCACTAAATTCGTTTCCACATGCTTAACAACACCTTCCAGCTCCTCAGCGCTTGCCGCCAAATCAGCTGCATTCACGATGAAAAACATTTTATCCATTTCAAAGCTATCCTTCACACGGCCTAGCTGGAGTAGGAACTCACGATCCGCTTGGGAAAAAGCATGGTTATAATAAGTGACGAATAGGATGGCATCTGCATTTTTAATATAGTTAAAAGCAACACCCGTATGTCGAGCGTTAATGGAATCTGCCCCTGGTGTATCCACGAAAATGATACCTTGATCCGTCAGTGGGTTGGAATAATACAATTCAATAAATTCTACAAAACAGGATTTATGTTCTTCCGCCACATAACCAGAAAATTCATCTTTGGTGATCCGAAGTTCAGTCCCCAAATGACTGGAGGCTGATTCCCAGCCTTTTTCAACGGCTTTCAGGAACGAGAAATGCGGTTTTCCTTTGGCTGTTACGTCAGCAGGTGAAAGCTGACTAATCCGCTTCAAAGCGCTAGTCATATCCGTCGCCTCTACGCCAAGAATTTGGAGCGAGTACAGGACATCTTCCAAGATGGCGTCAGCCTTCTTCATCTTGACCTTAGCTGTGCCATGCGGCCAGCCTTCCGTCGGCGGCATAATCTTGTTGATCGCCGCCGTCGTCGGATTTGGCGACACTGGCAACACACGTTCACCAATCAACGCATTCGCGAACGAAGACTTACCAGCGCTGAACGCGCCGAACAGCGCAATTGTGAACGTTCGCTGGCGCAGACGTTCCGCTTTCTCGCGCATGGAGCGCGCGAGCGACCGCATCGACGGCAGCCCGTCGATGAGGCTCGAGGCCGCCTGCAAGTCGGCGGCCTTGCGCTCCATGCGCTTGCCGTGTTCACCCGTGGTGAACACGGATGACGGCACTTCGGACGTTTCGGCTGCCACTGTGGAGGCAGCCGCGTCCGTGCCTGCAGCCGCCGACGCAGTCGCGGCGGCTTGCAGGATCGTGCCCATGGAGGTCACGTGCAGGTTAGCCCCGCTTAGCGGGGCTGCTGCCGGCTCCTCCATGGCCGTGTACTGCTGCGCATCCGGCAGCGCCGGCGCAGAAGGTCTTTCCCAGCTGGCCATGCGCAGCAGCTGGGTCTCTGCTGCCGCCTCGGCTTCCTCGAGGCGGGCGAGCTCGCGGCTGGCGCTCAGCCGGCCGCTTAGGGCTTGCAGCTCAGCCGCAAGCGCAGCGGCTGCTGGACGTGAGTTATCGCTGACCGAAGCCGCGATGATGTCAATCACCGCAAACGCCAGTTTGCGGTACTGCAGCTTCAGTTCCCCAGCTAGCTGCTTCATGTAGTTCAGCGTATACTCGCCGCCAAACGTCGCTCCTGTATTCACTTGTGAACCGATCAAATCGCCAGTAACTTCGACTTTCAACGCTTCAATCTGTGCAATTAGCGCAGCATCATGTTGCCCTTGCTCGCTTGCTGCCTTTTTCAGCGCATCACGCAAATGCCAATCCAGCTGTGCTTCTACTTGCTCTGCCAAATCGGCCTGAAATGCGGTTAGCCGTTTCTCTTGCTCTGCAGCAGTCTTTGCTGCACTTGAGAAAAATCCAACCTTAAATCCGGGTTTACGGCTCTCTAGATAGGCATTAGCATAATCCCTCGTTAGCGCAGGCGTAATATTTGCATTCTCAATTATGGCGCCAACATCTTTACGAAGCTCAGTAATTAACAATTCAGGCAAATTTTTCAATGCCATAAGTTCGGCTTGCTTGGCTGCTGCCAACGTTTGAACGTCCTCAACATCGCCTTCCTCGTTGATCGACTCCAGCAACTCCGCCTTCTGCGGTTCATGTTGCTCCGCCAACCATTTGCTGTGTTCGGCAGCCAAATAACGTGCAGATGCATCAATGCTATAGCTTCGCAAGATTTCACCGCGCTCGATAAGACGGCTCAGCAACCACTGCAGCTTAGCGTACTCATTATGTGGATGAGCTGGCTCCTTCATTGTCACAAATAACAGATCATCAGGTTCAATACCCCAATTTAAGAAGGCTTGCTTCGTTCCACTTTGGTACTGCTCGAAAGGAAGCTCCCATTCCTTATGCTTATCAATCATATTAACAACAAGATAGAGCGGTTTCCCCCACTCTTTCATTTTCTTTGTGAAAGCTAAATTCACTTCAGATTGCACATGGTTATAGTCCATGACATAGAACACCACATCAGCTAAATGCAAAGCGGATTCAGTAGATTGATGATGCGCATCATCTGTAGAATCAATGCCCGGCGTGTCCAGCAAAGCTGTATCTTCACCGAGGAAGAGAATAGGGTAAGTAATCTCAACCGTTTCGATATCCGTTCCGTTCACACAATAGGCTTCTAACTCGCTGAGTGGAATGGTTGTTGTCATCCCTTGCGGGTTGACCTTCCCTTCATGGCTGCGATGAGTTACATGCGCACCAGGTTGCCCATTACGAATACTAACAATATTAGCACTCGTTGGAATTGGACTTGATGGTAACAAAGCTTGGCCACACAGCTGATTAATAAGTGTTGATTTTCCAGCAGAGAAATGCCCGCAGAACGCAATATTCATCCGTCCACTATCGAGCTTATCCAGCAATTGCCCCATTTTCGTGGCATTATCATCATCACCTGCATGCCCAAGCACTTGCTGCATCTTCTTAAGTGCATCCGGCATGACCGTGATGCTTCCAGCTACCAATTGCGTCATTCGTTCATTCCGCTCCTCTATGATTTGTTCTTTAGTACTACCTCTCAGCTATACAGAAAAAAAATCTCCCAAAGGGAGATTCTGGACTTACGTGAGGGCGATTTTTTCTTTTTCCGGTAGGAAAATTTCAAAAACGTCACGATGTTGAAGAATCGTAATATCCGAATCCTTCACTTTCATCACAACAACCTCGGATTTTGTTTTCATTTTGTCTATGTAATTCTGAGGAACCTCACCGGATTCACTGACAGTTACACCTTCAATGACTTTTTCCTCATTATCAGCTAACGGTGTATTGATTACTTGCTCATAAATATCGGAGAACAATTCGAAGCTATTAGTATATACGGCGATGCATTTCATTTCAATCCCATCCTTTGTCAGCATTTCATTTGTTTGTAATAGTTTTCCTAGTTGGTTGTGGTTTCATACGCTTCTTCCCCTCACGGCATTTGTCCAATAGAGGACAGAAGGTGCAATTGGGGTTCTGTGCCTTACAGTGATATCGACCAAAGAAAATGAGTCGATGATGTGTTTGCGTCCATTCGTCTCGCGGAACTTTCTTCATTAACTTTTTTTCAACTTCCAGCACGGAATCATCCGAGCCCACAAGTCCCAATCGCTTAGAGACTCGTTCCACATGTGTGTCAACCGCAATCGCCGGCACGCCAAAAGCGTTCGATACAACGACATTTGCTGTCTTACGTCCAACACCTGGCAATTCAACTAACTGCTCATGCTTCTCAGGAATTTCACCACCGAACTTGTCCAGTAGCAATTGACACAGCTTATGAATATGACTAGCCTTGTTACGAAATAGTCCAATCCTCCGAATATCTTGCTCCAATTCCTCTAACGGAACAGCCAAGTAGTCTTCAGGGGTTTTGTACTTCGCAAACAAGTCTTTTGTAACCTTATTCACGGTTTCATCCGTACACTGAGCCGATAGTAATACAGCAATTGTTAATTCAAATGGATTACTGTGGTTCAACTCACAATGCGCATCCGGATATAGCTCACCGATCGTATCCAGAATATGTCTTACTGTCTTCTGTGTCATAGCTGATCTTCCTTAGGGTCGTAATATTCTCCAGTTTAGCGAATTGTTAGGTCATAATCAATCCTTGAAAGCGTCAAAATGCGAACATTTTCTAAAAAATAAACATTTTTTTTTGAAAAATAGAAAAAACCGTCTGTTTGAGATGATTAGCTTCTCAAATACAGACGGTTGTCCTCTAACTTTTGTTCAAATTTCTATTTTTCAATCTCAACAATTTTATTGTCAATGATATACAGATTCAATTGATCACCAGATACATAGGAGGATACCGGTACAACTGTGGAACCATTATGGAAGTAAGCTCTAGGGAACAAATTGTACGCAGTCCGATCACCTGCACTATTAGCTTTCATGTAGACTTGGTTCAACGTAGAGCTGTATTGATCAAACTCACGTTTAGAAGCTGCAGCTACTTGGATGAGCAATTTATCATTGATATCTTTCATCAATTGAACACGATCCCCCACCTTAATGGAGGAGAAACTCAAGTCAGCACCACCGTTAAGTTTCACACTGTAATTGCTACCTGCACTAATGACTTGACTTTTACCCGTAAAATCTTGAACAGTCAAGCTTGTACCTGCTGCATTCACAGCTGTTACTTTACCACGAATCGGTGTTATTAGCTCTGCCTTCGTAATCGCAAGTCCTTTAAAAGTTAATTTCACATAGTCGTCAATTGCCAAATCAGCGAACGCTGCACTAGTACCATCGGCTTTCACAAGGGAAACACCATCTAATGCGATTGTATAGTTTGTATTCGTGCCATCCATAACCGTAGCTTGTTTCAAGTTCGCATTGGTTAGAAGGGTTTTATATATCGTCGTGTTCGTTGTGACGATTTTAGTTACAGTCGTTTGATCATAGCTAAGCAGAAGACTTACCTTATCTCCCACTTTCAAATCAGAAAGCGTACTGTTCGGCTTATTTGCAACTTCAACGATAGGTGTAAAGTTCAGTTTAAACGTTAAGCTTTGCCCACTATCTGTTTTCAACGTGACATCATTCGTCTGTAAATTCAATTGTGTTAATGCGCCGTCTAACTGCGTGGACATTTGAATACTCAACACTTTTTTATTAGAAACCAGAACATCTACATATTTACCTGGGGTAAAAATACCATTAAAAGAGCTAAACGGCAATTTGCTGCCATTAAACGTGATGGAAATACCATCATTTAAAATATAAGCATTTGGATTTCCAGCATTATCTGTAACCGTTAGAATTTTAGATGAGTCCTTATAATCAATGATTTTGGCAAAATATAAATTCTCAATCGATCGATTTATTACTGTAATCGTTGTAACCTTATTATTCAACACGTCTAGCTTTAATTGATCACCAGCAGCCAGATCATAAATACTTGCGTTCGTTAAACCATTAATAACAACGCTAGCATTATTACTCAATTCAAAGGCATCGACTGTCTTACCAGAAGTTTTATTGATCAAAATCGTAGAATGATCGTCCGTAAATTGTTTGAATGTTCCTTCTACACTCGTTCCAACATCCGCTTGCTTTTTAACGATAATCTTAACAATCTCACTATTCTTGACCGTGTACTCTACCGTATCACCAACATGTATCGCATCTACACTAATTAACGTGTTATCTGCGAGTGTCGCAACTACATTACTCGAGAAGCCAAAAGTCTCAGTCTCACCTGATGCGGACTCAAGCAACGTCAATTGCATTGCGTCTTTATTTAATGTCTGAATATCGCCAACCGCTGTTTTATTCACCGGGATTTGTTTTACAACGATAGATGTATATTTGTCGCTGTCCACAAGTTGACTTTTACGAATTTGAATCGTGCTGCCCACAACGATCTCACCTAGGCTAAGTCCTCGCCCTTCGCTATCTGTTACAGCAACATCCGACGCTAAATCGTAACTTTCATAATCATCTAGGGTTGCTTTCATCGTTGTCAGATTCAGCTTTAACAACTGACCTTCGTGAATGTCCATGTGCAGTTCATCACTAAGAATTTCTACATAATAAGCTGTTCCGTTTACTTGAACAATCGATATTTCGTATGTTTCTTGCAGAACTTTTGGTGATATGGCAACATCATCTTTATTTCCGAAAAATACAGTATTCGGTGAAATTTTATAAGTACTAGTATTCCCGTCTTTATCCATAAGACCGATGCTACCGCTCGTTAGGCTAGTCAAATAGCCCTTCTTCGCACGCTCTGGCAAAGTAATCGAATCCTTTTGAGAACGACTTAGGAAAGCCGCCATTTGCGCACGAGTTACAGCGCCTTTCGGTTGAAAAGAACCATCCTCGAACCCATCTACGATTTTTAGAGCTACGGCTGCATTAATGAATCCTAATGCACTGCTGCTGATCTGCGTATTATCTGTAAATGATGTTGCCTGGCTCGATAAACTTTGTGCAAGAGAAGCTTTGCCAATAGCTCGGATGACAACTTCAGCTACCCATTCTCTTGTCGCTTTTTGATTTCCCCAATTGCCAACAAGCTTCGTTCCTTGACTTCTTAATTTTTCTTGTTCTGTTGAAATCAAGCCTTTTTGTAGGGCTAGTGCTACGTAGTTTCGAGCATATTTATCAACTAACATGAAATCAGGAAACACCGTTTCCGACGACAAATTATCGACATCTGCCTGTAAACCCATCATCCGTGTAGCCATAATTAGCACATCTTGTTGCGTTACCGAAGTTTCCGGTGAATAGATGCCATCGCCTACTCCCTCAATAACGCCTTCCAAAGCAAGCTTCGAAATGTGGCGAATCCCCCAGTAGTTACTACTCACATCATTAAAAGAAAGACGAACATTCGAATTAGAGGTTGTCGTTGAAGTTGTTGAAGTTGTTGAATTATTCACGGGTGCTGCAAGGACTGGCGTACCTGCTAGACTTGTGATGATTAATGAGCTTACGATAGCACTCGCCAATTGCTTATTTTTCATAATCAAAGTTAACTCCTCTTCAGATCCTAATTAGTAGGTCGTTTAATCGGGTATGGAAGCTCCAAATGTCCCATTAAACTATCTACTTGCTTACCATCTTTAAGTACATACAATGTTTTTACTTCTGGGAATTGAAAAATCGTTTTCTTCAGTGCTTGTACGAATAACTCTTCCCCAGGAGCACCTAATTGCGTTTTGGGGCCGAATGTCATATCCAGCTTCATTTCACCTTTGACAGCATCGAATTTCACACTTGTGAATTTCAAATCATCAAATAAGGGAATAGCCTTTGGATCATCACTTTTCTGAAGTGCTTTAAGAGCAGCCTCATACGCATCAGAATCCTTCTCAACACTCACTGTGACCACTTTTTCAACGAGCTTCATTTCATCTTGGTCACTGTAATAGGCTTTCACCTGCAACTGCTTCAGAGGCGCAACTGTAGGTTTCGGCGTGACCGTTGGTGTGGAAGTTATTGCACTTGGTGTTGTAGTTGACTGCGGTGCCGTAGTAGCTGCCCCAGATAATTGCATTTTCTGGCCACAAGCCGTAACAGACAATGTTATGGCACTTACAAGGAGCGCTCCTTGAACTAGGCGACTTGTTTTGTTCATCTTATTCACTCCTTAGCGTTATGCCTAGACAGGCTAGCCTAGTTTGAACCGCTTGATGGTCTATTTGCTTATTTAAGGTTCAAATATTCCTTAATCGCGGCAACAAGTGAAGCAGCTAATTTGTCCTGAAATGTCTCTTTATACATGGCAGATTCATCATTTTTATTGGACAAATAACCAACTTCAAGCAAGACTGCAGGCATACTAGTTTTGGTGATAACGCGGAAGTCTGCTTGACGAACCTTTCGATCAGCAAACCCAGTAGCTGGAACAGCGTACTTATGAATTACGTTAGCGAAATCTAAGCTTTCTGGCCTGTTATAGTAAGTTTCCGTTCCTGATACAGTTGCTTTGGCACTATTTCCGTGGATCGATAAAAATAAGTCTGCTGAAATATCATTAGCAAAAGAAACTCGATCATCTAGCGGAATAAAAGTATCATCAGAACGGGTCATCAGAACATGCATCTGCTTATCTTTCGATAATAGTGCCTCTACCTTCTTCGCTGTAGCAAGTGTAAATTCCTTCTCATGCTTACCCGTGATGGAAAGTGCGCCAGGATCGTTGTCACCGTGACCAGCATCGATGATAACCGTTAATTTCCTCTCTCCAATTGAAGCCTTCCATTGATTAGGAAGTTTGGATGTAATCGTCTGGTACTCCGCTGGCGCGTTCAAATCCAGAATAACTCTAACTGTAGCCGGATTATCGTTGAAATTTGAAAATCGTACTTTGGACACTAACGGCTGCTTGGATGGCAATTCTCCTGAATTTTTAACAAGTAGCTTCTGCAGTGATTCATCTAATGTGGTGTTAGGGAAATCAAACACAAGACGCGAAGGATTCGATAAAGTTAAGACTTTCGGACTTAGGCTTCCATCCTTAGCAATGACTGATAATTCCGTTTCTGATAGTGAAATAGACGTAATCACGTGAACGGACGGGTCTGGCGTGATTGTACCTGTACCTGTACCTGTACCTGTACCAGTTCCTGTTCCCGTACCGTTTCCTGTGTTTGTCCCGGTAGAAGGTTTCGTTCCTGGAGGTTTGGTCTCCGGATTTGCTGTACCTCCATCTGGAACTACAACTTCTACAGGACCCGTGACTGGTTTAGAATCCGAATCAATATCTTTGAACATATGCACGGAAGAAGTAGCGCCATCCCACTTAAATTCTATACCCAATACTTCACCGATGAAACGCAGCGGAAGCATTGTTGAGCCATTTTCGATCTTAGGTCCTACTTCTAACGTTTCTTTTTTACCATTAATGATAGCTGTTACATTGTTAATCACGAGTTGGATATTGATTTTGTCCTTCACGATAGTTACCTTACTTGTAGCTTCGTCCCAGCTCACTTTTGCACCGATTTGTTCGACGATTATTCGAACGGGAACAATCGTATTATCATTCACAATACGCGGTTGAACACCTTGGACTTCGAGTTGCTTCTCATTCATATAAAGCTTAATCGGCTTTGGCGCTTCAGCTCCAAAGGCGGTTGTTGGCAGCAGCAACAGACATGCGAGCAAAAACAAACAAAATGCAGGAAATTTCATCATTCACCTCTATGTAATGTCGGAATTGGGGGATTTCGGGGGATGTAGGAACGCAACCAATCAGCTAATTCTACGAAACTATCAACTTCCTTTATATTATAGCAAAATTAACCTATACCTGACAGCACAACCTCCTTCACTTCGACATTCTAGTAATCTATTAGACGAAGCAAATTGCCAAAAGTTGCAAGATTTATATATAAAACTTGAAAATAAAAACAAAAAAGACGTATCCCACTAGGGGATACGTCTTCTCGCATTTGCTTATTTGTAAGCTAAACGTTTTTGGTGAGCTTGCTCATACGCTGTAATTTTCGCTTCATGTTGAAGTGTCAATCCGATGTCATCCAAGCCTTGTAGCAAGAATTGACGACGGTGTTCATCCAAATCAAATTGGATTTCAAGACCGTACTCATCAGTCAGCTTTTTATTTTCTAAATCAACATTTAATTTGTATCCTTCGTGCTTCGCAGTACGTTGGAACAAATCTTCAACTTGCTCTTCCGACAATTTGATTGGCAGAATGCTGTTTTTGAAACAGTTGTTGTAGAAAATGTCTGCATAGGAAGGCGCGATGATAACGCGGAATCCGAAATCTTGAATCGCCCAAGGCGCGTGCTCACGGGATGATCCGCAACCGAAGTTCGCTCTGGAAATCAGAACGGAAGCTCCTTGATAACGGTCTTGATTTAATGGAAAATTCTCGATTACGTTACCTGCTTCATCCCATCTCCACTCGAAGAAAAGGAATTGTCCGAAGCCAGAACGCTCAATGCGTTTAAGAAATTGTTTAGGGATAATTGCATCTGTATCTACGTTTACACGATCAACAGGGCCTACAAGACCTGTATGTTGTTTGAAAGCTTCCATGTTCTCATTCTCCTTAAAGTTTTGCTACAGCAAAACTAGCATCTTAAACATTACGTTAAATAGCCGAAATTATGCTTGTTGGTATTCTTTAATTTCCCAATCACGAACGTCATAGAAATGACCTTTGATCGCTGCAGCAACAGCCATAGCTGGGGAAACAAGGTGTGTGCGTCCGCCGCGGCCTTGACGACCTTCGAAGTTACGGTTGGATGTGGAAGCACAACGTTGTCCTGGTTGAAGTACGTCTGGATTCATCGCCAAACACATACTGCAGCCCGCATCGCGCCATTCAAATCCTGCTGCGGAGAAAATTTTATCCAAGCCTTCTTTTTCAGCTTGAATTTTAACACGTCCAGAACCTGGAACAACGATTGCCGTTACACTTGGATCTACGGAGTAACCTTGCGCAATTTTAGCTGCTGCACGAAGATCTTCGATACGTCCATTTGTACAAGAACCGATGAAGACATAATCTACTTTCAGTTCTGTCATAGGTGTTCCTGGTGTTAAATCCATATATTCAAGTGCTTTTTCAGCAGCTTTACGTTCGTTCTCTGTCTCGAAGCTTTGTGGATCTGGAACCAAGGAAGTAACGCTTGTTCCCATACCAGGGCTCGTACCCCAGGTTACTTGCGGGATCAATGTATCTGCGTCGAATTCCAATACCCAGTCATACGTTGCGCCTTCGTCAGTAACAAGATTCGTCCACTCTGCTACAGCTGCGTCGAAATCAGCACCTTGAGGTACATACTCACGACCACGTAGGTAGTTAAAAGTTGTAGCATCTGGTGCAATTAGACCAGCACGAGCTCCACCTTCAATGGACATGTTACATACAGTCATACGCTCTTCCATGGAAAGACCACGGATCGCTTCACCTGTGTACTCAATAACATAACCTGTTGCGAAGTCTGTTCCGTATTTTGCGATAACACCAAGGATCAAATCCTTTGCTGTAACGCCTGGTTTCAAACTTCCGTTGATACGAACTTCAAGGGATTTTGCTCTGGATTGTTGCAAAGTTTGTGTTGCCATTACGTGTTCAACTTCACTTGTACCAATACCGAAAGCAAGTGCGCCGAATGCGCCATGCGTCGAAGTATGGCTGTCGCCACAAACGATTGTTTTGCCTGGGTGTGTAAGACCAAGTTCAGGTCCCATAACGTGAACAACACCTTGATCTAGGCTGTCCAAGTCAAAAAGTGTAACGCCGAAGTCACGGCAGTTTTGTGAAAGTGTATCAATTTGTTGTTTGGAAATTGGATCCGTAATATTGAAACGGTCCTTCGTTGGCACGTTGTGATCCATAGTTGCGAAAGTTAAGTCAGGACGACGAACTTTACGACCGGACATACGAAGCCCTTCAAAAGCTTGCGGTGAAGTTACTTCATGTACTAGATGCAAATCAATATAAATAACGCTAGGCTTGCCATCTTCCTGGTTAATAACGTGATTATCCCAAATCTTCTCGAACATTGTCTTTTTACTCATACCCAGTCACCTCTTGTCATTATCCGCATTAGTTTGCTAATGTCTTACCCTCATAAAGTACTTTAGCACGGATCACGTCATAGTTCCAAGATATAATAACTATAAGCTTGATAGATTATTCCTATATATTATATAATGGTTGACAATTGTAATGATAATGATTATCATTCTCCTAACGATATCGAATTGGCCATCGATTCACCAATCATTTGAATACATACCAATCAGGGGGATTTTATTGTGCGAAACTTTATAAAACCAGTTACTTTTTCACTTTCACTCATGTTACTTTTCATTACCGCAGCTTGCGGAACTTCAACTTCTACACCTACTCCAGCTTCATCTGTTCAGCCTGCAGCATCAGCAGTTGCTACACCTGTAGCAGATGCAGTCAAAACAATTACACATCCACTAGGAACTACTACAATTAAAGGTACACCGAAACGCATTGTTACATTAGAATGGGCTTATACCGAGGATGTACTTGCTCTAGGAATTCAACCTGTTGGTCAAGCTGATACGAAAGGTTACAACACATGGGTCAATGTGAAGCCTGCACTTGATGCTTCCGTTGTTGATGTGGGGACTCGTCAAGAGCCTAACTTAGAAACGATTACAGGCTTGAAGCCAGATCTTATTATCACAAGCACATTGCGTTCGAGTAAAAATTATGATGCACTTTCCAAAATCGCCCCAACGATCGTATTTGAATCCTATCCGGCTGAAGGAAAAGGCGATCAATTTGAAGGCATGTTAACGACATTCAAGACAATTGCAGATGTAACAGGTAAGAAAGCTGAAGGCGACAAAGTCGTAGCTGATCTTGACAAAGCTTTTGCGGATACGAAAGCGAAATTAGCAACTGCGAAAAAAGATGGCACCGAATTCGCATTAACACAAGCATATAGTAACCAAAACAATGCAGATCTTCGCATGTTCACAGACAACTCCATGGTTGTTCAAATTCTGCAACGTATCGGATTGAAAAACGTTTTCAAATCAAGCAAATTTGAACTTTATGGATTCTCAACAGCCTCTGTTGAAGCTTTACCAGCGGTCCAAAATGCGAACTTCTTCTACATCGTTCAAGATAATGACAATGTATTTGAGAAACAATTGAAAGACAATGCCGTTTGGAAAGGTCTTGCTTTTGTGAAGGAAAACAAGACTTTCAAACTACCTGGTAATACATGGACGTTCGGTGGTCCATTATCAGCTAAAGTGTTCGCTGAGCTTGCTGCAACTGCATTAACAAAATGATCCAATCTGCGATGAAATCGAAAACTAACCGTTTCGCTAATATCGAATGGAAATCACTTCTTGTGTTTGGAGGCGGACTGCTTACACTCTGCCTACTCCTTTTCCTCAATTTGACACAAGGAGAAGCTAACATAACTGTTCATACGGTCATCCAAGCTTTGATATCTCCACAAGATACCCCCGACCATCACATGGTGCGGGGGCTTCGCATGCCGCGCGCTGTCATTGGTATGCTTGCAGGTGCTGCTCTTGCTGTTGCAGGAGCACTGCTACAAACAGTCACCCGCAATCCCCTGGCCTCCGCATCAACACTTGGCCTGAACGCTGGTGCGTATTTCATCATCGTTTTGGCGGCGGTATTTTTCCCTGCACTAAAGTCTGATCATTCCTTGCTTCTAGCGTTATTAGGTGCATGTGGCGCTGCGTTCATGGCCTACTTCATGTCAGGAGGTCGCAAAAGTTCACCACTTCGCATGGCACTTGCAGGCATGATCGTAACACTAGTACTATCTGCCTTCACAAGTGGTCTGCAAATTATGTATGAGAATGAAACAAATGGCTTATTTATGTGGGGATCAGGTGCGTTAGGACAAAACGATTGGCAAGGTGTCCAATATGCGCTCCCTTGGATATGCATTGGACTTGTCGCAGCTTTTCTATTTAGTCAGAAACTGGATATGCTTGCATTAAATGAGGAAACTGCTGTTTCATTAGGTGAAAATGTGAATATGGTTCGGATGGTAGCCCTTGCCTCGGCCATACTGCTGGCTGGTGTTACAGTAAGCGTGGTAGGCCCCATAGGTTTTATCGGCCTAATCGCACCTCATCTAGTCCGTTTAATAGGTTTACAACGTCACCGACTATTGATACCAGGTAGTGCCCTCTGGGGTGCTGTCGTCTTACTTAGTGCGGATCTAGTTGCCAAAATGTTTCGAAGTACACTAGGAGAGCTACCCGCGGGTTCTGTTACCGCATTATTAGGTGCTCCATGGTTAATCTGGCTAGCCATTCGTGGCTCCAGAATGAAATCTTCAGCTGAAAGCAGCTCAATGAGTGTCGGTTATGTCGGAACTAAAATCCCGTATCCCATTCTAGTTATCGTATCTAGCATTGCTTTAGTTTTCTTATTCCTATACGGATTGACGGCTGGAGCCCTGCGAATACCTTTCGCTGAAGTTATCGCTGTAATAACAGGCCAAGGTGAAGAAATGGCTCGCAATGTTATTCTGAGTTTACGTCTTCCTCGTATTCTCGTTGCCGCTCTCGCAGGTGCCTCTTTAGCTGTCGCAGGCTCCATGATGCAAGGTGCGGTTCGCAACCCGCTCGCGGATCCTTCCGTTGTTGGTGTCACCTCAGGTGCTGGGATGGGCGCCCTATTGGTCCTAACCATTTGGCCATCAGCTCCTGGTACTTGGGTACCCGTTGGTGCCATCATTGGCGCACTCCTCTCTGCAGGAAGTGTGTATGCCTTCGCTTGGAAAAAAGGGCTTAATCCCGTTGTTCTCATTCTTATTGGGATCGCCGTTTCGGCACTTGGCTCGGCTGTCATCCAATTTCTTGTTATTAAATCGCAGCTCGGTGCTGCTCCTGCACTAACATGGTTGGCTGGCAGTACTTACTCTAGAGGATGGAAGGAATGCATCCAACTCCTGATTACGACTGTCATCCTACTGCCAAGTGCATGGCTGCTAGGTCGACGTGTAGATCTGTTGGCCTTCGGTGACCACGTGTCACTTGGATTAGGCCTTAAGTTGCAGAAAACAAGGCTTATCTCTGCAATAATCGGTGTGTTAGTTGCTGCCATCGCTGTTGCATGCGTAGGCACCGTTAGTTTCATTGGCTTACTCGCCCCTCACGCAGTACGTCTATTCTTGGGGCAACATCACCAGAAATCTGTTGTCCTTTCGGCCATTCTCGGCGCCATATTGCTTACAGGTGCTGATATCATTGGTAAAACGATACTTATCCCAAAAGAGATTCCCTCAGGTATCGTTGTAGCTATCATTGGCGCTCCGTATCTATTATTCCTCATGTATAGAAGCACTGTTCGCAAATAGCGTTGTGCAACCAAAATTAACCATAAAGGGCAATGAATCTGGATGAAACCAGTCGTCATTACCCTTTATGGTTATTTATTCCTATGTCCACCTTGTTTCGCCCCACAAAGCTTGATATGATAACCTTCAAGACATCTATAAAGGAGACACTTCTTCGCATGGAATTACGTCAATTACAGTACGCCATCCAGATCGCCATAGAACGGAATTTCTCGCGTGCAGCGGAGAAGTTACATATAGCCCAACCTTCATTGAGCCAGCAATTGTCGAAACTAGAGAAGGAACTCGGCGTCCTTTTATTTCAACGTAGCACGAATTCCGTTGAGTTGACCCACGCGGGTTCTCTGTTTGTGGAGAAGTCACAGAAGATTCTCGATATGATCGAAGGGCTCAAAAAAGAAATGGAAGACATTTCTCAAATGAAGAAAGGCCGCCTAGTCATCGGCAGTATGCCAATTACAGGATCAACTATTTTACCATACGTGGTACCTGTCTTTCAGGCTGCTTATCCGGATATTGAAATTTCGCTCGTCGAAGAAACTTCATCCAACCTGGAGACCTTAACAGTCAATGGTCAAACAGATATTTCTCTTCTATCCTTACCCTTACGTGAAGAATCACTCGTCTATGAGACGTTATTAGATGAAGAAATTATCCTAGCCGTTCCGCCGCTGCATCCATTAGCATCCAGCAAAGAGCCTATACGAATTTCTCAATTGGAAAAGGAAGCCTTCATCGCATTGAAAAAAGGACAAGGTTTCCGAAAGCTGACCCTTGATCTGTGCCAGGAAGCTGGCTTCACACCGAATATTGTTTTTGAATCGAGTAACATGGAAACCGTCCAATCGCTTGTTGCTGCTGGCATGGGGATCGCTTTCGTGCCCTACTTGATTTCCAAAAGAAGCTTACATGAACTTTCTCCCGTAAACGTCATCTTAGATGGCAGACCCACGCGCAAGCTTGTTATCGCTTATCGCAAAGGTCGATATATTTCCAAAGCTGCAGAAGCATTTATCTCCACAATGAAAGAGGTTATGCAAACGATACGTTAGCATAACCTCCAATGTCAAAAGGAGTGGTCCCTTTGAGTCGTAATTTAATTATTTTCCTGTGTATTGCTAGTTTAATGGATGCAGGACTAACAGATATGGGTCTCCGGTTGCAATTGATTGGCGAGGCCAATCCGATTATGGCTTTCCTATATGAACATAGTTACATTGCCTTCTATGGCATTAAAATTATACTCCCCCTTTCTCTCTTCTTTATTGCAGCAAAAGTAGGCAAACGACTGCTCATCAACAATCTATTCCGCCTATCTACCGTTATTTATTTAGGTATTCTCCTCTTGCATGCTTACTGGATCTCAACTTCATTCTCTCAAAGCTTGAATATCTGAATCGTGCGCTGCAATTGGGTTACCATACGAAGCATTTGCTCGGACTGAATAACAACAGCTTTGACGGAACGCGTTTGTTGTACCATCGATGTAGATACCTGCTCAGTACCCGCTGCTGATTGCTGGGTAATCGCTGAAATATTTTCCATGGTACCTGTTATGAATTGGGCTGCATTCAACATCTTCTGACTTTCTCCTGTAAACTCGCTCATACGCTGCGTAATGAATTGAATACTTTCAACCATCTCACCGAATATTTTTTCCGTTGCTTCAATGGACTCTGTCTGCCGGCGAGCAATTTCCTCATTGATCTGAATATTTTTCTGGGCCATTTTAATGCTATTTTCAATATTATGTACCATATGGAATACGCTCTTGGCCGATTTGGATGACTCTTCAGCTAACTTACGAACTTCTTGAGCTACAACAGAGAACCCTCTTCCGTGCTCGCCTGCACGCGCTGCTTCAATGGATGCATTCAAGGACAGCAAGTTCGTTTGTTCGGCAATTTCGGAGATCGTACGTGTAATGGAGGAAATTCCAGCCGCTTCCTTTACTAGATCATCAATCGTCCCCGATACATTACTTGTCGCAAGTACGATATGAGAAACACTCTCGGATTGACTTTCTACTGCTCTCATTCCTTTTTTCACAAGATCAAGCGTTTGCCCGCAACGATTATTCATTTCATGTGTAGAATCCACATAATCCGTGATTTTGGTTTCGATTTCTTTGACGACGGAGAAGCTTTTAAACACACCAGTTGAAATCTCATTCGCTCCCTCAGCAAGTGAAGTGACCGAGCCCGTTGCTTCCACGATCATCGTGTTAATACCTTCGTTTTTATGATAAATATCACGACTTGAGTCTGCTACATGCTTCGAAATCGAAGCCGTTTCATTCAGAAGTTCCTTCAATTTCACGATCATGGCATTAAAGGAGCGCCCCATATCGCCTAGCGCATCTTTGGAAGAAGCATCCACGGTTTGTGTGAAGTCTCCTTTGGCAATATTCATCGCGACACGCGTTACATTATCAATGGGCTCTGTTAACGCCTTTTCCAAGAAACGCACATAAGGAAAGCTGAACACCATGAGAATAAGTGACGAAGATAATGCAAAAATGATGGAGACATCTGCCGTTAACATCAGAATGAGGATAATAATTGTGTAAAAGGCAACAACAGTATAATAACCGAGCTGAAGCTTAGCACGAAACGATTGAGCTAGAAACCAGTTCATAGGAGTCCGACCTCTCTTTTTACAAAATGTAGTTTTACTGCCATACGATGAGGTCCATGTACCACGTCATCAATGGGTCTCCGAAACAAAAACAGATGAAACCAGCAACAGCGATGAAAGGACCATAGGGAATTGGTGAACGCCGATCCAGTTTACCTGAGGCGATTAGAGCCACACCGATGACGCTGCCAAGCAGCGCCGAAAGAAATATGCATAACAGCACGAGCTTGATTCCCATGACGAGTCCTACTAAAGCCATCAATCGAATATCTCCAAAGCCCATAGCCGGCTTCCCCATCCAAGTTGCAGCCAGAGACACAGCAAGTAGTGTGCCCCCTCCAATGATGAATCCCAACGCATAGTGCCAAATTGGCAGTGGATGAATGAATAATCGCAATCCGGTAAATAGCAACATGGCTGGATAAATGATTTTGTTGGGCAGGAGCATGTAGGCCAAATCACTCACTGTCAGGATGAGAAGCACAGATACAAGTGGATAAGCAATCCAAAGTTCATTTACGCTGACCACGAAGGGAAGGGAGGCAAATAGGATACCTCCTGCTAACTCTCCAACGATATACACAAGGGATATTGGGGATCCGCATGTGTGACATTTCCCTCTTCGGATAAACCACCCTAAGATCGGAATTAAATCAATCGCGTTAAGCTGGCGCCCACAACCTCCGCAGCTAGATCGCGGGGCAACGACGGATATACCTTTCGGTACCCGAAGCCCAACGACATTAAAGAATGAACCGAACAAAGCACCCACTATGAACAATAGAATTGTGTAACTCCATGCTTCCCACCCCATTGCCTAACCCCCTCTAGATGTCTTCCCTTATCAATACGTAATTAGAAATCTGCTTTCTTTGCATATTCACGATTGCTTACGGGGGCAGTCCCCAACTGAACCTGAAGCCAAGCAGCTAATTGATTAAAACTCTCAATGGTAACGGTTATGGATTGCTTTTGCCCACTTGCCGTTGTCATATCAATCTCAATTTTATTCTCTGCTTCCGTACAAACAACCAAGTATTGAGACATCTCGCCGTTCAGATCCTCGCTCCAGTTACACATAACACTGCTTGTGAAATTTTTCATTGGTCCAGTCCCCCTGAATAAATTAATGATCTTTCCGCCATTCACAGCTTTAAAGCCAACTTTATTCACGTCAACCGCTTCTTGTGACTTAGAAGTCGTGTTTACGGGAACTTCTTCTTTGAATACTGGAACTTCTTTGGCTGGATCTTTCACTTCATAGGTGGATTCTAAAGATTCCATCTCCAAAGTGATCTCATTGAGGTCATCTATGCTAAGTTCCATTGAGCTCGAATTTGTATCTTCATCATTAGTTTCGACTGATTCCTCTACGATCGAGTAGTTCTCCGTTATTGAAGGGTCTTCATGCGCATTAACGCTTGCTTCTTGCTGTTGCAATTGATCTTGCATTTGCTGTTGCTCCAGCTGCCATTCAAGTTCCAAATCGCCTTGCATCACAGCGGCCAGCCTCTCCATTTCCAAGAGACGATCCTCTTCTTCTGTCGTCTGTGATTGTTCAGGCATGTGCATGGTATCCGAGGACTCCATAGCAACCTTAGACTCCTCTACCTCGGCAAACGCGAGCAGAACTTCCAGCGCATTGACAACCTGAACAGGTTTGCCTGTAACTTTCCGTTCCTCCGCGACGTAATTCTTAATTTGAGATTCAGGTTCTTCTGGTTCTTGTACAGGCTCTGGATCACCACTAGTTTGTTGAAGTTCAACGACTTCAGGAATCTGTTCTTCCTCATGAATCAGCTTATTTGTTAATTCTTGGTTGGATTGGTTGGACTCGCTGCTCGACGAAATTTCATTCAAGATCTCCTCATCTTGCTTCGTAAGATGTAGCTCCTTCGGTTCTGCATATCCTTGATCAACGGCATGCAAACTTGCTGCTGGGGCGGTAGCACCTTCGGCTAACTTAGCATGTAATTCCAATTCCTCTATCTCAACTGTCGCCTCTACAACTTCGATTTCGACGACGACAGCTTCCGTGCGCTGCATATCTTGCGGTATGAGATGGCCTATAACACGGGGAACACCATATTTTCGAACGATTTCATTCACGCGATTCGGTTTAAAAGGTTTCATCACATAGCCGTTTGCACCAGCTTTCAATGCATCTGAGATGAGATCCTGCTGACTCATAGCCGAACAAATGAGAACGACTGCCGATGGATTGAGTTTACGAATTTCCTTCATCGCTTCAATTCCATCCATTTCGGGCATCGTAATGTCCATTAGAACAATATCAGGCTGAAGTTCCTCATACTTCTGTACAGCCTGTCTACCATTCTCTGCTTCTCCGACCACCTCATGACCGTATTGCTTCAAAATATCAGTCAACATTTTCCGCATAAATTTCGTATCGTCAACGACTAGGATTTGGAATGACATTGAAGGTACCTCCTTTCAGAATGTTTAATCTGTAGTTACTTGATGAATTTAACATTTTTCACAAACACGTTAAAATTGTCTGTCGTTGGGATGCCGTCTGGCGGTTGATCATAGAGATTATCATCATAGAAAATCTGAAGCCTTGATGGTTTTGAATTGTCCAATTGCACTTCAGGTACTTCTCTACTCCAATTTGAACTACCTTGATACTTTGTAACTGAGCTTCCACCGCCAGTAGTTAAATCGCCTCTCACTGCGTTGAGCTCAACACCTCCTGCACCACCATGTATGCCACCTCGAAGTTTCAACTTCGACATAACACCGTACAAGCGAATACCTTGCTTCGTATAGAAGAAGGCGCTAACATTCTCATCATCGGTATTTGTGCTATTACCTAGCACGATCTCCCCTGAAGCGACAACAATAAGCGGAGTTAATGAAGGGGCGGGAGTCTCCTCCGTGTTTTTATTAATAGAAGTCATCTGCTTCAATTCCACATTCCCATCAACATAAACAGTACCTTGAAGCCAAACATTTCCAATGATCTTCAGATCACCCTTGATATACATCGTGCCATTCGGAAAACGGAATCCGTTATTCAAGGTCACGTTGCCATCAATGGCTAAAAATTTTCCAGCTTCTACGGAAAGCTCGCCTCGCAGATCAGCCGCTACTAAATTAGGATCCGGCGACTTTACATACAGGGAACCATTCTTGAGTTTGAGCTTCGATGCGTCATCCGCCATGCTGAATACACCATTATTGATGAATAAGTCAGCCTCATTCGTAGGTGAATCTGCATCGAAAACGTTCACATCACCATCAACCGTCACCCATTGATCGTTAAACAGCTTACTCCTCATCAAATCTTGAGTCAGTGGTGGCAATTCAATAATTTCTGGATCTGGTGCTGTATACCCGCCTAGAGTAGCTAACTTAGCTGTTAGATCGATTTGTGTTTTATTCGAAACATACCCCTCTACATCAACATCAACGTCAGCATCCAGGGTAGGATCTTCTAATGGAAAATATTGCGGTCTAAAATAGGAAGGCTGTACAATTTCACTTGTCTTCGTGAGCGGCGGGAATTCTGTCACACCATCGGATTGCGTAAAATTAAACTTTCCTGGAGCTAGTGTGTCGTTGTCTCCATCGACTCGAATGAATCCACGAATCTCTGGAAGTCCTGTTTGAATCCCATATTTACTTCGATTCGTGCCGCTTGTTGTGCCTGTGAATAAGGCTTCATCCCGAACATGCAAATGATTGGCAACATAGATGTCTCCAGTGATGGAGGGTGTTCCATTTAGTACCAAATCACCATCGGATGAAACTGGATAGCGAAATACCGGGTTAATTGTGCTCACATAAACCGTCATTTGCTTCGTTATTGTTTTCGTAGGATGACCTTCAATCACGCCTCGGGAACTGATAATAAATTTGCGAACATAGGGTAAATCAGGACTTGCAAGTGGTTTAAACGGTGCTTCTGGATTTCGGATCGTCTTTGCATAGAGAATATCAACTTGATAGTTCCCTTTCTTGGCTGCAACGATCACTCCATTTCCTTCACGTTTGTTCTGCTCATCCCCCACTTCGCTATCAATAAATGACTGCATCTGGGACCATTGATTCTCTACATTACGAACACGATTCCGATAGTTCGTCCCCCCAATGGATTCTCCATTGGCGACTGCTCTGCGAATTTGTGCAAGCGTGTCGTCTAGCCCTTTCTGAGCGATCGCTTCGGCTTGAACACTAGACTCTGACGTAGCTGCTTGAATAGCCCCACCACGCAGTACACTCATGAGAATAAGCCCCATCATCGTCATTAAGACGACGGCAAGTAAGGCAATGACAAGCGCAGAGCCTTCTTCATTCTGTTTCCTCGGTTGGAGGCCATTATTGTCGACATACATTGCGTTCACTCCATGCCTCCTCCAATCCGTTACTATTATTCATTACGGAATAGTGGGATTTGTGAATCAATAACCAGCTTCGGGCTGTCAGCTAGTTTAAGCTGATCCGCATTAACTCTGGCATACTCCAGCGTAACTTGAACACGGTCATGATTCTGGCTCGCTTCACTCAAACTACCCTCACGAATCGTAAAATTGCTTCCTAATTGGAAAACACTTTTAACGACATTCGTTCCAGCTTCCCTGATTTCAATTTTCCCGCCACCGGTTGGATCCGGTTTAACTTCCATTTCATAAAGATCAATATAAATGTTCGGGTTATCATTTTTTTTCGCATAACGAATAATTTTCTTATCGGTGCCTTCATCTTGAACATAGATCGCTTCTTTCAGCTCCGAAATTATTTGACTGTATAACCCGTCTCCTTGATTACGCATCTGGGTTTCCATCGTGACTCGTTTATACATCGACACGCCCATTAGCATAAAAGAGTACAGGATGGAGGCTACCATGCCAACGATCAGCAAGGCAGCCAGAAGTTCAATCATGGACATCCCTTTCTCATTGCGCTGCATGTGGCGCTACCACCTTTTGATAAGATACGTATCGAGTGTCGTTGATGCTTTCACTGAAGGTGCATCGAGAGAATCTTCGTTCGACCAATACACAGTAACGAACATTTGAGCCAAATAGTCATCTGAATCATTACGAAACGGATCCGCAGCCTCCCAGCGAGCGTAGCTCTTCTCAAGTTCAACCAAATACCGATACGTTGTACCATTGATCTCCGTTGAGTCCAATCTCCCTTTCATTAACTCCGAACCATTACTCGATAAGTCACCAGAAAATTTGGGGCTGCTTGTCAGCTGTGAAACAATGGCGTCTTTATAGCCATTCTTGAAGTAATCACGCAGCTCAGCTGCTTTCAATCGAGCTAAGTTGGCACCGATAATTTTGCGGCTCTCTTGCGCGGATTTATCAACAGCTGAAGTGAAATAACCCATCAACGTGACACTGATAATCGACATAATCGTCACAGCAATCAAGATTTCCACGAGTGACATACCGTCTTCATTAGGCTGGGCTTGCTTCCGACGTTCATTGCGGCGCACCGTAAGTCCTCCTCACTACCTCACCGATTTGCCAGTCTAGTTGTTGTTTTGCTCGGTATCGAATTTAACAATTAGTGGTTGTTGAACCATTTCTACATTCGAACTATCGACTAATTTTAAGAAGACATAATACGTTCCGGATGTCGTGTTCGTTTTGGTTGTCACCGTTAAGCGCTTCGATGCCAATGGCTTCCATTCACTTGCTTCCGGTGTCGCTGATGATTGTTTAATCACGTAATACATATTTTTCAACGTAAACCCGTGCTCTACGTGACTACCGAAAGTTCGATCAGATACTGGATACTTCTCATCCACCACAGCAACACTTACAGGTTTATCGGAAATATCACCAGCATTATAATTCATGCCTTTTAGCGTAGCCGTTGGACCTGGGTTAATCACAAAATATTCAGGAGTTTCAGCTGTTGTAGTTGTACCTCCAATGGAAGTAGCTTCGAATTGAATTTGATGCCAACCTTGACGTTTCTCAACCGTATCGAAACCTGTCACATCACTAAGTCGAAACGCATAGGTGTTGCCATTCCGAGTCATTTTCGACGAGCTAGAACTGATAGAATATGATTTATTATCAAACCATACTTTCACACTCGTTACAGGACTTAGATTATCGGTTGCCGTGATATAAATAATGCCGTCATCTGTTGGATTTACAATATTGTGGCTCCAGCTTATCATCGGTCCTGTGCTATCTAAGGAAACATTTCCGGTTGCGACAGCACCAGCAATAGGAATCGCAGCGCTGCCACTAATCGCATTAGTGAACGCACGCGTTTTGAAATTCACGCCATTTCCATCAGGAATGACGACACCGCTTGTTTTTTGTGATTGCCAGCCTCCGTTATTAACGGAGATCTCATAACCTGCAATATAAGCCCCTTGAAAGTCATCATTGGCATAAACGGTTGAGTTTGGTAGCTGTGTGCTTGAACCAGATACAGAACGAAGCGCTCCAGGACCGACATGCCAACCATTTTCAATAATGGGCTTACCATTTCCATCAACGAGCTCATAAGTCCCTGGTGCAGTTGGCTTCAAATCAAATTCATCTGTCGTCCCATCCTTGTAAGTAATGCGTACAATGGAATGGATTTCTGTATCAATAAAACGGATATCTGAGATGGCTATCTTCTTATTATTAATCGTCCATTGCTTTTGTTTATCACTAGCTCTTAGACGTTGAAGTTCGCCCTGACTATTCCCGATATACACATTGCCATATTTATCAACCACACGAACACTTACAGATAGCTGCGTACCAAAATTAATATTGAACTGTCGATTGGCATTACAGGCATCCTTATACGTCACCTTAGCATCTTGCAGTGGATAGTCACCTGCTGCTGTATCTGGAATTAATTTAATGGAGAGATCGATCTTATCCTGGTCAAAAGGAAAATTAATGTCCCCTACGTTGACCACAACTTCATGTGTTGCAGCTTCATATTTTACGTTCGTAGCATTCTCACCAGGTGCTAAGATGAACCCCGCTGGAATGGGTTGACGAAGCGTCACCGTTTTGAGTTGAGCTGGCGCTTCAATGGTTTTGGCGATGTTATCAAAAATCACTGAAAGTTGGCTCGCAGAGCTCGCTTCATAAGCCATTCCGCCCGTCTTTGTTGCAATATATTGCAACAATTCTAGATCAATTTCATCAGAGCCAGCTGTTGCCAAAGCGATCGTATACACTTTAATACCAAGGCCTGCTAGTACATCAGCATCTGCTTTTGCAGCATTCGCAGCACTTGTTCCTCCGCTTTTTTGTTTATTTCCGTCGTTCTCATCCGTCCAAACCGTTGCTTTGCCATCCGTTAACAAAATAATTTGTTTCACGGGCTTTGTTCCACTCGCCGTTAACATCGTCTTCGCTTTCGCAAGACCATCGTCAATATTGGTAGAACCATCAGCTTTAAGTTTGTTAATTTCGGTCTGTACTTTCTCATATTCCGTTGTCAAATCATACACTTTTGACGCATCAGAGCTAAATTTTATAAGTCCTAAGCGGTCACCCATGTTTACGGCTTTAAATTTATTCGTTAATGTTGCTGAAGCACTCTTCAGAATATCTAGACGAATAGGTGTTCTGCTATCATCTTTGTCCATGTGGTAGGCCATACTTCCAGATACGTCAGCTACAAAAGCAATATCAACCGCATCCCGTGTTTGCGTTACTGTATGTGTGCCACTCGGGTCCAGTGTGTAATTAATAGTAACCAATTGATTGCGTTCAACACTTGTTATGGGGACATTTCCCACACCGCTAATAGCTAAGCAACCATTGTCTACTTCAGTCCCATAAACGGTATTCGTTCCAACGAAGACAGGGAGCATAGTCGTGAGCAACATTCCGGTCAACAAAATTGCACTTTTCTTTTTCGCTTTTTGATACCAATGCATAGTTACGAACTCCTTTCTACACCAAATGAATGATTCTCGAGATGACCTTGAAAGCTTCAGCACGAGTGAGTGACCCTTGCGGTCTGAACGAACCATCTTCATAACCGCCGACAATGCCTGCATGTATCACATTCTGAAGAGATGCTTTATTACCGTCTGTTAAACTTCCGATATCCGTGAATTCACCAGTGCCCGCTCCACCCTTAACGGCATACTTTTGTAAAATGCGATCAACGAGACCAACCATTTCAATACGCGTAATCGGTAAATCTGGAGAAAAGTTTACATCTACAGGTTTCAAATCCAACAAACCCATAGCTTGCGCAGAAGCAACCATGCTGGTTGACCAATGTTTCCCCATATCCTCGTAACCTTTGACAGGAGTTTGAACAGGTTCAATCCCTAATGCTTTAACAACAAGTGTTACAAACTCTGCTTTTGAAAGCGTACGATTCGGACGTATTGTGTGATCTTCATAACCATCGATAATCGATTTCTGCATAAGATCAAGAATGTCATCCTTTGCCCAGTGCGTTAATGCATCGCTTGGAACCGCGCTTACGGACGTTTGTTTCCATGTGCGCAGCGTTGGCACGGCATCTGGCATATCTGGCAAATTCTTTACTGAGCCAAGTGTCGGTGAAACGGCACGATCAGGATTCTGAAAAACGATACCATATACGTTGATTAAGCCATTCGATGTTACCTTTGTACTGCCATCTCGAACTGCCTCTGCATCCGTAGGGATGTTCGCCCAAGGTACTTTGCCTAGGTAGGCTTTGACACGATAGGACTCTTGGGAGGCGCTTTCAAAGTATGTACGTGTCGTCTCTTCGACGTCAGTGGCATGGAAATCAAGTTTTCCTGACACTTCTACACCAATTTCATCCCAGAACACGAGCAAATCATTGAAATCACGTGCGATTGCTCCTGTCCATATTTTCACATGTGCGCCAGAAGCATCTACGCTAGTAACAACTGCATAAGGTTCTTTGGAAATAATCATGCCGACCTGCCAACCTGCTGGTGAAAGCTTCATGTTTTCGTACTGTTGACTACGCGCTTCATTATCGAGCCCTTTTAATACGGCGAATGGATTGCTTGCTTGCACACTGACTGCTGAATTGACTGCAGCTTCACTCGCGAGAACGGTTGTTGGTGACAGTATGGATAAGACAAGAAGAGCAGTAACGAGTGCATGTTTATTGGTTTTCATTTAATCTTCTCCTAAGGTCATTTCATATTCTTTGATCGCGTCCCGATGGATAATGCCTTCTTCCACTAATTGCTTCAAGCTGGAAACCATCGTTTGCATACCGATTTGTCGATTCGTTTGAATGACCGATTTGATTTGATAGATTTTCTCTTGTCGAATTAAGTTGGCTACAGCCGGAGTATTGATTAATATTTCCAGCGCCATAGCCCTTCCTCGTCCATCCATACGCGGAACTAAACGTTGGGATAATACACTAATAAGTACGGATGCTAGCTGAACGCGTATTTGTCTTTGTTGCTCTGTTGGAAAAACATCGATAATCCGATCGACGGTTTGAGGAGCATCCGGGGTATGAAGTGTCGCGAGGACAAGGTGACCTGTTTCTGCTGCCGTAATGGCTGTCTTAATCGTTTCCAAATCCCGCATTTCACCAACTAGAATGACATCGGGATCTTGACGAAGTGCAGCACGTAAACCATTGGAGAACGTTAAGGTATCAATACCAATCTCACGTTGTGCCACCAGACAATTTTTACTCGGATGAATATACTCGATTGGATCTTCCAACGTAATAATGTGTTTCTTCTGAGTTTCATTAATGAAATCTATGATGGAAGCAAGCGTTGTCGACTTACCGCTACCTGTAGGACCTGTTACTAGAACCAGACCTTGATGCTTGTGTGCAAATTCCTGAACCAAATCAGGCAAATTTAAGCTAAAGAGGGAGGGCACTGTCGTCGACAAGACACGAAACACCATGTTAATATGTCGTTTTTGCTTAAATACATTGCCCCGATAACGAGAAAGACCTGGCAGCTCGAACGAAAAGTCAACTTCCCCCTTTTTAGACAATGTTTCATATTGTTCCTTCGTTAAAATTTCTTTCGCCATGCGATGTGTATCTTCAGGAGAAAGAACGGAATCAACCACCTTCATCAACTTCCCATGTAGCCGCATAAGAGGTTCTGTCGTTGCATTAATGTGCAAGTCAGAAGCCTTCGATTCGTAAGAAACACGCAGCAAATCTTTCAATGATAAGGTATCGGATGTCGTTGGCGAACTCATACTCATCGTGTTTCCTCCCGTATGTACATGGTTTTATTAATAAACCGGGTTCGTCTTTCCAGCAGGCTTCGTATAAGGAACAGTTAGCGGATTCTTGAAAAATTTCTGTAAACCAGGTGCATAATACGATACTAAGGAGACATTGACCGTTATTTCTCTTTTCAGAGCATTCAGCTTCACGGGGGCTCCGCTTTTCACAGCAAAAGTCAACTTGTCCACCTGCATCAAGCGATTCGTCGTTTGCAGTTCATCTAGAAAGCGATGGATCTGCGCGTAATCCCCTTTAGCTGTTGTGTTGAGCTTGATCGGAATGGCGAGTGATGGCATCGGTGGAGCAACTTGCGTGACGGTAGTACTTCCTTTCGCAGGTGCTGGTGAAATCGTTGGAGCTTTAATCACAACATCGGACGCCTTACCAATTTCAAAGTTATAACTGGCCAGTGACATCTTCGTAATGACCTCTAGCATCCGGATTTCACGTATAAGCCCTTCCACATCCGGTTCTTCAGGCACGCGATTACGTGTTTGTGATAGACTTACTTGTTCCGCAGCCCCAATTGCACCTCCGCCGGCAGAGCGTTTGTTCAAAGCGTCTAGTTCTTGTTTTTTCTGTATAAGAAGTCTCTCTTTGGTCGCCTTTTCAGTTTGAAGCGGTGAAATGAAATTGATATACACCATCACAAGCGCCAACGCGAGGATGAACGCCACGATGATTTGATTCCGTTTACTGCTGAGCATGCTCATACGTTCGATCAACCTTTCTTGTTGGGCTCGGACTTGTATTGAAGCTCGAAAGTCGCTTGAATAATAGGCAATGGTGGTTCGGTAACTACCGCTGCGTTTTTATCTTCTTGTGACGAAATCACTTTGTTCATCCCACTGCTTGAAATTAATGTAAACGAGCTGGAAGCTTTCGTCGCTTGCATGAATGTAATGATATCTTCGCTGGTAGCAAAATTTCCTGTGATCTTGACCTTATTACCATCTCCGAAGGAAAGCGCGGTTAGATTTGAAGTAAGTGGCATTAGGGCAGAAAGCTTATCAAGCACATCTGTCGCTAAGGGTTTACTTGCGACGAGTTGTTTCGGTAAAGCAACGAAATCGGCAACTGCCCCTGCTGATGGGGAGCTTGCAATCTTTGTTTGACTTTCTTTAATTTGAAGGTTCACCTGCTCCAATGCCTTATTCGTGCTCTTAATTTCTGACTTTGCGCTCGTATACATCCATCCCATTCCACTGACCACCAACACGATCGCTGTCATAAAGACATAGCGGAAAATGGGACTAGTTCCTGCTTGTTCTTCGTGCCGCATTTGCAGCAAGTTAATTTCGATGGACTGTAGCTTCTGTACGCCTGCACTCATCGACCTTAAGCCCCTTTCATTGCCAGTCCAACTGGAACTGCATATGCTTGACATGTTGTGTCTTCATCTTTCAGAATGGCAGGCAATGGGAACGATGTAATCTCACCTGTGAAAGCACTCTCTAGATGTTCTGGGAGTGCAGTGATCCATTCATGATCGCCTACCAAATAAACGAGCTCGACATGCTTCTGATCGTTGGAAACGGTGTATTGGAAATAATTCAAAACACGACCAAGCTCCATCGATAGATTGCGCGCATAAGCCGCAAGCTGATCCGTTCCTGTGTCTAGGAAGAAACTCGTATTAATTTGAATGGAACGGAAAAATACAGGTATGCCATCTACGAATATGCTGACATCCGCATGATCTGGCTCGACATGCAGCAGCATGAATCGATCCTTCATCGCGGAGCCAGTTAATTTGGTATGACGTACCAACATTCGATGAAGAGCTAGTGGTGCCAAATCAACGGCTACTGGCACTAACCCTGATTGCTTGACGACATGTGCATAACTTTCGACCACCTCGCCAGGTGTTGCAAATATGAGAACTTCCTCTTGTGCCGACGACTTGGAGGATTTGACTACACCTTCTGAAGAAGCTGCAGCCTCATCTTTTGGGGCTCCCAGTCGAACAAAATCAAACACAGGATTTTTGAAAGGCAATTGCTGTCCGCCGTGTAATTCTACGTCGATCATGTTACGTAACGCTTTATCTTTTAAGGCCGAAAAGACGGATTTACGGAGTACCACATTGGATAATGGCACCGTCACATTGATATGTGCACCTTGTAACCCAATTTGCTTGACTAGGGTTGAGATGCGCGCAATGACCGAATCTTCGTCCACGAATTTTCCGTGTTTAATACTGCCTCTATCCAGCGCAATGGAATGACGCTGTGTCAGGGTAACCTGTCCATTCTCGTTCATAATTTCAACCAGCTTCGCTTCTGTATCCGAAATTTGCATGCCGTATGTATACTTGCTCGTTTTCTTTGCGAACATTGCGGTAACTCCTCTCGGTTCTGCATAAGGGATAAGGGGCGCGCCGCTAGGCGGCGCGCTTGGTTAGATGATTATGGTGTAGTTGTTGGTGCAGTTGGCGTACCTGTTTCCACGACGTATCCTGCAATTTCAATGTTGGATTCTAGTGTAGCGTCCATATATTTTTGTGCACCATCCAAAGTAACTTGATACGTGAAGTTTCCAGTAGTAGCATCCTTTTTAACGAGTACGTGTGATTCCGAAGCATCTCCAGCACTTCTCACACCATTTGTCACAGTAGCCGCAGTACCTGGCTTATAGTTACTTGGTTTATTCGATGGATCTTTTGGAATGTTCTCCAAATATCCACTTGCATTAAGATCAGTTAATGATAATACAAGCGTTGTTCCCGCTCCTGCCAAAGTAACGCCTTCATTCGAAACATAAAGTCGTGCAGCGTCAATCGCCATGTGAGCGTTTGAACGATGTGCGTTAATTCTTGTTTTCTCTAGAATCGAACCGATTGAAGGAATAGCGATAGCTGCAATAATCGCGATAATTACGATAACAGCTAGCAACTCGATGAGCGTCAAACCTTTTTCATTTTTCATTGCCTCACGGAAAGACATTTTAGGAGCTTTAAATCCTTCTTTTTGAGTGTTTTCCAATGCCAATGCGTTCATTTCATTCCCACCTCTAGGTTTATTTTGGTTATGTACGTGCTCTTGCCAATCTGGTGTTACGTTATGTTGTATTGCTAGTAAAGCCGCCGACATGTTTGTCTATCACCTCCTTTCAAGCCGGTCGGTAATTATCCTAGGAAATTGTCGTACATTTTGAACATTGGACTCATGATCGCCGCCACAATCACGCCAACAATACTGGAGATAAAAAGCAGCATGAGAGGTTCAATCACCGCCTTTAATCGATCTACACTCTGATCGACATCCGCTTCGAAGAAATCAGCGATCTTCGCAAGCATATTATCGACCTGCCCTGTCTCCTCTCCAATGATCAGCATTTGCACGACCATTTTGGGAAAAATGCCACTTTTTTGAATCGGTTCCGATAGCATTTTACCTTGCTGCAAGCTGTCTTTGGCATCTCGGAGCACCTTGGCAATTACTCGATTGCCAACTACTTTCGCGGTTACATCCAGTGCCTGTAAGACAGGCACTGCACTCACGAATAGCGAGGACAGTGTACGCGTCATTCGGGCAACCGCAGCTTTTTTGAGAATAATGCCAAAGACTGGAATCTTAAACTTGATCGTATCGATCCAGTACTTCCCTTCTTCACTCGATGCAAAGCTCCTATACAAGACCACGATGCCAATGACGCCAGCCAAGAACATCCACCAATAATGCACGATCGCATCACTTGAGCTCATAACAAATCTGGTAATCAGCGGCAACTCTGAGCCTTGCTCTAGAAACATATCCGCAAAGGTTGGGACAATTTTCAAGAGGAGGAAGATAACGACGACGATGGCGATGACCAGAACCACGATCGGATACGTCATGGCTGATTTCACCTTCTGAACCGTTTTATGCTCTTTCTCGTAGTGTTCTGCCATCCGTTCCAGGACTTCATCCAAATTACCGCCGGTTTCGCCCGAAGCCATCATATTGACGAACATATCGGGAAATACTTTCGGATGTTCGCCCATCCCTTTCGATAAGGGGTGCCCACTTCTGATTTGCTCCGAGATATCACCTAAAGCTGCTTTCAAATATTTGGAGGTGGATTGATCTTCCAGAATCGAAACGGCCTGGTCAATCTGAATCCCAGCTCGGATCAACGTAGCGAATTGCCGACAGAAGATAACGAAGTCCTCAAGCTTGACTGCCCTTCCGATATGAATCTCAAGATCCATCGTTGTCTTCCGCTGTTCTTGGATGCTCCGAATGGTAATCCCGCGTCCTCGCAACTCCGTAATCGCCAGCTGTTTGTTCTGTGCTTTCACCATCCCTTTCAGCTTCTTACCGCTTTCATTGACGGCTTCATACGTAAAGTTCGCCAAGTTATTGTTCACCCCCATTCATAGCCTTCTTCATTTCAACTGCTATTCGTCTGCCACGGCTTTCAATACTTCTTCAATTGTGGTATGACCTTGGCGAATCTTGAGCAAGCCATCGTAGAGCATATTTTTAAAACCATTCTTCATCAAATGCTGCTCCAACTCGCTAACGGGACGATTCTGTACGATTAGGCTGCGCAGCGGTTCATCGACAACTAACAGCTCATGTACAGCGATACGACCTCTGTAGCCTGTCTTATTGCATGTTCCACAGCCTTTTCCCCTTGTTACCATGATTGGTTTATCCATGGCTCTCGGCGAAGTCATAGGTACTACGACACCTGTTCCAGTTCCCGCCAGTTGTTGTTCAGTGCCGCTTAGCAGCCCATGCGTTTCTAGCAGCTTCATCTCATCCTCTCTGGCAGGTACCTGGGCTGCACATTCACGACATACACGCCGTACTAGGCGCTGAGCCACGATACAGGAGAGTGAAGAGGCAATGAGATAGGAATCAATTCCCATATCAACAAGTCGGCTAATCGTACTGACTGCACTGTTCGTATGGATGGTGCTTAACACTAAGTGCCCCGTAAGGGAAGCACGTACCGCAATTTCTGCTGTCTCTGCATCCCGGACCTCCCCGACCATAACAATGTTCGGATCTTGTCTGAGAATAGATCGTAAGCCAGAAGCGAAAGTCAGACCAATCTGCGAGTTAACCTGTACTTGCGTTACACCATTCATTCGATACTCGACTGGATCCTCAACTGTAATGATTTTGACATCATCACCATTTAATTGACCCAATGCTGAATAGAGTGTTGATGTTTTCCCGCTTCCCGTAGGTCCCGAGATCAACATGATCCCATTCGGCTTCTGAATCATTTTGTCGAATTTCACCAAATTCGCATCACTTAGTCCCAATTCGGCAATTTTTTTAACACCTGCCGATTGATCTAGGATCCGAAGAACGATACTTTCACCATGAACTGTCGGTAATGTCGAAACCCGTATATCAATTCGGCGATTATCCACCTGCATCTGGATTCGACCATCTTGCGGTAATCGTCTTTCCGCGATGTTCAACTTTGCAATGATTTTCAATCTTGCTGTCAACACGCCCTGCATATGCTTCGGCAGCGCTTTCTCCGTTCGAAGCACACCATCGATTCGGTACTTCACGATCAGTTGTTTCTCCTGAGGATCAACATGAATATCGGACGCCCTCTGCTGCACAGCGGATTGAATGATTTGATTGACCAGCTTTACGATCGGTGATCCTTGATCATTCGCTTCGGATTCCTCATCCTTGATCTCGATTTTATCTAAGTCGACCATCAATTCATCGACAGATTCTTTCATGCCATAATTTTTCGTGATGGCTTGCTCGACTTCAGAACGAATCGCGATGACTGGCTGAACACTCATGTTCGTCGCCATTCGAATTTCTTCAATGGCTCCATAGTTCAATGGATCAACCATGGCAACTTTGATTTTGCCATTCTTACGTTCAATCGGGATCACACAGTGCTTGCGAGCAAGCGTTTCTGGAATGAGCTGAACGGTTTGCATATCGAGTTGTGTCTCAAACATGTTAACAACCGGAAACCCTAATTGAAATTCCAGTACTTCAACCAGTTGTCTTTCTGTAATCAACCCTTTATCGATAAGAATCTCACCGATTTTCTTCCTCGTGTGCACTTGCTGCTTCAGCCCTTGTTCAAGCTGATCCTCTGTGATGAGTCCGTTCATTACAAATAATTCACCTATGCGCATTGGGGGGCCTCCCTTCTGTTAATAGAGTACGTGACGGATCTGTGCAACCTAACAAGTGATTTAAGGTGATTTAAGTTCTTCCGCTGTTGGAGCCTTCGCGATGACATTGGGATGCGGTGCGTAATAATCTTTATATATCAACACGTTCTTGCCATCATTCTTCTCATCCGCGAACACCTTGACTAGAAGTCCTGATTGACCTTCACTACGTTTATCACCTTGACCAGCCAGTGTAAAATCCGTGAGTACAATGTTCTCTGGTGTGAATACTTCTTTACTAACCGTAATTTTCGGAGCTTGCCAATCCGCTTTCGGTTTCCCATTGAACGTAACGACAGGTGTTTCCCCGTTGTATATCACGCCAACTGTAATGGGTACGCCGATTGAATTATAGAAGGTTAAATCTTTCAGCTCGCTTTGAAAATTAACATCAAATCCAGCAGCTGCATAAGCGGGATTATCTCGATGTGGATAGCGTTCACCAACTTGCATGCCAGCACGCAGAGCAGCTTCATACAAAAGGGATGCCACATGCGATAACTCATCTGCCTTCATTTCAGGTACTTTGCTTTTGCTGACCTCGGTCAACCAAGCTTGAAAGGAGAATAGCTTCCCTGACTCAATCTTGATCTGTCCCGCCTGCTCTAGCCATAATTTCACATTCGCATTTACAGCAACAATACTCTGCGCTTGTGAAATGACTTGCAGACCCGATGTTAACGTCTTATCTGGTGATGTTGTTGCTGCTGTACTTATAGGCGTACTAGCAGGTACAACTGTTGGCGATGCCGTGGCCGTAGTCGTTGGCGTTGATATCGGTTTGACCGATGGCTTCGCACTTTCTTTGTCCACGCCAGCTGCAAGCGCTGTTCCTTTCGTTGAAGCATGATCCGTGTCTTTCCAGAACATCAAGCTTTCTAGTTTGTGCTCTGAATTCCACTCAATGAACCCTGCCGCCGATAATCCATATACACTCCCAGAACCGACGACGCCTAGAAGAAGAATCCATTTAATAGGCTGCAGGATCAAGGCCCTTCTTCTTTGTCTCATAGCCAACCGTCCCTCAAAGCTCGACATTTTCCCTCCCGTTTCGGTGGGATGCCTCAAATATAGACGGTAATTTCTGTAGAGCAAATCATACATATTTATTAATTCAAATGACCTAATGCATGAACTATAATTCTTAAGCCACGTTAGCCATTCAGACGCTATTTCATAGGGAATTCAATCTAGATGGGGGCTGGAGCAGGGGGCGGAAGTCGGGATTTCGCAATAGAAGTCGTACTTAGGAAGCGGTTTCATATAGTTCTTTTGAAATGTACGCGTACCCTATTAATTCCATTGCTTTTATATACCACTTGCATATGTATAAGATCGAACGCGCTTTTTCAGCAAATTCCTCAAAAAATGGGTCTTACTCCTATATATAAATTCTAACCATGCCAAAGCATGTTAGGGATTTCCAAGGTATTCATTCATAGAAAACCCAAACTACTCGGGCAGTTACTTGCTTTTCGCTCCTGACCCTTCTTGAAAATTCAAATCCTAAAGACGTTGAACACACAAAAAAAGCCCCGATCCCCACATACATCGTGAAAGATCGAAGCTTTTTTCTACAATTTGAACCATTTCTCAACGTAATACGTCAATATGTATAAATCCTATGTAATGCATAGGTATGACTTCTTGCTTTCAACCTTAAATAGCGCCAAGTACACTCAAAATCAATGATGCTTTGGAATTGACTTTCAACTTGCGATTGATTTTCGTTACATAGACACGGACCGTATTCTCGCTGATCCCCAAGACTTTGCCGATTTGCTTATAATCGTAGTCGAGCAACCAATACGTCGCGACTTCTTTTTCACGCAGCGTTAGTTTGAAAGCTTTCAAGCGTTCTTCCAGCATCTCTTCAACGAACCATGTTTTACTTTGTAATTCGGTCTTTCTCAACTCGTATTCAAGCAGAAGTGCAATCGATTTGATACACGGATACATAAAAGGTGCTGAAATATATTGAAAAGCAGTCAAAACTAAGTAACCGATGATCTGATTATCCGCAGTTTGAATCGGAACGCACATCGTCACCCAGTTATGCATCGTATCCAGATAATGATCCTCACCACTAATCCAAACTGGACGCTGAAGATCAATCGCAGCCGAAACCGCATTGGTCCCTGCACTAGACAACGATAACGAAGATCCGATCCCGATGTTGTTCAAATTCGCAGCTTGCAAGATGGATCGTTCATCCCCATTAATCGTTAAAATGACCCCATGATTATCCGTTACCATCAATAAATTAGGAAAGTAGAAGGTGTTCGTCTTCAGATGTGCTTGCCGAAGGATGACATCCATGAGTCCTTGGTTTTTAGCTAGTAGCCGTTCCATCATTTTCCCTTGCACGCGAAACCTCACGCGCGTCGAATCTCTTTGAACGCCATTAAGAAATGATTTCTCATGTAGCTTGGCTATCTCCGCTTGAGAGATGCCGACTCTCTCTGTAAATTCATGCATTTGCGTCTCTTCAGCTAATCCTTTCATCAATTCCACTCCCTTTTCCTATGTAACCCCGAAATAAATAGCATCCATGCTGTGAGTAGAATTGAATTATTTGTCGTATGCCGTCGCCCCTATCTTCACAACCTTTACAAATTTATGTATTTTTCGCGCATGTGTCACTAACTATAAGGCTCAAATCGAATGCTTGAAATAGTGCAAAGGTAGTAATTCTAAGAAGATAGTATACTTGTACTACAAAAAGATAGCGTTTGCAGTTCTTTCATCAGGAATAAGGATTTCTGGCATGTGCCGTTCGTAGGATATATACGAAAAAAGTGTCCCCTTTCTAACATCGAAGGGTAACACTCTTAAAACTCGGCTATTCGTCTAGTTACACTTCTTTGGTTGTAACTTTCGATTTGGCTCTGTTCATGAACCATCTTTGAAACATCTCCCCGTCTGCAGACTGATTTCCGCTTTAAATTCTTACATTTAACCCTAACCTTTTGAAACACCAAGGCATATTATATAAACAAAACTTATCCATTCCCAAATTAATATTGATAAAGAGATAAGAATGCCTAGGAGGCGAGATGCCAATGACGCTCATCAGAGCAATTGAACAGACATTCTGTAAGTTGCATGCACCAACACTGGAACAATTAAAAGAGGCACTTCAATCGATAGAGAGACATCTAAACTTCGTCCCAGATTTCAAAACCGAACCCAATCAACTACCCTATGGTAGAAATGTAGTGTTTAGCTCACCCGAACTGGAAGTTATCGTCATTCACATTCCGACCTCCCGCTCAACAGCCATCCATAACCATGGCTTGTCCATAGGCACGGCTTATTTGGTTTCAGGATCCTTAGTGAATTCAACCTTCTTATTAGATACAGAAGGCTATCCTGTTGCTCATAAGGATGACTTCATCCAAGCAGGAGAATACTTCATTGCGCCTGCTGATCAAATTCACCAGTTAAGCAATCCATTTCATGAACCGGCTATTTCTATCCATGTGTATACACCGCCGCTGCGTGAAGTTCGACGTTACTTACCTTATAGTGAAGTCTTAGATTATGTTATCTAAAAGAAAAACCCCTTGTAAGCTTACGTCATTTGACGTGCTCACAAGGGGTTTTCAAGTAACAATTAGAATTGTAGGGCATTCTCAATAAAGGCTTTTAGCTCCGAAATCGGCATACGCGTTTGAACCATTGTATCACGATCACGAACCGTCACTTGACCATCTGTCTCGGACTCGAAATCATATGTGATACAGAATGGCGTACCGATCTCATCATGACGACGGTAACGTTTACCAATGGATCCTGTATCATCGTAATCCACCATGAAATGCTTCGCAAGGTCTGCAAATACAGCTTGTGCACCCTCATTCAATTTCTTCGAAAGTGGGAAAATCGCGGCTTTCATCGGTGCTAATGCTGGGTGGAAGTGAAGAACAGTACGGCTGTCGTCACCTTCCAATTTTTGCTCTTCAAACGCATCAATCAGAAGCGCCAAAGTAACACGGTCTGCCCCAAGGGACGGCTCGATACAATAAGGAACATAACGCTCATTCGTTTCTTGATCGATGTAGTTGAAATCTTCACCGGAATGCGCCATGTGCTGCTTCAAATCGTAGTCCGTACGATCCGCGATGCCCCAAAGCTCGCCCCAACCGAACGGGAATTTGTACTCGATATCCGTTGTCGCATTACTATAATGTGACAACTCATCGTCGTTATGATCACGAAGACGAAGGTTATCGGCTTTTGCACCTAGGGATAACAGCCAGTTATGGCAGAAGCTTCTCCAGTACTCGAACCATTTCAAGTCTTCACCTGGCTTGCAGAAGAACTCAAGCTCCATTTGTTCGAATTCACGCGTACGGAACGTAAAGTTGCCTGGCGTGATTTCATTACGGAAGCTTTTACCGATTTGACCGATACCAAATGGCAGCTTTTTACGCATGGTACGTTGTGCGTTTTTGAAGTTAACGAAGATCCCTTGTGCTGTTTCTGGACGAAGATAAACAACGTTTGAACTCGCTTCTGTTACACCTTGGAACGTTTTGAACATCAGGTTGAATTGACGAATATCTGTGAAATCTTTGCTTCCGCAATCTGGACACACGATGTTGTGTTCCACGATCAATTTCATCATGTCATCGAACGTCATACCGTCTACGATGATTTCGATATCTTTTTCAGCCAACTTGTTCTCGATCAATTTATCCGCACGGTGACGTGCTTTACAGCTTTTACAATCGATCATTGGATCGTTGAAGTTACCTACGTGACCGGATGCCACCCATGCTTGCGGGTTCATCAAGATTGCCGCATCTAATCCAACGTTATACGGGGATTCTTGAATGAATTTTTTCCACCATGCGCGTTTAATGTTGTTTTTCAATTCAACACCAAGCGGGCCGTAATCCCATGTATTAGCCAAACCGCCATAAATTTCTGAACCTGGGAAAACGAATCCTCTGTGCTTCGCTAATGCGACGACTTGCTCCATTGTTACACTCATTGTTCAATCGCTCCTTAAGCTTCTTATATGTGGGTCTTCGACCGATGACAACCGTTTGGATATGAGCAAACATCAAAAAAGCTCAACATCCAAAGGCATCAAATAATGCCTAGGGACGAGAGCTTTAGCACCCGCGGTTCCACCCTAGTTGATATACCTGATACAAGCATATATCCCCTTTATCGTATAGGCTCCGGATAGCCGTTTCCTTGACCTTCATTCTGGGCTTTCACCATCCCCAGCTCGCTGAACATGAAGTCCTTCAAGTACTATTCATCCTTCACAGCCATAATTGATCATTCAATTGGTCTTAGTTTACAGAATATCGCAGCAAAAATCAATCTCCCTAGTACAAATGGGGCCGACGATCTTCAAAAACAGGTATTTTACCTCGAACGCGGACAACTTCTTCTAAATCAATCGTCGCCCGAAGAATGGCTTCGTTCTCATCACCTTCAACAAGCACCTCGCCCCAAGGATCGATGACCATCGAATGACCGAAGAAATTTGTCGTACCACTCGTCCCAACACGATTGCAAGAAACGACGTACATTTGATTCTCAATTGCTCGCGCCATAAGCAGTGTACGCCAGTGGTGCAAACGTGGATGCGGCCATTCTGCAGGCACGAACAAAATACGTGCGCCATCTAACGCCAATTTGCGTGACAGCTCCGGAAAACGAATATCATAACATATCATCGCCCCAGCAGGAACCCCTTCTAGATCAAACAAACCTAGTTGCTCCCCACTGTGCAAAAATTTCTCCTCATCCATAAGTCGGAACAGATGGATTTTGGAATACTCTGCGATCTCGTTACCTTCGCGATTCCATGCATAAATCGTATTGAGTATACGATCTTCTTTTTTATCCGCAATTGATCCACCGATAATGTTCACCTGATGAGTCCGAGCAAAAGTGCTCAAAAACGCCTTCGTCCGCTCCCCATTCACATCAGCAAGTTGATGAATTTCAGTTAGTGCATAACCAGTATTCCACATCTCAGGAAAAATGATGACGTCTGGCTTCTGTGCCGCGTCAACGGCTTCAAGAAGCTTTGTTTCGAGCACCGCATAATTCACATCGGGTTCACCGATCGCAATATCCATTTGAATTAGAGCAAGATTAAGTAGTTGTGACTGTGACATGTCGAGTTGACTCCCTCCGATTGAGAAAACCTCTATCGAGGCCATTCGAAGATGAGCGACCGCGTCTAGAGGTAGGTTTTATCGCCAATAAGCAAGACGTTTTCGGGAACCGAAAACTTATACTTTCTTATGTGGTAAAAAACATCTATGACTACATACTAGTCGAAAAGTACGCTCAACTCAACACGCATCACGTTTAAACCGTAGGTTTAAATTGTTTGGACTGCCCTCTAGCGATGCTGAGCGTCTGCCAATCTGTACTAGCCCAATGCTTGCAAAGCAACACGATTTGCCCGACATGATAACCATAATGCGACACTTGTCGTTGAATCGCTTGCAATACCGTATGACTTTCACCTCGGATTCGAACGTGAGACAGCACATCTTCAGGAGTCAAAGCTTGCAGTGTCGTCATCACAAATTGCCAACCCGTTTCCCACTGCTCAATCAGCTCTTCCCGAGAAAGGTGGTCGCCTTCAAATTCACCATCACGATCACGCCACCCTTTTTCCCCATCTGAGGTTAAAAAATCCGTCCAACGGGACAACATATTCCCATGCATATGCTTCATAATCACTTCCAGTGAATTCGATTCTTCATCTATAGTCTGATAAAAGAATGACTCCGCTGTCTGTGCAAATGATTTGTCCGCCAACTTCTTCATACTCTGAAAAGCACGTATGGATTCCTGTAGAAATACTTCAGCAACTTGCGTGTTCGATGCCATCAACGTTCATCCCCTTTTACATTTGTTACCATCATCATAAAGCAATATGAAAAAGATGACCAATTCAATATCTTCATCGACTATGAAAAAAAGATTAATCATGTTACATTTAGGGTATAGTTTAAAATCCCGACCTCCGGAGTGTGAATTAAACCGTGACAAACGTATCTTCAACAACCTCTCGATTTTCCATACAACCAGCTGAAAGAATGAAGGGTCTGCCTACACAATTCTTCGCAACGCTCGTTGGCAAAGCAAATGCACAAATTGCCGCTGGCCATGATGTCATTAATTTAGGCCAAGGGAATCCTGACCGTCCTACGCCTCCGCATATTGTGACTTCCATACAGGAAGCTTCTGCGAATCCGTTGTATCATAAATATCCGCCATTCAGCGGGTTTCCATTTCTGAAACAGGCGATTGCGCAACGTTATAAAGAGGATCACAACGTGGATTTGGATCCCGATACCGAAGTTGCTATTCTTTTCGGCGGCAAAACAGGTCTCATCGAAATTGCCCAATGCTTATTGAATCCAGGCGATGTATGCCTTGTTCCTGATCCTGGCTACCCTGATTATTGGTCTGGTGTCGCACTAGCAGGTGCAGAGATGGCATTCATGCCGTTACGCGAGGAAAATAACTTCCTGCCTGACTATTCGCAGTTAAAGCAGTCTGATCTGGACCGTGCTAAGCTTATGTTCATTAATTATCCGAACAACCCGACGGGTGCGACAGCTCCTGCTTCTTTTTATGAGGAAACAGTTGCCTTCGCTGAGAAAAATGGTGTCGTTGTTGCCAGTGATTTCGCCTATGGAGCTATTGGATTTGATGGTCAGAAGCCGATCTCATTCCTGCAAACCCCTGGAGCCAAAGAAGTAGGCATTGAATTCTATACCTTGTCCAAAACATACAATATGGCAGGCTGGCGTGTAGGCTTTGCCCTTGGCAACAAAGAAGTCATTCGCCTCATTAACTTGATGCAAGATCACTACTATTGCTCTTTGTTTGGTGGTATCCAAGCAGCGGCGGCTACAGCATTAACTGCCTCACAAGACTGTGTCACAGAGCTGCGTGATGTGTACGAAAGTCGTCGGAACGCGTTATACACAGCACTTGCCAGCATCGGTTGGAACGCAAAGCCATCGCAAGGTTCCTTCTTCTCCTGGCTGCCAGTACCGTCAGGACATTCCTCCCAAAGCCTTGCCGATTTACTATTGGAGGAAGCAAAAGTTGTCGTAGCACCAGGTGTTGGTTTCGGAACGCACGGTGAGGGCTACGTCCGACTGGGCCTTCTTTCTTCGGAAGCGCGATTGGAAGAGGCTGTGCAGCGGATTGGGAAATTAAATCTTTTTAACTCCTAATTATCCAAAGAACCTTGAAAGCAAGCCATTTATACCTTTACAAAGTCTCGCGTACCATGCTATTCTAGATAGAATTAAAATTCCAAACAGCAACGTTATGATGGGAATAGTACGAATCGTGCCGCACGTAACCAGGGAGTAAGCTCCATTGACTGAGAGAGCTTGCCGTGAACCGAATCCGAACCCGCCCCTGAACCGTCAACGATGAGTTGAACAGAACCCTACTGTTATACAGGGAATCTAGAGTTGAGCGCTTTCTATTTGATATGCGCTAATCTAAGGTGGTACCGCGGAAGCAACAGACTTTCGTCCTTATGTTTTAAGGACGGGAGTCTTTTTTGTATCTACATAGTTGGAAATCGAAGGATGGGATGAATATGACTCAGCGAATCGTAGTCAAAATCGGCAGCTCCTCATTAACCTCAGATACGGGTGGCTTGAATCCGGATAAAATACGTTTTTTTGCGGCGGAACTCGCGCACTTGCAGCGCAGCGGCAGCCAAGTGCTGCTCGTGACCTCCGGCGCAGTAGCAGCAGGCTTCACCTCCCTTGGCTATCGCACACGGCCCAAGGTCCTGCATGAGAAGCAGGCCGCGGCAGCCGTCGGCCAAGCGCTCTTAATGCAGGCGTACCATGAAGCATTTGCATCCCACGGCGTAAGCGTGGCGCAAATTTTGCTGACCCGGTACGACTTCTCCAACCGCAAGCGCGTGCAGAACGCGATGATGACGATTGATGAGCTCCTGCAGCGCGGCGTGGTGCCGATTATTAACGAGAACGACACCGTCTCGGTGGATGAACTGAAATTCGGCGACAATGATACGTTGTCGGCATTGGTAGGCAATTTGGTCAAAGCGAACAAATTGATCATCATTACCGATATGGACGGCCTATACACGGACGATCCTCGTAAGAACGCGAACGCACAGCGAATCGATCGCGTAGACGCCATCAGCGATGAGCTGTTCAGCTTCGCTGGAGGCTCAGGGAGCGCGGTCGGCACCGGCGGCATGCGCTCCAAGGTCGAGGCCGCCCGCATCGCGATGCGCGGGGGCGTGCCGGTCTTCATCGGGCGCGTACTTGAGCCCGATGATCTGAACCTTGCCGTGGGCGGTACCGGCAAGGGAACGTACTTTGACACGGCGCTGAACAATCTGCCGGTCAAGAAGCAGTGGGTCGGCTTCCACTCGCTGCCCCAAGGGCAAATCATTGTTGATCAAGGGGCGAAAGCTGCCTTGATCAACGGTGGGAAGAGCCTGCTCCCCGCTGGCATCACGGCAGCGGTTGGTGACTTCCACCCCGGCGATGTCGTCGAGGTGATCTGTAGTGACGGCGCGCTGCTGGGCCGCGGCGTCGTCAATTATGCGGCTTGGCAAGTTCAAGCCGCGGCAGGATTATCGACGGACGAAGTCCAGAAACGCGTCGAAGTATCACGCATCGAAGTCATCCACCGCGATGAATGGGTGCCTTTGACCTAAGTTTAGATTCACCTATAGAAAGCGAGGATCTTCCCTACACATGAGACAACAACGATTACTTAACCCAACTTTACGAGATGTACCGGGAGATGCCGAGGCAGCCAGTCACCGTCTTATGCTGCGAGCAGGACTCATTCGCCAGTTATCCAGCGGTATTTATTCCTATTTACCCTTGGGTCTTAAGGCCCTTCAACATATTCAAACGATCGTGCGTGAAGAAATGGACCGCGCTGGTGCACAAGAAATGCTCATGCCTGCCCTCCATCCTGCCGAATTATGGAAAGCATCAGGTCGTTGGGATGTCTACGGTCCTGAATTAATGCGACTTGAAGACCGCAATGGCCGTGAGTTTGCTTTAGGCGCTACACATGAAGAAGTCATTACAACACTCGTTAAAGATGAGATTCATTCTTATAAAAAGTTACCTGTCACGTTATATCAGATCCAAACGAAATATCGCGATGAGCGCAGACCACGATTCGGCCTATTGCGTGGTCGTGAGTTTCTTATGAAAGATGCGTACTCTTTTGATCGCTCAGCAAGCGGTCTAGATGCCAGCTATCAAGCGATGTTTGACGCTTATGTTAATATTTTCACACGATGCGGTTTGCAATTCCGAGCAGTTGAAGCCGATTCCGGCGCGATTGGAGGTACGGATACGCATGAATTCATGGCCTTAGCGGATGTTGGTGAGGATACGATTGTCCATTGTCCTTCCTGTCAGTATGCGGCTAATTTGGAGAAAGCCTCTGGCGTAATTACCAACGAAGGTGCTTCATCTACTGACGTGCCACATGCACAACCAACGAAAATACACACACCGGGCATAACGAGCATCAAACAATTAAGCCAATTCCTTACCATTGCACCGCAACAAATTATCAAATCCGTTGCCGTCCAAGCGGACGGAGCGCCTGTGATCATGCTCATCCGTGGAGATCTCGAAATAAATGAGATCAAGCTAAAGCAAGTTCTCGGTGTAGATGAAATCACGATGCTAACCGAAGCTGAAATCAAAGTGCTTGGTTCGATAGCCGGGTTTATTGGGCCGGTTGGTCTCTCAACCGTCAAATTACTTGCAGACACATCGATTCGAGGCTTAAACAACGCGGTTGTTGGCGCCAATGAAGCGGACTATCATCTTCAGCACGTAGATGTTCAACGTGATCTTGGTGCATTAACCTATGTTGACGTTCGCAATGTGGGCCAAGGAGAAAGCTGTATTCATTGTGGTCATGAACTCGCTTTTGCCAAAGGTATTGAAGTTGGTCACGTCTTTAAGCTCGGCACCAAATATAGTGAATCCTTAGGCGCTTCGTTTAGCGATGAAAATGGCGTCTCTGAGCCAATGATCATGGGCTGTTATGGAATCGGCGTCTCTCGTGTACTAGCTGCTGTAATCGAACAGCACCAGGATGAGCGAGGCATCATTTGGCCAAATGCCATTGCTCCTTATTCCATTCATCTGTTAACTGTTCAAATGAAGGATGAAGCCCAATTGGCATTATCCGAGGAAATCTATCACGCCTTAACTAGCGCAGGCTATTCGGTCCTGTGGGATGATCGTGAGGAACGCCCTGGCGTGAAATTCAACGATGCTGATTTACTCGGCTTCCCTTTACGATTAACCGTTGGTAAGAAAACGAACGAGCGAATTATCGAATGCAAAGAACGCCGTCAAGGCGATGTCTATGAACTGAACGTGGAACAATTGTTAACGCATTGCCAATCCTTATTTAACTAGGAGGTCTACCCATGAGTGAAGTTATTACAAAATCTAAGCTTGCTAAGCAAGCTGCCCAAGCAATGAGCAATCTCACAACGGAGCAAAAGAATGCAGCCTTGCTGCTGATGGCAGACGCCTTAATTACGGAGCAACAAGCGATCATTGAAGCTAACAGCAAGGATTTGCAGCGTGGCAAAGAACTAGGCACTAGCGCTTCTCTGCTTGACCGATTGGCGTTAAACGAAACGCGCATTGCGGCAATGGCCGAAGGTCTTCGTCAAATCGCTGAGCTTCCTGACCCAATCGGAGATACGCTTGAATCATTTGATCGCCCTAATGGTCTGCGCATTCGCAAAATCCGTGTACCACTCGGCGTTATCGGCATTATTTATGAAGCTAGACCGAATGTCACGGTTGATGCGGCAGGTCTTTGTCTCAAAACAGGCAACGCGGTTGTGCTCCGTGGCGGATCTTCAGCCCTATTTTCAAATGAGAAAATTGTGGAGGTACTGCATACAGCCTTAGAACGTTCTGACTTGCCAGCGGATGCCCTGCAATTAATCCTAAGCGCTGATCGCAGCTCCGTCGATGAAATGTTGAAGCTGAATGGCCTCATTGACGTGCTAATTCCACGTGGTGGACACTCACTTATTCAAAATGTTGTCAATAACGCGTCCGTCCCAGTCATTGAAACAGGTGCAGGGGTGTGTCATACTTTTATAGATCAAAGTGCACAGCTAGATATGGCGATTCGAATCGGGATTAATGCGAAGGCGCAACGTCCTTCTGTTTGTAATAGTATGGAGACTTTGCTTGTACACGAAGCCATTGCAGAGAAGCATTTAGCTGCGATTGCCGATGCCTTCCAAGGTGTTCATGTTGAGCTGCGGGGTGACGAGCGTTCAAGAGCTTTGGTACCAAGTATGCTGGTTGCTGAACAGTCCGATTGGGGTACGGAGTACGGGGATTATATTTTATCCATCAAAGTTGTTAAGGATTTAGATGAGGCGCTAGCTCACATTCGTAACTACGGTACGATGCACTCCGAGTGTATTGTGACAGAAGATGCTGCTAATGCTGAAAAATTCCTGCAAGAAGTGGATGCTGCTGCGGTTTATCATAACGCTTCTACCCGTTTCACCGATGGGTTTGAGTTCGGATTCGGAGCTGAGATCGGCATTTCCACGCAAAAGCTTCATGCACGTGGTCCTATGGGGCTGCCTGCGCTAACTTCAACCAAATACCGCGTCTACGGAAGCGGACAAATACGCGAATAAACCTTAGAGGAGGAACAACGGATGTCAATCATGTTATCGCAAGTTAAAATTGCTTTTGTGGGCGCAGGCTCCATGGCTGAAGCCATCGTCCGCGGACTTATTCAGACGAAAGTTGCGAATCCGCAAAACGTTTATATGATGAATCGCTCCAATCAGGATCGCTTGGCATTTTTATGCTCGGAATATGGCGTTCAAGCCACTTCAGATCAAGCGACGAAAAACACAATTATTCAAGAAGCCGACGTTGTTGTTCTCTGTATGAAGCCTAAAGATGTGGAATCTTCTTTTGCAGAGCTTGGGCCGCTTTTGAGCGAGCGTCAGCTGTTAATTTCGGTAATTGCAGGCCTTTCCATCGAAAAAACGGAAAGACTTCTGCAATCCAACTTGCCCATCGTTCGTACGATGCCAAATACTTCCTCCACCATCGGATTAGGCGCAACAGGAATGAGCTTCTCGACTAAGGTTAATGATACATTCAAGCAGCTTGCCATCCAAATGTTTGAAGCGGTTGGGACTGTTACGATTGTAGAAGAAGATAAGCTTGAAATCCTTACTGGTATATCCGGAAGTGGTCCTGCATATGTGTACTACCTCATGGAAGCGATGATTAAAGCGGGGATCGAAGGCGGTCTAACCGAAGAAGATGCGAATCAATTAACGCTTCAAACAGTACTCGGCGCCGCGCACATGGTTCAAACTACGAAGGAACATCCTGCGGAATTACGCCGTAAAGTAACGTCTCCTAACGGAGCTACGCATGCTGCTATTCAAGCATTGGATCGCCATCAGTTCGATGAAGCTATCCATCAAGCTGTGTTGCATTGCGCCGCTCGTACGAAGGAAATGGGCGAACAAATTGCCGCTACCAGCACTGTTGGAAAAACAGTTTAATCCGTTTCTGTGAAACAAGTGGAACCTAAGTGAAGTGATTCTAGTAAAGCAGGTGAAAGTTCGTCATGAGTTCATATTGTTTAGCAACGTATCGGAGTTTCGATGAGAAAGCCGATTTTCATAAAAAAGCAACAAGCATCGCTGTTGGTCTTACCGTTGGCAGCTGGACGGAACTGCCTGAGGCTCAGAAAGCTTCTATGGAGAAGCATTTGGGTAAAGTCGTTTCCGTTGAAGTCCATGAGCCTGGGGCTGGTGAACCTATTTCCGGACGCTATGCGGATATTACCATCGCCTATCCCGATGTGAACTATAGCCGAGATATTCCCGCGCTGTTAGTGACTGTTTTCGGTAAGCTTTCTATGGATGGCAAAATCAAGCTGATCGACCTTGCCTTCTCTTCTGATTTCCTTGCAGGATTCCCTGGACCGAAATTTGGCATGCAAGGCGTTCGTAATCTTCTAGGCGTGCATGATCGCCCACTGCTAATGAGCATCTTCAAATCCGTTGTCGGGTATGAATTGCCAGCACTGCGTGAGCAGTTTTACTTACAAGCGGCTGGTGGCGTCGATCTTATCAAGGATGACGAGATTTTATTTGAAAATCCGTTAACACCGATGGAGAAACGCATTGCGATTTGTCTTGAAGCAGCTGAACAAGCCACCAAGGAAACGGGTCAAAAGCTGCTCTATGCGGTTAATTTGACTGGATCAACCTCCAAACTTGCTTCACAAGCCAAGAAAGCCATCGCAGCTGGCGCTAATGCTTTGCTTTTCAATGTGTTGGCATACGGCTTCGATGTTCTACATGAGTTAAGCTCAGATCCGGATATTAACATTCCGATCATGGCACATCCTGCCTTGGCTGGAGCTACCTATCCGTCACCGCACTACGGCATCTCGCCTTCTGTCTTACTAGGCAAATTAATGCGTCTTGCTGGTGCTGATTTGGTGTTATTCCCTTCCCCCTATGGCTCCGTTGTAATGCCGAAGGAAGAGAATTTAGCCATTAAGCACGTGCTGCTAACGCAGGATTTACGTAAAGATTACACATATCAGGCGCCATCTGATCTAGAATTAAAATTAGCACCAAGCTTCCCTGTTCCTTCTGCGGGTATCCATCCTGGTCTAGTTCCACTCATTTTGCGTGATTTCGGAGGGGATGTTATTGTGAACGCCGGAGGCGGTATCCACGGTCACCCAATGGGCACTATCGCTGGAGGACAAGCTTTCCGCCAAGCGATTGATGCGACTTTACAAGGCACAACATTACGCGAGTACGCCCTAACACATCCAGAGCTACAATCAGCTATTGACACATGGGGGATTAGAGAATGAGCAAGGAACGCATTATCTTTTGTGACTTTGACGGTACGATTACCGTTAACGATAACATCGTAGCGATTATGAAGCACTTCAATCCTGAAGGTTGGGAAGGCATCGTCGAGCAGATTGTGACGCAGCAAATATCGATTCGTGAAGGTGTGGGGGCCATGTTTGCTCTTCTACCTACATCACGTAAATCGGAGATTGTGGACTATGCGATCAACAATGCGACTATCCGTGATGGTTTTGAAGAATTTGTCTCCTACTGCAAGGAGCAAGGGATTACCCTTTTGATCACAAGCGGAGGGATTGATTTCTTTATTTATCCACTGCTTCGTACGTTTGCGATTCCTGAAGATCATATTTATTGCAATGCCAGCTCTTTCGAAGGGGAAACCATCGAGATCCTGTGGCCGAACCCGTGTGATGCACATTGTCAAACCGACTGCGGGATGTGCAAAACAAGTATCATTCGTTCCTACAATCCTGAGCGGTATGAGCGGATTATTATCGGAGACAGCATCACCGATTTTGAAGGTGCTAAGTTAGTGGATACGATTTTTGCCAGATCTCACCTCATCGAGCGTTGCGATCAACTTGGCTATGCGTACCACCCCTTCGAAACGTTCTTCGATATCATTAAGCAATTGGAGGCTGAACCCGTCAAATGAGTATTTTACTTGAAGAAAAACAGCGTGCTTTCGCTGAATTACGAGACATCAAAGCAAATCTAGCGGCGCGTGGATGGTTTCCTGCGACAAGCGGCAACTTATCTGTTCGTGTTGGCGGCTTTGAACCGAATGCTTTCACCTTCGCTATCACGTCTAGCGGTAGAGATAAATCCGTCCAAACTCCTGAGGATTTCCTTCTCGTCAATGAGAAAGGTTTGCCGACGGAAGCTACAAGCCTTAAGCCATCAGCTGAAACCTTGATCCATAGTGAGATTTACCGCTTAACAGGTGCTGGCGCCATTTTTCACGTGCATACAATCTTTAACAACTTAGCTTCCGAGCTGTACGGAGAACGTGGGAGCATTCCAGTTGATGGCGTTGAGTTGATCAAAGCATTCAACATTTGGGATGAGGAAGCACAGATCGAGATCCCGATTCTGCCAAATTATGCGGAAATTCCGCGTATTGCTGAGCTTGTTGAAGGTGCGATCGTACCACGTATTCCAGGGATTGTGCTCCGTAAACACGGGATCTACGCTTGGGGAGCGAATCCCTTTGAAGCGAAGCGTCACCTCGAAGCGTTCGAATTCTTATTCGAATATGTGTACCGCTTGCATGTGCTAAAGAAGTAATCTAATCCACGTGTAGCCGCGGACACTTTAGCCTGCAGTTACGGAACGTGGTTACGCTATTTCACTTAAATTTACCTTTTACTTAAAGTTGTGGAACGTCAGTCCTCTATTTCGTAATTTCAGCGCATATACTGCGTTTGCTGCGAAATATAGGAACCTCGTTCCGCAACTTTTTTTATTGGCTATTTTCATACAACTAGCAGCCTCTCGTTCCGTATCTTTATGGTGAGAATCATGGTTTGGGGGTCGGAGGCAATATTGTCAGGCTAGGTAATCGGGTGGTATTTCGGCAGATGAGCTCTCGCTGGCGTAGGCGGGAAGCTGGGGACTTGGGGTAGCGGGTGGTTATAGGCGTGGAGACAACGTGGGTTAGCGGCAGGGTAGTCGTAGCTATGCGGTTTGTGAGCATGTATGCACTGGCTGAGTGCTGGTAGGCAGGGTACTTCGGGAGGCTGTGAGGCAGCGCATAGTTATAGATTGATCGCACTATTTCACACACTCACTCACTTTCACTTTCACTTTCACTCACACTCTCACTCTCACTCTCACTTCTCACTTCTCACTTCTCACCTCTCCTCTTCCCTTTCTCAAAAATGCAAAAAGACAACCTTTTCTACTAATTTATGATCGAAATTAGGAAATGCGTGCGAATAGGCAACCTTTTTAAGGTTTTTCAGGAAAATTTCCTGAAATTACTCCCATTTGATGCCTATTTGCATCAATTTCCAATAAAGGAGGAAGGAAACCATTCGAAAAATGCTCTTTTGCATTTTTGACAGGCTAGAGGACTTGATACATTACGCCACTTCCCCCCAATTTCTTCTCTTTATCGTAATACGCTCCAATTACTCACATAACACTCATAACACCACATTACGTTCCTAATTACACAATTCTCATACTGGGGGGGGAGTCGCGGGGCCGGCGGCAGGGGGTTTGCGCTATGCGTCGGCGACACAACGCGCATCCAGGATTCGCCCGCGTTGGCAAATACACAGAGAAGTAGCAAAAAAACGCCCATTTTCTCTCCTTCCGGAGAGAAAAATGTGCGATTTCCTTTATTATCGTGACTGCCTAAACCGCTGCGAATACTCTTTGGCCTGATCGACTGTCGAGACGCGATTGCGACTCCAATCCAGCAAAATCCGATCAATATACCGGAAATGGACTTTCCCGGCAAACACAGCTTCTTTCAAAGCGGTCATGATCAGCTCTTCTTTATACATATCTTTGTCCAGCCAATTGCTGATCGTTTCCAGCTCCATTGGCGTTAGCGGTCTAGCGAATTCATTTTCGATGGTTGTATAAATGTTCTTCACTCGATCATCGCTAGGCGCTTGCGTAGTGGCCGCCAACTCCGCTAACTCTTTCAGCTGCTGCTCCGCCACACGTTTCGCTAATTTCTTGTAGAGCGGCGTCAGGTTATACTGCTCGCTGCGAAAGCCCGTTGTTTCGTGCGTATCCTCATCGATTGCGATAAACTGCTCACGAATCAACTTCTGCACACTGGCAATAACGACATCTGGTGAAGCCGACATTCGCTCCTGGATTTCATCCAGTGTCGGGAATGTGTTCCTATCCTTTTCAACAAAGGAAATGAAATGAATCAGTGTCATGACGTCAACTTCACTCAAAAGTAGTGCACGATAATGCTTGAGTAATAGACTCGGTACCGCGACACTCCCCTCCAGAAAGCTATTCATCAGGATCGCTTCGACCTTCATCTGTATATTCGATTGCGTACTCATACGTCTTTCCCCTTTCTCCCCATGGACAATGCCACTACTTAAGGGTATAGACGGTATAACAAACGTGGGAATGGAATGGTTTCACGCACATGATCCAAACCGCAAATCCAGGCAACCGTGCGCTCTAAGCCTAAACCGAAACCGGAATGCGGTACAGTTCCATATTTGCGAAGATCCAAATACCATTGATACGCCTCTTGCGAAAGCTCGTGCTCCTTGAAGCGCTGCTCCATTAATTCAGGGTCATCAATCCGTTGACTTCCCCCAATAATTTCACCATAGCCCTCTGGCGCGATCATATCGGCACACAGTACGACTTCCGGACGACTTGGATCTGGTTTCATATAGAAAGCCTTAATCTCCGTTGGCCAGTGAGTGATAAATACCGGTGTTTCGTACTGAGCTGCAATCGCTGTCTCATGCGGAGCTCCAAAATCTTCTCCCCAAGCGAATTCATGTCCATTTTTTTGCAGATAGTCAACAGCCTCATCGTATGTGATTCGTGGGAAGCTGCCTTTAATTTTCTCTAGCTTGGATGTATCTCGCTCCAACGTTTCAAGCTCCGCTTGGCAGTTCTGCAGCACCGTTTGTACGATATGCGATACGAATTGCTCTTGTACCTCCAAGTTTTCTACATGATCCACGAACGCCATCTCTGGCTCAATCATCCAGAACTCGATGAGATGTCTACGTGTTTTGGATTTCTCCGCACGGAAGGTAGGACCGAAGGAATATACGCGGCCTAGTGCCATCGCAGCTGCTTCCATGTATAACTGTCCGCTTTGCGTCAAGAAAGCATCTTCATCGAAATATTTCGTGTGGAACAAGTTCGTCGTGCCTTCGCAAGAGGATGGTGTCAAAATTGGCGGATCCACCAAATGAAACCCTCTGTCATTGAAGAACGCTTGAACCGCTTTGATAATTTCTGCGCGAATCACAAGAACCGCACGCTGACGCGGGCTCCGAATCCACAGGTGACGATTGTCCATTAGGAAATCAACACCGTGCTCCTTCGGTGTAATCGGATACTCTTCGGTGACTTGAATGATTTCTACGCCAGTCACGTCGAGCTCGAAACCGCCTTTGGAGCGTGTGTCTTCTTTTACTTTTCCCGTTATGTATAAGGAGCTCTCTTGAGTTAGCTTAGAAGCTGCTTCCCACACCTCTTCACTCACTTCACTTTTAACAACAACACCTTGTATATATCCCGAACCGTCACGAAGCTGCAAAAACTGAATTTTACCACTTGAGCGTTTCTTGTTAAGCCAACAGCCAATGGTAACTGACTCGCCGACATGATGTTTCACTTCACCTATTGTACTTTTCATTTGGATATCCTTCCTCCCTAGAACTGAAGATCACTACTATTGTACACTATTTCCCGATTTCCACGAAAGAATCAGTCGGATTGCGATTGCACGAGACTGTAAGTATCCTGTGCGATAACCCATTCTTCATTTGTTGGAATAACAAGTGCTTCAACCTTTGAACCACGCTTGGTTATTCGCTTTTCTATACCTCTACCAAGCAGGTTCGCTTCCTCATCAAAATCAACCCCAAGGAAGCTCAAGCCCTCGCATACCGCTTTACGTAGCGGCGCGGAATTCTCGCCTACGCCTGCGGTAAACACAATCGCATCGACGCCATTCATCGCCGCGGCGTAAGCCCCGATGTATTTGCGCAGCCGATACGCATACATCTCAAAAGCCAAGGTAGCGTTCTTATCGCCCGCTTCCACAGCTTCCACGATCTCGCGCATGTCGCTGGAGATCCCTGAGATCGCCTGCAGGCCGCTATGCTTATTCAGCATGGAGCTGACCTCGCCGATCGTCAAATCCTCCTTGCCCATCACATAGGGCACGATGGCCGGATCCAGATCGCCGCTGCGCGTGCCCATCATCAGACCTTCGAGCGGGGTCATTCCCATGCTCGTGTCAACCGACTGGCCGCCCCATACAGCGGCGCAGGAAGCGCCATTACCAATGTGACAGGTAATGAGCTTCAACTGATCTAGCGGGCGTCCTAGGAAGGCAGCGGCACGCTCGCTCACGTACTTGTGCGACGTACCGTGGAAACCATAGCGGCGCACCTTATGCTTCCGGTAGAGCGCCATCGGCACCGGATACAGGTAGGCCTTCGCCGGCATCGTCTGATGGAAGGCGGTGTCGAAGACGACGGCCTGCGGCACGCCAGGCATGTTCGCATCCACCGCCGAGATGCCCAGCATATGCGCCGGATTGTGCAACGGCGCCAAATCGAAGAGACGCCGAATCTCCTTCTTCACCTCGTCCGTGACGAGGACGGAGCTCTTGAAAGATTCACCTCCGTGGACGACACGGTGGCCAACAGCATCAATCTGTGAGATGGCTGTCAACACGCCATGCTCCGGATGGACAAGCACATCAAGGACTCTGCGGATGGCCGTTGTATGCTCTAGAATTTCATCCACCTTGTGAAATTCGGGTTTGCCCGCTGGTTCGTGCATCAGGATAGCGGTATCCATCCCAATGCGTTCTACTCTCCCCTTTGCCAGTACAGTTGCATTTTCCATATCATACAGTTGATATTTCACGGATGAACTGCCAGCATTGATGACCAGAATATTCATAGTCGGTCACCGTCCTTGTCGTAACGGAAGAAACCTTCTCCCGTCTTAGCACCAAGATGACCGGCACGTACCATTTGTTTCAGCAAATAGGAAGGACGGTATTTGATATCGCCGTATTCACGGAACATCCCCTCTAGCGCAGCCAATACAGCATCTAGCCCGAACCGGTCACACATCTCCAGTGGACCATGCTTGAAATCATAGCCGATACGCATCGCTTGATCGATATCTTCAGCGGAAGCGACACCTTCGGATAAGGTGTGCAATGCCTCATTAATGAGCGTACAGATCAATCTCGTCGTAATATATCCTGGCGATTCATTCACTTTAATACTCTTTTTGGTGAGTACGTCGTCCACAAACTGACGTGTAAGATTATAAGTCTCGTCCGACGTTTTCATCGCCCGTACGATTTCAACAAGATTCACTTTGGCTACCGGATGTAGAAAATGCAAGCCAATGACACGCTCAGGATGCGTTGTAATTGCTGCAATCTCCGTAACACTTAACGTAGAAGTATTCGTAGCTAGTATGATTTGAGGCGAGCATATTTGATTGAGTTGGAAAAAGACATGCTTTTTCGCATTCAAATCTTCTGAAATCGTTTCAATCACGAGCTCGCAGGAAGCCATGTCCTGAATCGAGTTGGCTCGTTTGATTTTCGAAAGGATGGACTTCTTCTCTGCTTCCGTCAAAGCCCAACGCTCAATTTGCTTATCTAAACTGACCGTTATTAGCTCAAAAGCGCGGTCTAGCTTTTCTGTTGTTTTCTCAGCAAGTATGACATCAAGACCTCGCGCGGCCAGCATTTCGGAAATGCCCTGCCCCATCGTCCCTCCGCCAATGACACCAATTGTTCTGAACATCATAGCTTGTTTCTCCTTCTTCCGTACTTCATCCGTACTTCTTTCAAACTTCTGTCTTACTCTATTAGTATATGTATCATGCATACGTGTAGTAAAGAGAATAACCGCTGGCCTAATTGGCCAACGGTCATTATTATGCACTTTGTGACACAGAAGCGTCAAATAATGTACGAAAAGTATCACCAGAAAGTACTTCTTCCTTCATCAGAATTGCGAACGAGTGCTCAAACACACTGCGTTGCTCATCTAACATTTTCTTCGTACGCAGCATTAACGCATCCAGGATGGCAGCATTTTCTTTCATCAGCTGTTCCTTCGTCACCATCTCACGATCAATAATACCCAAGCTGGTAAGTCCGGCATCCATCATGTTACGAACCATGGAAAGCGACTGTTCGAAATCGTTGCGAGACCCGGTACTGCGACCTCCGTAAATCATTTCTTCCGCAGCCGCTCCACCAAGTGCAATCATGATCTGATCTTCGATATAATCTTTCGTATACAAATAATGATCCTGCGGCGGGTTATGACGAACATACCCCAAGGCTTTCCCACGTGGACTCACTGTTACTTGGGAAACGGACCCAGGACGAACAAGCTCTGCAATAATAGCATGGCCTAATTCATGATAAGCCACACGTTCTTTCTCACCATTCGCTGTTTCTTTATCTGTTCGCTCACCCATCATGACCTTATCAATTGCGGAAGCCAAATGCGGCTGCTCAATCGCTGGCTTATCTTCACGCATCGCATAAATAGCTGCCTCATTCAGCACGCCCTCAAGCTGTGCACCTGAAAAGCCAAAGGTTTGATCAGCCGTTTGCTCCAAAGTAACACCTTCAGCTAACGGTTTATTTTTGGCATGGATATGCAGAATGGCTAAACGACCTTTTTTATCTGGCAGATCAACCTCAATATGTCGGTCAAATCGGCCAGGACGCAGCAAAGCACTATCGAGCATTTCCTTCCGATTCGTCGCGGCAATAATGAGAATTCTCGGTGCATCATTCGTATGAATCCCATCCATCTCTGTCAACAACTGATTCAATGTCTGGTCATACTCACGTTGTTGGCCACCGTCCCGTTTTCCACCAATAACATCAATTTCATCAATAAAAATAATGGCATTATCCTTGCCTTCTTTGACAGCACGAGCTCTAGCTTCCTTAAATAAATCACGTACTCGACTTGCACCGACACCTACATACATCTCAACAAACTCACTGCCTGAAGCAGCCATATAAACAGAATTCGTATAATGCGCAGCGGCTTTGGCCATTAAAGTTTTCCCTGTACCAGGAGGCCCTGTCAATAGTAATCCTTTCAGCGGACGAATGCCTAGCTTCTTAATTTCCTCATGCTTAATCAAGAAATCAAGTGCTTCCATCAATTCTTTCTTCGCCCGATCTTGTCCGCCAATTTCATCAAAAGTGAGAAACGAAGGGGTCCGATTCTTGCTTTTCCGATCTCCTCCGCCTGCTGCAGCTCCGATACCGCCGCGGGTTTTCATCATATACAATAACGATCCACCCAGCGCACTCACGAATAAGATAGGTATCACATTCACACCTAGGAAAGCTAAGAACACTAGAAAAACAGGAATAAATCCAATCCCAATTTCTTTATATATTTTACTCATTCGGCCACACTCCAATCTGGGAGATTCTTGGCAGCATGATAAATTTAGTCGTATCACCATCTGTTAATCGAATGTAAACATTAACCTCATCCATTTCGCTGTCTACGTTCATTGTAGGCATACCATTTGCATATTTCTCTAAGGTTGTCGGAATATCCGCATAATGCTTCGTTTCCATCGCTTGAGCTACCTCAAATAACGCTTTAGACCACCATTGATCCAGCTTGTCTGAGGGTTGATTCTTAATGGTTATATTTACGGTACGTTTCCCGATAATTGATGCGCCTTCGCCTTTAATTAACTCAACAACTTGTCGTAAATTAGCGTCAGGCTTCAAAGTCAACTCGACATCCACTTGATTCGAAGAAAGCTTCATCGTGGAATTCGTTACACCTGGTGCCGTATTAATGATATGTGATAATGGATTTTCCATCGCAAAACTTGTATAAGCGAACCAGCCTCCAAAAAGTACACCAGCCGAAATAATCACGCTCAAAATAACAGGTAAAACGCGCAGTTTCATCTTCATAGGTTGGCGTCCACCTTTCTGTAATGATGTATTTGTATGCCTCTTAAGCAATACGATAAGTATATCATCACTTATATACGATATGCCTTATGTAAACAGTGGAAACTCATGAAGTCAGCATTCTAGTTTTAATACAAAAAAACTCAACCTTCTTATTGAAGGCTGAGCCGATAAGTATCCAGATAAGTACCATCTTTGAAGGTATAGTAATCATAGAAATACCGCGTACCTCTATCATCCTTCGTCTTATAAAATACTTCCCATACATAGTCATTTCCTAGTTTGCCTGGAATTGCTCGCTCAATTTCACTAGTCGGCACCTTTTTCGATACCGCAGCACGGGCTTGCTCTTCAGTAAAGGCTTCCTCCGCCATTTCCGTATGAACATCTTCAGCAGATACCCAAGCAATTAAACGCTGTCCTAGCTTGTTCTCCCCATATACAATCTGAAACGGCTCATCACCGTAGAAAAAATCCACCTTTGATGCCTTTGTCATCATACTTCCCACATAGGCTTTTTCAACAGCTACACGTTTCTCATCCCAGTGTTCGTTCTGCACATTCAGGTAGAATCGGCTAAGCACAACACCCAGCGTTGCTATAATAAAAACGCCAAGTGTGATCGTTCGCTTCGCATTCATAACCGCCGCGCACCTCCCCAAAACCACTTACTTTTCCTTAGCATTTAGCCTTTTAGTCGATCAAAACATAATTCAAATTCACGTTTAATTTTCTCTTCATCTAAAGTTAAACACTCACCTTTACGGACGATCCAGTTGCCATCAACGCAAACATCTACGACATCTTTCGCACAAGCGGAGTACACAATGTGGGAAACAAAATCCGTTTTGGGAAGAAAATGAGGCTGATCAATATCCAGTGCGATGAAATCTGCTTTCATACCAGGCTCAAGTAAACCAACATCCTCCAGCCAAATGGATTCTGCTCCCATCCGAGTTCCAAGCAATAAGGCTTCTTTCGCAGGGATCGCTAATGGGTCACCAGTTACTCCTTTATGAATAAGAGCTGCCAAACGCATTTCCTCAAACATGTCCAAATTGTTATTGGATGCCGCTCCATCTGTACCTAAAGAAACTTTAACGCCAGCACGCAATAATTCTGGTAAACGGGCAACACCACTTGCAAGTTTAAGATTACTGCCCGGATTGTGGGAAACACGTACATCATATTGTTTAAGAATAGCTATTTCTTCATCATTCAAATGGACACCATGCGCAACAAGCGTTGGGCGAGTGAATACGCCTAGTTTTTCCAAGTGCGCCACAGGTCTAGCGCCATACTGTTCGACATTGCCATCGACTTCACGGCGAGTTTCCGACATATGCGTATGAATTGGAAGATTAAGATCATGTGCAGCCTGTACAATACGCTCGATATAATCTGGTGGACAGGTGTAAGGTGCATGCGGCGACATCATCGTAGTAATTCGACCATCCGCCTTACCATGCCAGCTCTTTGCAAATTCAGTTGCTTCAATCAGCTTAGCTGTTTGCACATCCGGCGGACATAATCCGATCACACCGCGGGTCAAAACGCCGCGCATCCCTGATTCCTCTACTGCCAAAGCAACTTCATTCATATGGTCGTACATATCGACAAATGTCGTTGTGCCGCCTTTGATCATTTCTAGGATCGACAACCGCGTTCCCCATTTGACGTCCTGCGAAGTGAATTTTCCTTCCATCGGCCACATTTTTTCCTCTAACCATACTTGCAGTGCTAGGTCATCACCATAACCGCGGAGCAATGACATCGCAGCATGTCCATGTGTATTCACAAGTCCTGGCATGTACAGCTTATTCGTACCGTCAATCACTTCATCATAATTGTCTAATGGTTCTGGTACTTCTGTCCCGATGTATGTAATCTGACTGCCTTCAATAACCATGCAGCCCTTGATGGATGTTTTGTCTTCCTTATTAGAAATAAAAATACCATTTGAAATTAATGTTTTTTTCATAGTAAAAAACCCTCTCTATGCTCATTCTATAAATAGCAACTGCTCCATAAACTTTACATCTTCAAGCTTGTAAAATCAAGGAAGCCGTGTACGATTCCTAAGTTGTTGAGAAATTGTAAATTGTCACGGAATTTTCGTTGCTTTAGCCCTAACGAGTATGATACTTTAAACATTGTGAGTTTTTTCTACAATTTGGTCATTTTTAAATCACAAATTCGTTCAAAAACTTGTACATATAGTAAAAATTAGGAGGATTCTATGACAACGTTATTCACCAGAAAGAACGAAGTCGATTTCTTGCAACTTCTTATCCGTGCTGCAGAGAACGCTTTGCAAACAGCTCAATTGTTTCGTACAGCTATGATGGGTGATAAACCCCCAATTGAGTATGTCAAAGCAATTCATGATCTTGAGCATGCAGGAGACTCCATCACACATGACATTTTCAGAGGTTTGAACAAAGTATTTATCACTCCCATTGATCGGGAAGATATTATGGTTCTAGCTTCCAAAGTCGATGATGTTACTGATGGTATTGAGGCTACGATTGCTCGTTTCGACTATTTGAGTGTTTCTCATACAGATTCCTACATGAAAGATTTCTCTGGAGTTATCGTAGACTCCTGTCAACATATGCTAGATGCTTTCAAGCTTTTAGCTAAGAAAAAATATATGCAAATTCCGGAGCACACGGTGGCTATAAATAAATTAGAAAATGATGGAGATCGTTTGATGCGCGAAGGAATTCGCCAAATTTTCATCACACGCAAAGACCCTTACGAAGATTTCAAGCTCAAAGAAATTTATGAGCGTTTGGAAGAAACAACCGATGCTTGCGAAGATGTCGCTAACATTCTAGACAGCGTAGTACTTCGTTACTCTTAAGACAAGATGTCTATGTGTACGAAGAAAGTTTTCCAATTGGAAAGCGCTAGGAGGAATTCATGTTAACTTATTTGATCATAATCGTTGCACTAGCCCTGCTATTCGACTTCATCAACGGATTCCACGATACAGCTAATGCGATTGCTACTTCCATTTCTACGCGAGCATTAAGCCCGCGTGTAGCGATTTTCATGGCTGCTTCACTTAATTTTGTTGGGGCTATGGTTTCATCGGAAGTAGCCAAAACAGTAGGCGGAAGTATTGCCAATCCTGCGAAGATCGAAAATGGCGTTGAAGTCGTGATTGCAGCCTTGCTTGCAGCAATCATCTGGAACTTGCTTACCTGGTACTTGTCTATTCCATCTTCGTCCTCCCACACGTTACTTGGTGCCTTAGCTGGTGCTGTAATTGCAGGAGCAGGCTTCAATGGCGTTAACTGGAGTGGTTTCACACAAATTATTATCATTCTTATTTTATCGCCCATTATCGCTTTCGTTCTAGGTTATCTCATTATGGTATTGATCAAAAATATCGTGCTTTGGTCAGGTAACACATCCAGATCCAAACTAAATCGTGGTTTTCGTACGTTACAAATCATCTCTGCCGGATTACTTTCGTATTCCCATGGTGGAAACGATGCGCAGAAGGCAATGGGGATTATCGTGTTTGGTCTCGTTGCAGCCGGCGTTCAAGATGATTTGAATGTACCGATCTGGGTAAAAATTGCTGCAGCCCTCGCGATGGGCCTTGGTACTTCCATTGGTGGATGGCGGATCATTAAAACAGTCTCAGGTAAAATTGTTAAAATTGAACCGATCAACGGCTTTGCCTCGGACTTAACATCATCGATTGTCATTCAAATCTCAACCTTCATTGGTAAACCATTATCAACGACACACGTTATTTCCTCTGCGATTATCGGGACAGGCAGTGTCATGCGATTCCATGAAGTACAATGGGGTACGGTTGGTCGAATGTTAGTCACTTGGGTTATTACCATTCCGATCTCAATGGTTCTTGCTTACACCCTGTACTTTGCGATATTCCGTTTAATCATGTAATAACAAACAAAGGCACGACCCGCTGAAGCTGCGCGGGTCGTGCCTTTTTCATACTAATCGAGATAATAAGCTAAGCTTTGAAGCTCTGTCGTGAAATCCGCATAATGCACGCGCACATCTGGCGGCACCTTGATGATGACTGGAGCAAAGTTCAAGATCGCTTCAATGCCACAAGCAACGAACTCATTTGCTACATTCTGTGCTTCAGCCGCGGGGACGGTAATAATACCGATCCGCACACCAAGTTCAGACATAACAGACTTCATTTTATCCATGGGGAGCACAACCAAATTATTGATCACTTCGCCTGTCTTAGAAGGCATTGCATCGAATAAAGCTACAATTTTCATATCATTACGTAAGTACGTATTATAATTGCAAAGTGCTCTGCCTAAATTTCCTGCCCCAACGAGGGCAACTTGAATATGTCGATCTAATTTCAGAATCTGGCGAATCTTCTCTATCAAGTAATTGATATCATAACCAATACCTTTTTTGCCAAACTCGCCAAAATAAGCTAAGTCTTTCCGAATCTGAGCAGGATTCAGATCTAACTTCTGACCTAAATCCTGAGAAGACACCGTGGAAACATTGTTCATTTGCAACTCGTTTAGATAGCGTAAATAGATAGGTAATCTGCGGACAACAGCTTCTGAAATTTTTTGTGTTTTCACGAATTAAGCTCCTCCCATCCATTGCTCAATCCTCGGCAGCATTTGTTCGCAGGTCATGTGCTCGATCTTCGGACCAGGCAACGAATAGAGGAAGTGCTTGCCATAATACGTTTCAATAACACGTGTATCATAGATAATGACGATCCCTTTGTCTGACGCCCTCCGAACTAATCGACCGAAGCCTTGTTTAAATCGAATAACAGCTTGAGGAACAGAAAATTTCATAAATGGATTCTCATTGCGCTTCTTGATATTCTCACATTTGGCTTCTACAAGCGGGTGATTCGGCGGTTGGAATGGGAGTCGAATGATCGCCAGACAACTTAACGCATCTCCTGGAATATCTACACCTTCCCAGAACGAACTAGTGCCCAGTAACACGCACATTTTATTGTCTTGGAACATTCGGGTCAACTTACTGCGATTGCCGCTGTCAACACCCTGGCCAAGCACAGTGATGCCATGTGGGTTCAGCTTTTCCTTCATCCCTGCATGAACAAGCTTCAACATCCGGTTCGAGGTGCATAGAACTAGCATTCGCCCCTTCGTCACCTGTGCAACATCACTTAGAGAGTTGATCAGTGCTTCGATGAAAACGGGATCTCCCGCTCCCTTGATCGTTGGGAAATTACGTGGAATGACGACCAAAGCCTGCTCACGATAGTTAAAAGGAGACGGTAATTGCACTGTTTTCAGCTTACCTGACTCTTCGTCTTCTGGAATGGCTAAGCCTAGCTGCTCCGCCGAGTACTGGAACGATTTATTCACCGAAAGCGTTGCGGAGGTCAAGATAATACTGTCTTTCGTTTCAAAGAAATGCTGCTGCAGTAACCCACTAACATCCGTTGGAACGGAATTCAGCTGAACCGATTTGGCTTTCGCATACGTGCCAGCTTCAATCCAATACACGTACCCTTCATCTGCCATTTTCATAAAGAAATGAAGCGCATCACGATGCGCATACAGCTCTTTCACGGTTCCATTCAGATCGGTCACTAACCCTTGAACACCAAGTCCATCTTGCTGCTCCTTTAGTTCACTCAACAATTTATCCAAAGTTCGCAAAAGTTCATTCGCATTCAGATAAATGTTATCCTCCATAATCAACAACTCACGCCAATTCGCAGGCAGAGTCTCCGGCTTTAAACGCAGTACATATTGCGAAGTTTCCGATTGTGAAGGATCACTTTTGGAGGAAACCAACTCGTACAGGGCTTCACTTAAACGTTCCCAGTCCTCTTTGATCGAAATGATTTTCGGGAACAATCCATCAATCGTGTTACTCCATGCGGCTGCGCGCTCTCCTGCCTCTTCCGATTTCTGTAATCGGAAACGAAGCATTGGAAGCTGTCCGCTTCGATTATCCTTATACAGCCACAATAAGGAGTGGTAGAACGCAGAGGCATGCAGCTCGATCCCGAGGTGCTTACTTGCCACTTCTTCAAAGTGATGCGCCTCATCAATCACAAGGTGCTTGTAGGACGGTAGAAGGCGGTTCTCAGCCTTCATATCCGTAAAGAGGAGGGAATGGTTCGTGATGATCACATCAGCCGTGTTGGCGTCATTACGAGCTCTGTGGTAGAAGCACTTCTTATACCAAGGGCACATGCGGTTTAAACAGGAGTCCGTATCACTCGCAACCGAGTACCAGAATTGAGCACCTTTATTGCCAAAGTGTAATTCTTCCTCATCCCCATGTTCGGTTTCACTTATCCAAACGACCATTTGCGCGGCTGTTATCGGGTCTTCTCTGCCATTTTCGTAGTCCCGTGTTGTGAGCTTCGTCTCAAACTTACGAAGGCACAGATAGTGACTTCTTCCTTTGAGGACAGCTGCTTTGAAAGGAACAGGAAAAATTTCTTTTAATAAGGGGATATCCCGCTCACGCAGCTGCTCCTGCAAATTAATCGTATGTGTCGAGACGACCACTTTCTTCTCATATTTCAAACCGTAATAGATCGAAGGAATCAAGTATCCCAGTGATTTGCCTGTCCCTGTTCCCGCTTCGATCATCAAATGCTGATCTGCCTCGAGAGACTTCTCCACTTCCAGAATCATTTGATCCTGAGATTCACGATCCTCGTACACCTCGAATCGTTGTTGGAGCGCGGATTTCAGGCCTTGCTGAAAGGCTGTAAAAGAAGTTCCTAACGCTGCCGTTACTTCGTATTCAGAGCGCGGCTCTTCGTCTTCTCCCCAATCCGTCACATTCAATGTAAATTGACGAAAGTAACGATTCGTATCCATATCGACACTTGTTACTGACTCTTTATATAAACAAATTTCGTCCAAAAACCAACCCAAATCGGTGTTACCGTTTTCGAAAATTTGGTTCAACCGTTGCACCGTTAAGAGAGGCAGCCCCAGTAAGCGATCCAAGCAGTGGATCCAAATCAATGCAGTAACTTCCGCATCACTGTCTGCTTGGTGTGGCCTTTCATGATCAATCCCAAACAACGCCGCCACCATACTAAGCTGTAGACTAGAGATGGACGGGAATAAAATACGCAGCATATCCATGGTGTCCAGGACACGACCCGAGAAAGGAGGATAACCAGTTCTCGTTAGTCCTCGCTGCAGGAAAGATAAGTCGAACGCTGCTTGATGCGCTACTAGCACACAATCAAACAAGAGTGGAAACATGTCTGACATAACCTGATCGAGTGATGGTGCATCCGCAACCATCTCATTGGTAATCCCTGTTAAAGTTGTAATCGAAGAAGGTATACTAATCCCTGGGTTCACCAGAGAAGTATACCTGTCTGTAATTTCAAATTGATCTATGATGACGAGTCCAACCTGTATAATTTCGTCCCCAGGCTGACTTCCTGTCGTTTCAAAATCCAAAACTGCAAATTTCATAACGTCTATCTTCAATCCCTTCGTCCTACACTTCTCCTAGCATACCAAATCTGATTAGGAAAAGGGAATACCTTGTTTTACCGTTTCGGGTTAGGACTCATCGAGATTGATTAGCGGCTCCATACAAGAGGGGTCGGTATGATAAGCTTTTTGAAAATATTCGAAAGCCTTCTCAAGGTTCTGGTTTTGCACTTGAATACAACCCATGGCATTATAAGAAATAGCTTTCATCTTTGAATTTTCCGTCAATGGCAAGAGGAATTTGAAGTGTTGATACGCATCACCAAACTCCCCTTTTCGCAAATGTCCCATCGCTAAATACACTCGCGCTAATAAGAAATCAGGCTGCCGCTGAATCAGCACCTCGAATTCTTTGATCGCTTGATCATACATGTACAACTTATAATAACCTTGTCCGCGCATGAATTCCTCGGTTTGTTTGCCGGACATGTCGAGCTCCATAAGTTCATCATGTAAGGTTTGAGTATTGCTGATCGGCACCGCCCCATAAAACTTTCCCAGCTTCTCCTCAAAAAGCAGCCACGCCTCGATGAATTCATCACTCATCGTTTTTAACACTTGCAATTGTTCGTCAAGTTCGGCCTTTTTCTCCACATCGCTGTTCGGATATTCCTTCTGGATTTCTTCCAAAACCTCATTCATTGTGGAAAATAAATGCTTAAACATTTGGCATCCCCACCTTTGCTTCGAAAGCTTACCCTCATTCTTTGTAAACAAAGACGTTTTCATGCATGGCATGGTAAGTCTGCCTGCTTAGAGGACGGTTGAATGTTCTTCTTCCTTCAGCAACTGGGCAACGGTGTTGTTTGCTCCCATAATGGCAATCGTTGGATGATGCTTTTTCGCTTCTTCGTCGCTCATCATGGCATAGGAAACAATAATAATGGTATCACCTGTTTGAACGAGTCTCGCTGCCGCGCCATTCAGACACACCACACCTGTGCCGCGTGGCCCAGGAATAATATACGTCTCCAGACGTGCACCGTTGTTGTTATTCACGATTTGCACTTTCTCATTTGGCAGCATATCAACGAGATCAATCAAATCCTCATCGATCGTGATACTGCCGATATAGTTTAAATTCGCCTCTGTAACCGTGGCGCGGTGAATCTTTGCTTTCATCATTGTGCGAAACATAAGACGTCACTTCCTGACTTGTAGAATAAGATTATCAATTAAACGTGTTTTCCCAAACTTCACAGCCAGCGCAATAATAAGAGTAGTAATAGAATGGCTATGTTCAAAAGGCTCTAAAGTTGGGTAGGACAATACTTCAACGTAATCAATAACGGCTAATGGCGCCGTTTGGATATGATCGCGAACTAAGATTTCTAGCTCTTGTGATGTAAAAGAGGATGCTAACTTGCTATGGATGAATGCCTTCGCTTGCTGTAAAGACTGTGACAATACCAGCGCCTGCTGACGCTCCTCTGCTGATAGATATACATTACGCGAGCTCATCGCCAAGCCATCGTTCTCACGTAGGGTTGGGCAAGGCACGATTTCAACGGGTATATTTAAATCCTGAACCATTTGCTCAATCACAGCCACTTGTTGGGCATCCTTCAAACCAAAGAATGCTTGGTCCGGCTGAACCATATTGAACAGCTTACTAACAACCGTAGCCACACCATCAAAATGACCAGGTCGTGAAGCCCCGCAGAGTCTTGTCGTGACCTCCGACACACTCACCGTGGTGCGTATTGGTGTTGGGTACATCTCATCTACGGAAGGCATAAATACGATATCCACACCTGCCGCCTCAGCCACCGCCAAATCTTGCTCTTCATTGCGCGGATAACGTTCAAAGTCTTCACCAGGACCGAACTGCAAAGGATTCACAAAAATGCTTAACACAACCAATCCACTTTGAGAACGAGCTTTTTGGAGAAGACTCGCATGTCCTTCATGTAAAAAACCCATCGTCGGCACGAAACCAACAGACTGATCATTCTTGCGTCGATACGCTTTGATCCGAGCTCGTAAATCGGCAATTGTCTGAACCACTTCCATGGTGTGGATCGCTTCCATGACCAATCACTCCTTATCGCCGTATAGATATTGAACAACATCATTGTCCATATGAAATGTATTTTCTTGCGCCGGGAACGTCCGTGCTTTCACTTCTTTCACATATTCGCCAATCCCTGCACGGATAGTTTCCCCGATATTTGCATAGGCTTTAACAAACTTTCTGGGAGCACTGTCAGAACCATACTGCAGCAAATCATGATACACAAGCACTTGCCCATCACAATGAACGCCAGAACCTATGCCAATTGTGGGAATGGACAGCTGCTTCGTGATCCATGCCGCTAATTCATCCGTCACCAGTTCCAGAACAACCGCGAACGCACCTGCTTCTTCAATAGCCTTCGCATCACTCAACAGCTTCTTCGCTTGCTCCGAGCTGCGCCCTTGTACACGAAAGCCTCCCAGTTGGTGAACTGACTGTGGCGTTAGCCCCAAATGACCAACGACAGGCACGCCTGCCTCTGTAATCGCTTTGACCGTAGCCGCGATCTCCGCGCCGCCTTCCAATTTAACCGCCTTAGCTCCGCCCTCACGCATCAAACGTCCAACACCTTGTAAAGTAGCGTCCAAGCTGCCGTGGTACGTTAAGAATGGCATATCAGCGACGACAAACGTATTCGCGGCACCACGCACTGCAGCACGTGTATGATATACCATATCATCCAGAGTAACAGGCAGTGTAGAATCATAGCCTAGCACAACATTGCCTAGTGAATCGCCAACTAGAATGACATCAATACCTGCTTCTTCCGACAAACGTGCTGAAGGATAATCGTAGGCCGTAACCATCGTAATCGGTACGCCGTCTTGCTTCATTTTTCTCATCTTTGCTGTCGTTAGCGCTTTACGTTGTTCCACAGTAATCCCAGCTTCCTCATATAAAATAAAAAACCTTTTAGCTAAGAGCTAAAAGGAGCGCATGCAGACAGAATCAATGATCCCTCTGTCTCGGTCCTGTAAGGCTCAGAGCAGAATCCAACATCTTGTTCCATAGTTATTCCGTTGTCGTGGTAGACACCGACAGTGCAGTTATGACCATGCAAATTAATGAATTGCAACATTCTGCAAGGTCAATTGCCAGATCAACATACAAGTGCAGTTCCTATAAGGATACCGCCTTATGCTTCTATTATACCAAAGCTTGCTTCTGGAGGATACCCTTTATCTCCCACTACTTCAGTTCAATGTCTCCGGAATAAATCTTAACCCGTTCACCATTGGGGGTTATCACCGTCAATGCACCCGTATCATCCAAAGAATCTGCAATACCTTCAATAAACCCCGATGGCGTTGATGTCCGAATCGGTCTCTTCAGCGTGACACTTAACGCCTCCCATAGTAAACGAATTGGTGCAAATCCCTTCTCCATATAAAGGTCATACATCTCCTCGAATTCCAGTAGAAAAGCTTGTACTAATCCCTCGCGTGAAACCTTTCCGCCGGACTCAATCGCTAAAGAAGTTGCAATCGAGCGTAGTTCTTCCGGATAATCCTCTTCTAACAAATTGACGCTAATGCCAATCCCTGCGATTACATACTTCAAACGTTCGTCCTCGCCACTGCTTTCCAGCAAAATGCCGCTGACCTTTTTACCATGTATAAGAAGATCATTCGGCCATTTGATGCCGATATCAACTTGGCACACCTTTTGAATCGCACGACATAGAGCAACTGCACTAAGTAAAGTTAACTGCGGCATGAAGTATACAGGAATACGCGGTGTCAGAATAAGACTCAACCAGATCCCCTTACCCGATGGAGAATGCCAACTACGCCCCATTCGGCCTCTTCCTGCTGTCTGTCTCTCTGCGAGCACAATGGTACCCTCAGGTGCCCCTGATGCGACCAGCTTATGAGCGATCGTTTGCGTAGAGTCTACTTCATCATAAATATGTACTTTTTGACCAAGTACCTTCGTTTTCATGCCATTCAATAGCTCACTGACCTGCCACTTCGCTGGCTTACTTATCAGACGATACCCTTTGCGTGAAGCCGCTTCAAACGCATAGCCCTCCGCACGAAGTTCCTCGATGTGCTTCCAGATTGCAGTGCGGCTCACACCTAATCGCCGACTGATTTCCGCCCCGGATACGTAGGTCTCGGGCGTTTGCTCAAAAAGTTCTAAAATTCGTTCATTCATACGATTTCACTCGCAATCTTATAGTTTGATCTATAGTAGCGCAGGAGATGCGCTTGATTTCTAATTCAAATAATACTTCTAACCCAATTAACTTGCTACTTCAACGTACAATATACCTCTAATTCATTTAACTAGCTAATTCTTGCCTTACTAGATACGTCTACTCAACTAACTAGCAAGATACCTTTAACTTGACGCACTAGCTACCCCATGCTCACAATCTACTTTTACCCAATCTAGCTACCTAACAACCACAGACTTTTTCGAATAACTGGATTTCATGTAGTTATTTTGTGTAAAAAAGCGACCAATTCATGATTAGCTGGATTTAATGTAGTTAATTCCGAGGAATTCTTCCTTTTTCACTTGGAAGGCAACATTTAACTGGAGGTTTTCCAGTAAAATACAATCTCAAGAGTAAATCAAGAAAAATAAATGTAGTTTTTACCGTTATTTGATTTCATACATGCAAGCAATGGCTTCCATATCCGCCACTCAAAAGAAAAACCGCACAGCGCTGCTACTTCGCAGCCTGCGCGGCGTAAATCAGAGCCTCGCGCTCATTCGGGATTTCCCCGAGAGCCGCTCGCTCGAGCAGATCTTGCAGCAGCCTGCCCATCCATGGGCCGGGCTGCCGATCAAGGGCCGCCGCCACATCCTTGCCGGATATGGCGAGTTCCTTCAAGCTGAAGCAGGGGACCTCCTTCAGCCAATCCTCCCCGCGCCGCAGTAGCTCCGGCGCTGTTTGGGCCAAGAAGCGCGCCAAACCGCCGCGCTTCCCCTCCACCTGCGGCAGCTCGCGCAGCAGCCGCAATAACGCGCGGGCTGCGGCTTCGCCGCGGCGCACCGCGCCAAGCTTCCAGACCCGCTCCAGCGGAGCCGGGTCATCCACCTGAGCCTGCGCGGCGACAGCGTCGCGCAGGGCCAGCACTTCCGCGACCGCAGCGCCATCGGCGCGGGAGAACGTCAGCTCCTGGAGCGCCGCACGGACTACGTCCACTGGCACCTCCAGGAGCATCAGTAGCATGGCCCAGCGGTCATGCTGCCCTTCCAGCGCGCTGACAACATCCAGCGCGTCGTCCCAAGCGAGCCAAGCCTCAAAAGGCAGCGGAAGCTGCTTTTTGAGATAGGCTAGCAGGCCGCTCGCCAGCAGTAGCCGCACAGCCCGCGCAGGGGCTGGGCCTTCTACCATGCGCTGCAGCTCGCTGCGCACGCGCTCCATGGCGATATGGCGAAGCAATGGGGCATTCGCTAGCAGCGCCTGCCAAGTGCTCGCCTCGATCTCAAGATCATAGGTCGAGGCGAAACGAATGCAGCGAAGCATCCGCAAAGCATCTTCACTAAAGCGCTCTTCTGCAATGCCTACGCAGCGAAGAACACCAGCTGCCAGATCTGCTTGTCCACCATAAGGATCCTGCAGAACGCCAGCTACATCCATAGCCATCGCGTTCATTGTGAAATCCCTTCGCTGTAAATCCTCGGTTAAATCCGAAATATAGGCAACTGAGGCAGGACGACGGAATCCTTCGTACGCTGCCTCCTTACGGAAAGTCGTTACCTCATAGGCTCCTTGAGCTATCAGAACGGTCACAGTGCCGTGTTGGAGTCCCGTTGGCACCGTCCTCTGAAAAATTTCAATAACCTGCTCTGGCAGTGCAGAGGTCGCGATATCAATGTCTTTGATTGGTCGTCCCAGCACAGCATCACGTACACAGCCACCGACATAATAGGCCTCATAACCAGCTTCCATGAGCGTCGTCAATACCTCCGAAGCACCTGGATCATTCATTCCCTTACCTGCATCCAACATAATTCTCCTATCCAGTTAGCATCCTTATTGACACGAAGATGCTGAAATGCGATGTGATTCAGGGAGTTCCCGTCCTAACACGCGATAGTAAATCTCCTCGTATTGAACAGTCGTAATATCGTTACAGAACGTATATCGCGCACGATTCAAACAATTCTGTGCCATTTGTTCATACATCACTTGATTTTTCAACAGATTAATCGCATAGCTGGCCATTTGCTCCGTATCACCAACTTCAGCTAGAAAACCCGTTTCACCGTGTGTAATCAACTCAGGAATTCCTCCTGCATTGGAGCCAATCGTTGGCACGCCGCAAGCCATAGCTTCAAGTGCAACAAGTCCGAAGCTTTCTTTCTCAGAAGGCAGCAGCATGACATCTGCAAGTGAAATGACTTGGGCCACATCATCCTGTTTCCCACAGAATGTTACTTTATCCGAGAGTCCGAGCTCCTTCACCTTCGAAATCATTTTCGAAAGATCCGGTCCTTCCCCAACGAATAAAAGTCGGGACGGTACTTCTTTACTCACTTTTGCGAAAATATCCACAACATCCTGCACACGTTTCACCGGTCGGAAATTGGAAATATGGATTAGAATTTTCTCATCCGGTCGCGCGAATTCGCCTCTTAGCTTCGATATATCTCGCGGGTAATACACCCGTTTATCTACAAAGTTATAAGTCAAATCAATATCACGATCAATGGCTAGCAATTCCCGTGTTTCTTTGATGAGATCCTTGGAAACAGCCGTAACCGCATCACTTTCATTGATGGCATAACGGATTAGATCTGATATCGATTGATCCTGCCCGAGCACAGTGATATCTGTTCCGTGAAGTGTCGTTACAACCTTCAGATTCGAACCCACCATTTGCTTTGCAAGCAAGGCACAAACAGCATGCGGAATCGCATAATGCACGTGGAGCAAGTCAAGCTCTTCCATTTTGGCAACCTGAGCTAACTTACTAGCTAGCGATAGATCATAAGGTGGATAGCGGAAGACATAATATTGGCTAACTTCCACTTCATGATAATAAATATTTTTATGAAATTTGCCTAATCGAAACGGCATGCTATGTGTAATAAAGTGAACCTCGTGTCCTTTTTCAGCTAGCAGCTTTCCAAGCTCTGTCGCTACTACACCTGATCCGCCAAGTGTTGGGTAACACGTAATACCAATCTTTAACTTGTCTTTCATCTCTCACACCTCTTTCCGATCAATCAAAATGTTCTATCACCAAGGGGAGTTTGGAAACGAACCCTTCCGCGTACGTCAGTTGACGCTTCTGACCCATGATTCGATCACGAGCTTCTACACGTTCGACATAACCTTGATTGAGTGGCGTCGCAACGGTACCTGTACCCGTAATAAATTGTGACCGGTACGCACGCAGTGCTGCCATTTTGTTATCGTAAGTATTTGTTACATCTACAATTACATCAGCTTCATACACATCATTTATAAAATAAAAAAATAGTTGCTCCACATTCACAGCTTCTGTTTCTGGCAAATATTTACGTAGTTTCGCATTAAAAACAGCTTCCTGTACGAGCGTTGAACATGCTATATGATCAGGGTGACGATCTTGCCAATAAGGAGCGAACACGATTCGTGGACGAAACTTCCTGATTTCTTGTGTAATCCGTTCGATATGATCTGCTGTGACAAATAATCCTCGATCTGGTAATCCCAGATTCGTACGTGCTGCTACACCTAGAATTTTCGCTGCTTCCGCTGCTTCTTCTAGTCTAGTTTCCACCGTGCCATTTGAGGACATTTCGGCATAGGTCAATTCACAGAGTCCAACGCGAAGTCCACGTTGTGTATGTTTGGCAATGGTTGCGCCCATCCCAATTTCAGCGTCGTCTGCATGAGCACCAAATATAAGAATATCTAATTGTTCACTCATCTTATTCAATCCCTGGCTTATATTTATGTACGAGTTCTCTCCACGCAAAATCCCCACGATCCAAAGCTCTTACAAGCAACTCAGCAGTAGCAATATTCGTAGCGCATGGAATTCCCTGTACATCACACAAACGAAGCAGAGCGATAATATCAGGCTCATGCGGCTGAGCCATCAATGGATCACGCAAGAAGATGATCAAGTCCATCTCATTCTCTGCAACCAGCGCCCCAATCTGCTGATCTCCACCAAGTGGCCCTGACATAAATCGATGAATATTCAACTTCGTATTTGCCATGATTCTCGTGCCTGTTGTACCAGTTGCATATAGTTTGTGACCCTCGAAAACATGCTCATAAGCCGTAACGAAATTCACCATCTCATCTTTTTTTCGATCATGGGCAATAAGTGCGATGCTTAACATCTGACTTCCACTCTCCTAGGGGTCTCTAATCTATAAAATGCTCAAAACCATAAATCATTCCAGTATAGGTCATAACTTTACGAACCGCTATCGCTACACCTGGCATATAGGCTGCACGATCGTAAGAGTCATGTCGAATTTTAAGCGCTTGACCTTGTTCGGCCATAATAACTTCCTGTTGCGCAAATATACCTGGCAGACGTACACTATGTATTCTGAATCCATTGTAATACCCACCGCGGGAACCTTCAATTGTTTCTTCTTCTTTCGGATTACCTTGCTTAATTTCTTCACGAATTTCTGAAATAAGCTCAGCAGTTTTCACAGCTGTACCGGAAGGTGCATCCAGCTTTTGATCACCGTGATATTCGATAATTTCCAGATTCGGGAAATATTTCGAAGCTTGGGCAGCGAACCTCATCATGAGAATAGCCCCGATGGAGAAATTCGGTGCAATCAATCCGCCAATATTGTTGTCTCGGCATAGCATGTCCAAATCAGCAATAGCTTGCGGGGTGAAACCCGTCGTTCCCATCACAGGTCGAATCCCTAAGCGAATCGCAAGATTTGTATGTGAAACCGCTGTTTGCGGTCCTGTAAAATCAACTAGCACATCTGGTTTGGATTCAATTAAGACCTTTTCGATGTCGCTACCCATTAGAATCCCGCAGTCATCCATACCAACCATTCTTCCAAGATCAATGGGGCCGGAGGTACGACTTACTCCTGCAACTAACTCCATATCAGTCTCACGCAAAACGGTCTTCACGACCTCCCGCCCCATTCTTCCACTTGCTCCAATAACTGCTACTCGTATTCTACGCTCCATATTGTGATGATCTCCTTTATCTTTGTTTCGGACCTAACTCTGAATCCATTTTGATCTTGTAGATCGTGGCATGCTGCTTGGCAAGCTCATGATGCGGCTCTAGACGTACAGCCTCCATAACGGTTTGATAAGCTCTGGTATAATCCTTTCGCATGGCGAAAGCTTCACCTAGAATAAGATACGCTTCAATGGCTAGCGGATCAAGCACTATCGCTTCTTTCAGCAGAAAAATAGCGCGCTCCGGATGAGCTGACTGATTCGTAAGTTGCCTTCTAGCTTGTTCGACAAGCTCACGTGCATTCAACACTTGCAAATGGAAGCGAAATGCCTCGTTCGCTGGATCTAGATCAATCGCTTTTGATGCATGTTCCACCGCTTTGATAAGCTTATTACTTCTCGCGAAAGTAATGGAAAGTTTGTGATGATAGACAGCATTGTTTGGTTCTTCAGCTATTGCTTTTTCAAACCATTCAATGGCCTTTTCAAAATCATGCCCAAGTATGGATTCGTATGCTTTTTGTATTTGATTTTCTCCATTCATCTGCCCATCCTCCTTTGCCATTAGCGGTTTTCCCGATTCATGGGGGATGGTTTAGTTTATGAAGGTCAATTCGTTTCGGTGTTTATTTTAGTCCATCGCCCTGCATCGCGGGTATTGAATTTATGCATGATTTTGTCATGCGCTTCAGTCAGATCAATGCCAAGTGAATTCGCAAAGCAGATCGTAATGAATAAAATATCACCAAGCTCCAACTCGATTGAATTGTCCGCTTCTGTACTCTTTTTCGGTTTTTCACCGTAAGAATGATTCACCTCACGAGCTAATTCACCAACTTCTTCAGACATTCTAGCCAGCATAGAAAGAGGACTGAAATATCCTTCCTTGAACTGGGAAATATAAGTATCAACCTCTTGTTGCAGGTCTTTAAGTGTACGTTCTGACATTGGCATCCTTCTTTCTATCCTCTTCACAAAGGTTATCCTCCTTATGTTAAACTAAACGAGAAAAGTTGACAAATTTTTTGTTAGATAAGACAAGCATATTAGGCATGGAGGAATTCAGATGATATTTAAAGAAAGGTTCCAAGATCAATTTCTCAATGTGTTGGGAATCTTAATTGGGACAGCAATTTATGCGTTTGGTTTGCACTATTTTGTTATATCGAATGAGCTAATGGAAGGCGGATTAACGGGTATATCTCTTTTGCTCAAGTACGTGCTTAATGTCCCCCCTTCCATCTCCACCCTTGTATTTAATATTCCTTTATTTTACTTAGGCTGGCGAAATTTTGGTAAGGGTCCCATGCTGTATACGATATTCGGCGTCATCTGCCTTTCATTGTTTCTGTGGGTGATGGAATGGCTAATCCATATGGGTTGGTTAGTACCTTTTCATACGACGCAAGACTATTTTCTTGCAACTCTCTATGCTGGGATCACACTAGGCACGGGTCTTGGGCTTGTATTTCGATTCGGTGGAACGACAGGTGGTTCTGATATATTAGCTCGCATTGGTCATAAAAAAAGAGGCTGGAGTGTCGGACAAGTCATCCTCATTATAGATGTTGTCGTAATTGGCTCTTCTTTCCTTTATCTCCCTAAAGAAAAAGTGCTCTATTCACTAGTAGCCGTATTCGTCACATCACGGATTATTGATTACATATCAGAAGGCGCTTATGCGGCTAAAGCCTTTACGATCATTAGTGACCAGCCCAATGTGTTAGCAGAATCTATCACCAAAGTACTTGATCGCGGAGTAACGCTCTTCCCAGCACGAGGTGCCTATTCAGGAAACACGAAAGAAGTCGTCTATTGTGTCGTTTACCGGCATGAGACAAGGCAATTGCGAGAGTTAATTCACGCCGTCGATCCACGTGCTTTCATCATAGTTGGGGATGTCCATGAGGTCATTGGTGAGGGTTTTAAAACTAATTGATTTGTTTTCTAAATAAAAATAAGAAAAAGTGGGTTAAACAGCTCAACCGAGCTTGCTTAATCCACTTTTTCTCATCTATTTTCGCTTTCCTTTGTTTGCCTAACGGGAACGATATGTCGACCAGAATGATACATTTGCCAACCAACATACGATAAAACACCAATGATAATAACACCTATACTGAGTGACCAGATGATGGGATGATACGGATCCGTGAGAGGCACATATGCCAGTGCATCTTTATGTTTCATAAAGATGTCATCCAGCACTTGGTTCAAATTCACGATTCCAGCTTCTAAAGGTCTAATAGGCATTGGTTTCGTATTCACATTCGTACGAAGAAAGACCATTAAGGAATCTAACTTCTCAATGGATGATGGATCACGGCTAATGATCAACGAGGGATGAATAATGGCGATATGCTGTGATAACTTACCAAATTCTTCTATTGCTTCTTGCTGTTTATTAGCCTTGACTTGCTGACTTAGCAATTGACTATCATTTTGCAGAACCTTATAGTATTGCAGCCACATCGGCTGGTTCTTATGTGAAAGCGCATCTGTTGCTAGACGAATTTTGGCAACCGCTACTTGTCCATCAGTTGGTGAGTAATTGACCGCGTTATAAACCCGTTTCGCATCCGTGACGGTTGCAGTCAAAGCATTCAATCCCTCAATGGACGTAATTCCTTCAAATGAAATTTTCGGAATTTGATCAGATAATTGAATCAACTTATTTCTTGCCTCAGCAACTTGTCCAGACATCGTAAATGTATACATTTCTTCCGCAATCTGATTTAAAAACGTAATCCGCTCTACTTGAACTGGGTCTATAGGTTTACTAGCTTGTCCAACTGTATGTTGATTGGTTCCGCAAGCTGCAAGTAAACAAAGAACAAGGCCGAGTAAGATAGTCACCGCTATCCCTCTTAACATTCTATCGAAAAACATGGGACATCCCCTCCTTCACCATCATCATATGGAGGTTCGTCCCACTTTAGACCATCAGGTATTAGCTTTCAACAATTTTTTCTCTCTTACCATAAGGCATGTAATCGCGATCCAGATTCCAATGATACTTAAGCAGATGGTAAAAAATTGAATTGTTCCCAAATAGGGATGCAACTCACGTTGGAGCCTCGGAAAAACCCCTCTTTCATAGTCCATGAAATCATTCCAGAACGTCCAGATCGCCACCAGTACAATGGCAGGCAAGCGAAAAGAAAACCAACGAACAAATAACAGCGTTTCCACGGCCATTGCCAAATGAGACGCGGTCAGCATCCATCCATCCCAACCAACAGCTGCCCCATGCCAAGCACCTGCCCAGATCATCGTAACTGCCCAGATCCCATACTTAAATGATGTGATAAGCCCGAAAGCTTCAACAAAGCCGCGAATAGCCCTATACAGCTTACTCGTTGGTTTGGTAAGGGACCGATCCACAATCAAGTAACCAACAGAAAGGGTGAAAAACAAACTTGCAGTCGGACTATCCGGTACAAAAAACACATACCATAACGGATTCTCTGCAAGGGTGTCTACCATTTGAAGCCAATACCACTCATAGCCATATAGGGTTCCTAGTAAATTGCTTATGAATAGCAACCAAAGCATTCTCTTACTAAGTAAGAAGTCTCTGCTCCACAAATAGGAAACGGACATATTGGCCCCTCCTTTAGAATCAAGTTTGATACGTAGACCATCTAAAATTTCCAAAAAAAACCTGATCACTTTCGCGACCAGGTTCTGTTTTATTGAGTTTTTTGTTTGGATAACCACTCAGCTAATTTATCAATATCGGCATCTGTTAAGCCTTTATCGATATTAGGCTTATACATAGCAGGCATGTTGCCTTTACCATTTTTGATAATGCCCATAATGTCATCTTTCGTGTGTCCATCGCCTACACCTAATAAAGCGGGTACACCAGAAGCTGGCATTCCTTTAAGCTGTGCACCGTGACAAGCTAAGCAAGTTGCTTTTGCATAAATCGCAGCACCTGGGTCATCAGCAGCAACAATTGCAGCTGCTTTTTTCGTTTCTTTCTTCGCACCCTCACCAGCTGCGCCACCTTTGTTAGCGTGCATTTCTTCTTCACGCTTGATGTGCTCTGGAATGATATTTTTCTCTTTAAGCTCAACTTGATAGTGAGACCAAGACGTGTACGTCAGGTATGTACAAGCGATCAAAGATAAAATCATAAGGCTTGAAGCAATTGGTCTTCTATAGAAGCGACGTTCTTTACCAGTATCCAAGAAAGGAGCTAGCAATAAACCACCAAATAGTAAACCTGGTACAACTACCGCTCCAAGAACAACGTAATCACCCGATGTGTATGGATATTTCAGCAATTGATACATGAACAAGAAATACCAGTCAGGCATCGGAATAAATGCTGTGTTCTTCGGATCCGCAGGATAACCTAACGGAGCTGGGTCGGACATAACTAGAACTAGCATACCGACCAAGACAACGACACCAACCATCCATTCTTTCAACAAGAAGTTAGGAATGAAGGCTTCTGATTTACCTGGGTAAGCAGAGTAATCTCTAGGAATTAGTCGTTGTTCTTGCGTTTTCTTAATTACGCGGGAATCCCCTACGTAAACGATTTTTTCATCAGACTTATGACCATGCGCCACGCTATTCGCCCCTCCCTAAATTATAGCGGTCCGGAAATACCTTGTTTGCGAATCATGAAGAAGTGTCCGGCAAGCAAAGCGAGCAGAACGCCAGGCAGGAAGAACACATGAATAGCAAAGAACCGTGTTAGTGTTTGTGCACCAACAATGCTTCCGCCTTGCAGCAATGTTTCGATGTACGGACCAGCAAATGGTACCGATGCTGCAATTTTCATACCTACTTGTGTTGCAAAGTAAGCTTTGTTATCCCATGGAAGCAGGTATCCCGTAAAACCAAGACCTAACATAACGAAGAAAATGAGCATGCCTACCACCCAGTTCATTTCACGCGGAGCTTTGTAAGATCCTGTGAAGAACACGCGCAGGGTATGTAAGAACATCATTACGATAACTAAACTAGCTCCCCAGTGGTGCATACCTCTGACGATAACACCGAAAGCTACTTTATGTTGTAGATAATCAACGCTTGCATACGCATTGATAATATCAGGTGTGTAATACATAGTAAGGAACATACCTGACAAAATTTGAATTACTGTGATGAAAAACGTCAATCCGCCAAAACAATAAACGAATGCGGAAAAGTGATGAGCAGGGTTAACGTGTTCTGGCACCTCATGATCCGCTACATCTCTCCACATAGGCGTAATATCAAGACGTTCGTCAATCCAGTTGTATACGTTTTTAAACATCTGATCGTGACGCCCCCTTATACTCTAGTGTTAGCATGCAGTTGTCCAACATACACGAAACCATTCTCTACTTTTGTTGTGTATTCGTCTAGCGGTTTAGGTGCTACAGCAAGGTTCTTGCCGTCTTGCGTATAATGCGCACCATGACATGGACAGAAATACTGATCTTTGTAAGCAGGGTTATCGTTCCAGTTAACCGTACAGCCAAGATGCTTACATGTCGGATTTAACGCAAACAGTGCACCTTTACTGTCTTTGGAAATCCATGCTACCAGTTCAGCATCACTTTCGTACCAGCCATCTACCTGATGGACTTGGAACGTAAACGCTTGTGGAACATTCGTAATTTTACTTTCTTCGACAACTTTAACCCAGTCCGATGCTGCTTTAGGCTGAAGGACAGGATCAACGGCAAACCGAATCATCGGTATGATAATGCCGGCCCCCATGAATCCACCAGCGCCACCAAGGGTATAAGAAAGAAATTGTCGACGAGACATTTCGCGTTTGGTCCCGGGTTTCTTCCCATGCTGTTCTTCATTGTGATTGTTATGATCACTCATTCTCAGGTCTACCCTCCTACATTGGCCGAAGCCCGAACCCTCTCGGACATCAGCTACCTCTATCACGTGTCGTTCGACATTACACTACATAACTAGGACATTTCTAATAATAGCCTACGTCTACTAGGTCGTCAAGAATTCATAACTCCTTTTATTGGATTGAAATCTTCGCTTTCGGACAAATTTTAACGAAATTGTCACAACTTTTTGCAAGCCACATTCATCCATTACTACCCTTATCTTGCACATTTTTTTTCCATTAATACACGACATCACCAAAGTTACTCTACAGGGTACCATAGTTGCTGAACTTGTTTGGATATACCTGATCTAATTGCCTCTGATTGCTGCGCCCACTGCTCTTTATCGACAACGATCAACAAATCTGTTTCAGCTGATTTCCAGTGGATTGCTTCCGAATGTAAGGTTAATACGATTATGTAACGAAATCCACTTTTCTTCAATTGATGTACGATAGTCTCCACTTGCTTACTTGCACCCGTATCTGCTATGTAATGAAGAGCTGGATAAGTGACAACTCTGCCCTTGTAAGGAATCTCGATAATTTCCATGACATCACGGAGCCGCTCTAACACGGTAGTCACTTCCATCGGATCCTCAACCCCTGTCAACCCCGTCACAGGAAGAAGACACGTATCCAAATAGGGTTTCAATTCCGTCCATTCTTGTGAAACAATCTCATTAAACTTCAAGGTGTAGCGCCTCCCTATCATTTACCAAAAGAACATCCGCTATGTAGCGCAAGCTCAACTTGTACTTTAAGTACTTTAATCCGTCATCTCTTAGCTGTCAATCAAGTATTCAGTCTTCCAAATAAACTTGGTATACACAGACAAAAAAGACATGGGACTGGTATCCTCATGCCTTTATGTTTACTTGCTCATGCGCAGCTAATGATTACCCTAGTGATTGTAAAATCCTTAATTCAGACGTTAGCGCTAAAAAGGATGTCTGATCGCCTTTAGCAAGAGCGCTATCGATTTCTTTATAAAGATTTTCTTCTCTATATTTGCGTAAGGCATTATCCCAAATCATTTCCGCGAAAAGTGCCAGCAGCGCATCGTTAGATACATTCATTTTTCCCATGAGACCTACCTCCAAATGTTGTCCGCGGTTTGTCAGGAGCTTCTTTTTCGCAAGAATATATGTCTGCATTATGGTGTACGCCAACCCGTTGTTATGCTCCTATTACATCATATTCACTAGCTAATTCAACGCTTCATTCAAAAGCCCGTTTGAACGGGAATGTGTTAATACCTAGATCAGAAGAGTACCACTTTGTCTTCCTCTGCAAGACTTATCCCTCGAATCACTTTTGAGCCTATCTTAGTGACCTGGATAACTGCCCCATACGTATGATCTTCACCTATCCGGATTAAACCCATGTGCATCATCATTTGTAGGATTCGCTGCTCGACAATAGATTCTGAACCATCATAGTAAAATGGTTTAACTAATTTACTAAATAAATCTACAATCGAAGCCATCGTCACCCACTGATCACAAAGTCGATCTAGCCAAACCGATATACTTTGTAAATTAGGAATCGGATTTTTGTACAGCCTTAGCCAAAACGTATACACATCCGTAACTGTTTCTTTTTTCCCTTCCAGTAATCGTGCCTTTCCTGCTTCTGTAATGCGAAGCACCAGGTCATGCTCACTGATTAGTTGGTGGTAATAGCAATAGTCATAGATAAGTGAAAATCGATTCGGGTATTCCTTGAACATTCGTCCGTAACCGAATCGCCATGTCCCCTTTGCTACCAATCCCTCTTGAACAGATAAGATACTGAGGAGCTGCCCAAGTTGTCTTTTGTACATAAAACCTTCTGCTGTTAATGGCATTTCTTGCTGAGCAATCGCGGTTAAGAAATGAAATATGTCGTCGACTAGAAGTGATTGTTCATCGCGATAAACGTTTGGTTCATCTGTTTTCACCAAATTTTGCTTAAATTGTTTCGCTAGCACATCACCAAATCTTCGCTTTAAATCCGCTGGAACATGAAAGAGGTATTTGGTCTGTTGGGAATGCCCGTTAAACAACCAACCTAATTTCTTGAATTTCAAAATCATATCCCTTGGATTCCAATCTCCTGGTGCCTCTTCTTTCTGAAAGCGTGACTGCTGGGCTCTAGCGATGAGTTCCTCCATACTAAACGAATTGCGAGGGTCCGAGAGTAAGGAGTTGAGGAAGCGAATGTTTTCCAAACTAAGACTTTGAATGTGTTTTTCGAATATGTCTTTGCGCATGGCCGTACTCAGGATCGATTGAATCAACTCATTCTTAGAATGACCATTGCACTCACACTCGTAGGTATGTGCAATTCGGCCTAATTCATGGATATCGGCATAGCTGAGCATATCCGCTAGGTTCATTTCCATCCTACATCTCCCATCTGGCGGAGCTTTCTACTCCGATGTTTCTAGTAACCATTATGGGATTTTTTTCCGAAAATATTCCGTAACAAACAAAAAAACATGACTCTATCGAGTCATGTTTACTTTCATACCACCGTTTCCGAGGTCGTTTGTAAATGGGTTAAACAATTGTACAATTGAAGCTCCCATTGATCACTTTGTCGCAATAACAAGGTCAAAGAGGTATTCTGCAGGAACTCCTCTTGGTTCAATTTCAGAACACGAAGCACCTGAACAATAAAGCCTCCATGCGAGATGAGTAAGATCTTCTTACTCGGGTACTGACTCAAAATCTCTGTTTCAAGCTCCATCCATCTAGCCCACAAATCGCTGTCCGACTCCTGACCCAGATCCTGAAGCTTCCAATCGGCTCCCCAGCGCTCTTCACGTTCAGCGACAGTAGTTCCTTCGACCAACCCGTATTTACGCTCTCTCAAGCGTTTATCTGTACGCAATAGAGGGATACCAGATCGTGTTGAGATAATTTGTGCGGTTTCTTTCGCTCGCTTCAAGTCACTGCTAATGATGCCATCCCAATTTTCCTGAGATAGACGCAACCCAAGTAATCTTGCTTGCTCTCTGCCTTCATCCGTTAAATCTGTATCCAACTGCCCTTGCAGTTTACCTAACCGATTCCACTCTGTGCTTCCGTGACGTATAAACCCTATCATAGTCATTCTTTTACCTCCAGCGCTAGAAATGCAAAATGCTCCACTAGGAGCATTAAGTTTTCGTTCTTGATAACCAATTCATAATAATAATGGTTGCTACTAATCCAAGAAGCGATACGACTAATAAGTAATGAGGGTACGAATGGATCGGTCCAACATGAAAACGTAAAGGTTCCATGAAACTTGGATTCAGACTGGCTACAGCATCACCTAACTTATGTCCATTCAAAGATTCTGTACCGCTAATTTTTAGCGCTTGTGGTGCTTCAAGATCGTAAAGTGAATTGTCCGCGGAAGCCAATGTTGACTGTGGAGAGCCATCATATACGATGGCAAATAAAAAGCTAAACACAAAAAGAGCTAGACAAAATGCAATAACCGCCGTCAAATTTCGTCTTAATTTATAGGAAATCGAATACATCCGTTCGGAAACTGGAATTCGCCATGATTCATCCTCGTAAATTCGGCTCATTACTTTGGTGGAGACTATAGGCTCAAAGTCCGTCAGCTCCTCGTCAGTTGCAGCACTGCGGATCAGAATCATGCTTTCTTCCCATATTTGAAATTCCTCTTTACAGGAGTCGCATGTTTCTAAATGCTTATCAACTGCTGCACGACGCAGGTCATCATTCGGCAAATCCCAATAGACTCCAAATAATTCCTGGATCTCACTACACTTCATCGCTTGTCATCCCTTCGATTCTTCGAATATCGGTTCACTGAAATAAGGATCCAGATGCAATTTGACTGATGCTCTCGCTCTAAATAGAAGAGATTTCACTGAGCTGACGGTTTGACCCAAAATGTTGGCAATTTCCTGATAATCCATCTGATCATATTCACGTAAAATCAAAGCCGATCTTTGCTTTTCAGGCAAGCTATTAATCGCTTCGCGAACCATGGACACCTTTTCGTTCCTCAACATCGCCAGCTCTGGCATCGCATCAAAAGAAGCATGCGGTGTAAGACCGCTTTGCTCCAGTGACACCTGGACACTTTTATTTTTGCGCAGCTCACTCAATACGGTATTACGGGCAATCGTATATAACCAAGTAGAAAAAGATGCCTCGATCTCACGGAAAGAATGCAAACTGCGATACGCTTTATAAAATGTTTCATTACACAAATCTTCCGCGATAGCTTCCATTTGTGTGCTCTTTAGCATGTGATAAATAAAGGCAAGGATTTTACGCTCGTAACGACGCATTAGCTCGTTATACAGCTGAACATTTCCATCCTTGATTTCTCTGATCAATTGGGAATCGGTCATTACGTGGCGACCCTCCTCGCGATTCCGGGTACCACTCCAACTGTTCATACATGTTTTACTACGGTTGGAGTGAAAAGTTGCGTTATATTTGTAAAAAAAGTGTGAATGCGAAATTTAGCAAACATTTAGCCTATAACCTATTCTCGCTTCAAGACGAGATTCCTGCTAGATTCGACAAATTGTTGGATAAAGTTCATATTTCTACTACAACTCTACTATCGACATCTAAGTGCATTCCTTTTATATGTATTTTAAAAAAAGGGAAAAAGACAAAAAAAAAAAAACCGCCGAATCGGCGGTTGCACTTATGGTGCGATTATCGGATAGGAGTGGAGAGAAACCATACTGTACTTTTATTATATGTATACGGTTTCATTCTGTCAACACCTTTTTGAAAACGTTTACCAAGTATCATTTTGAACTAACAAATTGTGATTGTTCTCTTTTGGCCTGCTTGATCAAATTGCTAATGGAATGCGGACGTATAAAAGGACTTCCACCGTTGATTCGCGGTATTTGCATCGAATCCGTCCATTCTGAAGCAATACCTGCTTTCGTTGTAAAAGCGTATTGGATACCTGCCTCGTGCAAGTAAGAAATCGTCGTATCATCGTAGCTGCCATATGGATAAGCATAGGAATCCACATTTTTCGAAGCATTCAACTCCTTGAGTTTGGCAATACATTTGCGAGTATCCTGAACAACCCGACTCTTAAACTCTACCTCAGTTTCTAGCTTTCCATTTAGAATAATTTTGTTAGATAACATGGGTTTTCCATCTTTCATTGCATGAAGCTCATCGGAGTGCCCCTGGAATTCAATATTTGGGTCTTCACTACGCATCTGTTTAATCTCATCCTTAGATAAAGACGCTAACTTAGGCCTTTTGGGATCATCCAAATCTTTCGTAATAACGAAATTCACGGCAGGGATTTGAAGCCTCTTCAGAATTGGATATGCATGCGTATAGAAGCTTTCGTAGCCATCATCAAATGTGATAAGCAGCGCATTATCCGGTATTGCCGCACCTTTGGTTTTGAAGTCTTTAAATTGGTCCAAGGTAATGAAATGGAATCCTTTCCTTTGTAACGAAACTAGCTGCCGCTCAAACAGCCTCGGCGTGATTGTAACTGAGCTCTGTTCAAGTTCGTCAATGTGGTGATAGACAAGAACGGCAACCTCATTGGAATAATACACATCTTTGGCACTTGCTAAAATAGGTGAAAAATTAAGAAAGACAATCATGACCGTTAGCAAGCTTATGAATAACATTCGGTACTTCACATCAACCGCCCCATAACAATGAATAGTATGTATATAAATAATAAGACCCATTATAGCATGAGCCTTTTGACCTGTGAATCGGTTACAAAAAGAAAACAAAAGGACTTCCTTTGCGATGGCGGAAACCAACACAAAGAAAGTCCTGAACAGATAACATGGCATTCGAATTTAAACATGCACCGCATATTCTTTGCCTAATAACTCCGAAGCGCGATCGGCTTCCTCTTGGTTACGGAAAGACAATCGGAGAATACCAGGAACGTCTTCACGGCTTTCGATAATTTGAATATTGCTCAAATTAATTCGAGCATTTCCGAGCAGCGAGGTAATTGAGCCTATAATACCCGGGTGATCGGGTACATCCACATAAATATCAAATAAGGAAGTGAGTACACCTTTACGACGTTCCGGTAACTTGCTTCGGAATTCGCCAGCAATACGGAATTGCTCCGCAATCCCTTCCCCATCGCTTTGTTCAATCAGCTGAACGAATCGTGAAATCTCATCATTCCAATCCTTGAGCAGCTTGAGTAACACTTCACGATTGTTGACGAGAATATCACGCCAGATCGTAGGTTCGCTTGAGGCAATCCGAGTAATATCTCGGAAACCGCCAGCCGCTAAGTTTTGATACAAGGGATTACTCTCGTTATAGTTTCTAACTTGATTAACAAGTGCGACTGCAATAATATGCGGCAAATGGCTAATTGCACCGACGATGTCATCATGCTCTCGAGCATCGACTTGCACGATTTGCGCTTTAGTATGACTAAGTAGATTAGTCAGACGATCCACCTCAGCCTGTGGTGTGCCCTCTGCTGGAGTCAAGACATAGAAAGCATTCTCATACAGATGCGACGAAGCTGCTTCCACCCCGTGTCGCTCAGAGCCTGCCATCGGATGACCACCGATAAAATAGTAGCCTTCCTTCAAGTGCGCTGCAGCGCTTTCTGTAATGGATGCTTTCGTACTGCCCACATCCGTAATGATACAACCTTGTTTCAAAGGCAGCTTCATCAACTTCTGAACATATTCCTCCAAATTACCCACGGGTACGCATAGGAAGATGTAATCAGCCCCATCCACGGCTTCTGCCATATCGGTAGTTGCATGGTCAACAACATTCCGTTTCAGCAGCTTTTCGACGGAATTCGGATTGGGTGAATGGCCAACAACGGTAAAGTCTGGTTTTCCTTTGAAACATAAGGCAAGAGATCCACCGATCAGACCTACTCCGAATATTGCTATTTTCGTCATGACAAGAATCAACCTTTATCTTCTGAATTAGACTAGAACAGGAACCTCTGCAAGAACTTCCGTTAGAGCCGCAATGAATTTGGCATTTTGCTCACTTGAACCAATAGTGACACGCAATGATGTTGGGAAGCCCAACATATGACCACCACGAACGATTAACCCTCGGCGCAATAAGCCGTTGAATACGTCTGCCGCTGGACGAGCTACGTCCACCATAATAAAGTTCCCATGAGCAGGAAACGAGTGCAGCCCAAGTTGTTTAAATTGTTCTTCTAAGTAGTTCAAACCAGCAGTATTCGCTTCACGACAGCTTGCGATGAAATCCTGGTCATTAATCGCCGCAAGAGCAGCAGCTTGTGCGAATCGAGTCGTATTGAAAGGCTCTCGCACTTGATTAATCGAACGAATGACATCTGGATGCCCAATACCATAACCAATACGAAGCGAAGCCAACCCATAGATTTTGGAGAAAGTACGCAAAGAGATCACATTTTTGTATTGACCGATAAGCTCAATGCTATCTGGGAACTCACCTGTTGTGTTGTACTCGCAATAAGCTTCATCAAGAACAACAATCGTGTGCGCAGGAACTTTAGCTAAGAAAGCTTTAATTTCCGCATCTGTATTCATCGTACCCGTTGGATTATTCGGATTACAGATCCATACGATTTTCGTGCGATCAGTAATAGCCGCAGCCATTGCATCCAAATCATGTGTGCCATCTTTCAACGGAACTTCAATGGAGATTGCGCCTTCGATTTCACAATTGTGTTTGTATTGTGGGAATGTGTGTGAAGCCATAACGGATTCATCACCTGGCACTAGAAAAGCACGTGCTAACATAAGAATGACTTCATCCGATCCAGCGCCGAAAATAAGTTGATTCGTCTCAACGCCTAGAGAAGCTGCAACAGCTTCTGTTAATTGTACGGCGCCTCCATCTGGATACAGACTAATATTTGCAATTTCTGCTTCAATCGCAGCCTTCACATGCGGAGATGAGCCGAATGGGTTTTCATTGGAAGCAAGCTTGATCACTTCAGTTAAGCCAAGCTCACGCTTTACTTCCTCAATAGGTTTACCTGGTTGATAAACTGGTAAATGTATAATGGTTTGTTTCGGTTTCATGAAGTCACCTCATCAATTAGTGGTTCGAACGTTTTAATTGACCTACAAAGTTACCTATTTGCTTAAGACCTTCCGGATGAGCAGCATCCTCTTGGAAATGTGGTAATGCGCTCTCGATCGTGCGGACAATCGCACTCCCTACGACAACACCATCGCACAGCTTCTCAAAGCGTTCAACCTGCTCCCGCGAAGATATGCCGAAGCCCACAACAATGGGAACAGACGCGGCTTCACGCACGGTTGTAAGGAAATCTTCAATGCCGCCAAAAAATTCAGCACGCTCACCTGTAACTCCTAGGGAAGATACACAATAAACGAAACCACGTGCACTTGAAGCAATACGTTGTACACGTTCATTCGATGTTGGTGCGACTAAAGGAATCAAATGAACGCCATATTTCTCAGCAATCCCTCTAGTCTCACTATCTTCTTCCAAAGGAAGATCTGGAATAATAATGCCACTGATTTCATTCTCCTGCATCACTTTGAAAATACGTTCCAAACCAATTTGGAGAACCGGATTATAATAGGTAAAAAGGATAAATGGCAGCTGAGATCCGCGATTCCTTGCCTGTTTAGCTACATCGATTACATCAAAGATGGAAATTTTACGCTTCAAAGCGCGCTCAGAGGAGCGTTGAATAACAGGTCCATCTGCGAGTGGATCCGAGTAAGGAACACCAAGCTCGATTAAATCCGCGCCAGCGCGTTCCATTTCTAGAATCAGCTCCAAGGATGCTTCAATCGAAGGGTCACCAATTGTTAGAAAAGGGATCATTGCGGTTTCACCGCGCTCTTTGAGTTCTGCAAAACGACTGTCAATACGGTTCATCGCTTATACCCCCTCGCCAAGATAACTAATAATGGATTCCACATCTTTATCGCCGCGGCCTGACAAACTCACGATAATAATTTGGTCCTTCGTCATCGTCGGTGCTAATTTCAACGTATGTGCAATGGCATGAGCGCTCTCAAGAGCTGGTATGATACCTTCTGTGCGGCTCAACAATTGAAGAGCATCTAGTGCTTCTTGATCCGTTATTGGATAATAAGTAGCACGCTCAGCATCTTTGAGGTATGCATGTTCGGGACCAATTCCCGGGTAGTCCAAACCGGCCGAGATCGAATGCGCTGGCAATACTTGACCATACTCATCCTGAAGCAAGTAACTGAGTGACCCTTGGAATACACCTGGCGTTCCTTTGGTCATGGTAGCTGCATGCTCCTCCGTATCAACGCCGCGACCTGCTGCCTCGACACCAATCAATTTCACGGACTCATCTTGAACGAATGGATAGAAAATCCCCATCGCGTTACTGCCTCCGCCAACACAAGCAACTACTGCATCAGGCAGTCTGCCTTCTGTTTCCAAGATTTGCTCACGGGACTCATCCCCGATCACGCGTTGGAAATCACGAACCATCATCGGATACGGATGTGGCCCAGTTACGGATCCGAGAATATAGTACGTATCTTGAACGTTACTTACCCAGTAACGCAATGTTTCGTTACAAGCATCTTTCAATGTACGCGTTCCTGAAGTAACAGGAATGACTTCCGATCCTAACAATTTCATGCGAAACACATTCAATTGTTGACGTTTCGTGTCTTCTTCCCCCATGAAAACTTTACATTCAAAGCCCATTAATGCTGCGACTGTCGCTGAAGCAACACCATGCTGACCAGCACCAGTTTCCGCGATTATCTTTTTCTTCCCCATGCGTTTGGCAAGTACGGCCTGTCCGATGGTGTTATTAATTTTGTGTGCGCCTGTATGGTTTAAATCTTCACGTTTCAAATAAATCTTCGCTCCACCGAGTTGCTCTGTTAAGCGCTCTGCATAGTAAAGCGGAGTAGGTCTACCTGAATACTGCTTCTGCAAATATCGAACTTCCGCAATAAATTCAGGATCATCTTTATATCGCGCATAAGCTTCTTCAAGCTCATGTAAGGCATTCATCAATGTCTCGGGCACATAGCGGCCACCGAACTTGCCAAATCTACCTTGCTGATCAGGTACTTGTGTCACTTACGGGTCACCCTTTCCACAAACGCGGTTATTTTCGCAATATCTTTCACGCCATCTGTCTCCACGCCGCTCGATACATCAACGCCATCAGGAGCATAAGCATCTACTAATTGATCTACGTTATCATGTCGGAGTCCGCCAGCTACTAGCAATTGTATACCAGCAGAACGAGCCCACTCTTGATAAACAGGTATACAATCCCAGGCAAAAGTTGTCCCAGAACCGCCTCCGTAAACAGGGTCAAAGGTATCTAATAAGATGGCATCTACATGCCCGATATAAGGATCTAGTTGCTCAGCTACCTTGGATAGAGAAGGTATGGAATCTTCTGTTTTGGAGATTGAAACCGATTTAAATACCTGTACACCAAATTGATCACGAACCCATCCACAGAAAGCCGGTGTTTCCTGACTATGAAGTTGCACGACATCCAGAGGAGCTGCTGCTAAAATATCAACCAACTGCTCTTTCGTTGGATTGACAAACACGCCAACTGTAAGAGGCACAGTCTGACCCTTCGCTTCTTCAGCTTTCAAATAAGCAATCAGCTCGGCTGCCTTCTCAGACGTGACTTGTCGCTTACTTGGTGCAAAAACAAAGCCGATATGAGCTATCGGCAAATGTACGATTGATTTTAACACTTCAACGCTTTGAAGTCCACAAATTTTTACCGTTGGAATCGTTCCCACAGTCATCAAACCCGCCTCTTTCTGCCTATAACTGCCTCTTATTGACCAGTTCACCCATCAACTGATGAACCGCTTGTTCAACGACAGGTTGTCGCATGAAATGCTCTCCGATGAGTACAGCTTGTGCCCCAACTTTCTCGACATAGGCCATATCTTCAACGGTAGATATACCACTCTCGCTCACAACAGTTTTACCCTTTGGCATAAAGCTTATTAATTCTTCCGTTGTTCCTAGATCGGTTACGAAAGTTTTTAAATTCCGATTATTGACACCTATCAGTTGGGTATCCAGCTCAAGTGCACGCTCCAACTCTTCACGATCATGCACCTCAACCAGTGCATCTAGGCCAAGATCCTTCGCTAGGGTCAAATATTGCTTCATCTGTTCTGTTGTCAAAATCGCTGCGATAAGCAGAATGGCATCTGCTCCCAGAAGTCTTGCTTCATAGATTTGCTTCGGATCAATGGTGAAATCTTTGCGTAGCAACGGAACGTTCACCGATTTACGCACAGCCTCCAAATAATCATTGCTTCCTTGGAAATACGAAACATCGGTCAATACCGAAATACAATCGGCGCCTGCACGCTCATAAGCTTGGGCCAATCCAACCGGTTCGAAATCTGCGCGAATCAATCCTTTGGATGGCGAAGCTTTCTTCACTTCTGCGATAAGTCCCATGGAACGATTTTTCCCAAGCGTCAATGCCCGCTCAAAGCCTAAACAAGGAGGAAGCTGAGAAATTAACTTTTCAGCCTCCGCGATCGAAAAATCGCTCATCGCCTCTACTTCCACGCGTTTTGTAGCTACAATTTTATCAAGAAACATGGCATAGTTCTCCTGTGTATTGGATTAAATCTTGCAATTTCTGCTCCGCGCGTCCCGAATCAATGACTTCTGCAGCTAATTTCACGCCCTGTTGAAGAGTGCCTACATGACCCGTTACATAGAAGCATGCCGCAGCATTCGCTAGCACGATGTCCCGATATGGACCTTTCTCACCTGCAAAAATATGACGAATAATTTCTGCGTTCAGGGCAGCATCTCCACCCGCTACATCTTTGATACTATGTGCACGAAGACCTAAATCGTCCGGTGTAATGGTGTAGGTCGTAATTAGATCTGACTTCAGCTCAGAAACTTTCGTGGGTGCAGAGATACTGAATTCGTCCAACCCATCCTCACTGGCAACAACCATCGCACGTTTCAAGCCTAGTGCTTGTAGCGATTGCGCTAACATCTCTGTCTTGGTTCTATCGAAAACGCCAAGGACTTGACGATCTGCGCCCGCAGGATTGGTTAACGGTCCAAGCAAATTAAAAACCGTTCTGAATCCAAGTTCTTTACGAGGTGCTGCAACATGCTTCATCGATTGATGATAGGCCTGTGCGAACATAAAACAAATGCCAGTACGTTCAAGACATTTCGCTGCTTGTTCTCCGCTCAGTGTAATCTTAACGCCAAGCGCTTCTAGAACATCCGCACTACCACTTTTACTCGACATCGCTCTATTGCCATGCTTCGCTACTCGGATCCCGCCTGCTGATGCTACAATGGCAGCTGTCGTTGAGATATTGAACGTGTCAGCACCATCTCCACCTGTTCCACACGTATCAAGCAGGTCACTTTGGTGTACGTTCACTTGCACAGCTTTGCTTCGCATCGTCTCCGCAAACCCCGTAATCTCTTCAAATGTTTCCCCTTTGATACGAAGCGCCGTCAACAAACTGCCTATTTGTGCAGGTGAAGCAGCTCCATCCATAATCTCAGACATGACACTACGTGCTTCTTCCCGGGATAAATGATTGCCACTAATTACTTTACCAAGCGCTTGTTGTATCGAAATTGTTCCACTCATGTTCTTCCATGCCCCTTCCTTCTATGAGTTAACGAAATAGTCTTTGTTAATATCGCTAACAGGTCTAGGCTCAGGACTGAACATGGCTTCTGCCATACGAATTGATTTCAGCAAAGCCGTCGCTTTGTTCACGGTTTCTTGATATTCACTCTCAGGTACAGAATCCCAAACGATTCCTGCTCCTGCTTGCACATAGGCTTTGCCTTTTTTGAATACAATCGTCCGGATCGTAATACAAGTGTCCAAATTCCCGGAAAAACCTAGATAACCAATCGCACCTGCGTAAGAACCGCGAGACTCAGGTTCCAGTTCAGCAATAATTCCCATCGCTCTCAGCTTCGGTGCTCCAGACACCGTGCCTGCAGGCATACAGGAAAGGAAAGCATCAAAGAAATCCTTATCTTTGGCAATCTTGCCAGACACATTGGAAACGATATGCATCACGTGTGAATAGCGTTCAATGTCCATGAAGGTATCACATTTGACCGTACCGAATTCGGAGACACGCCCGATATCATTTCGACCTAAATCAACCAACATCAAATGCTCTGCACGTTCTTTCTCGTCGGCAAGCAGCTCCAACTCAAGTGCGTGATCTTCCTCTGGGGTTTTCCCTCTAGGTCTTGTTCCAGCAATCGGCCGCGTTTCTACTTTTTCTTCCTCTACCCGTACTAGCAACTCAGGAGACGTTCCAACGATAACCTCATCGTCCATTTTCAGCACATACATATACGGAGATGGATTCATTGTACGAAGCACGCGATATACCTGTAAGGGAGAAACCGTTGTTTCCATTTCAAAACGTTGGGAGAGCACGACTTGGAAAATATCGCCGGCACGAATGTATTCCTTTGCTTTATTCACATTGGCAATGAATTTATCTTTCGTAATATTGGAGCGAATTTCGCCCAAATCTGGTTCTGACACGATCGGGTTGTGCGTCATGGTATCGGAACTAAGAGGCCGTTTAATTTTTTCAATTGTCGCATCGATTTTCTCACAAGTTGCTTGATACGCCTTCGCAATATCCGCATCCGTTGCGAACTGGGGAACATGTAGGTTTGCAATCACTTTGATCTGTTGTTTGAAATGATCAAATACGATGACCTGATCGCAAAACATAAACTGAATATCATTCATTTGTAAGTCATCAATCTGATGAGCCGGTAGTTTCTCATAGTATTGCAATAAGTCATATCCGAAGAATCCAACCGCACCACCCGTAAAGCGTGGAAGATCTGCAAGCTGAGGGCTGGAGTAGGAACGAAGATACGCCTTCAACACTTCGATCGGTTTCTCATCCGTGATTTTTTTCTCGGACCCCGTTTCGACCGTTGTTTTTCCATGCTTCGCCGTGATCATCAAGAATGGATCGCTGCCTAAGAAGGAATAACGTGCCCATTTCACTCCTCCCTCTACACTTTCTAAAAGGAAGGCACGAGGCTCTTGATATAAATGTTGAAATACACGTATTGGCGTCTCGGTATCAGCTAGTAAATGACGCACCACTGGGATAAGATTATAATCTTTGGACAAACGAATGACTTCTTGCAATTCAGGTGTATACATGGAAACATCCCCTCTCAGCTTGTGAGCTGCTCGCGGTCTGCGGCGCTCAAAACTCTATTCGAATACAAAAAAACCTCTACCAGGGGTAGAGGTTGACTTTAGTTTCAGTAGACGATCAGGATGAATGTGAAAAAAAGAAAATCAGAGCTGGGTATGAACAAATAGACGATCCCCCTCTGGGAACGATCCAATGGTCATATAGCTACTTGTCTTTTTCTCATCTCAACTCGGCTCTGCTCTACTCGACTAAACTCTGCTCTACTAACCTAAACTCATCTAATTTCACTATACTACCGGGTAGCTTCATTTGTCAATTTAACAATATCAGGACGAAGTGCTTTAGCTTCTTTCAAGTACACATGATTGATCTCTGCTTGTGTTTTAGTCGTGTTGACCTGAACCATCAAGCGAATACATTTGGGTAATGCATTCTCAACTGGAACTTCCAGCGAACACATCAATGGAACAAGCTCCCAGCCAATTAGTGTACGAATTGCTCTTGCTGGAAATGTTGCCGTAATATCTTCCGTTACTGTAATGAAAACCGATCCAATATCCTCTGGAAGGAAATCATTCGCTTCTACAATTGCTTGAAGAAGCTCACTCGTTGCAGCAAGAATTTCTTCTGCATCATTCTGTTGAACTGTTGTCGCGCCACGAATTCCCCTTAAGTACATCGGTTATTTCTCCCCTTTTAGAAGGTCAACAATTTCTCTCACTTGCTGTGAAGTAACATCCTTACGGATCTCGACTTTACCAATTTCAGTCGGGATGATATACACCATCGTACCTTCTTTGAATTTCTTATCATGCATCATAGCACTCATAATGCGATCTGTATCCAAATGTGACGGGATGCTCACCGGCAATCCGTATTTCACAAATAAACCTCTAGTCACCGTATGTATGTCCTCGCTATAGCCAAACTGCTGTGCAAGCTTTGCCGCACCGACCATCCCAATAGCGATGGCCTCACCATGTAACAGCTCACCATAGCCCGCTACGGCCTCTAATGCGTGACCGATCGTATGTCCGAGGTTTAATATCGCCCTGAGATCATTCTCGCGTTCGTCCTGAGATACGACGATAGCTTTCACTTGACAACCTATGTAAAGCGCATAACTTAGCGCTTCTGGATCTAATCCTAACAGCTTGTCTGCGTTTTCATCGCACCAATGAGTGAAAGCGGAATCCCAGATCAAGCCATGCTTGATCACTTCCGACAGGCCTGCCTTCACTTCACGCTCAGGCAAAGTCAACAGCAAGTCGATGTCGAAGAGGACTAGCTCCGGCTGGTGGAACGCCCCGATGATGTTCTTCGCCATCGGGTGATTGACCGCTACCTTGCCGCCGACAGAACTGTCGTGCGCAAGGATGGTCGTCGGGATCTGCACGAAGCGGATCCCCCGCATGAAGCTCGCCGCAGCGAAGCCGGCGAGATCGCCGACCACGCCTCCTCCAAGGGCTATGATCGCAGAATTGCGATCAAGGCCCGCCTGGAGGGCGGCGGTTACGATTCCCTCGAGCTGCGCGAGGGATTTGGACGTTTCGCCTGCGGGCACGACGCAGGCTGTCGCGGCGAAGCCGCCGTCACGAAGCAGCGTCAGGACGCGCTCCAAGTGCAATGCCGCCACCGACTCGTCGGTGACTATGAGCAGCGGCGACTTGCGGCTGAGCTTCGCGCGATCGAACAGCGTCGAGATATTGGTAAGAATGCCTTGGCCAATATATATGGGATAAGACCGTTCTCCAAGCTCTACGGTAAGTTCTCTCATCTTAGTAGTTCTCCACTTGCTTAAGGAAATTCGCTAAGTTCGTGCGGATTTCTTCGATGGAGTCTCCACCAAATTTATCTAAGAAAGCATTGGCCACTTCCCAAGCGATGACATTCTCCATGATCACGCCTGCTGCTGGCACTGCACACGTATCGGAACGCTCTACTTGTGCTGTAAATACTTCTTTCGTATCGATATCTACGCTTTGCAAAGGCTTGTACAAAGTAGAAATTGGCTTCATTACCCCACGAACGATGATTTGCTCGCCTGTTGTCATTCCGCCTTCAAATCCACCTGCACGATTCGTTCTACGTCTAAAGCCAGTTTCTTGCGTATAAAGGATTTCATCATGCACGTTCGAGCCTCTGCGCTCTGCAGCTTCGAAGCCGATTCCGAATTCCACACCTTTGAAGGCTTGAATGGAAAGCACAGCTTGTGCAATTTTACCATCCAATTTGCGATCCCACTGTACGTGACTTCCAAGTCCAACAGGTACACCTTCGATAATCACTTCCACGATACCACCTAATGTATCGCCATCTTCTTTAGCAGCATCGATAGCTGCAATCATTTTCGCTTCTGCATCTTTATCAACAACACGTACTGGTGATTCTTCTGTAATACGAATAAGTTCATCGACAGGAAGCTCCTGACGTTCTACTTCAACATCACCAATGCGGATAACTTGTCCTGCTACTTTGATCCCGAACTCTGCTAACAACTGACGAGCAACAGCCCCAGTGGCTACACGCATCGTTGTTTCACGAGCACTTGATCTTTCCAAAATATTACGCAAATCTTTTTGATTATATTTGAGGCCGCCGTTTAAATCTGCATGTCCAGGACGTGGACGGTTCACACGGCGCTTACCTTCATTATCTTCTTCAACGGGTTCAATCCCCATAACGGAAGTCCAATGTTTCCAGTCATTATTCACGACAACTAATGCGATTGGCGCACCTGTTGTTTTACCATGACGCACGCCACCTGCAATGGTAGCTGTATCTTTCTCAATTTGCATCCGACGACCACGACCATAGCCTTTTTGACGTCTATGTAATTGATGGTTTAAATCTTCAAAGTTAAGGTTTACATTACTTGGAAACCCTTCAATAATCGCAGTGAGCTGCGGGCCATGCGTTTCACCTGCTGTTAAATATCTCACAATCCGTTACCCCCTAAGAATTTTACGAAGAACATCGAACTCCGTATATAAACATAATAGTATGGAAAAACCGAGCCTGCTTACTCCATGTGCCACGGTAAAAAAGCTGCAGCACCAAGCACTTTAGCGCTTTGACGCGCGATTATCTGTTGTCATTATAGTATAGCTACTCAGGTTTGGCAACAACACAAATGCAAAAACACGCTTCACAGGTCAGGGACAAACCCTTCCGCGTAAGCGTGTCATCATCTAGGCAAGAACTAGTATTAGCCGTGCATAGGTTGCTTCTGGACGACCCTCGGAGGCTCACAAAGCTGAGGATCATTCATAAGACCCGTAATTTGTGAGGAATCAACTCCTAAAATTTGAGCACATTCTTGAATGGAAATCATTCCTCTGCGATAAGCGGTAATCACCTTGCGTTTGTCCATGATAGCCCCCTAAGCGTGTATGCAATGTTCAAAGCTTGGTGTCTCCTTCACTTTGAACTGCTACATCTTAGTATTGGAAAATAAGGAAGTTCTTATACTCCTTTTTTCCGATAAAAGAACGTTTCAGCCGCTTCCAGATCATATTGACCAGGAGAAAAAATCTGTTCTGTCGAGCCAACGAAAAGCAGGCCGCCTGGTTTAAGGGCTTTGGCAAACTTCTGGTACAGCACATGCTTCGCTTCTTCTGTGAAATAAATGATGACATTACGGCACACGATCAGATCGTAACCGCTATCAAATGTATCAACAAGTAAATTTTGTTTCTGAAATCTAACTGACTTTTTGAGTTCATCCGAAACATGAAACATTAAGCCATCTTGTTTAAAATATTTCTTCACATAATTAGCTGGTACATCACGTACGGAACGATCTAAGTACATCCCTTTACGTGCTTTCTCCAAGGCACCATCGTCAATATCTGTAGCATGTAGGCTCGTCTCAGCCAATGCCCCTTGCTCAGCTAAAATCATGGCTAGTGTGTACGGTTCTTCACCTGTGGAGCAGGCTGCACTCCAAATCTTCAACCGGCGATTCCGTTTCAGCATCTCAGGTATAAACTTCTGTTCTACAAGCTCCCAACGATTCGGGTTTCTCCAAAATTCAGAAACATTGATCGTCATCCGATCCAAAAACTCATAGAATAGTTCCTTGTCCTTCATCATCGCTTCAAAAAAAGAAATAAACGTATTGTAACCTCGCTTCATTCGCAAGGTAGTTAATCGTCTCTTCATTTGCGCTTCCTTATACAACGCAAGATCAATGGACGTGTGTTCCTTTATTTTTTTAATAAACAACAAAAAATCTTGATCCTCCATGCTGTCCACCCACCTTGATCATTATGTACCTTGATACATTCTGTGTGGATTTACCAAATTCCTTCATTAAAAAACAAAAGAACCTGTGTCGTATCCGATAACAGATTCTTTGCGATGGAAGATTAGATCCATTCTTGTATGTTTTTTGAATATGTAAGAATTTCGTTTGGCTGAAAAAAATTATTTATTTCACGCTCAGCACTTTCTGGTGAATCAGACCCATGAATCAGGTTAAGATTCGTATGTACAGCATAATCACCGCGAATGGTTCCAGGTGCGGCTTCCAATGAATTCGTTTTGCCAATCATGGTTCGCGACAATGTGATAACTTGGTCACCATGCCATACCATGGCAAAAACAGGTCCTGATGTAATGAAATTCACAAGTCTTTCGAAAAAATCTTTTCCTTTATGCTCTGCATAGTGGATCTCGGCTTGTTCTCGGGAAATAACCGTCAACTTGCTGCCAATCAATTGGAAACCTTTCTGTTCAAACCGTTTTACAATCTCGCCGACAAGCCCCCGTTGTACACCATCTGGTTTAACCATGAGAAATGTTTTTTCCATTGAAAGACTACCTCCTAAAAAGTTATCGCCAGAAAACTGACTTCGTAAGCATTGGCTTACGTTTTCGTCAGAAAACTGGTTAATACGATCGATTCCCGATAAAATGAGCGATTTCGATGAGATCTTTCTTCGCTTGGTTATCCGGTAATGTGTCTAATGACGAAATCGCCTTATCGATATATACCTGGGAAAGTCGATCGGCTTCCTTAATGCCAGCACTGCCTCGAATCATTTCTAAGAATCGACTTATATCCGTTTGTCCATCCAGTTTATGTATTCGATCAAGTTCTGTCAATATCATTGGCTTTAAAGCTGGATCTTGCAGGGTCAAGATCACCGGCAACGTAATATTCCCTTGCTTAACGTCACTTCCAGGCGGTTTCCCGATCTGCTTTTCGGTGCCTGTTAAATCCAGAATATCATCCCTAATTTGGAAGGCCATACCTACATTATACCCAAAATTATACAACTTAGTGCTTATCCAGTCAGGAGCGCCTGAAGCCATCGCACCCAATTGGCAAGAAATTGCTATTAATAATGCAGTTTTGCGTCGAATGCGAAGTAAATAGTCACGTATGGTTTGCTCGGAATGAAAGAAAAAACGAATTTGCTCCATTTCTCCAATGGACATTTCAACAATTGCTTTTGACATGATCTGGTGAATTCTCGGATCCGGAATCTGAGTAATCACACCTAGCGCTCTTGCAAAAATATAATCCCCTGTAAACATCGCAATGCGATTATCCCACTTGGAGCGAACCGTCAATTGACCACGTCGTGTGTTCGCATCGTCAATAACATCATCATGCACAAGAGAAGCCATATGAATAAGCTCTAATGGCACTGCTACGTTTTTCATCGTTTGGAGTTCATAATGACCAAATTCACCAGAAAGAAGAACGAAAACGGGTCTAATCCGTTTTCCTCCCGCTTTAAGTAGGTGGATCGAAGTTTCTCTTAGCAAAGAGTGATCGTTATTCACACTCTCTTCCAGCTCTTTCTCTATCGCTGAAATATCTCTTCTTTTCCTTGCATATATATCCAACAAATTTTTCATTCGGTCACCCGTGCCACTTTAGTTTCTTCCCAAATGCCAATCTGAACTGGCTTCGGTAAGAAACCAAGTTCGAAACAGTACTGATAGTACGAATGAAGTCCATCCCACTGCTCAGCCGCGAAATCATAACACAATGTATGAAAATAATGATGCCAATAGTCGGAAGTGCCACCAACAGTAGCTTGTGCCTCTTCAATCATATACTTTGGCTCCCGATGAGCCTTTTCCTTACTTGCCTTAAATGCTTCAAAAATAGTAGTTACAAGCTCTGGATAGGCACGAATCGTTTCTTTACGAATTGCCCAGACAGCGAACGTCATCCATTTCCCCGTCCATTTAGCCCATTCTTGACCGAGATCCGTAATCATGTACTTTTGATTTCGCCAGCTTTCCTTAATGGCGTCATCCCCAATGAGAAGAGCAGCATCTGCTCCCTCCATCATTTGGTCTAGATTTGGCTTCGCATATTCATACGTCGGTTTACCATTATAAAATTTTTCTAGAATAATTTTAAGTAAATTTACAGATGTCGCAGACGTCGTAGGCAGAATGATTTTCCCGTTCACGATTTCTCGTAATGGTTTGTCATGGAAAAGAAGAATCGAGTTGACTTCGCCATAGGAGCTAACGGATAGATCCGGGAAAAGCATATAATCCTCAAAAAATTGACCGTATGAAAAAGAAGAAATGGGTCCCATATCAATTTGGCCTTCAGCCATAGCTTTATTAAGAGATGTGGGTACCTGTTCAATAATATCGACTTCTGAACTCTTCATCAGCTCAGGGAAATAATAATAGATCGGCCACACGTTTGTATAGTTGATTCGACCTATTCGGATTTTATGGTCTAGGTTGCTCATCATTATCTCCCCATCTACGGTACAAGGAATGATCAATCTCCATGCTATCCATCACTTTACCTACCAAAAAGTCAACCATCTCATCGATTGAGCGCGGACGATTATAGAAGGCTGGCATAGCCGGTATCATTCGCACACCCATTCTTGTTAGGGTAAGCATATTTTCTAAATGTATAGCATGCAAAGGTGTTTCCCTTGGCACCAGAATTAATTTTCTTCCTTCTTTTAACATGACGTCCGCGGTACGCTCAAGCAAGTTATCAGACGAACCATGCGCAATGCCAGATAATGTTCCCATCGAGCACGGAATCACAACCATCCCTCTGGTTCGAAAAGAACCACTTGCCACAGTCGCACCAATATTCGCTACGGGATGATATTCATACGAACCTGCTCGTCCACCGAAGTGCTTCTCAAGCACCTCTTGACGTTTTGTTGCACTCCAGTCATGTTCATCCTGCAGCACACGCCAACCTGCATCTGTAATAATAAGATGCACATCTAACCCAAGATCCAACAATACTTCACATAATCGGACTCCGTAGATCGCTCCACTCGCACCCGAAATTCCAATAACCCAGTTTCCGCTGCTCATGAGTGCTTACTCACAAGGACATCAAGCAATGTGAAAGTAAACATGACTAAACTCAATACGCCATTCATCGTGAAGAAAGCCGTGTTTAATTTGGACAAATCCTGCGGTGTAACGAGCCTATGTTCTTTAAACAACAATATATAAGCAATAATAAGCCCCACCAAATACAACCAACTCAGATGCGTGATGAAAAATAAGGAGACTAATCCGATTGCGGTTAAGACATGCAGTACTCGTGCTGTTAGTAGTGCTGCTTTAATGCCAAAGCGACTTGGCAATGAGTGCAACCCTTCTTTGCGATCAAACTCGGCATCCTGGCAAGCATAAATGAGATCGAAACCAGCACTCCAGCAAGCAACCGTAAGGAAAAAGATGATCGATGACCATGTAAATTGACCTGTAACCGCAATCCAACCGCCAAGCGGAGCAAGTCCCAACGTCAAGCCCAGTACGAAATGGCATGTCCAAGTAAACCTTTTGGTATAGGAATAAATCACAAGAAAGAACACTGCAATGGGTAGAAGCTTCATGGACAATGCACTTAAGTGATAGGTTGCCCAAAAAAGAACTGCAAACGAGATGATGATATAGAGAATAACTTGCGGTATTGAAATGAGTCCAGCTGGAATTGCTCGATTCTCAGTTCTTGGATTACGTTTGTCAATGGCTTGGTCAATTACACGATTCAATGCCATCGCGGCAGTGCGTGCCCCCACCATAGCTAAGGTGATCCAACCGATCTGTGCCCAGCTAGGCAAATGTCCCTGCCATACAACGGAACCGAGAATAGCCCCCATGAAGGCAAATGGCAAAGCAAACACACTGTGTTCGAATTTAATCATTTCGAGAAAAATCTTTAATTTAGTAAACATATGTGAATTACACTCCTGATTTCTTATTACCTTTTGTCCCTACATGTAGCGCCGCCACACCACCAAAGAGTGGATGGGCCTGTACGTGATCTAAACCATTCTTCGAGAAGATGGCCGCGAGTTGCTTATGATCTGGAAACGAAATTAATGATTCCGGTAACCACTTATATTGCTCATATTTCTTAACAATCAATTTGCCGAGGAACGGCATGATATGTCGGAAATATACATAATAGATAGACTTAAATGGCTGCCATGTTGGCTTGGATAGCTCTAAAGACACAACTAGCCCTCCGGGCTTAACGACACGTTGCATTTCTCGAATGACTTGTTCAAGATCGGGAACATTACGCAAGGCAAACCCGATTGTAGCAAAGTCAAACGTATTGTCGTCAAACGGAAGACTCATCGCATTTCCTTGAATTAGCTCAACCTGCTGATCTAAGTGTTGTTGTTTTATTTTCTCGGCACCAATATCCAACATATTTTGGCTGAAATCCAATCCAACCATTTTCCCTGTTCTACTAGCTTGAGCAAGACTAATGGTCCAGTCACAAGTTCCACAACATAAATCTATTGCTGTAGCCCCAGGCTGTACATTCATCTTCTTCATTGCAAATTTACGCCATGCTTTGTGACGATTAAAACTAATGATATTATTCATCAAGTCATATTTAGGTGCGATGCTTTCAAAAACACCATGTACAAATTCTTCTTTACTTTTCGCTTTTTTATTTTCATTACTCGTATTGCTTACACTCATTTCCCAGGTCCCCTTAAATTTCTTCTAACACTTTAGGATGCTCCCCAGCAAATCGTAAAAAGGGCTCTCCCATGTGAAAGAGTTCACTTTGTAGCCTATCCGATTCAAGCTTCTTTACAAAGTCCTGCAATTGCTTCGTTTGAATGTTCAGCAATTGATACAACTGTGAAGATATATTGTATTTATGTAGAAGTGTACGAACCTTCGTTGTATCAACCTCTTCACCTTGTAATTGCTTCCGCTCTTCTCGTGTACCGTTCTGGCTAATATGCCAATAACCCCAACTGCCCCTGAACTTAGAAATGGTTTCAATCCGGAAAATTTCTGTGAACAACAGTTCACATCTCACAAAGCCTCTCAGAATTTCAGGCCATGCTTGTTTGTTCGCACCATTCATAACTTCTGAAAAAGACAAAAAAAGCTGAGATTTAATTTCCACCGTGAGGTGAATGTAATCTTCTGCCGTCATTTTCAGCTGTTTCATTTTCGTGTAGCTGCTCATCTTTAACCGATTGACTTCACAGATCGCATTCGAAAGTTGCTTAATCATATCGATCTGCCCTGTTTTAGCAAGTAGATGATAAAATCTCGCACTAAAGTAATCACCTGCAAGCACTTTTAACTGCCTCGATCTTGATGCTTTCTTCTCCTTGACTTTATTGGACACTGTCACAAGATCATGAGTATCGAGTCCTAGCTGCACAAGTGCTGTTGCTAAAGTAAATAATTCACTTAATGAGCTTAGTTTGTTATTTTCATTCAAGAATGCAAACAACAGACGTGTGCGCAACTCGGGAAAATCGGGCAAGTCTGTGTGAATTTGGATCATATCATACTGCGTGTACTGTTTAGCGATCTCAGGGATCCGATAAGAATTCATGCAAAAGCCTCCGTAACCGTATGCCAAATATCATTTAATGAAACTGGATGTCTCAATCCAAATTATTATAGCATAACACGTTAATAGAAGCACAATAAATTATAGTGGATACTTTTGTTGCCATTTGGAGGTATACGTGATGCGAAATCTGTTCTGAAGCTCTTGCTCCAATTGAATTAAACTAAGCTCTGACGGCTTCTTCTCCATATCTTCGCCAAATTCACGTTGAGCAACCATAGCCAAGACAAGCTGAGTTGAGGTTGTATCGGCCGAGCCGGAATAGTCAATAATACGTACCCACACCTGATCGACATTTTTGGTTTTAACTAGCATGGTCTGTGCAATTGTATACAAATCACGATATACCGCAATCGTCTCCGCATTTTTGGGTAAACTTAAATCGAGTGACAACCGCGACGTACTTAGTTCTACTTTCCGTATTCGAAGCTGCAGTGGAATTTGAACTAGAAGATCTGCCAAGTTATTCTCGGTGAGCTGTCCCCCTCGATTATTGGACCACGTGTAGGCAGATCCTAAGCCTGAAGAAAGATCCAGCTTTGGTAACATGGATAGACTAATCGCAACAACAACCGAAATCCCTAATGTGATCACAATACGCATTGACCATTTCACAATCTACACCCCCTAAGCATATGCAGGAGCCAAATAACCGACAGGTTATCCAAATAAACAAGTCCTATACACCATTGTACATAGAAAAAAAGCAGGCTATGCCTGCTTTTCTTAAAATATATGTATTCAATTGTTACACACGATAACATGGATGTATTTCATGACAAACACTTCGCCCCGTCCAAGATGGACGTTGCAGCCGTTTATTGGAATACGCTTTTATTCTTCTGTATCGATCGTGCCAAACTTGGTCATAATCAAAGCTTTGCCTCTTACTTTAACCGCGGATGTATGCTCAGTAAACTGAGCAATCATAACCTCACCCTTGTCTAGCTTCTCTGTATGATGAAAACGTGTGTCTTGTCCACGTGTTAATCCAATCACATGAACCCCATTATCTTTCGCTTTAATCACGAAATACTCGTTACCGTTCGAATTTGACTGATCTGATTTATTCGATTGTTCCATATCCATCCTCCGTTCTTCCCTAACCTTCATACCTTACCTAATGATGCCAAAAAAAGTAACCGGAAGTCAACATGTACTAGATAGTTAATTCAGAAGGGGCTGATGTTGTTGCGCGTTTCCGATAAAATTGTTTGAACTTCGCTGGCAAAGCATGCGTGGATCCTAAGCGAATAAGAAGATCCGTCAATTTAACGGTTCCATACGCAAATAACATGCCTGCGATCACATCGATCAGCCAATGAATTTGTAAATACAGCGTCGAAAATATAATAGCCGAACAATACGTGACCATCATGTATTTGAAGATGCGATCCTTCTCCCGAAGTGCAAGTAGCAGCATGGCAAACGAAATGGACGTATGCATACTAGGAAAGCAATTCATAACTGCTACTAATAAGGAGTTTTCATCTGCAAACACACGATGAAGTAAATCAGGCTGCTTATTTACGTACCATACTTCATGAAGCAGGATCAAATTATAAAAAGGCAAGATAAGCGGAAATTGCAGCATATGCCCTGAAAGCGCGTATGACAACATTTTCTTAATACTACGTGTCCAGAAACTGCGAACAATACAGATCCAAAGCGAAAGCACAAAGCCATAGTTATACACCCATACCATAGCTCTATCCAAAAATGGTGTTGAGATCCACCTTGCCCAACCTCCCGAATTCAACGGGATTGCGTTCATATAGCTATCCCAGCGCCAGGGGTGGCGATTATTTTCAAACATCCAGTTTGCAATTTTCCACCAAAATCCATTGCCTGTCCCATAAAAATAATAAAAAACACCTAATAGGGGAATGCCGAATAGAAAAAAGCGTTTCCAATCTACATCGATCTGATCCTTCCGCACGCCTAATAAACAGATACATAGTAATATCCAACATTCTGTACTCCAGTTGCCCACCGTACCAATTCGCCAAATCAAGAAAATAGAAGCAATTATTCCGAACATTGTCCAATCCAGTGACTTAATCAGCTCATTCAACTTCAATTTAGTCAACCCTGTACCCCCTACGTAATCCAAGAGATTCAATCATATGAATGTTAACTCGCTTCGTTTCTTGGCATTAGAAAAAGACATCGAACACCGATGTCTCTGTCATAATCGGAGTAACACGATTCGAACGTGCGACCTCACCCACCCCAAGGGTGCGCGCTACCAGGCTGCGCCATACCCCGTTACGTTTACAGCCAAAAATAACGCATTCACTTTTGTTAGTATAGTAGGAGAATTTCAAATTGTAAAGCCATTTTCAGGCAAAACAAATAAAGCCGCTACCCGCATTTAGCGGCCACGGCTTTATAATTATGTAACGTTCAATCCTATGTATAAATACAAATTATTGAATGCCATCTTTAAGTGCTTTACCAGGTTTGAAAGCTGGGATTTTGCTTGCTGGGATATCAATTTCTCCACCAGTCTGTGGATTGCGTCCTTTACGAGCAGAACGTTCACGAACTTCGAAGTTACCAAATCCAACCAATTGCACTTTATCTCCACCTTGCAATGCTTCAGAAATTGCATCAAAAACAGCATCTACTGCTTTCGTTGCGTCTTTCTTGGAAAGCTCAGATGTTTCCGCAACTTTGTTGATCAATTCAGATTTATTCATGCCATTCACCTCCCCCCAAAATTTCTCACTACCGTTACTTCCTGTTTTCACCGTTTTCCTAGAAATTATACATAAACTTCTGAAAAATCGTTGATTTTCTAAGCAAAATGAACTTTGAAAGCAGACGAATAAATTCATAGTAATACACTCAGAGAGCAATTTCAAGTATCTATTTCCATTTTATGTGGGTCTTTCCGCTATTAAACGACAAAAAACACCCTTTCGAGTGTTTTTTGTCCACATTTTATTACAATATAATGGCGATTAAGCCTCCAGAGCCTTCGTTAATAATACGTCCAAGCGTTTCTTGAAGTTTGTATCTCGCATTGTCTGGCATTTGGGCAAGCTTGCCTTGTATGCCTTCTCGCACAATCGAATGCAGTGATCTTCCGAAAATATCGGACTCCCAAATCTTGAGCGGATTATCCTCAAAATCCTGCATGAGATAACGTACAAGCTCTTCACTTTGCTTTTCAGTTCCGATGATCGGTGAGAACTCGGATTCTACATCCACTCGAATCATATGAATCGAAGGCGCAGTTGCTCTTAGACGTACGCCGAATCTGGAGCCTTGACGGATTAACTCAGGCTCATCTAACGCCATCTCAGCAAGTGTAGGAGGCGCTATCCCATACCCGGTTGTTTTGACCATCTCAAGAGCCTCAGCGAATTGATCATATTCCCTCTTCGCATGTGTGAAGTCCTGCATAAGCTGGAGAAGATGATCCTTTCCGCGAATCTCAACACCAACGACCTCGACGAGAATACGATCATAGAGTTCATCAGGTGCAAAGAGATCAATCTCTGCCACACCCTGCCCCATATTCAGCCCTGCTAATGCAGCCTTATCGATAAACTCATATTCAGCAAATTGGCTGACAACACGATCAACATCGCGTAAGCGTCTGATATCCTGTACCGTATCGCGAACGGATGCTTCGAACTGTGTCCGCAGCCAATGATTCTCATCTAGAACCATTACCCAGCTAGGCAAGTTCACATTCACTTCATGAACCGGGAACTCATACAGGACTTCACGAAGCACGGAGACCATTTCTTCTTCTCCAGCACTAGCTACACTCATTGTTACAACTGGAACATCATAGCGGCTTTGCAGCTCGCTGCGCAGCTCAAGTGCAGGCTCACTGTTTGGCTTCTGAGAGTTTATGATCACAATGAACGGCTTCCCGACCTCTTTAAGTTCATTAATAACTCTTTCCTCTGCCAATACATAGGAAGACCGCGGGATATCCGAGATCGTGCCATCTGTCGTAACCACAACACCCAATGTGGAGTGCTCTTGAATGACTTTCCGTGTTCCAATCTCAGCCGCTTCTTGAAAAGGAATCGGCTCATCGAACCATGGTGTATTAATCATCCGAGGTCCGTTCTCGTCTTCATAGCCTTTGGCGCCATCGACTGCATACCCGACACAATCAACAAGGCGGACATTGACGTTCAGTCCTTCAGCCACAGAAATTTGAACCGCCGTATTCGGTACGAATTTCGGCTCCGTTGTCATAATCGTGCGGCCAGCAGCGCTCTGCGGGAGTTCATCGGTAGCCCGGATCCTATCCGCTTCGCTTTGAATGTTCGGCAGCACTACAGATTCCACAAAACGCTTTATAAAGGTTGATTTCCCTGTCCGGACTGCTCCGACAACCCCCAGGTAAATGTCCCCTCCCGTTCGTTCTGCAATGTCCTTAAAGATATCCACTTTCTCCAAGAGAATCCCTCCTACAGTTTGGTCGTCAACTGACGCTAGTGACGGTAACAATTGACTACTCGTACATTCATTTGGACTAGTAAAAATATATGTACTTTCGATAGAAATATGATAGATGCGTTTCAACTTTTTTTCGCTCATATTTTATGAAGCACATACGGCTTTCGAAAGAATATATGATCAGTCCGTTGCGCTTATTCTATAAAGACAAAAAAACCTCTTACACATGGGTAAGAGGTTAGTTCATTTTCAATTCTGTGGCATAGGTTGTTTATCTTTCCAGGCATAGGAAACGCTCCGAATCGGCACGAAATAGGAATTATCTACAAGAATCCGCCTCAAATCTTGATCCGGTTTCAAGGAATTCTCTAAAGCATTATTCTTAATGAACGTGTTGATATCCATTGCATAATCTATGGCTACTTCTCCCGTTTGCTTGTTTAAAATGTACGTAATGGCATTTTTTCGATTATACACAGATTTAATATCCGGTTCTTTCATCCCTATCAATTTGAAATCTACATAGGCAAAAGCATCATTAATGGCAACCCCTTGCGGCATATTACCACCATGTTTCGCTATGTAATCATTTACTTTCTTCTGCACGTCTTCCACACTTTGATAGGCGGACAGGTCCATTAGCTTCACCGTAGGCTTCGTTTCGGCATCAACGAGTACGTAGATGAAGACACCTCCGCTTTCAAATGCGTTCGCGGGCACTGTACTGAGCAGATTCGTTTTTTTTAGTTTTGGAAAATCAATCACATACTTCTCATAGAGTGGTGTTGTCATCTCACTATTTTTAATGGGAAGTACACCTGTTTTCTCATGATAGGTATCAACAGCTTGCCCCACAACGGTAATAAATTCTGCAGGATTAATCAGATTCTCTTTCCGTAGTTCTTGTGGGTACGCGCAGCCTGTAAGCAAAATAACCAAGATGAGTGCCAGAAGCAAGCTTCTACCTTGGGTTCGTTGTCGTTTTACTTTCACTATTCAACCATCCTATCTTGTCTAAATGAAATCGTCATCCTCCGCTTGTCTAGCTAGCTGAGCTCGAATTGCTGCCTTTAAGGGATCCTCCGGAATGTTTACTTCCACATCACCTGTAACTCGTGCTTGGCATGCAAGACGAACCCCCTCATCTACTAGGGAGCCAAGCTTCAACCGTTCATTCGTATTCAGAGGGGCTAGACCACTTTGGTCGCCTACCTTTACTTTACACATTAAACAAGCGGCCTTTGCTCCGCAACGCGTTCTTATATGAACTTTGGCTTTATTACCGGCGTCCAACAATGTTGTGCCTGGTCTTACTTTAATTTTTTTATTATCTGGCCAAAAATGAACATCAAATACACTCATCATCGTCACCGGTTCCAATCTAGCAATTCGTTCATCTTCACTTGAAATTCATGACCCCACTGATTACGGTTCATCAAATCACTCAAAGCCTGCATATGTTTGTCAGGATGTTCTTGCATCATTCTGAGAATCGGTTCATAGCGATCGGGCCGATTTCGCAGAACATTAAAGAGAAATTCATGCGCTAACGGCATAACTGGAACTTTCCACTCCTCAATGGAGGCAGAACTGTAATAGTTCTCAAACAAGTAATTGACTTCAACTTGATATAAGGATCCAAGCGCCTTGACTTTAAAATCACCAACAACCTCAATGGCATGTCCATCAATCCGATAATGACTCAGCATCGAAGCATATATAGGTGTTTCACTAAATTCTGGGTTATCAATCGCGTAAGTCTGCAGCAATTTATGTACCGTGTGAACATCCTTCAGATCGATATAAATATCCAAATCTCTGGGAGTTCTTCCAATATCGACGTTATGCAGGAGTAAGCCACAGCTTCCACCAATCAGCCATTGAACGTTATGGGCTTGCTGTAACCGAGTATGAATAGTCGAAATCGACGGGAGTAATGGCTCCAGCAGTTTCATCATGCCCACACCTTTCAGGCAGTAATTTTTTTAAAAATAAGGCTTGTGCGTAACGGAAATCGTTCCCACTTGTTTTACTACGCATTGACAGGCTAGACGATAGCCTTGTGCAAGCTCCTCTGGCTCTAGTCGATCCTCTTCCGCTTCGGAAGCCTCTGCGAGCAGCTCACGACCTTCAGCAACGTAACAGCGACATCTCGCGCAGGTTCCTCGCGTACATGAGAATCCCCAATCCACATCTGCCTTCAAAGCATGGTCCAGAATGGTTAATCCCGTCTCGGGCGTTAGTTTTATCTGCGTTTTGCGTGTTTTCAGTTCTAACATGATGATTTCCCCTCCGGTTGGTTAAAACAACGAAGATAACATAAAAAGTAAGATAGGAATAAACATTAAAAAAGCAATGAAAGACAGCACTCCGCGCCATACGCCAGATGTTCTTGTACGTGCATACGAGATCAGGAATGACGCAACAACCATCAGTCCCATGGCCACGAATGAGGCCCACATTTTGTCTAAAGGTGACATATAATAAACTCCTTATGTAAAAATCGTAAAAATGAAACACATGTAAGTATAGCACAGAATGAGAAAAAAGCATAAAGGGGATGGACCCCTTCATGCTTCTTATTTCTTACCCATCATCATGCTCATCAATTGCTGCATATTATTGGTATCAAGTTTACTGCTTTTAACGGCTTGAACGATATCATTAATCGTTTCTTCAGACACCTTGACATTCACTAATCCAGAAACCTGTTTAATGAGAGCTCTTAATTGAACTTCACTCTGCATGGTAGAAGGTTTCACTCCACTTGCAATTTTTTCGATATCTTTAGCTGTAACGGATTTGCCCGTCTTCTTCTTGACCACACTTAATACGTCCTTCGACATATCTTTATTCGCCAATTGTGCCGCCTCCTGTACCCTAAGCTAATGAGAAATCCTGATAGGGTATAGTATGAGTGCGGAGAAGAACTGGTGTAGGCTATCTCAACCCTTTTGTTTAACCTTTTGTTTATCTTGTCATCGGTAATTCTTCCATTTCGTGTGTACGCACACGTCCCATAAGATCACCTGCTGCAAGTTGTGGAGATTTTCCTTCAAATAAAACGTTATGTAATTCATTCGTAATCGGCATGGTGACCTCATAGCGTTGCGCCAGGTCATAGGCTGCTTTCGTCGTTTTCACGCCTTCAACAACCATTCCCATCTCTTTGAGCACATCTTCTAATAGAATCCCTTTGGCCAATTTGTTGCCTGCTCGCCAGTTTCTACTATGTTTACTTGTACAGGTAGCGATCAAATCACCAATTCCAGCTAATCCAGCAAAGGTAAGAGGGTTAGCCCCCATTGCAGTACCTAGTCGCGTGATTTCCGCGAGCCCTCGAGTAACAAGTGCCGCCTTCGCATTATCACCGAAATCTAAACCATCGGTTAGCCCTGCCCCAAGTCCAATGATATTTTTCAGCGCGCCGCCTACCTCAACACCTGTTACATCCGGATTCGTATACACACGGAAATATCGCGTAATAAGTAGGTCTTGAGCAGCCTCAGCGGCTTCTAAATCCTCTGCTGCGACAACGACGGTTGTCGGCATTTTGCAAATAACTTCTTCTGCATGACTTGGTCCCGAAAGGACCACGAATCGCTTCGGATCCATCTCGGGGAGCTCGTCCGCGAGCACCTCTGTCATACGCTTAAGTGTACCTGTTTCAAAACCCTTGGTCGCATGAATAATAAGTGTATCTTTCTTCAAAAATGGACGAATTCGTGAAGCAACCTCACGCATGCCTGAAGATGGAACGACCATAATAATCGCATCCGCATCTTGTACAGCTTCTAGCAAAGAATGGGTCGCTATGATCGAAGGAGATAGCGATATGTCTTTGAGAAAACGGCTATTCGTGTGCTTTTCATTAATTTCTACCACTTGTTCTTCGTTACGAGACCATAGAAGGACTTCTTTCCCATTATCCGCCAATACTGAGGCGAGTGCCGTCCCCCAACTTCCAGCTACAAGGACCGATACTTTATGTGTCACGGTTTCCCCTCCTACGCGTAGTTGTTTTTCGTTAGGCTCTTTTCTGGCCCAGCTTGTTTTCTTTACCTTGAATAAGTTTCACGATATTTGTCCGGTGACGTAAGAAGGCAAAAGCACAAAGCAAAATACTTATCCACAAAACAGGTAACGGCCGGTCCATTCCCCAAATTAGAAAAGGTAAGAGTGCTGTAAGAATAAGGGAGCCGAGCGATACGAATCGTGTGATAGCGATGATGACGATGGCTGTTAAGCCTGCGATCAAGGTAGGGACAAAACAAAGTGTTGCCATGACTCCAATGGTGGTCGCAATTCCTTTACCACCTCTGAAGCCGAAAAACACAGGCCAATTATGCCCTACAATGGCTGCTAACCCACACAAAACAGAAATCCAGATATCATCAGATCCAGGAGCAGCCCAGACCCCCAGTAAGACAGCTACGACGCCTTTTAAGGCATCCAGCAGCAGGACGAGGATTGCTGGCCCCTTCCCCAGAACGCGGAGCGTATTCGTTGCCCCCGCGTTCCCACTGCCGTGCTTACGGATATCAATTCCCTTGAACCATTTTCCGAATAAATAACTAAAGCTGATGGATCCTAGTAAATAGCCCACTACAATTGTTATTATCGAAAGCAATGTACAACATCTCCTATTCTTTGTCCGAAGTTTTTCTACGGCTCAAGATGCGAATGGGCGTTCCTTCAAAGCCGAATGCAGCACGGATTTTGTTATCCAAATAACGTTCGTATGAGAAATGCATAAGCTCTGGCTCATTCACGAAGAGTACGAACACTGGCGGCTTAACGGCTACTTGCGTCACATAGTTAATGCGCAGACGCTTCCCTTTGTCCGTTGGCGGTGGGTTGTATGCAACCGCATCGGAAACAACATCATTCAGGAGATGCGTTTGTACACGCAAGGCATGATTCTCAGCCACTTGTACGATAACAGGCAGCAGTTTATGAAGCCGCTGTGTTGTTTTCGCAGATACAAACACAATTGGTGCATAGCTCAAGAACAAGAAATGATCGCGAATCGTCGTCGTGAAATGTTGCATCGTCTTATCATCTTTCTCAACGATATCCCATTTATTTACGACAATGACAATCGCTTTTCCTGCTTCATGCGCATAGCCTGCAATGTGTTTATCTTGGTCAATAATACCTTCTTGTCCGTCGATTACAACAAGCACCACATCTGCTCGTTCAATAGCTTTCATTGCCCGCATAACGCTATATTTCTCAGTGTTCTCATAAACTTTGCCACGTTTACGCATACCAGCTGTATCAATGATAACGAACTTCTGTCCATCACGCTCGAAAGGTGTATCGATCGCATCACGTGTTGTACCTGCAACGTCGCTCACAATGACTCGCTCTTCACCAAGAATCGCATTTGTCATTGACGATTTCCCAACGTTTGGACGACCAATCAATGCGAATTTAACAACTTCTTCGCCATACTCGTCATCCGTTTTGTCAGGGAATAAGTTACATACGACCTCAAGAAGATCGCCAATCCCAATTCCGTGCGAACCCGAAATCCCTACAGGATCACCGAAACCAAGGGAATAGAATTCATAGATATCATCTTGACGTGCCAAATTATCTACTTTATTTACTGCCAAGACAACTGGCTTCTTGGAACGGAATAGTAGCTGCGCTACTTCTTCATCCGATGGAGTTACGCCCGCCTTCGCGTCAACCATGAACACGATGACATCCGCTTCTTCAATAGCAAGCTCAGCTTGTACACGAACAGATTTCAGAATTACGTCTTCGCCGTCAATTTCAATACCGCCTGTATCAATGACACTAAACGATGTATTAAGCCATTCACCAACACCATATAAACGATCTCGCGTGACACCTGGTTTATCTTCTACGATCGCCATACGATCGCCTACGATTCGATTAAAAATGGTGGATTTCCCGACATTAGGTCGGCCTACAATTGCAAGTACAGGTCTAGCCAATTTACATCTCTCCTTCGGATTCCATGATCATACATGGAAAATTACGCAACTTACATCATAACAAAAAAGAGGCGCCTTGGCTAATCTCTTTTGAGACTTCTATTAAATATGCGCCCTTCCACCGGATAATCAGGAATGTTTCACCAGAATCATCGTACCATTTTTCAGATCATGGGCATTCGCGTCTAACATTTTCTCTAAAGAGAATGCGGTTCTCTGCATCTCCTCTTCACCTTCAACCACAAAAATTGGCGCACCGCCAGCAATACGGTCTTTCGACAATGTCACGATCGCGAGAATTTGCGACATAAGGGCTTTACCCCTCCTTCTTTTTATTTACACCAGCTTCAGAAGGCATGCGCACAGCACTTTCAAGAACAGGTACACGATGAAGGGCAGTGTATGTTTTCTCTTTGTCATTTTCCTGCAAAAGTAAGAGCAAACCGATCGTCCCTGAGTCTAGGTCCAATTTAGCCATGGGCCGTAAGGAAGGCTCGCCCTCATCACGATACACACCGAACAAAGTAGACATATCATACATAATGGCTTGCCGCTGTCCAACATGAGAAATCGTTACACGGGCATTACGATTTTTCGGCTTAATGAGAAAGCCTTGACCATATTTCATTATTTTTTCACGCGAATCCCTAAGTCCTACGTTCATGATATAAATAGAACCCACCGAAACATCCGGCCCATCCATATGAATATCAACGGGTTCAATATCAGCGATGTCCCCTAATTTGCTACCCGATTTAAAGAAATTTGCAAGCCAGATTGATATTAATCCAGCAACTATCCCCCAGTACCAAGCTCCTAATATACTAAAAAAGGAAGCCAAAAAAGCTGTCATAATGACCAAATAATTACGGCCTTCGAATACCATCGCAATCCCTTCGATGTAGGCGGCTCCACGGGGGACAAGTTCTAACTCATCCACTTTCGTTAAACTCTGTCTTTCCATATTGCGCACATCTCTAAATTGTTGTGCCGCTAAAGAAAGAAACGTGACTGCTGTGTAGTTTTTATCCAACAGTGCAGGAACAGCAACCGCTCCAAGACCTGCGGCTATCACGCCAAGTGAGATATGAATGATTTTGCCATGTGGATACGTTGGATATTGCCGATAATCCGTTCGCAGCATATTGATTCGCGACAAAATGCCAAAAATGACACCAATGACAATCCCAATGGTATACCGATGCGTATGTAACCAAGCTATATCCATTGCTTAGTTGCCCCCCCTGCGGTCTAACCAGCTTCTCACTACGGTTCGGCAACCACTGTATGCAGCTTGTACTACAATCGTTATTGTTCTTGCTGTAAAAATAGACAACCACCATTGATCTTGAAACGTAGCCATACCCAACTGATGAAAGCCGTCAACTTCGTGAATACTCGCTTGATACATATCCCCGATCAAATATCCGATCGAAATGGCTGCAATTTGTTCCCAAGCATTGCGCTGAACAACTACGGCTACCAGGGCAATTAACAGAGCAGTCTGCCATTCTGAATTACGAATGATAAGAATCGGGTCCATTTCTAGCAGTTGTTGAAATAGAAAGTGTAGTGAACCAATCAGTAGTCCTATGGAAAGCAGATGTAGCTTATGTATAAAACCTTGTGTGACATAAAGAATACTAAAGGCAATCGTTAGTACAACAACATAAACAAGTTGAATATGTACATGTTGTATCGTTACGGTAACTCGTGATCCGATCAGCCAAGAGGCAAAAAAAAGAAGCATGCCTTTATGCGATATACTTCGGATGTACAGCTCCTTCCAGCCGCTGGCGAGCAAGATCAACGTGATGCAAAGGAGAATAAGCGATAGATAACCAGCATTCATAATCAAACCACCTAGCCTGCGTAGCTATCGATGACATCCTGTCATCAATGTGCTTTACGGATCTTCAGGCTCCCCCTCAAGTAAGTAATAAGGGAGATCTGCCTGATCCTTAGTATGGCAATATTTTGATTATTTACTCTGAATAGTTCGCTCTGCGTATGAAGTTAAGTCAATGCCTCTCGTTCGACACCATTCCGCGGTATCTCCAACGATGACAACTGGACACCTTGTAAGGGCTTGAATCGAATTAGCTCCTAATGCCGTCATAATTAAAATGAGTCCTTGGTGAAGTTCTTCTGCATAATCGTGAAGTGCATCTACACCATCTACACGCAATACCTTCAGAAATGCTCCTGCCATACCCACTGCCGATGCGCCTAAGGTAAGTGCTTTCGCCACTTCCAATGCATTTGTAATGCCGCCTGACGCAATAATAGAACCCCACGGATAAACAGATAGGACTTCTAATAAAGTCATACTTGTCGGTGTACCCCAATCATTCAGCCAATCTAATGCAGCAGATCGTCTCGCATTTTCAATAGCAGCAAAATTCGTGCCGCCTGAGCCTCCCACATCGAGTACCTGAACACCAACATCTCTTAGCTGCTTCGCATTATCACGCGAAATGCCAAAGCCTACCTCTTTCACAATTACCGGTACAGGCGTGTGACGAACAATGCTTTCAATGCGTCCAAGCATGCCTACGAAGCTGCGATCACCTTCTGGCATAATCAGTTCTTGCATAACGTTCAAATGGATTTGAAGCGCATTCGCTTCTATCATCTCTACCGCACGTAATGCTTGTTCCGTTGTGGCTTCACTCCCCAAATTAGCAAAGATGATACCCTTCGGATTCTCGCGCCGCACCACTTCATAGCTGGATGCCACTTCGCTATTCTTAATAGCTGACATCTGGGAGCCAACAGCCATAGGCAAACCTTTCTCCCTCGCGAGTATGGCCAATTCGCGATTAATGCTCTCTGTCTCGTGAGCGCCGCCGGTCATTGCATTAATTAAAATCGGCGAACTCATAGTGAGATCGCCGATTGTTGTTGTTAAAGCAATATGATCCGTCGAAGTCTCAGGAAGACAGTTATGCACAAGCTTGATATCCGCCAACCCTTGTTGACGAGTTTGACCAAGCTCCAGCGCATAATGGACATGCTCCATTTTGCGTGAGATGCGCATTTCTGTAACCTCCCTAGAAATTGGATCTATTTATTTTTTGAATTTAGCCAGTTTATCTCCGAAACGCTCACCAAGTGTCATGGACAAACCTTGATTGCTTAGGGATACGTTTTCGTTACCAGCAATTTCTTTTTGGTGACTAGCGCTGTTACCACGGTCACGATCACCGCGCGGTTGTCTTTCTCTATCTGGCTTGCCAGCTGATGACGGAGCCGCTGCACCAGCAGGTGCTTCAGGAGCATCTTCTGTATCTTTAATGCTTAAGCTAACGCGTTTCTCAGCAAGGTTGATTTCCAAGATTTTCACTTGTACTTCTTGGCCTTCTTTCAAAACTTCATGCGGAGTACCAATGTGACGGTGTGCGATTTGGGAAATGTGAACAAGCCCCTCAACACCTGGTGCCACTTCAACGAATGCACCGAAAGCTGCAAGACGTTTAACTGTACCTGTTACGATATCACCAGCTTTGAAATCACGCTCAACATTTGACCAAGGACCATCTTGCGTAGCTTTGATGCTCAAGCTGATTTTGTCATTGGATGGATCCAATTTAAGGATTTGCACCTTAACTTTGTCTCCTTCTTTAACAACATCAGAAGCTTGTTCAACATGCTGCCAAGCAAGTTCAGAAATATGAACAAGTCCATCAATACCACCGATGTCAACAAATGCACCGAATTGTGTCAAACGTTGTACAGTACCATCTAGTACTTGACCAACTTGAAGACCTTCGATGATTTTCTTTTTGTTTGTTTCGAACTCTTCATCCAAAATATCTTTTTGGGAAAGGATGACTTTGTTTTTCTCGCGATCAATTTCTTTCACACGAAGTCGCAATGTGCGGCCTTTGTAGGAAGAGAAATCTTCAACGAATTGACGCTCAACCATGGAAGCAGGTACGAATCCACGTACACCAATATCCACAACTAATCCGCCTTTAACAACCTCAGCAACAGCTGCTTCGATAATTTCTTTGCTCTCAAGTTGTCCTTGTAGCGTTTCCCAAGCTTTCTCGTTGTCAACAACACGTTTGGACAATACCAACGTTTCTTTTGCATCGTTGATGGAAACGATCTTCAATTCTACTTCTTGACCAAGCTCGACTGCTTGCGCAGCATCGTTCAAGCTTACGGAAGAAAGCTCACGAACTGGGATGACGCCATCGTATTTGTAACCGATATCCACGAAAGCTTGATCAGCGTCTACTTTAACGATTTTGCCTTTTACCGTAGCGCCTTTCTTCAACACAGCAACATTGTTAAGCGCGTGCTCTGCTTCTGCTTGTGATACGGCCGTTTCTTGAGCTTCCTGTGATTGATCTTCAACTTTTACTTCATCTGACATGAGATTAGCCTCCTCTATTTACAACCAACAAAAATAATTTATAAGTCACAAAGCAGCAGTCAAGCTCCTACTCTGTTTCAAACACAATAATAAGTTCAAATCACTTTATGGTTAGTATAATTCCAAGCTTTCGATTCCATACATTTCTGCTTATGCTTTACTAGTAACTGTATGTAGTCGGCGAATTTCTTTCATAATCGCTTCCGTCGCCTGCTCCAGATCCTCTGAACTACCGCCTTCATAAGCGCTCATATCAAGTGGTTTACCGTAAACGATCGTCATACGACGGAATAGTGAGTAGGTACCTACGATAGCTACCGGAACAACTGCCGCGCCCGACTTCAATGCAAGACTAGCAGCGCCTTTCTTCCCCATTCCACCCGCATTGCTTCTAGATCCTTCAGGAAAAACACCTAGCATATTGCCATCACGCAGCAGCTGTACAGCAAGTCGAATCGACTCTCTGCTTACGCCTCCGCGTTTAACTGGGAATGCGCCTACTTTAGATATGATAGACCCCAGTACTGGTATATCAAACAGCTCCGCCTTGGCCATGAAATGCACCTTGCGGCGCAGTGGTGAACCTAAGAATGGTGGGTCTAAGAAGCTAGTATGATTACCACACAAAACAACTGCCCCTTGCGTTGGAACATTTTCCATGCCGATAGCACGCATTCGGAAAAAAACGGTGAAAATAAATCGAAATAAGGCTCTTCCGATGCGATATAGCATCTTTATTTGCCACCTCCGACTTTGTCCTTGCAAAGTCCAAGAATTTCTTCCACTACTTCTTCAATCGTCATTGATGTACTGTCCATCAACACGGCATCATGCGCCCTACGCAGTGGTGAAATTTCCCTCGCCTCATCGAATTGATCGCGACGTGCGATATCCTGCTCCAATTCGGAAAGAGTCAGTGTATTCGTACCACTGTTTTCTAATTCCTTGAATCGGCGCTCAGCACGTTCCTTCACACTCGCGGTTAAGAAAACCTTGATCTCTGCATCTGGCATGACATGTGTACCAATGTCACGGCCGTCCATGACTACGCCTTTGGAAACAGTCATTTGCTGCTGTAGCGCAACTAACAAATGACGTACAGCGCCATAGCTGGCAATTTGTGAAACATGTGTCGTTACATCCGTTGAACGAATCGCTTTCGTCACATCAACACCATCTACGATGACCTGTTGCCCTTCATCTCCAGGGATGAGCTCAATCTGCATTCGATTGGCTAACGCAGCCACTTCTGTTTCTTGCTCAGGTAGCAGCCCTTCTTGCTGTACTTTCCACGTTACTGCTCGATACATGGCTCCTGTATCCACGTAAATGAAACCAAGTGCACCGGCAACTAGCCGTGCTATGGTGCTTTTACCGGCTCCAGCAGGACCATCTATGGCAATATTGAACTTATCCAAGCTGCTGTTCCTCCTAACAATACTTCACAGTACCTTACGAACAAAAAAGCAGGCACTTGCCTGCTAATTACTAGAAATTATACCACACAACATGGTCATATGCAAAACTTGGGTTCTATCCTACCTTGATTTCATGCGCTTATGAGCGTTCTCTTAAGGGATGTTCCGGTACGATATATGGTTGCCCTTCGAGTGGCTCGACACGTGTGAAATGCTTGCGAATATACGCATTTTGAAGTAATGCTTGTACACAAACTAGCAATATAATAACGAAAATTACAGCTCTAATAATGACCTTCTCTACTTTCGCAGAAAAGCGCAAAAATAACTGTTCATATGGTTCTGTCTCTGGTTCCTTGGACATGAGATCACGCTCCCGCTAGCATCCGATATGCATAGCAGTATACCCTTAGCGTTTATGTCTCAATCCCTAGCGTTTGCGAAAATCCATTTGTCTCTCAAAGCAAAAACGAATCAGTTTCTGCCGCTCTCTATCCGCGATCTCTGCGAATCGAATCATGACTAATTGCTTACCCGTCTCCGTACCTTTCACGCGTACAACTTCACCTGTAAACGGAATATGCTCGATCGTGCCATTTTTGAATGGCGCAAGTACCCAACAAGATATGATTGCATTTAAGCCTATCGGAATATGACCATCACAAATAAATGAAATACCTCCACCGCCAACATCATCCGTCAATCCAATAAATTGGATCTGGTCGTTCAGCTTCACGGCGATTTCTAATTCTGCTAAAACTCGAAGGAAATTCCTGCGTTGTATTTGCGTAATCGCACTTAACTCTGGGAGTCTTAGTTCGATCAAGCGAATAACATCCTCCGTAAAAGCTACAACTTCTGTTGTGAAATAATGCTTCACACCGCCTTGACCTAGGAAATGAGCACTAATCTCATCACCTTGATAAAGTTTTTTCAATCGTCCTGTCTTTTCATTCAAAGGGATTTCAATGATAATCGCGCTTTCTGTCACATCCGCAATTCTAGACTTATATTCGATTTTGGACTCTTCTTCATCAATACTGTTCATTTGCATATGTAAAATCTGGTTGACCTTAGGAAGCAATTTCCGCACCTCCGCGAAGTAATATGCATTAATTATACCATGACCTCACCATTTAGATAGAAAAAAAAGAAGCAGGATGATATCCTGCCTCCTCTTCCTATGATTTTCCTTTTGCAGCTTCCGCTTGATCTTGACGAATTGTCTCTATTTTCTCTTCCATGCCCACATCTGCATTTACATAAACACGATAGATATTGTTATTCATTGTGCCGATAAATTCATGACAGAGCACTTCTTCGTCCAAATCATTTTTAATAATCGCAAGCGATTCGCCAGTCACTTTCATTTTAGAACTCAGTTGTTTACGTGCTTGGTCTACTGTAATTTTCGGTTGACCAATATTGCGTTTCTTCTGTGAATAAATATAATTGGTCGCTTGTAGCCCCGTTACTTCAAGGGTATCTAAAGCAACTTTAACTGTAACTTGTTCCGGATATATGGTGACATTATTTTCTTTCTTTGCGAACAGAATGGTCGCTGTATTCTGATATTGATCGTAACTAATTGCACTTAAATCCTTGTACTCATGCTGATCCAGAAATTCATTCGCAATATCTCTTGCTTGACGAAGATTAAATTTCGCAGCTGGTACATCACGTGTCTTCATAAAATAGATCAGGTGACCACCTTTTTTGGTGTAATCCATTTGTGTATCCGTTTTGGAAGCATCATTGCTTGGAATAACAACACTATAACTTTGAAATTCAGGTGCACTTCCGCCGTTCTCGACAACTTTAATGCCACTAGAATCTTTTACGCCAAGGAAATCAATAGCTTTCTTTTTAACTTGATCTGCCGTCATATCATTGCCCGTCAGCATTTTGACATCATTTTTGGAGAACACATTTAAACTGCCTGTCCCCCAATTCAACTCATCATATCCACCTACTTGTTTGTCCACAATCTTAAAGCCATCGATAATCGCATTGTCATGCATTTCTTTTTCAGATGCGAGAGCCGTCTCCACATCCATCCAACGCAAATTATTTGCAATTACTTTATTTTGCACACCCCTAATTTCTTTAGTTATATCAGCAGAATGTGCATACAAGGTGTTCAACGTTTTCATTTCCGCTTCGGTTAAAGGCTGTTTCGTCATATCGCGAACAGACATGCGGTAAGAGAAATTAGCCATATTCGCTAGGAAATCTTCCGTTTTGTTAAAAGGCAGCAGCATTAAAGGCAATTGTGTGATGTCACTCTGCGCTTGACTTGTTAAACGCCAAACATTAACCAACCCTTTCCGGTAGGATGGTTCCGAAGTTTCATTTACCGCCAATGTATTGCCTAATTCCGTATGTAGCTTATCCATGTGAAAGGACAGGTCATGAAACGCGCGTTGATACTGATTCTCCGCTTTAATTAATATCGTATTCTTTTCTTGGTGTTCCAAATACCCCCACACAGAAGCCCCGATTAAAGCCAGCAGTAGAAATGGAAACATGACGATACTTAATCTTTTATACACAGAACTGCTCCTTTCATACCCAATCTTGCGCTTAGTTTTTACGCGTGGAGGCAGGTTTATACAAGATTGTCACAAAATAAACAGCTACTCCATCCCTTTATAGGACAATGGCGTTTATCGATTTGTACATACAAAAAAAGGCCTATTCGGAAGAATGGCCTCTTGCTAACTTTCGGTTTCTATTTCAAAATCGTGCTCATTACTGCATATGCATTGCCGAAATCCAGTTTCAATCTTGTCTTTTTCCTTCTTGCCTCGCAATACGAACTTCTCACCACATAACCGACATCGGATCTTCACTTTCACGCGCGTCGTTAATGACATGTATACCCTCCCGGTCTTTCCCCATTCCATGTAATGGAGTTCAACAAATATACAGTCATTATGACCCAAATCATCCCATTTTAATCTTCTCATCGACAGTTACAACGCGTAAAGGAGAGTGTGCATTAGCACGATCTACACGCCATATCGACCGTAACCATAGAAAAGTCATAAGCGGAATCATAATCCAAATCCAGTTGTTTGTGAATATAAGCAAAATATAATCAAATGCACCGTGCCAAGCAATTGGCAGCAACAGGGATATCCATAAATACCTATTTTGCTTATGAGGAACGAATTTGGCCTTGCCCATGTAATACCCCATCATGACACCAAATAAAGCGTGTCCCGAGACTGGCAATAGCGCACGAAGCATCAGTGCCGAGAAAGAGGAAGCATGCAAGAATGCATAAATAATATTCTCCAAGGTTGCAAAGCCAAGACTGACAGCCACCGCATACACAATCCCGTCGTATGGCTCATCGAAGGCTTCATGACGGAAAATCAAGTGATACAGTAACAACCACTTCAGAAACTCTTCAATTCCTCCTGAGAGAAAAAAAGATGTCATGATCGTGCCATTGCCGAACTCCTGGATAAATGCGTTCTGTAGAACCATCGTCGGATAAACGAGTAGTACACCAAAAAGAAACATCCGTATCACTAAATGGATAGGTTCTGTTTCGTACCGATCCTTCAGATAAAAGTAGGCGAGCAATGAGAGACCTGGCGCTATGGCTGCCAATAAAATAGGCACGATATGCATGTTCCAGCTCCCCTCTTTTTTGAATACATACCTCTATTATAGTCGTTCTGTCTAGACATTTCTACGTGTAACACAAACGACCTTAGTTGCGTATTATGGAAAACAAAACAAGCATCCTCAAAAACGGTTGTTTTTGGGAGATGCTTGTTTCATTCTCATGCATCAGGACGTGAGTCCCAATTATTTGAAATGGCGGCAGAGCACCTTAACGGCATCATCTGCAATGATGGTTTTCCCGTATTCCTCAAGAACAGCCAAGGTCACTGAAGAAGCTTCACCGAACTCAGACAAGACAGCAATAAGAGCTTGATACTTGGTTTCTTCAAGATCTACAGGTTCTAGCTGTAAAATATATTTCCCTTTGTACGAATACAGGGTACCGCCTTCCATCAGAAGGGGATTAATTACTTTGGATACACGCAGCAGATCTTCAAAATCACGGAAAGCATAGGAGATTAGATCGCTTTGTTCAAGCGTAACTTCCATTTCGTACACTTCTTCAGCTTCATGATCATCATACGCATCAGAACTCGCATACAAATCAAGCTTGCCTCTAGTGACGATGACAACCATACCTTGCGCTGGGAGGGCGAATACCTCAACAGCAAGGGGACCGGACGGGTCAAATCCGAGCTCCGAATAGGCTTGATCCATCATCTCACTAAACAACTCGTGCACTTTCGGAATTTCTCTCCACATGTCGTCTTTTTGAATTCCACGTTCAGTTAAGTCATCGAATGTTAGGAAAATCCGTATCTTATCCTGACTTAAGCGTTCTATTTTCATGATAGGATCCTCCTTTGAGCTCTCCAACTGGAAAGCTTGCATCGAAAGCATGGTCACCTTATTTCAATCAGAATATGTTAGAAAAATAAAAAGGTGAACCACTAATCAATAAATGGACATGCATCCATCTATTGTTTTCACCTATCATGTTAACACTAAATCTTTGTAATTGCACGCTTAAGTTATGTATAAAAAGAAAAAGCACAGCCGGCCCCGTGGGTATGCCAGACTGTGCTGAGCGCTTATCTTTATTGTATTGTTGCGCTGCTTATTTTATTATCCTGCAGGATTTCATTGACAGTTGCCTTCAAACTCGGGTCTTCTTTGACGATTTTCTCTACTTGGTTTAAGCCATTTGTACTCGTCGAGGAGAAATTTCGGGCTGTAGATTCTCCAACAGATTTGCTTGTGAACGTTTCTTTGGCCTTATCCATGACATTGCCCATCGATTGACTAGATGAGCTAAATGCTGAGAAAAGCATGGATTTACTTTTACGATTGAGATAAATAACAGCAGCCGCGCCTGCAATGCCACCAAGCATAAATGTTCCTAATTTCATTGGATCTCCCTCCATGATAAGTAGTATCAATCCTTTCTAGGTTGTGCGAGTTTAGAAGTGGTCATACACAACTGAAGAAGGAAAACATAGGAGAATTGACATCTGCGAATTATGGTCTTAATTGTGGTACTATAAGGGATGACCACCATGTAAGGATCTGAGGAGAATACGAATTATGAAAAAGAAAGCAAGCACACTATTCCTAACAGTCATGCTTCTATTGGCTGCCTGCAGTGCAGATCAAACCGAAACAAGTCCTGCTGCGACTACAAGTGTAGCGCCAGTTGTTCAAGTGACATCAAGCCCAAGTGAATCTCCAACCCCCACCGCGGCTCCTACACCCACACCTTCACCAACACCAACTGCTCCCGTTCAAGAAGTAGTACAAAAGACCTACCATATGAACAAAAACTATGATATCGTGCCCAATGACCCCAATGGTAATAAAAAAGTCGTCTTATTAACCTTTGATGATGGACCTAAAGAACAAGCGATGAATCAATCTCTTATTGATATCTTGAACAAACATAAGGCGAAGGCCATCTTCTTCATGAACGGTTATCGTATAAAGCAAAAGCCTGAGCTCGTAAAACTTGTTCACGAAAGCGGCAATATCATTGGTAATCATGCTTGGGATCACGACAATATGAAAGATATGCCGAATGATAAAATTGATAAACAAGTTGACGATGTTGGGCAAATTGTGAAAGAAATTACGGGTCAGTCCCCACAATTTTTCCGTCCTCCATTTGGCTCAGGTAATGATTATTTGAAGTCGAAAATTAAAAATAACAAAATGCTTTACATGACATGGTCGAATGGTTCATTAGATTGGGACATGACGAATAAGAATAATGATTCCAATAAAGTCATTGAGAATGTGATGGGGCAGCTTCACAACGGCAGCAATATTCTCATGCATGAGCTCCCATGGACAGTAGCTGCGCTTGATACGTTGCTCACGAAGCTCGAGGAAAAAGGTTATACGTTTGTTGATCCCAATGCCATTGAATTAGAAATGAGATAGGAATGAACTAAGAGCCCTACGCTGCCGCGAATGTTTCGTTCGTAGCGACGTAGGGCTCTTTTTATTTTTTACAACGAAGAATTTGAGTACTTGATCCCCCAAACAGTTAAACTCACAACTAAAGCGATAAATAACCAAAGTAATGTCATATAGAAAAGATTCGTCCATTTGCCTTGCTCCGAAGGGTGTACGGCTCTACGCGGCGGTAAATAGGTATCATCCTCTTGTTTCTCCTCCACGTCAGGATTCGAACGCGAAGCTACTCTTTCTCCAACACTCATGAACCTTGATCTTCCTCCTTGCCAAACCGAAGTATGCAACCCATCACCATATCAATCATAAAGTGAGCAATAATTGGTGTCCATAGGCTTCCCGTATGAAGGTAAATCCAACCTAAGCCATAGCTAATACAAAATACCATCCCTGTCATGAGCCAATGCTGCAGATAGCGAACATGAATTGCGGCAAATAAAATACTAGTCCAGTAAGGTCCCCAGGCATGTTGAATCGCACCACGAAATAGGACCTCTTCACAGACTGATACGACGAATGAAATAAGTGCAATATGCCAAATGGCCCTATTCCCAAAAATCATTTGATTAATGCCACCGTCATCAGATACTTCTTTGGGTACCCATCTTGAAATAAGCAGGTCAATACCAAGGACAACTACAGCAAATAAACAACCCCAAATGAGGACAGGCCAACCACCTTGAAACGACAACGCAGAAAGAATCTTTGAATTACTCTGAAATAATAGGATGATAATTCCGATAATAAGCGTAAGCAGTTGTGTAATATAAAGATTCAGCAATAAAGTTTTGTCATTCAGTTCATTGATATCAACTTTCCCAATACGAAGGTTTTTAAAATCGAATTTTTTCAAAGGAAGCAGCCTCATTTCCTTATAATATTCCTTTTTCATGCTGATTGACCTATACTAAAACAACTATAAGAGACAACAAGGAGCTTGATTTATGGAGAAGCGTCTTACCCGCACTGATTATTTATTTGCCCTCATGTTTATCTTTATGCTGGTCTGTATCCTTGGCGCTTTTTTCTATGGCTTGCGATTAGGACAAACGAAATCCGATTTAAAATATGATAAAATCATGCATGCTGATCAAGCGTCATCAGTCCCCGAAGTAGGCGCTTATGATCAACAAGTGCTTGTGTCATATTACCATACCATCTTTTTACCCTTTAGGGAATTTCAGAATAAATGGTTTGAATTATTGAGTCAAATCGAGATGGATAATGCAACTGTTGACGCTTCCGCAGTCCTGAAAGAGCTAAGTAAAATTGCAGCTGATAAATACAATACGCTCCAAAGTAAGAACATGCCTGCCTCTTCACCCTTACTTGTACAGTCACACCAAGGCTATCTGAAGAGCTTGAAGCTATTCACTGATGCATTAAGTAACTATCAGTCCAAAGCGAATGCACAAAGTCACGCACAGCTATTAGATGCCATCCAGAAGGATGCATACTTCCTTGAAGCCAAAACACAAGCCTTAACTGCGCAGAAAAATTACTTTGACTCCATCCTTGTCTGGAACGGCACTATGGATCCGGACATTGAATATTTCGATCCTAATAATACAGCCAATCTTGATCAGTGGCGCGCAATGAATTTCAACGTAAAGAATGTATATATCACCGCTAAATTATTGAAAAACAAAGCATTCTCGCCTTTTTATCCGCAGGATTTAACGATAAGAATTGATGAATTCATCGCATCCGGCCAAGCCAAAAAATTAAATGTGAATGATGTGAATCAAACCATGGAATTATTACTCAGCACGAATGCTGTTCGCACAGGAGACTTCGTCAAAGGCAAAGCGAAATGGTATTCCAATGAAACACTGCCTCAATTACCTTTCTTTTCAGATGTAAATTAAGAAAAAAGCTGAAGATTTGGTCCTCATGGACGAAGTCATCAGCTTTTTCTATTTAGTCGTATTGGAAGCCGCGGAACATGCCAATAGCAGCCATTCCCCCGTCTACATTAATGACACGCTCAAAACCGTTTTCTTTTAAATATTCAGCAACACGTAGACTGCGCATCCCATGTGCACAAACGATATAAATGTCTTCATCTTCTGGAAGCTCACCCATACGGAGTGGAATTTGCTGCATGGGAATTAATTTGGCTTCTTCCATATGATAGTAATCCCATTCATGGGGTTCCCTTACATCAATGATGACACTATTTCCTAGTGTTTTTTGGTCGACAGCTTGGAGAAAAATTTGGGGATAAATGCTCTTAATTTCCATTTAGGTACACACTCCTGCTTTCTTTAGTTAAGATCCTAACATTCACTGTACCATACATGAAAATGAGCCTCAAATATAAGCAAAATGTCATTGCATTCTGAACATTCTTGCTATAAAATAAACGAAAAGCTTCTTATTGAGTGTCAATCCGAACATTTATGACGTAAAAGTGAAAATCGTTCGACATGTATTGACACGATTTCGAACGCATGGTAATCTATTTAAAATTCTATATCACAGTACAGCGTTGACGGAGCCAAGCAAATAAAGTAGCTTTCAGAGAACCGGTGGTTGGTGAGAACCGGTAGCGAACAAATTGCGGAGCACTCCAGAGTTATTGCATTGAACGGTAGTAGATGCAATCGGGTTAGGAACACGTTACAGTTCCAGGTCGCAAGACCAAATGAGGCTACCCATGCGAATGGGCAGCGAACTAGGGTGGTACCACGAAAGCAATCTCTCGTCCCTTTGGCTACAGGCTAATTGTCTGTATCCGAGGGCTGGGAGTTTTTTTATGTTCAAATCTAAGGAGGAACCGAATTATGTTCAAAGTTCTAGTATCCGATCCAATTAGTGACATGGGAATTCAAATGCTTTATGATGCAGCTGATGTTGAAGTGGTTAAGCAATCTGGTCTATCTGAAGACGAACTCATTGCCATTATCGGTGAGTACGATGCCCTCTTAGTTCGTAGCCAAACAAAAGTAACAGAGAAAATCATGAATGCTGGTACAAAGCTTAAAGTAATTGGCCGCGCAGGTGTTGGTGTTGACAATATTGATTTGGAAGCAGCAACAAAACGCGGGATTATCGTTATTAATGCACCTGACGGTAACACAATTGCCACTTGTGAGCTTACTTTCGCCATGATGATGGCAACAGCTCGTATGATTCCACAAGCTTACAAGAAAACAGTTGGCGGCGAATGGGATCGTAAATTCATCGGCGTTGAGCTTCGCAACAAAACACTAGGTATACTCGGTATGGGACGTATCGGTAGTGAAGTTGCGAAACGTGCGAAAGTATTTGGCATGGAAGTTATCGGCTATGATCCATTCTTGACTGAAGAGCGTGCTGAGAAAATGGGCGTAAAGCTAGGTTCAGTTAACGAAATCGCAGCAAAAGCAGATTTCATTACTGTTCATACGCCACTTACACCGGAAACGCGTCACTTGATCGCGAAACCACAATTTGAATTAATGAAACCAGGCATTCGCATCATCAACTGTGCCCGCGGTGGAATTATCGATGAGCTAGCGTTGGTTGAAGCAATTGATCAAGGAATCGTTGCAGGTGCAGCTTTCGACGTATTTGAAGTCGAGCCTCCAACGAAGGATCACCCTTTCCTATCGAATCCAAAAGTGATTGTAACACCTCATCTTGGTGCATCGACGATCGAAGCACAAGAAAACGTAGCAATCGACGTTTCCGAGGAAGTTCTTCATATTCTTCGTAATGAGCCATTTAAGAATGCTGTCAATATGCCTCCTGTTCCTGCGGATGTATTAAACAAACTACAACCATACTTCAGTCTGGGTGAAAAAATCGGTTCTGTCCTTGGACAAATCGCTCAAGGTGCGGTATCTGAAATCGTAGTTAACTATGCAGGCGACTTAATGGATGTAGATACAAGCCCATTAACACGTTACATTGTAAAAGGTATTTTCCAAAATCAATTGGAATCCATCAATATCATTAATGCTATGCATCTGGCCAAATCACGCGGTGTTAACATCGTTGTGCAAACATCAAATGCATCAAATAGCTTCACTAACCTCGTTACGGTGACGGTTAAAACGAAACAAGAGGAAAAAACACTTGCTGGAACATTACTAGCTGGCTTTGGCGAGCGCATCGTGCGTATCGATCAGTATCCAGTTGACTTCGCAGCTGAGGGTAACTTGTTGTTAATTTCTCACAACGATAAACCAGGTATTATCGGACGCGTTGGAACACTTCTCGGAAGCAATCAAGTCAACATTGCAACAATGCAAGTAGGACGTAAAGTGATTGGCGGTTCCGCAATCATGGTACTGACGATTGATAAAACGGCTCCTGCTGAGGTATTGGCCGAGCTTACCAAACAAGATGAAATCGTAAATGTTCGTGCACTTACGCTTTAAAATAAGCACAAATTGTTTCACGAACAACAAGATTTTATCTGAATATTCTACAAATAAAGGCGAATGCCGAGTGATAACTCAGCATTCGCCTTTTACTATGTGTCGAAATTCGCACAATTTTCTGTTTATTTATGTTCACAAGGCAAGCAGATCGTAAATGTGCTGCCTTGCCCCCATGTGCTTTGTACCGTGACAGTCCCATGATGGGAATCAATAATGTTCTTGACGATCGCAAGGCCAAGTCCAGTTCCCCCAGAAGATCCACGCGTACGCGCCTTGTCCGCCTTGTAGAAGCGTTCAAAGATGAACGGCAGATCCTCGGCAGGGATTCCCTGCCCCTCGTCGGCGATCTCGATTCGGATCGCGGGCCGATCCTTCGAGAGGCACGCCTCCGCCTTCAAGGCGATACGCGCCCCTGCAGGCGTATGCCGGAACGCGTTGTCGAGCAGGTTCGTCAGCACCTGCTCCAAACGATCCTCATCCGCACGCTGCAGGATGAGCGGCTCGTCTGGCAGCGTCACGCTTAACGCGATGCCGCGCTCTTTGGCCAGCACCGCGAATTTGCGGTGCATGCGCCTCACCAGGGAGTCGATTTCGACCTCCCTGAAGGAAAGCTCGAGATGGCCGGCTTCCATCCGCGCCAGATCGAGAAGATCACGGACGAGGCGCCCCATGCGGAGCGACTCGTCGTGAATGACCTGCACCAGCTCCACGCGTTCTTCCGGCGTGGAAGGAATATCATCCAGCAGGGCTTCACTGTAGCCCTGCAACATCGAGATCGGCGTACGCAGCTCATGCGAGACGTTCGCCACGAAGTCCTTGCGCAGCTTATCGAGTCGTTCCTCCTCCGTCACGTCACGGAGAACGGCCACAGCGCCGCGCACTTGATCCCTGGAGTAGAGAGGCGTCATTGCCACGGACCACACGCCATTTTGCACATGAAGCTTTGTAGCGGCCTCTGCTGACTCATCGACAACCGCTTCAAAGAGCGGAATCAGGGGTACAGGGATCGGTAACGTGTTTGGATTGCTGAAGCTCATAAGTCCCCAATCGCCAAGTGCAGTATCTGGTTTTGGGAAACGTCTTGGCTCACCTTCATCATCCGACCACTCAATCGTACTCCACTCTTCTACGATTTTCTCCCCTTGCGGGTTGCTTAGCATCACAGATCCATTCACATCCAGGGTGATCACCGCATCGGTCATACTTCGTAGAATGCTCGATAGATGTTCTTTCTCCTGACTGAGGGCATGAATACTTTCCTGCACCTTTTCCCCCATGTGATTAAAGGTTTTGGCAAGCTCTCCAATCTCATCCTTGGAAAGAATAGGGACACGCGTACCATATTCCCCATGCGTGATGAAATCCGCTGCTTTCTTCAATTGCTGCAGCGGTCTCGTAATTTGTGAGAACAAGAAGAAGGCGAAGAAAGTTGTCATGAGAAAACCAACAATGGACACATAAACAAACAATCTTAACATATACGATTGTGTGGCTTCTAACGACTGCAGGGATTGATAAAGCAATGTCGCCCCTACAATACCACCCTCCAAATTGAAAAGCGGTACGGCCACAACAAGGTATTCCGCACCTGCATCAAAGCGGCCTGTGCGCGATTTATTAATTTGCTTATCGATTGTTTGGCCGGCAAATACAGGCTTCAGTTCATCTTCTGTATAGAAATCAGATACATGGAATTCAGCTAACTGACTTCCGTTGGTTCGCGGGATGGCCATTTCCTTCATTTCCGTAGAAATCACAAGCATTCTTGAATCTTGAAAGCTGAGCAACTCATTACTTAATTGATAAAATTGCTCGTTGTACATATGCGTCGTTGCTTCCTCTGAAAACTTAACTGCCACTTCTTTCATATTCTCGCGCTGATCCGTTGCTTGCGCAAAATAATTTTCCATATAATTGACAAGAAAAAAGCCCAGTATGAGCAAGACAACCCCAACTAGGCCTATAATTGTTAACCACAGTTTACCTACGACACTTCTGAAAATAAACACTTATTTAGGCACCTCTAGCTTGTAGCCTACACCCCATACTGTCGTAATCATCGCTGCAGCATCCGGGGATACTTTGTTTAATTTCTCACGAAGTCGCTTTACATGCGTATCTACAGTACGTAAGTCACCGAAAAACTCGTAGTTCCAAACATCCTTGAGCAGCTCTTCACGAGAAAAAACTTTATCAGGTGAAACAGCCAAGTAATGAAGCAATTCATATTCCTTCGGTGTTAGGGCAACTTCCTGACCACCAGCTGTCACACGATGTGCGTCATGCTCAATAATCAAGTTCGGGAATACAATATTATTGCTTGAACTTGCATCTTTGGATAAATACGCTGTCGCTGAAGAACGACGAAGAATCGCTTTCACACGGTAAATCACTTCACGCGGTGAGAACGGTTTGACGACATAATCGTCCGCACCAACTTCAAATCCACTCACACGATTCGTCTCTTCACCCTTCGCTGTTAACATGATGACTGGTGTGGACTTCACTTGACGAAGGCGTGCACAGACTTCAATGCCATCAATGCCAGGCAGCATCACATCAAGCAAGATCAGATCGAAATCGGTTTCGGTAGCCATTCGCAAAGCGGTTTCACCGTCTTCCGCTTCTTCAATCAGATAACCTTCCTTCTCTAAATACATACGGAGTAATCGGCGAATACGTTCTTCATCATCAACAACGAGTATACTTGGCTTCAATTCCATCTTAGCGTCACATCCTCTATTAATGTACGTACTTATGTTTAAACACCTGCATAAGAATGCAGTCCAGCTATGACTAAGTTCACACCTACTAATGTAAACATAACGACGATAAATCCAATTACAGTTAACCAAGCGGATTTCTTACCTTGCCAACCTTTTGAAAGACGAAGATGAAGGAATACTGCATAGAATAACCAAGTTATCAATGCCCATACTTCCTTCGGATCCCATCCCCAGAAACGGCCCCATGCTTCCTGAGCCCAAATCATCGCGAAGATGAGTGCCCCCAGGGTAAAGATCGGATAGCCAATCGCAATAGCGCGATAACTGATTTCATCTAGATCTTCCGCATCCATCCCTTTTACAACTGGGCCAATCGCTGCTCCCAATGGTTTACGAGCCACTAGGCGTGCTAGCCAATAAAGAATGAGACCACCAAGAATGGACCAAATGACGGTATTTAATTTACGACCTGCACTAGCCCCTTCCATCCAAGATGGCGCTGTAAATAAGGGTTCAGACATCCCAAGGAATGACTTCATTTCTACGACTTTCGTATCATACGGCTGTACAATTGGAGGCAGTACGTAGGTTTCTGTCGTATGATTGGTTTCCTGTACACCTTGAGCATTCGTAACAATCACATCTTTGGAGAATACTGCTTTGTAACCTGATCCATTAAATGTAAAAATCGAGGCAATAAATGCAACGAGCATAAGGATAAAGAATAAGGTAAGCTCAACACCTCTTTGTTCCTTCTTATCGGTCTTCGTCGTCCCTGTAAAGTCAACGGCTCGAAGCAGATACATTAATCCACCGGCAAAACCAACAGCAAAGAAAGCTTCTCCGGTAGCCGCAGTTGTTACGTGAATCTTCAACCAGTAACTCTGCAACGCAGGAATCAATGGCTGTACTTCACTAGGGAAAACGGAAGCATAGGCAATAATGATAAAGCCAATCGGAAGTGCAAAGACACCTAGTACCGGAGTCCGATAGATAAGATATACGATCAAGAAAGCACACATGATCATCATCCCTAAGAATGTCATAAATTCATACATATTGGAAGTAGGGATATGATCCCCTTCAGCCCATCGTGTGAAGAAGAATGTCACATGACAAGCAAACCCGACAACCGAAGTAATAAAAGCAACGAACCCCCATTGCCTCGTATGGTCTTCCGGCTTCCGGTTGCTCCACCTTTTACCCGTTATCGAAAGAACAAACAGGAAGAATGCGAGCAAATATACAAAAAAAGCGATGAGTAGAAAGGTACTGCTAACAGAGTTTACATTCACCCCTGGTTTCCTCCATTTGCTAATGTTTTCGGTAAAACGTCCAGATCATTCTTATTTAGAGCTGCGGCAACTTCATTTCGCAGTCCAAACCAGTTCTTGTTCGTATGGCCGCCGAGCGTCAACTTGCCCTCATCAATTCGAATCCAAATGCGTCGATGCTGCCAATAGAAGCCCATAATGACACCAATCATAAAGATCGCAGAGCCAACCCAGATATATGGCATTGCTTTATCCACTCGTATGTTCAAATATGTCGTGTAATTGGCAAATTGAACACCTTCCATGGAACCAACCGCAATCTTTAGCTTCTGACTAATCGCACCGTTAATGGTATCTTGTGAGAACGTTTCCTTATCGATTTGTCTCGGGAAATACAGATAAGGTTCCCCTTTTTCAGCTAGCCCTGGTCCAGTTATGCTAAAAATAAAGGCTGGCGCTTTCGGCTCATTCGATTTGGAAATTGGTTGCCCCTTCTCTATGCCAAACTCAGGGAAGAAACCTTTCAGCGTAAGTGTATAGGCACCTACCTGATAGGACTCTTTCGGATTATTCATAGGTAGATCAAAGCTGCCATATGTCTCACCCGTAGTTGGATTGCTTAGTGTAGGCTTCACCGAGATCAGCAGTGGTGTTGCTTTATAATCAAACTGATATGCTTGCAGACCCTTGTAATCCAATGGATGATTCACAATGATATTGGCCTTATGAACTTCCTCCAGTACTGGCGCTTCTGCCCCATCCCCGCAGTTCGCGGTACAATGATACAAGACAGCTTGCGTTTCATACGTCTTCGGAACGATCTGACCTTTGGCTTTGATGCTTTCAGGAAGCTCTTGTTCATCGTACAACGTGAGTGTAAATTTCTCATTCTTGATGTAGTACGAAGTATGCGGGATGGGCTTGGTTTCACCTTCAAGGATGCTCATGTATTGATCCATATGCCAGCCAGGAATCCCGCGCATAAGCACACCGATTAAAAAGATAATGAGTCCAATATGATTGATATAGGGCCCCCAGCGGCTAAAGCGATATTTTTCAGCAAGTAATGCAGAGCCATCGGTATGTATGCGGTAATTCTTTTTACGCAAAAGCGTACCCAGCTTATTCGTCCAAGCGATTTCATCCGTTCCCGCAGGCAAATCTGTAACAAGTGTGACATTTTGCCTAGTCAGAAAATTGATATGTTTACGTATTTGTTGCTTAGACAACGCCCTATATAAGGGAAGAACACGATCCAAACTGCAAATGACTAGCGAAGTTCCAATCATGAATAGCAACGTGATGAACCACCATGAGCTGAAGGTATGAGAAAAGCCAAGGGCATGATAAATATTCCCTAGTTCCCCATAGTTTTCGCTGTAATATTGAGATGGATCCATGTCCAGAAAGGTATTCTCTTGCGGAAATATCGTACCTACAGCTGAAGCGAGCAATGTAATGAAAATGATCCAAACGGCTATTTTCACTGAAGAGAAGAAATTCCAGACTTTATCGAGCAGAGAAGGATTGGACTTCTGAGACCGTCTGGCCATCCCATCATAGCGCATTTCCAGAATGTCTCTGCCATCGATATCGATCAGCGGATTCCCACAGGATTCACACAGCGTAGTACCTGTGGGGTTCTGATGTCCGCAATCGCATTTGGTATTGTAGAACATGATGACCTCCTAAAAACGTTGAACATGTGTACGACTTATAAATTACGATTTACTGACCAAGCTAGATATCGTTTCATCAATAAATGACTCTTCCATTTGGCCAATTTTTTTCACAGCAATTTTGCCATCTGTCCCTATGAAGAAGGTTGTTGGATAGTCCATTACACCATATAATTTACGCACAACTTCATTGGCATCTAACAGCACTGGCATATTTAATTTGTATTGCTCCATGAAGCCCTGGACCGTTACTTTATTCTTGTCCACATTCACTTCTAAGAAAACGACTCCTTGGCTCTTCCACTTATCGTATTGCTTCTGCAGATCAGGCATTTCTTCTTTACATGGTGGACAAAATGTACCCCAGAAATTCACTAGCACAACCTTCCCTTTGTAATCAGAGAGCTCGTGCGTTTGACCATCTAATCCAACCAAGGAGAAGTTCGTCGCTTTCTCCCCTTGCTGCGGGTATTTCTTGCTTGCTGAAGCAGACAAATTTGTAATAATCGTAAACACACCAATAATGAGCACGATTGCAAAGATCCCAATCTGTACCCACTTTTTATTACGACCCAATGTTAATCACCTTCGCTTTGTCGACAATGTTAGTTTTTGCATATCGAATTATACCCTTATTATAACGAAAAGAAGGCCAATTCTTATTGGCCTTTTTGAACGTTATGTGTCCTTAGAGCTTCGTTCCTAAGCTCTTCAACCTCTTTGGGCGTCAAGTGGCGATACTTCGCTCTTGCCAGGCCAGTTAAGAAGATGGGACCGAATTTAATCCGTTTTAATTTGATTACTGGGAACGAAATCGCCTCAAACATCCGTCTGACTTGGCGGTTTCTACCTTCATAGATAGTGATTTGAATGACAGACTCATTCTTCTCCATATTCACATCTGCGTACTCGACCTCAGCAGGTGCAGTCATACCATCTTCTAACTGTATGCCCATTTTGAGCTTATCTAATAACGTGCCGTGTGGCACTCCTTTGACAGTTGCTTGGTATGTCTTCGGTACATGATGCTTCGGATGTGTAAGCAGATGTGCGAACTCACCGTCATTCGTTAGAATGAGCAGGCCTTCCGTATCATAATCCAGTCGACCGACCGGATATACACGCTCTCTGATTCCTGGCAAGAAATCAGTGACAACCTTACGGCCTTCGGGATCCGTTGCACTCGTAATAACACCTTTGGGCTTATTTAAAATGACATAGATCTTCTTCTGTTGACCTATCGCACGTCCATCAACCCTTATCTCATCTTCAGCTGTATTCACTTTCACACCCAGCGTCGTGACGACTTCACCGTTCACTTGCACGCGTCCCGCTGTAATGATTTCTTCACATTTCCGGCGGGATGCGATCCCAGCTTCGGCTAATACCTTTTGCAGTCTTTCCATTATCCGCTTTCACCTCAAGCTAATGATAACGGACTTAACCACAAATCTCAAGCGGCAACCCACAATAACTGACAGAAGGTGACAGAATGATGGCTATTCAGGTGCCATTACGTGCCTGCCATTTATGAAAACACGAAATAACAAATAACAAGAGAAGCGATAAAGCCAACAGCATCCGAAATTAATCCCACTTTGAGCGCATAGCCAGCTTTCCGAATTCCAATCGCGCCAAAATAGACAGTTATCACATATAAAGTTGTGTCTGTGCTCCCTTGTACCGTTGAGGCAATCCGCCCAATCATGGAATCCGGACCAAATTGCTCGATTAAATCAGTCGTAAATGCTAAGGAACCCGCTCCTGTGATAGGCCTTAGAATTGCTAAAGGGAGCACTTCTGTAGGCACACCAATACTTTCAAAAAATGGCCGCATCCAGCCTATCATCATGTCCATCGCACCAGATGCACGAAATACGGAAATCGCGACCATCATCCCGACAAGGTGGGGAATAATTTTGATCGCCGTGTCAAAGCCATCTTTGGCCCCCTCTACAAATGACTCATAGACAGGAACCTTGCGATAAGCAGCGTAAAGGGGAATGAACACTATCATGATCGGGATTGCCCATGCTGAAATAAGTGAAACGAGTGCGTACATGCTGGTTCATCCTTTCAGCGGAGGGATAGGTGAGCGAGATCTGCGATACCATCTATCCACGAATATGGCCACTGTTGTGGAAATGATCGTCGCAATGAGTGTTGTACCTACGATTTCTGCCGGGTTCATCGAATTAAAATTCATCCTTATTGCAATAAGTGTTGTCGGGATTAAGGTGATACTTGACGTATTGAGTGCAAGCAACGTGGACATAGCTGCACTGGCTTCCTCTTTGTTAGGATTAAGCTTCTGAAGCTCTTGCATCGCTTTAATCCCCATCGGAGTCGCAGCATTGCCTAAGCCAAGGATATTAGCACTCATGTTCGACATGATATAGCCAAGCGCAGGATGATTCTTTGGAATACTTGGAAAAAGGAAGCGTACAACAGGCTGAAGAAGTCTTGCCAACTTGTGCAAAATACCAGCATCTTCCGCAATACGCATCATTCCCATCCAGAATACCAATACACTTATTAAACCGAAACATACGGTTACCCCATTCTTCGCCCCATCAAATGCAGCTTGTGTAACGGATTCTACATCACCATTAATAGCTGCGACGAGGAAACCAACGACGATAAAAAATAGCCATATCCAATTCACCATAGGTCAGCACTCCTTACAACTTGGCTTTACAATTTATTAATTAATCCGCCCATATGGAGCCAGATATATGAAATAACCCCTGTACTAGCATTCTGCAGATATAACTATACTTGGTCAGCAATGTCTCTTTATAAGGACTGCTCGATTGATAGGAGAATGTTGCTTTCTCGGGAACTTGCATTAATGGGTTTGCCGGATCATAGATCGGTATCGTTTGTATCAGATTATTATTCAATGAAATTCGCAGTGCACCGCGTTCAGCTAACCGATACTCCGTCGCCATTGGATCTACCAAGCTAACTTGGTGCGTTAAGCTAGCGTATTCACCTTCTGCGAGTGGGTACTTAAACGTTCGGCTTGCTACCCAAGGGGTGCCTTCGATTGCATCGCCTTTCTTCACCAGTGTCTGCAGCGGGAAATGATTGAACCCATATTGAAGCAGCTTCGCGTGATCCGCCCAATCATCACCATCATTCAAAGTCACCACGACAAGTTGCTGTCCGTTCCGTGTAGCCGAAGATACTAAGCAACGCTTAGCGAGCTTGGTATAACCCGTTTTCACCCCATCTGCACCTTCGAACATGGAAAGCATCTTATTTTTGTTGAGCCAAGAGTAATCCCACGTTTCATTCGGATTAGGTACTTTTTTCAGCTTTGTAGATACGATGTCAGCAAATACACTATTCTTGAGCGCATACGCGGTGAGCTTAGCCATATCATTCGGACTTGAACGATGACCTTCACCTTCGTCCAGCCCGGATGGATTCGTGAAATGGGAATGATCCATCCCTAGCATTTTCGCTTTCTCGTTCATCAAATAGACGAACCCTTCAACACTACCTCCAATATGCTCAGCAATTGCCGTCGCGGCGTCATTACCGGAACGCATCATGAGTCCAAATAACATGTCATGAAGTCGCATTTCTTCTCCAAGCTTCAAGTAGATGGAAGACCCTTCTTTGCCGAAAGCATTCTTACTGACCTTGACCATGCTGGTGAGGTCGCCTTGTTCAATCGCAATGATCGCCGTCATAATTTTGGTCAAGCTAGCTATACGCATAGGCGTGTCCCCTTTTTCGCTATAAAGCACACGTCCTGACTCCACATCAACGAGCGAAGCACCGACTGCATTCGTATGAATGCTTGGCGGCGCGGCTTCTACATAGGTCCATGGCGCAATTAACAATCCAATCAAGGCACAGCAAATGACGATGAACTGGCTTTTGGTTTTCATTGGTTGGGTTATCCTCCTACACGAGCGAACTTGTACACTTTTTGAGCGAATCCACTGATGAAACTTTGTACAAGTATATGCGAGTGGACGAGGGATATGTCCTGAAAACGATCCAAAACAAAAAGGCCATCCAGAAGTAGAAAATCTACTTATGGATCAGCCTTCAATTAACGCAACTTGGCGTTTACGACTTACTTATTCAATTTAGTTCGCGATTAGTACGCTGTCCAGCCTGCATCCGCTGTAACCACAGTCCCGTTAACAAAGCTCGCATCGTCGGAAGCCAAGAATAAAGCAACCTTTGCAATTTCCTCTGGCTCACCTGCTCGTGGATTTAACCCCATGCCAACCATTGCTCTTTCCATACCAAAAGGATTTGGAGCTGTAATCGTTGTTCCGATGTTTGTGCTCACACCACCAGGCGCGATGGCATTACAACGGATACCGAGATTCGCGTATTGAAAACCAACGTTTTTCGTGAATCCAACTACCGCATGTTTAGATGCCGTATACGCTGCACCCGCTCTGGATCCATTTAGTCCGCCAGCAGACGCTATGTTTACGATGACACCACTTTTTCTCTCTGTAAAAATAGGAAGAACTTTCCGAGTTGTGCGCATGACGCCTGTTGTGTTAATAGCGAAAACTCGCTCCCATAGCTCGTCCGTAAGATCTCCAGCAGGGACAAAGTTATCCATAATACCAGCATTATTTATGAGAATATCAACGGTACCGTATTCTTTCACAGCCGTATCAATCATTTGTGCAACATCTTCTTCTTTCGCAACATTCGCTGCAACAGCAATCGCTGTACCACCTTTTGCTTCAATGCCAGTAACAACCGTTTGTGCCGCCTCTACCCGAAGATCCGACACGACAACCTTAGCTCCTTCAGCTGCGAACAACTCTGCGATTGCTTTCCCCATACCTGACGCTGCTCCTGTAACGATAGCCACTTTTCCAGAAAGCTTCATGTGTATTTCCTCCAAATGTCATGTATTTTAGTGCGAATAACTCACTGAATTGTGCCTATAGAACTTCTTACACTTGGAGTATAATAGAGTATCAGAAGTGATACAATCAGTAAAAAACGCTTGTTTGTTAGCTAACGTACAAAATGATTGATTTTGTTCACTAACGCCAAAAAGGAATGAACATGAATGTCAGAAATTACTAAAAAAACAGATCGCAGAATCGTTCGAAGTAAAATCGCTCTTCGAGAAGCCCTGCTGGCGCTGATGTCACAAAAGCCCTTTACTTCCATTTCAATAACTGAAATCGTAGAATTTGCCAACTATAATCGCGGGACTTTCTATGCCAATTATGAGAGTAAGGAAGATTTGCTTGACGATATCATTGCCAATTTAACTGGGCAATTACTACAATCCTTTCGAGCACCTTATGAACATGTTGAAATATTTCGTATTCAAGAACTGCCTGCTAAGTCCGTTATGATATTTGATCATTTTTTTCAGAATTCCTCCATCTATACCACGCTGATGAAAAGTGAAGTACTGCCCAAGCTGAAGGAAAACATGTTTAGCGCCCTAAAAAAAATCACACAAGAAGAACTATTCTACCCCGATCAAGATAACGAAATCGATCAAGAGTTGTTGAGCATTTATTCGCTTCACGCCTTACTTGGCCTTATATTTCATTGGATTGAAAGTGAATTCAAATATTCACCTTCGTATATGCAGGATCAACTGATCAAACTGATTAACTGGCGTCCCACTTCTGCCAAAACGGTCGTAAAAAGCTCTCACGATTGATGAATGCCCATGAAAAAAGCTGTCCTCAAAGGACAGCTCATAATGACAACAGGCTACACAATAAAATTCTGATTCTCGACGTTGGTGACATTCGTTGAAACGGCTGCTGGCGGCTTCGCTGACATTCCCTTGATCATACTTTGAATCTTGTCCACGACCTGCGGCGCAGAATCGATTAGGCGCTCCAAGATATGCGTTTGATTATCTAACGGCACAACCTTCACGCCATTCTTACCTACAACAAGGAAAGCAATTGGCGTAATGGATACCCCACCACCGCTACCACCACCGAAGGGGAGAGCAACTTTGGCATTGAGTGCGTCGCCACGGTTTATTCCGCCTTCGATTTCGATTTCGGAGTCTGTCACAAACTCACTACCACCTGCAGCGAAACCAAATCCGACTTTTGAGATCGGCATAATGACACTACCGTCTGGCGTTTCGACCGGGTCACCGACAATTGTGTTTACGTCGACCATCTCTTTTATATTTTCCATGGCGACTTTCATGAGGCCTTGAATCGGGTGTTCAGACATCTTCATATTCCTCCTTAGCGTTTTTTCACTATCATCATACGTTTCTGACATCGAAAGCTCATACATCAAGAACTCTAAAGAACTATCATGGTTCAGTTCTAGAATGCCCCTACTAGCATGGGGTTATGTAAAACTCACGAAGCAGGTTTGAATCTAGCTCTCGCCTTCAACGCAAACTGGATCCAGGTTCGAATACCTCCTTTAATTTTAGCTGCTCGATACAACAGCCTTATGCCAGCTGTGACAGCAAACCACACTCGGATTCGACCGGCAAAACGAAACTCCGTTGCAAATTGCTTTTCATTATATTGTGGAATCACATCAATGCGCGGCTTCGCAATTAGCTTCACATACCGGATTGTAAAGCCAAGCAATGAGGACTTGATTCCCCATATGGCCCCTGTCGTTATCGCCGTTTCCGGAGCATCACCAAGACCTACACGAGTAATCCACTTAAGCTCTGTGCACTCCACTTTAGCTAAGGTCATCTTCATCCAACCATACAAATTCAGCGTATGAACAAGAACGTCTTTCGCTTCCTCGTAAAAGGCGATGACTTTATCTTTGGTAATATGATCTCTCGTTTCATCTTTCAGCTTGGCGTTATGTTGGGTCACTTTTTCAGACTTAATTAAAATCCCTTGGGTAAATCCTTTGAATTGAATGATCGGGATGACATAACGGTATCGCACGAGCCCAAACAACCCTCGCATCTCCACGGTAAGCGTATCATTATCTTTTACTCGGGAGAAATAAAACTCACCGCGCATAAAGCTGCATAGCACAACGATAATGGCAATGATGATAACCAAGACGGCCAACCCTACCCACAGCAACACTTACGCCTCCTTAGTCAAAATGAACGAAAACTCCACGCGCAAGATGAATTCTCGCAGGTGGAGTTAGTATGACCTCTAAAAGGAAATGAAATGCATGTATGGATAAGCTTTAACCTAACATGGTCTACTCAGAGTGTTCGTCACTCACGTCGTCTAGTGTCAATTGTTTCTGATCCCCGCTCAAGCGATCGAATAGCATCCGAGTTTCTTCTTCCAAATCAAAACTACCTTGAAAGTTAGCAGAGTCTGGTAGTTCTTGGATCGAATTTAAACCGAAATACTCCAAGAATTGTTTGGACGTGCCATATAAGATCGGTCTACCCACTGCATCTGCACGCCCTACCTCCGTAATTAAGTCCTTACCCGTTAACGTAGCGAGTGCTCGATCACACTTCACGCCGCGGATCTCTTCGATCTCAACGCGTGTGATTGGTTGTTTATAAGCAACGATGGATAACGTTTCAAGAGCAGCTTGTGAGAGCGAGGAACGTGATGGCGTATAAGCAAGTCTTTCAAAATACGGAGCATGCTCCGCTAATGTAGTCAGTTGGTATGCGCCAGCAACTTCTACAATTTGGACGCCACGCCCTTTACGCTTGAAATCTGTCCGCATATCTTTCAGCAGATCTTTAATCACATAAGCATCAAGTTCCATCACCTCAGCAAGTTGCTTGAGATCTAGTCCTTCGTCGCCAGAGGCGAAGAGAAGTCCTTCAATAATCGATTTCATCTGTAGGAAGTTGAGTGTCAAGGTCGGTTCCCTCCTCTTTGGCTTGAATGACGATATCTTCAAAAAGCTGATTTTGGTAGCATGTGATTTTCTTCATTTTCATCAACTCAAGGATAGCTAGAAAGGTAACGACAATTTCTTCCCGCGTCATCTCATAATCGAATAGCTTGGAAAATAACAGCTTACCACCTTTTATTTTAAGCAAATCAACAACTTCACGAATCCGATCCTTTACCGAGATCTCATCCCGTCTGATCCGTGCAACTACGTTTCGGTTTGCTAACTTGCGCAAAGTACGCTGAAAAGCAATCAATAAATCAGCAACATCCAACCCTTCCACCGGGTTCTCTTGAAGATCCGGCAGATACGGTGTTAAATCCTCGGGTTCACGTGTGTAAACGAGGCTGCGCTCCACCTCTTTGTCCCGAAGCATATCAGCAATCGATTTATATTTCCGATATTCAATCAGCTTAGCAACGAGCTCAGCGCGTGGGTCTAACGAATCATCCATATCATCAAAATATTCGTCAAATTCAATGACAGGCGGCTTAGGTAAGAGCATTTTGCTTTTGATGGAGAGCAGAGTGGCAGCCATAACTAGAAACTCACTCGTAATATCTAACTCCAGCTCCTGCATTGCTTGTACATACCCAAGGTATTGATCTGTAATTTCTTTGATCGGAATATTGTAAATGTCGAGTTCATTTTTATCAATTAGATGAAGCAATAGATCAAGGGGGCCTTCAAATGCTTCCAACTTATAGGTAACCTTCATGTCGTTCTTCCCCTTGTCATAGTGAATAAAGATGCATAATAACCTTTACGGCGTAAGGATAAATTCCGCTGAGTGCCCATTGTCCAATCGGGGTCACCATTAAAACGATTACAAGAATAAGTGCTTTGATCTGTTGTCTATCAATCCATCGCTGTTTCGGAGTCGAGAAAAACCCTCTCCATATATACCATCCATCAAGCGGATAGAGCGGCAACAAATGAATGAGTCCAATCATTAAGTTAACGATAACACAATATTGTAAATATACACGCCATTGTTCCACAACGAGCGATTCCGATGCTGCACCAAGAAGGGCAGGTAAGTAGAAGTAAAGCCACCAAAAAAATAGCACGAGTACAAGATTCGTGAGAGGTCCCGCTAGATAAACAATGGTAAGCGATAGTTTTTTATTCTTGGGAAAACGGTCCGAATCGACTGGCATTTTCTTGGACCAGCCATATGGCCCGAAGACGATCATCGCCAACCCCAAGACGTCAAGATGCGCCAAGGGGTTAAGCGAAAACCGTTTGCTATCACGAGCTGTTCGATCTCCTAGCAGCCAAGCGACCCCAGCATGCGCTGTATCATGTAAAGTCATAGCAATTAGGAAAGCAAACAGTCGCGGCAGCAGTGTTTCTAAATGGTAATAAGCCAGCATTAGGAAGAGAATTGCTTCGTCAAATTCGCCATTTCAATCGCAGTTACGGCAGCTTCCCAGCCTTTATTGCCTGCTTTCGTACCTGCACGCTCAACGGCTTGCTCAATGGAATCCGTTGTTAATACACCGAAGATTGTGGGAATACCTGTTTTCAAGTTAATAGCCGAAACACCTTTGGCCACTTCACTGCACACATAATCAAAATGCGGCGTTGATCCACGAATAACGGCACCTAGGGTAATGACAGCATCATACTTGCCACTTTCGGCCATTTTTTGCGCGATAAGAGGAAGTTCAAATGCACCTGGAACCCACGCGATATCAACTTCACTTTCATCCACACCGTGACGCTTTAGCGCGTCTTGTGCGCCGCCAAGTAGTTTGGAAGTAATAAACTCATTGAAACGTCCTACGACGATCCCGTATTTTAAATTTTGCGAAATTAAATGTCCTTCATAAATCGTAGCCATGGTAAGAATCTCCTTTTCTTTTGAACCGTATTAGTTTAGTATGTGATCTTCACTCATTCACAAAATTAAATGCCTTTGCCTACGTCGATAAAAGTAAGCATGTGGCCTAGCTTCTGTTGCTTGGTTTGCAAATAATTAAGGTTATCTTTCTTGCTCTCCATTTGAATCGGAACGCGCTCATCTACTTCGAGCCCATAGCCTTCTAAGCCTTTAATTTTACGCGGATTATTCGTCAACAAACGAAGTTTCGAGATCCCAAGATCTTTGAGAATTTGAGCACCAATGCCATAATCACGAAGATCTGGAGCAAATCCAAGCTTAATATTCGCTTCTACGGTGTCTAATCCCTGCTCTTGGAGGACATATGCCTTCAATTTATTGATTAAACCGATGCCGCGACCTTCCTGTCGCATATATAATAATACACCATTGCCCTCTTCATCAATCTGTTTTAGTGCAGCATCCAGCTGTGGACCGCAATCACAACGATGAGAATGAAACACATCACCTGTCAAACACTCGGAATGGACACGCACCAAGGTAGGTTTGGAAGGATCAATTGTCCCCTTAACTAAGGCTACGTGTTCCTTGTCATCCAATTGATTCGTATAAGCAATCGCTTTGAACGTACCGAAATCCGTTGGCAGATCCACCTCAACCTCGCGCTTCACCAACTTTTCTTGTTGATTGCGATACTGGATAAGGTCTTGAATCGTAATGATGCAAAGTTCATGCTTCGCGGCAATCTCCATCAGATCGGGCACACGAGCCATCGTGCCATCTTCTTTAATGACTTCACAAATAACGCCAGCCGGATATGAGTCACAAAGAATAGCTAAATCGATCGTTGCTTCTGTATGGCCTGCTCTGCGAAGTACACCGCCTTTTTTGGCGATCAAAGGGAAAATGTGACCTGGTCTGCGGAAATCCTGCGGCTTCGTTGACGGATCGATTAAGCCTTGAATTGTTCTGGAACGCTCATGAGCAGAAATCCCTGTACTTGTATCGGTATGATCAACGGAAACTGTGAAGGCTGTGCCGTGATAATCAGTGTTCCGTACCACCATAGGCGGTAAATCAAGTTCCTTGGCTCTCTCTTCGGTGATCGGTGCGCAGACAAGTCCACGCCCTTCTTTAATCATGAAGTTGATCACTTCAGGAGTTGTTTTATCAGCAAGCGCGATAAAATCACCTTCGTTTTCCCGATCCTCATCATCTACGGCAATAATTACTTTACCTAATTTCAGATCCTCAAGAGCTTCTTCAATCGTATTAAATCGAATGGGTTGTGTCATATGCACCTCTCCTAACTTACATAAAGCCATTATCTGCTAAAAAGCTTGCGGTCAGCTTACTTTTCTTAGGCTCTCCGTGAACAGCAGTCTCAGAAGAACCAAATTTGAGCAGTCGTTCCATATATTTGCCAAGAACATCGCATTCAATGTTGACTGTATCTCCGGCTTTTTTGTCGTGGAGAACAGTTTGCGCAAGGGTATGCGGGATAATCGAAACGGAAACATCGTTTTCTGTGACATCTACAACCGTTAAACTTATACCATCAATCGTGATGGATCCGCCAGGAATAATGTAGCGGAATATATGCGGATTCTCCGGTGCGAACCGGTAAACAACTGCATTCTCTTCGGGTATGCGGGAAAGGATCGTTGCTGTGGCATCCACATGACCTTGGACAATATGTCCGCCAAATCGGCCATTCGCAGCCATCGCCCGCTCCAAATTCACACGTGTGCCGGATTGAAGCTTCCGAAGATTCGTTTTCCGATACGTTTCAGGCATCACATCAACGGAGAAGGAATCACTATCATACGAAATGACTGTGAGACACACGCCATTAACGGCAATACTGTCACCTAAATGGACATCTTCCAGTATTTTTTTGGCGCCAATGGTCAACACCATGGCTTGCCCTCCACTATGAATGCGGCGCATGTGGCCGATTTCTTCTACAATGCCGGTAAACATGCCACTCCTCCATTCTCTAGCTCTTATACAACGGATAACCGGTGATACAAACATCCGGTCCGAATTGCTCGACACGCAGTCGGTCGAGCGTAATGGCGTCATCCATCTTCGCGTAGCCGTCGAAGTGGATGTTCACAGGTGCTGCCTGGCCCCCGCCGATAATTTTCGGCGCATACATCAGCACCAGCTTATCAATCAGGCGCCGCTCCAGCATGGCGCCGTTCAAGCGGCCTCCACCTTCGAGGAGGATGGATCCGATCTCGCGCTCGCCGAGCTGCTGCATGGCGAGCGTCAGGTCCACCTGCGGGCCGTCCCCGCAGATGAGGACCGTGATGCCGCGCGCTTCCAGCGCGGCACGGCGCTCTGCGGGCGCCTGTGCGCTCGCGAGCAGGATCGTCGGCTGACGATCCTGCTCGGTGAGCACGCGGGCGCCGAGCGGGACTCGCAGCTGCGAGTCCGCGATGATGCGTACCGGCTGCACAGCCGGTACATCGCCGCGCGTGCTCAGCTGCGGGTCGTCGGCGATGACGGTCTGTACGCCGACGAGGATACCCTGATGCCGATGGCGCAGGGTATGAACAAAAGCTCGCGACTCCGCGGATGTAATCCACTTGCTGTCGCCGGTTTTGGAAGCGATGCGGCCGTCTAGGGTGCTCGCGGTCTTCATCGTCACAAAAGGCATACGCGAGACGATGAATTTATTGAAAGCCTCGTTCAGCTTCGCGGATTCTTCACCTAGTAGGCCTACGCTCACTTCCAAACCGTGCGCGCGCAGCTTAGCGATTCCTGTCCCAGCAACTACCGGATTCGGATCCGTGGTAGCCACAACAACACGAGTCACACCAGCTTCGATGAGGCGGTCACTGCATGGCGGTGTTTTGCCATAATGACTGCAGGGCTCCAAGGTCACATAAGCTGTACTCCCCTTAGCTTCTTCGCCCGCCATACGCAACGCCAAGACCTCTGCATGCCCTTCTCCGCGCTTCAAATGTGCACCCATGCCAACAATGCGGCCCTCTTTGACAAGAACACACCCTACTACAGGATTAATTCCCGTTTGTCCAAGTGCACTCTCTGCCATCTGAAGCGCAAGTCTCATATAGGTTTCGTCATTCAACAGCCCCATGGATGATCACCGCCTTCTTAATCCAATCATTGATTCTAATGCAAAAAAGCCCCTTCCGCTTACGGATGGGGGCCAGAGATTGTTTAGATAACACGAATAAACTTCAGCTATTACGCTTGTCACATTTTTGATCAAATCAAACAATACCGACGAGGTAGTCACTTTGGACAGACCTGCCGAATTTAGGTTAATGTGAAAAAATGAACAAGCATGCTAGCGAATTGGCATTCGCATTTTCCTTCTCCCATCCAGACTATACTGTCGGTCCCGGAATTCCACCAGGTCAACCGTAGCGAAGCTGTTGTCAGGTACCGCTAGCTTCACAACGGGTCACGGACTGATCGCACCATGTACACGTACATGCATACGAATCACCGCCGGTGTGGAATTTCACCACGCCCCGAAGGTTTTGCATACTATAAAAAGAGATTAATAACTAAACCTTAGCTACTAATTTCTTTATTACACAAAAATTTATCACTCACGCATGAAAATTGCAAGGTCTTTTTTCATTTTTTCTGATAAAACTTGTCGGAATTAATGGATTTGGAACTCAACCTGGTTGAATTTACTATGAATTCATTGTTCTAATAAGGCAACATCTGAACAAATCGTTCCTTCTTCCCAATGAGGATTCGCATAGCCTGCGGGTGCATTCAGATATGTCAACCAAGCCTTGTCGAAGCCAGCTTTCTTCTTGGCCGATACACAAGCGTTTCGTTGGTCAACGCCTCTGTTCACCTCCGTTAAAAGTTCTTTCCGCAGCAGTGAATAACGTTTGATCGTACGGTCGAACTCAGCTTCCTTATCGGAATTCATCCCACCCTGTACCCACTCACCTTCAAAAATAAAAGCATAATCTTGATAAGACGCAGCTTGCATCTTGATGGCTTCAGAATAATCACGTAACGCCTGATCCCTGTATCCATGCGATTCAGCCCACATGCCATTTATCAGACGATGATACGGTGTAGGTGATTGCACATAGACGCGTTCAGTCCGTTTAAGCGAATTTTCAACAACCGCATACGTCTCGGTGAATTCCTGCTGCCACGGTCCCGCTCCAACTGAACCGATTAGCCCACCTGACAGCTGAAGCTTCCTATCTCGAATTTCCGCTTTGGATTCACTGGCTATCACAGCTGTTCCCGCGTATGTTTCAAGTTTTCTACCTACCCATGAAGACACGGTATATTCGGAAAAAGTGGTGTGCGCGCCGCTATTTATGGATCCCCAAACAACCTCTGGCTTGCTATCACCTGTAAGATCATCAATGGTCATGACCTTTGTTCGACCGTTATTCGCAGATGAAAAATGTAAATACTGAAGGATGTACTGGCTATCTTCATCAAAATCAATGATGACCCCATAAGACTTTCGTTCCTGTACCAAGCCTGTTTGCTCATCCAGAATATCCTCAACTAGTACAGTTACCCATTCATTCGAAACGCCATCTTGATCTAGATCCGTCTGGATGACGTTTAACAACTCTTTCTTGGAATCGTATGGCGACACTCGTGTTTGAAGCCATTCCGTCATATCAGTCATAGGTTCATTGAAGTGGCTAAGCTCTATTCTAAGCTGCTCAATCAAAGGTCGCTTCACCGTTTCAGAGGGCGTTTTAGCTACATCTACATCTGAGATCAAGGAAACATGTTGCGGGCTTTGAACGGTGAGTGTGGGCCGCTCTTCTCCTGTCAAAGTGAATAAACAGAGTATACCCATCCCTATACCTGCTCCTACATACCTAAGCCAAGTCTTTTTCAAACTGACATCACCTTTCATACGTATTCCCTTTTTAAGTTTGACGTATCCGTGTTCAGATCGGTTCTGATTGACTTGCTGTTACATGAGAATATTTACGGCTAATTTCGTTATTCATTCGACAACTTATTGAACCTGGATAACATGGGTAGGAGTTGGATTAGATGTATTGCATTGGAGGTTGGGTAGTGGGGAAACGTGTGTTGTTTTGCTGCTGAGTTCCTAGAGGTGTTTTGTTGCTGAGGTGCTGAGTAGCTAAGACATGGAGGACGTGGGCATGAAGTCTGTAGAATTAATTTAATTACCCATCAAACCTCAATTTACCTGTAAAATATGTAGCTAATTCAGAAGAATTTCATCAAATTTTTCAAGTAAATGGAAATTATACAGTTAATTCTTCTCCGTTCACGCTTTTGTACAAAAACACCTGAAATTAACTACAGAAAATCCATTTAGTTTGAATTTAATCCAGAAATTCAAGTAATTAACTACATTTAATCCATCTATTTCCGCCGAATCCTTTCTAGTTACATACAAATACAAAAAACTGCCCAGACCTAAGTCTGAGCAGTTCATATGACAGAAATTATACTTCTACAACTTCTACTTTTTCCATTTTGTCTTTGCCTTTGAATGCATCAACAAGCTCCATACCTTTGGATACTTTACCGAAAACCGTGTGTCCGCCATCCAAATGTGGTTGTGGTTGGTAAGCGATGTAGAATTGGCTGCCACCTGTGTTACGACCAGCATGCGCCATCGCTAGGGAGCCGCGCTCATGTTTGTTGGGGTTGATTTCACAGTTGATTTGGTAGCCAGGGCCACCAGTTCCTGTTCCAGTTGGGCAACCACCTTGTGCTACGAATCCTGGGATTACGCGGTGAAAAACAAGTCCGTTGTAGAAACCAGAGTTTGCTAGTTTTTCAAAGTTAGCGACAGTATTAGGTGCATCTTTCTCAAAAAGATCGATAACAACCTCTCCGCCACCTGCTAGTTGAATTTTTGCTTGTTTTGCCATTATGTGGTTCACTCCTTTAGGAAATAATATCTTATTCTACTATGAATGACTGCATTACACAAACAGCAGGAGGAACCCAGCGTAACTCTAGGGCCTCCCGCTGTTTTCATGATGCCTCTATACCGTTTTGCTCACTTGTTTCATTCTCGCTGGAATCACGTCATTCCCTACGATTTGATCAAAAGATTCACGTTTCACGACAAGGTCGCTTTGACCGTCTTTGACAAATACAACACCCGGTCTACGAATTCGGTTATAGTTGCTGGCCATCGAGTAATTGTAAGCTCCTGTACTCGACACCGCCAAAATATCACCTGCCACAACCTTCGGCAGATTCACATCCCAGATCAGCATATCGCCGCTTTCACAGCATTTGCCGGCAATGGAAACAACTTCAGCTGGCTGCTCTGCAGCGCGGTTCGCGAGACCCGCTTCGTATACAGCATCATATAGGGCAGGACGCGGATTGTCAGTCATACCGCCATCCACGGCCACATATTTACGAACACCGGGAATATCCTTCGTTGTGCCAACCGTGTAAAGCGTTGTCCCTGCATCGCCTACGATGCTCCGACCCGGTTCAACCCAAATTTCCGGAAGCGGATAGCCGTTGCTGCCGAAATTCGTTTTGATCGCATCAGTAATCGCCTTCACATACACAGCTACAGGTAGAGGTATATCTTCACTCACATAACGAATTCCGAAGCCACCGCCAAGGTTGATTACTTTGAACGTGACATCTAATTCTGTCCGCACATGAATTGCAAATTCAGCCATTTTCTCAGCCGCGATACGGAACCCTTCGACTTCAAATATCTGCGAACCAATATGCGAATGAATGCCCAAAAGATCTAAATTGGATAACTGCGATGCCTCTTCAATCGCGCGGAATGCAGATCCATTCCCCAAATCGAAGCCGAATTTGGAATCTGTCTGGCCTGTTGAAATATATTCATGCGTGTGCGCCTCTACACCTGGCGTAATCCGCAATAAAATTTTCACTTTTTGGCGTTTCTCAGCTGCAATCGCATTTAACATTTGCAACTCGATAAAGTTATCCACGACGAAGCATCCAATTTTGGCATCAATGGCCATTTCCATCTCAGAAATGGTTTTGTTATTCCCATGGAAATGAATACGTTCAGCTGGGAAGCCTGCTTGAAGCGCTGTATACAGCTCGCCATCGGATACAACATCCAAAGACATACCTTCTTCTTCGACAATTCGGCACATCGCCATTACACAAAACGCTTTACTTGCATAGGCTACTTGAAATTTCAGCCCAGAAGCTCCGAAAGCTTCAACGAATTCACGACAGCGCTGACGTACGAGTGTCTCGTCAAAAACATAGAGAGGCGTACCGTATTCGGCAACTAACTTTGTCGTATCAACACCGCCAATTTCGAGGTGGCCTTGGTCATTTATTCTACTGGTACCATGTAAATACATAGCAATATTTTCCCCTCTCTACTTGAACCTTCCCTATGCCAAATTCCGCTAAAGAGGTCGCATACATACTAATAAAAGTACCATAGAGCACGCGCATTTGACAATACATGCGCCTAGAACAAACAAAAAAGGGCAGGAAGATTCCAGCCCATTTTTAAGCTATGATTTAGGTTGACGGGTACCATCAATTGGCTTTGTAATGCTAAGTCTTGTTTTGCTTGCTAGTACTGGTCGACGAAGCAAAATTGCGAAAAAGCTCTTGGCATTAAACGGGATAAACGGCCACATATAGGGAGCATCATAAGATTTCTTTGAAGCTAACATAATTAGCCATAATGTGGAGCCAATCACAAACCCAGGAACTCCAAAAATAGACACTGTAATTAATAACGCCAGCCTCACGATTCGATTCGCTAAACCTAATTCATAGCTTGGAGTAGCGAACATCCCGATTGAAGCGAGTGCTAAGTAGAGGATGACCTCGTTGATAAAGAGTCCTGTCTTAACAGCAATATCTCCGACCAATATCGCGGCCACCAACCCCATCGCAGTTGCAAGCGGTGAAGGGGTATGTACCGCTGCCATCCGCATGAGATCGATTCCTATATCTGCAATCAGGAATTGAATGAGGAGCGGCAACGTACCTTCCTTCTGCGGGCCAAGGAATTCTAATCCCGCTGGTTTTAGGGAAGGCTCCATTACCATTAGATACCAGAGTGGCAGCAAGAAGATCGACATCATAATGCCGGCAAAACGTACCCACCTCAAATAGGTACCGATAAATGGTGTATTCCGATATTCCTCAGCATGTTGCACATGATGGAAAAAGGTCGTCGGCAAGATCATGACGCTTGGAGAGGTATCCACAAACACACAGACATGACCTTCTAATAGATGTGCCGAGACCACGTCCGGTCGCTCCGAATAGCGCACCATGGGGTATGGATTCCAACCCTTATTTACAATCACTTCCTCTAATTGCTTCTCACCAAGGGGCAGACCATCAATTTCTACTTGTTTCATTTTGTCTTTAATATCTTGGACAAGTGCCGCATCCGCAATATCATTAATATATCCGATACAGACATCTGTCTTCGTACGCTTACCGATTTGCATGATTTCTAGTTTAAAACGCTCATCACGAATGCGCCGTCTAACTAGGGTAACATTCACTAACAACGTTTCTACAAAACCATCGCGCGAACCTCTAACCACACGTTCTAAATCTGGTTCTGCAATCGATCTAACAGGGAAGCTTTTCGCATCAACCGCAATGGCCGTCGTTACTCCCTCAATGAAGAATGCAGTCCCACCCATTAACACTTGTCCAACAATCTCCGACATTTTCGTATAATGCTTCACTTGAATATGTGGGATTAATTTTTCAATAAAAGTTTCCAACGTATGGTGAGCCACTGCTTCACTATCTGCATAGGTCAGTCGAGTAATTATGTCCGTCAACACAGTATCTTTCGCGAACCCGTTGCAGTAGAAGATTCCGACGCGTTTAGATCCAAACACCATCTCTCTCATCACAAGATCAAAACTCCGATTTAAGCCGACCCTTTCTTCCAATACGCGCTGTACTTCTCGCAGACTTTTAGGAATATCTTCTTGGATCTTAAGTGCCTTCTCTCTCGGCGTCATATTCGTAATGGGATTATAGGCCGATAAATTCCCTTCCTCATCAACAGCTAACTTTTCTTCTTGATTTTCTTGTTTATCATCGTCCTGTAGGTCTTGCAATTTCTCCTCTTCGCTGTTTTGACCATTTCGAACAATAAATTTCATTGGTGCGCCACCATCCTCCGCTCTTTAATAAAATAACCATTCAAACAAGGAGCCAATTACCTTTCCGAAAATCATGGCCATTAATAACACAATTCGATAAGAATCCATTCCTACTCGTTTAGCCAAAATCGGCAGCACATTGACGATTTCAGTCAGTGCAGCCGCTAGCAAGCCAACGAAACAACCTGCAAATAGACCAAATAGTGCTGCGCCCATTGGAAATAAATGCATATGCAAATCACTGAAATCCACCCAAGTAAACACGAGTGAGCCTAGTACTACCGCTGCTTCATAAGCGTGGATTTTGGAGAATGAACGTGAGATTTGAGCTAACCTAGGGATGATATCCAGAACGACTAGAAAGGCAACCATGCCGCTCCCAACTGCAATGCCTCCAGCTAATCCGATAAAAGCAGCTAGGAAAGCTTCCCCGATCAGCGTAATCACTTCGCGTCCCCTTCTTCATTGATTTTCGAGTATTCTTCTGTGATTACGTAATGATTAATATTTTCTTGATACATAAACATCTCAACTTCCAAAGGACTCGGCTCTTCGTTGAATTTCTTTTTAAACAGATGGTTAAAGAAAAGCACCATACCTACACCGATGCCAATTGAATAGGGTATTTGCAAAATGAGCGGATGATCGACCTTTTTACCCGTCATCAATTCATAAATACGCTGATGGACGGTTAGCATGGACACATCCGCATGGAAGTTCATGATCGCCAGCCCAGAGCCAATAAATAAAAGCAACCATACGATCACTATGAGAAGCGGATTTGCCTTCTTATTATCGGTGTATATTTCTAACAACACGTGTGGTTCTCCAAAATGTTCAACTTGCAGCTCGGGAAACCGTTTCTTTACTTTACGAATGATTAATAGCATGTCAATGAGCACGCGATTCCCATCCTCTTGCTGGGGTTGATGGATAATCAATTCATTCAGAGCTTGTTCATATTCAGGCTCCACAAATAGCTGTGCAATGTGGTGTAGTCTCACGATCTGACCTTTGCGAACGCGAGCTTTGCGGCGCAGACGTATGTATAAATATTTATTAACTACCTGGTCCATGGTTCACCCCTCTCAGAGCTTAACAATGTCAATTCTGTCTGCAGTCATCCATGTATAGGAATAGTATGCAAAATCCTTCCTTCTCGTAATCCATTCGAGATTTGGTAAATTCTCCATGCATAAAGTTGGATATGGCAAGGCATGTTAAATAGGGAATACGATTACTTATTCCATATAAAGAAGGTGATAACATGGCAAAATTCGCGTTAACACTCGTCATCATTGGTGCGCTGAATTGGCTTCTAGTTGGGCTTTTCGAATGGGATTTAGTTTCTGCTCTACTTGGGGGAGATTCACACCGTGAATCTTCAGGGTTAAGTCGTATTGTATATTCCCTCGTAGGTTTATGCGGGATATACTGCGTCAGATTTTATGCGGTTGACCGTTATTCGGCACGGTAAAAAAGCGTTCGGTGTATAAGGAACAAGCCGCTCATCCCCCTGATACTTACTCATGGGAAATTAGCGGCTATACGTATATGCACTGAAAAACCGTCCTCCCATAGGGAGCACGGTTATACCAGCGCGCTGTTGCGTATAGAAACAATTATTGTGCAATCTGATCCTTGATCGATTGCAGAATTTTCTTCTCCAAGCGCGATACCTGCACCTGAGATATACCCAGTCTGCTTGCAACCTCCGACTGCGTCTGATCACGAAAATAGCGGAGATATACAATAAGTCTTTCTCGCTCATTGAGCGTCCCAATCGCCTCATTCAAGGCTAACTTCTCGAACCATTTCTCGCCGGATTCATCCGAAATTTGGTCCATGAGCGTGATGGGGTCTCCATCGTTCTCAAATACGGTCTCATGAATCGACGAGAGAGGTTTATTCGCCTCTTGAGCGAACACAACCTCCTCCGGCGTAATCATAAGCTCCTCGGCAACCTCTTTGATCGTAGGAAGCCTCCCCAAGCGTTTCGAAAGTTCATCCTTCGTCTTGCGAATTTTGTTCGCAAGCTCCTTCAGAGAGCGGCTTACCTTTAATGTACCATCATCTCGTAGAAACCGCTGAATTTCCCCGATAATCATCGGGACGGCATAGGTTGAGAATTTGACATCATACGATAGATCGAATTTGTCCACGGACTTGAGCAGTCCAATGCACCCGATCTGGAACAAGTCTTCGGCTTCGTAACCACGGTTCAAAAAGCGCTGAACCACGGACCACACCAAACGGATATTGCAGCTGACAAGTGTTTCTCTAGCGAGTCCATCTCCGGATTGGCTGAGGGCGATTAACCGTTTGACTTCCGAATCGTCTAAATAACTATGAGAAGCATGCTTCAGATCAACATCCATAGATCCTACCCCTAATTGTATAAAGCTTTTTTAGATTCAATTCGCTTCAACATGTTTATTTTCGTTCCGATTCCGACGGCCGTCACAACTTCCACTTCGTCCATGAAATTTTCCATAATTGTAAAGCCCATCCCAGAACGTTCTAGCTCTGGTTTAGAGGTATACAAGGGCTCCTTCGCTTGCTCTAAATCAGCAATACCTTCACCCTTGTCCTCAATCGTCAATCGAATCGTGTCATCATCAATTTCAGCTGAAATGGTAATGACACCATCCTGATTATTGTTATAACCATGTATAATCGAATTCGTTACGGCTTCTGAAACAACCGTTTTGATATCCGTCAATTCATCTAATGTTGGATCTAATTGCGAAACGAATGCGGCTACTGCTACACGTGCAAAAGCTTCATTCTCCGATCGGCTGGCAAATTGCAAGGTCATAAAGTTTCGTTCACTCATAAAGCAACCTCCAAACTGGACATTGCATTACGTTCGTTATCTTGAATCGAAACGATCTTAAACATTCCCGAAAGTTCGAACAAGCGATAAACAGCCGGTGAGACGTCACAGACGACCATTTTGCCGCCTTTGCTCGTGATTTGCTTATAACGGCCAAGAATAACGCCTAGACCTGAGCTATCCATGAAGGAGAGGTCCTTCAAACTAAGAATGAGGTGATGCGTCTGCTCCTTCGCAATTGCATCCTCCATCCTCGCCTTTACACTATCCGCTGCATGATGGTCAAGTTCACCCTTCAATCTAACAATCAGCGCTCTTCTGCCTTGCTCAAACTCAATTTGCATGCCCAATATGTTCACTCCCTTCAGGTCATGAACACTAGTTTCTACAACTGAGTTGGCATTTCCTGCCACCCGACAAAACTAGAAGAAAACCGCTAAAAGAAGGCAAAATATACGATCACATCAACTTCTATTCGCTGTTTTCCGCATTAATTCGTCCTAAATAACTCCGACGTTGTCCGCTTAAACAGCTTCCACCAAGATGCTTTATCAACAGCTTGCGGAGACTCTAAAGGGTATTCAGCCAAGACATTATCCCCATTGTAGACCATGATTTTACCAATCGGTTGACCTTCACTTACAGGTGCTCTCAAGCTTGGATCAAGCTGCAATTCATGTCGGATATTTGCCGTGTCCGTCCCTTTTTTCATTAATATGCTATAATTCTGCTTTGCAACTAACGGAACTGTCGATACTTGACCCTTATTTATCGTGAAGCTTCCCAAACTATCTCCTGTTTTGAACAATGGATAATTCGTATATTGCGCAAAAGCATAATCAAACAACTTTGTTACTTCCGCGTTTCGCGTTTTGGTATTAGGTTCACCCAGTACAACAGCAACAACACGTAAATTATCTCGTTTAGCTGTAGCTGACAAACAGAATTTGGCTTCACTCGTATAGCCAGTTTTCAATCCATCGGCTCCACTATAGAAACGCACTAATTTATTTGTATTTACAAGCCAGAATGGCTTCGGTGAGTCTTTGCGTAAATAATCTTGGTAGGCACCAGTGAAATTTGTAATCCCTTCGTGCTTCAGAAGTTCACGTGACATAATCGCGATATCATTCGCCGTTGTATAGTGATTCGCCACAGGAAGTCCATTACAGTTGGAGAAATGGGTATTCTTCATCCCGAGTTGACCTGCTCGCTCATTCATCATGGCAACAAAATTCTCTTCCGATCCCGCAATTTTCTCAGCCATTGCGACAGAGGCATCATTTCCAGAAGCCATTGCGATGCCTTTCAGCATCTCTTGAACAGACATTTGTTCACCAGGCTCTAAGAAGATTTGTGAGCCTCCCATGGAAGCCGCATATTCACTAACGCTGACTTTTTCATCCATTTTGATGGTACCCTTGTCGACTGCTTCCATAATCAATAGCATGGTCATGATTTTGGTAATACTCGCTGGCGGAAGTTTAGCATCCTTATTCTTCTCCGCAATCACCGTGCCAGTATCCGCATCCATGAGAACAGCTGATAGCGCATTCGGTGTTAGATCCACGGGTTGAACCTTGGTTTCCGCCGCATAAATCGCTGGCAGAACCAGCATCACACCTAGTTGTAAACAAATAAAACTAATTAGCCCTTTTTTTCGCATAGCAATTGTACCCCTCCTGTGATGTATGAAGTGAAAGTTTTGGCATTTTGCAGCATGAATGACTGCTAATCAGTGTTGACGAAATTCCTCTAAATTATTCCATGACGGTGAAAATAAGCCAGAACGAAAAAAAACACCTTCCGTTAGGAAAGTGCATGTTCACTGCAACTGTTATTCGATTACATCATAAATTAATTGCTTCTGTGCAGGCTGCGAAGACGTGATTTTATAGGCATCGAGAATCATCGCTTCAACCTCAGCTACGTCGAGTCGATTCGCATGGATGGTACAAATGGATTCCCCTATTTGAATGGCATCTCCTATTTTCTTATTTAACGTCAGTCCTACTGCATAATCAATCAAGTCTTCCTTCTTCGCTCGTCCCGCGCCAAGGACCATCGCTGCGATGCCGATATTTTCCGCTTGAATCTCGTTAATGAAGCCAGCTTGTTGTGCAGTAACCTCGATATGATAAGCTGCCGTTGGCAATAGCTCAGGCTGATCAACAACACGCGAGTCGCCGCCTTGGCTGGCGATAAAGCGCTTGAACGTATCCAATGCTTTCCCCTTGGAGATGATGTCACGAACAGCTTCCTGCGCCTCCTCAAAGGAGGTAAACACCTTACCCAGGACTGCCATATAAGCGGCAACAGAAATCGCAACTTCCGTTAGCTCCTTGTCTCCTGTTCCGCGCAATACATCGATGGATTCTCGAATTTCATTCGCATTTCCGATTTCGCGGCCAAGCGGCTGATCCATATCGGTAATCATCGCAATTGTTTTCCGATTCAGACGAGTTCCGATATCAACCATTGTACGAGCAAGTACTCTTGCATCCTCGACCGTTTTCATAAAGGCACCGGAACCTATTTTCACATCCAATACAATCGCTTCAGCGCCAGAAGCAATTTTCTTACTCATGATGGAGCTGGCGATCAATGGGATCGAATCCACCGTTGCCGTCACATCACGTAAGGCATAGATTTTCTTATCTGCTGGAGCCAAATTGCCACTCTGTCCGACAATGGCTATTTTATTCGTGTTAACCGCCTCAATAAAGGCTTCTTTCGACAACTCGATTTGAAAACCTGGAATAGACTCCAGTTTATCCAACGTACCTCCTGTATGCCCTAGCCCTCTACCTGACATCTTAGCAACAGGTATTCCGAGCGAAGCCACAACTGGACCTACGATGAGGCTAACTTTATCCCCTACGCCACCCGTCGAATGTTTATCCACTTTCACACCAGCAATCGCAGATAAATCAATCATTTCACCGGATCCTGCCATTGCGAGTGTAAGAAACGACGTTTCTTCATCTGTCATTCCGTTTAGAAAGGTCGCCATCAAGAAGGCGGACATTTGATAATCAGGAATACTCCCCGCGGTATATTCATTGATGATAAACGTAATTTCCTGTTCACTTAACGCTTCACCAACACGTTTCTTATGTATTAAATCAACCATTCTCATGATATTACCTCCTTAAAGTTTTCGCCAGAAAACTGACATCGTAAGCATCCGCTTTAGCTACCATCTTACATCACAATTAGGAAAATGGAAAAAAGGGAGCTAATAAGCCCCCTCTTATCTGTTATCTATGAAGATTATTGTACAATTAGTTTGGATTTCATTTTGGCATGTCCTTCGCCGCAAGGAAGAACACAATCAATTTCATATGTACCTGGTTTGTCAAACGTAATTTCTTTAGAAGGGTTTTCTTTGTCAAGTTTAATATCCAAACCAACAATTTCAACCGCATGTACGCCTTCTTTTAAAGATAAAGATACTTTTGTAGGTTCACCTTTTTTGATCGTGTACTCTGGCGTATCAAACTGCCAGTTTGAAGCAACTAATTTTAGCTGTTGCATTTTACCAGCGGCAGCCTCGGCTTCCTGTGCCTCTTGGCGATCAGAAATATCTTGAAAGAGGACTCCCAGCCCCAATGCGCCCGCAAGTATAAATAGTACAAAGAAAATCCACTTTTGCATGCATATCCCCCTCATCGTGTGTTCACTTCATCTATTCTACCTAACATCAGAGAATAATCCCATATCTAGTCCGTGGCAAAAAATTGACTATTTCGTGACAGAATTGTGAACTGAACTCCATCTTACTATTGCCCATTCCACAGCAAATTACACGCGATTCCAACGATCACTAATTTTGAAGCCACCCGTGATACCCTGAGGTTTCAACTCAGGTTGCTTCATTCGTTGCTGTACGGTCCCACTCTCTGAAAGCTTACGAATTTCATGAGTAATACGCGTGCTGCAACTAACACACAACTTATGTTCACGAATTGGTTCCGCACAGGAAGCACATTGATAACTCAAATTAGGATAATCAGAAAGATGTAACTTGCCTTCTTTCATCCAAACTTGTAATTGAATATTGGAAACACCTGTAGCAGCACAAACCTGCTCATTGGATGAACGATAATTTCTACGGAGATAATCGAGACAATCCTTTAATTGATCGTTGATACTAGTGCTGCAATCCATGCATTGGTTGCGTAAATTTCTTTGAAACACTTTCCCGCAGCGCGGGCAATTGGCCACCATGAGTTGCTGAGGAACTGACATGCTACAACACATCCTTCTATGGAATAGGTAATCTCTCTCAGAAAGATTACCATCGAATATAGTTCTAATTAACTATATTCTACCATGTGGCCCATAGGAAGGATAGGTCTTAAGGCGCCTAACCCCGCAAAAAATCATGTTTTTTTCGATCCAATTTATCCCAATTCAACCTCACGAACAAATGCTTTCACCAAAGCAATAAATTTGGGCTTCGTTCGATTCGCCACAGCCACAACCTGCTCATGCGTCAAGGGTTCGAGTTCCTCACCAATGGCCATATCTGTAATGCATGAAATGCCCAGCACTTTAAGTCCTGCATGACGGGCAGCAATCACTTCACCTACAGTGGACATACCGATCGCATCGCCTCCGATACGTGCAAGCATCGTCAACTCTGCAGGTGTACAGTAGGTAGGACCTGTAATACCCGCATATACGCCTTCCTGGAGCTTGAGTGGTGTGCCATCTTCTCCCACAACAGATGATGCCAACTCACGAGCAAGTCGGCGATAGTCACGATTATAGGCTTCTGACATATCTGGGAAACGAACACCGAGCTCACCATGGTTCGGTCCAATCAACGGGTTATCGCCTGTCATATTGATATGATCACTGATCAACATCAAATCACCCGCCTGGAAGGAGCGATTCATCCCTCCCGCCGCGTTCGTCATTACAACGGTCTGTACCCCGATAGCTTTCATCACGTAAACCGGGAACACCACTTTTTTCATATCGTAGCCTTCATAATAGTGAAAACGGCCTTGCATCACGATAACCTGCTTACCTTCTAAAGTCCCAATCACAAAACGGCCTTCATGGCCCTCTACTGTAGATACAGGGAAATGTGGAACGTCACTGTATTCGATCGCTATTGGCTGCTCAACCTGATTCGCCATATCGCCAAGTCCTGAACCTAGAACAAGTCCAATTGTTGGTGACACACTGCCTAAACGCGATTGGATGAAGCTTGCAGCCTCATTAATTTGTTGAATGTAAGTCAATGTCATGTTGTTCTCCTTATCTGCTTATAGAGGTTGTTTGAACACGCTCTTATAGTGCCTCAATAATCCCTAGGACTAGCTTCAAAAATTTAGGTTTAACTTTCTCCGTCGTCTCCATCACTTCTGCATGGGATAACGGTTGGTCTAATATACCCGATGCCATGTTGGAAATACAAGAGAAGCCCAATACTTCGATGCCCGCATGACGAGCCACGATGACCTCAGGAACAGTAGACATCCCAACGGAGTCTCCACCCAATGTACGGAACATGCGAATTTCAGCAGGTGTTTCGTAGTTAGGTCCAAGCAGCCCGACATAAACACCTTCTTGTAATTTAAAATCCTGCGTAGCCGCAACATCATGCGCTAACTTACGCAGACGCTTACTGTAAGCCTCTGACATATCCGGGAAGCGAACACCTAGCCCTGAATCATTCGGCCCAATCAACGGATTGCGGAACGTCATATTCAAATGGTCGCTGATGACCATGAGATCGCCAACTTGATAGGACTCATTGATTCCACCAGCTGCATTAGTAACGATCAAGGTTTGTACACCAAGCTCTTTCATTACACGTACAGGGAAAGAAACCGTCTCAGCCCCGTAACCTTCATAAGCATGGAAGCGCCCTTTCATCATGAGGACTTGCTTACCTTTAATGGAGCCCACAACGAGCTCACCAGCATGTCCCTCAACAGTAGAGACCGGGAAATGCGGGATACGTGAATAGTCGATTACAATGGGCTCTTCTATCAAATCAGCTAGAACGCCGAGACCTGAACCTAGAATAAGACCAATTTGTGGTGTCATATTTGTTTCTTTTTTAATAAATGCTGCAGCTTCTTGAATTTCTTGAATCATGGATGTACCTGACATGTCATCATGCCTCCTCAAATTAATGTAACTCAACTTTATTTCAAAAGATGCAAAAAGCTCTCACCATTCTTAGTTGGTTCTACGCCAAAGTTCTCAGCGATCGTCGCGCCTAAATCTGCAAAGGTTCCACGGATTCCCAAGGAAACTGGCGATTGGAAGCTTGGGCTATACAGCAAAATGGGTACATACTCGCGTGTATGGTCCGTCCCTGCGTGCACAGGGTCATTCCCATGATCCGCGGTCAAGATCAGCAGATCCTTCGGACCGAGTCCAGCTTTCAGCTGTGGTACATAGGCATCAAATTCCTCTAACGCCTTTCCGTAGCCTTCAGGATCACGTCGATGTCCATACAAGGAATCGAAATCGACTAGATTGGTAAAAGCTAGGCCCTTAAATGAGGTCCCGAGCACGTCAATCGTTTTCTGAATGCCATCCAAATTGCTTTTCGTTGAGGTCGCTTTCGTGACCCCTTCCCCATCAAAGATATCATTAATTTTACCGATGGCAATGACATCCCATCCGGCATCCTTCAGTTGATTCATAACGGTAGGCTCTGGTGGCTTGACCGCATAATCATGACGGTTTGGCGTTCGTTTGAACGCACCTGGTGAACCCAGATAAGGTCTTGCAATCACACGCCCCACGGCAAATTCATCTTGCATAGTTAGCTTGCGGGCAATCTCGCATGCGCGATACAGCTCGTCTAGTGGAATGATGTCTTCATGTGCGGCCAACTGGAACACACTATCCGCTGACGTGTAGACAATCCATGCGCCAGTTTTCATCTGCTCTTCGCCAAGCTCATCTAAAATCTCAGTCCCCGAAGCCGGTTTATTTCCGATCACTTTCCGACCTGTCTCTTGCTCAAATTGCGAGATCAAGGCTTCGGGAAAACCGTCAGGGAACACTTTAAATGGTGTAGAAATACGGAGTCCCATCAATTCCCAGTGACCCGTCATCGTATCTTTGCCAACGGAAACCTCTGCCATTTTGCCATAATAGCCTTCTGGCGACGCTACCGCAGGAATTCCCTGAATGTCTGCAATATTCCCTAAACCCATTTGCTGCAAATGGGGCAGCGCAAAGCCGCTTACTTTCTCTGCAATATGACCTAGGGTATGTGCTCCAAGGTCGCCAAACTGATCAGCATCCGGCAATTCTCCGATGCCTACGCTATCTAATACGATTAAACTAATTCGTTCAAAGCGCACCGATGTCCCTCCAAATCAATTCCTAATAGTAATGATATCCACCCTTCATTATCCCACTTCCAACCCGTGAATGCAAAACAGCAGCAATTCCAGTTGGAAGTGCCGCTGCCCTTCTGTCAACAATCATAAATGAGCTCTCGGGTGTGCTCGATTATAGACATCTTTCATTTTGATCTTCGTAACTTGCACATAGAGCTGTGTTGATGAGATATCGGAATGACCAAGCATTTCCTGTACAGATCTTAAATCCGCACCATTTTCGATTAAATGCGCAGCGAAGGAATGTCTTAGCGTATGGGGTGTAATTTCATTCGTAATATTCGTCTCCAACGCATAGCGCTTCATAATTTTCCAAAAACCTTGTCTCGTCATCCGCGTACCTAAATGCCCAATGAAGAGTGCTTCCTCATCTACCGATCTTTTGAGGAGCTTTATGCGATAGAGCTGGATGTAGGTATCAATGATCCGAATGGCAATGCCGCTAAGCGGAATCATCCTCTCTTTCTCTGCTTTGCCAATACATCGAATAAAGCCCATCTCTAGATTCACATCGGCTATATTTAATGCCACTAGTTCAGAAACACGAATCCCTGTAGCGTAAAGTAATTCAAGCATGGCTTTATCCCGGGCGCCATTCACTTGGTCTGATTGAGGAGCTTCAAGCAACTTTTCAACTTCGAGAATGCTTAGAACTTTAGGAATCCTCTTTTCCAACTTAGGAACCTCGATGAAAACAGAAGGATCAGAATCAAGCAGCCGTTCTTTCACCATGTATTGAAAAAAGGAACGTAATGAAACACGTATACGCGATAAGGTCGCTGAAGCTCGTCCGAGCGTTTTTAATTGTGATAGATAACTTCCAAGATGTACTTTCCCAGTATCTCGCCAGTTTGTAACACCCTGCATCTCAAGATAAGCAACAAATTGAAGGAGATCCCTTTCGTAGGATTCGAGTGTATTCCGTGAAAGTCCTCGTTCAGTCGTCAGAAATTGGATGAAGGATTGCAGCTCACTCGTCATTATGTCAGTCTCTCCCTCGTTTACCTGCTATGATTTCCATTCTATAGCATTCCACGGTGACTGGAGAGATTCCTTTATTTTTCGCTTTACTCACCATACCAATAAAACAAACGCAATCGCTCACTCATTGAATTCGATTCAAAAGAAACATGCTCGCTTTGTCCGAATACCTTAACGGATTTGCCAGTAGGAGCTTTGTATTTGTTTACAGGTTGGATCCAGCCGGATACGGCAAGCAGCACTTGATATAAAATGACCGTCAATGCTACAAAAACCAAAATATACTGTAAGCGAACAATTAATTTCCGATAGGAAAATATCATAGCCCGTCCCCCATGTCTATCCCATGTCTTAGGAACAGAATATGAGGTTCGGTCTATGATTATGACAGATCCGTCAATTTGGTATAAGGCATTCCGAGCGCCTCAGCGACCGCTGGATGGGTGACATTACCTTTGTACGTATTAACACCTAATTGTAGTGTGTAGTTCTCTGCTAAAGCTTGTGTGAAGCCTTTATTAGCCAACTCCAATGCGTATGGCAAGGTGACATTCGTCAAAGCAAGCGTTGAGGTACGAGGAACAGCTCCTGGCATATTGGCAACTGCATAATGAAGAACACCGAACTTCTCATATGTTGGATCACTATGGGTGGTTACACGATCAATCGTTTCGATGGAACCTCCTTGATCGACAGCAACATCCACAATGACGGCGCCCGGCTTCATACTCTGAACCATCGCCGCTGTCACTAATCGCGGTGCTCTTGCCCCTGGGATGAGGACTGCCCCAATGAGTAGATCTGCCTTTTGGACTGCACTAGCAATATTATACGGATTGGACATCAATGTACGGATATGCCCTCCGAAAATGTCATCCAAGGCTCGCATCCGGTCCGCACTTCGTTCAATAATAACGACATTAGCACCAAGCCCTAGTGCCATTTTGGCTGCATTCGTACCTACAATCCCACCGCCTAGAATAATGACATCTGCCGGCGGAACGCCTGGAACACCGCCAAGCAGAATGCCGCGGCCTCCATAGAATTTCTCGAGATAGTGGGCTCCAATCTGTACAGACATCCGCCCCGCAACCTCACTCATCGGTGTTAGTAAAGGCAGAGAGCCATTCGGCAGTTGAATCGTCTCATAGGCAATACCCGTCACTTTCTTCTCCAATAACTGAGTTGCCAGATCGCCAGCAGCTGCTAAGTGCAAATAGGTAAATAGCATCTGACCTTCTTTGAAATAGCTATATTCAGCAGGCAACGGCTCTTTCACTTTCATGATCATATCACTTTGCGCCCACACTTCAGCTGCATGTGCGATTATTGTAGCGCCTTCTTGCTTATAATCCTCATCTGAAAATCCACTGCCAATGCCTGCTCCCGCTTCGACCAACACACGATGACCAGACATTTGCAGCATCCCTGCACCGCCTGGGGTCAAAGCAACGCGATTTTCATTGTTCTTGATTTCTTTAGGAACGCCAACGACTAGGTTTGGTTTCGACATACTCGCCACCTTCTTCCTTCGGATCATTCGTCTATAATGTACCCCGACTTCCTTGCCAATTATGTGACAGTAAGCTAACTCTTAACTACTATTTAGCATATGATGTAAACACAAAAATGCCTGTATGCATTTGTCTGCATACAGGCATTTTCATAAGTTGAACAGCTTCCTTGCGGCAGCTGTTAGTGGGATTTCTCCAATGAGTCCGGTTTCCCGCGTTCGTTACAGCGGTAGCAAATACCTTGGAAATCAAGTCGATGATCTAAGACTTGAAAATGAAATTCTGATTCTAACCGTTCTTCGAAAGGTCCGAGCCAGTCTTCCATGATTTCATCTACGGCTCCGCATTGCACGCAAATTAAGTGATGATGATGATGTCGTGAATTATCGTCACGTAAGTCGTAACGAGCCACGCCGTCGCCAAAATTCATTTTCTCCAAGACGTGCAGTTCGCTCAGAAGTTCTAACGTACGATACACTGTTGCTAGCCCGATCTCTGGCGCTTTATCCTTCACAAGCATAAACACATCTTCTGCACTAAGATGATCTTGTTCATTCTCCAGTAGAACGCGAACAGTCGCTTCCCGTTGAGGTGTAAGCTTGTACCCCTGGGATTGTAGTTGTTGTTTAATTTTCTCGATCCTTGCTTCCATATGCCTCCCCCTCAGAAAGGTGGGCATCCTAGCCCATTTTTAGCCACTCTTTTCATTATAGGGGGAGCTTGCTGACAAAGTCAAACACAATCACAATTCATTTCATTCCCCATAAACCCCCACCAGCATTGGGGTTACCCATTTCATCATGTATTGGGAGAAGTATCCTTCTAATAATGCAGCTGCTAAAAGGAAGCCTCCCATCGCTAAGGTGATCGTTGTATATCTCATGAAAGGTTGGTAAATGTTACCACTACGACTCATGATTCTATGCTTTATCATATATAGCGAGAATGACATCGCAGCCACACTGCAGAAAAGAATCGCCGGTATTACGATCAAATTCTGAGGAACAACGGCTACAAGTGCAAAAAGCATCCCTTTCCACGACATCTGACCCACGAGGTATCCGACTGTGAAGCCAATCAGTACACCTTTTAGAAAATCCAATACTAAGATTAACGGCAAACCTATTATCGACAAGCCAAATAACCAAATTAATAGTATCCACTTCATATGCATACCGAATGCTTGACTAAACGACTGCTGGCTGTCAATTTCGATACCTTCATTAATTTCATGAAAAAAACTGCCCAAATGGCGGGTCATTTCCGTCCTCTGTTCCAAGGAAAGTGCATTAACCATGACGGCACCGAAAACAACGCCAATAACAAAGAGCACAGAGACGAATATAAATAACGGCAAATTATCCTTCATATATTGTTTCATCGTTAAGTTCCTATTCACACTCGCCACTCCCTCCTTGTACAACCTCTACAAAGACAAGCTTATGAGCGAAAAGGTAAAACTATGAATGATTTTTCACTTTGCCATACTTTCCGCCGCCGCCAACTTCGAGATGCAAGGTCCCTTCTCGAGCACTCACAAGGTACGCAGCAATCTCGTCCCCAACGACACTTGCTAACGCCTCTGGCGTTGCATGGTGTAAGACCTGCATTTCTGTTCCGAACTGGCTTAGCAGTTGTTCCAGCTTCTTCGGACCCAATCCTGGGATGTATTCTAAGGGGACTTGAAAATGGTACGGCGGACGATGCGCTGGTTGATAAGACATCTCCCGATCTGCAATCGCCATGATTCGGTCCATGACGCCGCGCACAATTTTGGCACTGCCGCAATTAACACAGCGTTCCACAGCTGTTTCGCCATCGTCCAATACAGCCTCACACACGCTGCAATAGGTTCGATGATATTTGCCTAATCGCGAGTTCAGGCCATAGTTGGCAGTAACACCCCGTCCATCCTGACGTCGAAGAGCTTTAGCTAACTCATCAAAAGTTGGCGCAGCAAGTTTCATCTGGTTGTATTCACGACCTATTTTGGCCAAGGAATGAGCGTCTGAATTCGTTATATATGTGAAATCATCCAGCTCAGAGATGTACCCAGCCATATCCGAATCCGCACTTAGCCCAAGTTCAACCGCAGGTATCTGCTTCACATCAAGCAAATCATTCATGCAGCTTGTAGCGCTGCCGTACACGCTTTTGTGCGGCGTAAATATGTGTGCAGGGATTAAGATGCCTCCCCGGCCCAGCACCTCTTCCTGGAGATCACGTGCAGGCACATAGATGCGTTGAGAACTAAGCTCCACATTTTTCATATGCCGGCTCATCCATCCCGTAAACTCCTGCATCACTTGAAGGTTTGGCATGTAGGCCAAAACATGCGCTGGCCCCATCCCAGGGTCTCTTACTTCAATTTCACTCCCTAGAATGATGGATGTATCCCGATACTGAATTCCCCCGCCTTCGAGCTCCGCCATGTCTCCCTTATCCAAATACATCATAATCTCATCTTGGACTGACGGAGAGTGTGTATCGATGATGGAGATCATCTCCATCCCCTTACGGTTCGCAGCTTCATGAGCAATATTGAAAAAGGTGAGATTATTCGCTGCGCTTATTTTGACAGCTTGACCTTTCTCCGTCCGGCCAATATGAATATGCAGATCAACATAGTAATCCTTCAACATTTAGATCTGACCCGTTAACTTGTAAAGCTGCCAAGCATACACCGCCATGATCGTTTTGGCGTCACTGATACGTCCCTCACGCATATACTGCTGAGCTTGTTCTAAGGTGATCGCTTCACAATCAAGGAATTCGTCCTCATCCGGGTTCGCTGTACCCTTTACTAGATCTTCCGCTATGTATAAATGGATAATCTCATCTGCAAACCCAGGTGATGTGTAGAAAGAGCTTACCAATCGAATGTTATCTGACTTATATCCTGTCTCTTCCTCAAGCTCACGTAAAGCCGCTCTCAAAGGCTCCTCACCGCTGTCGAGCTTCCCAGCAGGGATTTCCACCTGACTCTTCTCAAGCGGCTTACGGTACTGCTCTACGACGATCATTTTATCCCCTAGGAGCGGGATCACCGCTACTGCACCTGGGTGCTTAACGATCTCACGTGAAGCTGTTCCTCCATTGGGCAACGTTACTTGATCTACTTGCAGGGAAATTATTTTACCCTTGAAAATCAATTCACTGCTCGTTGTCACTTCTTCAAATTTCTTATGGTTTGTCATTCGTGCACCTCATCCTCGTAAATTGGTCTAACTTGTCCACATGCAGCATATCGTTCATTATATCAAATATTTTCCTGAAAAGAGGGTCTGTGATATGAAGAGCTATGTGAGTGCTAAGCAAATTCGACTTGTAGGTAAAGCCTGGGAGATCAAATATCAGCTGCAACAACTGCTTCAACAAGGGGATCCGAAGATACCATTGGTTGATTTCTTAGCAGGCTTGAACATAGCTCAGAAGCCTTCCTCACAAGGACATTCATATAAACTTCGAATCATCCATGCATAAATGAACGAAAACCGATTAGCCGCGCCAGTTGGCGGACGAATCGGTTTTTATTTTGTTTCTGGAGCTAGACCTTAGCAGCTTCTTTCACTAGCGCTACGACAAGTTCAGCGGTTTTGACGAGATCACGGATCGCAATGCGCTCTTTGACCGTGTGAATGTCTAAATAACCAACGGCCAAATTCACTGTAGGAATCCCCATCCCGTTGAACACATTCGCATCACTTCCGCCACCCGAGTGGAATGTACTTGCAGTTAAACCTATCGTGCTCATCGCGCGTGAAGTTAATTGTACAATCGGTGCAGAATCATCATGCATATAGGATGCGTAGACGATATCCGCATGGAATTCACAGGTCGTACCTGCATCTGCAGCAGCAGATTCACAAGCCTGTTTCATCGCTTCTATCTGCGCTTCCAGTTTGTGCTGCACAATGCTGCGTGCTTCAGCTTCCATTTTCACTTTATCGCATACCACGTTCAGCGGGCCTACGCCAGAAAAGCTGCCAATATTGGCTGTCGTTTCATTATCGATTCTACCCAATGACATGCGCGAAACAGCTTTGCTGGCCACTTGGATGGCTGAGATGCCATCTTCCGGATTCACACCAGCATGCGCTGTTTTTCCATGGAAAATGATTTCAATTTCTGCACGCCCAGGTGCCGCAGTAGCAATAGCACCAAGATTCCCATTGGAATCTAATGCGAAGCCATATTCAGCTTCCATGGAGCTGCGTTCCATGGCGCGAGCACCTTTCAAGCCGCTCTCTTCACCTGCGGTAATGACGAACTGAATACGACCATGTGGAATGTTCTGTTCTTTCAGAACTTGAATCCCTTCAAGCATGGCAGCAATACCTGCTTTATCATCACTGCCAAGAATCGTTGTGCCATCAGAGCGAATGTACCCGTCCTCACCAATTTGAGGCTTAATGCCATTCCCTGGAGCAACCGTGTCCATATGGCATGTGAAGAAAATGGTAGGAATTGCCGGATTGCTGTCTGTCGCTTCCAATGTGCAGATCAAGTTACCTGCACCATGTCCACTCTTGGACATCGATGCATCTTCGACAACATGTAAGCCATACTTGCCGAATTTCTCTTTGAGCACAACGCAGATATCTTGCTCAAATCTAGTTTCACTATCCACTTGAACGAGGGAAATGAATTCTTGGACTAAACGATCTTGTTGAATCATGTACTTTCCTCCGATACACACTTTGAGTTACAATAAAACGGTACAAGCTTGGATGAAAAAGGAGTGAATCCCGTGCTACAGAATAAGAAATGGTTTAAAGTCGTTATTTACATTATGCTCTTCGTTATGCTGCTATCTAGTTTATTGTTTACAGCCGGATTATTTTTCACGTCATAAAACGTTAGTAAATTTTAGTATCCGCGTTGTAGCTTTCTAGATTTTCTTTCACTCTTTGTAGGAACCTTCCACAGATCACACCATCCAGAATCCTGTGATCGAGCGACAAACAAAGGTTAACCATGGAGCGCACCGCTATCATATCTTGAATGACGACAGGCTTCTTCACGATCGATTCGAATGTAACAATCGCCGCTTGCGGATAGTTAATGATTGGGTACGACAGAATCGAACCGAAGGAGCCTGTATTATTAACGGTAAATGTACCGCCAACCATATCCGTGAGAGCTAATTTCCCCGCACGCGTTTTCTTCGTCAACTCATCAATTTCCCTTGCAAGTCCTGCGATATTCTTTTGATCTGCTTTCTTGATCACCGGCGTCATAACGGAATCTTCCGTACCAACAGACAAGGAAATATTAATATCGCGTTTCACGATAATTTTATCAACAGCCCACACGGAATTGATAATCGGATAGTCTTTGATCGCATTGACGACAGCCTTCAGCATAAACGCGAGGTAAGTCAAGTTGATGCCCTCGCGGCGCATGAACTCGTCCTTCACTTTGTTCCGCAGAACAACTAGATTCGTTACATCCACTTCAATCATCGTCCAAGCGTGAGGAATTTCGGTGACGCTTTGACGCATCTTCGTAGCAATCGCATTACGCATAGGTGTTACATCAATGAAATGCTCATTCCGAGCATCTAAGTTGTGGCCTTCTGCTTCGATCAGCGGTGTCTGTGGACTCGCTGATAAATGGATACCCGAGCTGCGAACAGGCTGGTTCTCCGGTTCTTCTGGGACAACAGAGGCTGCTACGGGCGCTGCTGCAGAGACTGCTTGAACAGCCGCAGGTGCAGTGTTAGCTGCATTAGCTCCACCTGATGCGATGAAGGTCTCTACATCCTTGCGCGTAATACGTCCGCCAAGACCTGTCCCTGCAACGCGTGACAAATCGACACGGTTATCTTGGGCAAGTCTGTGGACCGCTGGAGAGAAGCGGCCGCGCATGCTTTGATCCGTGTCTTCGGTAGCAACTGCTGAATTCGTGGCAGCAACAGGCGCTGCTGAAGCCGCCGCTGAGGAGCCAGCAGGCTCTTCAATGACACAAATCGCTTCACCAACGGCAGCCGTTTCACCGTCCCCAACAATAATTTTGATCAACTTGCCCTCAATGGGACTTGGCATTTCTGTATTTACTTTCTCTGTGAAAAGCTCACAAAGAACATCATATTGTTCAATATAATCGCCTGGCTTTTTCAGCCATTTGCCGATTGTAGCCGAAACGAGACTTTCCGCCAAATGCGGAACAGTAACCTCGGTGAGGCGGCCGGTTTGGTTCATACAAGTACCTCCTAATTTCGGAAAAGATCAACGAATAAGAACAAACATTAGAATAAAGCAAGCTGACGCATAGCATCCTTCAACTTATCAGCATTCAGAAGGAAAAACTTCTCCATCGGAGGATTACTTGCAACGGCTGGTACATCTGGGCCGCATAATCTTGCGATCGGCGCATCTAACTCAAATAGCATTTCTTCCGCGATAATCGCAGATACTTCCGCGCCGACACCACCGGTCTTGTTGTCCTCATGAGTTATAAGTACTTTGCCTGTTTTTCTAGCGGCTTCTAGGATCGCATCGCGATCGAGCGGCTGCAAGGTACGCAAATCAAGCACATGAGCCGAGATCCCTTCCTTGGCCAGTTCCTCAGCGGCTTGAAGCACATAATTGACTACCATGCCATAGGCGATAACGGTAATATCTGTCCCTTGACGCTTCACGTCAGCTTTGCCGATAGGTACAATGTAATCTTCTTCCGGAACTTCGGCCGATAAAGCCAAGTAACATTTCTTATGTTCAAAATAAAGCACAGGATCGCCATCGCGAATAGCCGCTTTCAGCAGACCCTTGGCATCATACGGGTTCGATGGAGCTACGATTTTCAGACCTGGCGTACCAAAGAACACGGATTCTGGACATTGAGAATGGTACAAAGCACCAGCGCCAGTTGCGCCATAAGGAGCACGAATGACGATCGGGCAGCTCCAGTCATTGTTCGAACGATAGCGAATTTTCGCCGCTTCGCTCAAGATTTGATTCGTTGCCGGGAAAATAAAATCGGCAAATTGAATTTCAGCGATCGGCTTCATCCCATACATCGCTGCGCCGATGGCAACACCAACGATTGCGGACTCTGCAAGCGGCGTGTCCATCACGCGTTCTTCGCCAAATTGATCGCGAAGTCCCTTGGTTGTGTTAAGAACGCCGCCTTTTCCTACGTCCTCACCTAAGACGAATACGTTGTCGTCCTGTTGCATTTCCTCCTGCATTGCAGATCGGATTGCTTCCAAATACGTTATAACAGCCATCTCTATTTGCCATCTCCTTCCGCATAAACATGAAGAAGCGTATCTTCCGGCTTCGGATAAGGGGCAAGATCAGCATACTTCGTTGCTTCATTGACTTCTTGCTTTTGACGTTCTTGAAGCGCTAGGTCTTGCTCTTCACTCCACAGTTCACAAGCGATGAGATACTCCTTGAATTTCAAGATGCCATCCTTCTTGCGATTTTCTTCGACTTCTTCCTTCGTACGGTACAACATATCGTCATCCGAGGTGGAGTGCGGCATAATGCGATAGCACAGCATCTCGATTAATGTTGGACCTTCTCCACGAAGGGCTCTTTCTCTTGCTTCTTTCGTTACGCGGTACATTTCCAAGACATCAGTGCCATCGACTTGAACACCTGGGAAGCCATATCCAATCGCACGATCCGCGATTTTGCCTGCCACCTGTTTATGGAGTGGGACAGAAATTGCATATTGATTATTTTCACAAACGAAGATAACCGGCAGCTTATGTACACCTGCAAAATTACAGCCCTCATGGAAATCTCCTTGATTGCTGGATCCTTCTCCGAATGAAACGAAAGTAACGAAATCCTGTTTTTTCATCTTCGCCGCCAAAGCAATCCCCGCTGCATGCGGAACTTGCGTAGTAACAGGTGAAGATGCCGTTACGATATGATTTTTACGATCACCGAAATGACCTGCCATCTGTCTGCCACCGCTATTCACATCTTCTGCTTTGCAGAAAATGGCGAGCATGAGGTCCTTCACCGTCATTCCAACCGATAAAACGAACGCATAATCACGGTAATATGGCAAGAAATAGTCTTTCTGAGCTTGCATCGCAAAGGCCATACCAACTTGTCCGGCATACTGTCCCATACCTGATACGTGAAACGGAATTTTACCTGCGCGTTGCAGCATGAAGGCGCGCTCATCGAATTTAGTTGCAAGGCTCATGACCGTATACATACGTAGTGCTTCATCATCGGATAAACCTAAACTTCTGTGCTTATATAGCTGACCAATGGACATGGAGTTTGCCTCCTTAGTGAGATTAAATGACTACTAAAACTTAATACCTGGTCCTAGTACTTGACTCTATAAGCATATTATAAACGTAAACGTTTATGATTACAATTTTTATCCGCTAATTGCAATGCCATCCACAGCTAGCATCGCTTCACCCAAAGCCTCCGAAAGTGTTGGATGCGGGTGGATCGTCTGTCCAACCTCCCAAGGCGTTGCGTTCAACACCTGAGCTAGTGCTGCCTCAGTAATGCTGTTAGTCACTTGAGGGCCAATCATGTGAACTCCTAGAATATCATTCGTGTCTTTATCAGCAATTACTTTCACAAAGCCATCGGAGTCCCCATAAACTAGAGCTTTCCCTATTCCTTTGAAACTAAATTTGCCAACTTTCACTTGGCGACCTTGATCAATCGCCTGCTGCTGGGTCCAACCCACACTGGCAATCTCAGGTCTTGTATAGGTACATTTGGATACAAGGTGCGTCTGAAGTTCATCCGGTTGATGTCCAGCAATATGTTCTGCTGCCACGATTCCCTCATGGCCAGCCATATGCGCCAGCATAAGTCCACCGATTACATCACCTACCGCGTAGATATGGGATTCCGTCGTTTGCATATAGCGATTGACGCGAATGACGCCTTTATCAATTTTGACATCCGTATTCTCAAGACCCATCGATTCTACATTTGCCACCCGACCAACCGAAACCAAGACTCGTTCTGCGGATAGTTCCTGTACCTCACCCTGCTTGTCCAATTGCATCGTAACCTTGCCATCTGCCACTTTCACAGAATCCGGGAGCAATTTCGTACCCGTCTCTAGCTTAATCCCACGTTTCTTGAATAAACGTTCTAACTCTTTGGAAACATCAGCGTCTTCTAAGCTGACTAATCGCTTATCGACTTCTACGATCGTTACTTCCACGCCAAAATCGTTTAACATCGAAGCCCATTCAACACCGATGACCCCACCGCCGACAATGATGATCGACTTCGGCAGACTTTCCATCCGCAGCGCATCTTCGCTAGTAATAATTGAAGTACCGTCTATTTCTAATCCTGGTAAACTGCGTGGTCTAGAGCCCGTTGCAATAATCAAATTGCTCGAAAGGAGCGTTTCGATATCGCCATCCTCCTTCTCAACAGAAACAGCGCCGCTGCGTGGTGAAAAAATCGAAGGTCCGATAATCCGTCCATTTCCATGGTGAATCGTAATCTTATTCTTTTTCATCAGAAATTGAAGTCCTTGATGCAGTTGATCGACAATTCGTTGCTTACGTCCTACTACTTGGTCAAAATTCAGCGAAATGGATTGTGCTGTGATGCCATAATCCTCGCTATGCTTCATCGCGGCAAACACTTCAGCACTTCTAAGCAAGGCTTTACTTGGGATACAGCCCTGATGCAGGCACGTACCGCCCATTTTATCGCGTTCGACAATCGCTACAGACTTCCCAAGCTGTGCAGCACGAATTGCAGCGGTATACCCGCCGATTCCGCCACCTAATACCACGACATCATATCTATGTTCACTCATGTATGTAAGCCTCCTATGAAACAATTACTTGTTATATGTATACGTGCGTCTCTATTATATTACCCTTTTTTGGGACCGAAGTCATAGTCTTATTTGTGAGAAAAACTTCTATCGAAGCAATTCGAGGTTGAGCGACCGCGTTTTAAATGTTGTTTTTATCGCCAATAAGAATTTGTTTTTCCGAGCACCGGAAACTTATAATTTCTTATGTGGGGAATTAGACACGCTAGCGGTTTCGAGTTATGATGTTAGAAAAAACATGTTTCATGTCAGGTAAGGAGTTACTATGAAAGCACCCTTTTATCGATTTATTGCTATTCTACTTCTCGTTATTCCTGGAATAACCGCTACTTATGGCTTTCTCGCAATGAAAGATGCCTTTTTCGCACAATTTGATACAGTTGCTAATAGCGGTATGTTATGGGGAAAATTCTTCTTAGGCTTGGTACTGTTTCTGATAGGTGTTGCCTTTATTGGCGGCTGGACCTTTTTCAGAGATCGTAAGCGGAATTATTTGGCTCCACGATTCAAACCAAAGCGCAACAAATAGACCGGACACTATGTCCGGTCCTTTTTTTACGTCAAAGCCCTCATTCTACCCCAACAAGCTTCCACACGACATGACTCGCTCGTTTAAGTATCCAATGCAATTGGAACAGACTCAAACCAATGAAAACACAAGATAGACCAATAGTGGAAAGCACTTCTTTACGCCTTTGAGTTGGTTGAAGTGTTAGTGCTTGTAAGCTTTTTATATCTACGAGACGAGCTCCAATTTTCATTCGAACAAGCAACGCACTCCCCATATTTGCTAAGCCTTTTGCTACAAAATCACTCATATAGGAGTGTACGCCGACCGTAATCAGCCATTCTCCACCCTTTTCATAGGCTAATAATAAAGCAGCATCCTCACTGTTTCCTATGCAGGACAAGACGAGATGGTGCTTACTTAGGCAATCAGGCGAACAATTATCAAGGATTCCTTGAGGATCTGGGTAGGTGTGGACAATGATTTCTGCACCACTCTTCCACACGCGATTCGAAATTTGATCTGCATCACTAACAACTACATCTGGTTGATATCCGCTGGATATTAGCGCATCCGCTCCTGAACCAACGCCAAGTAGTATCGGCTTAAACGCCGTTATAAATCCACTAGCGGCTTGCAGGTCCTTCTTATAACCTTTCCCATCGGACACTACCAAGATGTGTCTACCCGTGAATTGCGTGCGCAGGGGCAAGTTGGGTAACGAGTCTCTGACAGCTTGTTTTTCTCGCATTGCATAAGCTAAAGTGTGTTCAATAAAGGGCTCCCACCGTTCACTCGCCTGCTCATTGGCGGCTCGTTGCGCTATCAACCAGTCTTCTCTCGTAAATAGCTTACAAGTGACTGATTGACCGGCTATATGGATCATATCATGATGAATAATCATTTCTGCTTCGTGCAGAAAGATTTCAGCATGAACGGCATCCACTTCAATAATTGGGATATGCTGCTGTAACAATAATAGCGGACCTTCCGTCGGGAAGACACCACTCATAACTTGCCCACAATGAACGATCGCTTTCACTCTTCGATCTAACAGTTCTTGTGCCTGTTCTTCCTCGATATCACTCTGTGAAAGCACGAGTATACGACCGCTTGAAACCTGTTCAAACGTTTCAAATGAACCTGTTACCTTAGCTATTTTCCCTTTGCAAATTAGGCTTGGCTTTGTGGCAAATAAAGATAAAGATGACCAATTCATAGTTAGACACCTAGCTTTCCTAACGTCGTCTCATGGCCTACCTAATTTACCCGATCCCACAAAATTCTATGTATATTTTAAGCTTTGAATGGCAAGCATTGTTTAATATTCGTAAAGAAAGGAGAGGACATCTATGGAGCTAAACATGAGCGCAGACGAAGTGTTAGGCCAAATTGTACAGCTTCACAGCACAGGGGAATCGCTAGCCAAAAAAAATGTGAAGAAGCTGCATCCTGATCTTATGAAAAACGCCCTGTATTACTACCCAAGCTGGGAACATGCTTTGCAGAAGACCGGAGTAGGCAACATCGTTCACTAACATACATAGGTTGTACACTGATGCTCCGTAGGGTAGATCCTTACGGGGCCGTTTTATTACCTACTCGTCTATAACTTCCCATTCCACTTGAACCATCCGATCAACCCACGTTCGAATCTTCACCTCAATTGCTTGCTCAATCTCTTCGTCCGTCATTTCACCAAGTTTATGCTCGGCAATTTCGAGCACTTCCGTTTTCTTCGTTTCGCCATCTATCGCTAACTGGATTTGAATGCGCATATTGTTCACCCTTTTTCATTATCAACTAAACTTTCCATTGCCTCTTCCTCAACACCTGTTACAATAGAAGTATACACTCACTATAAAATAGAAAAGAGGAATCCCGATGTCACGATCACAAGCTCAAAAATTGCGTCAACGCCATATCCGTGAAGGCAAGCTCGATCCCCTTATGCAGCGATTGCACTGGCATGGTACGAATCCAGTAACCCGAACAACACCAACACGAATAGAACTTCAAAACAAACAACAGAATAAACACAAATCAAGGAATTTGAACCATGCATTACATGGCGATAATTCCTTTTGTCATTCTTGGCCTTCATCTTCTCGTATGGAAATCCCTTGTAGAGCTGCATAATGGATCATTTCTTCTTTCTCAGATGGACGGAAATTATATTTGCAATCAAACCCATTGAAGAATAACTGCCAATGCTTAACAACCCCTTGATCGTCAACCTCAAGCTCAGCCACATACAAAGAATCAGGCTCATCCTCGAACTGTAAACCAATGTGAATGAATGTCTGACCTTCTGAAATTTCTTGTTCACAATAGTCCATGATCATGTCTAGATGACCTCCTATTGAATAAAATCTTTTTTATTTATATAATATACTAATGCAACTGAGCAAACAAAGAGAAAAGCATGTTAATTTATGAATTTGCGATGTAGATTGTCTAGCTGAGCAAACTCTTAGGAGGAAATACATATGGCCTACGATCCGCAGGTAGTTGATGCAACAATAGTGAGTGATAATAAAAAGAATGGACTTTTCGAGGTTGTAGTTTCCTTGAAAGATCGCAACAAATGCCGTCTTTTCTTTGAAAGAGATGCTGAAACTGGCATCGGCCGCGTAACGGATTTGAACCGTTTGATGAAAGAACCTTGCCCAATTTGCCGCAAAGATTACCTGTGCAATTGCCTTGATCGCTACAAGTTCTCCATCGCTGATCAAGCTTTAACGTTCATTAAGTAATTGGCATAACATGAGAAAACCCCTTAGCCGCATTGGCTAGGGGGTTTGCCATGTGTAGATCAATTAATTATTCGTAGATAACACGATAGAGCCCCTCTAGTAAGCTCTGGTAATTCCTCGGATCATACGAAATCTCCGCAAAGGATACTTGAATGACCTTATTACTTGTCTTCACAATAAAAAAACTCTCCAAGCTATTCTCAGCATCAATATACGTGTAGCACACCAATTGACTGCTGCCTGTCTGTTTGCGTAGAAATGCCGTCGCTTCTTCACTCTCATTCGCGAACTTAGGCATACTTCCACCTCCTAAGCACAATTCACTCCACTACATTCAGCTGATCACCCTATCTAATGTACCGATCAGGTAATTAGGATTGGGATGTCTTCTTCCTCTTCAATACAAGATATCCACCTAGGAGCGATACTGGTACGATGGCTACTAATCCAATCAATTCGTACCATAGCGGGATTACATCCTGTGTTAATATCGAATCAAACCCAATCCCTGCACCAATGACCCCAATGATCGCTGCGTTGAATAGTTCCCCTCGTTTCGCAACCTTCGCGGTGAAATAACTACCTAGGAACGTCCAGAACAAGCCAACGACCAGAAATAAAAGTAAGAGAGCTGCATTTGAATAAATCGCATTTACATCTTGATCTTCCAACGGCCGGTTAGCAAAATATAGACTGCCAATCACCCCTGACGATAACATCGTCCCGATATTATCAATAGCTATTCCTAGCACAACGGCTAGAAAATGAAATTTTCGTACACTTTTTTGTTCCGACATAGACTTATCTTCTCTCCTGCTCACATCTGACTATTAACCTAACCATAATACCATGTGAAGTCCCTTGTAGCTAGTTCAGCTCGAACTATGCCTGTACCCACCAATTCACTTTCGAATAGGACTGTACGTCGGAACCCTTTAAAATAATAGTCTGTCCGATAGGTGGCGTGATCATCTTAACCCCTTTGGTCTTAGCAGCCTTCGCGGCGCGGGCCACAGGATCATTCCAATCATGGATGGCTAGTGTGAAGGCACCCCAGTGGATTGGCAGCATCACCTTCCCTCTCACATCCAAATGGGCTTGAACCGTTTCTTCCGGCATTAAGTGAATATCCGCCCAACGTTCATCATATTGCCCACATTCCATCAAGGTCAGATCGAAAGGACCATATTTATCTCCAATTTGCTTAAAATGAGGCGTATATCCGCTATCCCCACTGAAGAATATGCTAGAGCTCTCTCCTTTGATCACCCATGAGCACCATAAAGTCGCCCCGCGATCATTCGTACTGCGTCCTGAGAAGTGATTGGCAGGCGTACAAGCTAAATCCAGCCCTTCGAACGATATTTCTTCCCACCAATCATGCTCCTCAATCTTGGCTGCTGGAACTCCCCAGCGGATTAAATGAGCACCTACTCCAAGTGGGACAAAAAACCGTTTCACTTTGTGTTTTATTTTCATAATGGACCCATAATCCAAATGATCATAATGATCATGAGATAGAATGACAGCATCAATCTGCGGGAGCTCCGCTATCTCAAACGGGATTCCGCCGCTATATCTGTTTTTACCTATCCACGGAAATGGCGAAGGTGTTCTTCCAAACATCGGATCAAGGAGCAAGGCTTTCCCATCGATTGTGAGCAAGCTAGCCGAGTGTCCGAACCAAGTGACGCTGGTATCACCATTCACGCTAAACTGTGGCTTCTCCATCGGTAAGGGGGACTTAGGACGTCGGTTAGGGCTTCCTTTGATCATATCGCGCAAAATCCCTAGCGTTGTACGAAAGCTCATATTCATCATCGCTGGGACTGGATTTTCGAACTTGTTTTGCGCATATTGCGGTGACTGACTGAACCTTCGAATATCACCTTCAGAAGGTCTTCGACCGAATACCGGATACACTTTCATAAAGAGAACATACACACCAATTAAAATCACAATGATCACTATCGTCAATAACATTCTCGTTTCCTCCATGCCTCTAATTCCGCTTACACGATCTCTTGTTGAAAAGAATAAGCTACGATGTAATAACGTAACAACTTATCCCTTGGTTCCAAGTTTTCACGTTGCCCCTTCCCTACCCCAAATTTATTTCAGAGGACAGGGACATTAGCACAATCAGTCGTTTCGCCCAAACATTCCTCAGAAATAGTCATAAGCTATCTCGAAACACAAACCAAATATCCAATTGGAGGTTGATTCGAATGAGTTGTGGAACTGGGTATGGTACTTCCGCTGCAGCTGTCTTGGTACTTTTCATCTTATTGGTTATTATCACTAGCGCATTTGTTTGGTAATTCAAAACTAATACAGAAGGACTACCTAGAATGTCTAGGTAGTTTTTCTGCTTCCTATCTCATTCATGCAACCAAAATAAACGGCTATGTCGTACACTTGAGACGGGAGTATTTATGGAGAAATTTAGCCGAATTATGATGTGAAACATATAAATTCTTATATTTTATAAAAAATGAAAAGAACGCTCAAATTGAGCGTCCTTAACTTAACATATATTATAAAGCTCCTAACTGTCTCAAGAAACTTTATGCTCGATTCTCAGCTTGTCAGCAACCATCGCGATGAACTCGGAGTTCGTCGGTTTGGATTTCGAGATATTAATCGTATATCCGAAAATGAAGGAGATACTGTCGATATTGCCGCGCGTCCATGCGACTTCAATCGCGTGACGGATAGCGCGTTCGACGCGGCTAGGCGTTGTTTTGTATTTTTCGGCAATAGCTGGGTAAAGCGTTTTGGTGATCGCACCTAGGATTTCAATATTGTTGTAAACCATCGTAATGGCTTCACGTAAATATTGATAGCCTTTAATGTGAGCAGGTACACCAATTTCATGAATAATGCTCGTAATATTAGCATCCAAATTTTTGCCTTTTGGCATATGTACGACATTCGCACGAGGGGTTGAGGATGTTGTAGTCGTAGTTGAAGAGTTACCAGCAAGCTGACGAATACGATTCGTAAGGGTTTCCATATCAAATGGTTTTAAAATGTAATAAGAAGCGCCAAGCTGCACGGCTTTTTGTGTAATGTTTTCTTGTCCGAATGCCGTTAGCATAATGATTTTGGGCTGAGAAGGAAGATTCATCTCTCGCATTTTTTCCAGAACACCAAGTCCATCCAGATGAGGCATAATAATATCTAGAATGAGAACATCGGGCAGCTCACGCTGTTGCTCCAGAAAACGAAGGACCTCGTTACCATTGTAGGCAACACCCATAATTTCCATATCCTCTTGCTCACCAATGAACTCTGACAATAGATGGGTGAATTCTCGGTTATCGTCTGCAAGTAATACCTGAATTTTTTGCAACTGAATTTCCTCCTTTAGCTACTGAAACAAGTTGGTATTTTTCTCTCTTGTGTAAACTATTCGACAGCTCTTTTTAAATTCCTTCTGTCGAATATTATTTTTCTTTTCTTTTGTTTGAGTTTCTTATATAATATAATATTTATCTTCTAATTCCAACATTTTTCGACATGAAGACACGAAACTCGCTATTCTCTCGTAAAATGAGATTAAAAAGAAATAAAGAACTAAAGGCTACTAACTCACCTTTAGTTCTTTGTCTGTGTTCCCCGAGGTCGGTCGAAGGATGATTCCGGAGTCCTGAAGCATCCATTCGATAAAGCAACCATAGCCACTAGTCGGATCATTCACAAATACATGTGTGACCGCTCCGATCAATTTACCATTTTGGATGATGGGAGAACCACTCATGCCCTGCACAATGCCGCCCGTTTTATCTAATAAGCGTGGGTCCGTGATTTTGATAACCATGCCTTTCGTACCCGGAACGTCTTGTTTGGATACATGAACCACTTGGATATCAAATTTTTCTACCTTTTGACCTTCTAACACGGTATAGATCTGGGCTGGTCCTTCTTTCACTTCTTCTGCGAAGGCAACAGGTATCGCTTCTTTATCTAAGCTGTGATCAGGAGCACCATACATTTTCCCAAAAATCCCGAAAGCCGTATTCCGTTCAATATTTCCAATTACCTTGCTGTCCTTGTAAAGCGTTGCATGCTTTTCGCCAGGATCTCCATTATGGCTTTTGGAAATCGACGTCACATTCGAATAGACAATGTCGCCATCGCCTACAATAATGGGTGTCTGAGTATCCATATCTGTTATGACATGTCCAAGAGCCCCGTAGACGCCTTGATCTGGTGCATAGAAGGTTAACGTCCCAACCCCTGCCGCGGAGTCGCGAATGTACAGACCCAAGCGATAAGACTTATCTACTACGTCATATACTGGCTGCAATTTCACAACAAGTTCTTGATTGTTTCTTAAAATTTGCAGAACAAGGGGATTCTTGCTTTCGCCTGATTTGGCCACCAGCTCTGCGACCTTACTAACATCCTTAGAATCCTTGCCGTTAATTTTGGTTATTAAATCGCCAACTTGAATTTTAGCTTCTTCCCCAGGTGAAACTTTTTGTTCAGAGGCAACAGTCACTAGATGGTGACCTACTACCAAGATACCGGCAGACTTAATTTTCACACCGATTGTCTGGCCCCCTGGGATTACTTTTAAATCAGGTACGACATTCACTTTGACAGTCTTGATTGGAATGGCTCCGAACAGCTTGAGCTTCATTTCCGTTTGCCCAGAATGGTCGGATTGCAGTGAGATAGGTTCGTTCAAATTAACTTGAAATGAGTGCTTGGCGTTGCCATTTACCTTTACAATATCCGTATCCTTGACCGTGACCTGGGCACTGACCGGCATCGTTAACTGAAGCTGCTTCCCTTGGCCGCTAAACAAGCGGAGTTCTTGTGGAAAGGAGGCGAAGCTCTGAAAAGGCGGGGACATACTGACCAAGCAAACGAAGAAGACGAGCAAGAGTCCGAACAATCTTTTTCTTTTGTTGGATTGCACTATCAACACGCTCCTTCAAAATTCCTTGAGCCCTGACGAATAACCTCGTCAATTGCGTACCTATAAGTTAACCCCAGTCCCCTTCTTTTATAACTGTAAATGATGACTATCTATACTTTCATACCCTTGCTTTCTTATTTTTTGCCATGGTAAGCATTTCTCCAGCATGATGAAGCGTTGTTTCTGTCACTTCTACACCGCCAAGCATTCTTGCAAGCTCTTCAATTCGGCCAGCATCTGGCATATCTTGAACACGCGTGAACGTTCGCTCATGATCCACTTCTTTCCGAATATAGAAATGAACATCTGCAAAGCTTGCAACCTGCGGCAAATGAGTAATGGAGAAGACTTGACAGCTTTGCGAAAGAACGGACATTTTCTCAGCTATCGCTTGTGCCGCTCGTCCGCTAACCCCCGTATCAACCTCATCAAAGACAAGCACTGGAATTTGATCAATCCGTGCAAAAATCGCCTTCATTGCGAGCATAATACGTGAGAGCTCTCCACCTGAGGCAATTTTGCTTAATCCGCGCAGCGGTTCCCCTGGGTTAGGAGCCATGAGGAACTCAACCTGATCAATGCCTTGTCTGGAGAAGCGAACCTTATTGCCGTCAACTTCAACGCCGCGGTCATCAATAATATGAGCGATCTGCACTCGGAACTGTGTTCGTTCCATCTGAAGATCACGCAATTCATGTTCAATCTGAGCAGAGAGTTCGCTGGCAATACCTTTACGCAGGTTAGAAAGGTCTAGCGCATGCACACCAACTTGTTTCTCAGCAAGTACAAGCTTATCTTCTAATTTACGAATAATTTCATCTTTATTTTCAATCGTATCGACTTCATTTTTGATCTTTTCTAAATAGCTTAGAATCTCTTTTATATTCTCTCCATATTTTCGGCGAAGAGACGTGATGGTATCTAATCTTTGTTCAATATAATCTAATCGAGATGAATTGAACTCAATGCTGTCGCGATAGTCTCTGATTTGATAAGCTGCGTCTTCCAGTTGGTAAAAGGCCGACTGCGCCTGCTCAAGAATTGGGCTCAAATTCGTCGGATCTAGCTGAACGATATCTTGAAGGCGTGAGACTGCTTTGCCAGCAGCATCGAGTCCTCGATTCGTGGCATAGAGAAAATCATACGCTTCAGACGAGCTTTGATAAAGCTTCTCTGCATTAGCTAACTTGCGCTTCTCCTCAGCTAAAGTTTCATCTTCCCCTAATTTCAGCTTGGCTGAGGATATTTCTTCAATCTGGAACCGATACAGGTCTAACATTTGCAGCGCCTGCTTGCTCGTTTCTTGAAGATCGTTCAGCTCCTTTTGAAGCTTCATATACTGATCATAGCTAGCTTGGTACGTCTTCTTCGCTGACTCAATCTCGGCATCTCCGAACAGATCCAAGGAATGAATATGCTCGTCCACATGAAGTAAAGATTGATGCTCATGTTGGCCATGAATATTAACGAGCCACTCCCCCGTCTTGCGCAACATCGTCATATTCACAAGCTGACCATTAATTCGACTTGAGCTTTTGCCTGTTGCTGTAATTTCACGACGGATAATGAGATGCTCGGAAGCATCGGATTCAATCCCGAACTCTGTAAGCGTATGCCAAACCGGATGAGACGCAGGTAAGTCAAACATCGCTTCAATCTCTGCTTTATCAGCTCCATAACGAACTAATTCAGAAGAACCTCTACCACCGACAATCAGTGTTAACGCATCTATGATGATCGATTTCCCAGCGCCAGTTTCCCCAGTAAGGACGTGAAAACCTGCTTTAAACCGAATATGTACATGTTCAATGACAGCCAAATTACGAATTGAAAGTTCTGTAAGCATGAACGCCTCCTGATTTTATGATAATAAGGACATGACTTCATTTACAAAAGTTACACTATTCTCTTTCCCGCGGCAAATAACAAGTATCGTATCATCTCCACAAATCGTTCCCATGACGCCATTCCACTCCAAATTATCTATTAAAGCACAAATCGTATTCGCTGTGCCTGGCAAGCATTTCATAACAACCAAATTATCCGTATAATCAATGCTGACAAAATGGTCACTTAATGCCCGGCGAAGTCGCTGCATCGGATTAAATCGCTGATCTGCCGGCATGGAATACTTATATCTGCCATCATCTAGCGGCACCTTAATGAGATGGAGTTCCTTAATGTCCCTCGAAACTGTCGCCTGTGTGACATGAAATCCTGCCGCGCGCAGCGCCTCGACCAATTCATCCTGCGTTTCAATCTCATGATTAGTTATAATTTCTCTGATTTTTACATGCCTTTGACCCTTCATCCTTACACCTCTATGTGAAAAGTGATTTTTTTGATTTTGCTAACGGTCATATCAACGTAAAGGATACCCTGTGCCTCCGGATAAATGAGAGTGTAGGGCAGCAGCATATCACGTACAGCGCTCCCTGTCATCTCAAGTGGCTTGCGTTCTCTTGCCACTTTCACAAGAAAAATATCATCTTCCTTTTGCACAAAATAATCGATAAATAAGCGGCTTTCCAGCTGATCTCTCTCTCCAACGGTCATGGTAATTGGAATTTTGGTCTTACCAGCAAGCACTTCGAATCCAGCAGCCTCAAGCAAATCAACAACATCATCCTCGGGGATATTCGCATGCCTTGGAATACGTCCTCTTCTTCGACTTGAACCCACTGACCACTTCTGAAATCGCCAAAAGACGATACAAACAACAACGATAAGGATTAACAAAATGACTCTTACATCGCCTTGTTCCATGTCCTTCACCTCGCCATAGTATTCGCGAAACCGGAAGGCAAATCCTTTCTCTTAAGTGAAAAAACCCATCTTAGGGCCGCAAAAGGCGTTCTCAAAGATGAGTTTATTTTCCATGTAATTTCTGAGACTCTTTAACTGTTTCGGCAATAAGGGCTTTGATCGAAGTTGGCGCTGCCAATGACTCTTCCGTCTCGTTGCTCGACCAGTACGCAAGGAATTCAATGTTCCCTTCACCACCGGTTATTGGCGAGTAAGTGAGTCCCTTCAAGCGAAAGCCGAGCTCCTCAGCAAATGAAAGAACCGTTGTCAGAACATCAATATGTACATCAGTGTCCCTTACAACGCCCGACTTCCCAACCTTCTCTCGACCAGCTTCGAATTGCGGCTTAATTAAAGCTACAACATGACCCTGATCCCCTAAGATTTCCTTAAGTGGTGGCAAGATAATACGAAGCGAAATGAACGAAACATCAATACTGGCAAAGCTAGGTCTCGGACCGTTCAAATCCTCCAATTTCGTGTAACGGAAATTCGTTCTCTCCATGACATGAACACGCTCATCATTGCGCAGCGACCAATCCAATTGATTGTAGCCAACATCCACCGCGTAGACAGAGGCCGCACCATTTTGCAGCGCACAATCCGTGAATCCGCCCGTAGAAGCTCCAATGTCGAGCATTACTGCATCATGTAAATCGATGTCGAAATGCTTTAACGCTTTCTCCAGCTTTAATCCGCCACGGCTCACGTAAGGATGCAGCGCACCCTTTACTTTCAGCACGGCTTTCCTGCTGATCTTCATCCCCGCTTTATCAGCTGGTTCTTCATCCGCAAAAACAAGGCCTGCCATGATGGCGGCCTTTGCCTTTTCTCTGCTTTCAAAATATCCTTGCTCCAGCAGCAATAAGTCTAATCGTTCTTTATCCGATGACATATATAATGTGTTGCTCCTATTCAAAATCGGTTACTAGACCTTCGCACGTAGGACCTTACGAGGTACTAGCTTCTTTACTTCGGAAATCAAGTGATGGGCAGTTAACCCAACCTCTTCGCGTTGTTCAGGCACGCTGCCATGCTCTACGAAGTAGTCTTGAATCCCCATCAATTCAACCTGCAAACCAACAATCCGTTTCTCTGCGTAGAATTCTAAGACCGCGCTTCCGAAACCACCTTGGATTGAACCCTCTTCCATCGTGATCACTGGCATCGATTCCTTAGCTAGCTGTAGCAAGTAAGCTTCATCCAACGGTTTAATAAATCTTGCATTCACAACACGAAGTTCAATGCCTTCTTGGGCCAGCTGAGCAGCTGCTTCCTCTGCAACTTGAACCATAGGTCCAACAGCGAGAACTGCAGCATAATCACCTTCACGTACAGTTTCCCAAGTACCGAGCGGAATGGCCTTTGGAGCCTCATCAATATTAGCGCCTGTGCCATTAATACGCGGATAACGATACGCAATCGGACCATCATTATATTCAAGCGCCGTTTGCATCATATCACGCAATTCCTTCTCATCCTTCGGCATCATTAAGACCATGTTAGGAATTGTTCGCAAAAATGAAATATCATAAACACCTTGATGTGTTTCACCATCCGGTCCAACGAAACCCGAACGGTCAATGGCGAAGGTAACATTTAATTTAGGACGACAAATATCGTGAACTACTTGATCATACGCACGCTGTAAGAACGTTGAATATACAGCGAATACCGGCTTCAAACCTTCACTCGCAAGTCCTGCACATAACGTAGCCGCATGCTGCTCAGCAATACCAACATCAATCATTCGATTCGGAAATTGCTTCGCAAACTTCAATAATCCAGATCCACCTGGCATTGCAGGCGTAACCGCAACCACACGAGAGTCCTTCTCACCAAGTTCAATTAATGTATCTCCAAAAACTTGTGTATACATCGGCGGACCAGATGATTTAAGAACTTGACCTGACTCCATTTTGTAGGGCCCTAAGCCGTGCCAAGTATGTGAATCGTTCTCTGCAGGTTTATAACCTTTGCCTTTCGTCGTAACGATATGAATGAGCACAGGACCTGCAACCTTCTCAGCCTGTTTCAACGTATCCATGAGTACTTGGAGGTTATGTCCATCTACAGGACCAATATAAGTAAACCCTAGTTCTTCAAACCACACGCCATTTAAAACAAAATATTTAAGACTATCCTTCAGCTTCTCCGCTGTTTTGGCTAGCGTTCCGCCGATGGCAGGAATTTTCTTCAGTAAATATTCGACTTCCTCTTTAGCTTTCAAATAATGACGGTCCGAACGAATTTTGCTTAAATAATTATGAAGAGCCCCTACATTGGGCGCAATTGACATTTCATTGTCATTCAGAATGACCGTAATATTCTTCTTCTCATGACCAATATGATTCATGGCTTCTAATGCCATGCCGCCTGTAAGCGCACCATCACCAATGATGGCCACAACCTTATTATGCTCGCCTTTGAGATCACGCGCCATTGCCATACCCATGGCAGCTGACAGGGAAGTACTACTATGTCCTGCTTCCCAGACATCATGTTCACTTTCGGAACGCTTAATAAACCCGCAGAGCCCTTTATATTTGCGTAAAGTATCGAACTTGTCTTTACGTCCAGTCAAAATTTTGTGTACATACGCCTGGTGACCCACATCAAAAATCAGTTTATCATACGGGCTGTGAAACATGGTGTGTAACGCTATCGTGAGTTCAACCACGCCTAAGTTCGGGGCTAGATGTCCACCAGTAACGGAAAGCTTCTCAATAAGAAATTGACGGATTTCTCCTGCCAATTCTTCGAGCTCCGTCAAGGATAACCGCTTCAAATCTGCAGGCCGATTGATTTGTTCGAGCAGCACGCTTGTTTCCTCACTTTCAATGTGAAAATACTAAGATTTCACCATTATATCATATTATTGGGTAATTCGTGTGATTAAACCTCTATGGAGGCAACTCAATGATGAGCGACCGCGTTTAAAGGTAGGTTTCATCGCCAATTAGAAGATGTTTTCATTATGTGAAAACTTATTTCTAATGTGGAAAAACTACCTTCAGGTATGTCATACAAATTGTATACGTATGTCTAATGATCCCGTTTCATCAGGTAATCTGCGATCTGCAGCAACCGTTCAGGGTTGGGTATATTGGATCGAATTAAGGCTTCTTTCGCTTGATTCGTCAGCTCTTGCACTTTCTGCTCAGATGCTTCCATACCGATAAAATAAGGGAATGTCACTTTTTGCTGTTTCTCATCGCTCTTCACAGGCTTACCTAGTTTCGCTTCATCACCGATAATATCCAAAATATCATCTTGAATCTGAAAAGCAAGTCCAAGCGCATGTCCAAATTCACTGAGTGCTTCCAATTGCGCTTCGGATGCCCCAGCAATATGTCCACCAGCACGCAAAGAGAACACAATAAGATCACTTGTTTTATGTGTATGAATATAAGTAAGCTCTTCTAACTTAGTTAAACCTTGCTCTCCTAACATATCCGCAGCTTGGCCGCCAACCATGCCACGAGCACCTGCCAGTACGGCAAGCTCTTCTGTAATGGCTAGTACACGTTCTGCAGGAACACCAAACCTCTTGTGTGATTGCGCAACGCAGAAGAAGGCGTGCGTAAGCAGCGCATCGCCAGCAAGAATAGCCATTGCCTCACCATAAACTTTGTGATTCGTTAACTTACCTCTGCGATAATCATCATTATCCATCGCTGGCAGATCATCATGAACTAACGAATAGGTATGAACCAATTCAATGGCCATCGCAACAGGCATAGCAGACTCCAGCGAGCCACCTAGCGACTCTGCTGCAGCGAGAACCATAATAGGACGCAGTCGTTTGCCGCCTGCCATCAAGGAGTAGTCCATGGACTCACGTAACGAAGCTGGTACCTCCCAAGCAGTTGGCAATGATTGACGCAATGCGGCTTCAACCAATTCAGCATGGGAAGCGATGTATGTATGAATAGTAGACGTCGTGTTATTCAAACTAATTCCCCTTATCTTCCAAGACAGGCTGGAAAGGCTTCCTTGTTACCCCAGCTTCCCCTTCAACCAGCATCTCAATTTTCTTCTCCACTTGCTCCAGCTTAACGCCGCATATATGGGAGAGTCTTACACCTTCTTGATATAGTTCAATTGCTTTCTCTAAAGGAACGTCACCGCTCTCCAGCTGACTTACGATACGCTCTAACTGCTCGATAGCCACTTCAAAACTTACTTCTGTTTCACTTGTTGACATCAATGTTCGCCTCCATCCCCGAAACTTGACATTGTATTTTACCGTCCTTAAGACGTATGGATAATCGATCACCGATGTTTACTTGGGCGACCGAACGAATGAGCTGTTTCTCCTGCTCATCATAAGCAAGACTGTAGCCCCGCTGCATAACTTTCAGCGGGCTGAGGGCGTCCAGATGACGGACGCTGGATTGCCACTCCTGCTTCTTCGAGCGCAGGAGGGTCTGCATGGCCGTGAGCATCTGACGTTTGGACGTGTCCAAACGTCGTCTCGCCATCACGGCCTGCTCGGTTGGATTGAAGCTGGATAAGCGACGCTCCAGCTTCATACGCCTCTGCGCCAGCTCCGTGAGGCGCTGACGCATACGGTAACCGAGCTGCTCCGCCAGCCGGTCGAGTCGCTCCGCAGGCTGCATGAGCAGCTGCCTGCGGGGGTTCGTCAGGAACGGCGAGCGCTTCGCGCGCTCGAGCCGTTCCTGCTTGCGGCGCAGCTGCTGCAGCAGCCCGTAATGCAGGCGCTGTGCCTGCTGCGATAGCTGCTGCTTCAGCTCGAGGTGGTGCGGCACCGCGAGCTCTGCCGCTGCCGTAGGCGTCGGCGCTCTGAGATCGGCGACGAAGTCGGCGATCGTGAAGTCCGTCTCGTGGCCGACGGCAGAGATGATCGGGATCGCGGAGGCTGCGATAGCCCGCGCAACGATCTCCTCGTTGAAAGCCCACAGCTCTTCCAGTGAGCCGCCGCCGCGGCCCACGATGAGCACGTCGGCTTCACCTAGCCGGTTCATCGCTTCGATCGCTTTCACAATCGAAGGCGCCGCCTGCGTACCCTGTACAAGGACAGGGTACAGCAAGATCGGGATCGACGGGTAGCGCCGCTGCAGCGTGATGATGACATCACGAATGGCGGCCCCCGTCGGGGACGTGATCACACCAATGGCGCGCGGAAACCGAGGAATCGGTTTCTTGCGCTGTGGCGCGAATAATCCTTCTGTTTCGAGCTTCTTTTTCAGCTGCTCGAAAGCCAAATACAAGCTGCCGATGCCATCAGGCTGCATCGCCGTCACATAAAACTGATAGGCACCGTCACGCTCATAAACGGAAATATTGCCGCGAGCAATGACTTTCGTGCCTTCTTTCGGGATAAATCCCAGTTTTTGATTATGCGAAGCAAACATAATGCTTTTCAACCGACCATCCGCATCTTTCAATGTAAAATACATATGACCGCTGGAGTGATGAGTGAAATTCGAAATTTCGCCTCGCACCCACACATCCTGGAGTCGTGAATCTCCTTCCAGCAATAGCTTGATATAACGGTTTAGATCCTTTACGGATAAAATCTTGGTCTCATTTCTCGCCATAAGGTGACTATACGCTCACATTCGCTTTAGCTGCACGGCTAGCCGCATCAACTGTATTGCGAAGCAGCATCGTAATCGTCATTGGCCCTACACAACCTGGAACAGGTGTAATCGCACTTGCAATCTCTTTCACAGCTTCGAAATCAACATCACCCGTTAATTTGCCGTCTGCAGGACGGTTCATCCCAACGTCAATAACGACTGCACCTGGTTTCACATGATTAGCTTTGATCAAATGCGCTTTGCCAACCGCTACAACAAGAATATCGGCTTGTTTGGTAATTTCTTCCATGTTAGGCGTACGGGAATGAACGACAGTTACCGTTGCGTGTTCGCGCAATAACAGCATCGCCATCGGTTTACCAACGATATTACTTCTACCTACAACAACAGCATGCTTACCTGCGATTTCCACGCCCGTCCGCTTCAGAATTTCAATTACACCGTGCGGGGTACAAGGCTTCATACCATCTTTACCAATCATCAGGTTACCAACATTAATCGGGTGGAAGCAATCTACATCTTTCGCTGGATCAATTTCATCAACAACCGCTTCTTCATTGATATGCTTAGGCAGTGGTGATTGAACAAGAATCCCGTTAATTCGATTATTCGCGTTAAAACCATGGATGAGTGCAATTAATTCTGCTTGCGTCGTCTCTTCAGGCAGACGGTGTACTTCGGAATAAATACCTACATCATCGCAAGCTTTCGCTTTGTTTCTAACATATACTTGCGAAGCTGCATCTTCACCTACAATCACAACGACAAGACCTGGCTGGTTTCCCTGAGCTGTAAGTGCCGCTGCGTCAGATCTAATTTCCTCACGGATTGAGCTCACGAGTTCTTTCCCATTAATTACTTGTGCTGACATGTTATTTCCCCCTTAGCCGTTTAAGCCTTACCCCTATTTAACTATGCTGATGATCTCAATAAGGTTGTTCAAAGCGTACGCAGAACTTTCTCTTTCAGTTCGTCGATTTCTTTGATCATTTTTCCTAACACACCATTTACGAATTTCCCTGATTCCTCAGTGCCATAATGCTTGGCCAAATCAATAGCTTCATTGACAACAACCTTCGGTGGAACATCGTCGCGATACAGCATCTCGTAGGCACCCAGTCGCAGAATTTCCCGATCGATGCGAGACAGTCTGTCCATCGCCCACCCCTTCAGATACTCCTCCAACAACTCGTCGATGCTTACTTTGTTCTTGTAAGTTCCTTCAACAAGCTCAACAATGTAGACAGGATCTATCTTATCTCCGGAGAAATCCAGCTGCGTTTCATTATCATGCTCAGCTTCATGAATCGCTACTTGAACAGCCTCCTGAGGAGTAGCCTCATTCATTTGGATTTGGTATAAGCTTTGTATAGCAATTTCACGTGCAATTCTGCGTTTCATTCTGTTCCTCCTAAGTGCTTTACTCCAGCAAAGCGACCTTCTCCTAAAAACTCTTTCTCCTAGTATACGTCAAATTGGATCCAATCCAAACAAAAAAATCCATGGTTGAACCAGGGATTTTAGCGAAACATTCTCCATTTTTGTGTGAGATAGCGCCAAATGTCTTCCAGCATGACGAAACTTTCTTTGCGATCCAACTTATTTCCAACATAGAAACCAACAAGAACGATAAATGCAAAGATCAACATATCCCAGAAACCAAAAAATAAATAAACGAAACCGAAGAATATACCCGCTGACACTCCGATTACTTTGCCCCTATGGAATTCCCACAGTTCATTCCACATATGTGGATTCACCTCTATTCGACCCGGCTTTTAAACGTTGGGGCAGATTGCACGATATTCGCTACGAATACGGTTACGGAAGCTACAGGAATACCGGTAATCTCTTCTATGTAACTTTTCACTGTTCCTTGCATGTCTTCAGTCAGTTCCGGAATCGAGCTTTCCCCATCGACAATCGTTCTAATTGTTATTTCTAACCCGGATTGATTCACTCTAACTCGTGCACGCAAGTCCTTGGCACCTTTCGTGCGACCCGCTGCTTTCAGCGAAAGATTCTCAACCGTCTCGATGGAAATTCGAATATCCCCAAAATCAGTGCGTTGATCAATCGATGGTGCCTGGGAACGTCCGCGACGAAGCGTTACGATCAAGAATCGTACGGAAATCAGCAGCATAATCAAACTAATGATAATGCCCGGATAAGCGTAGCTCTTCTCGTAATAGAAATGACTAAGCGTTGTACTTGCTTGATCGAGTGGGATCCAGCTAGATGCTGTGAACAATACAAAGATCGATGCGACGAAAATAATCAGGCTATAGAAAAGTAGCAAGAGCCTGTCCACAATTTTACCCACTACGCTTGTCCCCTTCCTAAGTTAGAGGAAACCCCCTGCAACCTGTAGGGGGTTTCAATTGATCCATATGGCTCAGCTTTACCGCCTATTTCACACGATTGGCAGCCGCTGGTTCTTCGTCAATCGGTTTATCCGCCTGCTTAAAGTGAACATCATGAATGTGTACGTTGACCTCAACAACATTTAGACCTGTCATTGATTCAATAGCCATCTTCACATTGTTCTGAATATCATTTGCAACTTCTGGGATACGATTTCCATACTCGATAATGATGGAGACGTCAATGGCAGCTTCACGTTGTCCGACCTCTACCTTTACGCCTTTGGACAAATTCTTGCGTCCAAGTAATTCAGCAATGCCGCCAGCTAATCCGCCACTCATCCCCGCTACACCTTGCACTTCCACCGTTGCCAATCCGGCAATGATTTCGATAACCTCGGGGGCAATCTGGATGCTGCCCATGTCTGTCTTGACGTAATCCGGAGCGATTGTGCTCATTGTGGCACCTCCTAAAAGTTTTGCGCCAGCAAAACTGGCTTGTAAATCTTAAAATTGTGATTGTAACAATCTTGCATCATAAGCTTAAAATATAAATGGGATAAGCCATCTTAATTTATTAGTATAACATTTCGGTAAAAATATGACAAATGATTATCTACGATTCTGGATCGTTCACATCGTGCTCTTCTAAGAACTTAATATCGTGATCGCCACTGATAAATTTCTTGTGCTCAAGCAGCTTCAAATGAAAAGGAATCGTCGTGTTTACACCGTCCACCGCGAACTCATTGAGCGCTCTTTTCATACGGTTAATAGCTTCTTCACGCGTACTTCCCCAAACGATTAGCTTCGCGATCATGGAATCATAGTGTGGCGGGATCGTATACCCAGGATATACGGCACTATCCACGCGAACACCAAATCCACCTGGCGGCAAATAAAATTTCACTTGCCCTGGAGATGGCATGAAGTTCCGATTCGGATCTTCCGCATTCACGCGGCACTCGATCGCCCATCCATTGATGCGAACATCCTCTTGTCTGAATGACAACGGATTCCCTTCAGCAACGCGAATCATCTCTTGAATAATATCGATCCCCGTAATCATTTCGGTAACAGGATGTTCAACTTGGATTCGTGTATTCATTTCCATAAAGTAAAAATTACCATCTGGACCTAACAAGAATTCCAAGGTTCCCGCTCCGGAATAATTCACGGCTTTCGCTGCGCGCACTGCCGCCTGCCCCATAGCTTTACGCGTTTCCTCCGTAAGGATCGGACAAGGTGCTTCTTCAACAAGTTTTTGTCTACGACGCTGTACAGAGCAATCACGTTCGCCTAAGTGAACGACATTGCCGTGTTTATCAGCAAGGATTTGAATCTCAACATGCTTCATGCCAGTTAAATACTTCTCCAAGTAGATCCCTGCATTACCGAAGGCATTCTGCGCTTCTTGTTGAGCTGCCGTAATTTGTTGAACAAGTGTTTCCTCGTTCTCTGCAATACGGATTCCTTTACCGCCGCCGCCTGCTGTCGCTTTAATAATAATCGGATATCCGATATCACGTGCAATAACCACAGCATCATCAATATCCTCAACCAACCCATCAGAACCTGGGATAATTGGAACTCTTGCTTCCTTCATCGTTTGCTTGGCAACCGCTTTATCCCCCATTCGGGAGATCGCGTCTGGCGAAGGACCAATGAAAGTGATATTGCAGCTCTCGCAAATTTCTGCGAAGTCTGCATTTTCAGCAAGAAACCCGTATCCCGGATGAATCGCATCGCATTCCGTTAACGTTGCAACACTCATCAAGTTAGTGAAGTTCAAATAGCTGTCTTTGGAAGCTGTAGGCCCGATACAATAAGCCTCATCTGCCAAACGAACGTGCAGTGCTTCTCGATCTGCTTCCGAGTACACAGCAACCGTATAGATGCCAAGTTCACGGCATGCTCGGATAATACGAACTGCAATTTCTCCGCGGTTCGCAATAAGTATTTTATTAAATTTCATGATTTGCCCTCCTAAGAGCTCTTCCTGCGAAAAGCTTGCGCTGTCAGCATAAGCTTGCAAACGCAACTATTCCGGTCTAACCAAAAATAAAGGTTGTCCGTACTCGACTAGCTGTCCGTTCTCAACGAGAATTTCAACGATCTCGCCTTTCACTTCGGCTTCTATTTCATTCATTAATTTCATAGCTTCCACAATACAAACAACACTCTTGTCCGTTACTTTAGAGCCAACGCTTACGAATGGCGCTGATCCTGGCGAAGCGGATTGATAGAATGTCCCTACCATCGGAGATACGATCTTATGTAAAGATGAATCCTCTTGCTTGGCTTGTCCGTTAGCAGTTACTGGCACTTCAAGAGCAGCTGCTGGCGCTGTATTCGTGTAGTTTGGTTGACCAATCGGTGCGTATGTGTGTTGAACTGGAGCGGATACATACAGAGGCTCCGCTTTATTCGGTTTACGAATAGAAAGGCGTGCACCTTCATTTTCAATTTCAAGTTCTTGTAAAGAGGATTGATCGACGAGTTTAATTAACTCTTTGATTTCACTCAATTTAAACATTCAAGTCACTCCTTTAGACGTTGGTGAACCCTTAAAAAATGCGTTTTCATAGCCGCAACGTATGTATTATACCCATAAACGCACGAAATGGAAAGAGTCCAGTTTATCCGGACCCTTTCCACTTCCCATTTGTGAAGCAAAAACTTCACTAGAATCCCTACGGACGTACGTATTGGATCTTGATATTTTCTGGCATAGCTCCCAGTTCTTTGACAACCATGTCGACGATGGAAACACCTTGGCTTTTTTCCAATTTATCGGCTTGAACTGTTACTTTCCACTTATTACCATCTTGATTAATAACTGCTTGCGGGAAATCTTGTATCAAAAGATCTTGAAGATTTTCAATTTTATCTTGCAAATCTGACAAGGCAGACAAATCGTTTGTTGCTTTTGCTACCGCTTCAGGTGTTTTCTTTGTATCCAAAATGATTGTCATCAGATCCGTGGAAACTTTGCTGAAGTAGTTGTTTTGTTTCACTTGTTCATTCGTGAAATAGTCGTTAGCAGAAGTCGTTTTAGCTTGCTCTTCTACCTGTTTCAACACTTGATCATCTGTTTTAGAAGTTGTTGGTTTGCTTGCATCTTTTGTCGTAGTTTTGGAGCTATCTTGTGTCGTCGTCGCTTTAGCGTCTGTTTTTGTAGAAGTTTGCGGCGTTGTTGCTTTGGTGTCGGATTGTGTTCCTGTTCCAGATGTTGCTTTTACATCCGTTTTTGCGCCAGTAACTGGGTCCACTTGTGCCATATCAATCTTCACTTCTTGCGATTTCGTGATGGCATCAGACGATGCGAGATCCAACTTATTGACGTCCTCAGTAAAGAGATAATACGCGGATAGTACCACCATCAAGCTAAGCATCGATACGAGCCAAATTGTTTGTCTTTTTGCATTCATTGTTTATTCCTCCTTAGATTAGTTAGATAATTTGCTGAATTAATTGCCTGTTTTGCGCGGTAAAATCGAAATCTTACTCGCTTGAACATCCATTCCTCGCTCAACGGCTTCCATGATCATTTTCTTCACCGTAAGATTTTCTGCACCTTTTGCAACAACAATGACACCTCTAATTTTGGGTTTAATGTATTTGAGCACAAGCGGCTTCTGGTCACCTGATACTTGATAAATAACGACTTCACCACTTCGCGTTACCTGGGATATGTTGCGTGTTGCGCCACCATTGTCGCGTTCTGTCGTCATGGTCTGATTATCGTTATAATTTTTGTCAACGGTCATTTCTTCCGTAGATTCGATAGTAACGAGCACTTCCACTTCGCCAACACCGACAATTTGTTGCAGGATGCCCTTCAGTTGGTCACCATAAGCTTGTTCATAGTCATGAAAGCTTGCGTTTTCCTTAGACGCGCTTCCTGCAAAGGTTTCCTTACTTTCCGCTGGGGGAGACGCTCTGCCTGTGTTGATGGGATCCAGATCTTTGACATTTATAAATGCGTTGATAATCATTAGCGCAGCTCCTAAAAGCCCAACCATGATGACCCAAAGCAACGTATTCTTACGCTTGGGTCCACCTGGTCCGCCGCCGAATTTGTGCTCCATCCATTGCAGCAATGTTCCCATCGATTCACCTCGCCATCCATCCTTTGCTTTGTATAGTTTCGATCTCGATTTTGGCAGGATCCACTAACCAATTCCGTGAAATATCTTGCTTAAGTCGATCCTTTTCTTGCTCGCTAGGCAGCGCTTTAAGGGTTGAATGCAAGTCGCCTTGAGCAGAAGTCTGACGATCTTGTGCTGTCGCGGTAGAGCCAATTTTGATGGGATCTACAGGCTTGACAGGCTCCATCGCTGCAATGCTGTTACTCTTCGTTGTCGTTTGTTTCTTCGTTTCTATATCATCAAGGGTCACCTTCACATTGGTAATGCTGGGTTTCCCATTATTGTCTACCTCTACATAAACTTTTACCTCCTGTACTGGCCATTCCGTTTGTTTCTGTAAGTCCTCTTTAATCAATGCGGCTAATTGCGTTTGTACTAATTCCTGTGTTTTCTTCTGTTCTGCATCTTGAATCTTATTGGCATCCTTCGTGATGGCTGCCAATGACTTCATTTGTGTTTGATTGCCGCCAAAACCACCTGCAAGCATCGTTTTCTCATTCTGCTCCTTCTCCGCTTGACTGAGCAGCTGATCCATATCCCAGTCCTTCTGGAACAGCTGAAGCACAGGGGTGAGTAGCGTCAGTAGAATAAATAGACTCAAAACCGTCTTCACATACCGCTGCATCGTATTGCTTGGGAGCAGAAGATCAACAAACGTCGCGAGCATAATGACCATAATGACGGTTTTCAGCCATCCTGCTAACCAATCCATCGCCTAGCTCCTTTCACCTCATCATGACGGAGACATTGCTAATTGTGATCATGATGGTCAGGGCAAGAAAAAACATTAAGCTTACTGCCGCTAACGCTGCAAAAACGTAAATTAAGCTCTTACCAATCGTTTGCAGACAAGCAATAATCGGGCTATCTCCTAAGGGCTGCATCAGCGCTGCGGATAAGTTGTAGATAAAAGCTAGCGTTAAGATTTTAATCGCTGGAAACGCGCACAAGAGAACGAGGATGACAACACCAACAAGTCCTATGGCATTTTTGACAAGGAGAGAGGCCCCTATCACCGTTTCCGTTGCGTCCGAGAACAACCGCCCTACAACAGGCACGAAATTCCCAGTAATGTACTTTGCTGTTCGAATCGCTACACCATCTCTAACCGCACCTGCTGTCCCTTGAATAGAGATGACACCAAGGAAAATCGTTACGAACACACCCAGCATACTTAAACTTACGGTGCGCAGTAGATTTGCTAACTGGGTAACCTTAAACTTGTCGCTGAGTGAGCTAACGATGTGCAGCACAGCCGAGAAAAACAAGAGCGGGAAAACAAACACATATATCGCCGTTCCCACCGAGTGAATCATGAACACGATCAGAGGATGAAGGATGGCCACGGAAGTAACATTACCCATGGACGCTAATAAAGTTAGTAACAAAGGCATGATGGCGAACATGAATTGAATCATAGACGAAATGGCTGTCTTGGCGTACCCGATCGCAACGCTGAAGCTATTGATGGCAATGATGATCAATACCATATACGTGATCGTATAACCTAGCTTGCTAACCGTATTTCGTTCAAAAGAGCTTTGCAGCGTCTCCAGAATCATGCTAAAAACGGTCAATACAACGATGGAAGCTAGTAACTTGCCATTGATGATAATCTCATGAAATACATAGCTCAGAAGTCCTTTAAAGATACTTTTCATACTAATGCCCTTAGTCCCAAGAAGAAGTTCCATGAAGGTTGGAGGTTTGCTTTCCGGGAAATACCCGCCATATTCCTTCATCAGCTTATCCCAATATTGCTCGACTGGCTCCGTATTCAAGCGGTTCGCTTGTTCTTGGATGATAATATCTGTAGGCGATTCAGCCGTTAGGGAACTCGACAAGCCGAGCCAAAGACCCATCGTTATAATAAATAATAAGATCCACCGGTTGTTCAGCTTCTGGTGCGAATAAAGTAGGTGCATGCGTGTCACTCCTTAGGTGAATCTTCTAAGCAGGGAGCAGTTTAACCACGGTTTCGATAATGACTGTTATAATTGGAATGGCCATAACCATAATGAGTACCTTACCCGACAGCTCGATTTTGGAAGCAATGGAATCTTGACCGGCATCTCTAACGATCTGAGCGCCAAACTCGGCGATGTAGGCAACACCTATAATTTTCAGAATCGTTTTGAGGAAAACGAGGTTTACGTTCGACTTCACTGCTAAGTCCTCAAGGACTTGAATAACCGAAGAAATTTTGCCTATTAAGAACAAGAATATGACTATGCCCGTAAAAGCAGCTAATAGAAAGGCGAACATCGGCTTCTGTTCCTTGATGATGAGCGTCAAGATCGTGACGATGAGTCCTAAACCTACGATTTGGATGATTTCCATCAGACCACCTCATTGGAATAGGAAAATAGTTTTAATTTCTTTGAATAAGTTATCCAGCATACTAACGACCATAAAAAGCACGACCACGAAGCCTATGACCGTGACCCAGTGTGCCATATCCTCTTTACCCATCTGCTTCAGCACCGAATGGATCATCGCGATGATGATTCCGATGCCGGCGATTTGGAAAATGGCGTTCACATCTACATTCATTCCTGGCACCTCACTCCGCCTTCAAGGAACTTGTCATCCAGGGATAAATGATCCCCACTAATACATTAAAATTACGACTAACGCTCCGATGAGGACACCTAGGCTTTTCCACATTTTCTCGTAGCGTTGCTGCTCATCCCTTGCATCCGTCTCTTCCGATTGAAGTTGGCTCATCGCAAGTCGCAAGTGTTTGATTTGGTCACTTCGATCTGAGAGCCCCAGCACCGGACCGAGCCCAAGAATCACTTCTTGCTCTGCTTGCCGCATTGAGGTTCTTGCCCAGACTTCTTTCACTGTCATTTGCCATAGATCCTTAGTCGATTCACCATTACTGCCGAGCAAACGTTCTGACATTAAACGAAATAAAGTCGAAAGCGGATCAGCAACTTGCTTGCTTAATGAAGCGAAAGCTTCAGGAAGCGGCGTGAGCGCGTAGGAAATTTCCGTCTCCATTCGGCCAAGCGCGCCAATAAGTATACGAATTTGCTTGGGTCGTCTTACATAGTGAGCAGCTTGCATAAACCCATACATCGACGCTGCTCCGAAAATCAGTACTCCTCCAACGAATTTCAGCATCTTCATCGTCCTTTGCGTTCGTCATCCATCTCCCATTGCCTTACCTTGATGATCCAAGATCCGAAAGGAAGCTGAAGCACCTTTTCTTCGCTGCAGGATCACATATTTCGTAAACACACCTGACTCCATCAACTCCCTAAGAACTGGTCGTCTATGGACATCTTCATAGCTTGCTCCATGTGCTGTCGCTAGAACACGAATCCCGGTGTGAACCGCTTCATGAATCGCAAACGCATCCTCAACTCGTCCAATCTCATCCACGATGAGCACCTCAGGTGATAAGGAACGAATCATCATCATCATCCCTTCAGCCTTCGGACAACCATCTAACACATCTGTGCGAGGACCTAAGTCGAATTTCGGTACGCCTTTGACACAAGCAGCCAATTCGGAGCGTTCATCTACGATGCCTACTTTTTTGCCTGATAGTGAGCTATGCCTAGCCCCCCACTCGCCTCGGCTAATCAGTCTGGCCAAATCACGAATTAAGGTGGTCTTCCCTTGCTGCGGCGGTGAGATGATCAGGGTATGATGAATGTTCCCCATGCTCTGATCTACCAGATACGGTAAAATCTCCTGACCCACACCTTGAATTTCGCGCGCGATCCGAATGTTAAAGGAACTCACATCGCGTATTTGCTTCACTTGACCTTGGTCGAGAATCGTACGACCAGCAAGTCCAACTCGATGACCACCTGAAACGGTGATGTAACCTCTGCGCAGTTCTTCCTCAAACGTGTACAACGAATGATTCGTTAGGATCTCAAGTAATGTCAGGCAATCTTGCCTGGACGGTTTGTATGCTAAAGCTTCCTGGGTGATCATTTGCCCACGCTCGCTAATGAAGGCATATCGGTCCGCCCAGCTAATTTCAAGAGGACGTGACTCTCTCACCCTGATCTCCTCCACACTAGCTTGTACGTTCGGTGGAAGTTCGCTCAGCATGAATCGAATGTTCTGCGGCAACAAATGTGAAATACTCGCTAGCATTGGGAGACAGCCCTCCAAGTTGTCCAGTCTTCTATATTCATTTCTATGCTTACTAGAAAGAAATATGACCGATTACTTTTTAATAATCCCAATAAACAAACAACTGACCCCTGCTATGATCCACAACATCTTTCCATATGATAGTTTGTCAGCTACGCCTACTAATCCAATCGTTGTCGTAGTTAATAGTACTAGAGGACCTACTAGTGCTAGAGCTGAATTCACCAACAGCGCCTTCTCGATCGTCGCCAGTCTGAGCATAAGAATAGCAGCAATAATTTCGATGCTCCCTGACATCAGCCGCAAGGAAGCCATCGTGAGTACAATCTTGTTCATGAACTATAACACCTCCTAAAAGTTCTGTAACACATGCAAGCGAAGCGGAATAGTGCAGCGACAAAACTAGCTTCGGAAGCATACGCTTTTCCCTACCTTATGCGAGCTCGTCTCATTTTAGGCATGCTGGGCACCTCCATTTGTACTCATGCATATGCTGTACACATAATTGATCCTTCGAAGGACAGTGAGGAGAAATACCGATGGAAGTGACCTCTCAATTAAAATGGAACCCCGTTCTAGCCGACCCTACAGGAAAAAGGCAGCTGAAACCAAGAACGTTGGGGAAAACAATGGTGATGGATAAGGGGCTTGGCATGCTTGCCTTTCAGGATTTGCTCCAAACCTCTAGCAGCCATGTGGATATGATCAAACTCGGATTCGGCACTTCACCGCTTTATCCGCAATCCGTGCTGCGGAGCAAAATAAACCTAGCTAAAGAGAATAACATTCTCATTTATCCAGGAGGTACTTTTCTGGAAGTGGCTGTAACCCAGAATGCGGTAGATTCATTTTTTGACATGATACTTGCACTCGGCTTTAATGGCGTTGAAATATCCGACGGCACCATTCAAATGGATCGTAGACAACGGAATAAGTTAATTACCAGAGGGTTAGATGAAGGGTTAGAAGTCGTTACGGAGTATGGAAAAAAAGGATGGGGATCCTCCATAGAGTTAACAGAATTAATTGATACAGTCTTAATCGATTCTGAATTAGGTGCTTCCCTTGTCACGATTGAAGCGCGTGAGTCTGGCATGGGTGTTGGCATTTTCGATGGGGAAGGGAAATGCAAAGATGAGGAATTGCATAGCGTGCTTGCTTCCATTTCAGGACATAAGCTCTTATGGGAAGCACCGCAAAAAAGCCAACAAGTGCACCTGATCAACTCCCTCGGTCCCGATATTCACTTGGGCAATATTTCCCCAGATGAAGTTATTGCATTAGAAGCTTTGAGGAGAGGACTCCGGTCAGACACGTTGTCCTTAGGTACCAGAAAGGATTAGCACATGCATATCGAGGTGATCGCCAACATCGGCGAAGCAAGAAGTGACGAGTTTCTCCATAAAACCGTCATTGTCGTTGATGTTTTACGTGCAACCAGCACAATCATCACCGCTTTGATGAATGGCAGCAAGGGTGTAGTCCCTGTTGATACGGTTATAAAAGCGAAGGAATTGGCGAGAGATGGCGATTTGCTTGGTGGGGAGCGCTATTGCAAAAAAATTCCTGGATTTGATTTTGGCAATTCACCACTTGAGTACACACGCGAAGTCGTTCAAGGCAAACGCATCATCTTGACGACTACTAATGGCACAAGAGGAATTCAGAAAGCGATAAAAGCCGATCGTGTGCTAGCGGGAGCCATTATTAACGGCAAAGCCACTGCTGCGGCAGCAATCGACCTTAAACGGGACACAGTGATCGTTTGTGCAGGTACGCAAGATGTATTCTCATTAGAGGACGGCCTCTGTGCCGGCCTCATCCTGAATGAAATCGCGATTCTACTTGGCGAGCAGCACATGATAACGAATGACTTCGGTCTAGCAATGCGAGGTTGCTATCTCGAAGCTAAGAATCACTTATTCGAGACCATACTCGCTTGCAGCAACGGTAAAAAAATGAAAAAGTCCGGTTTCCTCGCGGATGTCGAACTTTGTGCCAAGACGAATATAACGGAATGCGTTCCCGTTCTGGAACACGATCAGATGGTTCCTTTTGGGCGCTAGTCCCCCATCACCATGCGTTCTAAATACAAGCCCCTTTCATAAACTTAAATGACGACGATGAGGACAAGGGGTTTTGTATATGAATGGTGATATGCTCTTAGTTATTTTAATTATTATTGGACTCATAGGCCGTTCTCCGATCATTACAACCGCGGCTTGTCTTTTACTGGCCATTAAGTTAATTGGTCTCGATCGCTATTTCCCTACCATGGAACGTAGAGGTCTCGAGCTCGGCTTGCTGTTCCTGACAATCGGTGTTTTGATTCCATTTGCAAGTGACCGTATTTCGATGAAAGATATCCTCTCCGTCTTCACAACATGGCCTGGCATCATTGCCCTCGTGGGTGGAGCGATAGCCACCTATATGAATGGAAAAGGTTTGGAGTTACTAAAAGTAGACCCACAATTAATTGTGGGTCTTGTCCTTGGTTCTATATTTGGCATTATATTTTTGCGCGGCATTCCGGTAGGACCATTAATGGCTGCCGGAATAACGGCATTTCTATTGAAGATTGCTTATTTCATTGCGGACAAACTCCATTAGTTTTCCAAATTATCTGCGATCTTCTGGACCACCAACGAAGGCTTGCTCTGCTGTGTCTAAGCCGTATGCTGTGTGAAGAGCACGAATCACATCTGTTAAGTTCGTATTGTCAATGACACAAGACATTTTAATCTCTGATGTACTTACCAATGAGATGGTAATGCCAAGATCAGAAATGACTTTGAACATCGTAGCTGCAACACCTGGTGAACTAACCATACCGGCACCAACGATCGAAACTTTAACAAGATCAACTTCGGACGTCACTTCACGGAAACCAACTTCAGCACGAATTTGTTCAATGACATCTAGCGCTTTCTCACGATCCGCCAATGTCGTTGTGAAAGAGAAATCCGCAGATCCGTTAATCACACCGCTTTGAACGATAATGTCCACGTCAATTTGCACTTCAGCAAGTGCTAGGAAAACTTTAGCAAGCTGACCTGGTTTCTCAGGAACACCCAGAATACTAATTCTTGCTACATTTTTGTCATATGCGATGCCACGAACGACGATTCCTTGCTCCATCACTGCTTCCTCCTTCACATTGGTGCCTTCATTGTAATTAAAGCTTGAACGCACCACGAGGGTCACGTTGTAATTTTTCGCATACTCGACTGCGCGAGGATGAAGAACTGCAGCTCCAAGGTTAGCAAGCTCCAACATTTCATCATAAGATATTTCAGCAAGCTTTCTAGCTACTTTCACAATCCGAGGATCCGTTGAATAAATGCCATCAACATCGGTATAAATTTCACAAAGATCCGCTTTGATCGCTGCAGCAAGTGCTACTGCTGTAGTATCGGAGCCGCCGCGGCCCAACGTAGTAATCTCACCTGCTTCTGTCATCCCTTGGAAACCAGCTACAATGACAACATTCCCTTGTTCAATCGCATTCAGGACACGATGAGGTTGAATATCCGTAATTCTCGCTTTCCCGTGAACTGGCTCTGTATAAATGCCACTTTGCCACCCAGTGTACGAAACCGCTTGTTCACCAAGATTATGTATGGCCATCGATAAAAGCGCTACGGAAACTTGCTCGCCCGTCGTCAACAACATATCCATTTCACGAGCCGGTGGGGCTCCATCGTAAATTTGCTTGGACAAGTCGATTAAATCATCCGTTGTATCACCCATCGCAGAAACGACAACAACACAGCTGTGTCCAGCTTGTTTACGCTCCACGATTCTTTTTGCAACTCGTTTCATTCGCTCCGCATCACCGACAGAGCTACCGCCAAATTTCATCACTATAAGAGACAAAGCTGACCCACTCCTAACGCATACTAGTGCATAACAATTCAATATTATAGCATACAATTGACGGACTGTGGTAAGAAAAGAAAAAAAGCCTTTCGGACTCCGTAGAGTCAGAAAGGCTTATCTTTTTAGTTGCTCGCGCGTGAAAGGTATTTGCCGTCATCTGTATCAACGGAAAGAACATCGCCTTCGTTGATGAAAAGTGGAACCATCACATTAAGGCCTGTTTCCACTTTCGCATTTTTCAATGCACCTTGTGCTGTGTTTCCTTTAACACTTGCATCGGTTTCGATAACTTTCAAATCAACGCTCTTCGGAAGGTTAATCCCTAGGATTTCCCCTTGGTAGCTCATGATTTTGATGTTCATGTTTTCTTTCAAGAAGTTCAATTCCCATTTCAATTGCTCGTGGGCAAGCGAAATCTGATCGTAAGTTTCCGTATCCATGAACGTGTACTCGTCGCCAGCTGCGTACAGGTACTGCATTTCACGGTTTTCGATGTGAGCACGTCCAACGTTCTCACCTGCACGGAATGTACGCTCAACAGTGTTGCCGTTGCGTAGGTTTTTGAGCTTGGAGCGCACGAATGCAGCACCTTTACCTGGTTTAACGTGTTGGAAATCTAGAACTGTAAAAATATCATGTTCAACTTCAATTGTCAGACCTGTTTTAAAATCGTTTACTGATATCACTTGTAAATCCCTCCGCTAGTCAATGATAAGAAAATCTTTGGTAGAATGTGTAAGTATTTTAATGCCGGTCTCAGTAATTACTACGTCATCCTCAATTCGAACTCCGCCAAAATCAGGGAGATAAATACCAGGCTCAACAGTAACAACCATACCAGGAGTTAAAATCATATCTTCGGTTTTCGACACGCGCGGAGATTCGTGTACTTCCATCCCCAGCCCATGTCCGGTCCCGTGACCGAAATAATCGCCATAGCCCCGCTTCACGATGACATCACGTGCGAACGCATCGCCTTCTCTGCCAGTAATACCGGGTTTCAGGTTTGCCAAACAATTCAACTGTGCTTCCAACACAATATCATAAATTTCTTTATGTTTATCTGTCGGCTTTCCTAGCATAACCGTTCTTGTGATGTCAGAGCAATAACCTTTATAATACGCTCCAAAATCCAATTTGACAAATTCGTTTAATCGGAGAATACGATCACTTGCTTTACCGTGTGGTAACGCTGAACGCTCACCAGACGCTACAATCGTCTCGAAGGATGTCGAGGTGCCTCCGTTTTTACGAATAAACACTTCAATTTCCAGTGCAATATCTAGCTCTTTGACACCTGGTTTAATGAAATTAAGGATGTGTGAGAAGGTTAGATCGGCCAAATCAGCCGCTTCCTGCATCACTTGAAGTTCAGCATCATCTTTCACCATTCGAATTAATTCAACAAGACGTGAAGTTGGCACGAATTCGATGCCCGGAAGTCCTTGTTGATAGTTGAGGAAATCACCATAAGACACGTCGCTTTGCTCGAAGCCAAGCTTCGTGATCCCTTGCTGCTGCAAGAGCTCTCTTACGGACTCAATCGCCTTTGCTTTATGTTCTACCACTTCAAACAATTTAGCTTGTTGCGGCGCTTGTGTCATATAACGGAAATCTGTTAATAAAATGGCACGGTCTAACGTAATAAGTACATAGCCAGATGAACCGGTGAAACCAGATACATATGTACGGTTATATGCGTTCGTGATGAGTAGTGCCGGTAATTCCTGCTGTTGCATAGCCTCGCGAAGACGTTCAATACGTTTCTCCTGCATCCAAATCACCATTCCTTCTTAAAGTTTTGCTTTAGCAAAACTAGCTTCGTAAGCCCAATGCTTACAGATGGGGTAGTAATGCTCGTAAACCAAGCGCATAGCTATCTGCGCCAAATCCGCAAATTTGACCAATTACAACGGGTGCAATGACCGAATGATGACGAAATTCTTCGCGTTTATGAATATTCGAAATATGAACCTCTACCGTTGGCAATTGGACCGTAGATAGCGCATCACGAATCGCATAGCTGTAATGCGTGAAGGCACCAGGATTCATAAGTATACCCTCCTTAGTACCGTAGGCAGCGTGAATTTTGTCAATGATCTCGCCTTCATGGTTAGATTGGAAGCTCTCCAATTCGAGCGAAAGCTCGGTTCCAAGCTGCTGCAAACCTTCAATGATGGAAGAAAGTGTGACGGTTCCATATACACCAGGTTCACGTATGCCAAGCATATTCAAATTCGGACCATTCAAAACTAGAACCCTTTTCAATTCGAAATCCTCCCGCGACAATCGTCATAGGCAACTAGCTTCTTACGGCTAATTAGCCTTTGATATTTTACCATAACTTTCATGTCTTGGGTATAGCCTCTGTTGTTCTAGTACTTGTATATTCAATGGCAATGGAATACCCAATAAACATCCCCCATACGAGAAATAAACAAATATCACTGATGATTGTATTTAGCTCCAACTCCGTGATCCAATACACCATTCCTGTAATCGGCCCTACGATGAGATAAATAATCGCCCACCATAAGGCACCATAGCCTATCCCCCAAAAAGGACTGCGCAGTTTCCACATGGTGACCATGTAGATAAATGCGGCCAATATCGAGAATAGAGCAAACGCGATCCACCCCAAGAATAATCCCAACCATGTATTAAAAAAATCATGCTTGAAAAAAGGTTCAACAAGAAAACCAATTCCTATGGTTGTGAACTTAAAGTAATTCTCGACGATTTTGAGGGCACCCCATAGTAACCCCGCAAAAAAACCGATATATAGTACAAATACCCAACGATTCGTTTGTTTTTTCTTCGCGGTATGCGCACTTGTCATCTTCGATCTTCCTTTCTCTACCGATAAGGCTTGTCTTTTCCTTGGCAATCATAGTATGTTCTGTCGCAATCGGTAGCATTCAACACCTGAATCCGTTACAATAAGAAAGTGAGTAACTGAATTCGAGAAAGATGAGAAGGTGAATCTTGTGGCAGAACAAAACAGTATATACGGAGGACAAGCCGTCATCGAGGGCGTCATGTTCGCAGGAAGAAATGTGCATGTAACTGCTGTGCGCAAAAAAGACGGTTCCCTTGATTTTTTGGAAGTACCTAAGAAAGTGATTCCGTGGGTTCAAGCACTTAAGAAAATTCCTTTTGTACGAGGAATTGTAGGAATTATCGAGTCGAGCGCCAAAGGTGCACAGCATCTGAATTTCTCCGCCGAGTCATTCGCCGAACAAGAAGGTGAAGCTGACATGCCGAAGAAAGAAGAAAAAGCAGGCATGTTCTCTGGCATCTCCATGGTTCTAGGTGTTGCTTTTGTCGGTGTCCTTTCATTTTTATTCGGTAAATTCATTTTTACGTTAGTTCCAGCTATTATTGAACAGTTTTTGTTTCAAAATGTATTTAGCAATCAGATTCTTCATAATCTTATAGAAGGTGTAATCAAAATCATTTTGCTGGTGGGATATATTTACTTCATCTCTCTTACACCTATGATTCGGAGATTGTTTCAATATCATGGCGCAGAGCATAAAGTCATCAGCGCTTATGAAGCAGGTATGGAATTAACGGTTAGCAATGTACAAAAATTCAACACCCTTCATTACCGTTGTGGAAGCAGCTTTATCGTATTTACCGTTTTAATTGGTGTTGTTATCTACTCATTCCTTCACTACGACGGCATGGTCGAGCGTATTGTGCAGCGTCTCATTTTGTTACCATTAGTTATCGGTGTCTCTTATGAGGTATTACGTTTTACGAATTCCCTTCGTGAAGTACCTGTTCTTCGTTATTTAGGGTATCCTGGTCTTTGGCTTCAATTACTGACAACCAAAGAACCTGAAGACAGTCAAGTCGAGGTGTCCATTGCATCTTTTAACCGCATGCTAGAAGCGGAAAAACGAATTATGGAGGGACGGGCATGAGAAGAAAGTTTTCTCCGATTGAAATTGCCATAGGCGTTTTGATTGCAATAGGCTTGATCGTTAGTCTGCGTGTGTTATTTATTCCTATTCTTGTGCTTGGGGCGATTTTCCTACTGTATAAATTCCCACCTTCCCGTTGGAAGAAACCTTCGATCCCTCGTGGAGCTGAAAAAGGTAAAACGAAGAACGCGAAATTCCGTGTCATCAACGGGACGAAAGATTCCGATAAGGATGATTTCCCGAAATACCACTAAGTCAAAGATTTATGTGGAGGTCGCATCACATATTTCTCATAATTTTCTTCATAAGTACTGGCAGACCAACTTTTGAAATACGCTTTGGCCGCCAAGAAGCCTGACTCGTACAGTGACATGCTTAATTCCTTGGAGATGGTGAATTGTGTATTTCCAACACCTAACGTCGGGATTTTAATGGTTCGGAAGCGATTCTTCTGTTCAATGTAGCGTTCATCATGCGCACTAAGCATGGTGCTAAAAAGCGCTTCTAACATCGTAATAGGTCCTCGGATCGTATGTGTTGGCGTATCACTCTTACCAACGAGTTGGAAACCAATAACAGGAATGAGTTTAGCACGCGGCATTTCATTGTCGAACACCCAAAGTGGGAAGTTGCTTAACAAACCACCGTCCACGATATAATTAAACTGCTCTGAGAAAGGCTTAGCCTTCTCGGAGCTTTTTATATTCCGCCGGATTCTAACTGGATCGAAGAAGTATGGAATACTCGTGCTCATCCTCACCGCTTTGGCAACCGAGAGCTTGCCAGGTTCAATGCCGTATTGCGCTATATCATTAGGCAGAACCAATAGCTTGCCCTGTGTAATATCAGAAGCAATAATACGGAGCTGGTTCGGCCCCAGATCAGCAAACGTGCGAACACCTTTCGCGGCGAGTTGTTGATTGATCCAATGTTCTAAGGCTTCGCCTGAATATAGCCCTTTTTTGAGTAACAAGCGTGCCGCGGGACCTATGATTTTCGTGTTGAAAATAGGAGAACGTTGCATAAACGACTTAAAAGGCGCTCTAAGGATCAACTCCCTCATTTCTTCCCCCGGATAGCCCGCTGCCAACAAAGCAGCCACAATCGCACCAGAGCTTGTACCTGCGACATTATGGAAGGTATATCCTTGTTCTATGGCTGCGCTCACAGCACCCGCCAAGGCTATCCCTTTGACCCCCCCACCTTCAAACACGCCATTAATCTTCATACCCTGCATCCTCCTATAGCTCTATTTCGTAGGGCTTCTTAGGTATGTATGCGAGAGTAGTTTGTTTCTATTCCCACAAAAAAAGACAGGGAACCGTAAACGGTCTCTGCCTAATTCTCTGCCTCTAACTCTTTACGAACATTCATAAGTTCATCTGCACGACTTGGATCTCTTCGAAAGTATTCTAATAATGTTTCGATACACGTAATCGAATCCCAGCTTAAATGATGCTCTATGCCTTCGACATCCTTATATATATTGTCCTCATGGACACCAATTGTCGTTAGAAAATTTTCCAATAGCTCATGACGATCCATCAAACGTTTGCCCATCTTCTTCCCCTTGGGCGTTAGGATGAGACCGCGATATTTTTCATAGATTAAATAATTATCTTTATCTAATTTTTGAATCATTTTAGTTACGGAGGAGGGGTGCACTTCAAGCCCTTCAGCAATGTCGGAAACACGAGCGTAACCTTTCTCATCGATAAGCTTGTATATTCTCTCCAAATAATCTTCCATACTTGGCGTAGCCATTGCTATATTTCCCCCTGCTGTACGAATTTCTTTCCACAAAAAAAGAATAAGTTTTCGGTATCCGAAAACTGTTTTTATTGGCGATAAAACCTGCCTCTAAACGCGGTCGCTCATCTTCGAGTGGCCTCAATAAAGGGTTTCTCACCAAATACTGCTTTCCTATCATAATCCATCTACCTAGATGCGGTCAAATCTCCCATGATTTCAAAGCTCTTCTCTTTGGCACACTAAAATAATAGATTGTCATTCCGATTTGTAAAGGAGGCCCACATGTCTACTGAGTTACTTACAAGGACGCAACCTAGTACGACGATTTTCGTGCCAGAGCTTGTTTATTTTGAACCAGATGCCCTGAATTATCCCAAAGGTAAGCAAATTTATAAATGGGCTGAACAAGAAGGCCTTGAAATTCATATGACGACCTCACATAATCAAATCCGCGATTTGCCCGGGGAAAGCGAATTAGATAAATACCGAATTGCCAAGAGAACCTTAGTTGTAGGTATTCGAAAAACGTTAAAATTCGAGACATCCAAGCCATCCGCCGAATACGCGATACCGATCGCAACAGGCTGCATGGGACATTGTCATTATTGCTATTTGCAAACAACGATGGGTGCGAAGCCGTATATTCGTGTCTATGTCAATATGGACGATATTCTAGGGGCAGCCAAGGGCTATATCGCGGAGCGCGAACCTGAAATCACCCGTTTCGAAGCCGCTTGCACATCAGATCCTGTAGGGCTTGAGCATATCTCAGGTTCGCTCAAACAATTAATCGAGTTTATGGGTGAACAAGAGCACGGTCGTCTACGTTTTGTCACCAAGTACCATCACGTAGAGCCATTATTAGATGCGAAACATAACAAGCATACCCGTTTTCGATTCAGTGTAAATGCGGATTATGTAATCAAAAACTTCGAACCTGGAACATCTCGATTTCATGAGCGCATTGAAGCGGCAGGCAAAGTTGCCAAGGCTGGTTATCCGCTTGGTTTCATCATTGCACCTATTATTTGGCATGAAGGCTGGGAGGAAGGCTATGCGACACTAATTGAAAAGCTCTATAACACCTTGCCTGCTGAAGCCACTCATGATCTTACTTTCGAGATGATTCAGCATCGTTTCACGAGAACTGCCAAGAATATTATTGAGAAGCGCTATCCCAAAACGAAGTTGGAAATGGATGAAGAAAAGAGAAAGTACAAATGGGGCAAATATGGGAAAGGTAAATATGTGTACAAAGATGAACAAGCTAACGCGTTGAGAGAATTTATCACAGAACAAATTTTCGAGAAATTCCCTCAAGCGAAGATTGAATATTTTACATGAATTCTTAGAATTTCAAGAAATCTGGTGTAATGGAGTTCAACCAAAGAGTGATTTGCGTCATTTTACCTGTATAAAGAAGAATGGCGATTATAATCATTAAGCCTCCGCCAATTTTCATAAGTAGATTGGAATAGCGTAGAATCCATTTAGTTGAACCGATGAAAAAGGAAAGCACGAAAAAAGGAATCGCGAATCCAAGCGAGTATGAAGTGGTTAGTTGGAACCAAGTGCCCGGTTCTGTCGCCGCTAAAGCAAGAATGGCTGAAAGTATTGGCCCAACACATGGTGACCAACCCGCTGCAAAGCCCATACCAACAAAGACAGAGCCAACATATCCGGCTGGCCGAAATTTAATAGACAGTTTGCGTTCTTTCATTAGCCATTGCGGTTGAAATATACCGAGTAAAAATAATCCCATTACAAATATTAAAAGTGCAGCGATTTGACGAAGCAAGTCGCGGTAGTCAATAAAGAAGCTGCCGACAAAGCCTGCCGTCAGACCTAAAGCGTAAAAAATGATGGAGAAGCCGACGATAAAGCTTAATGTGTGAAGCATCGTTTGACGTCTAACTTGTACAGTTGTTCTCCCTGACTTAAGTTCACTGACCGAAATACCTGTTATGTAGGATAAGAACGAAGGATATAAAGGTAAACAACAAGGTGAAATGAAAGATGCTATACCCGCCCAAAGGGCGATCCATAAATTAACGGAATCCATGATTTATATCCTCAATCCTCTTTTTAAAATAATCCCAATTAAAATAGCGATAAGGCTCAGAACAACCGTTCCTCCTGGTGCCAGATCCCAAATCCCAGCAACAACAAGACCAACGATGACTGCAATTTCTGAGAATAAAATCGCTAAGAAAACGGAATGTTTGAAGCTACGAGCAATTAATAGACTGCATGCGACGGGAATTGTCAACAAGGAGGAAACTAACAAGGCACCTACAATTTTGATAGCAACTGAAATGACAAGTGCCGTCAGCATCGTAATCATCATATTATAAAACTTCAAAGGAAGTCCACTTACACTCGCAGCATCCTCGTCAAAAAACATCAAGAAAAATTCTTTGAAATGAAAAGCTATAACTCCGATAACTAGCACACATACCACGAGAACCACCCATAAATCCGTGGAATCTAATGTATAGATGCTGCCGAACAGATAGCTCATGACATTCATATTAAACCCTTTGCCTAGAGTAAAAAGTAACGTTGCCAACGCCACGCCGCCTGACATAATAATGGCTATGGAGAGCTCAGCGTAGGTCTTATATGCCTTGCGCAGTCTTTCTATCGCAAATGACGCCAATAAGGCAAATACAAGTCCCACACCTAGTGGGTACACATTGATCAAGAAACCGAGTGCTACGCCAGCAATTGAAACATGCGCTAGTGTGTCCCCTATCATAGATAGACGTCTTAGAACAAGAAAAACGCCCATTAATGGCGCAGTTAGCCCGATCAATAATCCACCTATTAATGCACGTTGAAAAAAGTACTCTGTAAATATGTCCAAAATGCCCGCTCCTTACTGAACTCCGATCATCTCTCGAATCTGGCCGAGTGAATGGGTTAGATTCGTCTCACGGCAATCTTCGGGATCATGGGTATGCTTCACATAAAACTTGATGCCGCCGCTTACTTGCTGCGGTTCTGTTCCCAGATACGACTGAATCATATCCATATCATGGGAGACCATAATGAAGGTCATATGATGATGCTGATGCATATGCTTGATCATTCGGAAGAAGCCGATCTGTGTTTCGGCATCAATCCCTACGGTAGGCTCATCTAGAATGAGCAGCTCCGGGTTATTCACAATCGCGCGAGCTAAGAAGGCTCGTTGCTGCTGACCTCCAGAGAGCTGACCAATACGTCGATCGGCTAGATCTTCGATGCGCATCGCCAGCATCGCGTCTTCCGCTTTTTGCAAATCAGCTTTGGAAAGTCGGCGATATACGTTCTTCTTGGTATACATGCCAGAAAGTACAACTTCCCTAACTGTCGCTGGGAATAAAGGATTGAAAGCATTCTTCTGTGGTACATAACCGATACGTTCCCAGTCCTTGAATTGATTCAATGGACGATCAAATAATCGGATTTCTCCACTAGTTGGTTTCAATAAACCAACTAACATTTTTAGAAGCGTCGTTTTGCCCGCGCCGTTGGAACCAATCACACCAACAAAATCCCGCTCAAACACATCAAACTGGAGATTGTTAATCACTGTCTTATTTTCATATGCAAATGAAATCTGATCGATTGAAACGATTTTCTGATGGCATAACATTCTATTACTAGTTTCCATCTGATTACTCCTGACTTACTAAGAATTGTCCTACTTTCTTATTGTAACGCGAGGACTAGGTTTTTCAAGTTTTTGTCCATAATCGAAATATAATCTTCGCCTGCTTCAATCTGCTCTTCGGTAAGTCCCTCTAGTGGATTTAACACTAGGGTGTCTACCTTTGCATCCTTGGCTAACGTCTTTGCCAGCTTATCCGAGACAAGTTCTTCAAAGAAAATATATTTGAGCTGATGATCTCTAATAAAAGAGTTGATTTGTTTGAGATCTTGCGCTGTTGGCTCTGCATCCGGTGATAATCCCATGATGGACATTTGAGTCAAGCCATAGTCTCTACATAGATATGCAAAAGCATGATGAGATACTGCAATTTCTTTTTTAGTAGTTGTTGCAAGTTCCTTTTTGTATCTAGCGTCTAACTCCAATAATTTAGCGTTGTATTTCTGATAGTTTTGCTCATAGGCATCCTTATGAATTGGATCCGCCTCAATTAATGCCGTTTTAATATTATTAGCCATTATTTGTGCATTTAACGGGCTTAACCAGGCATGTGGATCAAATTCTTTTTTATTTTCATCTGTTGTAATTAAATTAGCACCTTGACTTGCTTCTACGATACGTACTTTAGATGTACTTGATAGACTTCCTAGAAAATCTTTGACCCAACCTTCAAAGCCTGCGCCTTGATATACAAAAACTTGAGCCCCTGACATATTTTTAATATCCCTGCTTTTGGGAGACCAGTCATGTGGCTCCACGCCAGCCGGGACAAGATTTATTACATTTACATAATCGCCGCCAATTTGTTTCGTAAAATCATATAAGGGATAAAAACTAGTCACAACATTTACTTTCCCCTCTACTAATCCAGCTTTCGAACTGCTGCAGCCCGCAATGCAGCAAGCAACTATTATCAATAAAGCTATGTAGATATATCGCTTCGCACGTCTTGTCATTTGAATAAACACCCACTCTAAATCGTAATTTTTTTTATTAACGTTTTGATTATACGAGGTGGGATTATTGAAGTCAATATATCTGGTGAGGAAAGCCAAAAAAGCCAGCTGCATCGTTCACAGCATGGCCATTTCTAATTCACCTATGATTTCCCTATGTTTTACTTTACATATCCGAGGTTGGTTATTCTTCAGAACCTCCAGAATCGCTTGAATCTCCTGAATCACTAGTACCTCCGGAATCCCCAGAATCACCTGAACCCGAATCGCCAGAGTCTTCTTTCCCAATCTTAGCTTCTTTGGCTTTTTGTTTTTCCTCGCTGCTACCTTTTATGGGTTTGTCTGACTCTTCTTTCAACTTTTTATAACGCTCTTCCGATTCCTTAATGAGTTTAGCATTCTGCTCTTTTTGATATTTGATCACTTCATTATACATCTGATACTGCTTTTTCAGTTCTTGATCAATCACACTTTCATTTTTAGCATCAGCTTGTTTTTTTTCTTCTTCCTTTTTCTTCTGGCCTCCACCGAATAACGAACAAGCTGTTAAAGTGATGATCAATATTGCTAAAGTTATCCCTTTTCCTATACGTTGTATAAGCATCTTATTCACTCCGTGGTTAGTTTCCTATAGCTTGCCCTTTATCATCAAAAATACCCTCAACTTAGTCACAAAAAGCAAAAGACCCTTTCCCAGAAAATCTGGGAGAGAGTCTTCGTGCATAAGGCTATTATTTCACGATCGCACCGTTCGGCATCGAATCCGGAACGGTCGCCAGTGTGAGCTGATCGCCGTGTGAAGCAGCGAGAATCATACCTTGAGACAGCTCGCCGCGCAGCTTGGCGGGCTTCAAGTTCGTGACGCAAATGACTTTACGTCCAACAAGATCATCGGGCGTGTAGAACTTCGCGATGCCCGAAACAACCTGACGCTGCTCATAGCCGAGGTCGAGCTGCAGCTTGAGAAGCTTGTCGGCGCCTTTCACAGGCTCCGCCGAAATCACTTGGGCCACGCGCAGCTCCACTTTACCGAAATCGTCGATCCCGATTTCTTCTTTGGGCTCCGGCGTTGGCACAGAAGCATTTGCAGCGGGTGCTGGCTCTGCTGCCTTTGGTTCTTCGGTGCTCTCCGAAGCACCGCCACCCATGGCCTCGACGATGTAGGCGACTTCTGCCGCTACGTCGAGTCTAGGGAACATTGGCTCTCCTTTCAGCACCTTGGTGCCTGTAGGGAGATGCCCAAAGGACTGAACGCTCTCCCAGGCAGTCAAGCGTGGTAAATCTTCCGTAGCTAAACCTAACTGTGCCCAAATCAGTTCCGGTGTCTTAGTCAAGAAAGGACGAAGAAGAACAGACGAGATGCGCTGAGATTCCGCCAGCACATACATGACCGAGCCTAGCGTATCGCGCTTGGCTTCGTCCTTCACCATCGACCACGGCTGTGTTTCGTCGATATATTTGTTCGTGCGGCTAATCAACTGCCACACCGCGGATAACGCAATGGAGAACTCCATTTTCTCCATTGATTCCTCATACTTAGCAACAGTTGTACGAACCGTCTCCAGTAGGCTTTCGTCAAATTCAGTAGCCCCTGGAATATAGGCAGGAATTCTACCAGCAAAATATTTATCGATCATCACAATCGTACGATTCAATAAATTCCCCAGATCATTAGCTAGATCATGATTTACACGTTCAACAAAACTCTCAGGTGTGAAAGTACCGTCTGCTCCAAATGGCACTTCACGCATGAGGTAATAACGAAGAGCATCCAAACCATAACGATCGATAAGTGTAACAGGGTCCACAACATTCCCCTTGGACTTGGACATTTTGCCATCCTTCATAAGCAACCAGCCGTGTGCAAATACCTTTTTCGGCAGAGGCAAATCAAGCGCCATTAACATAATCGGCCAATAAATCGTATGGAAACGCACAATTTCCTTGCTCATTAAGTGCACATCTGCTGGCCAATATTTTTTGAAAATCGTCTCATCGTCAGAACCATAACCTAGGGCTGTAATATAATTGGAAAGCGCATCAATCCAAACATAAATGACATGCTTTGGATCTCCAGGAACTTTAATTCCCCAGTCAAAAGTCGTTCTCGAAACAGCCAAATCCTCTAACCCTGGTTTAATGAAGTTGTTCAACATCTCATTCTTACGTGATTCCGGTTGGATGAAATCAGGATTTTCTTCATAATATTGCACTAGTCTATCCGCATACTTACTCATCCGGAAGAAATACGTTTGCTCCTTCATCTTCTCCACAGGACGACCACAATCAGGACATTTCCCATCAACTAATTTGCTCTCCAGAAAGAAAGATTCATCTGGGATACAGTACCAACCTTCATACTCGCCTAAATAAATATCTCCTTGATCGAGTAAACGTTGAAAAATCTTAGCAACCGCATCCTTATGTCGGTCTTCAGTTGTACGAATAAAATCATCATAGGAAATGTCTAGTTTCGCCCAAAGTTCTTTAATCCCTGAAACGATATTATCCACAAATGCTTGTGGTGTTGTTCCTTTTTCTTGCGCCTTACGTTCAATTTTCTGACCATGTTCATCAGTACCTGTTAAATACCTAACATCATAGCCTTGTAACCTTTTGTAACGCGCCATTGCATCTCCAGCAACAGTCGAATACGCATGCCCAATATGCAGCTTATCACTTGGATAGTAGATCGGTGTGGTAATGTAAAATGTTTTTGATTGTTCGGACATTATTCATTCCTCCAACAGCGGTTATTAGAAAACACAAAAAACCCTCATCCATCTTGGGACGAGAGTTGAACTCACGCGGTACCACCCAGGTTCCCCCGCCTTTCACAAGCTCGGGGCTCAGTAAGTCTATTACGACTTGCCCATTAACGCTGGGACACGAGACCAGCTTACTCTCAGGCAAAGTTTGTGTAAGCAATTGCTATACACTCTTCTACTGAGTAGCTCGAAGGCCTATTCTCCGGGACCATATTCCAAACATTCTCCTATACCGGCTTTCACCTGCCCCGGCTCTCTGTACATAGGCATCTGATTGTACTTATCCGTTCATCGAAATAAACAATATTTAGCATCTTAAGCACAATATATCGAAAAAAACAGCCACATGTCAAGCTGACAGATTCCCTATATTAATTTCCGCTCTTTGCAGGCACGTGGTCCACACCACCCGGGTGAAAAGGATGGCATTTGCAAATTCGTTTTACGGATAACCAGGAACCTTTCATAGGTCCATGAACCTCAATCGCTTCCAACGCATATTGCGAACAAGTTGGATAGAATCGACATGTTGGGGGTTTTAGCGGCGAAATAAACTTTCGATAAAAATGGATAGGGGCTTGTACAACCCTTTTCATCAGTATTCTCCTAATTCTTTGTAAAGTTGTAACCATTACTACCATCTTGACTGAAAATAAGGATCCCGTCAAATGATACTATGACTTTTGACGAAGCATGGGGTCAGTTTGAATTCGAAGGCTGTTCGTATTTAAGTCGATTTGCGGTTTATGTTACATGGTGACAATTATCTTCTTTGGGTTATAATGTTGAATGGAGCTGAAGCAATGATTAAAGGAGTTTATTCGAGATGAGAATTGAGATATTTCAAGATTTAGTCTGTCCTTGGTGCCGCATCGGGAAGAAGAATTTGATGGATGCGCTAGAAGATTTTACAGCTGAACCTGTTGAGCTGCATTATCGTGCGTATCAACTTGATCCTTCGACACCCGTTGAAGGTGCAGATTTTGCGACGCTTATGCGTACTAAATTTCGCGCTGATGAAAGCAAACTGCAAGCAATGCTCCAACAAGTGACTCAGGCTGGACAAGCATCGGGTTTACATTTTGATTTTGCACAAATCACGAAAATGCCAAATACGTTAAAAGCGCATCAGCTCATTGCGATCGCACCTGAAGAAGTCAAACAGCAGCTTGTTGACGACTTGTTCAAAGCTTATTTTGAGGATGGAAAAGATATCGGTCACATCGATTACCTCCTTGAAACTGCAAGTCTGCATGGCATGGATCCGCATCAAACTCGTATCCAACTTGCTGCTAAACAAGGTCTTGAGCAGGTTGAAAATGACCTTGCTTTTGCCAGTCAAGCTGGCGTAACAGGGGTCCCCTTTTTCGTAATTAACCGTAAATATGCGTTAACAGGTGCTCAACCCGCAGCAACGTTTCTGCAAGCGTTGGAGCAAATTAGTGCAGAGGGTACGGATGAAGCGTGATCTAAAGTTCAATATCACCCGGCATCTCCACGAGGAGAGTCGGGTTTTTATAAGCTGATAAATAGGAGTTTTACGAATGACTACTTTACTTAAGGCACTTAAGCAGCTGCCTACTCGTGCAATGATTGTGATACTTCCGTTTTTATTGATGTGCATGGTTGAATATTTGGAAAGGGGCACTTACAAGGAGTTCCATCATTGGATGACAACGTATCCTTTAGCCATGGTGCTTGCATATTTCGTTGTTGGAGCCATGTATTTGTTTCTTATCGCTGTTACTGGTGGTTCTAAGCTGTCGTTTTGGCTCCTTTGTGCCTTGTTGTTGCCACTTGGAGCGATTAGCGGCAGTAAGTTAAAGGCGATTGGCGCACCTTATTATCCATGGGATCTTTATTTTAATAACCAACTTATGGAGTATAGGAAGTTTTTGAGCGAATATTTTACGAATCGTATTGTTGGATATACCTTGCTGTTTATAGTTATTGTGGCTTGTCTGTTTCATCTCATTCTACGCAATCGTAAAATGAAGCTTCACTGGATCGAACGCAGTGTTTACGGTGTAATCGCAGTTGTAATGGCAACCAGTTTGTATGCGGATAAGCCCCTTTCTTTTACAAAACTATATGGGATTTACACGGTCCCCTGGGATCAAACGATTACCTATGATGAAAATGGTTATCTGTACTCAACTGTTCAAATGCTTAACTTTTTACATGTAGCGAAACCAGATGGATATAGTAAGAAAGCAATTACGTCTCTTCTGGACGATATCCCAGAAAAACCAGCTTCAAATGACAAAAAACCAAATATTATAGTATTGCTAGGAGAGTCCTTTTTTGATCCGACGACGATGAAAAATGTAACTTTTAGCCGCGATCCTATTCCACATTTGCATGAGTTGCAGAAAAAATTCACAAGCGGGAAGATGTTATCTCCTCAATTCGGGGGTAGTACAGCAAATGTTGAATTTGAGGTTTTATCGGGGAACTCCATGCGTTTTTTTGGAAAATCACCTGATAAAATAATTCCCTATATCGAATATATGAATCACGGTGTCGACTCTTTAGCAAGCATTACGACAAGACAAGGATATACGGCAACCGCAATTAATCCATTCTTCAGTTATTTTTTTGATAGCAGAAAAGTGTATAAACATTTTGGTTTTTCCCGGTTCATTTCGAGTGAATATTTCCCAAATGATTTCTCAGGACCTAATTATGCGGATCATGCCGTTGTGAACAAAATTATTGAGGAAACAGAAAAAAGCGCTGGGCCTGATTTCATTTTTGCTAATACGATGGAAAATCATCATCCTTACCCTCCCAATAAATTCAGTAAAAATACGATTCAGGTTACTGGAGATATTTCGGCAGAGTCAAAAAGCATTTTGGAAACTTATGCACAAGGTATTACAGCTACGGATCAGGCCCTGCAATCTCTAGTTGATTATTATTCAAAAAAGTCAGAACCGACGATTATTTTGTTTTTCGGGGACCATTTCCCATTCTTTGAGGAAAATTATAAAGTATATCGCGATGCCAAATATGTGCTGCCTGATGATCCCGATCTGTATACGAAGACACATTATACGCCTTTTGTGATATGGAATAACTTCGTCCCTGCTGACCAAGAGAAACTGAATTTAACTTCTAGCCCTTCTTTTTTGGGGCCTATGCTCTTACATTTGGCAGGTGTAAAGGGGAGTTATTATACGGATTATTTATATGATTTATCAAAGAAAATACCAGTCATTCCTCCGCAAGACATGTGGTCGACATTTAACATTAAGGAGAGCGATCTTGCTGGATATGAGAAGCTGCAGTATGATAATCTGTTCGGGGGCAGATACGGCTATGAAGCGAAAGGATACAAAGATACGATTGTCCAACCCGCGTATACGTTAGGATATGGTGATCCTATCATTTCAAAAGTCACGGTAGAAGACAAAAAAGTTAAAGTAACAGGTTCACCATTTTTCTCCTCCTGTAATGTGTATATTGATGGGCAGGAAGTTAAGTCTAATTTCGATGGAAAAGATACGCTTTATGTTGATATTGCATCTAATCCTGTAATTGAACTAGGTAAGTCGCAACAAGTTGAAGTACGTGTATATGATGATAAAAAGATGAAAATCGGTCAATCTAATCTTTATACATTGCCTTCGTCATGACAAAAGCCCCCTACGAATAGGATGAAGCATATCCTACTCATAGGGGGCTTTTGTGTGATGAGGAGCATTCCACCAGCTCATGTACATTTCTTCACAACGGTAACTTCGGAAGAATTAGGGCATCATCATCTTTTGCGACTATACACTTTCAATGTGAACGGTACTTCTTATGACCAGCATGTCCATCAGTATCAAGGTATTTCAGGGATTAAATATGGTCATTATCACGCTTTTTATGGCGTTACTGGCCCGCCAATTGCTGTAGCGAACGGAGATCATATTCATTTGCTCCAAGGTGTTGTGGATTTGAACCTGTACAACACTGGAAGACGCGGTGCGCTTGCTAAATCTGCACAAATGGAAGGAATCATTGTAGAGCTCCATCAGCATGCTTATCAAGGTTATTCGTCAATCGGTTTTGGATATGAACCTTGGTAGCTTACTTCGTTTCAATACGAATTGCCCAGTTGAAGGTGAAGGTTGCACCTGGTTCCAAGCTTTGCGCACCTGAGATTTCAGCTGGATATGATTCATTGAACACATTCATAATGCTTGTGTAAGGTTCAAGGGAAACTGCGTTTGTCCATGGCGCTGTGAATAGAACGTGAATTGGGAATTTGTCCCCCATATCAAAGATAAGTTTCGTGTTGCGAGCTTCGTAGGCAATCTCGCATATCTGTGAACCAGACGCGATGCTCAGCATCTGTGACCCGCCAGGATATCCTGGCAGCGACGAGACCTTTGCGCCCTCCTGCAAGGCCGCTGTGAGCGCCGTCGGCATAGGCTCCCCTGCCGCAAACCCACCCGCGGACAGCGGCCATTCCGCCACCGCGGGAATGGTTACCCGCACGCGGTCGGCTTCGCCCTCCGCGAACGCGAAGTACGGGTGAAAGCCAAGTGAAAGCGGCATGGAATTGCCGCCTCGGTTGGCGATTTCACCGCTGAGCGACAGCGTACCGTCCTGCAGACGGTACGTAAAGCGGAAGCATGCGGCGTGTGGGAAATACGCCAGCATGTCCGGTGTCTCCGCGATATCAAACTCCGCGGAGACATAAGCCCCGCCAGCAGCGTCCGCGCCGCTGGCAACGACCTTCCACGGCCGCTCGCGCAGCTGGCCGTGGGCGTGATCTGGCTCCCGATTCGCCGGGAGCCGGTATTCGCGGCCACCGAAGGTGAAGGCCGCTTCTTTTACACGCCCCGGCGGGAACAGAATGGGCACGCCGTAGCGCGAGGAATTGACGCGAAGCTCCGACAAGTCGTCGGGCTTCGCGATGTAACTGTGGTTCCGCACATCGAAGCGGAACAGGTGTAGACCGACGGCCGGAATAATTTCGGCCACGGCCTCATTCATGTGGTCGACGAGTTGGAGCGTCGACTCCCCTTCCCATTCACTATGTATAACTTCATACTTGCTCAAAGATGAGTCCCCCTTTTTACATGTTGTCTTTCATAATAGGTTGCGTAGTATGGCTTAAACGATTACGCGTTTGATAATAGTTATAAATCATAATGATGCCAAGTACAAGAATAAAGCTCGTAATTAAGCTTCCTTCTGCCCCAAAAGCTCCACCAGATACGACGATGGCACCTTTCGTTTCAGTTGTTATCAGGGATGACATCGGAATCCCCGAAACATCAAAGCCAAATATACATCCCTGCATTAAATTCCATGCTAAATGCAGCCCTATGGGCATCCAAAGACTACCTGTCAACTCACGACACAACCCCATCAAAAGTCCTGCCAAAAGGATATTGATAAAAGGAAGAGCCGTCGTCCACATCCCTGGATTAAAGCTATGCAGCAGGGCGAAAACAATCGTCGACACCCCTACAGCTATTGTCGGTCCAAAGCGATTTTTTACAAGACCTTGTAAATACCCGCGTGCAAAAAGTTCTTCATTGACCGCTACGCCAATAAAGAGAAGAAAGCTCCCGCCAATTGCATAACCCTTTGATAAGCTCCATTCCACTTGAACAAAATGGATGCCTCCGAATAGCCATATCACTAAGCTGCTAAGGGTTATCAGCACGGCCCCCCATAGGAAACCTTCTCCAAACCGACGGCCGAACTGAACCGTGTGCAGTCCTAATTTCCATCCCTTTTTCCGCTCAAATAAATAGAAACCCAAACAAACACCACTGATAAAACCTACAATCTGTGCCCATAATGACGCTTTAATAAAAAAGGGATTACGCGTGACAGCCTCCATGCTTACGATAAGATCAGGGTTTAACCTCACGGCAAAGACAGCTGCAGCAATAGATAAAATGACCGTAATAACGATGATGAAAATGAGGGTTAGCCCTACTTTCCCCACTATCTGAAGGATTGGAAATGATCTTCTCTTCTTCACTTCGATTTCGGCTCACTCCTTTCGTCTTTGAACAATTCGAGAATTTATGCCCAAATCCTCCCATTTCTTAGAAAGGAAACTCTTGTGCAAACGATTACGTCATGCCACAATAAGACTATCTATTGACTTGATTGAGGGGGAACACATGCTTTTTGTCCTTTTTGCACTTTGGTTTATCGCATCAGGACTACTTATTGTAGATCCCGGTTCACGCACTATGCGTTGGATGAGCGCAGTTGCTTTTACAGGAGGTTCTGGCGCCTTAGCAGCTGTCATATCAGCGGATATCATCCCCTATTTTCAGCTAACATCTCCAAATCCAGCCCTAGTTTCTTTCTTTTATCGTGTTATGAGCATCTGCTCTTTGCTTTCCTATTATGGCTTACCTTACGCTTTCGCAATGCTATCTTTAGCTTATCATTCCACTTGGCAGAAGCCTCTTCTACGTACATGGTTACCGCTTGTATTACTAGTTCCGCCACTTGTATGTCTGATCTTATTGCCAGGGTATACCGAAGAAATGCCCATAGAGTTCCGCATAGTCGCGACATGGGCCTTCCCATACATCATCATAGGTTCCTTACTGATTGCACTCAAAAAGGAACATCTCCCGGCCATGAGGCGAACACATTTGTTCACCTGCCTTGCACTGATTCCGCCCGTACTTTGTGTTGGTGTGCTCAATTATGTCATGCCCAGCTTCGGGTTCTATCGATTGTGGATCTATCATGTATGGATTTTGGCCTTTGTGGTCCCTTTCTTTGTATTTACGTTTTTCAAATATGGGTTTCTCGGTATCCGGCTACTCATTGAGCGCCGTAAGCTGGATTCTACGCTCCGCGCCATTACGTCTGGTACGGCCATTCTTAACCATGCCATAAAAAATGATGTAGGAAAAATGCGGTTATTTCTGGAGAAGATGAACCAACACGCAGCAGACACAGGGCAAACCGAACTTATACAGGACATTCATGTGGTCATGAACGCCTCTAGGCATATTCAGGAAATGATTAGCCGTGTACATGAGCAAACACAAGAATTGCCTCTGCGCATTTCACAGGTTGACGTTGTTCAGTTGCTGCAAGATGTGCTAGAATCCCTTCAAGTTTATTTAGGAAAGATCCAAGTACATGTTGAGTTGCCTGATCGGCTCGAACTTCAACTTGATCAGATCCAAGTCACAGAAACATTAACAAACATTCTTATGAATGCCATCGAAGCGATGAGCAGCGGTGGGGAGCTTTCTATTAAAGCTTTTTCAAACAAAAAAAATATGGTTCTTGAAATTAAAGATACAGGCATGGGCATGGAGAAATCCGTCCTCAAGCAAGCAGTAGAACCTTTCTACACGACAAAAAGTGGTAACCGGAATAACTTTGGTCTAGGCCTGGCTTATTGCTATAGTGTCATGAAAAAACACGGTGGTAGTTTGGAAATTAGCAGTGAACCCGGTAAAGGTACAAGTGTCTATTTGACTTTTCCGGGACAGCGCTAGACTTGCTCAGGAGAGGAAGTATCAGAATGGATGTAATTCGCATACTCATCGTGGAAGATGATCTAGACTGGCTGCGCGGTCTAACGGATTATTTGAATCGTCAAGGAGATATGACTGTCGTGGAGAGCCGATCTACAGCAGAAGATGCTCAAGCGTTATTTAGTCAGGCCGCGCCTTCTGCTGATGTCGTACTTATGGATATTATGCTTCAAAATGAACCCGCGGGCATTAGTCTTGCGGAGCAAGCCTTCTTGTCTTGGGGAGCCAAAGTCATCATGTTAACCTCCATGGAGGAAAAGGATTTCATTTTCCGTTCCTTTCAGGCAGGGGCAATCGATTATCAAATTAAGTCTCGTTTCGAGGAGCTCCCAAGCATTATTCGGGCTGCTCATGCGCGCCAGTCCGCTATTAATGCAGCTGTTTCTGAACAAATGCGTGAGGAGTTCCGCAGACTCAAACGGCTGGAGCAGCAATTCAAGATCAAAGAAGTCCGGGATCTCATCACCCCAACGGAGCTTCAAGTTCTTGATATGATCGATCAAGGCCATACGCAGACGGAAATTGCGAACCGTTTCTTCATTTCATTACGAACAGTTAAAATTCATGTTGGGCATATTTTGAAAAAGCTCGGAAGCCCGAGCAGCAAGGATGCTGCTCAGCAGTTAAGAAATTTAGGGTTTTTCGAGCGAGGTTCTTCACAAAAGGACAATGAAATCAAGAAGGAGAAATCCGATTAGTGGATATCTTTCTTCTTGAATCTTCCGCCTTTGACATCGTGGATATTGCCAACTGCAAGAAATGCTTTGGGATCAAGTCCATCCACGATGGATTTCAACTTGGCTTCTTCCAAGCGTGTAATCACACAAAAGATAACCTTCTTGTTATCCCCAGAGAATCCGCCTTCACCTTCTAAATAGGTGACGCCGCGTCCTAAGCGATCCATGATAGCCCCGCCTATCTCTCTAAAGTGGTCACTAATAATCCACACCGACTTCGACTCATCGAATCCTTCAATGGTGACATCAATCATTTTATAAGCAATAAAATAAGCGATTAACGAGTACATGGCACGATCCCACGTATAGACAAACCCTGCACTTCCAAGAATGAATAAGTTGAAAAACATAACGATCTCGCCAACAGAGAAAGGAATTTTTTTCGAAACGAGAATCGCAACGATTTCTGTCCCATCCAGTGATCCCCCGAAACGAATAACCATCCCCACGCCTATGCCAAGAATAATCCCGCCGAATACCGCGGCTAACAACGGATCGTTCGTAAGTTCCTTCACAGGATGAAGCAAGGCCGTACCTGTCGACATAACAAGAATAGCGAAAAGTGTAGATAATGCAAAAGTTTTACCAATCAATTTATAACCAATGAATAAAAAAGGAATATTTAATAAGAACAAGAACACACCGATCGGCCCTTGTGTTAAATAAGATAAAATGATCGAAATTCCCGTAATGCCTCCATCAATAATTCGATTCGGCACTAAAAAAATTTCTAACCCAACAGACATTAAAACGGCACCAATGAATAAGAACAATCCACGACGAAAAAACGCACTTTTTGTCATTTTTCGATGTTGAAGCTGCATGATTGCTTCTCTTTTTAGCTGCATTTGTTCTTTGGCCATACGCGATTCCCCCCTAACTTATCTCCTCTTTATAAGTATTCTTGATATAGCCACGATTTTCCTGCATTCTATCTATTTTTCATAGAGATACCATCGAATAATGTCGAAAGGCATGGTATAATATCAGGTGTTCAAAGGACTTTTAACTTATATTTGTACAGGAGAATCTATGAAACAACACATTGAACGATTGTTATTTGTAATTCGGCCAAGACTGCCACTTTTACTTCTTGCACTAATCCCAGTTCTGATCATGGAAATCTTGAGCCGCGGGAACTACACTGAAATGTTGTCATGGAGCTTCAAGCATTTTCTAGAGCTACTTTTCAACGAATGGATCGTAGTAAGCCTTCTGTTGTTATTCGTTGCCATCATTGGGCGAACTCGGATCGCATATTGGGTCATTGCCGGTTTCCTCGTTATCTTGGCCCTTATTAGCGGCGTAAAGCTCAAAATACTAGGCGTACCTTTGACGCCATGGGATTTAGTTGTAGCAGGCGAAGCCTCTGATATGGTGAAGTATTTATCCAACATTTTGACATTTAACGTCTTATCTGTCATTCTCCTGTTCCTTGTTGGCAGTTACTTCATCCTCTACCGTACAACCATGTTTATTAAAAAGGTAGCCTTAAAAGAACGAGCAATTCTTGCTGGAATTGGTTTAGTTATGTTTATAGCTGTCTATACGGATCTGCCACTGCCTGTTCAGAAGTGGTTTGGTATCGAAGCAGCTGTCTGGAATCAAGTGCAGAACACCCAAACAAACGGATATGCGCTTGCTACAGTACTGAATACCAAAGAAATGTTCTCTAATAGCCAAGAAGGTTATGATGATAAAGCCATTGAAGCTATCGTGAATGCATCACCCAAGCCACCTATTAAAGTTGGGGATTCAACAACACCAATTAAACCGAACGTTATTGTCATTTTAAGCGAATCATTCTGGGATCCCACCCTTATCTCAGGCGCTAAGTTCGACAAAGATCCGATTCCTTTCTTCCATAAGCTACAGAAGTCGGGAACAAGTGGAACGATGCTTTCACCTCAGTATGGCGGTGGAACAGCGAATGTGGAATTCGAGGTTCTTACGGGGAACTCAATGCGTTTCTTACCACAAGGCTCTATTGCCTATAATCAATATATTTCAAATGAAGTCGATTCATTAGCGAGTATTTATGCACGTCAGGGTTATACATCAACTGCTATTAGTCCTTTTTATAACTGGTATTTCAACAGTAATAAAATTTATCAAGACTTCGGATTTTCCAAATATATTCCGATTGAATATTTTAAACCGACGTATTCTGGTCCTTATATCGCAGATAGCGAAGTTGCTGCTAACATTATTCATGCAACTGAGCAAAGTGCAGGCTCGGATTTCGTGTTTGCGAACACGATGGAGAATCACTTTCATTACTTCCCTGGCAAGTTCCCGAAAAACACGTTTAACGTAACAGGCAACTTCTCCGCCTCTTCCGTTGGGATGCTTGAAACGCTTGCTCAAGGTATTAACGGGTCTGACAATATGTTGAAGCAATTAGTGGAATACTACGAGAAAAAAGGCGAGCCTACGATTATTGCATTCTGGGGCGACCATCTGCCAGCCCTTGGTGATGATTACGCAACGTATATTGACACGAAATATATTAGTGGTAAAGATGATCCTGATTTCTTGAAAAAAATGTACAGTGTCCCGCTTGTCGTATGGAATAACTTCGATACCGAACGTAAAGACAATTTGAATATTAGCCCTTCCTTCTTAGGTCCATATTTAATCGAATTATCGAAGCAACAAGGCAATTATTATACAAATTTCTTAACGGAATTGGCTAAAAAGTATCCAGTCATCCCACCTAAAGATCATTTTGCTGAAATGAATATCAAAGAAGATGATTTGAAGAATTACGAAACCTTGCAGTATGATATTCTTTTCGGAGATCGACACGCATACAAAAACTATCTAACACCAATTATTGATCCTAAATATATGCTTGGTTTCGGCCCAATTAGCTTAGATAAGGTAGAAGCTGATTCTCAAGATATTTCAGGTCGTACAAATTTGACACTTACTGTTACCGGTAACAATCTTCCACCTCTGGGTTACGTAACTTTGAACGGCAAAGCAATTCCTACAACTTGGAAAGACGAACATACTTGTACCGGGTTAGTTGAAGGGGCTCTACTTAAAACAGGGCTTTGGGATATCCAAGTACAAGTCAAAGACTCCAAAGAAACGATTGTAGGCAAATCAAATTCGGTTTCTATCGATATCGGCGGACGTTAATAACGCTTGTTGCCAGTCCCTGATTCTCACTTTGAGGATCAGGGGCTTTTACTATTAACCTGCCGCTGAAAATAAGTAAGAGCCCATCCCGTGATGGGATGAGCTCTCGTTACTAACTTTATATATTAAAGATTAATAATTTTGCCAGTCGCTTCGGATTCGAACGCTGCAAGAATTACTTTCAATGCTTGGTAGCCTTCTTCTCCAGAAATACGAGGAGGTTTGTTATCTAGAATGCTAGTAACGAACTCGCTGATAACTCCGCTAGATGTTTGTTTCTCATTCGTTGCTACTTGACCTACTTTGTAACGCTCAACTGTACCATTACGTAGCTCAACGATCACTTGATCGTTAGGGTCTGTATCAATTTTGATAACACCATTCTCACACCATAGAACCGTGGAATTGTCTTGGCCTTTGTAGTAAGTCCAGCTTGCTACTAAGGAACCTGTAGCTCCGCTTTTCATACGAAGCAAGCAAGTAGCATTATCATCGACGTCTGTACCCTCTTTGTGAAGCGTACCAACGAATGCAGCTACCTGAGCAACTTCATCATCAAGCAACCAACGGATAAGATCGGACTTGTGTACGCCTAGATCGCCCATAGCGCCCATGATGGCTTCTTCCTTACGGAAGAACCAGCTCTCACGACCGTCAATGCTCCAACCCTCAGGACCTGGGTGACCGAACGACGTACGGAATGTAAGAACTTTCCCAAGCTTACCTGACTCCAAGATTTCTTTCGCTTTCACATGTGGAGGCATTAGACGTTGGTTGTGACCAACCATCAAAAATACGCCATTTTTCTTCGCTGCTTCAATCATCGCTTCGGATTCAGCAGCTGTAGTTGCCATTGGTTTTTCAACTAGCACATGCGCGCCAGCATTAGCCGCGGCGATGGAGATTTCAGCGTGAAGGTAGTTTGGTGTACAAACGCTAACCGCATCAACTTTCTCAGCTTTCAACATGTCAACATAGTTACTATAAGCTTTACCGCCATGCAATTCAGCGTAGTGCTGTGCTCTTTCAATGATCGGATCAACGAATGCAACTAGCTCAACATTTGAATTGGATGCGTATTCTGGGATATGTCTATGTTTGGAAATGGAACCACAGCCAATGACGGCTACTTTAATTTTACTCATGTGATAAATGCTCCTTCAATTATAAGAATAAATTAGTTATGAACGTTTAAATAATGCTCTTTAACCCAGTTAAAGCTGTTTTCGATACTCGTTAAAGGTGCCTTCTGACAGTTATCTTGTTCCACGACAAGCCACTCTACGCCAGCTTGCTCGGCAGCAACGATAACTTTATCTAGCGGAACATCGCCTAAGCCTAGCTCCAAAGTAACTAGTTTACCATCAGCATCCTTTGTGAAATCTTTAAAATGAACCAAAGGAAGACGTCCAGCGTATTTAGCAATGTATGCTAGAGGGTCTTGTCCTGCAAATTGTACCCAACATACATCCATTTCGACTTTAATAGCATTGTTATTCGCATACATCGCATCGAAAACGAACTCATCTTCCACTTTGTAATGGAATTCGAAGTCATGGTTATGATAAAGGAATTGTAAACCTTGTTTTTGCGTCTCAACCGCTAGTGCTTGGCACTCCGCGATTAGGGCTTTCCATTGGTCAACGGATTCGCGCTCTTCTGCACCAACATAAGGGCAAATGGCATATGTAGCACCGATTGTTTTCAAATAATCGATCTCGCCTTGGAAATTATCTCGGAATCTTTGCAAGCTGATATGGCTTCCGAAACATTTCAATCCAAGCTCATCTAGCAAACCTTTAAGTTTATCTGCAGGCATGTCATAATAGCCAGCAAATTCAACACCCTCATATCCTAACTTCGCAACATGGCGAAGTGTACCTTCCATATCACGTGCCATATCATCTCTCAATGTGTACAATTGAAGTCCAATTCCTAAACGTCCCATTTGTTCTCCTCTTTTCTCATAGTGAAATCATGAATAGTAATCTTGGCATAAGTATAATCGAGATTAGCCTATTATGACCATTCACGATATAATTAAAACATCTCTTATTTGGCTACGAAAGGCGAAATCACATGAAAGCTGAACTATTAACTTGTGGGTATTCTTTTCATATGGACCCGTTTTATAACAGTAACAAATCAGGACTACTTTATTATCTTTTTCGACTACAGACAGAAGGCAGTTGTGAAGCCCTTGTTGATGGCCGTATGGTCCCGATAGAAGCAGGTCATCTGCTTTTGTTTAAACCTGGTGATCCTTACGAGCTGCGAATCGAACAGGCGAAGACGCAACCTGATCAGAAAATCGCCAGCGGCGATTACTACTTATTTTGCAAAGGTGATTGGATTGATGCATGGTGGAAACGCAACAACAAACCTACTTGCATGCGCATAGACCTCGACCCCAGATTAATCTCACTATGGCGGCAATTAAGCCTCGAGAAACGCAGAATGGAAGAAGAGAATCCCGAGCTAAGCAGTTATTTGCTCCAAGCGCTCTGCCTTTATCTTGAACGAGCAGCAACAGAAACGGTGCAAGGTCGCCCTTTCACTGGCACTCGCATGAAACGATTTATTGAGGCACATGCTACTGCAGCGTTCAAAATTGAAGATGTCGCAGATCATGTAGGACTTAGTATCTCGCGTGCTGTCCATTTGTTCAAAGAATATTTTGGTAAAACAATGATCCAATATGCCACAGAAGTACGCCTATCCAGTGCAGTTGAGCGTATGCATGATAGCTCCATGTCCTTAGAACAAATTGCTCTTAGCTGTGGATTTGGTTCTTACCCTTACTTTCATCGTGCATTTAAACAACGTTTCGGCACGTCACCCAAAGCCTATCGACAGAACATGCAGCACACTTAATTGATTAAATTCACACAATATTCAATTTTTCTAGCTATTGTATGAAACATTTTCAGCCGCTAAATCGTATTATCTATATACGAAAATACATAGCAATCTCTTATTTGTCTTAAAATTGTAAAACTATTTTAAGGTTCTATTAATAATAATCCGATATGCTAGTACTATATCCAATTCTTAGGATGGTGGAACTCATGAAAATGTTTATTACGATTCATAACAAACCTGTACCCGTATACTCCGATGAGAAAAATAAAAAGAAGTTCAATTTACTGAAGTCAGCACTTGAGGCCAAGGTTACCAAAGGTAGAGCAACACTCAAGAAATGTCTGGATTCCATCATTAGCATCGAGATTGTCGGGTGCGAAGCGATTCTTCATTCATTGAATGAACGAGATTCGTTGGCCTTATCACTTTACTAAAAAAAAGCCTGAAATCCACTGATGGATTTCAGGCTTTTTTGCTACCACATAAGAAAGTATAAGTTTTCAGACCCGAAAACAGCTTTCCTATTGGCGATAAAACCTACTATATATAGGGATCTTTGGTCGGAGATCAAAGTCTCTCAACTAATAAACGCGGTCGCTCATCATTGAATGGCCTCGATAGGGGTTTTCTCATAAGTACTTCTGTTCTACGATATTAAGATGATGCTGGGCATGCCCTGCGATCACGTAAGCAATTGCTCGGGCAGAAATTGCGAATGTATTCGCTGTCCCAAAACGTGTCCAAGCTGTTTCGGTAATGGTAGGCAACAACGCCAACGTAGCTTGTCGCACGGCTTGGAAATCCTTCACCAAATCCGTTAAAGCCACATCGTCGAAAGATGTATTGGCAATGAAAATGTCTTGATCAAAGCCAGGTAAATCCGTCGTGTCCCCACGAGCAATGCGGAGTAATCGATAGCTCATAATTCGCTCTGTATCCGTAATATGAGCCAGTACTTCCTTCAAACTCCACTTCCCTGGTGCATAGCGAGATAAAGCCTGCTCCTCTGTTAATTGTGAAAATAGGGATACGAGTGCCTTTTCTTGACTATTCAAAATGGATACATAATCCCCTTCGGGCACCAGCCCGATATAACCCGTATAGTAGGATGAATATTCGTCATGACTTGGTCGTTGCAGCATGTTAGAATTGTCTCCCTTCACTTATATGATGGTTTGAATCTATCTATCATATCTCAAAATTCCCGAAAAATGAATCATCTTCCACATAAAAAACCCATTCCCTAATTCAGGAATGGGGTAGATATCTCTACTGCTGTTTAGCATTCAGCAGCCAAATTTTGCTCTGGAAGTCGTTATGCAATCCGACGACAGGAATACCGGCGTATAACAAATGATCGCCTGGGAAGAGACCTTCCGAACCTTCGATTTCATAATCGAAGTCAGGGTTGAGTCCTTTTAAACGTAACGTCTTCAACGGCGCATACGGTTCTGCAAGCACTCGGATGAACACAACCATGGCTTGTGTCTTGTCCTCGGAGACAATCATCCACGCGGTGTCGTTCCCCTCGAACGGGCTCAACAGGCGATACATATCGCCAAATTGAACAAGCGGTCGAAGTTGTTTGTAGTCGGCAACCTGACGTTTGACGAGCTCTTTCTCTTCTTCTGTGAACTTCGTCAGATCAAGCTCATAGCCGAAGTTACCGGACATAGCTACATGACCGCGGGTTTCCAAGGACGTCATGCGATGAACTTGATGATTAGGTACAGCAGATACATGCGACCCCATGGAACTAACAGGGTACACGATACTCGTACCATATTGGATTTTCAAACGGCACACGGCATCCGTATTATCGCTTGTCCACGTTTGCGGCATGTAATACAGAATGCCTGGATCGAAACGCCCACCGCCGCCGGAGCAGCTTTCAAACAAGATATGCGGGTATTCGGTAGTAATGGCTTCCATTACGCGATACAAGCCAAGCATATAGCGATGTGCTGTCTCTCTTTGACGTTCAGGTGGCAAGGCCGCGGAGCCAATTTCCGTCATATTCCGATTCATATCCCATTTGACGTAAGTAATTGGCGCACTACTCAATATATTACGCAGCATGGCCATCACGCCTTCACAAACCTCTTGACGTGAAAAATCAAGAATCAACTGCCCACGACCTTCTGTACGTCGACGATCCGGTACATGGAGACACCAATCAGGATGCTTTCGGTACAATTCACTTTCTGGTGATACCATCTCTGGTTCAAACCATAAACCGAATTCCAAGCCTAGCTTATTAACTCGCTCTACTAAATCTTCAAGTCCACCAGGGAGCTTCGCCTTATCGACAACCCAGTCCCCAAGTGAGGTCGTATCATCATTTCTTTTGCCGAACCAACCATCATCCAATACGAAAAGCTCAATACCAAGCTCTTTTCCGGCACGAGCAATACTTTCAATTTTATCTGCATTAAAATCGAAATACGTCGCTTCCCAGTTGTTGACGAGGACAGGTCGTACACGATCACGGAATTCACCGCGGCACAGTCGCGTACGGTATAAGCGGTGATAGGCTCTGGACATCTCACCAATCCCCTGACCAGAGTACACCATAACAGCCTCAGGCGTTTGGAACTGTTGTCCTGGCTCTAGCAGCCAACTGAAATCAAAAGGATTGATTCCGATAGAGACTCGTGCTGTAGCAAAAGGATCGACTTCGGCATGCGCTGCGAAATTCCCGCTGTATACGAGGTTAAAACCATACACATCTCCGTAGTCTTCATTCGCATCTTTGGCAAGTAAAGCGATAAACGGGTTATGGGAGTGACTGCTTGATCCACGTCGGCTTTCAACGGTTAATTTACCAGGAGCCAAGGCTCTTCTTTCAATATGACGCTCACGCGCCCAACTACCTGAGAGCTGCAACAGATCCCAGTCGGCATGCGGAAAGTCTACATTCAAGCTTAATGCTCGCAAAAGCTTAAGTTCAGCCGTTCCTTCATTAATGAAACGAACAGAACGCGTGATAGCCGCATGATCGGCGAAAATCGTGTACGAAAGAATGGCTCGCAAGCCGGCTACTTTATCAACAAGCTCAATTTCTAGCGTTTCAGCTTCATGATCTGCTTCTACATACGTAGATGGTAAGCCATCTAGTACTGGCTTTCCTTGCACGATACGATGCTTGTCATAGACAAGCTCAGTAATCGTCGAACCATTGGGTTGCGCAACTTGATACGCAGGCTCGCGGAAATCGCTTGTCCCATAAGCAGGATACTCCTGTGGAAGCGTATCGAAGGAGATCTTTCTATTTTCCTTAACCGGATTCGGGCTAAAAGAAGCTCGTTCCTTATATTGAATCACCGTGCCGAGTTGACCAGATCGTATAGAGCGGCCCCAGTACACGTGGGCTGGATAGGAACCATTAATAAGCTGAATCACATAGCTCATATGTTTATTTTGCAAATGGAATATACCTTGTACAGGTTCAAATGAAATCGTCATTATAAATCCCTCCTATCCTCTATTATCGTGTCCAGAAGGAAACAAAACTATGGAGAAACTACACCTACATATGGAGGAATGTCGTTTTATTAGCAAAAATAGAACCAAGACCTCTAATCGGTCTTGGCTCTATTTTCATCAACATATCTCAATTAGCCGTATTTATACGTCATCCCATGGCCGCCCTTCGGATACACCCAATCGATGTTATAAGAAGGACACGCTATGCGACATGTTCCACATTCAATACAATTTTCAAATGCAACAGTCGTGATCTTAAGCTTTTTTTCCCACTCATACACATCGGAAGGACAGAAATAATTACAATCCTTCGTCACACAATTCAAGCAGGTTTGTTTATCTTTAATAACAAGATGGGATTTATCATCGCATTTGTAACGAATGGTGAACAGTTTATCTGAAATATCACTTTGGCTCATCCGTTCATCGCCCTCCATCCCTTGTAGCCCAGCTTCATCAAGTTTACCGTGCCGCCAGCGGCATTTTTGATGAGCTTCATGGCCATTTTTTGTTTTTCAGCTTTCGTAATCCCATCCACGAGGAACATATTGTAAGCGGCTTCGTTTACAGCACGTGGCAGTCGATCGAACAATAACCCAGGATCCTGCTCTTTCAAAAATTGATGCATTCCCTTGTACTTCTGTAGATCCTTGTGTACAAAAGATTCTTTGATTTTATTATCGTAGAGATGCATCGTTGGGGCTGTAAAATCCCCGCGTGCTTTCGCTTCGATAATAGCCTCCCCTGCCAAACGGCCTGAGGTCATAGCAAGATTCGTCCCCTCCCGGTGGACAAAGTTTATCAACTGCGCGGCATCCCCACAGACACACCAGCCATCACCAGAAAGGGTTGGTATTGAATGGAAGCCCCCTTCTGGAATAAGATGACCAGAATATTCCTTGGTCTCCCCACCTTGAATCAACTTCCGAATCATCGGATGCTGTTTAACCGCGTCAAGTACAGCGTATGGCTTCACCTTTTTATCCCGCAAATGGTTTACCATCACACCGACCCCTAACGAGATCGTTTCTTTATTCGTGTATAGAAAGCCCATACCCGCCATACCGAGCGAGGTTTCGCCCATAAATTCGATGGTGACACCTTCGTCTCCCTCAAGTCCGAAGCGGTCCTCAATCTTCTCTCGTGGCAGTGCAATAACCTCTTTGACCGCTAATGATACCTCATCCGGCATCCATTCCTTATGAATCCCCATGGCTTTACCAAGCAAGGAGTTAACGCCATCAGCAATGACGACAACGTCCGCATATAAATCGCCATCATCTCGATCAGTTCGTACGCCAACAACCTTGTTACCTTCCCGAATAACGTCTAATGCCACAGTTTCATAAATGGGAATGGCGCCTGCTGCTACAGCTTTTTCAGCGAACCACTGATCGAATTTGACCCGCAGACCCGTGAAGCAATTGTAAGGCTCTTTGTAGGCTTCATTACGATGGCCGAACGTGACCATGGACTCTTTACCCATCATCCAGATCCGTTGTTCAACAATATAGCGCTCCATCGGAAAGTTCTTCTCTGTCCAAAACTCAGGAACAAGTTCCTCGATTTGCTTCCGATAAAGGACACCGCCAAAAATATTCTTAGCGCCTGGAAACTCGCCTCTTTCGAGCAGTACAACCGATAACCCAGCTCGGGCCATCGTTAACGCTGCAGCCGCTCCAGCGGGACCACCGCCAACGACGATGGCGTCGAATTTTTCATTCATTTCGCTTCACTCCTTTCTCGGGCGAAGGTCGCCTCTGACTGCGTCTGCGTAGTGGATATTGAGGCATCAACCACCTGAGGATGAATGCCGAAAAGCGTGCGACGTTTCCTGAATTCCTCTGTAATCGCAGGAACAATTTTGAATAAATCCCCAACAAGACCGTAATGGGCGAATTGGAAAATAGGTGCTTTCTCGTCTTTATTGATCGCAACGACGACATCGGCATGACTCATCCCGACCGTGTGCTGCACAGCACCGGAGATGCCGATGGCGAAATAGAGCTTCGGCCGTACCGTCGCGCCCGTCTGCCCCACCTGATGCTCATGGCTGATCCAGCCCGCATCAACAGCAGCGCGTGACGCGCCAACGACACCGCCGAGCGCGTCCGCTAGCTCGGCGAGCAGCTTGAAAGCATCGGGCCCGCCAAGTCCGCGGCCCCCAGCAACAATAATCTCGCAGTCCTCGAGATTGAGCTTCCCTGTTTCGCGCAGGAAATCTAGCACCTGCGCGTCAATCTCTTCCTCCCGCATCGTAGCTTCGATACGGATGATCTCGCCATGGCGCTCCGCATCTTTCGGCAGCGCTTGGAACACGCCAGCGCGCGCTGTCGCCATCTGCGGCCGGTACTGCTTGCAGAGGATGGTGGCCATCATCTTCTCGGAGAAAGCCGGCCGGCTGGCCAGCAATAGACGCGACGGCGGTGGCTCCACGTCGAGCTGAGTCGTGTCGGCCGTCAACCCCGTCGGCAGGTGCGTTGCAATCGCACCTGCTAAGTCGCGACCTGTCGCTGTCGCGCCGAACAGCACGATCTCAGGCTTCGCTTCCTCGATCAGCTTCAGGCAGACCCGGCTGTATGGCCGGGTCCTATAGTTGCGAAGCTCCGCGGCTTCGCAAAGGTAAACCCGATCCGCGCCGTACGCAACGGCTTCATCAGCGAGATGTGCGACATTCTCGCCGATGACGAGCGCCATAAGCGGCGCTTCCAGCTTTGCTGCTAGCTTTTTGCCTTCGCCTAGCAGCTGCCAGGACACCTTTTTCGCGATGCCCTCGCGCTGCTCAACGACGATCAAAACCCCACGATATGCCGACCAGTCCGGCATCGATGGATCAATCTGTTCCGTTTCTCTTGCCATCGTGTCATCCTCCGTTCCTAACTATTAAGCCCAATCTAATACGGTCTGCATGTCCTTCGTCAATATCTTGTCAGCCAGCTGAGCTGCGCCAGTTTCTGGACTATCGAAAGTGATCATTTGCGTTTTCACCGCTTTGATCTCGGGTACCCACGTTTTGGCAACAATCGTTGGCGAGCCTTTGAGTCCAATCTTTGCCCGCTCCAAATCTGGAAAATCTGCCGTAGTCCATACGGTAGGCTTATATCTAGCCGCTCGAATCATGCCCGGCAATGATGCTCGTCGCACTTTATTCAGCTCTTTCAATGCGGTGATCAGTACTGGCATGCTTGTCTCAACCACTTCAATGCCATCCTCCAGTAAACGATGAACGCGTACTTTGCGTTTTTCTTCATCGACCTTAACCACTTTATTGACATAGGTAAGTTGTTCCAAATCCAATCGGCAGGCTACGCCTGGGCCAACTTGTCCGGTATCACCATCTAATGTTTGTTTTCCACAAAATACGATATCCACCGGCCCCCACGTTTCCGCAATTTTGCGAATTGTTCGAGCAACAACGTACGAGGTCGCTAGCGTATCCGCTCCTGCAAACCCGCGATCCGTTACCAACACGGCATCATCAGCGCCTAAAGAAATACATTCTTTAAGTCCTTTTTCAGCGGGTGGCGGTCCCATTGTGACAACTGTAATACGTGCACCTTGCTCATCTTTAATACGCAATGCTTCTTCCAAACCATGCATATCATAGAAATTCACAATACTGGGAACACCTTGACGAATGAGCGTATTATTTTTGGGATCAATGCGAATTTCTCTAGAATCCGGTACTTGTTTAATACAGACGACAATATGCAGCATCTCTGCACCCTCCTATTTCTGCGGGGAAGTGGCTTGCATGTTTACCACAGGCCTCGGAGGGCCTGTCATCATTGTGAATTTTGTCACGTAAATGTCGATGCGTAATCGCTTTCAGAGCAATTTATTGCCTTTCGAACAAACATAAAGATAAGAATCTAACACAGTATATGCGCGAAGGTACGGAACTTGACTAAAGTCTTGAAAAAATTGAGATACATGCTCATGTTCGACAGACTATTTCACTGAAAGACATTTTCTGTGGTATCTACAAGTGGCATGAAGGTAATTCAATAGCTCGCTAAAGTACACTTAATAATTATTCTATTTTCGAAAAATCTAGCTCCCCTCTTGCTCGAAAAGACATAAATCGTTCTTTCCAAAGGAGGCTTCTAGCTCCAATTATTTATTGTAGATACCACAGAAAATGGTTTCTCTCGATAGAGTGGGGGGAGCACCGTGGGGTGCGTCTATAGGTTGCGTGAGATGTGCTAGGTTGAGTGGATTATATGGGGTGCGCGGGGTGCGCGGGGTGCGCGGGGTGCGCGGGGTGCGCGGGGTGCGCGGGGTGCGCGGGGTGCGCGGGGTGCGTGGAGTGTGTTGGGCCCGTAGGGTCCGTGTCCTTCGTGGGGTCCGTGGAGTGGGTAAATCGGGTGAGTAATTAAGTTAGCTGCTATGTTTGAGATATTTTTTGATGCAGAGAAAAAACTGCCCACTGGCTTTTCAGCCATGTGGACAGTCTTATAGATACCTAGTGGTCAAATTTTAATTACACATTCACCTTCGTATATCGATTCGCTGGAACTGGTATGCCGAGGTTTCCACGAAGCGTATCTGCTTCATACTCGGTTCTATACAATCCGCGCTCCTGTAGAATTGGCACTACGTGATCAACGAAGTCATCCAAGCCTTTTGGCAATGCAGCGGCGATGATAAAACCATCTGCTGCATTTTCTTCGAACCACGCTTGCACGCGATCTGCAACGTATTCAGGTGTGCCAGTGAATTCGTTACGAGGCGTAGCCACATTCAAAGCCACTTGGCGCAGCGTTAGGTTTTTCTCTTTGGCAGTTTGCTTAATTTTGTCAGTTCCGCTCCGGAAGCTATTGCTCCCGAAATCCCCCAGCTCTGGAAATGGTTCATCCAACGGATATTGAGAGAAATCATGATGTTCAAAGAATCGGCCTAGATAATCCAGCGCTTTGTCAATTGTCACGAGGTTCGCAACTTCTTGATACTTGCGCTCAGCTTCTTCTTCTGTGAGTCCGATTATCGGGGCTATGCCCGGTAGAATAACTACTTCATCCGGATTACGGCCTTCGGAGGCAGCTCTCTTTTTGATATCAGCATAGTAAGCTTTCGCTTCGTCAATCGACTCATGTCCTGCAAAAATCGCATCCGCGACTTTCGCAGCAAACGCTCGGCCATCCTCGGAAGCGCCTGCTTGGAATATGACCGGCTGTCCTTGTCTTGAACGAGCGATATTCAACGGCCCCTGGACGGAGAAATATTCACCTTTGTGGTTCAATGTATGGAGCTTGCTTGGGTCAAAAAACACACCGCTTTCCTTATCACGAACAAAAGCATCATCTTCCCATGAATCCCATAGTCCGCGTGTCACTTCCAAATATTCATTAGCGATCCGATAGCGCTCGGGATGAGATGGGTGCTCTGTTTTGCTATAGTTTTTCGCTGAACCTTCTAGTGGAGAGGTAACTACGTTCCAACCGGAACGTCCGTCACTAATCAAATCAATGGAAGCAAATTGACGGGCCACCGTGAATGGTTCACTGTATGACGTCGACAATGTTCCCACCAGTCCAATGTGCGAGGTAACCGATGCTAATGCAGACAGAATGGTAATCGGCTCGAACCGATTCAGGAAATGTGGGATTGATTTTTCCGTAATGTATAAGCCATCCGCGATAAATACAAGATCAAATTTACCGGATTCAGCTTTCTGTGCTTGTTGTTTATAAAAGCCAAAATTCACACTGGCATCTGTAATCGCCTCAGGATGTCTCCAGCCTGACACATGACCACCTACACCGTGAATGATGGCACCTAATTTGATTTGCTTTTGTTTCGTCATCGTTCTCTCCGTCCTTTCACAATATCGCTGCAGTCTGTATGTGTAACCGATAGCTTTTCACGAGTATTTCACCTTTTTGAATATCCTTGTCATAAGCGCGTTCGAAGCCCAAACGTTCATAGAGCTTCACAGCGGACTCCATCATATCCGAGGTATGCAAATGAAGTGTAGCTGCGCCTAACTCGGCAGCGCGTCTTACATTTTCTTTAATCAATGCGGTTGCGATTCCCTTGCCTCTGGCACTTGGCGAAACCGCTAGTAAACGAAGGATAGGTGACTCAATCTCAAGCTCTGGCGCGCCGTAAGCGGCTTCGGAAGATTGAAACAACTGAGAGCTACCCACAACTTCATCGTCAATTAGTGCAATAATCCGCGCGATGGGCTTACTACTATCCACAGATGCGATAATATTTTCTTTATATTGATCCCAGCCTTCTGGAGGCAGTACTTCCCGATATTGACCATAGGCATCTTCTAGAACTCTTCGAATCGCTTCGCGGTCACCCTCATTGGCTTCCCGAATGTGAATCTCTTTTGCATCCGCCATACCGAATCCCTCCTATACGTGCGCTTCCAACGCATTCTTGATTCGTGCAATTTGTGCTAAATGAACCTGCACATGTGCGATAAAGGAGTTAACAACATCTTTAAGTGTAAGTGTTTGTCCTTTGAAATTTACGCCTGTTTTCTCCCAATCATCGGGAGATAATCGTCCAAAAAGCTCGTGATTATACACGAGTAATGACTGAAATAAAACTAAAATATCGGACGCTAAGCCTTCATTGGCTTTGGCGCTGCTAACCCATGGATCTTGATCAAAGGCTGGCAATATGGCCGATGAGCCAGATATAATAGCACGGATTCGGAAGGAAACAACAATGTTATGGTCGGCCAAATGGGACAGAACCTCTGTTACACTCCATTTATCCAGCGCTGGCTTCCAAACCAATTGCCCTTCGCTCAGTCCCTGGATCGCTTCCTGAAGTTGTTGATGCGTATGCAAATAGGCTGATAAATCGGGAATCGTTGTGCTCATATGGATACCTCCAAAGGTTCGTCAGATGATAGGTCTTCTAAGGCTTTCTGAGCTAAAATAGCAAAATATCGCGCACTAATCGGCAAAGCTTGTTCGTCAATATCAAAAGCAGGATGATGCCACTCTTGCGGGCCTGATGTACCCATGAATACGAAAACTCCGGGAATTTTCTTCTGGTAGAAAGCAAAATCCTCGCCTGCTGGTGTCGGCACAGGTGTAATGACATTCAAACCAGCTTGTTCTGCAGCTTCTTTCGCCAACAGCGCTAATTGCTTATCATTGAACACAGATGGTGGTCCTTTGATCCACCGAACAGCAGCCTTCGTCCCATAAGCAGCGGCAACCCCATGCACAACCTGCTCCAATCGCTCGATAACAAGTGTTCGGACATTCTCATCAAATGTGCGCAGTGTGCCATCTAGAATGGCTTTATCAGGAATCACATTCCAAGCAGTTCCGCTATGGATGCGTGTCACACTAATAACTGCACTATGCAATGAACTAATATTGCGGCTAACGATAGATTGAAGCGCGGTAATGATATGTGCTCCAGTTACAATGGGATCGATACCCGCTTCAGGAACAGCCGCATGTGTGCCAAGTCCTTCGACTTCGATTACGAATCCGTCCGCCGCCGCCATTAGTGGCCCATCTTTGACCCCTATCGTCCCGACAGGAAGATCAGGTTTGTTATGCATGCCATAAATCGCGCGAACCCCTTCAAGTGCGCCGCTGCTTATAACCTGCTCCGCGCCCTGCGCCTTCTCCTCAGCTGGTTGAAAAATGAATCGAACTGTTCCCTTTAGTTCATTTTCCCGTTGTTTGAGCAAGATCGCTGCGCCAAGCACAGCAGCTGTATGAAAATCATGACCGCAAGCATGCATCTTCCCTGCAACCTGCGACGCATAAGGAAGCCCTGTAGCTTCTTGAATCGGAAGGGCATCAATATCAGCCCGTATGGCAATAATTGGCCCTTTCTGCAAGCCGCCGACCTCTGCAATAAGACCCGTTTTTAGCTGGAAATCGGCAATACGAATCCCCGCTTCCGTGAGCCAACCATGAATCGCAGCAGTTGTTTGAATTTCCTCATGTGACAATTCAGGATGCTGATGTAAATGACGTCGAATATTCACCAACTTCTGTGCCAAATCCGATGACGTCTGCTGGAAAGTTGTTGCACTCATTTCACATGCCTCCTTCATGCCTACACTAACAATTCCGCGAATGCTTCACTCAGCAGTTCAAAGGAACGCAGGCGTTTGCTAAAATCTTTCACAGATGTCGTTACGATAAATTCATCGATATTATATTTCTGCTGAATCTCGATCAGCTTTTGGCGAACAGTCTCTTTCGTACCCTTCGTAATTTCCGCTTGCTTCTCTTCAACCGTAAATTTGGCCTGTGTTTGGCGGCCATATTCTTCCGCTTGCTCAAGCGTTCCGACAGTTAACGTCTTGCCGTTTTCCAAATGAATTTTGACATTCTTGTATTCGCCTGCAAGCTCAATAGCTTCTTCTTCCGTATCTGCTACGATTAGTGAGAGTGCCAAAAGAAGCTTAGGTTGTGTGCCTTTATCCGTATTAAAATGTTGATGATAAGCATCAAATGCCGCTTCTGCAATCGCTTGATCGCCATTAATGAATTGGGCAAAAACATATGGTAAACCAGCCTCAGCAGCCGATTGCGCGCTCGCTGCACTTGCTCCGAGGATATAAATCTCCACAGGCACACTTGGAATTGGCGAAACTTTCAAGCCCTTCAAGGGATGCTCATCATGCAGTTGATTTTTCACAAATTGTTGTAAATCCTCTAACTTCTCCGTCAAAGTAGCTGCTTCAGTAATTCCTTGCTGCAACGCTTTCGTTGAACGAGGTAAGCCCCCAGGTGCGCGACCAATGCCGAGATCTACCCTGCCTGGTGCTAAAGAAGCTAGTACATTGAAGTTCTCAGCCACCTTATAAGGGCTGTAGTGCTGCAGCATGATGCCGCCGGAGCCAATGCGAATGCGCTCTGTTTTGGCTAATAAATGTGAAATTAAAACCTCGGGTGAAGAACCCGCTACTTGTTCGGAATCGTGATGCTCGGATACCCAGAATCGGTTATAAGAGAGCGATTCCGCCTTCTGTACGAGCTCAATCGTATGCTGAAAAGCGTCATAGGCCGTTTCGCCTGGAAATACGACACTTTGATCTAAAATGCTCAATTTAATCCCCATGTTCATACACTCCGTTTCCATAACTGAGTTGATGCTAGATGTTGTAGCTCCATTCAGGCGTAATACGCTTCAGGAATTGTTTCGTCCGCTCTTCTTTGGCATTGCTGAAAATATCCCTCGGTTTGCCTTCCTCCACAATGACACCTTCATCCATAAAGACCACATGATTAGCCACTTCTCGGGCAAAGCCCATTTCATGGGTGACGATAATCATCGTGATACCTTCCTTCGCAATCTTCTGGATCACGTCCAGCACTTCACCAACAAGTTCAGGATCGAGTGCGGATGTCGGTTCATCGAATAAAATGACTTCAGGATTCAGAGCCAGCGCGCGGGCAATTCCAACACGTTGCTGCTGTCCACCGGATAGCTGGCTTGGATAGGCGTCTAACTTGCTTCCCAACCCCACTTTCTCCAGCACTTTTACGCTAGTCTCTCTTGCCGTGACTTTCGATTGCTTTTGAACAATCACAAGGCCTTCCATAACGTTTTCGAGGACTGTTTTATGCTTGAACAAATTGTAATGCTGGAACACCATCGCTGTTTTTTGCCTGAGTGCATGAATCTCACCTTTGCTGGGGCGCTTGCAATTCACAGTGAAATCCCCGATCGTCACTTCACCGAGACTCGGCTTTTCCAAATAGTTCAAGCAACGGAGCAACGTTGTTTTACCTGAACCGCTGGGGCCAAGAATACAGACGACTTCTCCTTTTTGCACGGTAAGGTTGATTCCTTTCAGCACGTCGTTTTTACCAAACGATTTGGTGATATTCGTCAGTTGAATCATGACACGCCACCTCGGTTATACAAATTGATTCGTTTCTCTAGTAAGCCTGTGGCTCGTTCAATCAAGAAGGTGATACCCCAGAACAGCAAGGCTGCTGCAATATAAGCTTCGAAAAATTTCCAATTCGTCGTTGCGACAATTTGTGCTTTAGCGTTGATTTCCACAACAGATACGGTAAAGGCCAGTGTAGAACCGTGCAGCATGCCAATCAACGTATTGGATAAGTTCGGTAAACTTACGGCTAATGCTTGTGGCAAAATAATACGACGTAATGCCTGTGTCGTCGTCATCCCGATCGAATAAGCAGCTTCCATTTGCCCCCGATTAATCGCCACGATGCCCGATCTGACGACCTCCGAAAGGTAAGCGCCAGCGGTGATGGAAAAGGATAGAAAGGCAAAGCCGATCATGGGTATAGACACAGAGCGGAAGCTCCAACCAAAAGCAACCGCAATCGAATCAATGATCATTGGCAATCCGAAATAGATAAGGAGCAAATGCATAAGCATCGGTGTACCGCGAACAAACGTCACGTAAGCTGTTGCGAGATAATAAATAAAAGGCACGCGGTATAGTCGGATTAAAGCTACTGAAGCACCTATTAAAAATCCAAAAAAGACAGAAACTACAGTAATAATCAGTGTAGTAGGCAGTGCAGAAAGCAATTGAACAAAAGCCGTCCATATGAATCCAGGGTCGATACTCATGCTTGGAAGCCCCCTTTATCCGGCTGTGAGGACCATACACCTCTGAACCATCGGCGTGATAATGGTTGACGTTCTTCTGTCACAAGCGGTTGCTCGTGTTGGAGCAAGCGCTTCTCGATGTACATAAACAGCTTTTCCAGTCCAAAGCAGATGACGAAATAGATGATGGATAAGGAAATGTACGTTTCCATAAAATGCTGTGTGGCCGCTCCGAGCGTTTGTGCTTTCCCCATCAATTCCATGGCACCTAGTGAGAAGGCCAATGAGGTATCCTTCAAGTTGGCAATAAGCAGGTTCGTAAAGTTGGGCAGCGAAATCGCAAGTGCTTGCGGCATAATAATGCGGGTAAAAGCTTGATAGCCCGTCATGCCTACAGAGTAGGCGGCTTCTACTTGCCCTTTGTCTACAGCTTTTACCGCTGCACGGATGACCTCAGAAATATAAGCGCCAGAGTGTAAAGCAAATGTGAGAATAACAAATGATAAGACAGGGGCTTTGGAGACATCCACATGGATGGCCTTCAGCAGTTCAGGTAAACCATAATAGATCAGAAATAACTGAATCAGAATTGGTGTTCCGCGAAAAAAGGAAACATAGATCTGTGATAACCTTTGCACAACCGGTATTTGATAAAGCCGGGGTAATGCAATGAGAAATCCAAAGACGATCCCGAGCACCATTGAACAAACAACTATGAATAAGCTGATATGAATGTAGTTCAGTAATTTGGGCAGAAAATCAAATACATAGGTGATATCGAATTGGGTTGCCATGATGGTGATCTCACCTTTCATAAAGTCATGACATGCTTATTTATTTGCTATCTTCTTTTTTCGTAAAGTCTCCGCCTAACCACTGCGTACTCAACTTCGACAGCGTGCCATCTGCTTTGACAGCTTTTAAAGCGACGTCAATTTTATCCGCAAGCTCTTGTCCGTCTTTATCATTTTTGCGGAATAAGAAACGCACTTCAGCTTCTTCAATAATCGGGCCAACTACTTTTAATTTACTTTGCGGATCTACGAGTGGAAGCAAGAAATCCGCTCCAAGTGCTCCATCAGCACGTCCTGTTGTAAGCTGGGTGACCAAGTCGTTGGCTGCGCCACTCTGATAGACAATTTTGATCGCATTGTCATTGGCTTTGTTATAGTTCTCCAGCAATGTGGCCTCTGCACTTGTAGCCGTCGTTAATGCTTTCTTGCCTTTCAAATCATCGATCGTTTTCACAATCGTATTATCTTTGGCTACGATGACCTTGGTTTTCCAATACGCATAAGGCTCGTTATTGAACAAATATTTCTGCTCACGCTCTTTGTTCTTCTCAATTTCATGTGCAACAAAATCAATTTTGTTCGTTTCTAAGCTAAGCAGCAAGTTGGCGAAGTCCATCGTTTTAAATTCGAACTCATATTCAGGCAACCGCTTATCAATCTCTTTCACTAATTCAATATCGTATCCTGTTAGTTTTCCGTCCTTATCCAGAAAGGCTACGTTCGGGAATTGTGTCCCTGTGCCAACGATGATTTTCTTTACTTTCACAGGTGCAGCCGTTGCAGCCGCAGTGGCTACTGGCGCTTTTGATGCATCAGCAGCAGCTTTAGGAGAAGCATTCGTTGTCTCGCTTTTCGCACCGCAGCCTGCCGCTACCAAAGTTAATGCTAATGTTGTTACCGTAAGTGTTGTGAAATTTCTCATTGTGAACCCCTCCGAATTTTCATGTATTTAATCCTTATAATTCCTACTTGTTTTGTATGAATTATTGCTATGCCTTTAATTTATCATCAAGTTGTCGAACTGGATAATAGAGTTTTTCTATATGCATATTGAGAAGTTAAATCGTATCCCGAATCGACTGCGCGATTCCTTTACATAATTCTAAGGCAGAGTTGAAAAATAAGGTGTTCTCACCGTTCAACACAATCATGTTTGTTTGCAGGGAAATACCTGCTATTTCTGGAAACTGAATCGGAAACAGCTTCCCCTCCTTGACTTCCTGTTCGACACATAGACTTGGAAGAAATGCAATACCAACACGACCAACCACTAATTTCTTAGCCGTCTCCAACGTATCCGTCTGAAATTCAATGTTCGGTGGTTGCTTCATACTCGCAAATAGACGGTGTATTCGCATCCAATCGAGAGAACCACATTCAAAGAAAACAAGGGGATATTCTCCTATATCTTCCATACAAATGGCTTCGTTCCCTATAAAGGGATGTCCTTCGTAGACATATAGACGAATGGGATCTTCATATGCTTTGGCCGAAAGGAGATTCGGGTGACTAATATTTCGTACAAAACCGAAATCAAGCTCTCGATTCAGCACCTTATTAATGATCTCCTCGGACGAAGCCGTAGTCAGCTTATAGTTCACATCTGGATATTTCAACTTAAGCTTTGGAATGATGGTTGGGATGATATAGTTCGAAACGGATACGGTACAACCTACGCGCAACTCATTTGGCAGTGTACGTTTCTGCTTCAATTGAATTTTACTTTTCTGAAAAGTTTGCAAGAGTTGTTGGGCATATGGCAGAAATTTCTTCCCATCATCCGTCAACGAAATCTGCTTCCCAATCCGCTCGAACAGTCGACAATCCAGCTCACGCTCTAAGGATTGTATGCGTGCTGTGACGGATGGCTGGGATAAAAAAAGCACTTCCGCCGCTTTGTTAAAACTGCCATAATGAATAACGTAGACGAAGGCTTCAATATTCTCAATATTCAATACGAGCACCCCTTTCGTCAAATAAGTAATAAAACTTATTATTCCGATTAATTAACTTGGTTTTATATTGGTATAACTATAGATCAACACCCATAATAGTGTCAATACCAAAAAAAAGCTGATCTCCCTTTCCTAGCGGGAGCAGCTTTTTTCATATTTAATCCTATTTAACTGTTTACTGCAATCGCCTGATTAATTCGCTCGCGCACTCCAAGCATCCATTCTGTACTACGCGGATAAACGGAGAACGTAAGTGGCTCTGACAGCCCTTCTTCAATCAAGGCAACTGTTCTCTCCTTGCCGATCTTCGTCTCGAGCAATTGTAAGGCTCGCAAGTCCTGCAGCGCTTCATGGAATACTTCCAACCGAATCGACTCAATTGGCCCCTCTTCACCTGGGTAAACGACAAAGCTGTCTCCTGAAGGGAACGTATGCAAGGCATCTGTCACTTTGAACGGATCCAATTGTTGAATGGAATACTGGGAGTAATAGAAGTTGTATCCCCAATGCAGAAACCCTTGGATGCCAAACTTGTACAACTGCAAACCAATGATTCTATTGCGTGCAGATGGCATGTTAAAGAAACGGTTCGACACTTCTTTGTACTGTACACAGCAGTAATAGGTCCATAAATCAGGGACACCTGCCTTGAGGAAAGGCTCGATATGATCGTTCGATGGAATCGGCTTCTGAACAATCCCCTGCTCGTAGAAGGAGATCTCCGTCAGCGCATCGATAATCGGGTAATTGGGAGGAAGGAGTTTCTGAACGAGATCACTCGCCTTTTTATACGTATCCAAGTTGGCTTGGGTAGGCTCATCTGACACATGAAAATAACTGCAGGACGCGATGCCAAGCCGATGGATGACGCGATCAAGTTCTGGTATGAGCTGCCCGAGGAAATGAGCGTAAGACTCCCCGGCGGCATCTGTTTCCCAACCGAAAATCCGCTGTTCTACCCCGCCAATACTAGCCATAATTTTCGGCGTATGTTTAGCCCCCCATTGGGTGAACAGATGTGAGAATTCGAAGTACTCGACACCTTTGCTTTGACACAGTGCCACCCAACGCTCTAGCTTTGTAAACCCAAAAGCATACGTCGTGCTGGCATCGATATTACCATCATCAACACTTACATCAATTAACTGTACGGTTGGGCGCTCTCCCCCTACTACGGTATCTAGCGGCGGGGTAAAGATCGGCGTCAGAATCATGTTGATTCCATGTTTAACCGCAGTTTCTAGAAACTGCCCTATGCGCGACCAGTGCTCCTCACTGAATACAGGAATGTTGTAATGTGTCGCAAGGCAATCCGTATGAAACCATTCCGTATGGATAAGCTTCTGTTTCGGAAGTGTTGCTGCGAGTACGGTGAGTTCCAGCACTTCTTCACTTAGTTTCTCCCCCTGTGGCGAAGTGAAGCTTACATGTACGTTATTCGTGCCCGCACGAACAGATGAATCTAATTCAACATGGATCCAAACAGATCTCCATTGGCCAGGAAGTGCGGTTACGGTTGAATCCTCAAGTGGATACAAGGGGTCGGGATACAACCCCGGCGTCGTTCGCAGAACGTGCTGATCATGGTTCGCATAGCAAGGCATTTCAGAAGGAACAAGACCTACAGCACGAATTGTAAAAGGTAGATCCAGTGTCGAATTGACCTCTACACCGATGTTTTTCAATAGTTGATTGGAGGTAAAGGCAATTTGGAAAGCAAAGTGCTCTCCTCTTAGTGCCGATGCTTGTTTGTACGGCGCTTCTTGTGGAGCTTCATCTGCAAATACTTTGGATAACGAGCTTAAGCAAATGGTTTGAAAAGTATCCTTAGGGTCCATGTGCATATTCCTCCATTGTTAGAAGATTCAAAAGGGGCATTTAATCCCAATTTAAAGTTTGGAATGTCCCGGTTTTTGCAGACTCTTGCGCTTTTATACACATCAGAGCACTCATCAAACCATCATCAAGCGTCGAGATGGAGCTAGCCGTCTTTTTCATGATTTCTGTAAAATTACGTGCCAGCTTCTCATCACCGCCAAAATGATTACTTCCCGCAGCGATCTCATAGGTCTCCACTCTCGCTGTATGATGCATATGTACTTTAACTATGCCTGTGTAGAAATCAAAATCTACCGTACCCTTATATCCCATAAAGCGCGCTCCACGTGCTGCAGCACCATTTCGAATAAAGAAGTTTTGCGAGTATGACATATGCATACCGCTTTCATATTGAAACAGCGCACTTCCGGAATCTTCATTCCCCGTATCTTTGGCGTAGCAGCAATACTGCCATGTTGGATCTAGCACTTCCGCTGTATGCACTGTGCTCTCCAAGCAGGTGCGATTATCTTCACAATCGACACATTTGAGCCCAGCAGATTTATGACCTTTGAAAATTTGCTTCGATGTCATCGCACAGACAGTGATCGGTCTCTGCCCAAGTATAGCTTGAATATAATCAAGATCGTGCGTTGCTTTTTGGAGGAATAGCCCCCCTGTTTCTTCCTCGTTTCGGTACCAGCTTTGAAAATATACACGGCCATACGGCACATTGTTAATCGCTTGGACATGTTCTACCGTGCCGATTTTGCCCGATTGAATGATCTCCTTAACCAACTCCACAATGGAGGTTACGCGTAATGGGAAGGATACCACGACAGGCGATTTGGATGCCTCGTAACCTTGTTTCAAACGAAGAAGATCTTCGTAGTTTGTAGCTACTGGCTTTTCGATATAAAGAGGTAGATCATGTTGTAATACTTTCAACCCCATTGTTGTATGGAGATTACAGCGAGTGCCGATCATGGCCCCGTCTAGCTGCTCCGTCTCCAGCATTTGCTCCGGCGTATCATAGTACTTAATGTGATCCCAGCCTTGTTCTAGTAACTTGGCTTTAATCTGATCTTTACGTACATCAACAATCGCTTCAATTCGGCAGTCCGCATCTGCCTTCAATACTTCTTTAATCACATGACTAATTCTAAGTCCATATCCAATTACACCTATCTTCATGCTAGCTCCCCCTCGAACTTTGCGATACCTTGATTATAAAAGAAGGACCGAGGCTTTTCTTTGTCCTGAAAGCCGATTTTTTTGTTTTTTCTGCTGTGTTATGATAGACCTATACGAATTGCATCGAAAGATCAGGAGTGACACCCATGACGATAAGCGAAACGAACACGACCGAGTATCAGCGGACACATTTGAAGATGAGTCTGGTAATCCAAAAAGTCATTACGATGCATTACTTCGAGTTTGGTAAGGATTATTCGTTTAATGGGGAGAAACATGACTTCTGGGAATTTCTCTATGTTGATCGCGGCGAAGTGGAAGTTCATGCGGATGATCAGCGCTATTTACTTAAACAGGGATCTATCATTTTTCATAAACCCAATGAATTTCATAGCTTCTATGCGACCAAAGGAAAAGCGCCCAATCTGATTGTCATGACGTTCGATTGTTATTCGAAAGCTATGCAATTTTTTGAGCAAAAAGTGCTGCATTTAGAAGATGAGGAACGTAATCTCCTTGCCCAAATCGTACGTGAAGGACAACAAGCCTTCGAATTCCCATTCGGTCATCCCCTTGTTCGCAGACAGGATGCGCCTGTTGGTAGTGAACAAATGATTCAAAGCTACCTAGAAATTCTCTTAGTTCGTCTGCTGCGGAAATCTGCTCAGGCGGAATCCGATACGCCTCTCTCTACGGTTGCTAAGGAGAAGTCAGTCCATGATTTGACTAGCAAAGTCATGAGCTACATGGAAGCGCATATCGATGCTCACCTTACGCTAAACGAAATCAGTCAAGTGTTCTGTGTAGGCAAAACACAGCTCAAGGAGCTTTTCAAAAAACATACGAACTATACGCTCATGGAGTACTTCGCCAAATTGAAAATCGACCAAGCCAAAATCCTAATTCGCGAAGAAACGTATAATTTCACAGAGATATCTAGGCAATTGGGCTTCAGCTCCGTTCACTATTTCTCCAAAGCATTTAAGAAAGCAACGCTAATGAGTCCATCCGAGTATGCTAGAACGGTCAAATCCCGCATGTAAGCACTTATCTTCCTAAAAGCCAAAAAATCCCGAGAAGCTGCCATTCGCAGTTCCTCGGGATTTCTCTTTGCTCGCCTTTGATGATTACTCTTCGTCTTCTTCCTCAACTTCATACGTGCACAGGAACCGCTCTACGCCTGGATATTTCTCACCCAGACTGCGAATTACGAATCCAACGTTGCGATAAAATTGCACAGCCTCTTCATCGGTTTCCACCGTAATGCGAACTGGCTGCATATCATCAATAATTTCAAGCAGCATGCCGCGTCCGAAGCCTTCTCCTCTGCTCTCAGGTTCAACGGCGAGGTGGCGAAGCGTCATTTCCTGTTTTTCATTCAGCTCGAAGCCGATAATGCCGACAGGTAAACCTTCCGACTCATAGGCAAATAACCATGTGTTTTCATTATTTTCATATTGACTGAGGGCTTCTTGAAGACTTTCAGGATCTGGAAACACACTATAGCCAAGTAATTGTTGAATATCACCCTCGTGAAGGCGGGATTTCACATTTAACAGCACGTACACTCACTTCTTTCTATATTCGTATATCTCTAATATTCTACTAATGGGTGATGACTGTCAACTTACGCCAATTGGCATGCTATCTATCCTGACAAGGTCGCTTGCTTCACAGTTCGAATGGCTAGTGGCACAGCAAAAGCAACTATGCTTGCTATTAACCCATAAACGAACATCCCATGAATGCCGGTGTAGAAGATGTCTGCTTTCGTTACAATCGAGCCCATTACCGTGACACTGACCGCCGTTCCAATGTTACGTGCAAATAGCTGCAGCGAAGTCGAAATCCCCTTCTGATGGGCCTCGACTAACTGCTGAGCACCGATTGTTGACACCGTAAACAAAAGTCCAAACGAGAGTCCCAGCATGGTAAGCGTGCTGAACACGTAACCGAAAGAGGTGCCATCACGAATAAAGAATAGTAAAACGGCTGTGATGACAAGTAAAGCGTTCCCCGTTAACAGCAACGGCTTATAGCCGAAGCGTATCACCCATTTCCCACTCGGGATTGCGACAACCATCCACCCGATCGATGTGCCGAGCAGCGCAATTCCACTTACAAATAGCGAATGCCCTTGATTTTGCAAAAATAAAGGAATAAAACTGGACGTTCCGAAAAGAGCCGCACAGCTGAGAAAAGAGCCGCCTATCATCAAAGCCACAGGCTTATTACGCATCAACGTCATGGGAACTATCGGGGCAGCATGCCTTTTTTCATAGAGGAAAAATGCAATTAGCAGAACCACACCAATAGCACCATAGATGTAGGTATAGGAATGTACAACGGTGATTAGAAGTAAGGACGATATTCCCGCCGCAAACAATAATGCACCCCAGTAGTCGATTACTGCTTTCTTCGGTTGATACACTTCTTTGTAAGGGAGCAAGGCTAGTAAAGCTATGAGACATATCGGAACATTCACGAAGAAAATCCAGCGCCAGTTCAAATAGGTTACAAAAAACGTACCTAACGTAGGAGCTAAAATTGCCGCTAATCCCCACATGCCTGTGAAAAAGGCTTGAACCTTTCCTCGCTGTTCCACAGGGTAAATATCTCCAGCAATAATAGATGGAAATGGCATCATCACCCCTGCACCAATTCCTTGAATCGCTCTGAAAATAATGAGCTGCACCATACTGTCTGCTAAACCACAGAGTACGGAACCGCCAAGAAATAGGAGAATACCCGCGGCATATATGCGTTTGCGCCCAAATAAATCCGATAAACGCCCTGCTAAAGGAGCAAGAACGGTAGATAGCACCATATAAGAAGTAAATGCCCAGGCATATAGACTGTTTCCACCAATGTCATTCACAATGATCGGCATCGTTGTATTAGCAATTGTCGTATCCATAGACGCGACTAACATGGCCAGTACGATACTGACCATCACGGTAGTTCGATTACGCATGAATTGTCCTCCCTAAGCTGACTTAGACACATCTATCCATTGTACCTGATTCCAGAATTGATGAATAGCAAGGAATTTACTCGGAATAGAGATAAGCCTGGAAAATTTCTCTTTACAAATACCTTTTAGGGGACTAGAATTAATCCAATATGTTTAGTGGGTAATGAAAAGAGGACATGACAACATGACTTTGAGTATTATTCTAATGGGTGTAATTGTTGGATTTCTGGTCGGAATGACAGGTGTTGGCGGCGCTTCCTTGCTGACTCCCATATTAATTTTAATTGGTATTCATCCTTCCATTGCTGTAGGAACTGATCTTCTTTATAATTCGATTACGAAGCTTTTCGGTACGGTTCAACATTGGCGACAGAAAACAATTGACTTTAAACTTGTAAAAATGCTTGCCCTAGGCAGTATTCCAGGTGTCGTAGTTGCCGTCGTGTTCCTGAAATTATTCGATTCTTTCTTTGATAATCAAGAAGTGATCATCAAGCACGCACTCGGCTATGTGTTGATTCTGGTAGCCTTCGCAACGTTGTTCAAGGTATTCTTCGGACATCGGCTGAAAGAAAATCGTTGGCAGCTTAAATCTTTAGAAGAGAAGCGTTGGTTGACGATTACGATTGGTGCCGTTCTTGGCTTCGTTGTTGGACTAACGTCCATTGGCTCTGGTTCCTTATACGCCATTGCTATGCTCTACTTTTTCCGAATGATTCCCGCACAGCTCGTGGGCACAGATATCGCGCATGCCTTTCTACTCTCGTCGACAGCAGGTATTCTACATGCAAGTATGGGGAATGTGAACTATACACTCGTCTTTAATCTTCTGATCGGTTCGATCCCTGGCGTACTCATCGGCAGCATGCTCGCAACGAAAGCACCTACAACTGTACTTCGTACGATTATTGCTACCCTAGTATTAATTAGCGGTCTTAAATTAATTTAAAGTTGAAGCAGAGCCCTAGGCTCTGTTTTTTTTGTTTAAGAAGACTCGACTCCCCCTGTCGGATCCTGCGGTTACCCGGGAAATAGCAGAATTATTTCCTTCTATGCCGTGCCCATTTTTCCATACAAATAGGCTTTAACCTACACCCTGAAACTAGTCTCTCTCATACCTTGTGAAGAACAACATGTGATCATAAAGGAGCGCTACTGCACATGCAGCGACTAATGTGTAAAGGGAAGATACATCGTGCGACTGTAACGGAAGCCGATTTGGATTATGTAGGCAGTATTACGATTGATGGACTACTGATGCGCAAGGCGAATATCCATCCGTATGAAATGGTTCAAGTCACTAGTCTGCGTAATGCAACCCGCTGGAAAACATATGCGATTCCCGCCCCAGATGGCTGCGGCAAAATCGGATTAAACGGTCCGCCTGCCCATCTCTTCTCTCCCGGAGACCTCGTGATCATTCTCAGTATGGGGCTAATGGATGAAGAGGAAATTCACTCACTCAAACCACAGGTTGTTTTCGTTGATAGTCATAATCAACTACTTCAAGTGGAAGAACATGATCTCGTCATTCAAAGGCAAGAAGAGAAAGCGCATGAGTAATCTATCCACGAGTAAATGGACGAAATATAAACTACTGCGCAAATCAAGAAAACTTCAAGCGTTTCTGCCTGAAACAGATTGGTTGAGTGAGAGCAGTTTCTGGCGCATGCTGACCAAATATGGTCAAATCATTCTAAAACCGACCGGCAGTTATGGCGGGAATGGCGTTATTCGGGTCAAAACCGTAGGAAGTTCTTCCTATGAGGTCCATGATGGTGCCAAACGCCGAACGTACACGAAGCTAGATGAGATCAATGCATTTGTTAAGAAGAAAGCAAATAAAAACTACATCGTCCAACAACGTATCCGCCTTGCCACCAAGAATGGCCGTCCCTTTGATATGAGAGTGATGGTTCAACGACACACGAAGTCTAGTTGGCAAGTGACAGGGATGCTCGCGAAGGTAGCCGGCAAAGGCTTTATTGTCACGAATATTCGCATGAGCGGTGGCCGTGTAGTTACTGTAGAGAATGCTATCCGTGGCTCTGAGCTTAAGGACATGCAGAGTTCTGAGCTCCTTGCTCAGCTGCATGCCGTTGCACTCCGTTCAGCCGATCAGCTAGGTCCTTCCTATCGTTGGGTCAAAACGATGGGGATCGACATGGCCTTCGATAAGCAAGGACATGTTTGGATAATTGAAGTAAACTTCGCTCCTATGCTCGAGTTATTCTTAAAGCTTCCTAATAAAGCTACCTACCGTACAATCAAATCATTTCATGCACGTAGGAAGCAAACATGATCGCTCCTACTAGAGACGCTGAGGAGGTCCAGATATGAAACAATGGGAGCTGCATTGCTCACGATGTTCTACAAAACTGCCCTTCCGCTATCAAGATATGAAATGCACATGCGGCGGCACTTTATTGGTTAACTATGATCTTGGGCACGTTGCACAAACGTTCACGAAAACATCCCTTGCGCTGCGTTATCCTTCTATGTGGCGATATCACGAACTACTTCCCATTCACGATCCGTCCCATATCGTTTCTTTAGGTGAAGGCTGGACGCCTCTACTGCGACTACCCGATTGGGAGAACAAGCTATCGCTCAAACGTCTATGGATCAAACGAGAAGAACAAAATCCAACAGGCAGCTTTAAATCACGCGGATTCTCGGTCGCGGTTTCCCTATTGAAACAAGCCGGAGCAACGAAAGCTGCAGTTCCGTCCAATGGGAATGCAGCCAGCGCTTTAGCCGCCTATGCAGGAAGAGCCGGCATTCAAGCGTTTGTTTTCATCCCTATGGATTGTCCCTCTCTCATTGTCGATGAATGCCCGATGTACGGAGCAACGACTGTACTCGTCGATGGCTTTATTCATGATGCTGCCGCGATCGTTGAGTCTGGCCGCAACGAGCAAGGCTGGGTGAATGTCGGCACATTGAAAGAACCCGGCCGTGTAGAAGGCAAAAAGACGATGGGGCTTGAACTTGCGGAGCAGTTGGGCTGGACGTTCCCCGATGTGATTATTTATCCCACTGGCGGCGGCTCCGGCATTATTGGCATGTGGAAAGCATTCTTGGAGTTGAAGGCATTAGGCTTCATTGATTGCGACATGCCGAGATTCGTTTGTGTACAAGAGGAAGGCTGTCAGCCTATTGTGGATGGTTTGACGAAATCGTTGGGGGGATCGAGTGTAAGCAACACGGCTTCGCTGCCTGTTAGGGACAGAATTATTCCCAATCCAACAGGGATGCGTGTTCCGAATCCGCCGGATTTGGAACTGCTTCTGTCCATTGTCAAGCAAAGCGGTGGAACTGCCATCGCGGTGTCCAAAGAGCAAATTGCCCAAGCCACGCATAGCTTAGGCTCGGAAGGCATTTCCTCTTCTCCCGAAGGCGCTGCTACTTGGGCAGCGATGCTTGCCCTTAGTGACCAAGGCTGGCTTCGCCCCACGGACACCGTGGTACTTTTCAACACCTCGCATGCGATGAAGTATGCAAAGCTTGGGACAAGTGCGGCTATTCCTATCATTCGGACGTATGATGACTTTATGCTTTATCGGAACATTTAGCTTTGTTTGATGGTGGTGGCAGGAGATAGTCGATTTTTTCGACTATCTCACTGCCTTTTACCTCTCTTGGGCCAGAGATAGACGATTTTTTCGACTATCTCCTCGCCTTTTGCTTCTTTTGGGCCGGAGATAGGCAATTTTTCCGACTATCTCCTCGCCTTTTACTTCTCTTGGGCAGGAGATAGTCGATTTTTTCGACTATCTCCTCGCCTTTTGCTTCTTTTGGGCCGGAGATAGTCGATTTTTTCGACTATCTCACTGCCTTTTGCTTCTCTTGGGCCAGAGATAGTCGATTTTTCCGACTATCTCCTCGCCTTTTACTTCTCTTGGGCAGGAGATAGTCGATTTTTTCGACTATCTCACTGCCTTTTGCTTCCCTTTAGCCGGAGATAGTCGATTTTTTCGACTATCTCCTCGCCTTTTGCTTCTCTTGGGCCAGAGATAGTCGATTTTTTCGACTATCTCCTCGCCTTTTACCTCTCTTGGGCCAGAGATAGTCGATTTTTTCGACTATCTCCTCGCCTTTTGCTTCTCTTGAGCTGGAGATAGTCGATTATTTCGACTATCTCAATACCTTTTGCTTCTCTTGGGCCTGAGATAGTCGATTTTTTCGACTATCTCCTCGCCTTTCCCTCACTTGCTGCGATGCAAAAGTGCTATGGCTTTTTCAGTGATCAGGAATTGATAACTTCTTGTCAGACTTCCACCACTCGGGCTCAGTAAGCCTTTGGATACCAAGCCTCGTAATATTTTGCTACTAGTTACTCTCGTAAGCTGCAACCAGTGGCACACTTCCTTCACATTAAAAGGCTTATTACTTGTTAAAGCAAACCTCAAAATCTCCCGCTCATAAACCGCCAACTCGTGCAAACCTACTTCTTGCGCATTACCGAATCGGCCTATCCATTCGTACAGGTTTCTTTGGCAGAAACTCGGTTTTTTCTCAAGCTCATCCCGGCTAAATGGGAAATAGGTATACCCGAGCATCGCAACACTTCGAGCACGTGCCCTTTCGAATGAGAAACGGTCTCTCGTTATTTTCTCAGCGTGCGTAATGAAGCTGTCCTCCTCGAACACAATCCCCAATGTGGGATGACAAACGTCCCCATATATCTTCACACCTGACAAACTTAACATTTCATATTCAAGTTCCAACCCATCAAACGAACCCAATACAGGCAACAGCACCTCCTTCAAAAGTATCTTCGTTCCCGTCAAATCCCTTTGCAACATCTCCAGCCTTTGACCTTCCGCATGATGAACTTGCTCATTCCAAAAGACTTCATACTCCTTCTCAAACAAATCAATCGCCTCCTAAACAAATAAAAACGCCGCCAACTCCTACAAACAGGAGCTAGCGGCGTGTGCTTCACGCATGAATCGTTGCTATCTTATTGACCTAAATTATTTTCCTCATACAAGCGGTACATCGCTTGAATCAACGGTTCTGCTGGGTCACGATTCAATAAGTATAATGTCATTAAGTATTGAAGCGGAAGTGCACATGTATTGTTACCATCTTCGACAGCAACAAATCCAGCTTCTAGTACAGGACCATGCTCCTCATGAAGCTCTAGATCTACGTAGATCTTCTGTTCAGGGAACTCCTCACGAACGGCTGCCGCACAATAAGGAACAATATGCTTGTCCAACAGTTCTTTGGCTTCATCTTCGGATTGAGGCGGATTCGGAAGAAGATGACTTTCTTCGCTTCTCAATAAATCAACGAAAAATGAGGACATCCATAGTCCTGCATTTGGATTCGTTTGGAAATTTCGCATAATTTCATTCAAGAAAAATCCGCATGCCGTGGACTTTTCGTCTTTTTTAAGTGTAAAAGCAAACATCGGACCGTAGGTTGGGTTATTGCCAATTTGTCCATCGACTTCATACTCAGGGAACTGTTCTTTCACAATTTCTTGGATATGTTGAAACCATGTAATAATGACTTGGGCCTGATCACGTTCTGGATCATGTTCAATCTCTTCGGTTGCTTGTGTTTCGATATCTTTGTCTGTCATTGTCGTTATAGCCTCCTGAATCATTCTTAATGGCACGAATATTTCTATTGTAACGCATTTACGCCAGTTCAGAAAGTATATGTTGTAATTTACATGCCGGAATGCTCTCTCAAGAAGCAACTAGCTTCATCATAAGGATGCCAACCATCGCAATTGCTAAACCAGATTGTTCTAGTTTTGAGAATTTGTCTTTCAAAATAAATCGCGTATACAACAGGACGATCAGTACATTCAGAGCCACAACTGCCGAAACCAATCCCGTAATTCCATTCGCAAATCCATGAATAATAAGAATCATACCCATAACATTCGTAATCCCAACACCCATACCAAATAGGAACGTCTTACGTTCTGTCCAAGTACTTCGCGCTGTTTGCTGAGCTGCGTTCTTCTTATCTTTCCACCACCAGATGGCGAAGCAAATCGTGCCTGTTGCAAACATAAAGAACAAGGTTGGAAATAGCGAAGCATGCACGAGTGTTGTCCATTTACTGGACAAGTCGTTGGCTGCAAATAAGAGGAGCGCGATCACACCCCACCCCGCACCTTGTAAGTTTTTCAACGTAATATCATTGGAATACCTAACGAATAAAATACCAATGACAATAACAACAAAAGCAAACAGCTGAAGCAAGTTCAGCCGTTCACCCCATAGAACATATGCAAATAGTACAACGACAACCGATGGCAATCCTGTCAAAATAGCAACTAAGGAAGCTTTGCCAACTGCGAAGCCTTTGAACATGCTGGCGTTGGCTCCGAAGGAGAACAACCCCATTTGAATCCCAATAAGCGCCGATATTTCCCATTCCGACTGCCACACTAGGGCACAAGCTAAACTTACGACCGCCCCCATAGCAAATGTGCCGCAGAGCAGTACATTTCGATTCAGCGATTGCTGACTTGACCAATGATATAAAATTCCTCGCAGCCCAAAACATAGAGCCGCGAGGACGGAAAATAGTAGCCACATGATGTTCGTTACCTCATTCTTTCTTTATTTCTCTGTTAATCGTACTAATATCGCATCCCCGTTTGCCGATACTTTAACCTCAGCAAACTTGGCATTCTGTTCATACGATCTACCCGTGCCTTCAGGGATAAAGAAATTCTCGATCCCATACTTAATGCCTTCATAACCATCTCGTTCACCATTCAAGCGTACTTCATCAGAGGCAAGTTGTTCTCCATCTTTATACTCCCTGCGGAACTCATACACGTTTGAAGTTCCGCTTGGTCCTAGAACAACGGCTATTTTCCCTTTGGAAGTCCATTCTTTTACGGTGTCTTGATAGATTGGAGGCTCTGAAATCGTGTAGCGTAGACGAACATAGTCCCCTTGAATTAGAGAACGCGGATCCAACGGCTGCAGCTGCAACTTGATCAGCTTCCCGTGACTAAGAAGATACTCACTCTTGCCAATTTGCAAAGACATAGCCGCTACTTGAAGTAACACTAATAAGGCAATGATCCAACGATTCGAACCATAACCCGTTTGCAGAAGCAAAGCGTCGTCTGTGTTGAGTCCCTTCTTCTTCTCAATCCACACTGTAATTCCAATGATCAGCATACCAATTATCGCGAAGCTAATGGATTTATGCAGAAGCTTCCACGCCAAATCGTAATATTTGTATACGAGGAAAGCGATCCAAAAGCCCATCGACCAATCAAATAGCCATTTGATATGAAGTTGTCTGCTTATCAGAATTGCCGCTAGAACGAGTACAAAGAAAAGCACGTTCGTCGTATAGTACCACCCTGATTCTGTGATAAAGGTTAAGGCAAACAGTGCTAATAAGAAAGTGGGATAGCTGCTGTATAGGACGGGCTCGCGGTATGTTGATTGACGAATCACCTGACCACCAGCGAAAAGCAGGAAGAGCAAACCCGCAATGATACTAAGAACAGCAACACCACTATCGATCCAATCAAATAAGACGAAGGCTAAGATAATTATTGAGGCTAGGAAAAAGAGGATCCGTGTAATCAAGCCCTGTAAAAATACAAAAGCCACAAGTGTTAGGGCTAAATAGATGAGCAGCATTAACGATTTGTCTGTGACAACGGCTGCACCAGTCCCCAACATAAGTCCACTTATCAAGATAGTAAAGCGAGCTAATACATTGAACCCTCGCGCGGCTAACATCCCAATCACAGCTACTAAGCCATATCCGATTAAAATATTAGCAGGTTCATCAAACCCTAACACAACAGTCACGAGCCCAATCAGCGTGAAACTTCCTAACAGAGAACCGATGATAATGACAGAAATCGTAAGAACGCGTACGATCCACTTGGTGAAGTCTCCGTCGCCTTTGGTTTCCGTCGTTACGTCTACATCTGTTCCCGCTTCTTTCTTCTCAGATGATGGCTTCCAAGCGCGCACATAGTTCATAAACATCACATTCGCACCGATAAACACGATCACGAACAACAAGCTCACAATAAAGAAAAGTTCATTATGGTACTCAATAATCAATTCAATGTACTTCGTGGTAATCGCGGCTGAAATCCAAAGCCCTGCGAACAGCAGATAGACTTTACTCTGTGTCCGATGTGCATACAGGACGGCTGCTGCCAGCGCTGCAATGAGCGGCAAGTTCATCCAAAGCCCATAATTCTCAAACGTATGGGACACGGACATGATAATGAAGATACAAAGTGTCGCTTGAAAGGTCACCCATTTGAGAAATGGGGAATGTATGATGCCCTTCTCAAACAAGACGAACAAGGTGCCGTTCACGATCGCAAGCCCTAACCAGATAACGAGTGTAGTTCCCTCAGCTTCGGAAAAACTCCCCCATTTGGGAAAGAAAAACAGTCCATAAGCGAGATGTCCAAGTATATAACTCAAGACATAATAGGGCTGCCACCTTGTAAGGATCGCATACAGAACAGCTGGTAGAGACCACACAAGAAACAAACTATAACTGTCCGCGTGTGAATTATAGGTTTGGCCGATCAGCCCGACCCCAACTCCGAAAGAAATGCAGCTAGCAAACAAGCTTAACTTACTTAAGAACGCTCTTCCAACCTTGCGAGAAAGCCAAACGGATAACCCGTAAAACCCCAATATAAGTACAAATATAGGAATAAATTTCTCTAATCGGTTCAACTTCTCCCAGTTGGAAGCAAAGAAGTAACCAATAGCAGTTAAAAGAGCACTAGCGCCCAATACATAACCAAGTTGAACCATGATTTTGTTGGAATTCATGCTGTTTTCCCTCCTCTCGACTTACTTCTTATTCTACAGGAGATCGCTGATTTGAGAAGTACTATCTATTCCTAGTACCTGATCATTAGCCTATGGATGAAATACGACCATCTGCTTCATTCTCTTGAGCATGACTTCCTTGTGAATGATGCACGAGTTGTTCATAAATGCCTTGCATGGCAAGTAACTCGGTGTGTGTGCCTTCTTCAACAATTTCCCCATGACTCATCACGATAATACGGTCGGCATGCATAATTGTTGATATCCGATGTGCAATCACGATAGACGTTCTTCCTTCAGCAACAATGTTCAGGGCCGTTTGTATGAGCTGCTCGGTTTGTGAATCCAAATTAGCCGTAGCCTCATCTAAAATAAGAACCTTGGGTTGGAATACGATGATGCGGGCAAAAGAAATCAATTGCCGTTCACCTGCCGACAACCCGCTGCCTCTCTCTGAAATCCGTGAGTCATACCCGTCCTTCATCCGTGAAATGAGCGCATCTGCTCCGACCAATTTGCAAGCTTCAATGACCGTCTCTCGTGAAATCGTAGTGTCAAACATCCTTACATTTTCAAAAATACTTCCCGCATATAGATAAGGTTCTTGCTGTACCAAACCAATTGTTCGATGGAGATCCGTCTGCGAGATGTCCCTAATATCAATGCCATCTAAACGTATGGCGCCTCCCTGCACATCATAAAAGCGGCAGAGCAGACTGATCAAGGAGCTTTTGCCCGCACCTGTTGTACCTACAACCCCAATCATTTCGCCAGGAGCGATATGTAAGTCCAAATCTGCAATGACGGCGGTATCCTTCTGATACCCGAAATGCACATGATCGAACTGAATGTCACCTTGAACATTAACCAACGGAATCAATTCTGAAACCTCTTTGTCCTTTACTTCCGGTTGCGCCGAGAAAATATTCCAAATCCGACTCATGGATACTTGTGTCGATTGAAGTGTATTCCATTGTTGTGTGATGTTATTGATCGGCTGAAAAAACTGTCTAATATACGTAATGAACGCGTAAAGAACACCAAACTCAATCGCTTTATCGAAGACGGCAATACCGCCTACCCAAGTAATAAAAGCTATTGATAAGTTCCCCAAAATGTCAAAAGAGCGGTTAAATAACACGCTTGTTCGGATCTCTCTTAGATTCGCTCGGAAATAACCTGTGTTCTTATCCGTAAAACGACTCATCTGCTCCTTTTCTTGATGGAACGCTTGAATAAGGTGCATGCCTGATAGGTTTTCAGCTGTGAACGCTACCATTTGGGATAACTTGGATCGTGATAGCTGATACGTTTTGCGCATATATTGACGAAAACCTACCGCGATGAGAACGATGATAGGAATGACGATCATACTATACAACGTCAGCATCGGATCCAAATGATACATGAGCACGATAATGAAAATCAACGTCATGCTGTCACGCACTAAGCTTAGGAGCACTTGGGTGAAAAACTGGTTCAACGTTTCCGTATCACTTGACACATGCGTGATCAGGCTTCCGCTCGGCGTTTTATCATAGTAGGACATCGACTGCCTGAAAATATGTTGAAATAAATCTTTACGGATTTTGGCTACAATGCTTTGACCTGCGAATTGCAGCAAATTATTTTGTAAGTAGCTGAAAAACATGCTAGAGATAGATAATACCCCGTACAGCAAGCAGATCTTGATCAGTGCGTTGAAATCATTTTTCCCAATCATGAGATTATCATCGATCGCAATTTTGACCAAATAAGGCTGAAATAGATCTGCCGCGATACCTAATAAGGCACAAACGACAACAACTGCAAACGTGAGCTTGTGCGGTTTGGCGTAAACAGCTAACGAACGAAAGGAAGCTTTCGATTGACTGAGGTCTTGTGGACGTTTATTCAGCTTGAACATCGTCGTTACCTCCTTCTTGAATGGCATACAGCTCCGCGTATAAACCGTCTTGAGCTAGCAGTTGATGATGGGTGCCGCGTTGGACAATTCTTCCTTCATGCAGCACGATGATTTCATCAGTGTGCTTAAGAGCAGAGATCCGATGAGCAATCCAGATCGTCGTTTTATTCGTTCGTTCTTTCCTAATCGCATCAATAATGTGCTTTTCCGTTACCGAATCTACAGCGCTGACACTATCATCTAGAATCATCAAAGGTGAATCTTTAATAATTCCTCTTGCTAAGCTCGTTCTCTGACGCTGGCCACCCGACAAGGTTACCCCGCGTTCACCTAACTTCGTCTCAAACTTTTCTGGAAATGACACGATGCTGGACAATATTTGTGCTTTATTGGCAGCACGTTCCACTTGTTCTATAGAGGATTCCCGTTTGAAGAAGGCAATATTATCCCGAATCGATGTACTGAACAAAAAGCCCTCTTGGGGCACGTAAGCGATTTGATTCCGCAGACTTTCAAGTGTCACATCACGGATATCGCTATCTCCGATCCATACTGTTCCTTCTGGTGGATCGTAGATACGCAGCATGATTTTCATCAACGTAGACTTCCCACTGCCCGTTTTGCCAATAATGCCGATCGATTTCCCTGGTTCAATGGTCAGTGAGATATCGTGAAGCACTTCATCCTCATCATCCGGATATGCAAATGACAGATGCTCAATACGAATCTCTTCCTGATCTAGGTGCGTAGGTTGAGCAAGCTCATTCTGCTTAATATCCGATTCCTTCGCTAGTAGCTCATTGACTCGCTCCAAGGAAGCTCGTGAACGCTGCAGCGCATTAATGACACGCCCAATTTGCTGTAAGGGATTCACCATCATCCGAATATACAACGTTAATTCAACGAAATGACCAATCGTAATACGCCCATGAATCGTCAAATAGCCCCCGAAGGCAATCGCAATAATTAGCGATACCGCACCCAGAAACGGAATTAACGCTTCAAATAAAGAGGAAAGTCGTACTAACCGAAGTTGGTTGTCTCGAATCCGATCGACCGTTTCGCTAAATCTGCTAATCATGATCGGTTCTACCGCGAATTTTTTTGCAACACGGATGCCTCCGAATTGCTCTTCGGCTGACTCAGTCATCGTTCCTAATGCTTCCTGAACTTGTAAGGAGCGCTGCTTGATGACTGGCTGAAACTTAGCGGATAACACAGGAATGAGTAATAAGGGCACGATACAGATCAGAATGACGTACAACGGAATGGAACTAAACAACATCGAAACGATAGCGGCTGCTATTAAAATAACGGAGTTCGTAATCTGGTTGATCCCGAGTGAGATGGACTCTCGAATAACTGTCACATCATTCATTACATAGCTTAGCAGCTTACCGACACCATTTTGGGAATAAAAAGTTGCTCCAAGCCTGGTAAAATGATCAAATAACCGATTTCTCGTTTCGAACTCGAAGCGTCGACCGCTCCGCATAATCATGTATTGTCCTATCGCGCACAATACGCCAAAGGTCACGCCAATTACAAGTAGCTGCACACTGTACTGCGCAATTAAACTTTTACTGAGTCCACCCTTCTGGAGCTGGTCCGTAAACATGCCTAGCAGTTTGGGATAGTACGAGTGAACAATATTCCCTACCGAAATCAAGAGTGCGGCGATGACATACACTAGCCAATTCTTAAGCAAGAAATCAACCAATAACCGTGTCGGCTTCAAAACGACATCACTTCCTATTACAATTTTGACTCGCTTGTAAGTCTTTCTCCATGTATTAAAAACGTCCGATCCACGCATTTCCCAGTATACGCCTATTCAGTTCCACTTCCTATATCAGATATTGACGTTATAATAAGAGAAGTCGTCATAAATTTACATAGACCTATAGGAGGCGCAGGATCATGGACTTTATTTTAGATCGTATCGAAAATAAAATTGAGTTTTTTCAGGCTTATGATTTAAAAACACTTGAAAAGAAAATCAATGATCAAGTCGACAACAACAAGGCGCTAATGCTCGATGTTTATGCCATCCAGCACAACATCGTATTCGACCCGAATGCGGGGAAAATGCTATATAGCGCTGTTGTTCATTTCAAAGTGAAATAGCATGACGATGAAGCGCATCATTACGGAATCGGGTGGCCACTTATATTTCGTTCCCGAACTGCCCCTTTATGTAAATCGTGTTCATGAATCCTTCGACTTGCAACAGCATACCCATGATTTCATTGAAATCAGCTATGTGGCAGAAGGCAGAGGTTCCCATTATATAGAAAATGTCAGTATGAATGTTACGAAAGGCGACCTCTTCTTCCTGCCTGTTGGCATATCCCATGTATTTCGTCCCGCATCTACGAATCAGAACAAGCCGCTCATCGTGTATAACTGTATTTTCACACAGGCATGGATGAACCAATTGCTTCAGCATGCAGTGACAATGGGAGAGCAAGAAATTCCACTATTTTTTCAAAAAGCAACCGCTCCTCATGGCGGTGTAGAATTCCTATCATTTCATGAACAAAATGGTGAATTTCAACCGCTGTTTGAACGATTACATTTCGAGTATAAAGCTCGACGAGCTGGTTTTATTACTGTTATGCAGTCGTGTGTTGAGCAGCTGTTCGTCTACATGCATCGAGCGAAGTTCGATTCGGATTATTCGGTTCCTCACACTAGCATGAAAAGCATCGAAAATTTGCTGACTTATATTCGGATGAATTGCAGCGATCCGCTCACGTTAGTCGAGGCAGCTGCAAAGCTTTCATTGAGTGAACGCCAGCTCCAACGACAATTAAAAAAGCTCACAGGCATGAGCTACACAACCTATGTGCAGCATGCACGGTTGGAAGCGTGTTGTCAGTATTTACGCGAGTCCTCCGATAAAATCAGCGATATTGCTGCACTGGTCGGATATCAAGATATGAAATTCTTCAATCAACTTTTCAAAAAAATGATCGGTGTCACTCCAAGGCAATATCGCCAGCAGCAAGCTGAGCGCAAAAAACCACTCACATCAATTGAATGAGAGTGGTTTTTTAATTTGTTAAAGATCCATCATGAATTGGAAAGTCAGATCATTGAAACCTGGTAATCCTTCATGTCCGAAATCCGGGAAGATTTCTAGTTTTTTGTTTGCAGTGATTTTATTGTAAGCAGCAAATTGGGTAGACGGCGGGCATACCGTGTCCATGAGACCTACGGCCATCATCACATCGCCTTGAATACGATTTGCTAGGTTTTGAATATCAATGTAACCCAATTTCGTGAAGTATTCTTCCTCACGTTTGTGCTGCGGGTCATGACGACGGAAGAAGTCCTTCAACTCTTGGTAGGCATCCTTCGCCAAATCCATCTCCCATACGCGCTTGTAGTCACTGAGGAAAGGATAGACAGGTGCTAATTTCTTAATACGCGGCTCAAGTGCTGCACAAGCAATCGTTAAAGCACCGCCTTGCGAACCACCCATTGCGCCTACACGTGCAGGGTCTACTTCAGGCATACTCATCGCAATGCCAGCAAGCTGTGCGGTATCTAAGAAAATATCACGGAATAGGAGCTGATCTGGGTGATCATTCAATCCACGAACGATGTGTCCTCTTAGAGTCGTCCCTTTGGTTCCGCCAACATCTTCCGAGAATCCACCTTGACCACGGCAATCCATGGAGAAGAAGGAATAGCCAAGCGCTGCGTAAGAAAGTTTATCGTTCCAATCACCCGAATTACCGGAGTACCCATGGAACTGCACAATCGCTGGATGTGGCTCCGTCACATTCTTTGGACGAATATATTTCGCGTAAATGCGAGCACCTTTAACACCTGTGAAATACAAATCAAAGCAGTCCGCATACGGTACTTGAAATTCACTAGGGCGAAGTTCGATTTGAGGATCTACCGCCTTCATTTCAGCGATTGCACGCTCCCAATACGTATCAAAATCTTCGGGTCTTGGATTTCGTCCTTCGTAAGAAAGAAGCTTTTCTAATGGATAATCAATTGCTGGCATGTGTCCATCCTCATTTCTATGATTTTAAGCGACCGTATAGGAAGTGAAATTGATGACTTCACCATCAATACGTTTACTGATTTCCTGCGTTGGATCGCCGCTTAACAACAACGTTTGATTAGACAAGGAAGTATATGTAATCGAGTTATTGGCACCGTATGTAGGTTGCTTGTCAGTCATCATTTGGGCAAAATGGTGAACATCGCGAATGCCGAGTGACTCTGCATTTGTTTGATCAACGCATTCGACGACGACTGCATTTGTTCTACCTCGACTAGTTACAAAACAACGATCCTCCAGAACCTCACGATGATATGGTTGCTGGATGTATACGGACATGAAAGCGTTACCTACCCGTCCAAATAGTCCGTTTGGTGACTCAACCCACTCACCTAGCGGCAAGCACCCTTTGATGTAGGTAGGCTGGTCTTCTGGTATGGAATAGGTAGCCATAATAACTTGTTTATGAAAAAGCACTTCTGTGTATTCGCTTTGATGACGCAAATCTCCTTCTGGCTGCTCCAAATCTGGATGGAAAAAATAAGCATGATTCACACCTTGTACGTGATCAAGCGGGAAAGCAATGTCCCAGCGATGCTGTTCGTTATCGAACTCGCGAATTCGTTCCCACATACCGCCCATTGCAAAGCTTTCTGTGAAGTATACATAACTATGGAGATGATCATTCTCATGCTGAGCTTGACCGATTTGTTTAGGAATTTGTCGTTTAATTTCGACGGGTACTGATGACCGATGCAAGGCAGTTTGAATGGTTTGGGCTGGCGCTTCATATGCAAGGAATCCCGCATATTCGGTTCTTGGCATGTGCGCCGGCAGTTTGAAGTCCCCATACTGCACATAATCATGCAGCACATTCGTATCCTTGGGCATGTCATGCGGCCAAATCCGCGCGTGCGGACCTGCCCAAGCGCCACCCAAGTAGAACGTCGCTCGCTCGCTCCACAAATAATCCAGCATGCGAGCTAGCTCACTTCGGATTGCTGTATCTTGGATCAACTGCCACGCACAGGTGAAAGCCTGCACCCAATGCCAGAACCACGGGAGACCACCGTATTCTGTCATCCCATTGGCCGTGACTCGTTTGAGTGTCAATTGCAGACTTTCGTAACCATCTTGGACTAAAGCGGCATCTTCATAGCGTTGTCCGAAAATCAGCTTCGCAGCCGTATATTTGGCTTCGTGATGACCATAACTTGTTAGCGGTTTCCGATAAAAGTTGCTGTCGTAAATATGGCGAAGCGTCTTATCAAATGCTACACGAAGCGATTCACTCAACTGCTCTTGATATCGCTGGGCGAAATAAACCATCAAGCTCCCCATGAGCTCAACTGGCAATGTATTCTTAGACGCCTCTTGAGGCGTTGGTCTTAAATTAAGTGGCCAGTGACCATAAGTGCTACTAGCTGGATCTTGATCTTGAATCTCAAGTAGATGAAGGAAAACACCCTCTGCTTTATCCCTCGCTTCCTTACGATCGCCTTCGAAGGTGATCGTGGGATCCACTGAAGCAGCGAATAGATAGGATGCGTAATAGAAATTGTCACGCACGTCCCCTTCGAAAAGAAAACCATTGCTCAGAACTGGCTGTTTATAAGCTGCATGCGCAATATTCGCAATAATTTCATCTTGGCGTTGCTGTATCGTAGTCAAGTTGCCATCTCCTATTGAGTAACATATGAAGCATATTTGTTTTAATATCTAATTCAAAGGCAAATTCTCCAATTGAAACGTTTCACTTCACCAATTTTATATGTTAATAAATGTAGCGTCAATGCGAATTTATGGGGATAGGGATGATAGTTGGGTTGGGTTGCTTACACTGCTTCAAGGGGCTCCCTTTCGTCTCCTGAGTTAGTGTTAACAGATTAACTGTAAATTGTACAGCTATTTCGCTTAAATCCCCTTTGAAAATCAGATTAGATGTAAAAAATGAAGTTAATTTCCTCTCTTTTCCTCAATACAGCCAATTTGTTTGAAATTAACTTCAGAAAATCCATCTAATTTCCATTTCAACGGAATTGCCCAAGAATTAACTGTATAAAATCCACCTATATCTATCCGCGAGCGTACAAATCTTGTTTAAAGCACCTCATCGCTTACTCTAGGAAAGTTTATCGTCACTTCCATCATCAATTCCATTTTGACGTTATACATCCCCTGCCCATGAAAAAGAACCTCCGCAAACCTGCGGAGGCCCCCAATTCTGTTCTATCGAATCAGCGAATAAATATCCGTGTACGCATAGCCATGAGCCTCAGCGACGGCTTGATACGTGACATGTCCTTGTGTCACATTAATCCCCTTAGCGATGGCTTTGTTATCGAGCGCTGCACGCGCGAAACCTTTGCCTGCAATTTGTAGACCATAGCTGGTCGTCACATTCGTCAACGCTAATGTAGATGTACGCGCCACGGCTCCCGGCATATTGGCTACGGCATAATGGATGACCCCATGCTTCACATAGGTTGGCTGATCATGGGTTGTAATGCGGTCGATCGTCTCGATCGATCCGCCTTGATCAATGGCAACGTCGATGATCACACTGCCTGGACTCATCGTTTTTACCATATCCTCGGTGACGAGCCGAGGTGCGCGAGCGCCAGGAATCAGTACCGCGCCAACAACGAGATCCGCACGTCGTACTACTTCAGCGATGTTGTAGGGATTGGACATGATCGTTTTCACACGGCCCTGAAATTGATCATCCAATTGACGAAGCCGGTCGGCATTCAAGTCAATGATCGTTACGTCAGCACCGAGCCCGATGGCCATTTTAGCTGCATTTGCGCCGACGATGCCGCCTCCGATCACAGCTACTTTTCCTGGTTCAACGCCAGGGACACCACCAAGCAGAATGCCTTTGCCACCATGAGCTTTCTCTAGAAAATGAGCACCGATCTGCACAGACATGCGTCCAGCCACTTCGCTCATCGGCGTTAGGAGCGGCAAGCTCCCGTTATCGAGTTGGATCGTTTCGTAGGCGATGGCTGTTACATTTTGACTAACAAGGGCATGCGTTAATTCCGCTTCAGGAGCAAGATGCAGATACGTGTACAATATCAAACCATCATGAAAGTAACCATATTCTTCAGGCAGCGGTTCTTTCACTTTGACGACCATGTCCGATGACCATACCTCCGCTGCGGTTGTAACAATTGTCGCACCTGCCGCCGTATAATCTTCGTCTGTGAACCCAATGCTGTGCCCTGCCAACGTTTCGACCCGTACTTCATGTCCTGCCTGTTTGTATGAAAGCACCGAGCTCGGTGTCATGCCAACGCGAAACTCATTATTTTTAATTTCTTTCGGAACGCCAATAATCATGCCCCATCAACCTCTCTTGAGGACCCCCTAATGAAAGGATCGCTCTCTACTTGTCTCCAAGTATAAGAGAGATTGTGGCACATGCCATTAGACATTTTGTCAAAAAACTACCGCTTTTCTTTTCACAATTTCTTCTCTGGATGAAGGAGCTGATAGGCTCTGATTCCCACTTGCAGAGCCAATCTTTTCTCAGGAAGCATATAATCAGCGCCTAGCAGCTCTTCAATTTTGTCCAATCGATAATAGAGAGATTGTCTCACGATAAAAAGCTGCTGCGCAGCGATTTGCTTCGATCCATCATGGTCGAGATACAATTTAAGCGTTCGCAGTAGTTCGCTGCCTTTTAGATTATCGTGATCAATAATTGGACCGAGATAGGTTCGGACGAATGAAGCCAGTATTCCTTTATCCGCGATATGAAATAACAGTTCGAATACGCCTAGCTCATCATAAAACATGACGTTCTTCTGCTGCAGCGTAACTGTTAATGACAACGCTTGAAGCGCTTCCTGATAGCTGCGATGGGCGTTCAAAAAGCTTTGAATAGGCTGTCCAATACCGATCTTCAACCGAGTCCCCGCGTGATCCTTCATCCCTTGAAGCGACTCAAGCACATGCTGCAAACGCTCCTTAGCTGGCTTTTTAGGAGCTTTATCGAATGCAAGAACAACAAGTCTGTTATGTTTTAACGTAATGATGGGATAAAATAGCTGCCCCTCAAAAATCGATCTAGCCGCAAGCGACAAATGAAGACCCGCAGATTCGATCCCTTCCTCTTCCGCAGTCATACCATCTTCTTGCTCCTGCTCAAATTCGATCAAGAGAACCTGATACGTTAGCGCATTCAGACGTTTAAATTCACCACCGATCAGATCTTTGATCTGCTCCTCCTGATGAATGCGCATATGAAGCAGATCATCTACCCACAGTGTTTGGGAATACAATTTCCGTTCTTCCATGTACCGTTTCCGCAACAAATCCTGTGCAATAGACAGAGAGGCTGAGTCTAGAATTAAATATTCATATTCCTGCGGTTTACGATCAAGCACAAGCATAATGTGGGCCCAGGTTTTGCCCATAGCCCCAACAGGCTGAACGATAACGGATTGTCCCTCTATGTCTTCAAAATACAACCCTGCTCCTGTTTCGTCATACCCGCTTTCTGTACTTCTGCTTGCAAGGAAAGTCAGCCATTGCGCTGACTCCCGTTTGCCAAGCGGCGGAGCGAATTTCGGCCCAGCATCGATTGGCACATAAATAACTTGACCTTTGGTGCTGCTTTGCAATAAAGCAAGTACATGCGTGACACCTTGGGAAGACAACGTCATCCGATGAAATTCACGCGATATTTTCTCCAAATCCTGAAGTGCTTTATGATGCTGATTAATAATATGAGCATGGATATCCTGCGTGATGTCAATAAATCGAACCGCTTCTGGGAAAATAATGAGCGGGAAATCGTGAGCCTCGGCCGCATCCATCCATTCTTGGGGAACTGAACTTATATAGTGTCCCATCTCGATACAAAGACAGGTTACGTTTCTGTGGATTAACTGCTCTAGATAGGTCATGAACGATTTCGTATCGTTCTTAAATGCGGCACCTGTCGTTAGGATCATCTCGCCTCCTTGCAACAGTTGTTCAAACTGAATCACCTCGATAATGTGAACCCAGCGTACCAATCGTCCTATGCCCATTTTGCCAGCCGCGATATAAGCATGTTGAAATGAGGGGCGTGCTAATATCTCTTCAACGGTTAATTGATAGTTTTGATGCATGTAAACTCACTTCTCTCTACTTGTTCTCGATCTACTCTTCTCTAAAAGTTATCCACAATCTTCGTAATAGAGTATTTGTGGATATAACATGCATACGTTCATTTAGTTTCATTTTCAGTGTACACGAAAATCTAATAAGATTCATATTCCTACGCCAACATCCGATTGCTTCCTTCAAACATGAAAACGCCGCTAGCTCTAAGAACAATGAGCTAACGGCGTATGAGCCTCATGTACAATCAACTTTTCCCAATTATAGTTCTATCGAATTTCTGATCCGAAGCACATCTTCATTCGCTTGACAGACCAATTCCGCGAACTCTTCATACGGCTCGTCTGCAAGATCCAGCAGCCCATAATTTCCAATCAAGCCTTGCGGATTCCCATAGTCGTACATGGCGAACCAATGCGTTCCCACAACGAAGGGCAACCGGGCCGCTTCTTCCACAAAGTTCCGATACGTTTCTCCCCTGCGGGACTGATTCCTAACAAGGACATTACGGGCTCCGTTCGTATTGATCAGGAATCCCGCTTCCCTCCCCGCACAGAAGCTGAATTCAGTTATCATAAATGGCAAGCCAGTTCTATCGTGAATGTGACTCATCCAACGTTCAGGCAGGTCGAAACTATAAAAGTTCAACGTGATGACATCGGCATAGTCTTTCATCACATCAAAAACAATCTCTGGTGTACTCGTTCCAACCATCCGGTCACCCAGGTTAAGTCGGTTTGGATCATATCGCTTGAGCGCAGCCGATGTCGTTTGGTAATACACCTCTGCAATTAGACGAAGGAAAGCCATTTTATCCGCTTCCAGCGCTTCAGGATGATCTGCTCGGTAAACCGCAATATGCGCCAAATCTTCGAAATCCATATATTCGGCACCCCACGTCTCATTCAAACTCTCAATCGAGCTATGGTGTTTCCTCAACATCTCGATCCAAGCCAACTTGCCGTACCCTCTTGCCGGCTGTTCCAAATAGTCGTCAACTAGGCTCGTATCATTAGCACCGTTGCCGGGGTCATTGTTGCCCCATTTGCCCCCGTGTCCCCACCAATGTATTTCATTATCGGTATAATACCCAATAACACCCGGATCGTTCAATAGGGCATCACCACGCCCGCTCATAAAGCAATCCAGACATGCACGTTCCACAGAAGCATGGAATTTGGGGTCGAAAACATCAGGGAAGCCTGTCCCCCAATCCGTATTCACTTTCGGCGCAAATCTGGACATGCGGATTTCAACTGTTTTCGGTGTGCCGTTTCCCCAATAGAAGGGTTCGTGCCAAGCGCCTAATGTGTTGAAGCCGAACTGCTCAACCTGGCTCAGCTTTTCCGCAGCCCATTTGGGAAACCATTCACGATTCCCGCCATATTTGTGTACCAGATCCGTTTTCAGCCAATGTGCCTGATCCACGATCTGATTATGCACACCATTTACACCAACGGAATAAAAAGGAGTGTTTTGCGGCGAAATAAACATCCAATTTCCGTTGGATTGCTCTACTTTATAGAATTGACTCATGTTATTCCTCCTATGAGCTAATGAATGAGAACGCTTTACATTCATTTTAGGAGAATCAATTCCGCATCACAATGAGGGCATGGCACGATATAGATCGGAATAGTCGGAAACTGAATCTGACTTAACGCTCCATTCGTTTTTTGAATTCGGCGGGAGTTAAGCCAAACTGTTCTTTAAATACCTGAGAAAAGTGAACACTGTTATCGTATCCTACATCGTGTGCAATCTCATAAATTCGCTTATCGGTGCCTAGCAGCAATTCTCTCGCTTTCCCCATCCGTATTTGAATCAAATAGTTCCAAACCGTCGTTCCGGTTTCCTGTTTGAATAAATGGGCGAAATGATTCCTGCTTATCGCAACCTGATCCGCAATTTCCTGCAGATTCAGCTTATCTGAGTAATGGTCGTTTATGAATGCTTTTACCTCTTCTATCGCCCTGCGGGACGGTTGGTCCTTAACGGCTTGCGTGACCGCAAAAATCCGTTGTGCCCCTTCCTCCAGACGGCGAACCGCACACAAGCGGAAATAGCTGCGAACTTTATCCTGCAGAATCGTCTTTTCCCAAAGACCTAAATCTTTGCCCTCTTGCAGCTCAATTTTGACCTTTTCTTTCTTGAGCTCTTCCACAATCATTTCCAACCATGCCATGGAAAGGGGATTTAACAAATAGAATCGGTCACCTGCCAGACTCTCCAACATATCTAAGGTATCCACGACTAAGAGCGGAAGCGTCTCGATCTGAACAGTCTGGATGTGCAGTACCCATCGCTGCAGCATGTCCTGATGATGAGGAATCGATCGCATGAACAGCATAGCGGCTTCCGCTCGCCGCTGCGTGGCCACCTCACCGATTGCTCGGGCAAGAGCTCCATTCAGCTGCTCCTGGTCCACAGGCTTGATAATATAATCGATGGCTCCGAGCTGCATGCTTGTTTTGGCAAATTCAAATTCGTCATAGCTGGAAACAACCACAGAAATCATCCACGGATATCTCTCGTTGACCTTCGCAATCAGATCCAGCCCGCCCATCAGCGGCATTTTGACATCCGTCACGCAGATATCCGCGTAATGTTCCTCCAACCATTCCAGAGCCTTCACCCCGTTGGCTGCCAAGCCAGAAACAACTGTTTCCTCGCTGAATTGCTCGATTTTGCTTGTTAAACTCGACCGAATAAGGTGCTCGTCATCTGCGATAAGTACACGGAACATTTCGGCTATCGCTCCTTTTGGCTGTTCAATCTATAGGGAATTCTTACGGTGACCTTAACGCCTCCAAGACGGCTTCCTTTACTAATTTCGACACCTACACCATTCATCTGGTAAAAGGCTTGCAAACGGAAATGAACGTTTAAGAGACCGACATTCGTGAGCGAGGCGTATTCTTCTTGCGATGGCGTCACCTGAAGCAGTCGAGTCCGGAAAGCTTCCAGCCGCTCTTCGTCGTAGTTTTTTCCATTATCTTCAAAAATGATCGAGACGAAGTCACCGTCCCGCTGCGCAGACACCTCCAAACGTGTCAGCTCACCTGTGGTTTCAATGCCGTGCTTTATGGCATTTTCCGCAATAGGCTGTAGAATGACTTTTAAACAAAGCACCTCACGGCAGTCCTCCGGTATGTGAATCTGGTAACTGACTTCCTCTCCAAATCGGATACGGCTTATATTCATATAGTGATTGACATGAGCAATCTCATCCTCCAAATTCACAAGCATATCCTGGTAGTTGGATGTGTATCTAAGCATGCGCGATAACGAAATGGAGGTCTTCTCGATGTCAGTATGTCCAGCTAAATGAGCCATGGAATTAATAGATTCTAGTGAATTATATAAAAAATGAGAGCGAATCTGGGACTGCATCGCAGAGAATACGGCTCGTTGCTGCATCAACTGTGTCTCCGTCAACTGTAGGATCGAGTCTTCGAGCTCATTCAACATCCGGTTAAAGGAATGGCTTAAATCCGATACTTCGTCCGAACCTTCAATATGAATGCGATCCCTGAAATTCCCATACTGAGCCCGCTTCATATGGGACCTGAGCTTGGACAAACGACTTGTAATCGATGTGGCAACCAAAGTGACAAGAATGATCGCAAGAAGGATACCCGTCGAAGCGATCCCGATCGTGACATTACGAACCCTATTGATGCTGGACGTGATATCTTGATTGGAAAGAATCGCGACCGTTTTCCAACCGGTGTAAGGGATCGTATCGAATACAATCAGCTGTTGCGTTTCTTTTCGAAGGTACGTACCGCTTTGCGCAGTCAATTGTTCGGTTATATCGGGTTCCAGAACACTGCCCACTTGCGATTGATTCTGATGAACCAAAATGGTTCCATCTGGTTTGGCAATAAGTCCTATACCTTTATCTCCAAGCTCCATCTGGTTGAGAATGGTTTGCACCGGCTCCAGTGAGATATCCATCTTCAGGAACCCTTTGGCATCAGGCTCGCCAAATTGGCCAGCCATCGACAAGATAAGTACTTGCTCCGGATTACTTTTATAATTCACATATGCGGTACTTTGAACGACACGATGATGAACCTTCTCGAGCCGACCAACTTCACTCAGCCATGGCTCGTTTGCCATCGAATAATCCTTGGATAGCCCCGAAGTGAGCGCGTAATTAAATTCGCCGCCTTTATCCGATAACATAGATATGGACATGATCTCAGGCTGGCGCACAAGAAAAGACCGCAAGTAATTACGCTCCAAAGAATGAAAACCGGAAATGAGCTCGAAGCGATCCATTGGATCGACTTTGAGCCACTCTGTGAACTCATTGCTTGTTCCAAGAACCAGAAGTCCACGCTCATATTCCATGTATTGTCGGTTCAGATTGAGATTGGCTTGACGCAAAATCTGCTCGCTGAAATGAGAAACGTCCTGCCGTATGGTACGGGACGTATCGTAATAGCTGAAAAACCCGATCATCGACACCATTGACACAATGATAACGATGAGCAGGCTAACCAGCTTCCATTTTAAGGATGCATGTATTTTCTTTAACACGATCGCATCTGCACCCCCATACAGGTGAAGAAGAACAACCCTCTTCCGGGAAACCCGGTCGAGGGTAGCTTTCCAAACCCAATGACCTATTTTTTCCTATTTTTATTGTACCAGTCTGTACGCTCCTTGACCATCTGATCGCCGCCTTGCTTGCGCCAGGTTTTAACGAATTCGTCAAAGTGTTCAACAGGTGCTTTGCCAAGTACAATTTTGCTGCCTTCTTCAAGGAACATCGTATCAATGTTGTACGTGTTTTTGGCAGCCGGCATGCCTACAGCCTCATTCTTGAACCCTTCTTTATCTCCTACAGCCCATGCAGCCTTTAACTTGGCGAAAGCAGCAGGATTGCTTAGTTTGGCTTCCTCTACCGCCGGATTCGTACCATGAATCTTGAAGATCACGTTAAATGCTTTATTTTTCTCCATCTTCGCTGTGTCAACTACGATCTTGCCGTTTTCTTTTTTATAAGAATCTCCTTCTTGCCCCAAATCGGTGAACATCTGGCCATCTTCGCTCATCAACCAATCAAAATATTTGATAACGGCTTCCGGATTTTTGGTACTCTTCATGATGATGTACGTTTTGGCAACTGGGCTCCAGCGGGTGCCGAGAGGACCGTCATAACCTGTACCTCGCGGAGTAGGAATGGCTACGACATTCGGTTTATCGTTCGGAATCGTTTTGTCTAGATCAGCTTGCCATTGCCATGCCAGTTGTTGCGTGTGCGACCACATGCCGACCAAACCGGATTTGATTTTCTGTTCCCAAACCGTCCTGGAATTGGTCAGAAACTCAGAATCCATTACTTTTTCGTCCACCATCGATTTGATAAATCCAAGCGATTGCTTCATATTGGGATGAATATTCTGGATGATTACTTCGTTGTTGTAATAAACTTCCGTGTAGGAGTTATTGACGCCCCACATGCCGAAGATATTGTCGCCCCAAGTGAATTTCTCCCGCATGGAGAATGGGATTTCATCCTTCTTGCCGTTTCCGTTCGGGTCTTTATCCCGGAATGCCTTTAGAACAGTCATCAGTTCATCGGAAGTTTTGGGAGCTTGCAGTCCCAGCTTATCCAACCAGTCTTGACGCACGTAAAGCGTTGAATTCGAATTACTGGAAGGCTGCGGAATGGCCAGAATTTTCCCGTTTACAGATACAGCATCCCATGCAGCTTGGGGAATATTCTTTTTCAAGTTTGGTCCAAATTTATCGATCAGATCGTTCAGTTCGAGAACCTTGCCTGCGGCAATCAGATCAGCTTCAGGGCCTGACCAGGATTGATAGACATCTGGGAAATCACCGGATGCAAATTTCAGCTTAAGCTGGTCTTCATACTGCGAATGGGGTAGGGATACCAAGTCCACGTCCGTGTTTGTTTTCTTCTCCATGTAGACAATGTTGGGATCATTCGCATCCAATGGAGGAAGTGACTGATCGGAAGCAAACATCCGGATTTTAACTGGTGCCGCTGGTACCGCTGGTGTTGCGGTGGCTGCTTGCGTTGCCTCTGCAGTTTTGGTTACTTCAGGCGTGCTGACCGTATTGTCTTCCCCGTTTCCGCAGCCTGCAGCTATTAGCGAGAAAGCGGACAATATAAATGCTGTTTGCTTAAACCCTTTTCTCATATAAACCTTCCTCTCAGATCTTGTTTATGAATCAAAGCGTGTTACTCTTTGATCGAACCGATGAGTGCGCCCTTAATAAAGTGCTTCTGGATGAAAGGGTAAACCAAAAGGATTGGAACTGTCGCGACTAGAATCGTTGCCATCTGCAGACCTTGCGGTGAAAGGACGACGTTGGATTCAACAAGGGAAGCCATTTCCTCGTTCATGTTAAACTGTGCAATCAGATTGTAAAGATACAGCTGCAACGGCCTCTGTTTGAAATCATTGATGTACAGCAGAGCGGAAAAGTAATTATTCCAATGACTGACAGCATAAAAGAGAATCAAAGTCACCATGATTGGGGTTGATAAAGGAACTGCAATTCGCCACAAAATGGAGAACTCCTTCATACCATCAACACGGGCAGCCTCGAACAGTTCCTCTGGCAGCGACCGGAAGAAGGTCAGGCATATAAACATATTGAAGGCCGAAATCGCACCAGGAATGATTAAAGCCCATACGGTGTTCAGCAAGTGAAGGTTTTTTACAATTAAGTACGTCGGAATCATTGGCGCTTGGAAGATCATCGTGAAGACAATCAGCAGCAGAATGATATTTTTCCCTTTAAGACCCTGCTTAGCGAGCGGATATGCGGTTACGACTGTCATGAACATGTTGACCGCTGTTCCGACTACAACGATGAATAAGGTGATGCCAAATGATCTCCAAAACACTTTATTTTCCATCACTACCTGATAATTCGTAACATTTAAACCTTTAGGCCAAAAAGTAACTTCCCCCCGGATCAGCGCCTCCGGCGAACTAAGCGAGCTTGCGATGATATAGAGGAAGGGCAGCATAACAGCAGCGCACGCAATTAGCAGTACGATGTAGTTAAACGCATCGAAGACTTTTTCTCCGAATGTGAGACGATAGCGCATTGCTTGTTCCCCCTCTCTTAGAATAGACGCTCACCAGTCGTACTGCGGCTGATCCGGTTAGCAGCAATTAATAGTCCGAACCCGACAATCGACTTAAACAATCCAATCGCTGTAGTCATGCTGTATTCACCTTTGAGAATGCCTTCCCGATAAGCGTACGTATCGATAATGTCCCCAACCTCATACGTAATTGGACTCAGGAAGACATAGATTTGCTCGACGCCCAGATCGAGGGTATGCCCGATTTTCAATAGCAGAAGCAGCATGATCGCCGGCATCATACCGGGAAGCGTTACATGCAAGAGCTGCCTCCAGCGACTTGCTCCATCGATTCGAGCAGCTTCGTACAACGAAGGATTGATTCCCGCAATTGCCGCTAAGAAAACAATTGCGCTCCAACCCGCTTCCTTCCACATTCCGGAGCTGACGACAATCGTACGAAACCAGCTCGGCTCTTGTAGGAAAAAGATCGGCTCGTAACCGAAGGCCTTTACCATATGATTAATAAGTCCGATCTGGGGGGACAGCAGCATGTAACCGAAGCCTGCAATGATGATCCACGATAGAAAATGAGGCAGATAAACGATGGTCTGTATGGTCCGGCGCATCGCCATGCTTCTGATCTCATTCAATAGAATGGCAAGTATGATCGGAGCAGGAAAAGCAAAGATTAGTTGATAAAAGCTAATGGCCAACGTGTTCCATAACAACCGCCGAAAGTGTACAAACTCGAAAAACTGCTGAAACCATTTGAAGCCTACCCAATCGCTTTGCAAGAAGCCGCCATACAAGTTGTACTCTTGAAACGCTATAATGCTTCCTAATAAAGGAACATACTTGAATACTAAAAAGTATAAAATACCTGGTGCCAACATCGCATAAAACGGCCAATAACGCCTCATATAACGAAATGTTGGGATTCCGGCAAGTCGCGTGTGCTTATTCTGAAGCGCCGCATCCTTCGCACTTGTCGGTGCAGTACTCATGAAGTTCGCCTCCCTCTTTGCTGAGATGTATCTTGGTCTCTTCTTACTTAAATTGTAAGTGAAGCGTTTACACCAAACAATAAGGGGATCAACCGAAAAGCATAGGAATCGTCTTGGGTTGTCTGGTTGATTAATTCATGAGCCCGTGTTTTTCCAGGATTTGTACGAACAGTCGAACGATTATCTATTATTCTTATTCGTTTGTTTCGTCTTCATCCAAACGGTACACTTGTAAATTCGCATATTCAGCGATCAAAGGCGCCATCTGACGTAAACCGATCTTGCCGCTGCCCAGAACGTGACCAAATTCTGTGCCATCGTCTTCCCACTCCAATACAGGCAGTTCGTTTATTGCAAAACGGACCTTCGCCCCCTGCTTCCGAAGCATCATATGATAGGGCGATATACAATCCTCCACATTAGGAATCGGATCCGCGCCTTGAGCTACTAAATGAAAACCATAGCTTTTGCGCAAATTGCATGTATGAAATCCTCTTTCATCTGGGTACCTACGCCTGAAATAAGAAATATGCAACGCGTTGATGTCTCCGTGCGTGTAATGTGCATATTGTCCAGACCGTTCGTTCAAATTGGTGGCGAACAAGTCTTCCCCGTCCTTTCCAGCTGCAGCAAAAAACATCATACTCAGACCAGGCTCCTTAATTGGCCAAAAATCCCACTCCACCTGAATGTCTCCAGGAAATTCTTCTGGGCACCAGAACACATAATTGGCCATTTGTTCCAAGCTTTCGTCGAGTGCGTTCTCCATCCGCAGTCTGCCGTTAGGAAATGTGATTTTGGCCATGCCTTCCAACTTGAAGTCCTGAATATCCTCAATTGATGCCAGCTTATTTTCGTAGATTAGCGTCCGCTTTTCTGACATTGTCTCTATTCCCCCTACCCGACTTTTTCTTTCTAAAATTTAGAAGTTCCTTTATCTCTATTCTATCGCCAGCGCCTGTACCCAACAAGGAGGAGATCATCCGAAATGCATAGGGTTAACAGGATTCTCATACAAATCAAGCCGCCCTGCTTACGCAGAACGGCTTGATTATACATAGGGATAACATATCCCGATTCACTATGGCAGAAGACCCCTTCCCTGATAAGGCGATGTCGCATCCAGCCTGAAATCCTCCTTCATAGGTGTCAGAAGACTCCATGTGGCAGGATTTGTAGCAGGATTCTTGCCCGTGTGGGTCCCTGCTTCTACATTTTTGTACAGATTACCTGTTGGGAAATCATACACATAGTCTCCGTAATTGAAATAAATCGGGACAGCGTATAAATCCGAATAGTCATCCCATCTTTCTACTAGGCTCCAATCAAAGGTAGAAGAGAACGGCGCCACATCCTTGAATTTAATCGGAGCTAAGCTTGCATTAGTCGTATTACCCGTTGCGGTAATATTGCCTAATGTCCCGTTGTTTCCAGCTATGCTGTCAATGAAAACTTGCCCGCCATCTCGTGTATTGTTCGTGAAGACCATCGGATTGTGCGTATTGTCCGATACATAGAACATTTTGTTCGAATTCACATGTCCACCAGGAATTTCATCGTAGTGGAAATTGATTTGCCGAATCACATTATTTTCAAACCTGAATTTCGATGCATAATTGGAAGGCGTATCATGGATATAGGCAAATATATCCCTACTATGGGAGAAGTAATTGTCATGCATCACAACTTCATCTGTAGGATCTGGTGTCTCTCCTGGAGCTGCAGAAAATCTTAATGTAAATAAGGAGCTGGCGGTGCCAATAAATACGTTATTATAGATCTCAGCACTGCCGGTTCTTTGACCATACTGGAAGGTACCGTCCTGCCATTGCTGGAATGGATCTTTCCAATCAAGAGCGTTCATGACGACAACGTTATTATAAACCTTGACGCCATCTCCCATATTGGTCAATTGTATACCTTCCGTACCGGATCTTAAGACCCGATTATTAAAGATTTCCAGATTGGTGAAGATATGCTGTTTGCTGATATCACTGCTGGTATTACCAATGTACATCCCTTCCGATTCCGAATCGTGGATGTACATATCATGGATTTTTACGCCATCCATGGTCGCTGTCGGAACACCGTCCGTTTTAATCAATAGACCAGCGAATCCGGCATGGGCAACCTCTATATGCGCAAGCTCGAAATTTGTGGCGTTCTTGCTTACACTGATGCCATTGGAATCGTTGCGGCCCACTTCAATTCCATATTTGCCTGCGGAAGTCAAGTAATTTCCATTCTGATGCCCTTGGAAATTGACATGACCTGTTTTAAGCACACTGTCATATTTGCCTGTTAAAATCCAATGTTTACCGCCTTCGATGGACAACGTATACGAATAGGTGCCGCTGACTTTTACCTGACCGTCATAGTTTGTAATAATCAGAGGATTACTGGCCGTCCTTTGCGGTAGATTCCCAAGTTTAATGTATTGATAATTCCCGGCAGGGATGTAAAGTCGTTCAAGTGTCTGCCAGTTGACATTTGGGAAAGAAGCTTGTAAGTCAATGTAGTAGATGGAAGTAGCCCCTTGAACGGGCAATATCAATTGGCTGTATTGGGAGATGGCCAGATCGAATGTGCCAAAAATACCGGATCCATCCTGCGCAGTTGCCTTTACCGTTACGTTCCCATCCGATACCGCTGTCAGCACGCCGCTTGAAGAAATCGTAGCGCTTCCGGTTCCGTTCACAACCGACCAAGTGACGTTGGCATTCGTTGCATCGAAAGGCTGCACAACAGCCGACATCTGCAGTGTACTACCCGTTAATAGGCTGGTGGCTCCTCCCGCTCCTGTTACGGTTATTCCACTTACAGCACGATAGGGTGAGTCTTGAATCCCGTTGCCATTCTCGTCAATCCATCCAACGAACGCGTATTCACTGGCCCTATTCGTCATCGAAAGAGGACTGCGTGCTAACAAATACCTGGCCTTCGGTACCACAGGGTTGCTGGTGACATCTTTGTCCTTCTCCCATGCTGTCGTTGCTCCGGTTGACAGATTTTGCGCACTGTTGAAGTTGATTCGCGTTTCCGTGAAACCGCTGTCATTCACCGTGTCAATGTCATCGTCCCACCAAAGTGACGCATAGGGTGTCTGGTTTCCTGAACTAGAGGCTCTGTATTTGGTCCATGTTGACGTTAATCTCACCTTGCTCCAATCCGCTCCAAAGTCCATATAGCCCACCCTGTCGGCATAGGCTGGCGCATCATCCGCTGTTGCTCCTCCCGTCGGGTGACCCGTTAGAGAATCGAGACTTGGCTGACCATCAAAAGCGTTATCCAGAGGGTAAAACTGGCTTCCACTTGCCTGTCCCGCCACAGTAGGTGTAATGATTTTATAGGACTCCTCAACGAGATATCCCACCATTGCATATTCGCTCGCTCGGTTTGTCATGTTGATTGGAGAGCGCAGCATCAAATACCGTCCCGATGGCGAAACCGGGCTGAGACTTACGTCATTGTCCTGTATCCAAGGTGTTGTAGTGCCTGTGTTGGGGAGATCCTGTACACTGTTGAAGTTAAGATGAGTTTCCGTTAGTCCACTGTCATTGGTCATGTCGATATCGTTGTCCCACCATACTTCAGTATAGGGGGTCATATCACCGACACTTGATGTCCTATACTTCGTCCAGGTAGATGTGATTCGTACATTTGCCCAATTCGGGCCGAGATCCACATATCCGACCCGGCTCGTGGAATAGGCTGGCGCATTGTTCGGTCCTGCACCCCCGACCGGCACTCCGGCAACATCGAGCGCAGCATCCGTACTGTCAAAAGCATTCTCTAACGGAAAGAATGTACTTCCCGTCGCCGCTCCGGCAGCGGAAGGTTGAATCATCTGCAACGCTCCATTTGCCAATGCAGTGCTTCCCGTGAGCAAAAACGCTAGCAACATCAGGATGACAATCAACGTACTCGTGAGCATTTTTTTCATCCACTACTTACCTCCTCATAGAAATCTATACATAACCGCGGTAGCGGACTATGTCAAACGATTCGAGTCTGGTTTTCATGCAGGTGATGAGTGAAGACGAATATACGGGACGGTTCAGTTACCTATCGTATTTTGAAGAAACGCCAAATCCGCGAGAATGACGTCTGCGAACGCTGCGTTAATATGTTTGCCTTTTTGCGAGCTTACTGCATTAGTCATGGATTGGATGCTGTTTTCGAATTTCTTGGCATTGCCTTGATCTCGCTGAATATTTTTCACGTGAGACATCAAGCTATTGCGGATACCGTTATTGCTAATCCATTCGTTAGTACTTCCGTATTCCACCAATTCCTCCAAATGATCCGCATCCATTCGAATGACAAGCTCTAATTCCACCACGGTTTGGTTACCAGCCCTATCTAAAGCCGTAACAACGATCGGATACGTGCCGACCCCCAACTCATAAGCGTTTAAAGCGATCGTTGTCCCCACTTGCTGCCCATTGAAAATCACTTTAAGCGAATGTAAGCCACTTCCTCCGTTATCGTTAGCCGTAATGTCTACAGCAACTGATTCGGTTTGCAAGAACGACAGCTGCTCCGATGATTCGATGACTGGCGGTGTGGAATCAAGCGTCTCCGTTCCTCCGTCTAACAGACCTATGCCCTGATAGGGAGATGCTGGGTCGAGTCTAAAGTCTTCCTTCATCGGCGTCAAGAGCCTCCAGGTAGAAGGATTCGTCGTAGGATTTTTGCCCGTGTGGGTTCCCGGCTCAATGCTTTCGTATAATTCACCGGTTGGGAAATAATAAACATAATCGCCATAATTGAAATAGATCGGCTCTTTATACAAATCCGAGTAATCGTCCCATCTCTCCACCTTACTCCAGTCAAAATCGACAGGGAACGTCACATCTCTGAAAAGAATTGGTGCCGCATCAGCTAACGTGCTGTTGTCTGTTGCCGATATGTTGCTTGTAGTCCCGTTATTTCCTCCAATTGCATCAATGAATACTTGCTCGCCGTCAAGGGTATTGTTACGGAAAATCATCGAATTGTGTGTATTGTCTTGAACATAAAGCAGTTTGTTCGCATTTATGTGTTCGCCTGGTAACTCATCGTATTGGTAATTGAATTGCTGAACGATATTGTTCTCAAACCGGAATTTCGACGCGTAGTTGGAAGGCGTATTATGAACATAGGCAAGGATATCTCTTCCATAGGAGAAGTAATTGTTGCGGAACACGACTTCATCTGTCGGATCAAGTAACTCTCCGGGTGCTGCCGATAATCTTAGCGTGAAAAGGTTGCTGGCACCTCCGATAAACACATTGTCAGAGATTTCTGCACTTCCAATGCGTTGACTATACTGGAAAGCCCCGTCCTGCCAGAGCTGGAATGGATCTTTCCAATCCAGAGAGCTCATCACGACTACATTGTTATAAACTTTGATGCCATCCCCCATATTGGATAGCTGAATGCCTTCCGTTCCTGACCGCAGGACCCTGTTGTTATAGATCTCCAGATTGGTAAAAATATGCTGCTTGCTGAGATCGCTGCTGGTATTGCCGATATACATCCCTTCAGACTCCGCATCATGGATGTACATATCATGGATTTTGACAACGTCCATAGTTGCTGTCGGTACACCATCTGTCTTTATTAACAGTCCCGCAAAACCGGCATGAGCAACTTCCATAAACGAAAGCTCGAAGTTTGTAGCACCGTTGCCTACACCAATCCCATTTGACGTATTTCGGCCGACTTCTATACCGTATTTGCCAGCGGAATCGGCATAATTGCCGTCCTTATGTCCCTGATAGTGGACATCTCCGGTTTTTAATTCTTCGTTATATTCCCCAGTCAAAATCCAGTTCGCACCGCCTTCGATGGACAAGGTATAGGCGTGTGTACCGCTAACCGCTACTTTACCGCCATAGTTGGTAATAATCAGAGGATTATCGGCGCTACGTTTGGGGAGGTTGCCCAATTTGATATATTGATAGTCCCCCGAGGGAATGTACAAACGCTCAAGTGTTTGCCAATTCACATTTTTGAAAGAGGCTTGCAAGTCCTTGTAATAGATGTTGGTATTTCCTTGATCAGGCAAGATCAACTGGCTGTACTTGGAAATGACAATCTCTTTATTTCCTGTCACGCCTGACCCATCTAGTGCCGTTGCCTTTACCGTCACCGTACCTTCCGATCCTGCAGTAAGAAGTCCACTCGCATCAATGGTTGCACTTCCGGTTCCATTCTGGACGGACCACACATAGGATTTGTTGGTTGCGGTAAAAGGCTGTACGACAGCCGACATTTGCAGTACAGTGTTCGTCAACATGCTAGTTGCCCCGCCTGTACCCGATACGGTAATTCCGGATACAGCGCGGAACGGCGCCTCCTGAACTCCGTTGCCGTTGGCATCGATCCAACCAATCATTGCGTATTCACTGGCTCTATTGGTCATCGTGGCAGGTCCACGGAGCAGCAAATATCTAGCCTTTGGCGAAACAGGGTTATCGCTGACATCGCTGTCCATGAACCATGGTGTCGTGGACCCCGTTGAAAGACCTTTTGCGCTATTGAAGTTGAGGCGACTTTCCGAGTAAACGCTGTCAATTACCGTGTTAATATCATTATCCCACCAGAGTTCCGCATAGGGGGACTGATCGCCCGAACTGGACGCTCTGTATTTGGTCCATGTCGACGTGATCCTAACCTTGCTCCAATCTGCTCCGAAGTCCAAGTAACCAACTCTGCCTCCGTTATAAGCGGGGGCATCCGCAGTTCCTACGCCCCCAATAGGAACGCCGGAATTCTCATCTAGATCCGGTTGACCGTCAAAGGCTCTATCCAGCGGGAAAAATTGACTTCCTGCTGCAGCACCTGCCGAGACCGGCCGAATAATTTGCAGTCCTTCTGTCCCCGCAAAGCTTTGTAGCGGTTCGCTTTCCATGGCTTGGATACCTGTAGGTACCATCGATAAGCTCAACATCATGCACATCCATATACAGCTAAGTCTCCTCATACTTACCTCCTTATCGTGATACAAGTTATACATAACCGCGTTAGCGTGTCATGCCATACAGAACAGGGAGATTACTAATACGAGTGGGGATAACTCATTCCAGCTCATTCCCCCAAAGCTTGCCCGAACCTTTGGACTTTCTCCATGCATCGCGCCAGCGGTGGACGTCGCTCGCCGTGATTACTGGCATATTTTGACGCAATGATCTCTGCGGAATCGCTGGAAAAGCTTTATGCGGCTCACTTTGGTACCAATAGGCAACACTGGCGATGTCTAATGTCAGCACGTTAGCATGCCCATGCTCAATACTGGAGCGGAGTGACTTGCGGAAATGAATGGAATCCTCTAACAAAAAACGGTAACAATGCGTACGCCCCATAAAACCTAGCTTATCCGGAATTCGGGCGTATCCGAAGTAAGGATGGGCATACAACTCGTTTGGGCACCAAGAGGAATTGAAGAAATCCTCCGTGCCTGTGCCATGCAGTGATCCCGGCCAGGGTTCACCATCTACCATAAACATGTCGTCGCCTTCTCCATACCACATCGGTCCTGGACTATCGACATAGTAATTAACGCCGACAAAATGCCCACGTCCCTCAATTTCTGCAAACAAATAATTGCCTTCATCCGTTTGATTTTTCGGTGGTTCACCCATAAGTCCCCACTCGTTCTCTTGCTCACCTGACGGTTCGGTTATTTCCCGGTTCCACCAGGCGTGAAACCGTCCTGCATCGTCCGGTATAGAAGCATGCTCCTCATAATCAATGTAATAATAAAAAGAGGGGACCTCGGACTCCGAGTCGTTCTCGAGTGTGATTTTCGCACCATGGGAGAACGGCATCGGGAAGTAACAATTCAGTCCTCTTCCTCCTGCTGGAGCCGCAGCCATCGGAAGGGAGGCAAATAAATAATGCTCGCCCCAGCCCTGTCCGAAGAAATCGCCGATTGGACTTTGTACGCTTGGCTCCGATTCGCCGTCCCAGTACATGCGCAAAATTAGGTTGCGATTGTACATGGGATCCTTCGCATTGATCGTTATCCAAATATGTTTGATAATCCCCGCATTGTGCAGCTCAGCAAGTACTGCCGTCTCTCCAGGCTTAATTTTAATATAATCGTCATTTCCTCCCGATCGGTCGTAGCTCGAAACCCGAAGTGTTTTGCAATCCTGAAATCGATACAATCCATCCAATAAGCCCATTAAGATCTCTCCTCGGTTTAGTGGTCGTAGGGAAGTTGACCTTCGCTTCATAATTCTTATTGTATGGTTCGCCTATACATCAAACAATGAGGCAATCCCCCGATTTGCATAGACATCGAACGGTACTTACTCATTCAATGAGAAAAAGCACGTACCCATCCCATCGGGACGTGTACGTGCTTCGAAATGTCTAATCTACTCATATAACGCTTTATCTATTGCAACCGTCTGACCCGACCAAACTTGTTGTGAGGTCCACGGTACATCCGCTCCTTGCCAGAACACATCATTCGCTGCCAAGCCAAGCGGTAGAAAGACCGCAGAGCATAAGTATAAGCTTCCTGTTGAGATATATGGCTCGCCAAGTTCTGGCTGATGTCCGCAAAGTCCAATCCGCAACCAACCGCCTTCATCGAAGGTGCCAGGTGCTTCAATCAATCTGCGAATGACAGCTGTCAAAGCTCCGCGTACTTGAGCCGGTTGAACGCCAACAGGCAACTCGCGCCGCAGTGCTGTCTGCGCCAACGCTTGGAAAGCTCCGAAGCGGTAAGCTAACGAACGCCCAATCGCTGGGAAAGTGCCTTCAGGAGAAATCATGCGCTCCTGAACGGCCGCATATCGCTGTGCGCGCTTCAGGACATTCTCACGCATTTTGCCCCAATCGCCATAATAAGTATGCACATGCTCAATGATATCCACCATCATCGGCTGAATAACGAAGCTGTTGTAGTAATCCGCATGATAGTCTACGCCATCACCATACATGCCATCGCCTAGATACCACTGTTCATGTTGTTTTAACGCAAAATCAACACGCATATGATCCCAGTCTTCACCCATAACACCAAGCGCGGTTTCCGTCATCGCTGCGAAAAGCAGCCAGTTATTGAAGCCTGGCTTGCGAGTGCGCGAGGTTTTCATCGCGGCAGCGAGATTCTTTTGAACGCGAGGGTCCAAGCTATGCCATAGGGTATTCGGTGCCCGTAATATGGCATGCGCTAAGAATGCGGTATCTACAATTGGCTGCATCCCCTGTGCGAAGTTCAAGAAATCCGGTGATTCCGGATCCGTTGCCGCATCCATCGCTTCTCGTACGAGATTACCATACGCCTGACGAAGCTGTTCCTCCTCGGCATCTAACGCTGGTGTCTCTAACCAAGGTGCCATCCCGACGAGCGTACGACCGAACGCTTCGAGATGCGTGAACGCGCGTTGCTCTTCTTTTTTACATTCAACTGGCATTGTGGCTCGAAGTTGTCTACTTGCTAGCGCCCGAAGGACAGGCTCAGCAATGCGAAGCATCGTCTGAACCCAATAAGCGCGATCTGTTGCCACCGCCGATTGTGAATTACTCATACCAATACCCCTTGAATCCTTTTTCTAGACGAAGCAAAGCCTCTAAATAATAGTAGTCTCCCCAAATGACATAATCGTCCGGTGCAGCTCCGCCGCGAACACTATAGGAACCGCGCTCAAGGAATCCTTGCGCATCTGGCTTGCCAATCGTAGCGTATGATTTCACTAGTCCAGCCATCGAACGTTGCACGCCATTTTCCAAATACGCACGATCCGGATCATCTGGTGCCAAATGCTCAAGAATCTCTAGCGCCCCTGCAGAAGCAATCGCAGAAGCAGAACTATCCCGCTTCGTTTCGGCATTTACTGGTGCATTGAAATCCCAATATACAACGTCATCTTCTGGCAACCGCTCGAAGAAATAACGCGCTAAGCGTTTGGCTGTCTCTAAATAGAGCGGATTTTTCGTGTAGTGGTACGAAAGCGCAAACCCGTAAATCCCCCACGCTTGACCTCTTGTCCATGTCGATCCATCTTGATAACCTTGATGCGTTCCACCACGCAGAGGTTCGCCTGTTTCTTGATCGAAGTAGAAAGTGTGGTAGGAGGAATCATCACCGCGTACCAAGTAGCGGCGTGATAAATCCGCATGGATGATCGCTACTTCTTTATATTTCGTATCTCCTGTCTGTTCATATGCCCAGTAAAGCAACGGCAGGTTTAACAGGCAATCGATAATAATCCGTCCGCCATTATGCGCGTCACCCTCAGGACCCCAAGCTTGAATGTACTGACCTTTCGGTCTCCAACGCTTCATCAAAACATCTGCAGCTTGCAAGGTAAGTTGCTTCGCATTCTCATCTTTCTCAAGAATCCACTGCGCCTTCGAGGAAAGGGAATATAGGAAGCCAATATCATGATGATCCAATCCAACATGATTCTCAAGTCTTTGTTTAAAGCTCGCTACCGTTTTCTGTGCAGCCTCTTGGAATACTTTGTCACCGCTATACTGGTAGCTCAGCCACAATATCCCTGACCAGAAGCCATCCGTCCAATCGGTATTCGGATTCAAATGATAAATATCGTTCTCACTGACATGAGGGAACTGATCCCCGAAACGCTCAATATTCACTTTCGTCTTCTGCAAAGCATCCTCAATAGCTTGTTTCCACATGATAGAATCACTCCGTATCCCTTGTTATAGGTTGCTCAGTACCTGCTTCAACTTCACGAGCGTGTTAAACGTTTAACACTCATATTTAGATTAAATTGAAACGTTTAACCTGTCAAGTAAAATTACGGCTTGACGTCCTTTTTGGACAAGAAAGTTGATCCAAACATAGTGCTGTTGTTCGGTGAAAATAAAGTTTTAGACTGGAGTCGTTGATTTAACGCGGTTTTTGAATTGATGAATCGTCAGCTTTTAATAAATAAGTTTTAGACTGATCCCTTAAAAGAAGCAACGGCGGACCAAGACTTGAAAAATAAAGTCTTAGACTGCCGTTGTAGTCATTCAAATAACGTACCCTTTAGTATAACAATGCATCATCTCTGCAGTCCCCGAAAGAGTTAATGCACAATGAGGACTGGGCAACTTGATAGCTGTGAAACCTTGTGGCTGACACTTCCAAACATCATTTCTTTTATGCCACTTAGCCCACGGCTTCCAATAATAATGAGTTGCTGCTCGGTATCCCCGCTTTCTCCATTTCGTTCAATATTTCTTCCAAGAATTTCTCTGGTACATATGTCATGCCATTCGACACATATTCTTGGCTGACATTAACCAAGGTAACTTGAGTTTGTTGTTTCGGGCTATCTCAATGGTTGCATCGAGTAGTTTGTTCGTTATTTTAGCTTTATCAATAGTCACCATAATTTTGTCAAACATATTTATCATCCTTTCCGTGGCAGCTCGTAACTATTTCGGCTACCTACAAAACGGTTTCTTGCTGCTCCTATACCGACTAAAAAGAGCAAGACAGCAGCGCCAAGCAGAATGAAAAGTGGCAGATTCCAACTATTTGTCGCATCATGCAGATATCCTATAAGAGCAGGACCGACTGCGGCAAAAAGATATCCGATCGATTGCGCCATGCCAGACAGTTTCGCTGCTTGATGCGCATTTTCAGTACGTAACCCGAAAAACATCATGGACAAACTAAAGGCGAAGCCTCCACCAATTCCGAGCATGATGATCCACAACAGAATCATATTGGAGCTTCCGTAAAGAAGTCCAATCGTTCCCGTCAAAAGCAAAATGGTTGTAATGACCACTAACAACCGTTGGCTAGACATGCGCCCAGCAATAACGGGGACAATAAAGGCAAATGGAAGCATAGCTAACTGCATGATCGAGAGGTACCATCCTGATTGGTTTGGATCAATTCCTTGCTGCTTTAAAATTTCAGGCAACCATGCGATCAAAACATAGAAAACCATGGACTGTATACCCATAAACAAGGTTACTTCCCAGGCAATGAGGGATTGCCATACATTCACTTCGTTGCTGGCCATTTGTTGACTCGTCGTGGTTGTTTGCTTCGTTTGATTTCTTAATTGGGGTAACCAACAGAGGATTGATACAAAGCTTAGAATCCCCCATATTCCCAATGCTCCCTGCCATTTTAGACCTGCGTTTACGGCTAGAGGCACACTGATTCCCGATGCGATTGCTCCACATAAACTCATTGAGATGGAGTAAACACCTGTCATGGAGCCAATTTTATTTGGGAAATCCCTTTTGATTATACTTGGCAATAATACATTACATACGGCAATTGCGAATCCAAGAATTGCTGTCCCAATAAACAGATTAGCTGCGCCAGATAAAGAACGTATTACAATACCTACAGTCAGAAAGAGTAAGGCGATCATTATGATACGTTCAACCCCATACCTTTGTCCTAATTTTGGTACTAGAGGCGATAATAAAGCAAATGCAAGCAAGGGTACAGTTGTGATCAGGCCTGCTAATGTATTTGAAATATGAACGTCATCCCTTATCAGACTCACTAAAGGACTAACTGATGTTAAGGGAGTACGTAAATTAGCTGCAATAACAATAATGCCGAGAATGATCAGCCCTATTGAGGATGGTACGGCTTTATTATTTTGTTTGTTCGGCATTCTTAATTTCTCCTTCCTGAATTCTTACGTATTATTTACTTCCTTCTGATTAAAAAAAAAAAAAAAAAAGATACATCCGCGCGAATAAATAAAGTATATTATAATATATTTTATTTATCAATAAGTAATTTGTAATATACTTTCATACATCTAAATACAAAAATACAACTCTGAAATTCCCGTCATGGAATTCAGAGTTGTATTTAATAAGTGGAGTTTTCGACTTTAGAAATCATACTTTAAGGATATATGGAGCACTGTTTCGCTATCCGTATGATTGGAATAAGAATGAGGACAATCTGCACGAAAACTGATAGTATCATATTGATTCAATGTGTAAATCTCTCCATTGACTTGAATTTCAATGGAACCAGTCATGACTGTCGCAATTTCAGTTGTATTGACATGATGACCTTCAGGCTGATACGAGCTATTTGGCTGTAAGTAAGCCCGACACATTTCAATATCGTTACTTTTAAAAATTGGTTCAATGATCCAATTTTTTTGATCATTAGAAAACCGCAGTCCTTCACCTGCTCGATACAAACTAGCAGAGTCTTCTGATTTGAATAAAGCCAATAGCGGTAAAGATATACCTTTTGAAATTTTCCATATAATCGCCAAAGTTGGATTTGTCTCGCCACGTTCGATATTCCCCAGAGTAAGTTTGCTTACGCCCGTTAGTTCCGATAAGTCGTCTAAGCTCATGCTTTTTTCTTTTCTGTACTTTTTCAAGGCAACACCGATTTGTAATACAATTTCTTTTGATTCATTGATTTCATCCATTAGATTCACCTCAACAAAAAAACAGTTATAGCTAGTATATTATTTATTTAAATTCTTTTCCATACGAGTAGTATTTGATGGTGGACTACACTTCTATGAAAAAATAATCTACCCGTTTAGTTTAATGAAACTTCGTCAGTCTAATACTTTATTTTCTCAGTCTAACACTATATTTTCAGTCTAGAACTTTATTTTCTTCTGATAGCTGTTGGATGAAGTGAATCAGTGAGATGCCTTATTTTAAAAAATAGGCTTAGCCCACTAAAAAAAATAGAACCAACGTCGATTTTCTTACGTAATACTATTCATGCATGACATTCTTTCAGGGTTAGGGAGGTTTCTTGCTTATGACAATGACATTAGCTTTTCATCAAAACACTTCAATACGGGACGCTATCTCTGAGATCATCTGGTATCTAAGAAAGAAACGTAGAATTTAATCCTAGCACCATGCCCTAAAAAACATAGAAGAAGAACAAAGCCTATGGCTTTCCGTTAACGGAGAGACATAGGCTTTGTTCTATTTGAACTGAACTTCTATAAGGCTGCGCCTTTTCCACCATCAATATTCACAGAGGTCCCCGTTACGTAGGAAGCTGCATCCGATGCTAAAAAGGTTATCACATTCGCCGCTTCCTCCGCATTACCAATACGGCCTAATGGTATATCATGCCGCGGGTCACTTGCGAATTCCTCCCAAGTAAGCTCTGGAGCACGCTTTTTCCAAACCTTCTCGATTTGGTCACTGCGGATGGTTCCAATACACACGGTATTGACTCGAATCTGTGCCGATCCCAAATCTTTGCTCATCGCATTCGTTAAAGCCAATCCAGCCGCTCTGCTAACCGATGTCGGAAGCGATGAGGCAGGAGGCGTCTTAGCCGCGGATGTCGTAATATTCACAATCGAGCCACCGCCTGCTTCTCGCATATGTGGAATCGCAAATTGCGAGCAATGAATGGCCCCGAATAATTTCAATTCCAAGTCTTGGCGCCATACAGCTGAACCTACTTGTTCAAATGGCGCCGCAGCGGAAGTCCCCGCATTATTCACAAGAATATGTAAACCACCGAAACGTTGAACCGTTTCTTCGATTGCTCTCTGACAATCAGCTTCCGACGTCACATCCGCTTGAATCGTGAAAACCTCACCTTCGGTTAGATTAGCAATTTGGACCGCAGCTTCTTGAAGCTGCTCTACATTACGTGCAAGAATAGCCACCTTCGCCCCTTCGCGGGATAACGAAATGGCGGTAGCAAGTCCGATCCCTTTACTTCCTCCCGTGATTAAGGCCACCTTATTTTGCAAGCCTAATTGCATATGGTTCGCTTCCTTTCCCTCAATAACAGAATAATAGCAATCTATAGATAAGCATACGCCATTACAGCGTCATTTTTCAAATCTCATCTGAAATAACAGCAAAGAAAAAACCATCAGGACTTATCATCCTCATGGTTTTCCATTATTTCCATTTCTATTGGTTTAAATAAACAGCTTTGCCCGTACGAGCGGACTCATAAATGGCTTCAAGAATTTGCGATACTACGAAAGCTTGCTCAGGCGTAACAACCGGATCAATATCTTGATCAATCGCATTGATCCAAGTACGCATTTCTACATCAGCAGCGCTTTCGCTTTTACCATCGTAGAAAGCAACTCCGCCTGCTTTCAAATCAACCTCGGTTGTGTAAAGACGACTGTGCTTCTCACCATTGATACGAAGGCCGCCTTTCATATCCGCTCCACCTTCAGTACCGCTTAACGAACACTTCGCTTCGTCTACTTCAAGTGTGTTTAACGCCCAGCTGGATTCAAGAATAATGGTTGCACCATTCTCCATTACGATCATCCCGAAAGCGGAATCCTCAACGGTAAACTTACTTGGATCCCACGGCCCCCAAGCGTTAGCTGCGTTTTCTTTATGGGACAATTCATGGTAGGACGTACCTAATACAACCTTCGGCTTATAGTTGTCCATCATCCAAAGAGTAAGATCAAGGGCATGCGTACCGATATCGATTAACGGACCGCCACCTTGCTTCTCTTCATCAAGGAATACACCCCATGTCGGTACAGCACGACGACGAATCGCATGTGCTTTAGCAAAATAAATGTGACCAAGCTCACCATCAGCACATACATTTTTCAAATGCTGACTATCCGGACGGAAACGGTTGTTATAACCAATGGTCAGCTTTTTGCCAGTGCGTTTCGCTGTTTCAACCATGCGTTTCGCATCTTCTGCTGTTTTCGCCATCGGCTTCTCACACATAACATGCTTGCCAGCTTCAAGAGCAGCAATTGAAATTTCCGCATGTGAAATATTCGGTGTTAATACATGCACGATATCGATCGTGGCATCTTGCAATACTTCTCTATAATCTTCGCAAACGAGCGCGCCTTCAATCCCATATTTCGCTGCAGCTGTTGCTGCACTCTCTTGGACAATGTCACAAAATGCGACTAATTCAACATTAGATAGCTTGCTCAAACTAGGCAAATGCTTGCCATTTGCAATTCCACCGCAACCAATAATACCAATACGATACTTACGTGACATGTGAAGACCTCCAGTAGGTTTTTTCCTTGCATACAAATATATGATATCTAGACAACTCTCTTAAATGTAGCACATGAAAACGCTTATTTTTAGTCTAACATTCGGACAAATCTAACTCAGAAATTACGACACAAAAATAGCCAGGAGAATAGTTCCCCTGACTTTTAAGACTACCTAACTACCACCTGCCCGCTTCTGAGCTTCCTCCAAATAACTTCGATAAAGCCCCTCATTCGGTTGTTCCTGTGTTAAATTCTCGTAGTAGCGTGCAACTTTTTGGAAATAGTAGCCATGCACATCACTTGTCGGCACAAGCCGGTAGGGATCCCAGCGATACGTTTCTACCTGGTACGCTTGACCTTGCTCCTGCGTCCACAAGGCAATTTCACACAGGCCATCTGGACCATTCCGCGTTGGCATATCTTCGATTTCCAGATGTGAATAGGTCGTACCAGGTGGAATTACGCGCTGAAAACCTGTTTGCGTCCATTGAATAATATCCAGTTCTGCTATGGGTTCATCCGCCCGCTCCCAACCAATAAGGACATCCCAGCCTTCTTTGCGTGAAACAGGTGCTGCAGCAAAGTCTTTCACAGCAAGATCTCTTCCTGTTGATGCAGACCCGATCGGAAACCAATTGCCAGAGTACTCTTTCAAGGAGAACAAATATTGATGGTCTAAATATCTATATAGGGCTGTGATTTCTGGAAACCCATCACCATCCACATCGGCGTATAGAATCGCCGCGGGATCTCCCTCCTGCTTCAGCACGACAATTTCGGCCTCCTCAGGTATACAACTGCGGACGACGGAAAGAAAATCAATTGAAGACAAGCTCATGTTATCCCTCTTTTCGCATCTTCTCAACACAAGTATATGCAGAGAGGAACTTGGCACATGTCTAGCTTGTTGTTCCTAGTTTTGTTGTTCTTGCGAATTAGGCGCTCCCTCGCTGCTCCTCATGTAACTGGTGAACGCATTGGATAAAACGCACAGTCTGTGTCTCTGCTCTCATCACTACCGAGTGGGTTTGCGCACGACCGCCCCAGCCATATTTGACACCATGTAAGAAATCGCCTGATGTGACCCCTGTTGCCGCGAAAATAATATCGGAATCACCCACAAGGTCCCTCATGCTTAACACCTTCGATGGATCCGAAATCCCCATGGCTAGACAACGCTGGTGTTCTTCTTCATTCTCAGGCAGCAAACGCCCTTGCAGCTCGCCCCCCATACAGCGCAAAGCAGCTGCTGCAAGGACTCCTTCGGGTGCTCCCCCTGAACCTACATGCAGGTCAATCCCCGTTTCCGGGAATGCCACTGCCATCGCACCTGCTACATCACCGTCACTGAGCAAATATATTTTGACTCCGAGTTTACGCAAGATCATAATGTGTTCGGCATGTCGATTGCGATCCAGGATAGAGACCGTCAGCTCTGAAATTTCCTTATGCAGAATGCTTGCCGCTTTCTGAATGGTCACCTCAAGCGGATCTTCGAGACTCAGCTTGCCAGCCAATCGCGGACCAACCGCCAGCTTCGCCATATACATATCAGGGGCATGGAGGAGATTGCCTTTTTCTGCGATAGCCACAACAGATAGGGCATTATTCCGACCGCTTGCCACAATATCTGTTCCCTCTAATGGATCAACAGCCACATCAAATTCAGGTCCTACGCCACTGCCTACCTTTTCCCCAATGTAAAGCATTGGCGCTTCATCCATTTCCCCTTCACCAATAACAACCGTCCCCCGAAAAGGAACTGCACTAAAATATTCCCGCATCGCGGAAGTTGCGGCTCCATCCGCATCATGCTTATTCCCTTTCCCTGTCCAGCTAGATGATGCAATGGCTGCTGCCTCTGTTACCCGCACGATTTCCAATGATAAGTCTCTGTGCATAAGCGATCCACCCTCTCGAAATTGGTTTGATTCGTTGTCTGATGCGTTATGATCTTTCCGCCAAAATTAAGCCCGCTGTTTCCTCAATTGCTTTCTCGCTCACATCAATAATCGAACAACCCAATTCACTATAAAGTTTCATGGCAAAAGCCAATTCTTCCTCTATGCGCTCTTTCGTCGCATATTTAGCACCGAAAGGGAGACCAACGGCTTTCAGTCGTTCTGTACGAATACCAATCAGCTTATCCACACTCATCGTGAGTCCGACTAGCTTCTTCGGGTCTAGCTCAAATAATAGACTAGGCGGTTTAACCTCTGGAACTAAAGGATAATTCGACACCTTAAATCCTTTGTGCGCCAAATATATGCTAAGCGGTGTCTTGGATGTTCGCGATGGTCCCAGCAGGACGATATGGGCTTGTTTCATTGTGCTAGGATCTTTGCCATCATCACTATTGACTGTAAATTCTACCGCTTCCACACGCTGATAATACTGTTCATCCAACTGGTAGAGCAGCCCAACCTTACGCTTAGGCGAATCCTTAAACGTGTCAATAAAGGCTTGCATCATAGGGCCCATAATATCGATGGCATTCACGCTCAATCGGATAGCTTCTTGCCGCATCATTTCTCTTAGTTCAGGCAATACAAGCGTGTAGGCGATAAATCCTTTTAGTCGTGAGGCTTCCTCTACGATCGTTCGTACTTCATCTTCCGTTCGAATGGAACCATGTCGCTTAACGACAACCTGACTTGCATTAAACTGCCGAATCGTTGCTTGAACAACCGTATTTGCTGTTTCTCCTACCGAATCCGAACATACGAAAATGGTATGCAGCTTCTCTCCCATGTAAATTCCCCCTGATTTACTTACCTAGCGCTACATCCAGCAGCAATTTGGTCATTGTTGTTTTCGTAATTCGGCCTACAACTTCCAGTCCTTCCCGGCCCTCAATTGCCTTAACGACGGGTAAGCTGTCCACTTCATGATGAATCATCTTCCGAGCTGCTTCCAGAACGCTATCTTCAGGGTTCACCGTAATAATGTTCGGTTGTCTGGTCATCACCAACGAAACTGGCATTGCTGTTGCCGTTGCATGTCCTAATGTAACCTTGAGTAAATCCTTTCGTGAAACCACGCCTGCTAGTACACCCTCCTGATTAACAATCATCAAACTCCCCACATTCTCGAGAAAAAGGGCAACAACTGCATCACTAACGGTTACTGTTTCCCGAAGCAAAAAGGGGATGCCCATTACGTCCTTCACCTTCATGGACTCAATCAACTTGCTCGGTGCATGGACGTCGTGTGCTGCTGTTCCTAGAAAATAGCCCACCTTTGGTTTGGCATCGATATGACTTAACATGACTAAGACCGCTAAATCCGAGCGAATGGTCGGTCGACTAACCCCCAGCAGCTCAGCGATACGTTCTCCAGTAATTGGCGCATATTTGCCGACGAGATCAATTATTTCTAACTGGCGAGCCGTAAGTTCGATGATGTTTCCCTCCTAAAGCAATGAAATATCGTTATATAGTATGTTCTATTTGTTATATATTGTACATTATATAACAATTCTCTGAAATATAAAGATGTTTATTGCCTATAAAAGAATTTTTTATCACCTATTTCCTCTTAGAGACAAAAAAGAGAGTTCCCCAAAAGCCATATGTATGGCCGAGACACTCCCTCAAAGTCTATATTTTATAAGAAAAAAGCGATTCCCAGGACACCTGCCCCAACAATAACAACAAATGGATGCACCTTATATTTAACAATTGCCATGAAAGCGCCGCCTGCAATGAGAAGCGTTGCTACATGCTTCCACGAAACACCTGTCTCTACCGTTCCGAAAGATGATTGCCCAAAATGCAGCGCAGCATAGACGATAAAACCTGTCACAACAGGCTTGAGACCGTAAAAGGATGATTTGAACCACGGATGCGAGTGCCAACGAAACAAAAAGGCCGCTGCGAGGATGATGACCACCAGAGACGGCAGTACCATGCCTAACGTCGCAAGAATGGCCCCAGGGATCCCCGCTGTCTCATAGCCAATTAACGTGGCGCTATTCGTTGCAATGGGACCAGGGCTGGTGCCAGACAAGGCAATAACATGATGAAATTCATCCATTGTCAGCCATTGATGCCGTTCAACCTCAAGCTGGATGACAGGAATCATGGCATAGCCGCCGCCAAAGGATACGAGACCAATTTTGAGAAATGCGAGAAATAATTGGAGTAGCATCTACGAATCACCTCATCCTCTAGATCCCATCCGCCATAAACCATTCAGCGGACTTGTTGTCAACGTTCTTAGATGTTGTTGTATCTGTATGAGATGGAGGATTTGTCATGCCCCATTTGTTCTTAAGATACGTTGTGACGAGACCGACCAGTACGCCGAGTGTGATCAACACGAGAGGCGATACCTGAACGACGAGCATGACAATCACAGTTCCTACTGCTATAAGGAAGGTAAGCCGATCGAAGATCGATGATTTTGCCATTTTGTACGCTGCAGCCGCAATAAGACCTATAATCGCAGCATGGATCCCCTCCATGATTGCTTGCATTTTGGGGTAATGCTCAAGCCAAGTATAAATCACACTTAGCAAGAGAACGATCAGAAAGGTCGGTAGCGTAATTCCTACGACGGCCGCGATAGCTCCAGCAATTCCTGCGAGACGATAACCGACCAACGCAGACACATTGACACCAACTCCACCAGGGGCTGCACCGGAGATGGCCAGAAGCTCTGACATTTCCTCGTCTGACATCCAATTCTTCATGATGACGACCTCTCGTTGAATGGCAGGAAGCATGGCATAGCCACCACCAAATGTAAGCGGGCTAATTCGAAGAAATGTCCAAAATAGGCGAATCAACTTGCTGAGTATGTTCCCTGTCATTTTGATCTCCACCTCCACTTAATTCTATTTTGAATTAAAGTGAAGAAGAAATCCAATCAATAATCGTAATCTCATGACAAGTTTTTGCTTATAATGTGGGACACTCACCCAATCAGCCGCTATTCTTTCAATGAGTTTGATTCATTTTGATAAAAAGGGGCGAGTTTGCTTCTTCATAGCCCTATTCGTCAAATACACACCTAACACGATGGAGGAGGCTCCCAACAGATGATATAGCTGCAAGGATTCCCCCGTAAAGGTGGTTGCAAAGATCGCGCTAAACAAGGGTATGAAGTTGAGAAATCCTGCGCAACGCTGGGGACCGGCTAGCTCTATAGCTTTATTCCAGCTCAAGAAAGCTACAATGGATGCGAAGATTCCCACATATAGTAATCCGCTAACCAAGCCAGGACTCCACGACACATCAGGTGATTGGAGGATCCACTCTATGGACGAACTTGGAATCAATACCACAAGCGCAACGAATACTTGCACCAGTAAAAATGGGCTTGCCGGAAAGCGGCCAGCCATTTTTTTCATACCTACGGAATATAAAGCCCAGCATAAGACGGCGATTAACATGTACATATCACCTTGATTGACGGACAAACGGAGCAGCGCAGACAAATCCCCTTGACTAATAATCCAACACACACCTAGTATGGATACGCCAATTCCAGGTAATGCCCACCAGGCAAGTCTTTCCTTCATAACAGCCCAAGTGATGAGAACAACGAATATAGGTGTCGCCGAATTCATTAATGAGGCATTAATTGAGCCCGTGTATTGGACAGCGACATACGTGAGTGAGTTAAATCCCGCTACTCCTGTTAGGGAGAGGAATACGACCATTTTCCAATTCGCTAGAAATTCATGTTTGAGTCGCCAGGCTGCTTTGCCAAAAAAGGGCAGTAAACACAAGAACGCAATACTCCATCGAACCATTGCTAATGTGATGGGAGGAATATGTACTACGAGTGACTTACCCGCCACAAAGTTACCTCCCCAAATGCAGGTTGCCAGTATTAATAAAAGGTACGGGGATCGTTTCAACATGGCCTATGTATCTCCTTTAAGTTGACTTTATGTATTTCTAAAAGAGGACTGCATCTACAAACTTGAAATGCCTCTTGGAAAAAGATACATACTAAAGCATAGCGTTGGCAAGCATTAATATTTAAAAGCAAACAAAAGTCTCCGTTTTTCTCGGAGACTTCAAGTGAAATCAAGTGAAATTGTGTGACTACAGTATGAATAGTATGAATCAACTGATGTTACATCTCATCCTCCAAGAATTGAACCTCACAGAAGCACCCAAGTGGGATCATTTCGTGCAAGCAGCACAGCATGTGTTCCTTCTCTTTCTCCTCCATTCGCCTAAGCGTATCGAAGTCAAAATGAATGATGCTGTTAATGACGTCATAATGCTTAAATCGCAACCGCCCATAAGGAAATTGCCGATTGATCGCAGCTAGAATCCCATACTGATTTAAATTCAAGCGCAGCGCCGTTTGCGTAATATCCGCAGGTACTTCTTGCAACAGCGGCACTTTATCTGCACGGACTGCACAATAGGCTTTTACTTGAAAAACGACATACGGGTACAAGTAAGCGTTTGCATATTTTTCCACATAAAGTGCATCTTGCTTAGAAAGCTGCAAATCTTCCGTCCATGCATAAATAGTCGCCTTGTATTTATCTGAAGTGTGAATTCGGATGTACCTTAAATGGGGAAAGCGAGTTTTCACTAACTTTTCCGATAAAAGCCGTGTTCCCACCAAGATCACCTCTTTCAATCCTGTCATTGTGTTAGTAGTATATGCATGAAAATAAAAACAGCTATCCTTTAACTTTGAAAAGGCAGCTGACTTTATCTCCTCGTTTACTCATCTATATTCGAGAGCTTGGCCTAATATGATGCAGCGACAGCAAAAGCCGTCCCCTGAGGTCAAATGACCACAAGGGACGGCTTCTTATACTGCACGACTTACAAGCCTTTCGCTTTCAAGAAAGCTTGCCATTGCTTCGTTGTTTCCGCATCAATCTTGTCTTGACCAGCCGCTTTCAACTTGTCGATGTATTTCTGCAGTTGATCCGCAGGATCTACAGCACCGGTTTCAAGAGCGACTTGGAACTCGTTATCTACGGCGGTCACGTTAGCAACCTCAGATTTGATCGTGTCTCGATTCACATCAAAGCCGTAGGAAGCTGGCACCATGGCGCTTTCGTTTAATTTTATCGTTTTGTCCCATACATCTGGTGTCTGTGCGCCTTTCAAGAACGCGTTAAATTGGTTGCCGAACACCCAATCCACATTCGGCGCATAGCCGGAATCCTTGATCGGTTCAATATATTTGTCATCCTTCTTCGTATAATGCTTGCCTTCCAACCCATTCGAAATTAGATTATATAACACTTTATCTGTGTTCAGAAGGTTGATGAACATGAGAGCGCGCTCTGGGTTTTTGGAGGTTTTGCTAATCACCTGCATCGCACTCGCAACACCTGTAAAGTAGGAGTCAGAGATCGGCACATACACAACAGCGTTGCCGCCATTATTCGCCATTTCATCCACTTCGCCGCCTGGCTTTGTCGTAAATTCAAGGCTTACCGCCACTTTCCCCTTTTTCTTGAGATCAGTGATGTTTTTGAGCAGCGGTGCATCCTCGTTGATATAGCCAGCTAATGACCATTTATGCATCGTCGTGAAGAAGTCCTTCTTATTTTGCAACTGTTGAATTTTCGTAATAGACGTGTACGTTTTGTCATCCTTCTTGTAAGCAACTGCAATCCCATCTGCGGCGACCAGATTCGGGTCAGTGTAGAGGCCCCATGAATTCTGAGCCATCCCGAAAGGAATAACATCCTTTTCATTGTCCTTGATCGCTTTCAGGAAAGGCTCGAGGTCTTTATACGTCTTAATTGAATTAACATCCAATTTATATTTATCTACGAATTGCTTTTGAATGACGAGACTCTTCGTCTTGGCTGCGATTTGATAAACCGGGAAGCCGTACACTTTACCATCCGTCGCTTTCATATCCGGCCAGAATTTATCGGGGATGTTCTTCCGGGCTGCGGCCGCATTTTTGCTAATCATCGCATCGGTCAGCTCCAAGAGCGCACCCTTATCAATGTTCGGCTGATAGCTGAGCAGCCAATATTTCGAGCCCCATGCTACATCAAAGGCTTCACCAGAGGCCATGATAGTGTTCAATTTCGGATCATATTCATCAAAAGAAAGCGGCTTAAGGTCTACTGTGGCATTGATTTTGCTCTTCACATACTTATTGACTTCCTCATTCACGAGAGCCTGATCCTTACCTGGCGGATTACTTGGATAATAAAACGTCAATTTGACTTCAGGCAAAGTGCTAGGTGCAGGTGTTGCGGGCGTCGCGCTTGTCGTTGTTGCTGGTGTTGTGGCTGCCGGTGATGTCGTTTCACTTGCCGTGTCAGTCTTGCATCCAGCTAACACGGACATACTCAGAAGCATAATGGCTGCAGAGTTCAGGTACATTTTTTTTCCTTTTATCAACCTTCACACCTCCATATAAAGTACCCCTGTATCATCAGAAACATCAAACCTTCCTTACAAACGCCCCCTCACCTCCTCTCAGCTTTTGAGTGAACCTACTGTGATCCCTTTCACAAAGTACTTTTGGAAAAAAGGGAATAAGATCATCATCGGACCGCCCGCCACTAAGGCCATTGCCATCCGCACGGATAAGGTAGGGAAGTTCGCAAATTGTAATTTACTCGCAGCCTCGGCCAATGGCGAATTCGCCAGAAATTCAATCTTCGATAAGATGCGAACAAGCAGCAATTGAAGCGGCACATATTTGTTATCATCGATGAACAACAAGGCATTAAACCAATCATTCCAATAGGCAAAAGATATGAATAAACCGAGTGTCGCTAACGCCGGTGTGGAAAGCGGCATAATAATACGATAGAAAATGCGAAGCTCACTGGAGCCGTCAATCTTGGCGGATTCGATAATTTCCATCGATATTTTATCGAGGAAACTTTTCATAATTATAATATTGAAAGGATTCATGAGCAGTGGAATAATGAGTGCAAGGATTGAATTTTTCAGATGCAAGTATTGTGTCATTAGGATATAGAACGGGATGGTGCCCCCATTGAATAACAAGGTGAAGAAAATATAAAACGTAAGCGGCCGATGATAGCGAAAGTCTCGTCGTGACATCGGATATGCCGTCAACGTCGTTAATAATAGGGATAACACGGTTCCAATAATGGTGATTCCGATCGTAACCCCATACGATTTCAGCCAAATGTCGGGAGATTTGAAAACAATTCGGTAAGCTTCCAAGCTGAGCTCTTTGGGAATAAAGCGATAACCGAATTGGATCAGACTGTTCTCGGACGACAATGACACCGCAATCACGAGTATAAACGGGATGATCATCAACACACATATCACGGCGAAAAACACATGAATATACCACATTGAGGCCGGTTTCACTGGTTTAGCTACGACAAGCTCCATAAAGCTCTTAGTCTCCTCCCCCCATTAGAATAAGGCGTTCTCTTTATCGATTCGGCGTACCGCTGCATTAGCTGACACAATGGTAATTAGCCCCACAACCGATTGTAGAAAGCCAACAGCAGCCCCAGAATTAATGTCACCAAGCTTCGCTAGGGCACGATACACATACGTATCTATGACATCTGTTGTCGCCATATTAGCGCCAACATTATTCGGCACAAAATAATGCAGTCCGAAATCCCCACGGAATATATTGCCTAAGCCTAGAATAAACACAATGATAATCAACGGCTTCATGAGCGGCAATGTAATCCGAAAAATCATTTGAACGCGTGATGCGCCGTCTAATTTAGCTGCTTCGTAATATTCCGTGTTTATGCCAACGATTCCAGCGTAGTAGATCAATGTCGAGAAGCCGACACTTTTCCATACAGCGACCACAGGCAGAATGAATAGCCAAGGTGTCGTCTCAAAGTACCATTTGTGCGGAGAGAGCCCGATCGTGCTAAGAAAGCTATTGAGGTACCCACTCTTATGCTCCAGGAAACCGTACGTAATGTAACCGACCAATACTAATGAAATGAAATATGGAAGAAATAGCGTGGTTTGATACACTTTCACCATACGGCCGCTTACCTCATATAACAGGATAGAAAGGACGAGAGCAGCAAGCGTTCCGAGTACGATATAAGTCATGTTGTATAAAAGGGTGTTACGAATAATACGCCAGGCGTCCTGCGATTTGAAAATAAATTCGAAATTTTTGAAGCCGACCCATTTGCTCCCTAGAATCCCTTGATCATACCTGAAATACTTAAAGGCTAAGATGAGTCCGATCATGGGCAAATACTTAATGACCAGTTCAAACAAAATGCCTGGCGTCGCAAGCAACAGCAGCTCTCGATTTTTCTGCAAGTGTTTGAATTCCTGGAATAGCCTTCGTTTTTTGTTGGGATGCGATTTCATCATTGTGCTCCTCCTTCCCTATTCGTATCTTGCCACAGGATGAAGCGTTTACATAGCGTACGATGTTCGAAAACATGTAGAAAGTATGTGTACAATGTTCGAATTACTCTCTTTTTATGATCGAAAAGCAGAAAACCGCCCTTCCATGCACCAATTGGTGGAAGAAGTGGCGGCAACTTGATCACATTTCCCCTATTATGAAATGGATTTCTTTATACGATATTCCTTGGGTGTACTTCCGAATTTAGCTTTGAACAATCGAAAAAAGTAACTCGGATTGGCATAACCGCATTTTTCCATAATATCTAAGACCGAATGATCTCCGTTCTCGAGAAGACGCTGGGCGTGCTGCAAACGAACTTCATTAATATACTCCGTGAGCGTAATTTGATAGCTATCCTTGAACAATTTCCCCAAGTACGCGGATGACAATTTGACTGTCGCGGCAATTGTTTGCTGACTCAAGTTAATATCTGCATACTTCTGATGGATGAGTTCTTTGACCGTTTCCAAGATCATGTCATTCCGTTCCACATTAGATGGCTTCTGACCCTCACAAATTTGTGAACATAGGGCTAATAAAGCTACGTACATTTCTTCTAACGTTTCCTTCTCTTGCGGAATGTGATGAATATAATCCACATTGAAGTTCATCTTTGTTACGCGATTTTCCATAATCTCAACGACTGTATACTTGATTACCCATGTTAAATTCGTTACTGCACGGTGAATATCATGATAGTGAAAAGTGGCAAAAAGGGAAAATGCTTTCTCCAGCTCGATCCCTGCTTCTGTCATTAAGCCTTTCTTCAAGCTCTCCGATAACTTCCGTTCGATGGCTTCTGGGATCGACACACGCTTATTCGCGTTGTTCTCCTTAACCATTTCACTCGTAATAATGGACTTGTAGCCGAAAATCAGCGTATATAAGCTATTCTGTAAGGCTTGTGTATAGCCAGATGACAACTGTGTCAATTGAGAGATGGGATCACTAAGTCCACACGACAGGCTCAGATCGTAATATTTCTCAATGGTATACTGGATGTCCTGAAGGATGGGCAGGATCCTATCCGTTTTCGACGTGGTAGGCGCGTCAATAAGGGATACAATAAGAATAATATGATCGCCCCATACCTCCACTGCTTCACAAGGATACACTTTGGACATCATTTCCTGTGCGATATTCGTGATGGCAAAGCTATGCATTTTCTTCAAAGCAACGGCTGTATGATTCGCATACGCCTGAAAATGATCCAAGCGAAGCACACAGACAATGATTTCGGCGGGATAAGCTATATTCAGTTGATGCTTGTCAATCAAGCTAATCATATCGTGATGTGAGAACATTTGACCGTCTGTCATAAATTTACGGATGTAATATTTATTAACGATGTGTTCCGAGCTGATTTCTTGCAGGGTATGTGACAATTTCAAATAATTCTCGCTCATGGCGTGCAACTCATCCCCCTCGGTTCGCCTCGTGGGTTCACCCCGTGGATGCTGAAACCGAATCCGATGCAGCATATCTTCGATTGGATGATACAATTTATAAGACAACCAGACCGATAGGCCAATAGCAATCAAGAGGAGAATGCCGGAGACAACTAATGACTTTACACGGGTCTGCGTAACTTCTGCCATCAATTGGTCATATGATTGTACATACAGAATCGTCCAATTCGGAATCGGATCTGCCATATAGGTAATCATGCTTTTCTCACCTTCCACATCGCCAATAACGAAGCCTGAAGGTTCATCTGTTAGAGTCCTATGATTCTTAATGTAGGTATGAATGGTATCCTGTGTTGCTTTACTGCCATACGCATCTATATTGTGAGAGGAATATAAGCGACCTTCCTGGTCTGCCATTAGAATATCCCCTTGCGAACGGCTGCCAGTATCGTTCATTTTCTTCAAGCTGTCGAAGACCCAATCGGACTTAATATACAGAACAATAGCGGATTCACCACGTGAAAAAGGCTTTAAGGATTCCGTTACGACGAACGCGAATGCATCTATTTGACCATCCTCGCGGTCGAGACTGACTGGAATGAGCCGGGACGTTTCGTGCTGATGATCAGGATCGAGCAACCAATCCGAAATTTTCTTTTTGGTCACACCGCCGTCCAATAAGAAATTGGTGGTCGTCCCGTATATCTCATTCTGAGAATGATTATAGACGACCATGGAATGTAAGAAGGAGGAACTTTCCATGATACTGGACATGCGTTGGTAGCCCTGGATTAAATCCATTTTGGGTAAGGTTTCATCGAACATCAGAGGAATGAGCAAGTTATCTTTTAAGACAAAGTAAGATAAGTGCGTAATGATTTCGTTCATATAGGAGAAATTGTACTGCATTTGCGTGAGAATTTTGAGATTCGAGTCTTCCTGAATCCGTTTCATTGATTTTTCCAACAGATATGTATTGGCAAATGAGGAAGCTAATAGGACAACAACCATCGATAACATGATCGAGCTTAGTACGCGCTGCAAATATTTCTTGGATTTATAAAAACCAAATCCTTTCATAAGTACCAAGCCCCCCTCTCATTATGACGAATTTACTGTGGTCCTATATGTTTAGTATCGATGTCAACCCAACCAAGCAAATAGGCGGGTGACGTGATCTCAAGGCAAATCTTCCCATCAGGCAACTGTCTCAATTGAGGATCTGCGATGAGCGAATGTGCATCGAATTTCCCACCGAGTAAGGAGCGCCAGGCCTGCCAGTCATAAACATCCCGCCCTAACAAATCTGCTCCTGTCGATGGCAAGGGTAGTTTCCCTGCTACCTGACAAACGCCCGGAGACCGATCCGACCAATAGAGATTATTATCCGCTTCCGCGAACTTATCTTCTCGCCAATTGACGAAATAGTAGAGGTAACCTGAATTATAAATAATGTTCCCTTTCACCGTAACCTCTTTATTGTCTTCGCCTGCCATCTCTTGTGTGCCAATAGCAGCGATCGCATCGGGATTGGATACGAGTAAATTGCCTTGAATGAGGTTGCCAATACCTTTGGAGAAAATGAGCATCCATAGCTTTCCTTCCCCTGTACTGTAGAGACCTGTCAGCACATTCTGGGTAACCGTGAAGTAGTCGGAAGCATCATCCAAATAAATGCCAAACCCGAAAGAAAAGTGAATCCCACTGTCGTGTAAGCGGTTCCCATGAATCGCATTCCCCGTCCCAACACCCCAGGATTCAATCATACCGCCATCCTGACTGTCGATCATGACATTCGAAATATCGTTATACGCAATGTAGTTATTGCGCGTATGCAGGAAGTCCCAATGGTTCTCCCAAGAAACTGGTATTCCGTAAATGTTTGCTGGCATGACCTTGTGACGCAAGCCTTTCAAGGAGATACCGTAGCGCGGCATATGCGATATCCGATTATGAGTGATTTCGTTATCTCCACTTTGATACAACAGAATTCCGCAGCCATGCCCGATCAGCTCACCACCATACCGAATCACGTTATTCGTTATCCGATGCTCTTTATTGGTATAGGAGGCTCCTGCGGAAGTAAATGAGCCCTGAAGCGGTGAATAGCCTGATGCACATATTCCCATATACCCCAAATGCTCGATAACATTGCCATGTATCCTAATGTTTCGCGTTTGATAATCCAGGAAAATTCCGCAGCTTCCAGAATTGATGAGATGACAATGCGATAGTTCGATATCCGTTGCATACTGCATATAGACCAATCCTTCTCGGTGCTCATCTCGCTCTACATTACTCAATCCCTCGTCTTCTTGAATCATTTGATAATCCGACCAGAAGTCTGTGCAGGAGAATTGGAGTCCGTGAAAATGAAGATGTTGAATAGGCTCATCTTGATCTTTGCCTTTCATCTCAATCAGCCTTGTGACTGTTGGTGCGATAATCTCCTGGTGTAGCGGAGAACCTTTTCTCGGCTTGTAGTAGAGCCATCCGCCTTTTTCATCAAAGTGGAATTGACCTGGTGCTTGCAGAAAATCGAGTGAGCCTTGCATAAAATAGCGTGAGCCTTCGCCTATTTCCCAAATGGAAGGTTGCTGAAATGACACAAATCTAGCCTCTGCATCATGAGATTTCACGGATCGCAACTCTGAAAACCAGTTCCATTCCCCTTTCCCTGGCCAAATGAATACTTGAGCTTGTGTAAGGTCACTCCCTTCTGTGATTTCTCCCTCCTTATAGTAAATGCCATCTCGGCAAGCAGCTTCAGGTTCGTCATCTACTTGAAAGTACCCTGTTGCTGGCAAACGTGCTTTAGCCATACGTTCACCATCCGCATATAGCGTATGGAAGCTGCTCCCCGTCCCTACCCACGCCCGCCACATGTCTGCGCTATAAGGCTCCCAGTTTGTAATTGGTCTTCCACCTATGATCTTGACTTCTTCACCAGGTGCATTACAATAGCTAACCCGGTAGCCATTGCTGCCTGAATCTCGCTCATCCAATTTCCATGTATCTCCTAAATAATAGGTACCACCGAACACAAAAACGATGACATCGTGGGTCATCCCATTGTGGATGATATTCCGAACTGTCATCTGAGCTTTGGTTATCGTTAAGAATGGCGCTTCTTTACTTCCATCGTGATCATCGTTTCCGGTTGTCGCTACATACAATTGGGTTGATAATAGCATGAGCTTACTCCTTTACACATCATAATAACCTTATTTATGACTAGGAGCTTGTCGGTATACCACTTTCATTCACTAGGAGCCTGGTTTAAAAGATAAGCCTTTCGCTGCTAGCTCTTCTCGAATCAAATCTTTCGCTTTGGGACCCATGCCATGCAGCTTCATTAGCTCCGTCTCGGTGATTTGGGTGAAATCATGGAGCTTCGTAATACCTGCCCCTGCTAAAGCTCGCCTCGCTGGAGCTGCTACGCCTCTGGGGAGTACCAACTGGTCTTCCTCTTGTTTATTCGTTGACATTATCTATACCTCCTTCTTTCGTCCAGCCAAAAAAGTACGCATAACTTGCTCTGCCTTCTGCGCTAAAAGCTCAGGTGTGCGACTCATCGCCTCCTGAAGTGTCATCGGACCGTTCACAATGCTGTGAATACTTGTCATGCCATATTCATAAAGCTTCTCAATCCCCTGCCCGACGGATCCAGATAAAACAATAACAGGCACGCCAAGCTTCGAAGCAGCCTGCGCTATCCCCATCGGCGCCTTGCCGGAAGCGGTCTGGGCATCCGTCTGCCCTTCGCCGGTGATGACAAGCTCAGCATCCTGCAGATGCTCATTTAACTTGGTCATCTCGATGACCACGTCGATCCCTCGCTTCGTCCTTGCAGGGAAGAACGCTTGAAAAGCACCGCCAAGTCCACCCGCGGCGCCAGCTCCAGGCAGATGATGCACAGCAATTCCTGTATGCGCTGCCATCAAATCTGCAAACTTGGTGAGCGCTGCATCGAGGGCTTCCACCATCTCTGGTGTTGCACCTTTCTGCGGTCCAAAGACATAGGATGCCCCTTGCGGACCAACGAATGGATTCGTAACATCCGAAGCAATGGTAAACTGCGATTCATTGGTGATTCGCTCATCCCACTTTGAGGCATCAATTTGTGTAAGGTGAGACAGGGCTTGTCCTCCTGCACCAATCTCGCGCTCATCCGCGTCTAAGAGTCGTAAGCCTAGCGCTTGGAGCATACCGCTTCCTCCATCATTCGTTGCGCTGCCGCCGAGCGCAAGAATGAAGGAACGATAGCCTTGATCGAGTGCATGGCGTATTAATTGACCAGTGCCATAGGTTGTCGCCAGCATCGGATTCCGGTGCTCCTCGGGAATTAGCACGAGTCCGGAAGCTGACGCCATTTCAATCACACACGTTATGCCGTCTCCTAGTACGCCATACGATGCCATCACCTCATCTTGAAGCGGACCTCGCACAGGAACAGAGATCTTATTTCCGTGCGTCGCCTGTATTAGGCTATCTACGGTTCCTTCGCCTCCGTCTGCCATTGGGATGAGGACGGTTTCTGCTGCCGGCATAGCCCGCAGAATCCCGTCTCTTATCGCTTTGGCAGCTTCTTCTGAACTAAGGCTGCCTTTAAATGAGTCAGGTGCAATCACGATTTTCATTAGTCAACCTCCAGGTCGAACAGCACAATCTTATTTATTAATTAATTTATACAACGCTTGTGTACCACTTTCCTCTTCGCCCATAGCGGCTAATTGTTCATAGAGAGATTTGGCAAGCGTCAGGCCTGGAAGCTCTACTTTCATTTCTTCGGCCGATTGCAAAGCAATCTTCATATCCTTAATAAAATGTTTCACATAAAAACCTGGCGCAAAATTGTCTGCAATCATTCGTGGCCCCAAATTACTTAACGACCAGCTGCCCGCGGCACCTGTTTCAATGCTTTGCAGCACTGTCGTTGGATTAAGCCCCGCTTTCTTCGCATATACAAGCGCTTCAACAACACCCATCATGTTGCTTGCAATCGCAATTTGATTACACATCTTCGTGTGTTGCCCCGCTCCTGCTTCACCTTGATGAACAATATTCGTGCCGATCTTTTGGAAAATAGGCAGCATCTGCTCGAACACATCGCGAGCGCCTCCAACCATAATGGATAATCGTGCTTCTCTTGCCCCAATATCTCCACCGGAAACAGGAGCATCCAAGGCGAATAAGTGACGCGTCAGTGCTTCCTCATAAATCCGTTTGGCAAGTGACGGGCTCGACGTCGTCAAATCAATTAGGAAGCTACCTGGCTCTGCCAGGGCAAGAATGCCATTGTGCCCAAAATAGATGTCTTCGACATCGCTTGGAAATCCAACCATCGTCATAATAACCTGACACTTCTGCGCTAATGCGCCTGGCGTGTCCTGCCAATTCGCCCCCTTTTCCAATAGCTCCTGTGCCTTTGCTTTCGTACGTGTATATACATGAACCTCATATCCCGCGTGAATCAAATGTCCTGCCATGCTTTTCCCCATCACGCCTGTGCCAATGAGTCCTATGATTGGTTTTGCCGTATGTGCTGTCATCTATATGTCCACCTTTCCCAGGTACCTAGTAGTAGTCACTTTTTTCTCCATTTAAACTTATCACCCTCTTCCCTTCTGGTCAAACGATGCCATGAGAGCAACTCGATCCTACGATAAGAATTGGAGGATGCGAGCGAGGGGCATAAGTGAATGAGAAGAACCGTCGGGTATGTTCATCCAGACGGTCCTAAAATCTGGTGAGATAGTCGATTTATTCGACTATCTTACTCTTACAGGCGCTGATTTCTCGGGAGATAGTCGATTTTTTCGACGATCTCACTCCTACAAGTGCTTATTTCTCGCGAGATAGTCGATTTTTTCGACGATCTCACTCCTACTGGCGCTGATTTCTCGTGAGATAGTCGATTTTTTCGACTATCTCACTCCTACTGGCGCTGATTTCTCGCGAGATAGTCGATTTTTTCGACTATCTCACTCCTACTGGCGCTGATTTCTGGTGAGATAGTCGATTTTTTCGACTATCTCACTCCTACTGGCGCTGATTTCTGGTGAGATAGTCGATTTTTTCGACTATCTCACTCCTACTGGCGCAGACTTCTCGTGAGATAGTCGATTTTTTCGACTATCTCACTCCTACTGGCGCAAATTCGCCCCTCACTTCACGCCTCAGTCCCAATAAACAAGGGATCTGCTTCTCTTACACCAAACCCAAAACAAACTATTCCTTGTTTCCCCAAAAAAGCCGTTCCAGGGATAACCACCCTTGGAACGGCTTTTCTCAACGACTAAATACCTTGGAAAGTGAACGCATACGCATACGTTCGGTTCGCGAATAACGTAAACTCGGGATGTGTTCTTGCTCCCCAGCTATCGTCTCCGCCAACACCCATCTGCTTGTAATTCACACGAACCACAACTTTATCACTCGCAGGTAGTTTATAAGGGTGATCGTGCGCCTCCAACTCGGATGGTGAGTACGGCAAAGCATTAAGCTCAACTGTTGGCAATCCCGTGATACGGAGTCCGCGCCCAGCGGAATTCGTTAGGGTCGCCCAGCGAACATCCGTCTTATTGCCGCATTCCTGTGGACGCAAGTATGGAACGAATTGCTCTGCGACAGTTCCGTTATGAAGCGCAAGCTTTGCGCCTACATTACGATCCCAGTGATTCTCGTGCGGCCCGCGGCCGTACCATGTTAAATTCTCGAACGCAGCATCAAGTTCGAACATGACGCCAACTTCAGGGATTTCTGGCAATTTGTCACCCGGTGTTAATTGCATGCCAACTTCAACTTCCCCGCTTGCCGACACGGTGTAAACAAGTTGAACTTCAGAAGCAGGCGTTGTCGCCAATTCATAACGTACACGAACCTCAGCACGTCCTGCATCCAATGATTTCGCGTTCAGTGAAAGGAGTTTGCGCCCGCTGCCCGCTTCTTGCCATGGTGCACAACGAATGTGGTGCTGGTTCCCACGATCGTTATCCGTATAAGCACGCCAGAAGTTAGGTACTGGACCTGTTTGGAATAACTCAACTCCGTCAAACAAATAGGAAGTGATATCGCCAGTTACTGCGTCAACTTGGAGTGCAAAACGCTCCCCTTCCAAGCTGATACGATCTGCTGTACGTACGACTTGAATAGCACTCTCCGTTGATAGCGCAGCCGCGGATTCTTTTTCCGCTTCCCAGTTGCGTGCATGGGCTACTGAATTCACCGCAGGAAGAATAAATTGCTCCCATGCGATTTCATGTCCCTTCGCTGCCCATAACGTATCGTCTCGCAGTACCAAACTCAACGTTAACACGAATTCATCGTTCGGGAAAAGACGCTCAACACTATCAAGTTTCAGCTCAATCGTTGTCGTTTCACCTGGCGCAACCGTATAGGATCCAGTGAACTGTTGGCTTTCTACAACACCATTGCGTGCAATCGTCCAAATCCAATCATATTCATTCAAGTTCGTGAACAAGAATTGATTCGTTACCTTGATTTGTCCCTTTACCGCGTCTACCGCTTCGAACTTCACATTCTGGTAGCACTTCTTCACTTCGTGCAGCTTCGGTGACACCGAACGATCAGCGAAGATCAAGCCATTCCCACAGAAGTTGCCATCATTCGGCGTGTCACCAAAATCACCGCCATACGCTTGATACGAGATGCCATCTGGCGTCGTCGTACGAATCGATTGATCGATCCAATCCCAGATGAATCCACCTTGTAGAATAGGATATTGATCAAACAGCTCCCAATATTTAAACAAATTGCCGCAAGAGTTCCCCATTGCATGGCTGTATTCACAAAGAATAAACGGCTTTTTCGGATTGTTTTTAGCGTATTCTTCGATCTTTTCAATTTTGGAATACATTTGACTTTCCATATCCGACGCTCTTTCCGACTCGCGCCACCAGAACACACCTTCATAGTGAACAACCCGAGAAGGATCGGCTTCACGAAGGAAATCATGCATTTTGAAGAAATTGTCTCCACCAAAGGACTCATTCCCCAGCGACCAGATAACAATCGACGGATGATTTTTGTCTCGCTGCATCATGGAGTTTGCACGATCAAGCACGGCGCCCGTCCACTCAGGACGACTTCCTGGCACCGTTTCCCCTAATTCGAATTGCGGATAACTCCAGGAGCCGTGGGTCTCCAAATTCGTTTCATCAATTACATACAGACCATATTGATCACAAAGCTCATACCATAACGGATTATTCGGGTAATGCGAAGTCCGCACAGCATTGATATTATATTGTTTCATAAGCAAAATATCGGCAAGCATGCTTTCCGCATCAACGGAACGACCGCGATCACGATCGAACTCATGACGATTCACACCTTTAAATGTAATGACCTCGCCGTTGATTTTCATCAAACCATCTTCAATTTCAAACTTGCGGAAACCAACCTTACAGCTTTCTGTCTCGAGGAGCGTCCCCTCTTCATTCAATAAACGAAGAACGAGTGTGTAAAGATACGGGCTTTCCGCACTCCACTTGGCCGGTTGGACGATGTGCGCAGATAATTCAACTTGCTGTTTCTCGATATCTGTAGCTTGAATCCCAACGCGCAGCGCTTCTTCCCAAAGTGCACGTTGCTCGCCGTCATATAACATCGCTTCCACGTGATGCACACCTTGGCTTTTCAAATCATAGTTCGTAATGGTCGCTTTAATTCGCAGCTCTGCATCTTGGCAAGCTCCATCCAAATGAGTGTCAACTTTGAAATCAGCGATATGAGCCGTAGGCGTCGAATACAGGTACACATCACGGAAAATTCCGCTCAAACGCCAAAAATCCTGATCCTCTAACCAGCTTGCATCGCTCCAACGGTACACTTCTACCGCGAGCTTGTTCTCACCAGCGATCAAATAAGGCGTGATATCAAAATCCGCTGGTGTAAACGAATCTTGGCTAAAGCCAACCAAATCTCCATTCACCCATACATAGAAGGCCGATTCCACACCTTGAAAGCTCAGATACACTGGTTGACCGCTCCAACCCTCAGGGATCGAAAAGTTGCGAACATAAGAGCCAACAGGGTTATACTTCACTGGAGCAAATGGAGGCTTCAAATCCTCATGTCCGACCCATGGATAAATAATATTCGTGTACTGCGGGAAATCAAAGCCTTGCAGCTGCCAATGGGATGGCACAGGCATATCCGCCCATTTGTTGGTGTCAAAGTCCGTTTTGTAGAAATCCTGTGGACGTCCTTCTGCATTTTCGGCAAAATGGAATTTCCAGGTGCCATTTAAGTTTTGATAAAATTGCGATGCTTCACGTACGCCAGCCAGCGCTTCCGCTTCCGTATGATAAGGCATCAGTGTTGCATGCGCTTCCAAGCGATTCAATTGATATATTTCCGGATTGTTATTCCATTCTGGGTAACCGTTTTCAGGAGCTGTGTATACAAATTTATTCGCCATGGATGATATTCCTCACTTTACGTTATTGGATAACAATTTAGCTTACCACCATATTGTACAAGACAATTATTTCTTTTAAAATATAAGAAACAACGCATGTTATATTAAAAAATGAAAGAGATGGTCGTTCCATGGCGATTGATTATAGAAAGTTTTTTGTCATTACTGAAACCGACCGTAAACTCCCTCTTATTCTCGAGACGATCGGATATGAGCGTGAACAGCAACATTATGAACGTGATGAAGGCTATCCTTGTTTTCATTGGCTGCAAACGATCTCCGGTAGTGGCGAAATTATTCTAGACAGCGGCCCCGTCAAGCTGGGTGAACGGCAAGGCATGCTGCTTGCTGGCGGTGTGCCACATGCCTATCAAGTCCCAGATACACCTTGGTCGACTTGGTATTTAACCTTCGATGGTGCATTAGCTGCCTCTATTGTGCACGCATTGGAAATCCCGCTTACTACCCCAATTAGCTGGGGGATCGATACACCATTAGCTAGTATTCATGAGTATTACTACCATAAATATCGCGATAGTCACGACTTCACCGGCACTAACGGATCTTTGGAAATCTATCAATTCCTAACGCTGCTGAAGAAGCACGGCATTATCAACAAGAGCGCCTCCTTCTCGCAAAGTCATGAGCGGCTTCTGCCGCTGCTGCTCGAGCTAGAGCATAGCTTCGGGGCTGCTCACGTGGGACTTAGCTGGATGGCGACTCAGCTCGGTGTCTCTGCCCAGCATGTGAATACGTTATTTCGCCGCGCATTCGGACTCTCTCCGTATCAATACCTGCTCCAGCTGCGCTTGCAGAAGTCCAAAGAAATGCTGATCGCGCAGCCTGATCTGACCGTGAAGCAAATCGCAGAGGCCACGGGTTTTCTCGATGCATCGCATTTCATATCAACCTTCCGCAAAGCCGTTGGGCAAACGCCGGATGTATTCAGACATCCTTATTTGAAGTAAACGTGAATCTTCCATCTCAAACAAAAAAACCGCCGCGGCGGTTTTTCAAAACATATATAACTTAATAATTGGGAACGAATTCACTATGCGCTTCGAGCAGCTTTTGGACGAAAATCTCAAAGTCTCGTAAATTCGACGAAAATTTGAAATCGGTTACACCCGTGTGGAAATCAATAACAGTTAGAGCAATGCGATTAAGGGGGTACTCGGGAATGGGTTCAGAGGCAAGTGAAATATTTTTGAAAGGGTAGATGGATGTTTCACCATAGAAACGAAGCACTGTTAAATGATCATCTCGTAACTCCAACGAAATCTGCTGTTCCGAATCCGTGAAACTCTTCAATGTACTCATCATAAATCAATCCTCCTCTTGTCCTTTAATTTTACTCTTATTCTGGAAGATTAAGAAGCCCATTTTGTAAATATTTGTTGATAATTCTAGCGTCGATAGAAGTTACTAGATGCAAAAAACCTCGCAAATAGCGAGGTTTCCATGCCTATTTATACTTTTGAATAAAAGCTATCGCGCTTGCAATATCTTTCTCTGGCTGAGCACCAACTTCACGCTCGATTGTTAGGTAGCCCTTGTAGCCAATTTCTTGCAACGCCTGGAAGTAACGTCCGAAATCTACATGACCTTCGCCTAATGCCAACTCGCGGTATGTATCTCCAGATGTAGCCGCCTCAGCGATGTTCTCATGTGTCATCGGCTTATAGCCAAGTGAACCGTATACTTCACGCGGATCAGCTTGACGTAGTCGAACGCCATCCTTCACATGCGTATGAACGATATAATCCTTCAACGTGTAAACACCTTGAACTGGATCATCACCCGTTACCATCACCATATTTGCTGGGTCAAAGTTAACCGAGACACCTTTGGTAGATAGGTTATCTAGGAAACTTTTCAAATGTGCCGACGTTTCCGGTCCTGTTTCTACTGCGAAATAGGCGCCTAAGCTGCTCGCATACACACCCAGCTCTTCACACGCTTGCAGCATCGTTTGATAGATAGGATCGTTCCGATCCTCGGGTACAACACCGATATGAGTTGTCACAACGTTCGAACCGAGTTCAACCGCAAGATCAAGGATGCGCTTGGATTTCTCAATTTTTGCTGCATTTACTGTCTGGTCTTGGAAACCATGTCCACCTAGATCACCGCAAAGTGCTGAGATTTGAAGATCCAATGACGCGATGTAGTCACGTAACTCCTTACGTGCTCCCGGAGTTAAGTTAGCAGGATCCATTTCTCCAGAAACCGCATAAATTTGGACGCCATCTGCTCCTAATTCTTTCGACTTCTTTAATCCGTCCCGTAGTCCAAGACGCAAACTATCTACCATTATACCGATTGGATTGATTATCATGACTTCAAACACTCCTTATCGCGAGCTTAGCGTTAGTTAATTTCGTCCCAGATTCTTCGAATATTTTGTAATCCGATCAATGTGCCTCGCTTACACTCTTCCATCCCCTCAAATTCCAGGGAGATGTAACCATCGTAACCTGAGCTTTTGACCAAACGCAGAATTTCAGGAATATTCAAATCACCTTGCGCCACAATCGCTCCGCGCAAATAGGTGCCGTAGGAAGATTTGAACCAGCCTTCTCCTGGATTCTGATTGGAGGGACGAATGTAGAAATCCTTCACATGGACAATAGAAGCATAAGGAAGATTATTCGTCACAGCAGCAACGGAATCCTCGTCCACACATACAAAATTACCAACATCTAGTGTTGTCCGGAAATTCGCACGATCAACGGCATGAATCAGGGCTTGAACACGTTCACTATGCTGCACGAAGAAACCGTGATTCTCAACGCTCGTAACAATCCCAAATTGGTTCGCATAATCAGCAATTTGACGACATGCTTCTGCTAAGCGCTCCAAATTGGCATTGAAATTACGAATGGAGAGATCCTCACTTCGAGCAACATCGTGCCGCATTTTCTTAACACCTAATCTGGCAGCAAGATCAACCTCGCCCTTCACACGCTCGATTTCCTGCTGATACTCTTCTTCCGTCTCAGTAAGGAAATTTGCGCCGATGGCATAATTGGAAATATCAATACCTCGAGCCTGAGCTTTCTCACGAATCGCATCCGCAAGCGCAAAGTTACCCGGTAAATCATACCCCAATGGTACAATCTCGACATGTTCACCTCCCTGATCCGCAATCCAATCGATGACGTCCATAATCGACATTTCGCCAGACTTTAATGCCTGATACAGGCTATATGTGCTAACACCTAACTTCATATGTGCTCCTCCTATGCTCCGATTCGTTCGGGCTATAATCTGATTTCTTGACCCTTCGCTGCAGATTCATAAATACCGCATAGGATTTTCATTATTTCAAGACCATCCTCAACCGGACTAATCGGTGTTTCGCCAGTTTGGCAACAAGATACGAAATGATTGATTTCATTTTGAAAAGCGCCGTTGATATCGATCGATTTGTTATTGATTTGAGGTGTCACATTCGTAATCGTATCCAAGATCTCCGTTACGAAAACAATTTCTGGCTCTAGTTCAACGCCGCCTTTGTCACCATACAATTTGACAGCGATTTCATCCTTCTTAGCATGCAAAGTGAAACTTACATCCACCATGAGGGAAGCCCCATTTTCAAAACGAATCAACACATTGGCCAAATCCTCAACCGTATTGCGCTCCGCATCATAATCTGCTGCTTTATAGAAAGATAAGTTCTTTACATTCTTCCGATTGCCCAACTTGTTATACGTATGCCCACTTACCGCAACAGGTTTCGGCTTGCCCATCAAGTACCAACACACATCAATCACGTGTACACCAATATCGATCAGCGGCCCGCCACCGGAGCGCTCAACATCCGAGAACCAACCGCCTGGATTCCCTAATCGACGTAGGCAAGAAGCTTTGGCATAATAGATCTCACCTAATTGACCATTATCTATAAAATGCTTCACAAGCTGAGCATTCGTATCATATCTTCTGACAAATCCAACTTGTAGAATCTTCCCTGTTTCACGAACTGCGTCTTGAATGCGTTGCGCTTCTTCTACTGTTTTACATAGCGGCTTCTCAACCAAAACATGCTTGCCAGCATGAAGAGCAGCAATACTGATCTCAGCATGTGTATTGTTCCATGTACAAATACTGACCGCATCAATCTCTGGATTTGCCAAAAGCTCATTATAATCGGTATAAATGTTCGCAATGTCATATTTCTCCGCTTTCGCGGCTGCTCGTTCACGATTAAGGTCACAGACAGCAACAATGACAGCATCCTCGGATTTCGTATATGAAGCAAAGTGCAAATCTGAAATTGAACCTGCACCGATAACACCAATTCTCAATTTGTTTATGCTCATTGCACATTCCAGCCTCCTTTAAATAACTACTACTTAAAGTTAACATGCTTTGGACATAGCGAGAATACCTAAGATATGCAGCTCCATGGACTATATGTTCAAAATCGCCCGGAAGATTCATCGCTGTGCGCTTATGGGATTAGCAAAATTTTGCCTACACTCTGTCTACTCTCCAGTAATCTATGAGCTTCAGCGCCATCCTTCAGGGAGAACGTTGTCAGCGTATCCATCTTCAGATTTCCGGCACGAAGTGCTTCGAATAAATCATGTGCCCGCTGGATTCGATTCTCTAAACTAGTTACGTGATTCCAGAGGTCACCGCCGGTTAATGTCTTGGATGTATCCATCAGCATTCTTGGATCCACAGGCGCTGGGTCGCCGCCAGCCATGCCATAGAAAACAACAGTGCCCTTGATTCGGACTGCAGCAAAGCTATCCATTAAAGTGGCGCCTACCGAATCATAAGCTACTTGTACACCGTTCTTTTCATATGACCACTGTAAGACTTCTTGAACCCAGTCCGCGGAATAGAGGATGACCTCATCGGCTCCAGCGTCTAGCGCGACTTGCTTTTTAGCTTCGGAAGAGGTGAGTCCCATCACCCTAGCGCCTTTACTTTTGCACAATTGGATCAAAAGTTGACCCACACCGCCTGCCGCGGCATGGATCAGAACTTCATCTCCAGCCTGGACAGGGTAGCTGTCGTTCATCAGGTAATGCGCTGTCATGCCTTGCAGAAGAAGGCCCGCCGCATGTTCAAACGAGATGTCCACTGGCAGCGGAATCGCCCGATCGACAGGAACGACGACTAGCTCCGCATTAGCAAAGGGCACGTCGGCAAAAGCGATCCGGTCACCGATTTGAATATGATGGATGTGTTTGGGCACGCTTTCGACAAACCCGGCACCTTCATACCCGAGAATATACGGCGGCTTCCCAGCCAAATGATAATTCCCTTTGCGACGATAGACGTCCGCGAAATTAAGACCTATCGCTTTCGTCCTTACCAGAATTTGATCCCCATGTAGGATAGGGTCTGGCATCTCTTTATATTGGAGAACTTCGGGACCCCCGAATTGTTCGAAAATTAATGCTTTCATAAGTAAGTGACCTCCAACTCTTAATTAACCGTTGTTATTTTAACATACCCGATTGCAGATCCAAAAAAAAGTGCCTCCAACCGCTCTTCAGCGAATGGAGACACTTGGATATTAACGAGTTATAAAAGCATGGTGAGCAGGCAATTCCGTATACGGCACGGGTTTATTGATGTAATAGCCTTGAATACCCCAGCACTGCATGTCGGCTAGCATATGGAAATGATCACACGTTTCAATGCCTTCTGCAACAACGAGTAAATTCAATGCTTTCGCCATGGCAAGAATTGCCGCGATCAATGGTACATTGCCATCTGAGATGAAAATGCGGTCGATCTTCAGCTTGTCAATCGGCAGCTGCGTTAGCATACTTAACGATGAATAACCCGTTCCGAAGTCATCCAATGCGATGGTAAAGCCTGCATTTCGCAACTTACTCAGAATGAGTTGTACTTCTTGCAGCGAGTGCAATGTTGTACTTTCTGTAATTTCAAGCTCCATGGCGATTGGGTCTACACCCTCCTCTTGCAAAATTTGCAAGACCTGATCCACAAAATTCAATTCATTGAGTTGGATTCGTGAGATATTGACTGATATTTTAAATAGAGGACCGTAAATATCCTTCAACTGAAGCCAATCCTTGCAGGCTTGACGAATAACCCAATAGCCGATAGGCACGATAAGCCCTGTTTTCTCCGCAACTGGAATAAAATCCGCCGGCTGTATGTACCCTACCTTCTCGCAATGCCATCTTAAGAGCGCTTCCGCACCAATCGCCCTGGCTGATGCTGGATTATAAATAAGTTGATAGTGCAACTGAAGTTCGTCCTTATCCATTGCTTGTGAAAGACCTAACTCATGAATGAAATTTTCGACATGATCGTATTTAGAAGAGGCTTCGTACAAATGATAGCGTTTGCGACCTGTTCCTTTCGCTGTATACAAAGCAATATCAGCTTGCTTTAGCAGATCTTGAATCGTTTCATCATGCTTTCGCTCCGCAATCCCGATACTCACACTCACTTTCACTGCATGTTCATCTACGCGAAAAGGCTCATGGAAAAGTCCGCTCAATTGCTCCGCTGTCTCTTCAATGTGAGTAGAAGGTACGGAATCCACGACTACAAATTCATCACCGCCTAAGCGAATAAGTGAATAGCGGCTATCTCCAAATACTTCTATCAACCTACAAGCGACTTCAACAAGCACCGAGTCTCCTGCCTGATGGCCGAAGGTATCATTAATATTTTTGAAATTGTCCAAGTCCATTAAATAAATCGTTGGCGGCTCCACCACATGCTCAAGTAAATATCTACGATTGAATAGGTTAGAGAGATCATCTTGATAGGCATAATTGTACAGGATATTCTCATGCTGTTTGCGCTCTGTAATATCACGTGTCACTGAAAAAATAAAACTAGCATTCCCATGTTCGTCCAAAATAGGTGTTAAAATGCTCTCGCCGCTTAGATTCCCGTTAGGTAATATAACGCCATCCTCGTATCGAATTGGCCGACGTTCATCGACTACTCTGGCATATTTATTATATAAGTAATTTGCCATTTGGCTCGAATTCGATTCAAAAAAAGTAGTTCCCATTTGATCCATCGTGATTCCACTAAATTTCGTCGCGGCATTGTTAACGTAATAATACGTGATCTCCGCACCTGTCACTTTCATAATGTAAATAGAGTCTTCAATATCATCCAGCATCATTTGCAGTAATTTCAAATCCAATGTTGTCGTTGCAGGAATTGTCATCCGTTGGACTCCTTTATCCGAATAACCTAAGCTTTGTGCCCACTATGGGTCGATTGTACTATCTATTCGACATAAATCTTCCGTATCCTTCCTAAGTAGTTCTACAATCACCGTTCTAGCCATAAAGCGATATGACTAATTAACACCAAAGTAGCATAGACCGCTACCACCAAAATAATCGTTTTGTGCTAATCATAATCGTTTTACCTCCTTATTCGAAAGTACCGAGAAGCTTACAATTACCTTAAGCAAGTAATAAAAGCTAGTAAATACTGGAGGTTACACACATGATAACAAAAGGAAATCCATTCTCACTCGCTCAATATGTCAACGAAGGCTATAGTGGACCAATGCAGGGACTTTCGCTTGAAGAATCTGATATGTACTATAACCGTTTCTTTGAGGTCATCGAACAGAATAAATTTGAACCTGGTCCTACCAAAATGAATCTATCCGCCTGGCATCAACGGCATCATTGGGCCTATACGCTAGCTACGCATCCAAGTATCGTCAACGCAATGAAGCAGATTCTTGGAGATGACTTGGTCTTGTGGGCCATGCATTTCTGGTACAAAGAGCCTAATAATGATAAGTTCATCCCGTGGCACCAAGATATCAATTATTGGCCGATGGAGCCGGCGATCAATGCGACCGCCTGGGTCAGTTTAGGGTGGTCAATTCGTGAAAATGGTTGTCTTCGCGTGATTCCTGGCACACACAAATCAATCGTCGAGCATGTTACAACGGGAACAGATCAAAGTGCTTTCGAGCAAGGTTTGCCAGCGGAGTCGATCGATGAATCATTGGCCATAGATCTTGAGATGTCTCCGGGTCAGATTGCCTTCTTCAATGAAGCTACCTTCCATGGTTCTGAAAATAACAAATCAAATATACCGCGTGTAGCCTTCTCAGTTCGCTATACAACACCAGAGGTCAAGTTCAAAATCGACGAGTGGGGCGGCGACACCTCGCGCATTCGTACCTTCCTCGTGAACGGTGAGGATCGGTTGAACCGAAACGAAGATATTAAGGGCGTCGTGCCTCAGGATTAGATGCCTCAGGATTAGATAGGAAATCGTTGCCATCTCTGCATCCAGGCATGATAGAATATAGGAACAGACAAGATCCATGGTGCGGAGGGATGCGCATTGAATTCTTTTCAAATGATGATCGAGGCGTTGGAGATTCGATTTCTGCATATTACACAGTATCAACTTGATTATCGTTGGCAGGCCAAAGAGCGCAAACTACGTCACTGTGTGATGTGGTTTGTGCATAAGGGAAGCTTCCAGCTTGCAATTGATCAAGCTTCCATGCGGTGCAATGAAGGCCAGATCATCATTTTGCCAGCCCATAGCACGATTAGTTTTCATGCCATTTCGGATGAATTATTGCTAACAAGCATTAACTTCGATGCCGAAATCTCCTTAGTTAGCAATCGCAGCTGGGTGCAGCTTCTGAATCTTCCGAATTTATTTGAGGATAAGGCCAGCAAGATTGAGCGTATTGTCCACGAAATGCTTATTCCTGAGAATGATGAGACAGCTTATGTTCATCTTCTGCAGCAGTCATCATTGCTTCGAATTTTGTATGAGCTTCTGCGTACAGAAAATGTGGCGGATTCCAGCTCCAATTACTCACACTTGGACAAGCGCATCCATACCATCATCCATTTTCTTCATGCGCATCCGCAACAGATGCCTGAAATCAAGGAGTTAGCTGAGCTTGTTCAGCTGAGTGATTCTCATTTGCGCAAATTGTTTATCAAACAAACCGGACAGGCGCCGCTCCATTTCGTTCACAGCATCAAAATTGAACAAGCCAAAAAGCTTCTCGCGACTAGCGTGAAGCCCATTTCTCAAATTTCTTATGAGCTTGGCATCGAGAATGCGAACTATTTCTCTCGCATGTTCAAAATCAAAACCAGCTTAACTCCGCTACAGTATCGGCAACAATTTGGGCTATGGTTGAACGATTAGAATTGGATAAAACCTACAGCTACTTCGGGCTGATTTCTGCATTTGCAGCAGATACCGATAAATCGCTGTAGGTTTTCCATTTAAATGTACTATTCGATTGAAAATGGATAATTTAGCTGTAATTTTTACAACTTGTTCCGCAAAGAAGCCACCCCGAGGTACTCTAGGATGCAGCTATCTACTCCAGCTCCAACGTAACCCCTATACTCACTTGCTCTCCCACCTCAGCCGCAGATAGATCAATTAAGTAGACAAGCTCTCTCCCGCCCTCGTGATTCTGATGTTCCACGGATTGAATCGACGCCTTCAGCACTTTCGCATCATATCGAATCAATTGCTGTTGCTTACCCAAACCAAGCTCCAACCGAATTTCACCTTCCTGCACGATTACTGGCTTGTGCTGTGTAACGAAACGTTCTGTTATTGAAGCGCCTGACTCACGGAACTCAAAAGAATCCAAGATCGTCAGCTTGCCTTGCAATTTATCAAACTCGAAGTTTCGCTCAAGCTTCTCAAGTAGTGGCACGGCATAGGCTTGACTGAGCTCAAGCTTGAAGTTGTCACTCGCATCCGTACATTCCGCAGCTAGTACCTGCGCACGATGCTGGATACCCGCTTCCTGGTGTTTACCATTGATGATTGGCACGCTATGACCCGCCGAACTGTTACAAAGGATCGAGTATCGCTCTTCACCAAAATATTGTTTGGTGTATAGGCCAGCTCCCAAATCTTCCAACCATCTGACCCCATCTACGATCCATAGGAAGTGGCCGACGTCATTGTGATTATGGGGCTCATCATTATGCCCGCCTTTGGCTGCAAAGCTAACGAGCTTGTTGCCCACCTTCGCCCTGCTCACCATCCATTGTGCTTCTGGCAAGAAATCCGTTTGCAACGGCATTTCTTCACGTTCACGAAGCAAAGCTTCATTCAACCACACCACGTTCCGTACGGCACTAGCGAAGCGACCACAATGGTCAATCGTCACTGGCTGATTGTCCAATGTTGGAATCCGAATCTCGGCAAACTGCTCGCACAAGCGGCTGAAAATGCCAATTTGAATGCCATTGTTCCTTGAGCAGTCAGAGAAATTAGCAATATGGTTGCCCTGCAGGAAACAGGTTTGTGGGAATTGAGCAACTCTGCGAGCTTTGGCACTCGATTGAAGAATGTCCACTTTTCCGCCTGTACGCTGCTTCAGAAGTTCACTGAAGTAGACGTAATAGCCGAAGCCATAATACCAGTAACCCAAGCCTTCCAAGCAGGCCCCTTCTTCTGAAAACCCCTCAAGAAAGCAATCCATCGATGCGAGTACTCGCGCAATGACAGGCATCAGCGTTTTCGAATCCTGAATGAGGTAAATGGCCGTCATACCGATATTCCCCGCACAAACAGCGGACCAATTGATATCGCACGTTTCCCACCAATAAGCTCTTTTGAGTGTCATATAAGGCTCGAGAACCCTCGCCATAATCTCGCGTTGAACCCTTCTTACCACAAGACCATTTAACTGAGCTTGGAACAAATGGCAAGTCTCACTCAACGCATGGGCCGTTTCTGAAGTAAATAAATCAATATGTTTATATTCTTCTCCCTCTACGGCAGCATCATGATTCATCAGATGAGCAGGCAGACACCACGTATATTCATCACAAATAGCCCAAATTGTATCTTCTAAAGCCGGCAGATAAGGTTCAACGCCACCCTTCAGAACCGCTACGACCAAAGCCGCTAACCGTCGACGACGATCGAAATAGAGTGCTTCGAATTCGATGCGAGTTCCCTTTGAACGATACAAATCCCACTCTCTAAAGGGTAATGCTGCAATCGGCTTGCTCTCGAACTCCTTGACCAATGGTGAAACCTCGTTATAGACAGTAGTAAGTAATGGACTCTCTGTATGCCTTATTGGTGTTGTAGCCACCTGTAAAGCTTCGTGAAATAAACGGCCATGATCGCTTTCAGCTTCTAGCAACGCATCTAATAGATATCGATTATTCATCGTTCTACCTCCCTATGCACTTACGATTTCGTTTACCTTTAAATATAACTGCAAACGATTTCAATAAACTAGTCATTATCTTTACCTCTATACGTCAAAAATTGACCTCTTCGCTAATATGAAAAAAAGCCTCTCGCAACAAGCGGAAGCTTTCTTCAACTAACCAATATTAATTACTCTGTTGCCCCGACTGCCTTCAGCCATGCATTGGCAATTAAAGCATGTCCAGCAGGTGATGGATGTACCCCATCAGGTGCCCAGAAAGCGCTATCAGCTTGTGTTGACGCTTGTGCAAATAAGCCATCTAAACATAATAAACGCGCGCCGAATTCTCTTGCTAATTCACGCACAGCGGTAATTTTCGGATCCAAATCTTCTCTCCATAGCTTACGATCTTCTGGTACAGGTAGTACAAAAGGCTCTATAAGAAGCAACTTCGCTCCTGTGCTTGCGGTTTGATCCAAGAGTTGACGGTATCCCTCTTTAAAAGTCTCCGTTGAAGTCCCGTCATTGCGATCATATCTGCGCCATGTATCATTGATACCGATATAAATCGAAACGAGATTAGGTTTCAAGTCCAAACAATCTTCTTGCCACCGTCCCTGTAGATCAGGCACACGATTGCCAGAAATCCCGCGGTTTAAGAATTTAACTTGTTTCTCTGGATATTTCGCTGAAAATTGAGCAGCTGTCATAAGTGCGTAGCCTCTGCCTAGATCATTGCCATTGTCACGAATACGTCCAGCATCTGTAATACTATCCCCTTGAAATAGTACGATATCTCCTTGCTCTAACCATACTGCCATTCGAACGAATCCTCCTTTGATTTACCACTTCTGCTTCTATTAATATACATATAATTTCCTAACAAATTATACCATGTCTAAAGGAGCGAGTGTACAACCAATATCAACGAAAGATGTGATGCATTTTACGTACATGAGTTTAAATAATGACAAATTCGGACAAAAAGATACGTATTCCCAAAATAAACGACGATGCCGTCCTCCCAATCCATTTGGTTGTTATCCCACTTCTCCTTTGGGGAATTTCTGCTCTTAGAAACAAAAAAACCGAGATGCACACTCGTAAGTGTACACTCGGTCAACCTAATCATGCGATGGTTCGGAGAAAAAGTAATTGATAATAGGTATTCAAAAGTTCATCCAGCTCGATAGAAAGTTCCAATACCGTTTCAGACAATAGGCCGTATGTTTGACTAGCAAGATTCAGTTCATTGCGTAATGCCTCAATCTTCTCTTCCAACTCATAACGATGTCCCATATTGATCCCTCCGATTTCGAAATTCCTATTGTGGATAACTCACACGTTTTGTTACCTTTATCATAATTGAATATTGTTAAGAAACTATTAGCAAATTACACGATTTTACGAAATTTTACAGTTAATTGTTAAATTTTGATTAATTGACCCGCCGGAACTTCCACAATTTCTCCTTCAGCGCTGAGCCAAACTGTGATTGCCGAAGGATTGTGAATGATATGGCAATCTGCAGAGAACCGCAGGTTGTCAAGCGCTTTCATATACGCCACAATTTCAGCATTGGTTGCAAACCAAATGTCGGATCGACCTTTTACTTTCTCGCCAAATTGCTCAAGGATCTCCCAGTTGTTGTCGTTTTCAAATTCATAACTGTGTCCCCATACATAGAATAATGACATGCGTGAATGTCTTTGTTCTAACTGTACGAATGTATCGGCAAGCTCGAGCATGTTCTTATGGTGACACGATGGATGCCACTCCAAGAAATCTTTCGGCATTTCAAAGTTGCCGTGGCTAGCAACCGTCCGCGCATACTCAATACCTAGTGTTGGAAGCGCCTGAATGACACGATCTGAGTAAGTTCCAAAGGGGTAGCTCATGCCACGTACAGGATAGCCAACTAAAGATTCCAATGCTTCGCGATCTTGAGAAATTTCACGAACAATTTGATCCATTGGTGACTGCTCTAAAAAAGGATGATCAATGGTATGCGCAGATACCTCATGACCTTCGAACAAGGAAGCAACCTCGGATGCCTCAATATAGCCTTCTTTCCCCAAGAAACTACTGTTCAAATGAAAGGTTCCTTTGATCCCATACTCATTCAATATACGCACGAGTCTGCGATCATGTACCCTCCCATCATCGTAACTTAACGTTAAAGCTTTGGTGACACCTTGTGGAAACCGATTCAATCGAATGCGCATTGTAAACCCTCCCAAAATAAGTAAATTACATTCTTTCAATGTATCAGAAACTTAGCTGGAGGGCTATCATTTCCTTACTCGGCTAACCAATCTGAGAGATTCGCTTTCACAAAAGCATCATCATTCAAATGTGGATAGTCCTTGTACATGCGGTCGATTTCTTCCGTTTGTCCTGGGGACAATTCTTCATGCGGATTCAAACACCATGTTCCCTTCATCAAGCCTTGTCGACGAAGCACTTCATGAATACCTGGAATACATCCAGCAAAACCATTGGCGGGGTCGAAGAATGCTGCGTTTGTCTCCGTTACTTCGATATTACGGGTAAGCCATTCCGATGCGAGGGTAGGGTTCATTCTTATTCCCTTGATTTCGTCTAACAGCTCAACTGCTTTCTGCGTCCATACTGCCCAATGTCCAAGTAAACCGCCTACTATTCTTTTCTCTATGTTCTTACCCTCAACTTGGAAATTATAAACAGTTAATAGATCAGTAATAATGTTATCATCATTTCCTGTGTAAAGGGCAATCTCATCGCGGCGCTCCGAGTAGCATACAGCACGCACGACATCAATCGTTTGATAGCGATTGAAGGGGGCCATTTTGATCGCGATAATGCCTGGAATGTTCGCGAATTGCTTCCAAAAGTCGAAACTGTATACCTTACCTCCAACGGATGGTTGAAGATAGAAGCCGATGACAGGCATTTTCTCGGCAATACGAGCTGTACGTTCCAAAATTTGTGCTTCTGTCCAGCCGGTCAAGCCTCCCATAGATAATAAGGCAGCATCATAGCCCAGTGATATTGCGATATCTGTCTCTTGCTCCGCTTGTTCGGTAGGTCCACAGATGCCTGCAACCTTAATAAATGGTCGAGTGAGTCCTGCACGCTCCACTTCTTCAGCAGCCATTCGAAGCACTTTTTCGTACAAATTATATTTCGGATCACGAATTTCAAACTGTGTGGAATGTACACCAACTGCAATACCACCTGATCCCGAAGCCATATAGTAACGTGTCAGTGCCCGTTGACTTTGCTCATCGAGCAAACGATCTGCGGTTAAAGCAAGCGGATGTGCAGGAATGACAAGTCCATCATGCAACGCTATGCGCTGCTCATTACTTAATTCCCTACGTTGCGTCATAGTTAGAATTTCCCCTCTCGCTCTTGAAAATGAGTAGGTTTATTAATCATACTGCCCCCATGCTCGATCCACTCCGCAACCCAGTCCAGCATCTGGAGAAGTGATACACGCGGGTATCCAAATAGCTGCATACTCTTCGCCGCGTTACTAAGCAACGCTGTTTCCGACTCTTGACCTTTGAAGATTGGTTCAATCCCAAGCCTTTGTCCCAGCTGCTGTGCCGCATATTTCACGGATACGGTTTCTGGTCCCGTCACATTCAAGAAATTAGCTGGACTCTGTGTCGCCAACAAGGAGCGAATCGCAATTTCGTTGGCATCCCCTTGCCAAATACAATTGAAATGCCCCATGGAAAGATCAATGGCGCGTCCTTCTTTTAAAGACTTCGCAATTTCCAATAGAACACCATAACGTAAGTCAATGGCATAGTTCAAACGATAGATCAAAACTGGTGTTCCGTTCTTGTGACTATAATGCTCGAACATCCGCTCGCGCCCAAGACAGGATTGCCCATATTCCCCGATTGGAGCTGGACTAATCGCTTCATGAGCACCGCCATACGTTACTGGTGTGAATGGATATACATTACCTGTTGAGAACACGACGATACGGGACTTGCTAAATTTCTCAGCTACGCGACCTGGCAGATAGGCATTCATCACCCAAGTGAAATGTTCCTTACCTGTAGTCCCAAATTTGGTACCAGCCATATAAATCACATTAGGAACATCTGGCAATGCCTGAAGAGCTTCATCATTTAACAGGTCGCAGGCAATTGTTTCTACCCCAAAGGATTGTAGTTCTTCCTGCAAGCCACTTTCGGAGAATCTCGAAACACCATACACCTTTTTATCAACACCTGCTGCCCGAATGGCATTCATCGCTAGCCTAGCTAGACTCGGTCCCATTTTCCCACCGACACCAAGCAGCATAATATCTCCCTCTAATTCCTGCATAAATTGTATTAAAGCAGGTGAAGGTGTTGACATGACTTTATCCAAATCTTCTAATGTTCTCATTCGCGCAATCTCCTCACATCATGATCTATATTTAAGCTTCCTGACTGTAGTATACGGACTCTCAAACATAAAAGACAAATCTTTATATTGTCTTTAAATAAACATAACATCTCTCCACATTCTTCGTTAAACGAAATAACATCCGATTTTGCGGGTGTTCGGGAGCTCGGCGTGCGGGACGGTCAGGAGGTAGTTGGTGGCGTTTGTAGGTTTGGAGTAGCATGAGCCGCGAAATATTCCATTAACTGTAAAATGTACAGCTAATTATTCGTAATTTCCTCGGAAACTCAATTTAACAGTAAAACATGTAGCTAAAACTGTCTCTTTTGTTCCGATCGGCTAAAATCCTCAAAATTAACTGTATGTTTTCCAGCTATTCTGCGTTTTATCGGGAAATCCCAAAATTTAACTGGAGGAAATCCATCTATTCCCCTGGTGCTCATGGCACACTTCATCGCGCCATTATTAGCTATGGGGTAAGACTCGCTTCCCCCAAGACATCTAATAACTACAATCTTACATGTCTAAAAAGAAAGAAACCGCTCCATATGGCTGAAGCCAGCGCTGGAACGGTTTATCTTCTAGAGCTTAGACTCTGCTGGGATCAGCCGCCAAATTCTCCAGAAAGTGAAGTCGGAACGTTTGTTTCGGTCTTCCTTTCGGCACCTTCACATAGCCAACACTCGAAATCAAGTTGTGATCCATCCATTGCAGCAGGAGCCGATGCGTACTTCTGACAGTTACCCCAAGGATACTCGCTAACTCATGCACTTCGTAATCCAGCTTGCTTGTCCGTGCTACAGTCGTCATAAGACGACTCAAATACGTCGATGTCATCCCGGCATCTTCTGCACTCTTCAGCAGCTCAGGATCTGTCATCGACAAATCCCTGCTGAGTGGGTCAGCCATCTCCAGAGGGCCAATCAATGTCTTGTCTTCCCGCACAATGAAGCAGGTATTGCCTCCGGCTTCTTTGCATCTGCGCAGCGCAAGGCGAGCATGCGTACCCGCTTCATTCGCACTGCGACCGAAGCCAATACCCATACTAAGAGAGAGACCCAGTGATTTCCAAACTTCCCGTGCGAGTGGCACCGATTTATAGCCAACCGTCTCGCGTTCGAAAATCCCCCGTGTCGTAAAAAACAAATACTCATCAGCGCCCAGATGTGTTAAATAACCATCTAACGACTCTACATAGTCGATCAGTTTTCTGTGCACTTCTAGCTTGAAGCGTTGAATATCATGCTCTGTACTTTGTTGCTGCAGTTTTTTGCCGAATTCATCTACATTGATCATGCCAACTAGGATCTGCGCTTCTTTGCTGCGCCGTGTTTCCGTTGAGAGGAGCGCACGTTCCAAGGCCACCGTTATGTTCTGATCGGTCGGTGTAATCCACTCACACGGAATCCCTTGCTTGTTAAGCGCGTCAGCGACCTGAATATCTGTGGTAAGCGCTGCTTTCGTTGCTCCCCTAAGGAAAGCCTCCTCATGGAATTGCGTCATCGTCTCCACTTGCGGGTACGGTACGCCATCATAGATCAGGAAGCTCGATGGGGTTTCACCAATCTCTTTGACATGCCTACTTAACGTTGAGGATGTAAAAGAATCAATACTAAAAATCGCATCCACCGCATGAAGCTGCGGCTTACTGCGCAGCCGATACAACGCACTAAACAGCCCGGTGTCAGTCAACGGGATCATATGCACAGGCAAATGGGTAAGAACGTTCTCTTTGACTCGTCGATAGAGTGTCGGGCCTGTAACTAGCAGCACTTCCACTTCTATCAGCAGTTGCTCGGCAATCTCTGACGCCGTTTCTGCCGTACATGCGCGTGCGATAGGCTCGAAGGACGGGAAGGACGTAGCAATCACACTCAATACTTTATTCACAAGAGCCTCTGGCCCTAATATCCCAATGGCAATTCGATTCGGAATATCCATATGTGAAGGCTCCTTTGCATCATCAATATGATCAAGTATACCCCTGTTCATGAATAAAAGACAAATCGTTATTGTGTCTTTAAATCGGAATATTGACATATTCATGACGATTAAAGTCAAATTACTCCCCCGGTAGCCAATGTGAAAATAGTTCGGTAAGAATCAGACTATTGCTCCTTTTTGGAAAGGAGTCCCCCGTTTAATTCGGAGAAATCGGACTAATGCAAGAAGCCCGGCCGTGAAAAACACCGGCCGAGCTTCATATATGGCGTCTAGCTTAATTCCGCAAGCAGCGGCATCCCCGCCTGTGCACCAAAGCGCGTCACCGACAACGAGGCCGCCTTAACAGCAATCGTAGCTGCTTCAAGTACTTCTTCACCTCGAGCTAACGCGACAGTGAAAGCTGCATTACACGCATCCCCTGCACCCGTCGTATCCACAACTTGGACGCGAGGTGCTGGAATCGTGGTTAGGCTACCCGCTACCAGCATAGCCACGCCCTTCTCACCTCGTGTGAGCAACAACCGCGGTCCCGTCATTTCCCATTGCTGCATGCCCCCCAGCAGCTCGCTCTCATTAGCATAAGTAGCTCCGCTGAGCAGCTCAAATTCCGTTTCATTCGGTGTGATGAAGTCAACGAGCTGCAGCAACTCAGCAGGCAGTTTAACCGCTGGTGCCGGATTGAGCACGGTGCGAACGCCTGCTTTACGTGCAATCTCTAGCGCTGCCTGCACAGCAGGCAGCGGAATCTCGAGCTGCACCAATAGAGCATCCGCTTCTTGAATGAGCTGAGCATGCTGATGTACTTGCTCGGGCGTTACTTTGCCGTTTGCTCCTGACACAATGACGATGCAATTGTCATCGAAGGTATGTAAGATGGTTGCCGTACCCGTGGAACAATCATCCCTGCGTACAATGGCCTCTGTGTGAATGCCATGAGCGGTCATTTGGGCTAGCAACACATCCCCGAAACCATCTTGGCCCACCGCGCCGATCATGGCAACTTGTGCACCGAGTTTTGCACATCCGACAGCTTGATTAGCCCCCTTGCCTCCAGGGATGGTATGCAGGTCATCTCCCTGCAAAGTTTCGCCAATCTTAGGCATACGGCTCATGGACACGACTAAATCCATATTCAGGCTGCCTACAACAGCTATGCGTACTGACTTCATACAGGTTAGACTCCTTTTTCTTTCAAAATGTATATATAGGGTGAATACAAGGTGTCATTACAGGTTCTATCCAGTGGGCAGAAATTCCTTTATTGCCAAACAACACGCCTATCATCGAACCTACGGTAGCCCATTCCAGCCTTGTGCCATCAAAACCTAGATGGAGCCATGCAGCTTCTGGAAAAAATCTCGAAATACAAGATTACGATCAATATAATGAACATATCGAATGAGATGTCGTGATTGATCTTGGCTCCATCTAGCCTCATCGGATACGATCGGACTTGATAGAAGTACACTTGGTGTGTTTCGTTCATCCACCAGATAGGCAATCGTTGAAATATCCCAAATGACACGAGAGTAAGCGAAATGATCAGGATGAACTTGTCGGAAAGTCTCGTATAAATACTCACCAATCACACCGGATTCCTTCACAAAATCTTTCATCTCGGATAACGTTGTTTGTAAATGCGAGGCAACGCCCATACATGGAATTAATACGAGTGGCACACCGCTATTCAAAATAATTCGCACCGCAGGAATATCTTGCTCCAAGTTAAATTCCAGCGTATGTTGCCAGTGAAGTGCATGCCCTCCCAACCAAACGACAACGATGTTCTCGATGATACGAGGTTCCATTAGAATGGCGGAAGCTACGTTCGTTATGGCGCCAATGGCGACAACGTACAAGGGATCCTCCGGCGAGGAAGCCATTGCACGTTCTACCAAATTGCGGGCTGCATCGCTCTCCACCGGTGTTTCCGGACCTGGTAGATACGTCTCAGACCCTTTGTAAATAGGAATATCCGTACGCCCCATCAGATTTAGAATTTTGTGCAGCTCGTGATAACTCTTCTCCATGCCATCCTTCGGCCCAGTCGACAGTTCGTTAAAGAAAGGTGCTGCATAGAAGGCTTCCACTTGAAGTCTCTCTGGCGACTGCAAGGCATACACAACAGCGAACTGGTCATCAATTTCATTAAATGTATCCGTATCCAACACCATTCTTATCTTGCCGGTTCTTGCATTCAAGCGTTCCATTCGTTGCGATTCCGTTATTATTGGATATTCCATAGGAAAACTCCTCACATTTTATATCATGAATTGGCTTACATATTTACTCAACAATCGAGAATATACAGATATTCTACCTAAATTCGTGGTATATTTTTATCATAGATCGGCTTATTTTTTATACGATTCGGCTATCTATGGTATATTTCATGTGGAAGGATCATCTGCGATGAATGGACATTTGGATTTTCTTTTTCGAACAACAAGACCTCAGAATGGGATGATTCATCCGCATAGACACCAGTGCTATGAATTGGTTTATTATATACAAGGAAGTGGCTCAACTCGAGTTGGAGAGTACACTCACCATTTTCACGATGACACTTTCACGTTAATTAAGCCTCATACTCTGCATGACGAGAAACATGCGACTGACAGCGAAGTTCTATTTGTAGGATTTCAAGCTGAGCTTGGCAAATATCCCCTTCGAGAAGGTTTATATCTCGACCAATCGGAAGGAGCGATTCTTGCCTTGCTGCAAAGAATGATCATTGAAATGCAGAATAAACGCTCTTTCTATACGGCTAAGCTGAATCATCTTGTTGGCGAATTAATTATTGAACTCCTCCGTTATGATGAATTCATTACCTCCGAGCCATCTGTTGATAAGGTCATATACGCCAAAAACTACATCGATGAGAATGTCAGTCAGAAAATCAGTGTTGACCTATTAGCAGATTTGGTTGGCTACAGCTATGATCGATTCCGCCATCTATTCAAAGAAGAATATGGTTTTTCACCTATGCAATACGTGATGTCCAAGCGCTTCGAACTGGCCAAACGACTGTTGAAACAAACGGATCTCTCCATATCCGCCATTTCTAATGAGAGTGGTTTCTCCAACGATACGCAATTCTGCTCGCTTTTTAAGAAAGCGACAGGTCTATCTCCTCGCCAATATCGCATACAACAATGAACAAGAAGGAGCTGCATGAACCCGTCAACAAAAAAAAGACAACCCGCAGGCTGTCTCTTTCTCTCACTAAGCGATTTTGGTTTATCATACATGTTATCTACGAAATCGGCTATAGCTGCTCATCCACCATGCGATTCGTTAACGCACCTAATTTTTCAATTTCAATCGTAACCACGTCGCCATGTTTCAAATAAACACGTTGATCTACCGGCTTACCAAGCACAACACCCTCAGGCGTTCCTGTCAAAATAATATCACCAGGCGACAACGTCATATGCTGGGAAATATAGCTGACGATTTCATCACAGTGGAAAATCATATCCGATGTATGCGAACTCTGTCTTGTCTCTCCATTTACCGTGCAAGTAATCGTTAACTGATTCGGATCACCGACTTCATCCGCCGTAACCAGATACGGGCCCAGTGGACTGAATTTATCACAGGATTTCCCCAGCAGCCATTGTTGTGTACGCATTTGCAAATCACGCGCCGATAAATCATTCACATTGCAATATCCAAACACATGGCTTAATGCCTGCTCCTTGGACACATATTTCGCCTGTTTTCCAATGACGATAACAAGCTCAGCTTCATAATCAACCTGACTTGTGACACGATTCGGAAGCGGAATATCATCGCCAGGTGAGGCAATCGTGTTATTGAACTTATTAAACAAAATCGGATACTGAGGAATTGCCGCATTCGTTTCTTCGGCGTGCTTACGATAGTTCAAGCCAACGCAGATGATTTTACCTGGATTAGTAACGCACGGACCATAACTGACTTGAGATTCATCCAGAAGGTACGCAGTTCCCGCTGTTGCCCCTTCAAGGACTCTTGCAATATAACGTTCAAGCCCAGGAATCACAGCTTCAGAGTTCGCAATAACGGACATGACATCCGTTGGAATCCCTTCCTCCGGGAACGCTTTCAATGCCTCTGTTATATCAATTACATTGTTGTCTAACTTCACACCAAGATGACTACTGCCGGAATGATCAATTGTGACTAGTTTCAAAGTTAACATCCTCTCTTTTCAAATAATTGGAAATTTGGTCCTTTATTTACGCATTCTTACCGAACACAACGCCACCATCAACATACAAGGGAGAGCCCATCATGAATTTGGAATCATCGGATGCTAGGAATAAGGCAGCTTGCGCTACATCCTCTGGAGTTCCGAGCTCATTGCTAAGTTGTCTACTTTTAAGAGCGGCAATGGCAGCCTCAGGATCATCATAAGAGGTTTTCAAATAATTCTCAACAAAAGGTGTTAAAATCGTGCCAGGCAACAGGGCATTTACCCGAATTTGGTAGGGGGCATAATCGACCTGCATCGATTTCGTCAACGCCAGTACAGCACCTTTGGTAGCTGCATAGGAAGCACGTCTTGCTAACCCGATCTCCGCAATACAGGAGGACATGTTAATAATGGACCCACTGCGCTTTTCCATCATATGGGGAATTACATATTTGGACGGCAAGAAAACGCCGCGAATATTCACACGAATGACACGATCCCACTGGTCTGGCTCCAGCTCATGCAGGGCACCAACACCGCTAATTCCTGCATTATTAAATAGCACATCAATTCGTCCACACGCTTCGATTGCTCGGTCTACCATCGTTTTGACGGAATCTGGATCCGTTACATCGGCTTGCAAGAAGAGCGCTTCTCCACCGTTAGCTTGAATTTCGGAGACTGTTTCCTCACCTTTGACCGCATCCAAATCATTGACGATCACGTGTGCTCCTTCTTTTCCAAAAAGAAGCGCTGTGCTTCTCCCGATACCTGAACCAGCACCTGTAATCAGAATTACTTTATTCAGTAATCTCACTTGGCTCCACCCCTTAGTTTATTATAGTAAACTTAGTTTATAAAATTCCATAGACTAAGTCTATCATCAGCTATCTTTCGCGTCAACGCAAAATAAACCAGATACAACCCGATACCCGCGGGTGTTAACTGGTTTACCTGAAACTTCATCTTGGTGGCTACAGCGGTACGGTTGCCGATAACGCCTGTGTGAGGATCTGAATCTCTTCCTTAGCTAGCTCTTGTTTCTGCGTCCATTGATGTACGGGCATCGAGCAACTTACAGCCGCTATCCACTTACCGTTACGATCAACAACCGGCATGGCCAAGCAGCAGAAGCCGAGCACGATCTCCTCTTGATCCACTGCAAAGCCTTGTTTTCTTATCATGCGAAGCTGTTTCAGCAGTTCTTCTCCGCTTTGAACAGTCTTCGGGGTAAAAGCATGATAGCTGCCTTCTTCGTACAAGGCAAGCACCTGTGCATCCTCCAAAGCAGAGAGCAATACTTTTCCCATCGCCGTCGCGTAAGCAAGCAAACGCATACCAGGCTCAGAGATGAGACGAACTTGCGCTGGTGCCTCTTTTTTGGCCAAATACACAAGCTCACCTTTCTCCAATCTAGCCAACTGAAAGGTTTCGCCGAGTCGCTCCACGGAACGAGTAGCTTTCTCCTCAAATAATTTCACTAGCGACATGCCAGCGAAATATGCATTGCCAATGACACCGAAAAAGGAGCCGAGCACATAGGTATCCCCTTTTTCTCTGATGACCCAATTCAACGTCTCCATCGTATGTAAAAGCGAAAACATCGTGCTCTTATTAATCCCCGTTGCAATGCTCAAGTCCATCAACCTTAGCCTAGAGGGCTGTTCCGCTACTAACTGGAGAACATCCTGTGCTCTTTCCAGTGCTGGGACCCAATATTTTCTTTCCATGCGCATACCTCACTTAAACTTGACTGTCCCTATCCGCTACAAGAGATGCTGAATTACAGGAATTTGACCGAATCGCCTAGTCGAATTTGACCTGTTTGAACGACAGAAGCATAAACACCAAACTGCAGGTCAAAGCCTTCATTTACTTTTTTGAGTACCGAAGGATCCTTATCCAGCGTATCCGGATCTATCGTGATCATCATGCATCGATCACAGAAGCTGTCTACCTGCAATTGTACTTCGCCTATAGCAATCTGTCGACCTATCCATTCTCCTTCGGAGCAGGCATGTTCATCTAACGCGACTACGAAATTGCCACGGAACCGTCGTTGATCCAAGTCCTTGCCGTACAAACTCTCGAGTTTTCTTAAGCTAGCATCTGTAATAAGAAGAATGCTGGCACCATCAACGGAGAGTAGATGTGGATGCTCTGGATGCTGCTCTTTTAATCGCGACATGGTAAGGGGAGTCTTCGTTTGGGTTTGCATCTCTTTCAATAGTGCGTCATCCCAACCGAATGTTCGCCCATCAGCAGCTGATATATGGATATCTCCATTGAGATAACTTGCTTGATAAGTCAACATGTTAGGCATATTTCGTGCCGTAACATATCGCCACCAGCCCGATTTGGATTCATCATAAAAGGCCCCAAACCGATCTCCTAGCATCCCATAGGCTTCAATTTGGCAAGATGTCAACCGCTCACCTGCGAATGACTTAATAGGATACCTATTGATTTCACTTATTTTACCAATGGTTACTTGCACAGGTTGTTCCTCCATCATTCTTATATTCCGCGCACGCAACCATTTTATCATTTCGTACTCCGCAGAGCTAGGTGACGCCTGTCGCACGCGAAACTCAAGTAAGCATAGTGAGCTTCATATGTATAGAAATCCTCGCATTACTCCCTCAACATTTGCAAACCATCAACAAGTTGCCATCTGGATCTTTAAAATTAAACCAATGTCCATGTTCGATACCTGTGACTATTTCAACATTGCTATCTGTCATGAATTGGTAAGCCTTCTGTATATCATCTGTGTTAAAATGGAATGCTGGATTTCTATAAGTAGCATCCACATGATATATTTTACTGTCCAAAATAAGATTTGACCCATTATTATCCAATGGTATACAACAAAGATGGTCAGCGATAATATTAAATGTAGGTTCCAGTCCAAGAATGCCGCAATACCATTCTCTTGCGTCTCTAATGTTACTCACAGGAATAAAAATGCCTCCGACTTTACTTAAAATAACGCTCACATTTTTCACACTCCATAATTATTAACATATTAATTTTTAAGATCTATTGTATCATACTATTTGGTAAAATAAGGGGATTCTCTCGGTATGGAGCATCGTTTAGAACAAAAAAGTCTGCACATAAAAAAAGCCACACAGTTCGTGTGGCCTTCTATATGCCGTCCTTGCTTAAATGCCTAAAAATTTGGCAAGCTTATCAAGCAAACGTTGTTGAGAAGACAACTGTATCGATATCGTGTCAAATCGATTGTCCAGTAATTCTTCATTTGAAGCTGCTTGATTGTTAACTGCCTCATCGATTAGCTCATTTAATTTCTTTGTATTGATAGCGTAATTATTACGCATTTCTTGCTCTAATTCTGTGATACTCTCCTTATGTTGCTTGCGCAATTCATAGGTCACTGCATGCATTTCATTTCTGAGATTTTGCTCCAAAACTTCAGTGATCTTGGGTTGAATGGTACAGAGTTCTTGCTCCATCTTCGAGATACTTTCTTGAAGTTGATTCCTTAACTCAGTCGTCGTTGTCTGCATGTCACCCCTGAGATTTTGTTCCAGAGCTTCTGTCAACTTGGGCTGAATCGTAGTGAGCTCTTGGAGCTCCTGTTCCAATCTGGAGATACTTTCTTGAAGTTGATTCTCTATCTTACTTGTTGTTGCCTGCATGTCACCTCTGAGATTCTGTTCCATGGCTTCTGTCAACTTGGGCTGAATCGTAGTGAGCTCTTGGAGCTCCTGTTCCAATCTGGAGATACTTTCTTGAAGTTGATTCTCTATCTTACTTGTTGTTGCCTGCATGTCACCTCTGAGATTCTGTTCCATGGCTTCTGTCAACTTGGGCTGAATCGTAGTGAGCTCTTGGAGCTCCTGTTCCAATCTGGAGATACTTTCTTGAAGTTGATTCTCTATCTTACTTGTTGTTGCCTGCATGTCACCTCTGAGATTCTGTTCCAGGGCTTCTGTCAACTTGGGCTGAATCGTAGTGAGCTCTTGGAGCTCCTGTTCCAATCTGGAGATACTTTCTTGAAGTTGATTCTCTATCTTACTTGTTGTTGCCTGCATGTCACCTCTGAGATTCTGTTCCAGGGCTTCTGTCAACTTGGACTGAACAGTAGTGATCTCTTGGAGTTCTTGGAGTTCTTGCTCCAACGTCGAGACACTTCCTTGAAGCTGCTTCTGTATCTCACTTGCCGATGCCAGTATTTCGTCTCTGAGATTTTGTTCCAAAGCTTCTCTCATCTTGGGCTGAACGGTATAGAACTCTTGGAGTTCTTGTTCCAACGTCGATACACTTTCTTGAAATTGTTTCTGCAACTCACTTGTCACTGCTTGCATTTCACCTCTGAGATTATGCTCCAAAGCTTCTCTCATCTTGGGCTGGACCGTATAGAACTCTTGGAGTTCTTGTTCCAACGTCGAGATACTTTCTTGTTGTTGCTTGTGCAGCTCATTAGTTGAAGCAAGTATTTCTTCTCTGAGACTTTGCTCCAGTGCTTCTGTCGTCTTGAGTTGAACGGTATTGAGCTCTTGGAGCTCATCTTCTAACTTCGTGAAGCTTTCATGTTGTTGATCTTGCAGCTTCTTCGTTCCTGCAAGCATTTCACCTTTGAGATCGTGCTCCAGCGTTTCTATTATCCTAGGCTGAACGGTATAGAGAACATGCTGTAGTTCATTAACCTGCTCTGAAACACTCTTATATTGTAGGTTGAGTACATCAATGTTAGCGGCAACTTCGTTGCTGTCGTCTTGTTCAATGACCTCAGCAACCTTGTAAGTAAAAATCTTGATGATATTACGCAGCTCTGCAACTTCTTCGGAAATGCCATTAAATTGAAGATTTAAGGATTCAGCTATTTTTGTAAAACGTTCATCCTGATTAGCGTCCTTCGTGACTTCAATCATCTTTTCCATAAATGTAAGAACAATATTACGAAGTTCTGCGACTTCGTTCGTAAGCTCATCAAACAGAACGTTGACGTAATTTTTAGTTGGCGCGACTTGTCTAGCACTTGAAATAGATGATATACCAACCATTTGACTGTCATCTACTTGTTCATTTATACGCTTCGGGGTTTTATTGGCTTCTATTTTCTGCGTTAAAAACTGCATCAAGTTACGTAATTCCAAGATTTCATTACTTATATTCGGGTTAACTTTGTTTTCTACAAGTTCTACGTTCATTTCCGGAACAGTCACAGATGAAGGAGTGACAGGGTTCTCTTCACCAATTGGCGTACGAATTCCTTTCTGGCTCAGTTCTTGCAAGTGTTCGTATATCATCTTATGTGATTTATTCGCATCTTTCATTTTTGCAATGACTCGAAAAACTTCAATAGCTTCTTCTGTGTATCTTAAGCTTCCTCCAACAGCGGTGGTCGGAAGAAAATCAGCAAATTGTTTGGACCATTCCACGACTGTTCCTTGCGTTTTTTTGACTAAACGTGCAATCTCATTGACCTTATATGTCCTTTTCATTGGTTAGCGATCATATCCTTTCTTCTTATATCCCGTAGGCTTAGGCATCTATAACAAGGTATTCAGGACCCTATGCAATTGACAATGAAAGCGTCAAATAGTTAGCAACGCGAAGAGGCTGCCCCATATGTAGGACAGCCTCAAATTAAAATAATGCAATTACTTTACAAGTCCATGTGGATCAATGACGAACTTCCGCGACACACCACGATCAAATTCTTGATATGCTTGAGGTGCCTCGGCCAAGGAAATGAGGGTCGCGTTGACCGCTTTGGCAATCTGTGCTTTGCCACTAAGAATCGCCATCATCAGATCTCGGTTATATTTCATGACGGGTGTCTGTCCGGTAACAAATGTATGTGATTTGGCCCAGCCCAAACCAAACCGAATTTTCAACGTCCCAATCTTAGAATCTTCATCCACTGCACCAGGGTCACCTGTGACATAAAGTCCCGGAATCCCCAAGCTGCCTCCTGCACGCGTAACTTCCATGATGGAATTGAGCACGGTTGCTGGTGCTTCGCCATGTGCTTTACCATGACCGTGTGCTTCAAAGCCTACGCAATCAATCGCTGAGTCCACTTCAGGCAATCCCAGAATCTGATCGATTTGCCCGGCTAGATCCGCATTCTCACGCAAATTAACGGTTTCGCAGCCAAAGCTTTTCGCTTGTGCTAAGCGCTCTGCATTCAGGTCCCCAACAATGACAACAGCAGCTCCCAACAACTGTGCAGAGTGCGCAGCAGCAAGACCTACTGGACCTGCCCCAGCTACGTATACGGTCGAGCCTGGACGAACGCCTGCGCTAACAGCGCCATGATAACCTGTTGGAAAAATATCAGAAAGCATCGTCAAATCTAGAATTTTCTCCATCGCTTTCTCTTTGTCCGGGAATTTCAGCAACTGAAAATCGGCATAGGGAACCATCACATATTCGGATTGTCCGCCAACCCATCCACCCATATCCACATAGCCATAGGCAGAACCTGGACGATCTGGATTTACATTTAAGCAAACATTGGTATTCCGCTCTCTACAGCTACGGCATCGGCCACAGGCAATATTAAAGGGTACGGAAACGAGGTCCCCTTTTTTAATAAACTCAACATCACGACCTACTTCAATGACTTCCCCCGTAATTTCATGTCCCAAAATAAGCCCTGAAGGAGCGGTTGTCCGACCTCGAACCATATGCTGATCACTACCGCAAATATTCGTAGTTATCACTTTGAGAATAACACCATGCTCGCATTTTCTACCGACATTCAATGGATTAACGCCAGGTCCATCTTTTAATACTAATTCTGGATAATCCGTGTCACGAATTTCAACACTTCCTGGTTTGCTGTACACAACTGCTTTATTTCCTGCCATATCGTCTTCGTCCCCTCACACAGTAATTATGCTGAGTTAGTCCCATTCATAAACAGTGTCTAAGATCGTAAAAGCTCGGAAGTAACGCAAACACAAGAATACTATTCTCTTTTCACATCTATTATCCTGCCTTTACATCATGAAAATGATAACGATTACAAAATCAATTAAGAACGCACAGCCAAGCTGTTGCGCTCTTGATTGATAATCATCTTTAAACGAACGATACCTTACTTATGGTGCATTAGGTCCAACCTCTGTTGCTACCAGTGGATGTTTCCCAAAGGATGTGCTTGAAGAGCGTTCATCCGCTCCAACGTCATTAGAAGAACGTGTTTCTCCATCCATATCCTCTGTCACATACGTATAGCTTCCTACTGCTGCATTGATCGCCGGACTTGTGGATGACAACTTTTGCAAGCCGTTTACCGTCGTGAGTAATGGGTTTGTTGCCCAGATTTGAGCAGTTGTCCTCGAAGCATTGTTGCTTACAGTGCTGCCGTTTCCTATGTTCCCCTCAAATACCGTGTTGGTGGTGCCAACTTCATAATACAGAGTCCCTGTGGAATTTTTTACGATATTATTAGCTACCCTGCTGTCTTGAGGAGCTAAGGGTTTACCAGAACCTACGATGATCCCCGTCGTGCTGTTCACAATCGTATTGTTGACGACTTGTGCTCGGTAAATTTTCCATTGTGCTTTCAAATCATCCGCTGATGGGTTGGACGGATAGCCACTTGTACCCCCATCATAATCCGCATTATCAAGAATGATCGCGTTGGCTGTTAGATTTTCCATGTAATTGTTGTAAATCTTATGATCGTTGCCATAAATGCGGATACCTGCTTGTTCCGATTCTACACCATCACCTAAGAAATAGTTTCCATAAAAGGAGTTGCTATGCCCATGTCTTGACGTGAGTCCACCCTTGGACGTCTTGAAGGTATTATAGCGAACCGTATTATTACTGCTTTTCACAGAAACGATTTCGGGTTCGCCATCGCAATTCTCAAACAGATTGTACTGGATCGTATTATACCCATTGGACAAGGAAATTCCGGATAAACCAAGACGGATTGTTTCTTTGCCATTCGCGACCCATGGACCCACATCATGAAAATAATTATATTCAATAATGTCGTACTGAGAAATGTTTCCGTTACCGTCACCTTGATAGGCAATAAGCGGATCCGTGTCGCTCTTCGGACCAAAATCATTATGGTCAATGCGATTATGATGACTATTGACGCCACTAACCTGCAGCCAGATCAGTGTTCCTCCAGTTGCTTGTAAAGCGAATCGATTTCGAGTCACTCGAATATTATTAGAACCATCTAAAAGGAGTGCTGTATTTCCTAAGTTTGTGAACTTCAATCCCTCGATTACGACATTAGACGAATTCTGAATTTGAAGTGAAGCACCGCCGGAAATGATTGCCTGACCTGAATTAGCTGCTTTAATCGTAATGGGGTTGCTCGCTGTGCCATTTTTGTTACTTAAGACAAAAGGTCCTGTTTGCGAGTAAGTCCCATTGGCTAGCACGATGGTCGTACCTGCACTTGCATTGCTTAAGGCAGTTGCTAACTGTGCGGAAGTGGAAACAGAAACACCCGGTATTACTGGGGCTTCACCGTAAATCTCCACCTCGGTATAACTGTTCCATAAGTTTGCGGAGTTGCCATGCCCAACAATTCGCACATAGCGAGCTGACGCTACATCCGTGAAGTCGAAAGTTTGTAAGCTTGTATTCAAACTACTCGTCACATTCGCCTGAACCGTCGTGAAATTCACATTATCCGTGGACGTTTGAATATCGAACGTGGAGGTTCTCGTATCCCCGCTTACAAAGGCCATTTTGATATAGGCAACCCTGACGTTTGAGCCTAAATCGTACTTGATCCATTGACCGTTGCCGCTAGCTGACCAGCGAGTGGTTAAGTTGCCATCCACTGTGTTAGCAGGCACGTTGCCATCATCCGCGCTTGCAGTTACGGAAGCCCCAGCGATAGCGAATTTCGTATCTACGGAAGCGCTTGCAGAAGTGTCACCGTAAATTTCTACCTCTGTATAACTATTCCATAAGTTCGCAGAGTTGCCATGTCCGACAATCCGCACATAACGGGCCGGGTCTACATCGGGGAAATCAAAGGTCTGCAAGCTTGTATTTAAGCTGCTCGTCACATTGGCCTGAACCGTCGTAAACGTAACATTGTCTGTAGATGTTTGAATATCAAAATTCGAAGTTCTCGTATCTCCACTTATAAAAGCGATTTTAATGAAAGATACTTTTTTCACTGCGCCCAGATCATATTTAATCCACTGCCCATCTCCGTTTGCTGACCAACGTGTCGTTAAGTTGCCATCCACCGTATTGGCAGGCACATTCCCATCATCGCTACTTGCCGTTACCCCAGATGCCGCGACCGTCAGTTTCGCATCTGCCGCATAACCAACGAAAGGAATCATGGTAAGAAACAAACTAATTAATAACATAACAATACCTACATTTTTACCTTTTCGCATAAATACATCCTCCCTTAATTTTCATTTGAACCCTTGCATCCTATCTAATCTATGAACTCCTTTCATTCAAGTCGAGTGCGTACACTCTCCTCCAATTTAATACAACTCACTGAAAATAAGCATCATCATAATCGTGAATGCATCCTCAAAATCGAAACTGATTACCCTCATTACCTAAACTCGCTATTCAAATATGGATATCTATGGCATATAAAGAAGCCCATGCTCACTTGCATGGACTTCCGAGAGATATTCGGTTGATTTATTTACATGCTTCCACCATGAGCATCAATGCCATGGACTGCCCATACGGCATCGGACATTGTTTGATGTTGCGGTAATAATCAAGGTTATTCTTTAAGCCTGTACCGTAAGAAACACCATGGACAATTCCTTCATCATCAATTTTGCTCATGACTCCTTCCAGTGCTTTCAGTCCCACAGCGCGATAACGCTCATCAATAAAACCTTTCCGCACTGCCTTCAAGATGCCATAGGCGAATGCTGAAGAAGCCGATGTTTCCAAATACGAATCAGGCTGATCCAATAATGTATGCCATAGGCCGCTTTCATGCTGAAGTGCGGCAAGTGTTCTCACCTGTCGTTCGAGCGACGAGATCAGGAACTGACTTACCCCCGCTGGGAGAGGAGCGATATCCAGATAATCGACCAGTCCTGCTGTATACCAAGAATTGCCACGTGCCCATAAGGCTTGCGCATAATGATGATGCCCGAGAAATGTCCACCCGTGAAAGAATAGTCCTGTCTTCACATCCGATAAATATTTGAGATGGACTAGGAACTGTCTGATGCTCTCTTGGAAATAGGCATCATCTTGTAACAGGACACCCATACGTGCAACGAACAAAACGGTCATATACAAAGTATCATCCCACAATTGTCCCTCGTTCAGATTCCGGGTAACACAATGTTGAAGCCCGCCTTCGTCCGTCCTAGGCATATCTTCCATGACATAGGTGACCCATTCTCTGCAAAGCGCCACATAAGTCGGATTCCCTGTTTCCTCAGCCAAATAGCTTAACGTCAGCATTGGGCACATCGTGTTTACGTTCTTGTCTGGTAAACCTTCAGCGATCCGCTTGTCAAACCATTGAATGAGCTCATTTCTAATCATCAAGTTGCCTGTTTCCTTATAATAGGAGTACAAAGCAAACAATCCAACGCCCTGAGGCCACTCCCAATTGTCCATAGAAACAATGCCAATCGCAACATTTTCTTGAAAGGCTGGTTTTAAAGTTTTCATTTGCCGTATAAGCTTCGAGATGATGTGTTCATACTTTTCAATCGTTGCAGCATTGGACATAACTTAGTTCACTCCTTATGTGAGATTAGGCTGTAAGAGACGGTCCTGTAACTGTTGCATATAAAGACTGCGTGGTTCCACATGGCTTCCAAAGCTTTCCCAGTAGGCTTCCTTGCGCAGTCGTTGATCGTAGGGACTTGGGAGGAGTGGCTTGCCTTGACTTCCGACGTGTCCGATCGCATAATTTTGAGCGGTTGGAGGTTGTTGGGAGAGCAACTCGTTCGAGGTATTCCAAGTAACATAGTTTGCCCCAGACCATCCATGGCCGCTCCCTAACCACCCTCGATCCTGAATATGGATGCGACCCTTTACATTGTCATAGAGACAGCCCACTGACCACCGATGATGAGGTTCACTCGAGTTGTAATCCATTTGCGACTCGCAATCGAGAAATACATTTGGCCCTGCAACGCGCGCATCAACTGCAAAAGCATGTCTTGCGGTTTCTGTATAAGCTCGCTGAACAAGCGTTAACTCACCCATGAGATGAAACGGGTAGCGACGGCCTCCTGTAATCACGCTGATAAATGCGAATGCCGAGCAATCCTGAATGGTAATCCATTTCGTATCGCGACCAACCTGCACTAATGCGTGTTGGAAATGGAAGCCAACTACATTGCGTACCCATGCGTTTATGACATGATCCAGGTAGATACAATTAATCGCATGCTGCTCATCAGCCATGTAGGTTGCAGTGCCCTCATTGCCATCAATTCTCGTGTCACAGATACCTGGATCATACGAAACAACCACTCGCAAATCCTCGATACCGATCTGTTCAATACGGCCTTCATCCTCGTATTTCATAAGAGCCCCGCCACCCCAGCGGCATTCAATCGCATTCGCGATAGGAGCGTCCAGTGTAATGCAATTGCCGACCATATGGGTGATGACTCTGTCGAACTCCAGTTGGAACGGAGGCCATTGAACGGTTCCACCTGTAACTGGTCTCATCCGAATCGCATCCATGCCAATAGCATGAATCCAGCGTTCATTTCCGTATCGAAGCACCTTGACGGTGTCGCCTACACGATAACAAGAAGCATCCTGCACATGGATCGTACGTGCACCTGATGGTACATACAGATCACTAATGGAGGTTAGTGTATCCGGTAATAGGGTAGGAGAGGCTTCCCCTCTAATTTCAATGAGATCCCGCTGTTTCGTCCCTGTCGCATATAACAAGGTGCCGCCATCTTCGTGACCCTCACCGCGTAATACAATACCACTTGCCTTAATTTCCAATGTACCATCAATTGGGTAGACGCCCTTCTTTAGTAGAATAGAGCCCCGAAACCCTGACAAAGATCGAGGAAATGCAGCTACCTGATCGATCGCGTCCTGAATGTGCGTCGTATTATCTCCCTCCACGGGTTCAAGTGATATAACGGGTGCGATATCTGGGATCGCTACGCCGCCTCCACCATATCCGCAATTGGAGAAATCGATGATCTGATTCCCCTTGAAATCAGGCACATAAGCCAATTTCCCATTCTCGCCTATATGAACGATGCGACTTTGCCCTTCCAACGGAATCAGCGGATTCTGGACTGTAAAATAAAAGGCATCAAAGAAAGTCAGTCCACCTTCTATTTCGATTTCTACGTTTATCCGGTATTGTCCGGCCTGCCTCACTTCGCCAGGAAATGTAAATATTGCTGCCTCGCCCGCTGCAAATTTCGTTGCTGAATGTGTCCACATCTGCTGATCTGCAGTTACATTCACTAAAGTTACTTGCACAGTTATCGCATCAGCCGTTCGCATATGCAATGCTGGAAATGGGCTGTCCATATCCAAGAAAGCTGGCTGCCCCGTCTCGCAGACTAAGGAAGGATGTTCTAACGAAAGATCGACCACCCACTCCGTTGAATCAAAAACATCGACGAAGAAACTAGATTCTTTGGTCACACCATCTAAATTTACAACAGCTAGAAATTGGGTGATACCTGATTGATGACTGGTCAGTTTGCCGTTTTCATTTACCGACATCACATTTTCGTTGCTACTGCTAAATGTGACCTCCGCTTTCGTCAAATCGGCGTCCGAACCATCTGTCATAATCCCTCTCCATGCCAATTGCGCTTGATTGTTCACTTGCATTGCTAGCGTATCGTCTTGACCGTAATCCATGCCTCCAACATTGAAGACAAGGTGATCTAACAAGGGACCCGACGGAATGGAAGCCTGTTCATAAATGCCGAAATCGATGAGTTGAACATCCCGTTCAGGATCAAATAGCATCACATCCAGTGATACATAACGTCCGATAACTCTCGGGAAAACAGCTATTTCTTCCGTTCGAATTCCGCCTACAGCTGTCTGCCGACTATATGCATCCTGCCAAGCTACTCCGTCATGAGAATAACGGATACGGTAGCTACTTATGAAGCCTGACGCAAGCTTTAATTGGATTTTATTGAACGAGAAATTTCGGCCAAGATCAACCGTTAACCAGACGAGGTTATCATCCTTCTGATCAGAACCTAATGGCTGCCAATAGGTTCTTTCGGAACCATCTACCGCTTGACTGCCAGCGCCATTCGCACTTTCTGAACTACATGTTACCGCGCATGCTAGTGCGAGATTGGCTTCGCGCACAGCTTCCGTTCTAGACATCACGCCTCAACCTCCTTACGTTGATTCCAGTTGTTATTCATCTTGGCCTATCGGAATGACCATATTCCACGTCTGCGTCGCATCATGAAAGCCCTTGGTTCCATCCGATGTAGCTGCGAACAGATGCGTTGGCTTCCCATTCTGAAAGAATAGAAAAGGTCGCTCCAAATTGCCCATTGTGCGTGTGACCCCATTATCCCAACTCACATTTCGGGAATAGGCGAGTGAGGGATGGATTCGCCAATTCATGCCATCCGTGGAAGATGCGTGTACGCCGCCATACTTTTCACCACACAAATTGCCGTCCATGTCCTTCGCTATTAATTCATATCCGTCCTCTGTTCGCCAAATGAAAGGGTCTTCTAGATGAACGTCTGGCGGGAATAGCGGTTCTTCACTCATTACCAGATAAGGACCCTCATAATGTGGCGCACGCGCAACGCCAAACGTCATCTTTCCATGGCCATGACCTTCATATTGTCTAGCTTTGTAAATTAATAACACAGAACCATCTTCCTCTACACATGGTGCAGGATTGGACGTTAAGAAGCTGTCGAACTTCCCTGGCCTTGTAGATACAATAGGGACATCGCGTCTCTCCCATGGTCCGTTAACACTGTTTGCTACCGCTAATCCAATGCGCTTGTTCGCTCGCGCTACAATACATCGCGGATCTTGGAGGTCATATCCATCACCAGCAATTGGATCAGGAAAAGGATGTGTTGACCCCATATAGAACAATAAATACTTGTCTTTATGCTTAACGATATGCGGATTATGTGTACTGCGGCCATCCCAATATTCGGCTCCACGTGCAGGTAGGACTACCTCCTGAAACGTAAAGGGCCCTTCGGGCTGATCGGCAACAGCACGTACAATTTCCGACTGGACAAGCCAACCTGGATGCATCGGAAGTGACTTCGGCCATCTGGAGGCGAACATGTGAAATCTGCTATCTTCGCCTTGAACTACGGATCCGCACCAGACCCAGTAATCTTCCATTTGGAAGCCCCCGTTCACAGGTGCAGGCATGAAATTGTAAAGCATACAATCGCTCTCCTTCTATTGTTTATTCTTTAGCTAGACACTCATTAATCTAATTTCTTTTAGGTTCATTAATACAGCACCGCAAATAGCTTGAGGCCGGACAGTCAGAGTATATTCACCTAAATTATCAAAATAAAATGGCCCTATCTCAAAGTTCTGGAATTCGTACTCCCCACCTGTTTGCATGACGCTAGCAACTAACTTATTGTCACCCGCTGTAATCTCGAAGATGCCTCCAACGGATGAATCACCTGCCCCATACACAGCAGCAACCCGATATGCGCCACCTTTTATCACGCGAAACTCCCACGAGATCGAGTCTAGCATAGAAGACCAGTTTTTAAGGTTGTCTCTCCCTTTTTTCCCCGTATCATAACGAATTGTCTGTCCGGTTAGTTCACCATCAAATACCCCGAATACATGAGACACACCATTGGCAACTACGACTTGTTTCGGATTTGAAGTTATTTCTCCTTGAAATTCCACAGCTACTACGGTACAGATTGGATCAAGCGCTTCTGTAGGCAGATGGATGATATGATCACCAGAATCATTCAACAATTGATGGGGTAAGTTTCGTTTCGACGAATCTCCCAACAGGTAACACTTCTGAATTGGATTAAGCAAACCAGGCAGCAATAGCTCCCCTCGAGCAGGCCAAACCCAAACGTGCAGATATAACGTATTTCCTTTCAACGTACAGCGGCCCCATGGTGTTCTACCGATCGGACTTCCTTGAGAGCCATATATGCTTTCACCATTCACCTTTAACCAAATGCCGATGACGCCAAGTAATTCGATTGATTTCGCGTCAATCTCTCCATCCCCCGTTGGCCCTACATTGATGACATAATTCCCACCCATACTAACGACATGGATCATATCATGGAGAATATCTTCGGCACTTCGCCACTGTTGGTCGGTTTGGTTATAGCCCCACGAATGATTTAACGTTGCGATCGATTCCCAGTCTCTCCTTGGTGTTCGCATATGGCGTTGATTATCACCTGTGTTCTCATAATCGCCGAATCCCTCACGACGAACCCGGCGATTGACTAAACAGCCTGGTTGTACCTCATGGACCAAATCCACAAATTGCTTACCCTGTTTATCCGTGATTTTATGACCACAATCAAACCAAAGAATGCCAATAGGGCCATACTGCGTTAAGAGTTCCTTCACTTGGGGGAAGGCTTTTTCTTGCAAGTATCGCTCATAGCGGGTGCTTTTGTTATCATCCTTCTCCCAGGTGTGGAGCGCATCATAAGCGCCAATATTAGCCGGATAATCCAATGTGTTTCCTTGGGAATCCGGATGATGCCAATCCATTGCGTGTGAGTAGTACAAGCAAAGAACCATATCTTCGCGCTGACAAGCAGCCGCTAATTCCGCCACAGGATCTCTGCCAAAAGGAGTTGCTTTAACAATCGAATAATCGCTGACTTGCGAATCGTACATGGCAAAACCTTCATGATGCTTAGCTGTAAAAATCATATATTTCAAACCAGCATCCTTAACAGTTCGAACCCACTTACTGGCATCAAACTGTGAAGCATGAAAATGATCGGCTATATGCTCGTATTCGTGAATCGGAATTTGAGCCCTCAACTGCAAATGCTCCGCGTAAGCCGCATTCACGGGATCGCCTTTCCAAACTCCGCCGGGCAATGAGTATAATCCCCAGTGAATGAACATGCCTACTTTTGCTTCGCGCCACCACGCTATTCGCTGCTCGCGCTGTTCATCTACCAGCACCTCTTCCTCTTGTAAACGAATCTGTTGTAGATTATTCGCTTCTGCATTATCCATGAGATGATCCTTCGTCGACATGGTAGTTCCCCCTTTCCTGCGATAGCCTATGCCTGTAATATCGCTTCAATCTCCCATAAATCCTTTTCGGATAGCTTGACCCCCGACGCCCTAACATTCTCTTCCACTTGTTGGGGGCGGGAAGCACCTATAATACAGCTAGCAACATTGTCGAGGCGGAGAATCCATGCCAATGCTAGCTGTGCCACACTTAATTCATTTCGCTCTGCGATGGGGATTAGCTTCTCCACCTTACCTAGCTGCTCATCCTTCATCAGTTGAAAAATCGCGCCATTCTGCTCTGGATCTACTGCCCTTGAATCGCTTGGGAACGGCATCCCCGGTTTATATTTACCTGTTAATATGCCTTGAGCAAGCGGCGAAAATACGATCTGACCGATTCCTTCCCTTACACTCAAAGGGACAATTTCCTTTTCGATGCCGCGTCGAAACATATGATACTGGGGCTGATTGGAGATAATGGGATGTAAGCGCAGCGCCTTCGCTATATGAACGGCATCAAGCAGTTGCTCCGCTTTCCACATACTGACACCCGTGTACAATACTTTTCCTTGCTTGATCAGATCATCCAATGCACATAATGTCTCTTCCAGCGGAGTATCCGTGTCGTACCTATGGCACTGATACAGGTCAATGTAATCCACACCGAGTCTTTGCAAGCTGGCATCGCATTGCTCCCTTATATGTTTGCGGGACAATCCACGGTCATTAGGTCCGTCCCCCATGGGCACACACACCTTGGTTGCTAGCACGTAGGATTCTCTTGGATACTTGGACAGTGCCCTGCCCACCACACGTTCTGCTTCTCCTTTGTGGTACACGTTCGCTGTATCAAATAGATTTATGCCCAACTCGTAGGCTTTATCAATAATCGATTCCGATTGTTTGTCATCGATCGCTCCACCATAGGTTAGCCAACTGCCTAAACTGAGTTCACTTACTTTTAAGCCACTGTTGCCTAATCGTCTGTACTGCATGTTAGAACCTCCCCATCATACGTGGCTATACTAAAATGAGAATAAAACGACCTCCGACTCGATGTTACTATCCTTGTTTCCCTTTGTCATTGTTCATACTTATACCCCTATGTCTTTTTTTATGATGGAGCACTGATTATGACAAAAAGAACCACCAAGGTCGTTCACCTGGATGGTTCTTGTTCGCGATCTTCACTATTAATTCTGTAAAACTTTTAACCAATCCAGCAATTGTACTGCCGTCGATTCCTCGATGAATTTGCCTTTTTGCGCTTGAACAAGTGCTTGTAGTGCATATAGCTTTGGATTGAGCTCTTGTTTCGAAGCCTTCTGAATCAGGTTTACGAGGGTCATTAATCCGCTGTAGATGCCTTCATTTTTAATCCAACCTTTTTGTTTCGCAATCGTTATGACTTCGTCCAAGTGATCTAAGTCCATTTGAACTTGCAGGTTAAATTGCTGCGTTGTTGAATTGCCAGCCCGATCTGTCGCAGTAACAGAAATTACGTGGTTCCCCCGTGTAAGTGACATCGGTTCAATGACATAGGGTGGATCAATTGGTTTGCCATCGAGTAGAATTACTTGATTGGCAATACCGCTGAGAGCATCCGTGATTCCAAAGTCCAAGTGAATGGAATCTGTCATGTAAACAGCCATGGAGACTGATGAGGTGATACGAGGAGCACTTCGATCCAATCGAATCGTTACTGCCCTCTGAGCTTCCTCGTTACCAGCTGCATCTACGCTGTAGTACGTAAGTTCATTTTCACCTTCTCCATCGACCTGAATAACTGTCCCCTCTGAATAAGGGCTGCCATTCACACTGAAATACGTATGTAGAACGCCACTTCCTCCATCCGTTGCAGTGAGGTGAACCGTTTGTGTATCCTTGTGCCATCCGCTTCCCACATCATCTGACGTGGCTGGCGCGGTCACATCCGAATCTCCGCCAATATAAATTTCATTGATATTGTTCCACGTATCCTTGGAATTGCCTTTCCCGTTGTATTTAACATATCGCGCGTTTTCTTTCCCAAACTGAAAAATCTCTAATCCTGCAGTCTTGCCACTGCTTTTCCCGCTAAACACAGTCTTCCAGCTGACGCCATCTTCCGATACCTGCAAATCAAAGTTATACTTGTCGACATCCCCTTTCAGGAATGCAAGAAGCACAGAACGTACAGGTTTCACTACACCTAGATCAAATTGAATCCAATGCGTAATTCCCTTTGCTGCATAACGGGTTGTTAAATCACCATCGATGGCACTCGCCGGTGGGAAGCTCGCATGATAACCTACGCTAGCCGACACAGCTTGAATGGGATAAGTAATGAAACGATCCGGAACCTCACCGTAAATAGGGTAACCCGTCAGCTGCACCTCATATTTAGCTTGCAAATAGGGATCTTGTCGATCCTTCACGGTAACGATAGCCGTTCCAAACACTTGCTGAGGTTGCGCAATCTCCACAATATGACTACTAGCTGCACTTATCGTTGGAATGACCTTCGTACCCAGCGGCACTGCAACTGCGTAGGCATACGTAGAAGGTGAGAAATTAGCGATAGATACACCATTGACTTGAATATCCGTTAATTTTGGCAATAATGATTCAATTGGCGGTGTATGGCTCTTAGACAAAACGAGCTTATCCAGCAGGGCACCGTTTCCTTGCGACTTTATGTTAACCTCATGGAATCCATCTGTTAGTACAAAAGGCAATTCGGCCGTCGTCCATCCCCAAGTCGATCCCGCAGCTGTAGGCAAATGGACTTCAGTCCCTTCATCCACGGATACCTGGAGGCTTCCTTCAGCTGCACCACTTGAGGAGCCTAACACATGTAGGTACACACTGCCGCCATGCGAGACATTCAGATCATACGTTAATGTGGCTGTCCCCTCTTCAGGAGATTGCATGAAAGCGCCTTTGGAGCATGTGTCACAAGCCCCTCTTGTAAAATAGCCTTCCCTACTTGAATAACTTTCCGCTTCCCACGTTGGTGATAAATCAGCATCAACCTGACGCGTCCAGCTCATATGGTCTTTCACCCACATGATGCGGGCAAAATAGATGGGACTGGTTAATACCGTGCTCATATAGTAGGGGTTTGTAAGCAATTTATAGACAGTTGTATCCGTCGTGTAAGGTGAAATATGCAGATATTCACTCCAGAGATTTGTCAATGTACAGCTAGTTGGGAGTCCATCCACTTTACAATAGAAATTACCTGTGCCAGTCGAGATTACATATCGAATCGTATTGGCGAGCTTGATTAATGTGTCTTGCGTAACGCCATATTTCCCACGATCGTATGCCCTCGTCATGCCCATAATATCATTCGCCGCATGAACACCATCCGCATCCTCAACTTTGCCGAAGTAGTCAGCCACATACCACCATTTATACACATCATGACCTTGTACTTGATAGGGTTCTAAGGAAGCCGTAAACCAATCGATCGATGCTTGGACAATGCGGTCATAGAGGTCTACTCTTGTCGGATCGTCGGCTAGCAGTTCATGACATTCCGCCAAACGCATAAAACCGTTATTGATCATCATTTGCTGATTCCATGGAATCGCTGAGTTAGGAGCTCCACTTCCCGTTGTACTCCAGCGTGCATCGTTCGGCCAATACTGGCGCAATGTATCTGGCTTCACGAAATTCGGGATCATATACGTATCCATGGATTTATCTAACTCGGTAATGTATGATTTCGCGCGTTGCAAATACGTCTCACCGTATAGCAAACCATTGCCATAAGGAACAACTTTGTTCCACAATGACTTGTTCTGAAGAATCAGTTTCGCACTGTAAGCAATGTGTCCGATCACATCGCCATTCTCGCTGCCTGAATAACCATCAATGAGCAAGCCATCACTATTAACTTCGCCAACCTTTTTGTTTGGCCATGCCAGCTCCCTGTTTCCATTCCATAAAACACGGCCGGTAACTGGATTATTCCTAGCTGAAAGCATATTCTCGCTAAATGAAATCATCCGATCGAGTATAGCTTGATCTCCACTAATTTCGTACATATAACCCATTGCTTCTACATTCTGACCGCTAGGACCATAGACGAAATCATTGCCTATATTACTAACCGGCAGACCGACAGAAGTAGATAAGATATATTGCTTAAACGAATTAATCTCCTCTTGCGTAACAGGACCGTCTAGGCTGTTAACCACCATGGGCGCCCCTGTGGCAGCAGATGCGTTTGGCGTTAAAGGAGCCCATATTCCCGAGCAACTTAGCGTAATCGCCAAGCATGAGACTAGTAATTTACGCCATCCTTTTGTCATTTTCGCTGGAATTGCAGCAAACATTATGTACCCTCCTTATTTTCGAGATTCATTGTAATCGCTTACATCATTTATCATAGTTTTTGTGGCACTTGCACGCATACTAGTTTTTTAAGCACCTATTCAACAAAATTATGATTATCCATTAATAGTTGAAATGTAACTAAGTTCCTATGCGAAAAAACGACTACATACCTATTACGGCTATGTAGTCGTTCATGTGTTTATTAATTATATACTTCCATCTCATTAATCGTCGGTACCGCGCTTGCCGAGTTGATGTACAGCCTCAGGTACCTGGAAGTCACCGGAGAGAAGTTAACTGTTTGGCTAGCACCGATCGCGGTTCCTGATGTACCGGCAATATCCGAATAGGTTGTGCCATCGTTCGAGAACTGCAGCTTGTAAGAAGTTACTCTCTGGAATGTGATTTCTTTCATCACTACCTGATTGAACGTGGTGGCAGCACCGAAATCGACGCTTATCCATTGATTATTCAGGGAACCACTGGAAGCGGACCAACGAGAGGTATTCGAGATGTCGCCATCAAACGCATTCGCGGCAGGATAAGACGCATTCCATATCGTTGAGGCACTATATGTTTTGCCCAATGCGAGATTGCCCCCTGCTCCCAAAGTCGTTGCGCTGATCGTATTGCTAGCAGCAGAAAAATTACTTGCCGCATCCTTCGCCTTTATCGTATAGCTGTATGCGGTCGATGCTGTGAGTCCCGTATCACTAAACGAAGTTGTCGTCGAAGATCCGGCCAAGGCAGCGCCACGATAGACATCATACCCCGTTACGCCCACATTATCTGTCGAAGCGCTCCAACTCAAATTGATTTGACTGCTTGATGCTGCCGTTGCTGTCACATTTGTCGGTGCTGTTGGTGCCGTTGTATCTGTTCCGCTTGGGCCATATACTTCCATTTCATCGATGTTCGGTATGTTGCTGGCTGTGGTTATAAACAGTCTTAAATACCTGGAGCTCACACTCGCAAAGTTAATCGTTTTATTGGCGCCGATTGTCGTACCTGCCGTGCCTGCGATATCTGTATAAGTGGTACCGTCGCTAGAGGTCTGGAGCTTGTAAGCCGTGACCCTCGGGAACGAAATTTCTTTGACCACGACTTGGTTGTACGTGGCAGGTGAGCCGAAATCAACACTAATCCATTGATCGTTAAAAGAACCGCTCGATGCAAACCAACGAGTCGCAACATCACCATCAAACGCTTTATCACCTAGATAAGATGCACTCCATGTCGTTGAAGCACTATAGGTCTTACCTAAAGCGAGATTCCCCGACAAAGATGACGTCGTTGCGCTTGCTGTGTTGCTTGCATCGGATGCGTTTCCTGCCGCATCTTTGGCTTTGATCGTATAGCTATAAGCTGTCGATGCACTAAGTCCCGTATCGCTGTATGAAGTTGTCGTCGAAGATCCGACAAGAGCAGCTCCACGATATACATCGTAGCCCGTTACGCCTACATTGTCTGTTGAAGCCGCCCAGCTCAAATCGATTTGATTGCCCGATATGACCGATGCCGTCAGATTCGTTGGTGCTGTCGGAGCTTGTGTATCCGGTGTGCTACCTGCCACTGGCTTCCACCAGTTACCTGAGATGAAAAGCATGTTTAACAACGTATAGCTTTCGTCGTAGTAGCCTGTTTTATGGCTTTTCATCCAATCCCATCCCGCATTGATCCAGGCTTGATGGCTGCTGTTCGTAACGGCTGCTGCAATGAATGGAGAGACGAAAACGCCTGCTGGTCCGCTAGCTGAACCAGTCACAGTTCCATCCAACTTATAACCGTCTTTCACATTGTTCGGATTACCGCCTGTTTTCCCCTTAATCCAAACAGCCATTTTGTCAGCGATTGTTTTTCCTCTCGCATCTCCATAGAGCGCGTAATCCATAACGATTCGGAGCGGTACGCGAGCCGCATTGTAGTTATACTCGTTCGTTTCAGGAAACTCATCCAAATAATTGACGGGAGCTGGTTGCGGAGGATTACCGACAACAAAGTCCGAAATCAGCCCTGTACTTGGCGAATAAGAAGTGCTGAACGAACTGTAAACACTGTACAGATTATTAATGACATTCAACCAAATTTGATCACCCGTAACGTCGTAATAGGCTCTTAAATGAGAGAGCATCCAATCAGACGGTCTCGTATTCAAAACGCTTTTGCCATCCCAATCGCCCAAGTTTAATCGATTATTGGTTGTAACATTACTGACTTTAATTCCGTCCGTAATCATCTTTTGGGCTTCCGCTAAGTAATTAATCGTTCCTGCTGATCCCCATTGATAATGAGCCAGAATCAGGGAATAAGCAATATCCATATCACCGTCTGTCGCCGAATCAAAATGTCCTTGTGCGCCAGCGTTATCTGCCACTACCCAACCCATCAAATTGGCATTTTGTGTGCTTTTATAAGCTCTAGCTGTCTTAAATAGCCCGTCGTAAATCGTTTTTGCATTGGTGTCATAGCCTGCCATTAACGCCGTAATGACCATTCCATATCCTTGACCCTCTGAAGAGCCTAGGGGTACATACCCATCTGCGTCACCAGTTATTTCCCCTTTCACATAGTAACCGCCAGGCAAGGAGGACAAGTTGTTTTTCAAATAGCTTGATTTCCATGAATTATAATAAGCTGCGACATCTGTATTCATTTGAGACTGCGAAATATGATCAGGCTTAGTAATCCCTGGATAGCTGACTTGTTGCGGAAAAGGCTTTTGCTCACCTGCAGCATGGGCACTCTGCTCGAAAGCCGGCGAAAGAATGGGTGCCGTAAAAAGGGTAACGCATATCACAGCAATTGACCACTTGCTCATCATATTTTTGACAGGTCTTACTTGGATCTCATCCATGCTAATACCTCCACTTCAAGTATGTTCGCAGATAAAAGAGACAATTGAATTACTGATTATATATTTCCATCTCGTTTATCGTCGGAGTATCACTTGCCGTGCTGATATAAAGTCGCATATATCTGGATGAAATGGAGGAAAAGGTGATCGTTTTATTGGTACCGATTACCGTTCCCGATGTTCCAGCAATGTCCGTAAAGGTTGTGCCATCGTTCGATGACTGGAGCTTGTAAGACGTTGCTCGCTGGAACGTGACTTCTTTGATAACTACCTGATTGTATGTGATGGCAGCACCAAAATCGACGCTGATCCATTGATTATTCAGGGAACCACTCGACGCTGACCAGCGGGACGTATTGGAAGTGTCTCCATCGAAGGCATTAGCAGCCGGATAAGAAGCATTCCATATCGTAGACGCGTTATACGTTTTGCCTAATGCCAGATTCCCTGCGTTATTGTATATCTCTATCTCGTCGATTGTTGGTACGGCACTGGCAGTGGTTACATATAACCGCAAATATCTAGCGTTTACACCGGTAAAATTGATCGTCTTGCTAGCGCCGATCGTTGTGCCAGCTGTGCCTGCAATATCTGTGTAGGTAGTGCCGTCGCTCGATGACTGGAGCTTGAAAGCCGTCACCCTCTGGAAAGTAATTTCTTTGATAACGACTTGATTGAAAGAGGTAGCGGCACCCAAGTCTACGCTGATCCATTGATTATTCAGGGAACCACTCGATGCTGACCAACGGGTAGCTGAGCTGCCATCAAACGCATTTGCCGCAGGATAAGTCGCGCTCCATGTCGTAGATGCGTTGTACGTTCTGCCCAATGCGAGATTGCCCCCGCCAGATTGCGTCGTTGCGTTCGCTGTATTGCTTGCTGCGGACAAGTTAGCTGCTGCATCCTCTGCTCTTACCGTATAGCTGAATGTGGTCGAAGCACTAAGTCCCGTATCGCTGTATGATGGCGATGTTGAAGAGCCAACTAATGTGCCATCCCGGTATACATTGTATTCCGTTACCCCCACATTATCTGTCGAAGCACTCCAGCTCAAATTGATTTGACTGTTGGATACTGCCGTTGCTGTCAAGCTCGTCGGTGTTGTCGGCACTTGGGTATCTGGAGGCGCTTGCGTCGTTGCACTAGCTGTATTGCTTGCGGCTGAAACGTTAGTTGCTGCATCCTTTGCTTTTACCGTATAACTGTAGGCTGTTGAAGCAGTGAGTCCTGTATCATTGAAGGAGGTTGTCGTAGCAGATCCGACCAAAGTGGCTCCGCGATAGACATTATAGCCCGTTACCCCCACATTGTCTGTCGAAGCTGCCCAGCTCAAATTAATTTGACTGCTGGATGCCGCAGTTGCTGTTAAATTGGACGGTGCTGATGGTGCAGTTGTATCCGCTCCGGTAGTGCCGTACACTTCCATCTCCTCAATATTCGGTATGTTGCTGGCTGAAGTGATATACAGTCTTACATATCTGGAGCTCACATTAGAAAAGGTAATTGTTTTATTTGAACCGATTGTCGTTCCTGTCGTTCCAGCTATATCCGTATAGGTCGTTCCATCCGCCGAGGACTGGAGCTTGTATGCCGTGACCCTCGGGAACGAAATTTCTTTGATCACGACTTGGTTGAATGTGACAGGTGAGCCGAAATCAACACTAATCCATTGATTGTTAAAGGAACCACTCGATGCTGACCAGCGAGTCGCTGCGTCTCCATCAAAGGCTTTATCCCCCAAGTAAGATGTGCTCCATGTGGTGGAGGCACTGTACGTTTTGCCCAATGCGAGATTGCCAGAAGAGACCAATGTTGTTGCACTAGCTGTATTGCTCGCTGCTGATACATTAGCTGCTGCATCCTTCGCTTTTACCGTATAGCTGTAGGCCGTCGAAGCACTGAGTCCTGTTTCGGTGAAAGATGTCGTTGTAGAAGTACCGACTAGTGTAGAACCACGATAGACGTTATAACCAGTAACGGCCACATTATCTGTAGAAGCCGTCCAGCTCAAATTGATTTGACTGCTTGATGCTGCGGTTGCGGTCAAATTGGTCGGTGCAGTCGGTGCTTGCGTATCACTGCCCGTGTATCTTTGGTTTTTCACATACATAAGACGGGCGAATGAAGCCATCGTTGTACTTGTCATATTAGGCATGGTCGCATTGGCCAACGTGTAATAAACATCTGGGCGGAGCGCTGCTAATTGGAGATAGCCGCTACGAGGATAAGTCGTCGGCGCACCATGCCCCGTTCCATCTGTACCGTCAACTCGACCCGCGTAATCACCAGGTCCCCTCATCATTACGTCGGCATACATGTTGGCAAATGGCGTCATCATCGACGCTGTAATGCCATAACGACCGATTAGAAAAGCTCGATAAAAGCCTGATATATCCAGTGCGCCGTGATTGGAATCTTCGCCTCCCAGTAGGGTCGGATTATAGCCCCAATTATAGGCTGTATTTCCTTTACTGTCCGTATAAGTTTGTTTAGCTGAATTGTCGCTGAAAAACCAATTCAGATTCGTCTGAACAATCCCGTCGTATTGTGAAACGAGAGAAGGATTATCTCCTTTAATCGCATGAGCCGCCGCCAAATTCTGTAAGCCATATGTGATCATCATCTGCTGATTCCACGGGAATACGCCGCCAGGCATGTAAGGCGATTGCGTTTGGAAATACAGTTTATTCCCCCTCGAAAGATCTAACAGCTTCGGAAAGAGGAATTGGCTAACCACATAATCGGCCTCAGTAATAAAGGTATTTGCACGTTGAACATAGGTCGCGCCATGTCCATAAGCATCGCCAATTGGAACAGTCGTATTCGTAATTGCCGGAGTCTGGAGGATCAGTCTGCCACAATAGGCAAGATGACCAATCGAGTCTCCATTGGCTGAGTCAGCAGTAGCCGTACCCGTATTATTCCCTGGCCATACTGGCGCAATCGTGTTGGTCCATACTGTGCGCTGCCCATATGGAGCAGGGAGAATATCGTTTCGCTGGGAAAGAAGCACGTCACAGAAATAGATCATACGGTCGAGGATTTCCGTATCATTCGTTAACTCATACATGAGACCCATCGCTTTGATGTTCTCACCACTTTTACCCTGCGCATATTCGCTTTGCATGGAGCCGGTATTGGGCCAGACAACAGGCTCCACCGTCTGAATATAAGATTTGAAGGAATTAATTTCGTTCTGTGTGATGGGACCATCGAAACTATCAACCACCATTGGCCCGGCGGCCGAGGCATGGTTTCCCTGGAACATACCAATGAGAAAAGCAAACATGAGTCCAAATAAAATCAGTTGTTTTTGGGAGAAATTAAAACCATAATGCTTCTTCTTGAGGTGAGAAATGATGAAAGCTGACATTATACAACCCTCTTTACACATCCCCATCGGCTGGGGTATTTGCTGACATCATGCTCGACTTCATGGCATGCCATGCAACATCATTAATTGGAGATATCGCACCTCCTTATTCATTCACCCACTCATATTAAAGCGTTTTCATAAAAATAGGAATAAGTGCTACTAACTACTTTTTTTGTTAAACTAACCTAGTTGATAAACCTGACGATACTCGGATGGTGACATGCCTACATGTTTTTTAAAGGTGGTCGAGAAATAGGAGCCATCTTGAAAGCCTGTCATATAAGCCACTTCGGTCACAGAGAAGGAAGAGTACACGAGTAGTTCTTTGGCCTTCTCCATCCTTCGATCGTAAATATACCGCATTGGCGAGACGCCGAAATGTGTTTTAAAATAACGAATGAAATAATTGGGATGAAAATGTACCATTTGCGATAGCTCCTGAATGGTCAATTCTTTGTCCAAATTCTCATCAATGTATTTGATTGTGTTAACCAATTTGTTCACGGATGAAAGCTTGATATTTATTTTTGTTTCCTTCCATCCTTCGTCGATATAAAAAGCCATCATTTCAAGCAAGGCCGCCTGGATTTTAATGGAAGATGTCAATCCAACATGACTTCGATTAATAATCAACTCCTCGAAATAACCCAACAATCGCGAACTATTCTCCAAACTAATAATATGGGGGATCCCTATCGACCGAAAGAGTTGATTGAAACTGATATTGGATGTGAAATGGCACCAGTACATGGTAAACGGTGGACCGTTTGTTACCGAAAAGGATTGGTTAACTCCTGCTGGAGCGAAGAACAATTGCCCAGACTTCGGTTGATACAGCTTTCCGTCAATTTGGATCCATCCTTCGCCTTCACAAATATAATAGAATTTATTGTAAGCGGGAACAAAATTGAGATGTTTCCAGTCCTGGGTACATACGGAATGCTTCGCATATAGTAATTTCACTCTTAAATCAGAAAGCTGATGATACAACATGTGATTTGTTAGGGGCACGGCTTCCACATCCTTTATCGAATTGAGAAAAGCCCCACCTGCCATAAGGCAGGCGGAGCGTAGTTCCCATTGGTCATTAAAGGACTTACCTTTATTTTTTCTTTGCATCGAATGCTTGTTGGTAGATTTGCAAGTACCTCGGCAGTTTCATACTATCCAAATTTTTCAAATATTCGTCCCATTTTTTATCAATATCCAAGTCCCCGATAATCATTCTTGCGGTTGACTCCTTCCGATAATCATCAATCGTTTTGCTAATATTGGCGATTTCATCCGTCTGCTCGTTTGTGAAGCTTAAGGCCGGAATCATCTTTTTAGGGTCTGGTTTATAAGGCTCGTATTTCGTCAGCGTTTCTTTATATAAAATGTCTTCCAGCGGATTTTTCGGATCAGCCGTCTGTGCTAAACGCCACTCGTTCGTACGCAGGGAAGGACCCACTTGTCCCCAAGTTGCATTCTTTGCTCCAGGTGAAGTATTACCGATTAACGTATATTTGGCAGGCTTGCCATTGATACCGATCTCATTAGGACCAGCTACTTTCCATTCCATGTCCGGTCTGCCCAGAATGGCGCGATTGGTGGCCTCCTCGGAGTAAAGGAAATCAGCTAAGCGCATTGCAATTTCCGGGTTCTTGGCTTTGTTCGTAATCACAAATGATCCAGATGTGATACTTTGTGGAATGTATTTGGATGCTTGGACACCAGTAGGACCTTTTAAAGGCGGCACAGCAACGTAATCCAACCAACGTGTTCCCTCCAATGTGTTGAAGATTGTAGGATGTTGTGCCGCAACTACACCCAAGATCACATTATCTGGATTTTCACCCAATTTTCTTAATTGATTCCGATCCTGCGTTAATGATTGTGGATCAACCAAACCTTCTTTGAACAACTTGTTGATATACTTAAGTCCTTCCTTATATTCCGGTTGCGTAAAGGCTGCGTTTATTTTGCCGTCTTTCATAAACTGCATATTGCGGTCGCTGTCAATAAAGGCTTGCAAGAGGAAAGTATCAATGTAAGAGTTGGCAATGTTGGCTCCGATAAACGGGATTTCGTCCGCTTTTTTATTACCGTTCGGGTCTTTCTCCTTAAACGCTTTCAATACCTGATAAAACTCATCTGTCGTTGTTGGCATCTTCATACCAACCGCATCGAGCCACTTCTGATTAATCCAAAGTTTGGTGGGCTGCGTACAGTGAAAGCACTCGTTAACTGATGGTAGACCATAAATGTTGCCATCTGGTGAAGTAGAAAGTTCTTTCGTGTACGGGAGTGAAGTAAACATTTTTTTAGATTCAACGCCATATTTATCGATGAGTTTGTTGAGCGGGATAAACACACCGTCTTTGCCATATAAGGTCAACTGGATTTGATCAATATTAAATCCGAGATAAACATCCGGATAGTCACCGCTTGCAAGCGAAATATTTAACTTCTGTTTGGGATCGCTTGCCACTTCCCACTCAAGATGAATGTTCGTTTTTTCTTCCAGCCATTTAGTAAACTCGTTCGTTGCAAAATTTTCTACCGCTGGATTCGTTCGCGACAATACTTTGAGTGTCGTTTTCTCTTTGGTAATCGGAAGCACGCCCGGTGGATTTACGACTTCGTTCTGTGCTGCTGCTGTTGAATCAGGCTGTTTCGTAGCCTCAGAGCTCGTATCCGATGTTTTACTACAACCGCTTAGCACCACTGTTGCACTTAAGATTAGGCTGATCGCGGGGCCCCACAACTTCATTCTTTGCATGTGAAAATCCTCCCTTATTTATCTGTATAATGTAGATAAGCTTACCCTTTTAGTGAACCGATCATCATACCTTTGACGAAATGACGTTGAATAAAAGGATAAACAACTAAAACCGGAATTGTCGCAATAACAATTAATGAATACTTGAGAAGTTCTCTCATACCTTCTCGTTGTGCTGCACCTACGACATCCGTGATGATTTCTTCATCGAAGGTGTTCTTCACTAGCACTTCACGCAGAATGATTTGAAGGGGGAACAGATCCGGTGACTTCAAATAAAGTAGAGCGGCAAAATAGGTATTCCAATGTCCTACTGCGTAAAATAACGAGAGTACAGCAATGATAGGTCCTGATAAGGGAGCCACGATTTTCACTAGAAATTTATAATCACTGCACCCATCCAGATGTGCGGCTTCTAGGATTTCATCGGGAATCGTCGTTTGGAAATACGTCCTTGCAATGATGACACTCATGACGCTCATGACACCTGGGATAATCAACGCCCAGCGGGTATCAAGCATGCCTAGTTCCTTAATTAAGAGATAGTTAGGTATTAACCCTCCGCCAAACATCATGGTGAATACAAAGAGCGCCATTACCCCATTGCGAATATAGAAGTCCTTACGTGACAAAGGGTACGCTGCAATCAGAGTCATCATCACATTGATGATAGTTCCTACAACCGCATAGAACAATGAATTGGCAAACCCAACCCAAACGCGATTGTTCTTGAATACAGCTTCGTATCCCTGCAATGTGATATCGACAGGCCACAACCATACTCTTCCTGAAATAACGGCCGTTGATGAGCTGAAGGAAGCGCTGAGCACATAAATGAGCGGGTATAAGACAGACAGTGTAAAAAGGCAAAGCACCGTGTAGTTCACGATATTAAATAGTTGATCGCCTCTGGATTCTTGAATTCGGGTCGACTTCATTCTTTTCTTTGCACCTCTCTACCACAGGCTGGTTTGCCCTAATTTTTTGGCTGCTTTATTGACGGTGTACAATAAAATAAGATTGATGACAGAAGTGAACAATCCAATCGCGGAAGCGTAGGAATATTTAATTCCCGTAGAGAGCAGACCCACCTTGTACACATAGGTATCAATAACCTCAGATGAACTGAGATTCAGTGGATTTTGCATCAACAGTACTTTTTCAAAACCAACATCCATTAAATTCCCAACACTAAGAATCAACAATATAACGGCAACGGGTAAAATCCCGGGAATATCCACATGCCTCATGCGTTGAACTTTACTCGCACCGTCCATGACAGCGGCCTCATGCAGAGAAGGGTCGATGGCAGCCAAAGCGGCTAAATAAATGATACAGCCAAAGCCTACATTTTGCCAAATACCTGACCAGACATACAGTGACTTAAAGTTATCCGGATTTCCGAAGAAATCGATTTTCTCAAAGCCCAGTTGGGCAATAATCATGTTGACGATACCGGTTTTGGGATCGAGCAGTTGGATGACGATCCCCATCATCACGACCATCGAAATGAAATGCGGGGCGTAGGTAATCAACTGCACCGATTTTTTGACGAAAGAACGATTCACGTAGTTTAAGCAAAGCGCCAGCAAGATTGGGAATGGAAACCCTGCAAGCAAGCTGTAAAAGCTTAAGCCAAGCGTATTTTTGATCACTTTCCAGAATTCATAGGAGTTAAAAAAGTTTTTAAAATGCTTCAATCCGACCCAGTCACTCCCAAAAAAACCTTTATGAGGCACATAATCTTGAAAGGCAATGACTGCACCGTACATCGGTATATATTTAAAGATGAGAATGTACAGGATAGGCAGGATGGATAATACATACAATTGAGGAACTTTTCTGATATTCGTGAATAGCTTACTTCCGAATTTAATTTTTACTTTGCCTTGTGAGCTGGTCACTTTACGGACGATTTCCACGCCAAGTCTCCTCCTCTCTTTTGTTATCTTCATGATACGTTTTCAAGAGAAGGCGAACATACTAGTTTTTTAAGCACCTAGGTAACTATTTTATGGTTTTCCATGTATCTTTTACACAAAAAAAAGGATGGCGCACCTCTATTTAGGAGGGACTTCATCCTTTTTCGCTATATCGCTATTGCTGCTGAGGCATATCTCCGCTCATCTCGCTGACTCGGCATGCGCAACGTTAGCTTAGCACCTGCCGCAGTCTCATTATTGTCAATGCATAACCCATATTGCTCACCGAAAACAATTTGAATCCGGCTGTGCACATTGGCTAAACCTATTCCACCCTCGCGCTCTATACGAACTGGCAACTGGGAGGTACTTATTTGCTGTGCGGCCAACTTAGCCTGCAGCTCCTCCAGTCTTTCGGGCGTAATCCCTACGCCATTATCCGTAACGGTTACGATAAAATCATCCTCATCCATACAGGCATCAATACGGATCTGATGGTGGCTCTCGATGCCATCAGGAAAAGCATGCTTAAACACATTTTCGATTAACGGCTGTAAGGTGAGGCGCACCATTTTTTTCAATAGAAGCTCCGGTGGAACCGTAACTTCAATTTCAAACTCGTGGCCTAAGCGGTAATTCATAATGTTCATAAAATGTAGCACATGCTTCAACTCATTGGCAACCGTTATTTCCTCTAAGTCGGCACGTACCGAATAACGAAGCATATACGACAGAGATCTAACGATCTCTTTGATTTCCTGCGAATCCTGTACGACGGCGTAACAGACGATCGTCTCGAGCGTATTGTAGAGAAAGTGTGGATTGATTTGTAATTGTAAGGCCTGGAATTCAGCAGACTGCCTTTTCAGCAAGTATTCCTTATTCTTCAACTCCTCAGCATACACTTGCTCCATAAGCTCTTGCAGTCGTGAGACCATCATATTGTAGCTAATTGTAAGACGGTCCATTTCGTCCGTTCTGCCGCTGATGGCGACATGTGTCCAATTACCTTTTTCCGTTTTACGCATGCCGTTTTCCAGCATTTTGATGGGCCGAATGATGGATTGCCCGAATCGGTAGGCAAGAATCAGCGCAATGATTAACGCAATCGCACAGGTGTATACCGTTGTTTTACGAATATTTAACGCAGGGGCTCTAAGCTCATCAAGCGGCATGGATGCTACCAACGTCAAGCCCGTATAGTCCGATCTTCGGTTAAAATGGACACGTTCAACATCGTCTTTATAATCGAAAATTTGATTTTGATTTTCGCGCAGTTTGGTAAACAGCTTGGCATCCAACTGCTTGCCAATCATGCCAGACATCGGGTGATAGATGATTTTCCCCGTATCATTCACAATATAGAAATACCCGGTTTCCCCTAGACGTATGCCCTTCCACAAAGAAGTCAGCTCTTCGATATTAAGCTCAATGCCAAGTATCCCTTTAAAGATTTTCGATGTCTGGCGATCTGAGATTTTCCGTGTTAGTGCGAGCTTCCCGTCTAGAAAACTCCAATCCATAATCGTTAATTTACCGTCTTTATCTGTAATTTCCTTCAAGGAGTCCAGCTTATCCAACAGGATTGAGTTACTGAAATCTGACGTATCCGCATTATGATCATAGATGCTAAGCCCGTTATATCCGAGCAAATACACCATACTAATTTCCGGATTATTAATAAAAAGAGGCTGAAAGACCTTCTCTTTCATCGGTCTGATGGATAGAAAATAAGGAATAAAATTGTTACCATCTAAATTCAAAAACTCTTTCACATTCGTAGAAGTTATCATCGAAACGGTAGCGCGATCGTATTTCTTTAAATACATATCCGTATGATTCATCGCATTATCGACGATTTGAGTTAATAGCTCATTGGTTTGCTTATCCACTTCCTTGGTGGATTGAACATACAGGACTAGGCCGACGATAGAAGAAGATATCACAATGACGATTACGAAATAAACGAACATACGCAATGCCAAGCTAGACCTCATTATTTGATCCCCAACATACTGCGGTATTCCGTCGGCGAGCAGCCGGTCATCTTCTTGAAAATTTTAGTGAAATAGGGATAGTTCTGATAGCCAATCGTCACACCGACATCAACAACTTTATAATGCGGCATTTCAAGAAGTTTCTTAGCCATTTCGATCCGCTTCTTCATACGGTATTGAACAAACGTTTCATTCGTCATTTTCTTGAAAATATAACTAAAGTAAGTGGGCGCAAGTCCAATCTTCTCTGCCACTTCTTCGAGGCTCAACTCTTCCGAAATATTATTGTCAATGTAGGTTTTCGCTTCTTCAAACAAGCTCTTCTGATTCCCACCCCGCCATTGAAATAATTGATGATACAGATGGACGAACTCTGACCGTAAATAGTCCATAGCCTCCGTCAAGCTATTCAATTGTACTGGCGAAGCCTGCGTGGTAAAGGTCACTAAGCCACGCGAGTTCAGTTTTTTGACTACACTCTTCAACCCATCTGCCATCATCTGATCCAACTGCTGAACTTGAATCCCTTTCAACATGTCGCTTTGTGACCACTCATCTAGTAGGGTATGGAGGGCATCCAAATCCCCAGACCAAATCGTTGCTTCAACGCGTTCCAGCCACTCCTCTATTTGAAAGAAGGAGATTTGCTTCACCTGATCCTGCTGTACGAGCAATTTATTAAGCACGGGATACAATTCATGTTCCGTAAGCGGTTTCAGTAAATATTCTTTGACGCCGAAAGTAAGGCATTTCTGAGCGTAAGAGAAATCATCATAACCAGAAATGACAACAACAGGGAAATTCACTTGCAGCTCTTGAATGGCTTTGCACAATGCCAGACCATCCATCTTCGGCATACGAATGTCGGTTAGAAGCAAATCAGGGCGCTGTTTGTTGATTTGTTCAAGTGCCTCGATGCCATTTGCTGCGACAACCGTGCGAAACAAGGGGCTGCACTGTCTGATGAGCTGGGCTAGCCCCATCCGAACCATCGGTTCGTCATCCACTATGAGGATATATTTCACTTTACAAGCACTCCCTTTGTACGCTAGGTTAAAAAAAATCCTTGTGAATATTTTACCACAGTGATAATTCATAAGTAACTTTTTTCTACACTATACGTCTCGCCGTCATCTCCATGTATTATGTTTTCTTACGATCCTATTTGTTATTTTACTATATCCCATCCCTAGCTCTACCTACGATTTAATAGACCCAACCATCATTCCCTTCATGAAATGCTTTTGCAAGAACGGATACACCAACATGATCGGTAATGTAGCAACGACGATAACAGCCATTTTCAGTCCCTCGGGTGAGACCAAGAGCATCAAGTCTGAGGTTGTATCCGATGATCCCATATTATCCGTAATAACAATCTCACGTAACCGCACTTGGAGCGTAATTAGCGAGCGTTTATCAATATAATAGAGGGCTTGTGAATACATATTCCAATTCGATACCGCATACATAATCCCCATTGTTGCCATGACCGGTTTGGACAGTGGCAGTACGACTTTCCATATCATCCGCAGCTCGCCACATCCATCGATACGGGCAGAATCCAACAGCTCAACCGGAAGATGGATGAAAAAAGAACGCATAACGAACAAATTAAAAGCGCTAATTGCGGATGGAATCATTAAAACCCAGAGTGTATTAAGCATATGCAGATTTTTCAATAGCAGATAATTCGGAATCAGAGGTGCATGGAATATCATGGTTATCAAAACATAAACCAAGGCAGGTTTCCGAAATACGTATTCTGAACGAGATAGCGGATACGCTAGACTTGATGTAGCTGCTAAATTGATCAACGTTCCAAATATGGTTATTGTCACACTATTGCGCAGCGCCATCCAGATCGTGGAATCCTTCAATATCATATGATAATTCTCAAGTGTGAATCCCACCGGCCATAGGCTGACCTGTCTGTTGTTGATTGCAACAGCGTCGCTAAAGGATTGAGCGATCACATGAAGAAGTGGCAGCAGCATAGTAAGTCCAATCATCAACAGTAACATCATGTTAAATACCTGAAAAGCTCGCTGACTAGTTGTAGAAATCACATCCCTGACCTCCTTTTGACGAACGTTAGTATAAGCTCTCTCCCGACGTTTTTTTACTCAGGGTATTACCGATCATGATCAATGCTAAACCAACAAAAGACTTAAAAAGTCCAATCGCGGTGGTGAAGCTATATTGTCGATCAACCAGACCTGCTCTGTACACATAGGTATCCAGAATTTCTCCGTTTTCGCTGTTCAGAGGGTTCAGAAACAAATAAACTCGTTCAAAACCGAAATCCATAAAATGTCCGATTTGGAGCAGCAGTAGAATGGTGATCGTAGGGAGAATGGAAGGTAAGGTAATCGACATCACCTGACGAAACCGACCCGCTCCATCGATCTCTGCAGCTTCATATAAATCTGGGTTAATGCCTGCAATTGCAGCAAGATAAATAATGGTTCCCCATCCGCTGTCTTTCCATATCCCAGATCCAATCAGAATAGAGCGGATATAACTGCTCTCGCCCATAAAATAAATGGACTCCATATGAAACCAACCCATCACTTGATTTACAATTCCTGTCGTCGGGGACAGCAGCCCAATAATAATTCCACCGACAATGACCCATGACAGAAAGTGCGGCATGTAGATTACGGTTTGCACCACCCGCTTATAACCACTAAATCGAATTTCATTCAGCAATAAAGCCAGAATGATAGGTACTGGAAATGCAAAAATCAGATCATACATACCGATTAACAGTGTGTTTTTCAGAATGATCAGAAACTCTGGATACGTAAATAACCGTTTGAAATGAGCCAAACCTACCCAAGGACTGCCGGATACCCCCTTGAAAATATTATAATTTTGAAAAGCAATGGAGGAACCGAACAAGGGGATATACTTAAACAAGGCAAAATACAAGAGTCCGGGAATTGAAAGCACATATAAGGGCCAATATTTCTGAATAAATGCCCACTGAGCTCGCGCATTCACAAACTGGAACTGTTTCTCGCCAGAGATGTCCGTTTTCGAAGCCATACGATTAGCTCCTTTCATTTTTTTGGCATCAACATAATAATCTTTGTTCCTTGGCCTATCTTGCTGACAATCTGCAGCCCATACTTCTCGCCGAACACCATCTGAATTCGACGGTGCACGTTAACGATACCAATGCCACCGATCCCTTTCGTCCGCCCGCTCTCTGCAAGCCGGTTTTCACTAAGCTTCTCGCGCAATTCTCGCAGCCTCGATTCTTCAATCCCCACTCCGTTATCTTCTACGCTGATCCAAAAGAGCGCATCGTCTTCACCCGCGTGAACACGAATATAATGGTGGTCCTCCACTCCGTCCGCAAAGGCATGCTGAAACGTATTTTCTACTAACGGCTGAAGTGTCAGTCGCACCATATGACGAAGCAAATACGCCGGATCAATGTCCACTTCCATATCAAACTCTCGTCCGATCCGATGTTTCATCACGAGTAAGTAGTGCAAGACATGTTTAAGTTCATTAGCTACCGTTATTTCTTCCAAATGGGTTTGTACAGAATAGCGAAGCATATAGGCCATTGCCTTCACAATCTCATAGATTTCCTTACTATCCTTAATAACCGCATAGCAAACAATCGTTTCTAACGTGTTATACAAAAAGTGAGGATTAATTTGAAGCTGCAGCGATTGTAACTCCGCTTTCTGACGCTCAATTCGATTTTCCTGATCCCTTAACTCGGCCTGATAGACTTCATCAACAAGCTCTGCTAGTCGACTGACCATCAGATTATAACGATTGATCAGCTCTACAATTTCATCACGGTGATTGGGAAGCGGTAGAATGACCCAGTTTCCTTTCTCCGTTTCACGCATCGCACTTTTTAGTTTGCGTATCGGACCTGTGATCGACTTACCAAACCTGATGGCAAGCCATAAGGCGAGAATGAGTGTAAAACCGCCAACAATAAGCGTTGTAGTACGAATCGTGTCTGTTGGTTTATGCAATTCATCTACCGACATGGATACGACAAGCCGCCAATTGCCATATTGGGAGCGTCGGCTCATAAACATGCGTGATTTCCCATCAATCGTAGAGGTAAATGCATGAGAACCAGCGTCTATAACCTGTTGATGAATCGCTTCCTGCATCCCCTTGCCGATCTGCGCAGCATTCGGATGGTAGACATAGTTCCCATTGCCATCGGTAATAAAGAAATAACCATCGCTCTCTAAATCAATGCCCTTCCATAACTCAGAAAGCTCAGAGGCTCTCAACTCAATGGCGAGAACACCCTTAAGTTCAGTCGAAGAAAGCCCGCGAATACGGCGAACGAGTGTCAGTGTCTGATTGGTTTGCTCCGGTAAAATACTATGGTTCAGTACGACCAAACTGCCATTCGCCGTCGTATTATTTCGGAAATAGTCTAGCTGCTCTTTTATTTGCTCCTTCGTGAACGAACCCGCGTTAATCCCATTGTAAACATACATGGCGTTACCATTGAAATTCATCAAAAAGATGTCAGTAATTTCTGGATTTCTTATAAAAATAGGTTCGATGCCAACTTCTTTGACAAGTTTACGTAGTTCGTAATACGGATATCCGATCTCCCCTTCTGGTAAATCAATGAATCGTTTGACATCGTTATTGCTGAGGAGAGACACCATTGCGCGCTCATATGCGCGAATATAATAGTCCGTATGATACACTGCATTACCTACGACTTGTGTCAACTGTTTCTCTACAATGTGTTCCAACTCACGCGAAGAGGCTTTGTACGAAAAGTAACCAACGCTGGTTAATGAAATTAAAATGACGACGAGGTAAGATAGAAACAACTTTTGATATAAATTGAAATTTCTCATTTAATCCCCATAGAGCTACGGTATTCTGTCGGAGACACGCCATAAATTTTCTTAAACGTTTTTGTAAAATGCGGGTAATCTTCATAACCTACTTCAATGGCTATATCAAACGTTCGTTTATGGGGAATGGAGAGCAAGTCCCTCGCTTTCTCCATCCTTTTATTCATCCGATAGCTTACAAACGTTTCGCCCGTCATCTTTCTAAACAACGTACTGAAATAGGAGGGAGAAATCCCGATCAAATCCGCCACCTCTGCTAGCGTGACCTCCACAGATAATCGCGTATCGATGTAAACCTTCGCTTCTTCCATCGGATCCTTGTAATTACCATGCCGTGAACATTGTAGTTCTTTCATCAACGCTCTCATGCGACACTCAAACAAGATATATAGGTCCTCTCTTGTAGCAGCACTTAACGGTTCTTGCAAACCTGGCATGTTAAATTGTTTCTTTTCTTGAAAATAGTTGTCCAATAGGTGCAATACTTCATCCAATAGATGTTTCAATTGATTGATAGTTAACAAGCTGCAGCTTTCTCGCCACTCCGCCAGGAGTCGGGACATTTCATCCATCTGCAGAGACCAAACACTCCCTTTTATACGTTCAATCCACTCTACATATTTTGAAATCGATAGGCAGCTTTGCGCATGCAGCTTGAGAATCTGATCGAATATATCGTGTAAATCAGGCGGTGTAACAGGTTTCAACAAATAGTGCTTAACCCCATAAGACAAACACTTCTGTGCATACTCAAAATCGTTATAGCCGGAAATGACGACCTTAAGCAAATTAGGATGACTAGTATGCAGGATCCGACAAAGCTCTAATCCGTCCATTTTGGGCATACGGATATCCGTAATGAGTAGGTCAGGCTCAAATTGGCTGAACCGATCGATTGCCTCGAGTCCGTTATTCGCTGTCTCAATCGTTTGAAACGGTTGCGTGTATTGTTGTGCCATTTTCATCATCCCGCTGCGAATTATCGGTTCATCATCCACAATCAGTACTTTCATCCTTCAAGCCTCACACGCCTAAGTATGACTGATAAATGAAGCGGAGCCTCCGAGATCGCTACTTGTCTCAGCTTCAATTCAAATTTATCAGAGCTGTCTCTTAGTCCAACAGCTGCTTCAGGCAATAATAGATCTATTGGTTTACAGCCTTGCGTTGAGCGGAGCACGATGTCGAGCCGCTCCTCCGATACGTCCCACTCTAAGGTGCACTCGACTCCACCACGCGCTAGCAATGGACCCGCTTTTCCTTTTCTCCAACGGGCAGGCAGCGCAGGTAAAATATGAAGCTCGCCGGGAATTGAGAAGAGCAGCATCTCCTGAATTGCTGATGTCCATCCCATATTGGCATCGAGCTGCACGGGTGCCCAATCCATGTCAACACCAATTCCCATACCGCGCCAGTCATTATGCAAGGTAATTAGATTGTTCATGACGCAGGAGCGAGCCAATGTTTCGAGACATTCGAGTGCTGAATCGCCTTGACCCATTCGCGCATAATTATTCGCCATATGCGCCAGCGACCAGCCCGATTGTTCTTTCAGTCCCAATCCTAAGCGTTTCTCAATGGATTTGACGAAAGCTTTGTAAAGAATAGGATCACTCTCACGCGTTACTTCTGTTCCGGGAAATACAGGGTATACATGCGATTCATGGCGGTGATGGTCATTTTCCTCATAATAGGGATGCATCCATTCTCTAACGGCTCCATCTTCCGTCAGTTGGTATGGTGGGATCCGTTCAAGCATTTGCCGCCAGGTCGAAATGTCTTCCAGATACATCCCAGTTATCTGCGCCCCTTCAATCAGATGTGTCAGAAGCTCCTTAGCAATGGCAAAGTCCATCGTCGCATTCATAGTCGTTCCCATCGACATGCCAGGACCTTTCCAATAATTGCCTGGGGTATTTTCCGGTGAATTAGATGGGGAACTCATCCAGTATCCGTCATCATCCATCGTAAAAAAGTCTTCATAGAACAAAGCAACCTCCCGCATAAACGGCAGCGCCCTCTCTCGCAAAAATACCAAATCTCCCGTATGCAGGTAGTAATCATAGTAATGTTGGCTGACCCATCCCGCTCCACCAGTCCAATGAATAATGTGGGGGGATGTATGTTTTAGCAGCCCTGAGCCGGGTACGCTTGGAGCCGGAATAAAGATTCCGCGACAGCCATACAGCTGTCTGGCATTGACACGGAAATCATCCATCAGCTTTTCCATGTAATTAAAGACTGCAAGCAGCAGTTCAGTCATGTTGCCCGACAAGGCCTGCCAATACATCATCTGAAGGTTTTCATTGACCATGTGAAACGACCAAACAGCGTCATAATCGCCAAACCATAAACCATATAAATGACAGGGCTGCCCTTCCGCACGCGAACTAGAAATGAGCAAATATCGTCCATAAGCCCACATTTTCTCAATGAGCGCATCCGGTGTTTCTCCTTGATAGGCTTGCATCAGCAACTCTTCGTTGGAGAGTTCCCTTCCTACTGCTGCTATGTCAAACTCCATCGCCTGAAACAAGCGGCCATGTTCAAGCACGTGCGCTGAAAGCAAGGAATCATAGCACATTGGAAGGCCGCTCAGCTCTTCATCCAATCTGCGCCATTCAGCTTGTCTATTTCCCCCAGTAAATAACTTGATTACGACCAACATAGACTCCGCATTCTTCACGGTGAAGCCTTCCTGACCATAATCTGTGTGTCCTCCCTGATGGATGACGCGGGCGCCCCCTCCGAAATCACTCCCGTCTGGATGTTGAGCGGCATAATAAATGGTGTCACCCGTAGATTTCATTTCTTCGCCTTCGGGGAACACAATACCTGACCTCCGAACATCTCGTTTATCATGAAGCTGCATGCGTAACCTTGCTTCAATCGAATGCGGTCCCCATTTGCGAATATCCATGACGACGGCATCCGCTGCGCGAGATACGAACAACCTTCGCTCATAACGGGTATCCCCATCTGTCCAACTAACGGACACTTCTCCGGTTTCCATTTGAAGCGTTCTCTTATAGGAGCGAAATGCTCGGCGAAGTGGCATGAATATCTTAAGATCCCCTAGTGGTAGAGGGGAAGCCAGTTTTGGTTGGTAACCGTGATCTTTCAGCGCATCTGAAAGCACTTTGTCTGCTTCTGGAGCCTGACCTTCATTCAGCAAGCGTCTTACCTCTGCCAATCGGTCACTCACATCCGGCAGTGGCATCGTTACACCACCCCACCACAGATCCTCATGATTCAGCAGAACTGTCTCTTCGTGAACCCCTCCGTAGACTGCCGCTCCAATCCTACCGTTACCAGAAGGCAGTGCTTCCCGCCATAATGATCGCCACCAAGAAGCCGGATAGTTCATTGAGATGAGGTGTTTCGTGTTCATGATGCATCCTCCTTGTCTTTGGGCATAAAGAACGGAAAAGTATTTGCTCGGAAGACCAAACAAATACTTTCCATCGTGCACTTTGGCAGCTATTTTCGATTACTAGAAATGATCACACCTGAACCCTTTTTATAACGTTCGTTTGCTTCTTTAAGGATCTCGTTTCCGCCTTTGCTCTTGTATTCTTCAATGACTTTCGGCCAGTCTGATATCGGCTCTTTGCCATAGATCATTTTGATCATATGGTCAATGATCTGTTTAGGACCGACATCATCTCCGATTGGCGCCAAATCAGGATATCTGGAGAAGGATTCAAGCCCTGGTACAAAACGAACCGATCCTAGACCTTCTTTGGAAACAACGGTATCCAAATATTGAATCATATCGCGACCTTCAGGCGTCAACTCTTCTCTTGCCTTATTGTATTTAGCATCATGGACGAACCAGAACATGCCTCGGAATCCGTCCTCATCGATCTCTTCTGGTTTGGTTGGCGGCGTAAACTTCACTTTGCCATTCTCCATGGTGTACGTTTCGCCTTCAATGCCGAAAGAGAAATATTTCTCAGCTTCCGGTGTCGTCATCCATTCAAAGAATTGAATGATTTTAATCGCTTTATCCTTCGATACCTTACTATTCAAGTAGTAGGATGTGTTAATACTTGAATACAGCATGTGACCTCCCCAATTCTCAGGTCCACGTGGAGATGCAATAATGTCAATTTGAGCTGTCGGAACTGCTGTTTTCACTTTATTGCGATAATTGGATAGTCCCGCCGCGTTGGCGGACCACATCCCGACTTTGCCGGCATCTATGTTTTTCCCATAGTCTGTAGAGGAAATGGATGCAAAATCCTTTGGAATTAATCCTTCATCGAACATGGCTTTGTACGCTTGAAGCGCTTTCGACATATTTTCTACATCAAAAAATTTCGGAACCACTTGGTCTCCCTGTACTTCAAATTGAGACGGCAGGACATCATAAGCTCCCAGTATGGTATCCGCATATTTGAAGTTTTCACGCAATTGGTAGGGATTTTCAACCCCAATCTTTTTAAAAGCTCGCATGACATTCAAGAACTCATCAACCGTTTTCGGCGCCGGTAAACCCGTTTGGGCTAGCAGATCAGCTCGGATGAATGTCGCACGCCTGGATGGATTGGATAACCAAGAGGGAATTCCATATATTTTTCCGTTGAAGCTCGTTTCTTGCCATGCCTCTTTCGGTACCGCTTTCATAATATTCGGTGCATATTGTTTCAATAGATCATCAAGCGGCATGAATACACCGGCTTCCACAGAACCGGACATGCCTTTTGTGGTGGCACCTCCAACATTTTGCACGACATCAGGAATATCATTAGATGAAAACATCAAGGACATTTTGGAATCAAAATCTTTGAGTGGAATCATTCGAAGATCTAAGTCTGCTTTGGTCAATTCCTCGAGCTTCATAACCCACTTTTCTTTATTGACATCTGCTGATTTCTCGGCATATTTATTCCCAGATGTTGTTAGTGACATGGAGAATTTCAACTTTTCATTAACCTTTGCAGTGTCTTCACTGCTCTTCTGTGTAGCTTCACTGCTGCATCCTGAAATAACGCTAATCGCCAAGACACCGAGCCACACCTTACCCCATATTTGTTTCATATGCCCACCTCTTTTTCAAAATTTTCTCAAGTTTCACTTGGTTATTCCCATCTTAATCTTCCAAATAACCGAAGGACATGTATTTTTTTACACTTAACTTGTGTTTCTTTTGAAAATGACTACTTCTGGTGCGTAAAGATATGCACAGGCGTACTAACGATATAACCGCGTTCATCTGTGATTTGAATGAAACACGCAGACGTATTTTCCTCAAGTAACGCGCGAATTTCATTTGGACCATATGCGATGTGTACTTCCTTCGTAAGCCATTCAATCTCAAACCAGTCTGATATCTCTGTCGCATATCGCAGCTCTGCCTTCACAATGGGCAGCTCTGACCTAAATACGACTACTACTTCTCCCTCGTTCACTTGTTCACGTACAATCTGTGGCAGTGCGCGCCCCCCCTTCGTCATGTAATCCGCAAAAGCATAAATCTCTGGCGGTTTCCATCCCGCTGCATGCGAGTGTCTCAGTTCGAAATGAATGCTAAGGCTGGAATTCATATTTCCATTACGCGATGCTTGATACGATTTGCTAAATAAGTGAAGCGGAAAATGAGGATCATAGCTCCAATTCACCCATAGCATGGGAATCGTAATGCGATCGAAATAAGCCGAAGGATCCCACAGTTGCTTAATCTTCTCAGTATAAGAAGGCGGCATTTGCTGAAAGCTCTTTCCATACTTATTGCTCGATTCGAATAAATAACCACACCCATAGACTGGGATGGCGAATGAAAAGCGTTCGTCCACCCCCGCAGCAATACCTGTCACGATTCCTCCCCATGAAATTCCATGCAAACCAATTTGATCGCTAGCCACATTTTCAAAAGTACGCAGAAATGAATGTGCCAGGATGACATTCGCAACGGCGTGGAACATCCACTGGTCCTCCACAGGGCTTGCATAATCCGCGAATTCGCCCTGCCGAGAAGGTCCGCTCCAGTCATGTTCTGGCCACAAACCATCCGTGTTCTTTGCTGTTGGGAGATGCCCTTCCAAATCCATGGCGATGGCTGCATAGCCTCGATCGTTCCACAGCTTTACCCATTCTTTGAAAGCAGTCCCCCCGCCTCCATGTACAAGGACTACACCTGGCACCTTAGCTCCCGATGCAGTATCAGGTATCCCGTAATAGGCAAATACACGTGTTTGCTTGCCTTGGTAAGGCAACGCCTCATACATCATGGCTTTGATCTGATCATCATCCATTTCAGGAACGGATACGACATGTGCCGCTTGATGCAGTGATTCGAGATTCCATGGCAGAGGCGGATGATTTCTGTTGTTATTTTGGCTTTCTTTTCCCATAGGTTATGACCATTCTCCCTCGCATTATCGTGCGCAAATCCTAAAGCTGCAAAAAATAAATACACACTATATAACTTTATTGAAATTATATCCCTGGACAAAACCTTCAACAATCAAAGAATATTTATGATAGTATAACAATATTAATGTGCAGAATGAGGTTGATGACAATGAAACACTTTTTCTGGCATGTCCTGACCGATATTGACTTTCAACTCCCTCTTTATCTGGTCTCGACGGGCTACTGGGTGAATCAGCCACCCGTAGTGAGAAAGGATGGCTACAAGGCTTTTCAATGGATTCAATGCTTTGATGGGCAAGGCATACTTGAAATCGAAGGAAAATCACTAACGATCTCCAGAGGACAGGGGATATTACTATACCCAGGGGTCCCTCACCGGTATTATCCCGTAGTGGAGCCATGGACGGTACAATGGGTTGAATTCAATGGCGATTTTGCTGGGCGACTTCTACAATCCTTGCAATTTAACAACTCTATGCTCCTCTTCATGACGAAGCCTGATCTCGTCGAAGCCAGAATCAATGAAATCAATCATGTATACAGTATCCGAAATCAGATCTCGAGCTATGATGGCTCCCATCTGCTGTATGGCTTGCTTATGGATTTATTCCGATATACGTCCACATCAGATACTCGCTCTAATCAGGAGCAGTTGGAGCAATTAAGACCCGTTATCGACTATATACAACAGCATTACGCTCAGCCCCTCACACTTCGGCATTTGGCCAATCAATTGGGAGTTACACCGCAATATACGTGTGTTTTATTTCAACAAACGTTAGGCACAAGGCCATTCGCCTACATCAATCAGTATCGTATTCATAAAGCCAAAGAACTTCTTCAATTATATCCTGATCTCGAAATTAGCCACATTTCTAAGAAAGTGGGCTTTGACAGTCCAAGCTATTTTATTAAGTTGTTTAAAAAAAGTGAAGGCATTACGCCAAATCATTTCCGAAGCGTGTACAAAACAACATGAAAAGGCTGTATCTCTCTGTAATAGATCTACGAGAGATACAGCCTTACTACTTTACTGTTTGGTTAATTTCGGCCAATATTCGTTCCGCTAGGTGTTCCTGCGCCGATTAAATCACTGCCAGTGGCTAGCTTCAGGAAGTTGCCTAAATTTGGAGACCCATCGGCATTCCGTGTGAGCGATGGCGTTAAACTTACGAAGTCTGCATCACTCGCTAGGAGACCTGCAGCATTGGTACTCTTCCCGCTTTTCCACCAAACATTCGAGCTAGCTACATCTGTTCCGCTCGTTTTATCACTCGAAGTTCCTTTGTAAGACAAGTTATTCGTGAACGTATGTGTGCCGGTGTCAAAAGTAAAATTGCCTTCACCATTACTAAATGATGTATTATTCGTCAGCGTAATGGAGCCAGGATTACTGTTGAAGGTGAATCCGTGTTTCTTATTAAGATAAGCCACGGAGTTCGTAACGATATGGTTAACTGCTATTTGTTCCCCGCCTAATTTATACCCGTTACCGTCGCTGCTGCTTGTCGAGTTCCCAGATGATGTTTGACCATTATGATGGGCTACGCTGTTCTTAATTGTGATCGGATCAATCGGTCCCGTATCTGATTTGGTATACAAATCCCAACCATCATCCGTGTTGTAAGATGAAATACAACCATCAAACACATTGCCAGGTCCTGTAGTCAGCTTAGCAGCGAACCCATCCGCATCTTCCCCGTTATCGGGATCGAAATTGTCGTGCGAGTACACGTTCACAATGTTATTGTTTGCTGGCCATTCACTGCGAGTTGCTGTTGACGCATAGCGACCAAGCTGAACGCCCGTATCCCGATTATCGTGGACATCCAAATTCTCCAAACGATTGTTATTGCCTGCTACATATACACCATTATCGGCAGCTCCCTTAATCTCGAGCCCCTTAATCGTCCAGTAACTGCCATTCACTTGCAATCCTCTTGCATTTAGGGATACATCCGCTAGATTATAGCTCTGTGAAGAGAAATCCAAGACTGGCTTCTCGGTTCCATAAGGCATGATTTGCTTGATTGCGCTTGCGGTACCATTATTCGCACGATCAATTGTAATTTGACTGTTGTAACTATACGTGCCACCACGTAAATAAATGACACCGCCGGGAGCTACCTTCGTAAGCGCCGAACTCAGTGTCGTTGGGCTTGTCAATGTCCCAGGGTTACTTGCAGAGCCATTTGGATCCACATAGACCGCGCCTGCCGTTGGAGGAGGTGTAGGTGACGGACTTGGTGGCACTGATGGCGAAGGTGACGGGGAGGCTGTTGGTGACGGTGATGGAGACTCTGTCGGCGCCGGTGTCGATGTTGAACCAGCGCTATCGGAAACGAGGATATCATCAAAGCTTACCGCCGCTTTGTAGCCAACTAAACCAATGCCACCCGAGCTTAGGCTCGTGTCTGTTGCTGTAAGCTGTAAGGTCCCGTTCACATACATACGAATTGTCGATCCAGCTAGTTCTAGCTTGACTGTATACCAAGTTCCTACTGCAAGTGGATAATCTAATGTTGCCAATGTCGTTGTGGAACCGCTTACTTTTTTGCGAATTTCTAGCTTCCCTCCGTTACTGTTATACAAGGATGCCGCATAGAAGTTATTTCCATCTTGATAGCGACCCGCTAGATACGCTCGATTGGATCCATTCCAATTATCAATTTTGACTTTGGATTCAACCGCATAATCCGTCCAGGACGCAGTACCAGCTGAGGCTCGACCTTCACTTGAGCTTGTTTGACGATAGACATAAGAGCCATTATCTTGAACGACCGTCCAGGTGCCATTCTGCGTGGTCCAGCCGTTTGCATTCCCATCATCAAAGTTATCGCTGAGTAGATTTGCTGCGAAGACAGAAGGAATGACCAACACGCCAGCAATCAGTGAGGATGTTATTAGTGCCGTAAGGGTATGTGCAGGTTTAAGCTTTTTCATTATTGAATCTCCTCCTTCAAGTAATTTCTTGCTTAATGAACACGTTAACATTTACTTCATACTACCACGTTAAAGTGATGGTACGCCGCTAACTAGACACCCCTCATCCCTATTACTCCCGGCTTCAAAGAGGAACTAGCCTGTATCCGAGTCACTATCCGACTATATCCAGTGATTACCAGGTGCGGCAATAATCATTTTTACATAAATTAACTTTTCATCGTAAAAATAGGTCTCTTTAACCAGGAATAATCACTACCTCAGATGATAATCATTTGGTTAGTTTTGAAGTTAGAGAGCTGCTATGAAGGTGCGTTCTCGTTAGGTTTTATATAGCCCTTCGTCACCGCGAGTACAAAGGTTTGCATCTCTAATTCAGATTCTTTCAACTCCTAACGGACATGAAAATCGCTATTTGGATTGGAAAGAGTCTTCCCTGAATCTAACGGACATGACTGCGGTTATTTGTACCTGAAAGCATGAAATAAGCAAAATTCTAGTGAATAACGGCGTTCGTGTCCGTTAGAACTTGAAAACCACTGTTTTGGAGCAAATAAGGTATGTTGTGTCCGTTAGCCAGCTTCAATTCCTCTATACGCTCATCCACTTGTACAAATCAATACCCCACTACGAACCTCAACAAACAAACAAACAAACAAACGAACAAAAACCGTTCCACTGCATCGCTCCAATAAGCGCTATGCAATGAAACGGCTCGTGCGCTTCACTCGGTCGATCTCCATGCACAAGGTGAATACTCATCCAGCTCCAAGTTCGAATATACAGCTGTTTTCCTTTTTTCAAAAAAGTTATACTTAATCCAATGAATCCCCTTAAAGGAGTGATCCATCCTTGCAGTATGAGCGCCTGCCCCTATCTTCCGGGTACACGATCCAAGAGAAATTCGCCCAATTCACTGACCATGAATTACACATGCACGATGCACTCGAGGTCAGCATAGCGTTGGACCAAGGGATGAAATACAAGATCGGAGAAGCCTGCTATTACGCGGGTCCTGGGGATATCTTTCTGCTGCGCCCCTTTGAGCCGCATTGGAATCTAACCCAAGAAGAGGGGCAGCCTAGTCGCTGGATCATGCTGCTTTTCTCTCCCTCCTTTGTCAGCTTCATACCCCGAGGTTCCAGCTTGCTTACACCTTTTTATATGACGAATACGTCACCTCTCATTCCTGCGGATTCGGTCCACGCACAAGCGGTGCAAAGATTGGCCATTGAAGCCCTCGAGGAAGCAAAGCAAGCACTTCCCGGCTGGGAACTTCAACAACAAACTTTGATGATCCAAATGCTTGTTCACATGCAGAGGTACTATATGATGCATAACCGCGATCAACTGCAAGAGGATTCCTCCGCGCACGGCATTATCCAGGCAATCGAATATCTCATGGCGCATTGGGCAGAGGACATAGATATGGACATTGTGATTGAACAATCACTCCTCAAGAAAACGTGGTTTTATACCAAATTCAGAGAAGTGACGGGCTTAACTCCGAATGAATTTATCGTTCGGTTACGGCTTCAATATGCCGGTCATATGCTTCAATCGTCAGCGAAGTCCATTACGGACATCGCCCTAACTTGTGGCTTCGGGTCAGCGAGTTATTTCAATAAAGTGTTCAAAGAGTTCCACCTCTTGACTCCAAGGGAATACCGCAAGCGTTGAACCCTTGCCGTTATTAATCCGCCTAGAGTTGGCATCCTGACAGCTTTATGCGGTCTTCCAACAACTTGCCCGTTTTTGCGTAACGGCAGTTCGCCGCTCCAACTTGGAAAGCATAGGCTCGTCTTGGCTTATCCGTATGGTTCATTTTACTATGGTGGAGCGTTTCGCGATGAAAAAATACGGCATCCCCCGGTGCCATCGGGTTGCATGGCGTTCCATTCGCCGGCTCAGCAGCACGCCTATGCCCCTCCTCTGTATTTAAATTCGGTTGCCGACCCATTAGATGGGAGCCAGGCGCGAGCCAAAGCCCTGCATTTTCCTGCGTGATCGGATCAAGCGCAATAAAACCGTTCAGCATATGACCAAGAATGTGCGTATATTGATTATCCTGATGCCACTCGAGTCCCTTCCCCTGCGGATCCACAACAGCATACATCCCCATCCAGAGCTTGACGTCATCGCCCAAAATCCGTTCAAACACACGAACGACATCCTGATTCGTCAGAAAGCTTGTTGTTTCAGGATACGTAGCTTTTTCTTTGGCGATATCGATAATCGCATGACTTTTCCATTGCCCGTCGCCTAGCGTATTCGCAAACAAGGCATTCTCATTGTTAATCGCCTCCACGGTCTCCGCAGTTATAAATCCAGGTGCATAGAAATATCCCTCCCGATAAAACTGATTGATCATTTCCTCTGTTAACTGAAAGTTCGTAACTCTTGACATCGCGACTGCCTCCTCAAGATCCCTTGATAACTTCCCTTTCATCGTACTGAATTCAGCGAGAATTTTCTTGCATTGTGAATAGCTAAAATTAGCAATTTTGTTCAGAAGCGAGATGTTTCATGGCTCATGAGAAAGAGAAACTGCCGCAGATTAGTGATCTGCGGCAGTTCAATTGAAATAGGTTGAAGCGCTCTGTTGGATTAGATGGATAAAGTACAGCTATTTTCGCGTTTTCTTCCTTCTTATATGAATTAACTGGAAAACATACAACTAAAATTAAGATTTCTTAGCAATTGTAGCAGAACCATGAAAAATAGATGGAGCTTTTCCAGTTATAATAACATTTGGGTCAAATCGAGTTGAAATAACTGGATATTTCCCATTTATTTACGAACAACCGTTTGCTCAGCTTGTTTAACCTAAGAATAAGTCTAGAGCTACTTTTACATTTCACTTATGATCATCATCATTTCAAACCATTCAAATAATCCTCAGCCAACATAGCAAACAACACGTGATCCTCACGCACGCCATTAATTTCCAACAACTTGCGAGCCAGTCCTTCTTGCCGGAAGCCTGCTTTTTCCAACACACGCATCGAGCCCAGATTACGCGGCATAACACCTGCTTCTACACGCAGTAGGCCTGCTTCCTCAAAAGCGAATTTCATGATAAGTTGAATCGCTTCAGTCATGTACCCTTTTCCATTATGCGCCTGATCCATACTGTAACCGAGAATACATTTCTGATGCGGCCCACGTTGTACCTCAAAAAGCGAAATATCACCAATGAGTTGACCCGTTTCAGTTAGAAAAATGCCGAAAGCGTATCGCTTATCTTCTTCCTTTTGTTTGATACTGTTTTCGATACTTTTCGCTTGTACTTCTCTTGTATAAAAAGATTCATTGCGCTTAGGACATACGCCCTCGAATAATTCACGATTACGCAGCATGAGGTCCAGCATATCATCTGTGTCGTCTACACCAAGAAACCGGATATAGACTCTTCCATTATTGTCATTCATGAATACCATCATCCTTTATCAAGAAGTCCTGTTATTATACGTCGGAATGAAGAATGGTTCAAATGACACTATTTTTGTTTATTAAAATAGAGCTGCAATTGGTTAGCCAGCACATCATCCGAAAGTGGATTCCGGTGTGTGTTTTCCAAGTAAATATATTTCTCTGTTTCTGGCATGAGGTATTCTTTGTACCAGTGGAAAAAGTCTGGACTATCCCCCTGCATGCGCAGGAATCGGCGCAGTGTATCTACATTATTAACGGTACTCGCGATGTTGGTTAACCAATCGGCACGATAGAAATTCGCCCACTTGCCGTGCTCGGCCAAGCGAAGTGCTTGTAAACCTTTGTTATAGCACCACATGGATTGAGAAGCAAAAACGAAGGCTTGCGCATACTGCTCATTACGTGCCGCAGCATAAGAACGGCAGAGCCAAATCAATCCTTCCGAACCCGTCTGGTGAATGACGCCTGGCAACCACAAATGGTCATGAACTCGCTGCTTGTCCTCACTATCCAACTTGCTGAGCAGCTCCTCACATTCTTTAACCCATTTAGACCAAGCAGCATGCCCCTCTTCACCTCGCTGCTCGAACCATTGTATTTGCTCAGCGAAACTCACTTCTCCCGTCGCCCACAGCAACCCGCGGTCTGCTTCACTTGTGCGCCCTTGCAGCCAATGCCCGATTAATCTTCTCGCAGGATGATGATAAAACTCGTCTCCAGCCAAATCATCACCATGAGGCCCATAAGCAATGGAGGCATCAGTATAGGTGCGATACAAATTAGAAATTTCTTCCTGATGGCTAGCAAAATAGCGATGAACAAACGCCTTCAAGTGCGTCTCAATATCCATCGTTCCTTGAACCCACAGCTCACGAATAATATCAAGCATATACACATGCTGACGAATATTCCCGCAATTGAGCAGGAGATAATCTGTACATCCCGCTTCAAAAGCGCTCTCCACTTCCTCCTTCACAAATGCAGCCGAACCTTGAAACATCGTCAAATGATTCGACGCTTGAAGGTCATGAAAGGTAACGTGGTAATAGATACCATGCTGACCACCATCATCCGCAGCAGGCAGCGCTGGCATCCGCATATTCAAATTGCCGTGCCGGCGCGAAACCATTTTGCCATACCCATTATCGGCCCAAATTTTGATCACATCGTGAGGCAATTCGATATAACCGCCTTTGTATAGCTCGGCAATTTCTCCGTATAAAGCTACACAATAGACGGGGTTATCAACAGCTTCCTTAATCATCTCGTATTGGCGATAAATAACGCGGGAAATCATTTCCCCACGCTTTGATGGTGTATCAAAGGATGGATCATTCTCCCAGAAAGGCTTATCCCCCTGACCTCTGAAGGAGAGTACCCACAGAATATTTTGATCCTTTTGCTTCTCAATGGCTTCCAGCCATAGCTTTTCAAATAATTCAGGGGCCTCTTTATAGCTGGCTGATCTCCCTGTATATGCTCTGAGGAACATTTCTGCGCCCAAAGGCTCCGCATGGTGATGGGTAATCCACAACCCCATTTCTGCTGCTAGCTCCAAATGAATGCCAGTCTTCGGTAGATCCGTCCCCGGAATCACCATATTTCCACCGCAGCGAAGCAGCGCCTCAAAAACTGGTAACCATACTTCGCGTGATGGCGGGTAAGCTTCTTTCCAACCGATGAGGCAGACCTCATCATTAACGAACCACCCTCTAAATCTAACTTTAGCAACAGGTGAGTCATACGGTTCACAATTCAAATCGATCGAAGTCCGTGACTGTATCGACTGATCCATCCAGAACCAGAATGGATGAATCCCTAACACCGTCTCGCTCACATGCAAGATACCGTAAACGAACCCCAAGTCATCATTCGCAACGATATGCAACTGCGTCTTCTCACCTTCGTGTGTAAAACGAAGTGCGAATGCTTCTAGATGCACCGCACAGTCATCGCTCTCCCGTGCATAGCGAATGACAAGCTCTGCCTGCTCCGGATCGTTGACAGTAAGTGCTTCAGCGCCGAGCACAGTCCTATAATCTCTTATAAACATTTCTAAAGCATGATGAACAGAAGAAGCTAATCGATCAGGCGAACATATTGATATCCTTCCCTCTAGTCGCATACTTGCATGGCTCTTACCCTGCGAACTCATCCCTACACCCCTATCGAAAGAAAAAATCATGACGCGTCCTAAGAAGCGACAACGCCATGATTTATGCCATCTATTATTTTTTTACTGCTGTATCATACTCTTTGGCTTTTTTCATCAATTCTTCGTAAGCTTGATCAGCTGTTGCTTTGTCGAACATGACTTTCTCTACGATCGTTTTGTAATCCTTCTTGAAGTTACCCCAACCTTGCGGTTCAGCCACGAATTTCTGTGCTGCCGGGCCTACTTTGTTGATAAAATCAACCGATGTTTTGTCAGACGCGCTGAAATTTGGTGCTAGTGTAGTAACGATTTTCGCATTTCCTGGAATACCACGTGTTAATGATAATGTTTTCCCTGCTTCTTGATCGTTAATGAACCAATCCACGAATTTCTTCGCTTCATCTTGTTGCTTGGAGCCTGCGTTCACACTCCAGAACATCCCTGGTTTTAACCAACCACCCGTTTGTCCTGCTTTCGGAAGTGTTGTAAACCCAAAAGCGTCTGGTTTAAGACCATTGATGGCGCCTACTTGGTTGGAGAAAATGTGACGAGCAAGCGCTGTTCCATTGACCACACTATCCATTTTCGGATCAAGTTCCTTGTCTGTGACCGTAATGTCAGCAGGCGTAACGATGCCAGCTTTACGCATTTCAGTTTGCTTGTTCATATATTTAATCCAAGTATCTTTGTCGATGGATAGCTTGTTATCTGTAAAAGACTGCCCTTTGCCTTGGCTAAGCTGATAAGCTGTGTAGTCTACTAAATCTGAGCTTTGATCAACGAAAACGTATTTATCTTTCCCTAGTTTGGCTTTGGCATCTTGGCCGAATTTATAATAGTCATCCCATGTCCAATCCCACGCTGGTGCCTTTAAACCTAATTTTTCGATCACCGTTTTATCGTAAGCCATGCCAAGTGCGGCAGTTCCTAACGGCATTGCGAAGAGCTTGCCATTCACTTTGCCTGATTCGATAAGTGCTTTATCCATATCTGCTACATTAATGCTTGCTAGATCAGCGACCAAATTACGTCCAACATACTCATTCAAGTATGCAGCGTCCATTTGGATAATGTCAGGGGCATTTTTCGCTGCAAACTGAACGCCGAGCTTATCGAAGTAACCGTCCCAACCCGAGAATTCGCTTTCAAAAGTAACATTCGGATGTAAGGCTGTATACTGCGTAAGTGCCTTCTGTGTCGCATCATGACGTTCTTGTGCACCCCACCAAGCAATACGAAGTTTAACCGGTGTAGCAGGTTCCGCCTTTGGTGTTGCAGCCGCTGCCGCTGATGGTTGAACCGAAGCTTTCGCTGGAGCTTCCTCCGTTTTGGATCCACAAGCAGATACAGATGCCATGACAACAAGTGATAATGCAGCAGTCATTAATTTTTTCTTCATTGTATAATTACCCCTCTCGCATATGTCGATCTCACACACTTATCGTATCGCTGAAAGCCTGAACGGTATAGGAGAGAATCGAACTGATTTCTTTCAGTTTTTGAAACAAGTGGGGAGAAAAATTACTTTTTCAGCAAATCACTAGGGTTAATTCCGCAATATTTCTTGAAAAGCGTACTGAAATATGGCACATTTTGATATCCAACCTGCTCAGAGACTTCATAAATCAACAAATTTCCTTCTAAGAGAAGAGCCTTCGCTTTCTCAAGCCTGACACGAATGACATAGTTCATAAAGGTTTCCCCTGTCACCTTTTTAAACAACTGATTCAAATAATTTTTCGAGATAAATAACTGTCCCGCCAACTCATCCATCGTAATGTCTTTCGCATAATGCTCATGAATGTACCCGAGCATGAAATCGACTGCCTCTTTATGCTTCTGGTTAATAGTTGGCTGTCGCTTCAGTCCAATGCTCTTCACCTTCGCTTGCAGGAAGCTCTCCACATCCGCACGATGAATAATCGTATCGGTTGACGTAACCAATTCGTTCTCATCCGTGGGGGTGATCGACATGTCAGCTTGCTGTGCTGCGTATTGCAGCAGCGTCCAAATTTCCGTAGCTAAGACGCGATAAAATAGCTTGGGGTCTCCGCCTTTGGCTGATGCCTCTTGCCGATTAATGAACCGTTGAATATGCGACCATAACTCTTCCTCACTGCTTTCCTGCAAAGACTGGGAAAGGTAACGAACCAGATCCACTGCACCTCGTCCTTGTTCAAATGCTTGCAACGATTCGAATGCAACGTCTGCTGACTTTTTCAAATCTTCCCATTTACTTATGCGTTCACCAACTGCGGCTTTCACCGTTAAGCCCAAATACCGCAGCATACTGCTCGTTAATGTCTCTATGAAACGCGCAGAACGTTCAAGAGATATCTCATCTGCTTCGCTGCGAGGAATATGTAGAACAAGTGCTGAATACGGCCCGAATAGCCAAATAAACGCTGATTCCGGCCATTCCTGCTGCGTCAGTTCCTTCGTGATATTGGACATGGCGAAGCGAAATAAATGCCAATCCGCCACCGAGATATCGGTAACTCGGTCTGTCTTCACCAGTTCAAGCACGACTACCTGCTGATCATAGTCTGTCCAGTACGTTGCGACAGTGGGCAGCTTCATGTCAGCCGCATTAGGCTGAAGCGTACCATTAAGCAGAGCTGCAAGCTGTTCATCTGCCATTTGTTGCTCATAGTTTTGAACAAAACGAACTAGCCGCTTTTTCTCCATTTTTTCCAGATAAAAATCTTCTAATTGCCCAATCGTCCGAAACAAGACTTCTCGAATCTGTTCGATCGTGATTGGTTTATTCAAATAATCGTCGACATCAAGTCGAATCGCTTGTCTAGCATACTCAAAGTCGGTATAACCGCTATGAATAATAAATCTGCCTTGAAAGCCCTCTCCCCGCAGTTTCTCGATCATTTCAATACCGCTAATGCCAGGCATATATAAATCCGTAATGACGATATCGGGCTCCACTTCACGGATTAATTCTAGTCCACTTTCTCCGTCAATTGCCTCTCCCGCGAATTCAGCATCCAGCTCGGCCCAAGGTATGATATGTCGTAAACCTCGTAAAACCTGAAAATCATCATCCACTATGGCTATTTTCCACATGCTCATGTACTCCCTTATGATATGAATATGGTTAATCGTCTGATAGAGGGAATCGGATGTCAACTTGAACGCCGCCTTGCTCCCGGTTACTCAGTTGTAAACTATATTGATTGCCGAATAAGGCATCCAGTCTTTCCTTCACATTACGAAGTCCATAGCCTCCGCGCTTCCTAGGCTTGTTCTGCCAGTTATCACTGAGTCCTTTGCCATTATCTGTAATGCTTACAAATAAGTTGTTCTCATCTCGATAGATGTCTATACTTATCTCAGCTTCGGAAGCGCCATGAAAGCCATGCATAAAAGCATTTTCTACGAACGGCTGCAGAAAAATCTTCGGCATCAGTGTGTTCTTACAGCTTTCATCCACTTTGATTCGATACGACATTTTATCTTCCCAACGCACCTGCTGAAATTTCAAATAGTGTTCAATATGCGCGACTTCCTCTGTTACAGCCACTAGACTATTCGTATTAGAAAGCGCTAAGCGAAACATACTCGCTACTTGCGCGAGCATCGAGCTGATCTTATTCTGCCCCGCCTCGATCGCCGTCCAGTTAATCTGATCAAGCGTATTATATAGAAAATGAGGATTAATCATCATTTGCAACGATTTCAGCTCTGCTGCCCGCTGCTGCACATGCTGCTCCCGCAGAGATTCGTAGAGGTCTTCTATTCGTTGTGTTAACTTACGATACCCATGAAATAATTTACCAAACTCATTCTTATAGTCGGTAGGTAAACCTTGGTCCTCCCCTGGTGAATACTGCCCCATGGCTCGAATCAATTGATTCATCGGTCGCATGAATCGGCGGGATAGGAATAGGGTAAGCAGCAGCACGAGCACAATCGAGGTAGCCCCGAGAAGAAGGAAGAGCTTCGCCATGCTTTTACTGCCTTTGGTCATTTCACTCCAAGAGCTTGCCTCGAAGAGTGTCCACTGAGAATCTGGTGATTTGGCCCACACGAAGAAATCATCCTCCACCCGTAAGGAACCGCTTGGCTTATCCATCTCCCCCTTCAATGTGAGTGTCGCTTGCTGCAATTTGCTGCTGTTTCCAGCATGCGTTATCAATCTGCCTGCTGCATCAAGTAACGCCATATTGGTCGTATCGTCTTCCGTTGAAATCAGATGCCGAATGCTCGATACTTTAATATTAAAAACCATTAAACTGTAATACTGGTTGCTATTATTGATGACCTTGCGGGCGAAGCTTATTACTGATTCTTCACGTCCATTGGTCATAATTTTGTGCTCGCCAAGCCAAGCGCTATCCGTTTCTAGAATACTCGGATACCATGCTTCCTTATCTAATTGCGACATCTGGAAGAACGTAACTGGACCTTGGGTATCCGATGTAAAGGGGTAATCCGAATAAACATGGATCGATTGCAGAATCGGTGTGCCGAAGACAAGATAGTTCAATTGACTCTGCAGATCCGTCTCGATTTGAAGGCGCTCATAAGCGTCCTTATTTCGTAATCGGCCGTAAAGGAGATCAACATTCTTGGCAGAGGTACCCGAGGTCTGCTCAATACCAATTAAGCTTGTGCTCATTTTCTTGCTCAATTCATTCAGCAAGCGTTGCTGATAAAAGGAAGTATTGGAAGCAATTTCGCTCGAAGTCCCCGAATAGCTAACAGCAATAACAATGCCGATCAACATAGCAATAATGACGGCTGAGCTGAAAAAATAAACCGCGATAATGCGATACGTTTTGAATGGATTTTGCAGCATATGTCTGCCCTCCGTATGATTCAACCTAAGCTCTTATGCAAAGAAAGCCGCAGCAAATGCAGCAGCTTTCCTAGTCATTCCTAAGCTTATCCTTTTAAAGCACCCGAAGCAATACCTTCGACGAAATGCTTCTGAGCTATGAAGAAAATGATCACGGCAGGCATAACAGACACTAAAGACATGGCTAACATTTGCCCCCACGGCACCGTTCCCGCTGAATCAATGAACAGCTTCAATGCTAAGTTAACCGTGTATTTATCGACGGAGTTGATATACAATAATTGACCAAAGAAATCATCCCAGTTCCAAAGGAAACAATAAATAGCGACAGTAACCAGCGCAGGCTTGGTCAATGGAATTATGATGCGCCAGTAAATACCGAACCATGAACATCCATCTATTTTCGCAGATTCATCCAACTCTTTCGGTATGGAACGAATAAATTGCACAAGCAAATAGATGAAGAAGGGGCCTCCCACACCGCCTGCGAGCAAATGAGGGACATAGAACGGTAAATACGTATTAATCCAATCAAATTTACTGAATAACACATACTGAGGTACGATCGTTACTTGTGTCGGAAGCATTAACGTCACAAGCAGAATGCCGAACCACATCTTACGAAGCGGGAAATCCAGGCGAGCAAAGGCAAAGGCAACAAGGGAACAAGATACGATACTTGTGAATAGTACGCCAATAATTAACTGAAAGTTATTGATATAAAATACACTGAAGTCATAATTAGGAACCGACACCCAGCCTTCTGTGTAGTTAGCCCATCGGAATGTATCGGGAAATAAATTCGGTGAGCGCATCTCATCATTCGTTTTGAGCGAAGCTCCTAGCCACCAGAAAACGGGATACATCATAATGATACTTGAAATTAGTAATAAAAGATGGGTCAAACCTTGGCGTCTTGCCATCATTTCCCCTTCCCTCCTTGCGTCTCATAGTAAACCCAGTATTTAGAGGTTGCGAAAATAAGCGCTGTTACCGCTGCAATAATGACCAGTAGAATCCAAGCTAGTGCTGAGGCATAACCCATTTGAAACTTCGAGAAAGCCCGCTCATACAAGTACATGACATATACATACGTTGAATTTACAGGGCCCCCATTGGTGATGATAAATGCCTGTGTGAACATCTGGAAGGAATTAATCGTTGATTGCACAAAGTTGAACAAAATGATTGGAGACAACATCGGCAGCGTAATTGTGAAAAATTGTCTTACCTTGCTAGCGCCATCTACGGAGGAGGCTTCATACAAATCCGTTGGAATTTGTTTCAGTCCTGCAAGGAAAATAATCATCGCCGATCCAAATTGCCACGCAATGAGAAGTACTAGTGTCCCTAAAGCCGTATCGGGATCAGCAATCCACGACTTACCTTGAATCCCGACAAGCGCTAAGGCTTGGTTAATAAAACCGTCTTTGCTGAAAATATTTTTCCATAGAATCGACACTGCGATACTCGTCCCGATCAATGATGGGAAGTAGATCATCGTCCGATAGAAGGAGATCCCTCTGATTTTCTTATTCAGCAGCATCGCCACCAACAGAGCAGTTACGAGCTTTAGTGGTACAGAGAATACGACGAATAGCAAGGTTACCTTGATGGACTCGCGGAAGGTATCATCCTCCATCACGATATGCTTGTAGTTCTGTGCCCCAAGCCAATGTGGCGCATCCAGCAAGGAGTAATCCGTAAACGAGTAATACAAGGACATCAATATTGGCCCTAGTGTTAACAGGAAAAAACCAATCAGCCATGGGGATAAAAAGAGGTATCCGGCCAAGGGAGATTCCCATCGGCTCAGAAACGGGATTTTCTTTTTCTTCGGTTTTGCAAGCAAACGCTCTGTTTGCAGCACGGTGCTTTCCATTAATCATTCCACTCCCTGTTCAAAGCGCTACGTGATTCGCTTGTTATCTTATAGTTTTATTATAAAAGGCATCACATATTAGTTACATTGCGCATCGAATGAAGTTCTTTCACTATTTCACAGTAAAAAAAATCGAAAAGTAAAGAAGACCCAGAGCACTATCGCTCTGGGTCTTGCCTATATACGACTACTTATTCACTACAATACGATGAATCAGAACGGCCGCTTGTGCGCGGGAGAGGTCCTGCTTCGGATGAATGCCTGTTTCATCACCTTGAACAAAGCCTTCGGTAGTAAGGGCTTCAATACTATCTATGGCATAGTCGGAAATGTCGGAAGCATCTTTATAGTCTAGGATTACCTCTATTGAACTTGGACGACTAGGAAGCTGCTTACTTACTTGAAGCGCTCTTGCAGTCAGTACCATCGTATCCTCACGAGTGATCTGTTTATTCGGTTCAAAAAGGTTATTTCCTGTACCCGTTGTAATGCCATATGCCTTGGCATTGGTAAGCGCATTGAAATAATAGTTACCGCTGTCAACATCCGTGAAGGCATCCGCTGTACGCGCTGGTAGATCCAATGCTCGCATCAATAGAACAATGAAATCTGCTCGTGTAATGCTGCTTTGTGGGTCGAACTCGTGTACATTTCTGCCTTCAATAACTCCCTTGGCTGCAAGTATTTTAATCGACGCTTGTGCCCATTTCACTGAAGCTAGATCAGTGAAAGTCGGACTCTTAAACATGATGGTATATTGGCTAAAATGTTTGGTAGTAAAGATGACTTGACCTGCCTGGACGTCATAATGCCCATTCGGTACAGGTATCAGCTGTCCTTGTGGATCGATATAAAAAACGACGATGTGATCCGGATTCTGCTTTTCTTGTTCTGATGGTAAATAAGGAATCTGAATTGTGACTGGTGCTTCAGGATTATGCCACGCAATCGACTTTCCATTCGCAAGCAGCTGCACGTCGTAAACAGGATGATTGTCAATCGAGTTAGCTTTCGTTAAGCGAATTTCTACCATGTCACCTAAATTATCGAGACCTTTCAGCATTTGATCAGAGATTACAATAGTGCCCAACTCTGATTGAAGCTTAAGTTCAAATGCATGCTCATTCGCCTTCAACAGATCTGCTGGGAGCAGCAGGCCAAATTGATCTATGGACGAGTTGGATTTCAAGTTAACAACGATCACTTTTTTGCCATTGGTATCATCTTGTGTAGATTGAATAGCGCTTTCTAAGTTAGTCCTCGAAATCATAGCAGTTCCTTGGTCGTTCGACTCTAGCAAAAGATGGGATGGGTCTTTCGTCGTATTCTGTCCGGTGTCTGGCTTCGTCACAGGATCTGGATCTGGTGTTGGATCCGGTGTTGGTGTTGGATCTGGATCCGGTGTTGGATCAGGATCTACAATCACTACTCGTTTGATCTCAAACGCATGCTCTGAAGCCGTCGCTTGAAATAGATCTCCCCGACCATTCGTTAAATCTGATTTCGTTAATCTGACTACTGTTTCACCTGAGGGAGCTAAATCTTTAACCTTCCAATTTACCACGAAGAGATCCGTATCAGGCAAGATAGCTTGATTGACATCCACCATCAACACTTTTATCGCAAGTGATCCCTCGGCGGTTTGATCACCCTGTATAATTTGCAGTTCCGATGAACTTGGAAGTGTAGATATCCACTGCAGCTTCGTCGAATCATAGTCGACTATGAGGTCAACCGAATACACCGCCGAGTACACACTGCTCGACACATTGTTAATTTGAAACGCAGATGGTATCGATTGTCCTGGTTTCGCTTCTGCAACGCCTTTTAATGATGCTATTGCTCCGTGTGCTTGCAAGAACAATGGGTTCACCAACGTAGTCTGTCCAACCGTCACCGTGACATTGCCCATCGTCGCTTCGTCATAGCCTGCTTTTTGAGCTGTAATCGTAAATTCTGTATCAGGCGCCACGTCAGAGAAGGTAAATGTACCAGAAGCATCTGTTATCGTAGTTCTTGACTCGCCAAGCTTCGTAAGCGTTACATGAGCACCATATACGAGATGGTTGCTTTGATCCATGACAGTTCCTGCTATTAGACCATAAGGACTATTAGCCCTATAAACGGCAATCTCATACGTTTCGTTAGCAGTTCCATCAGGTGAAACTACATAAACGACAATTCGATTTTGTCCTTCCACTAATGGAATTGCTTCTGACGTTGCACCACTTAATACCGTTTTTCCATTGATCGTGATATCCGCTTGGCTGTTGCCTGCTGTCGGAACAAATGTGATGTCATGAATGTCATAGGGAACATTGACTTGATATTGCGTTGTGTTCGGAGCAAAATCAGGTGATAATGTACCACCATTCACAAGTAGTCCTTGTAAAGATGCATCGACTTGAGCAGAGATCCGATGAATCGAAACCGTATATGTGGCCGTCGTCAGATTATCTTCCGCTGTTACAACAACGGGAATGTCCGTGTCATCTCCAGTTAAAGTAATGGAATCAGAGCTATTACCACTTCCCACAGGTACGCCGTTTACAAGAATTGATTTTACATTCGGACTGCTAGCGACAGGTGTCAGATTCACATGCTCCACATTACTTGGCACTTGTATCGCATAATGTGTACCATCCAGACGTGTTAATGTTCCTGCATCACTGGATAACTCTGCAAGTGTTGCGTCTGTTTTTGAGTAACCAATCCCTTGCGTGACTCGGAAATTATCGATATACACACTGCCATAATTGGTGCTGTTCGCATAAAAGTCAATTTTCTTAATATCCGCCATGGCGATTCGGTATGGGGCACGGTCTACTATTTTCTGACCATCGATGTAAATATCGAAACTTTGTGCAGCCATGTCGATCACCATTCGCATGTTATACCATTGACCTACAGTATACTTCATAAAATCAGTTGATGTTGTACCCTTATATCCCTTCATCGTGCCTTTATCAAAAGCAAAGCTAATACCAGGGTTCGTTAGATTCGTACTGCCATACACATAGGGCAAACTGATCCAGTTATTCCCACTGACATACGTGTCTTTTCGTTTCAAATCGGCTTCAATGGTGACAATCCCCGTTAGTGGTGTAGCAAATGTTTGAGACAGACTCGTGCTTCCCGAGTTGCTGCTTCTCGTTAAGAGGACACTTTTATCTGACACACTAGGGACCTCAGCGACCTCAACACTTCCGCCACTGGTACTGATTGTTAAATTATTTCCCGAGCTCAATGCTCCTGTCGAAAGACTATCAAATGTATGATTGTAAAGCACTTGCGGTTGTTTGCTCGACAGTAATACTTTGCCAATATCCGTGAGACTCTCCGGTGTAATAGTGACATTACCTTTGGAAACAGTAAAGTAGCCTGCTTTCGATAGCATAATTGTGTAATTCTCACCGATCGGCACCTGGCCTAATTGCAAAGTGCCCGTACTATCGGTTGTTCCGCTAACAATTTCCTCACCTTCATACATAACTTTGGCAGAAACACCCTCTAGAGCGGACATCTTCTCATCCAAAATGCTTCCGCGCAGGCTGCCATAAGGACTTGTGGAAGTAATGACAATATCCAACGTCGTCATATTCGGTGGTTGAATCGCGATTGTCGAGGTCGTCGTCAAATAACCCGTTTTTTCAGTTTTAAGCTCAACCCCCGTTGCTAATGGTACATCCGCAATCACGAACGAGCCTTTCGCATCACTGGTTGCCGTATAACTCACTGTATTGACAACCATAGAAACCTTCGCTCCGGCAACTGCTTTGCCAGAGCCATCCTTTACTTTTCCGTTCACTGATTCGGTTGTGCTGCCTGCTTCTGTGTAATATTCAAAAGCCCCGATATCCGGAAGCCCGTTATACAGCGTTTTACCCGCATAGTCTTTCAATCCGTTATTTGGCATCGCAATTCCGGCATTAATCATAGCTGAACCTGACTTTGAACGAAAACCCAGCGCTGAATCTAACCTTGGTCCTGTTTCAATGGTTCCAGAGGGACCAGCCACCGTACTAACAAATTTAGGATCTACTTGTAGAGCCTTGGTATCACTGGTAGGAATCATTAACCCGGTACCAAAATAATTGTTATTCTCGTAGAACGTTGTTCCACTTGTAGTGATTGTCGCACCTGTACGTGTCGAGTACAGATTATTATTACGAATGTTGTAGGTTGCGTCTAAGGAGGTGCCATAGCCATAGATCAAATAATTACTTTTATCATTATAAATGGTATTGTTATACACCTCAGCTATCGCCTTCTTATCCGAATGCAGATAAATGGGATATCTGGTGTTGCTTTTAATCAGATTATTACGAATCACGGTATCGCCGAATACAAATTGGCAAATAAGAATGCCATCCCCATTATCATGAATATAGTTGTATTGAATGAGTATTTTTGTTGTCCCTTTATCTGGATCGATCCCATTGGAATCGGCTCCGCCCGCTTTTTGCGTGGTCTCATACACCTCATTGTGCTGCACCACGATATCATCGGCATAGTACATTTCAATCCCTGATGTTCCTGCCTTATAGACGACATTATTTTCAACTAGTCCGCCTCTGATATCTGTCAAATACATCGCATTACAGCCATATGCCGTATCTTTTTGAGTTATATAATTGTCTCTAATAATAATATTGGTATGCGGTGTGAATTTCGGATCGGTTCCATTGGCACGTTCACCCCAGCCCGTCGAGACGGCGATGGTATTCCCATCCGCATCCTTCCCATCCCCTGTGTATTGCTTAAAAGTAATACCCGCAAAAGACGTATTCGTAATTGTGGATTGTTCCACGACTACATCATTTATTACAGTCGCTTGACTAGGTGGACTAAATATATTCGGCACTGTCGTGTCGAATACGATGCCTCCTGTTTTTTTGGATCCGTCCCAGCCTGTCTTGAAGCGAATACCCGATTGCGGTGGAACTGGCTGTGTACCGCTAATCCAGTTAATTTGCCCCGTTACATCATGAACATCGACTGCTACGATACGGAAATAATCCAATGTTGTACTATTATCACCAGAGATATGAATGCCCCTGTAATCACCAAGGTTCTCGCCTGGTGTTGCCGTTGCTGGCTTAGCATTGGAAACATCTAAATGATGAATCTCCCAATACTCCTGATTAAATAAACGTACCGCATCTTCTACCAAGCCTTTCCCTTGAATGACAGGCTTACTTCCGCTGCCATACTGATCAATGATAATTGGCAAGCCTTGGCTACCTGAGCCCTTTGGCCATAACTGCCCATCCCAAACTTCACCTGACTTCAGCAAAATCTGATCCCCAGGTTGAAACGTGGTAGCGTTTACTTTTTCTAACGTTTGCCATGCTGAGTTTTCACTCGTACCTGTATGCGAATCATTACCTCCTGTCGCATCTACATAGTAGATCGTCCCCGTGACGGGTGAAGCTTGAACACGAGATACCGGAAGAAGAGAACTTACAATTCCAAATATAAGTACAATGGCGAGGATCAAGGATGACCATTTCAATCTTTTTGGCTGAAGCAACATGTGTGACCTCCTCTAATTTCAATATGCCATATTATAAGATCTATTTTCCGCTCAAAACCAGTAGGTAAATGAACAATTCTCTTTCACTATTCCAATCATTCTGCTCTACTTCGCACAAAAAATCCCAAATCGCCGTCTTCGGCAATTCGGGATTTAACAATACAAATCGTTATGGTGTATATACTTTTACATTGTCTACGTTCGTTGTACCCGTTTGTGAGTTATCCGCATAGAATTCAATCTTGGACACATTAGAAACAGCTGCTCGCATCGTTGCCTGGGATAGCTTCAACGTGCCATTCACATAGAAATCAAATTTATCGGTATTCGTATCTAGAACAACTTTGAAATCATACCAAGTGTTCGCCGTGAAGGCTTGAATGGTCGTCCAAGTCCCGTTAACATTCGCTTTGATATTCCCTGTATCCATAGCGATTGATTCAGCAACGACGCCTGTGCTGTCATAGAGGTAAGGCAAGCACCACCATGACGTTGTTTCACTTCGTTTAACTCTGGCCTCAATCGTAATTGTACCACTTGTTGCTCCAAACGATTTGGACATAGAGGTTTTGGCCGATGCTGTCGGCTTGCTAAGCTGTACGCTCTTATCGGTTGCACTTGGTACAGCTTGCACGGTAATGACATTCGGACTGGTGCCGTTGGCAATGGTCCAACCTGTTGGGGCACTGCCAGTAGTCACCGCATCGAATGTATCATTTACCAAGTAAGTAGGTCCCGTAGTGCCTCCCGTAATCTGCGTTTCATCAGCACCAATATCTGCTGCGTCTGTGTATAACGTATCCCCCCAGAAATCAAGTCCACCATTTGATGCAATCGTAACTCCTTGATTAATGATCGGCGAGCTCGTTTGAAGCTTATAGCCCCCTAATGTGCTCATTGCAGGTCCACTCGTTTCAGTACCCGTTCCGCCAGTCCCTGGGCTCACTAATTTCGGATCGCCTGTTCTCGGATTCGCATCTCCCGCTGGAACGGTAAGTCCAGTCCCATAATAACTATTCGTATTGTAGGCAATGCCTCCGCCAGTCGTTAGTACAGCTGAACTCTGTGTTGAATCCAGAATGTTATTTCTTATATTATAGCTAGCATTAATATACGACCCATAGCCATAAATCAAATACGTGCTATTCGTATTATAGATCGTATTATTATAAATTTGCGAGGTCGCAGCCGAATCGGAATGGAGATAAATTTGATATCTCGAATTACCTGTAATTACATTGTATCGGATGATCGAGTCGCCAAAGCTGAATTGACACAGCAGGATCCCATCCCCATTGCCATGAATGTAATTGTATTGAACGACCTGTTTCGTCGTACCTTTATCCGTATCGATGCCGTTGTAGTCGGCACCACCGGCTTTTTTCACCACACCATAAGTCTCGTTCTTCTGTATAACAACATCGTCCGCATAGTAGGTTTCGATACCCGAAGTCCCCGCCGCAGCAACGACATTACTCTCAATCAACCCACCCTTAACATCTGTCATATAAATACCATTACAACCATAAATCGTGTTTGCTTGGCTAATGAAGTTATTCTTAATCGTGATATTCGTAAAAGGATACCAATTCGTATCCGAAGCGGAGCTGCGAACACCCCAACCTACCGAAACGGAGGGATTCCCATTGTTATCTTTTCCATCCCCCGTATATTGCTTGAAAATAATCCCCCCAAAAGAAGTGTCCTTAATAGAACTGTTGGAAATGACCACATCGTTGAATTTGCTCTTTATGGTTGCTGCGGCCGGCGCTAGCACGTTCGTAGACATATCAAATACAATGCCGCCAGTTCGTTTGGAGCGATCCCACCCCGTCTGGAACGTGATACCTGTTGCATTATCGGCCACATCGCCGCCAATCCAATTCACTTCACCGCTCACATCATGAACATTTAGCCCATCTAAACGGAAGTAATTGAGCGTACCAATATCTGCACCGGTAATATGTACACCTCGAAGATCACCTACGGAACTCGTTGTTTGATTACTAATATCTAGATTGTGAATTTCCCAATACTGCTGATTGTACAAATAGACAGTAGCCTTCACCGCGCCTTGTCCTTGAAACTTTGGTTTGGCTCCTGTGCCGTACTGATCAATGATGATTGGGCTCCCTGATGTACCCGAGCCTTTCGGATATAACTGACCCACCCAGGTATTTCCGGCCTCAAATAAAATGCGATCGCCTGGCTGGAACGTTGTACTATTCACTTTCGTCAATGTTTTCCACGCTGTTGCCGTACTTGTGCCATTGTTGGAATCGCTGCCGTTGCCAGCGTCGACATAGTAAGTTGTATTTGCAGCAAATACGGTTGCCGGTAGGAGCACTATCAATAATGAGAACATCATCATAATGGTTACGACGAAAGCACCTAAGCTCTTACCTTTTTTCAATAATAATCCCATGATCCTTGCCTCCTTCTAATTGTAAGCGCTTAACTTTTTATGAAAATAAAACGACTTACTTGCGTTCGTGCTTCATTCCTAACCTTCTTTCTAATCAGTCCTCCCTTAAGCTAAGCAACCTGGCACGTCGATAGTTCATACTGTCTTGTTGTTTTTGCCTGCCTATTCAATTTTGAGTTCAGTATAGTTGACAATGAAGGCAGAACATAGGGGGGAAATGAACAATTTTCTTTCATTTTATAAGGAAATAAATGGATGGATTCCTCCTACCCCTAGCGGCACCTGCCCACAGTCATATCTCAAAAAAAAAAAGCGAATGCCACTAGGCATCCCTGACAGAATTTCAACTATTTATTTAGTACAATCCCCTCCATACTATCGGATTCCCAATGGTCATCTTCCAAACCTTGCAAAAATCTCAGGTACTTGGTCTGCCTCGACCGGTCTACCAAACAAGTACCCTTGTACCGTATCGCATTGAAAGTCTTGCAGCAGGCGTAAATCTTCCTCATTCTCTACCCCTTCAGCGATGACATTAATCTTCAAATTACGAGCTAAGGTGATGATGGTGTTGACGATAGCTGCATGTGTCGGGTTTACTGATATATCCTTCACGAAAGACTGGTCAATTTTCAGATGATGTATCGGAAATTCTTTCAAGTAACTCAATGAGCTGTAGCCTGTCCCAAAGTCATCCATGGCGATCTGCAACCCCATATTCTTAAAGCTATTTAATGTCGCTAGAGCGACTTGAACATCCATCGTCATACTTTCTGTAATCTCCAACTCCAAGTACTGAGGCTCGAGCCCCGTATCTTGTAGGATATTGGAAATTTGCTCACAAAGCGATCTATCGTAGAACTGCTTCGATGATAAATTCACAGCCATGGACACCTTTGGTAATCCTAGCCTCTGCCAGTGCTTATTCTGAGCACAAGCCTCCTCGATCACCCATTTGCCAATGGGATAAATAAGACCTGTTTCTTCCGCAATCGGAATAAATTCTAAAGGTGAAACCCGCCCAAGCTGTGGGCTATCCCAACGGATTAAACTTTCAAAGCCGACGATTTTATTTTCAATCACGTTGACCTGCGGTTGGTACATCAGGATAAACTCGTTCTTCTCCAGCGCTTTACGCAGATGCTTTTCAAGCGTCATTCGCCTCTCGATTTTGGCATAGATGTGCGGGCTGAAATACTGAACTTGATTTCCACCGAGCTCCTTCGCGTAATCCATCGCGATATCGGCGAAACGAACGAGCGTTTCAGGATCTTGGTCATCTTCAGGAAACTGACTAATCCCAATGGAAGGCGAAATGTAAATCTCATGCTCTCGAATCCGAATCGGCTGATTGATACTTTGAACAATGTTCTGCGTATAGACATCGAGCTCATCCCTCGAAATATGCTTCACGAGCCCGATAAATTCATCACTGCCAACTCGAAATACATGCAGATTTTGAGTCAGAAAGCTATTCTTCAATCTCCGTGCGATGACCTGAAGAATGCGATCACCAACATCATGCCCTAACGTTTCATTCGCCAATTTGAACTGGTCTAGATTCACGAATACTACGGCGAAGCGCTCCTTCTGTACGATGGCCGCTTCAATCCATTTCGTTAATACCTGTCGATTGGGAAGGCCTGTTAAGGGATCATGATGGACCAAATACCGAATCCTCTCCTCCATACTCCGCGACTCCGTAATATCGACAGTTAATGAGATGATCTCGCGAATGACGCCATTATTTTTGATCGGTCGAAGTACCGTTAAGAAATAATAGCCATGCCATTCCGTTTCGAAATCAACAACCTCTCCCATCGACCAGGCCCATTCATAGTATTGCAGCATGTGATCTGCCATATATTTGGGGAAGATAGTGTGGATATCCTTACCAATCGCTTGTGCCTCTTTGATCCCCAGTCGATCGAACAAGGAACCTTGCCATGTGGTGTAGATAAATTCATCCTGTTCTTTTCGAAATTTCATTAACAGTCCGTTTTGCTGCCTAATCTTCTGATGAAGCTCCTCTTGAAATTGAAGCAGATCCTCTTCCATTTTAAGTAGAAAGGTGAGCATTTCAATATGACTTTTGACGGATTGCTCTTTCCCTAGCATGTTGGTTTCATTACGTAGGAATAACTTTTTTCTCATGGCGGTTTTGCACCTTAGCAGAAATTCTTCTTCCGTCAGAGCATTACGTGTTTTCTGAAAAAGAGTTTCCTTCTGAAAAAAGTCCATTGCTCCGTACTCCAGAGCTTTCATCGCTGCGTTCGAGCCTTCTTCCGTGTAGCTGCTCAGCATAATAACCGGTACGGGATGAAACGTCATAATTTGATTCAAAGCCGTTAAACCGTCCATTTCCGGCATCTCGATGTCGAGTGTGACCAGATCTGGCTGTAGTTCTACGATTTTGTCCAATGCATTAGCACCATTAACTGCGAATCCTACTACCGTAAATTGTGGATCTTGATCAAAGAGTTTGGCAATCATATTACGCATTACGATGGAGTCATCGACAATTAAGACACGGAATGTTCTCATACTTGTCACCTGATTCTTAAGTATTCATCTTCAACTGCGAGAGGAACTGCTCTCGATCGAAAACTTGGATAAGCCGATCATCTTTCTTATAAATACTCCGAATCGTAGAAAGCGAGGCTCTGCTTTGAACAATCTCTTCATTGGTATCGTGCTCAAACACAGTTACAATTTCGGTTACGGAATCCACAGCAATACCAATGGATTGTTCCTCATCCCGCACGATGAGAACACGAGATTTCGCGGAACGGGATTGTGTTGACAATCCCATACTACTACGCAAGTCATAAACCATCAGCAATTCTTCTCTAATATTCATGACGCCCAGCACATTAGGGGCAGCCCCAGCAATCTTCGTCAAAGATGGCATCGCCAAAATTTCTTGCACATGTTCAAGATGGAAGCCGTACCATTCCGCATCGAAATGAACGGTGACCAGTTCTCGCTTCGTATTGTGTTTGCCTTTATTGGCTCGATCCTTCATCCCGAAACGAACATGTCCAGAAGATGATTTCTGCATCATCGCGTTCACATCTAGAATGAGTGCAACCAGACCATCTCCAAGGATCGTCGTTCCAGCAATATACGGAATGTGACCAACGATATCATCTAAGGATTTAATGACGATTTCTTGGTTGGCAATTAATTGGTCCACGACAAGACAAATCCGTTTCTCTGCCATCCCAATCATAAGTATCGACTTCTTGGTCTTAGAAGCCTCTTCGTTCAAGCTGTTCCCTGGTGAAAGTAAGGTATTCAACCGCAGTAAAGGCAGGATTTCACCTCGCACATGACAAATTTCTTGACCATGAAGCAATTGAATTTCCTGTTCATTGTATCTGAAAATTTCAATAATGTTCGATAGAGGTACTGCGATCGTCCGCTGACCTTGACGGACAAGAAGCGAGCGAATAATAGCCAACGTTAAAGGCAATTTCAAGGTAATCGTGGTTCCTTTGCCAATTGCCGTCTCGATGTCAATGAGCCCATTCAATTTCTCGATATGCGAACGGACAATATCCATCCCAACGCCTCTGCCTGACAACTCCGTTACTTGCTCTGCCGTGGACATACCCGAGTGGAATATGAGCTTAATGATTTCCTTTTCCGTCATAAGCTGAGATTCTTCTTCCGAAATAAACCCCTTATCCACTGCTTTTTTGCGGATACGTTCTGGATCAATGCCACGACCATCATCTGTAACCGTGATTACGATAGAATTCTCTTCATGTGCAGCCTTCATCCGGATATGCCCTTTTCTTGGCTTCCCTGCTGCTTCCCGCTGGTCAGGTGTTTCCAACCCGTGATCTGCCGCATTGCGGAGGATATGTATGAGCGGATCGCTAATTTCTTCAATCAAGGTGCGATCCAGCTCCGTTTCTTTCCCTTCAATCGTCAAGACAATCTCTTTATTGGCTGTTTGAGACAAATCTCTGATTAAGCGAGGAAATCTGCTAAAAAGCTGCTCGATGGGGATCATCCGCGTCTTCATCATGCCATCACGCATATTACTAACGATTTTGCCTAAATGATGGGTAATATCTTCGAGTAAATGAATATCAGAATCTTGTTTATATTTGTCTTGCAACCGCTTCTTAACTTCAACAAGTCGTGTATTATCAATCAGCAATTCGCCAACTAAATTAATTAAGTGCTCTAAGCGCTGAACATCCACTCGAACGGTATGGGAAACTGCAGCGGTTTCTTTTACAACGGTTGGTGCTGGTTTAGCTGTTTTATGCTCAACATCCGGTGTTGCAGTCGATGACCGCGTAGATTCGCGAACTTGATCCTCAGGCTGACTATGAAATGGTCCAACAATCACTTCGGACAATTGCGAAATGCGATTGATTCTCTCTTGGATCTCCTCGCAAGCTTGGTTCGTTGAGATAAGAAAATGGATGGGAGCCTCGAGGTCTTCATCTGTACTCGACGCATTGAAGTTCGGTTGTGTCGATAAGACATCGCCCAATTCTTGAAGCTCACGAAGCACGAGTACGGCACGAACTGCCTTCATCACAGAGCCTGGTTCAATTAAAATACGAATAGAAAGGAGTTCAGGCTCAGCTGCGACGGATTGTATAGCTACTCGTGCTGGTACTGCTTCCAATGGAACGCGATCCCCGTGAGACAACTGTTCAAGAACTGCAATGAGATGCTCCACCGCTTGCTCTTCATAATTTCCTTTCAAGAAGAGCTCTCTTTGCTGCTTCATGTAATCAATACTTTGGAACAACACATTCATCAGTTCTGTGTTCACTTGAATCCGATTATTGCGAAGATGATCAAAAATATTTTCCAGTTTATGCATCATCTCTTTAAGCTTGTCAAACCCCATCGCAGCGGCTGATCCTTTGAGCGTATGAGCGATACGAAATATGGTTTGAATCGTTTCTGGTTTACTGCCATTCTCCTCAAGCTCCAATAGACTTTTATCCAAGAGAAGAAGTTGTTCACTCAATTCATCCAGAAACACACCCATATAGACTTCCATTTGAAAATCACTCATTGCCCCTTACCTCCTGGAGAAACAGCTCGCCAATATCCAATATCCCAACAAAACTGCCATCAATTTCACCGATAGCTTGTAAATAAATGCTGCCTTGTTGACCAAATTCCTCTGAAACAGGCTTGACTTCCGTAAATCCGATCACTCTGCTCACACAGTCCACCACAAGCCCCAGTGTTTTACCAGCTAGATGAACAATCATAATGCGTGTATGTTTCGTATCCATGACTGGTCTAATGCGCAGCATGGAGCGCAAACAATAGATGGGGATAATAATGCCGCGTAAATTGATGACCCCACGCAAATTTTTCTTATTTCCTGGCAAAACGGTAATCTCATGCATCTTAATGATTTCTTGAATATACGCGATAGAGAAGGCATAATGCTCCTGCCCAATCTGACCTTCAACATATAAAGGAGTGACCGTCGTTGTCATGTGCAACCCTGTCCTCTCACACTTTGAAATTGGAAACGGATTGATTCAAATCATCTGCTAAGGAAGCTAACGATTGCGAAGAGCTTGCCGTTTCCTCGGCAGCAGCCGCAGATTCCTGGCTTACGGAGGCAATGTTTTGAATAAAGCTGAGCACTTCTTCTGATTGAGCAGATTGCTGCTCGCTAGCGGCAGCGATTTCTGTCACTTGTTGTGCCGTATTCGCGACCATCCGAACGATATTATCAAACTGGATTCCTGTGCGTTCCGACAGATCGGCTGCTTCTGAAACAGCTTTGACACTCAAATCCGTATTCGTTTGCATGCCTTTAATAATAATGGCAATTTGCTTCGTCGCTTCACCGCTGCGTTCAGCTAGTTTTCTAACCTCTTCCGCAACCACCGCGAAGCCTCTGCCCTGTTCCCCTGCTCTTGCTGCTTCGATTGCAGCGTTAAGTGCTAATAAATTCGTTTGATCAGCAATATCATCAATGACCTCAATAATTTGGCCAATCTTTTGTGCATCTTGCTCGAGTAAAGACATCTGCTTCGATACATTCCCCATTGAAGTAATAGAAGCTTGTACAGCGATTCCACCCTCTTTGGCACCGTTTCTAGTTTGTTCTGACAGCTCCGCAACCACCTCTGCATTTTGAGCAACAGAGTCAATGGCAAGTGAAAGTTCTTTAAACAAGCTATTTACGGTTTGCGTTGACTCCGCTTGATGCATGCTTCCTTTGGCGATTTGCTCCGTTGTCGCAGAAATTTCTTCAGCTGCAGCTGCAACATTTTGAGAGGAAGATACCGTTTTACTGATGAGCACTCGGAGATTTTCTAGCATATCATTAAACGCCTCGGCCAATGCGCCAAGCTCGTCCTTCGTTTTCGAAGTTGCTTTCTCTCTCAAGTCGCCTTCAGATGCTTTCGTGACGACGGATAGGAGGGATTGAACGGTTTTCGAGATACTGCCTGACATATATAAAGCCACACTAATCCCGATCAAGATTGCGAATGCACCAAGTATGATAATGGTCAAAGTGCCTGATTGATTCTCGGATACAGCTGTATCCACTTCTGCTTTGGCGCCTACCTCATTATAGTGGATCCACTTTTCGAATAAATCCGTTGTTTGTGTACGAGCTGGTCTTACTTGCGTGATCACATCATATGCCAACTTATCTTCATTCTTGCTTGCTAGCCCAATAATCGTATCCGCTTGGTTCATATAAGTTGTCATTGAAGCCAATATATCGTCATAAATTTTCGTTTCTTCCCCTGAGTTTACTAATTCCGCATATGCTTTCATTTCTTTTAATGCATTTTCTTTGTTTTGTAGGATGTTGGTCTGAGCACTAGCGATTTTATCTGGATCTGTCTCAAGAATGATTTGATGAAAAGCCACTCTAACTTCGAAGAAATCAGTTTTGATTTGATCAATCTTGAGGATACTAGGCAGCCAATTTCCCTGAACATTTACTGCTGATTTTTGAATGGAGTTCATACTCATAATAGCCACTAGCCCTACTGTAAATGTGAGTACGAGTACAAGGATAAATCCTGCTAATAATTTCATTCTAATTGTTGCCTTCATCATTAAATCCCCCTAATTGTTGGTTACACTTCTTTTAATTGAATGGCAGAGAACACAAGATCAATGATTTCCCCACGTGCTTGATTTAAAAAACCTAATGATGTTTGTTGTAAATTTTCAATCGAGATACAAGATGTTAAGAGAATCTTATCCGAGAAATAATACATGGAAAGCTCGTAGGAAGAAGATACACTCTTAACAACTTCACTTATATTCGTGTTCTTGTATTTCTCAGGAAGTTCAATCGCATACATTAAGCACACTGGTTCATTTTGCATTTGTGACATCTGAAAAAACTCTCTATACATATTCGTCGTAAACGCATTCCATCGAAATCCAAATTGATAAAATGGCTCCTCCTCCCAATTCGGCTCGAATTGTGATTTTAATTCGAGAAATTGCTCGCGGTAGTAGTGGATTAGATTCATAGTTGTAGGCACCTCGCAATTCCATATCAAAGTTTATTATTTCTCAATATCCTTATCTTACCTATGAAATGTTGTGAAACTTCTATTTCGGATTTTAGCTAAACATGTTTTTTACTAATAATTAGCTAATGTTTATTTGAAATTGGGTAGAAAACATGAGAAAAGTCCTAATTTGTAAGGAATTTGTCATAATCAATAGTCTTTAGACCTACACATTCCTTACAAATATAAGACCTCGAACCCAATTTCATTGACTAACCACGTATAAAACGGGACAAAAAAAGCCCACCCTTATGCTTGATTCAGCGAAGGATGAGCGTTCTTCTTTATGTATTATATTGCTCTACGTATGGCGTCCAGAACCCGATCACCTTGAAATGGCTTGACGATGAAATCCTTGGCTCCAGCCTGAATCGCTTGTACGACCATGCCTTGCTGCCCCATGGCTGAGCACATCACAATTTTCGCATTCGCATCTTTTTTCCTAATTTCCTTAACGGCTTCTACGCCTTCCATCTCAGGCATCGTGATATCCATCGTTACGATATCCGGTTTAAGCTCCTGATACTTCTGGATAGCTACAAGTCCATTTTCCGCTTCACCAACAACATCATGTCCGCCTTTGGTCAAAATATCCTTCAGCATCATACGCATGAAAGCTGCATCATCTACGATTAAAATTTTTGCCATGATCTCTCACTCCTTTTATCAATACTCTTTCAATAGAACTACACGGATATCTCCCACCGTCTGAATGGATATGGGCAACATCAGCTTGTTGGCCTGATTGTCAAAATGATAATTTTCCTCCAATAAAGACGGCGGCGTAATATCCAGTGCAACACCTTGTTCACCAAGGATCGTGGTGGTTCTGCCTGCAATAATGTTGGCAATTTCACTCACACAGCTATCCAACATTTCACCTTCCATGTACATCCCAAAAATCGCTTCACTCATTCGACTAAATACGACACGCTGCCCGTCTAAAATCATACAGTACTCACTATTCGTGAAATTGATGGAGACGCCAATCTCATCCTTACGGATCGGTTCATTACTTATACTAACTTCGGTTTGATCTAACGATTGTGGTAGCATGTTGCCAATTGATACTCGGACACTATCCAATAATAAATTTTGCAAGTTCTGAGTCATGCTTCTCTCCCCTATCCAGTTGGTTGTAACCGGTTATAACTTCGTTTCAATACACTCACTTTAGCCTATAATTGTTAGGTAACTACACTCCTAATTGTTAAAGATGTATGTGAAAATGGAAAAAAACGGAGCTCGCTTATCGCGGTGCTCCGTTTATATGTTTAAGACTTAAGATAAATGATTTAATAATTGCTTTAATGCTGCTGCATCTGTTCTAAATTGTTCAACTGTGTTACCCATAACAAACTCCATTAGCATGTAGCGATCTTCATGGCTATCTATCAGTGCCAAGTACTGAGACCACTCGTGAATCCCTTCAGCAAATGGTCTGCGAATATCGCCATCCCAATAATAAGCGTGAAGGTTTAACAGCTTCTTGCGCGCCGCTAATTCATGCAGTCCTTCACAACGTTCCTTCATGGAGAGTTCCGGTGTTGGCTGCCACAAGCAATATAGATTGGGATGATCTGCCTCATCCAACAGCTGCATAGACGAGTGATTCGTGTCCGTTAAAGTCCCTCTATGCCACTCAAGGGCAAGTTTTATTCCTTCATCTGCAGCCATCTCAGCAATCAGTTTAGCTTCTTTAGCTATGCGAGCATAATATTCAGGGTTTGCTGCCGAAGAGGGTACAGTACCTGCCCATATGCGAATGAGCGGAGCATGCAACGCTTTCGCAGCAATCAGGCTCTCTCGAAAAACTTGCTCAGGTTGTTGGTTTGCAAGTAATCGAAAATAAGAACCATATGCGGCTACCTGCATCCCGGAATCGATTGTTCTTGTGTACAGATTGTGTGCGCCAGCCACATCCCCAGGTTGTACATGCGCGTTCTCCGACCATTCAATTGCTTTCAACCCACATTGGCTGCTTAATTCGAGAATTTCAATTGCTGATCTTTCACGAAATGTGACGGATACAAGTCCAGGTAAAATCATAGTTGCTTCCTCTCACTTTAACATAGTCTCAACTTACATAATTCCCTAAACGATTGCATTTGTAAAGAAAAAAAAGACTACAGTCACCCGAGTAGGAAGAGTGATTGCAGCCTTTTTAAACATGTACCTAGAACAATGGTCTAGCGTTTGAAGCCTTGCAGTTGTTGTTCAGCGATTTGTACTAGTCTCTTCGTGATTGTACCACCGATTGAACCTGCGTCGCGTGTAAGGAGGTTTCCATTATAACCATTTGGTTGCAAGGCAATCCCTAATTCTTGCGCAACTTCATACTTCAATTGATTTAAAGCGGCTTTGGCCTGTGGAACTAGCAATGTGTTGTTGTTAGCCATTCGTAAATCACTCCTTCTTGTGGTGTAAACATAGGATGTGGAGTGTAAGGAAATCTTATACATTCAAATTATTATTTTTCATGTTTTAATGGTATGACGATGGAGAACGTTACGCCAGCCTCTTGCGTTGTGAAATCAATCCTTCCTTTATAACGTTCAATTAACTGCTTGATGATATGAAGCCCAAGACCTTTATTGTTCTTTCCTGTTTTGGTCGAGAAGCCTGATTCAAAGATTCGTGTGTGTATGTCCGGAGTGACGGGATTACAAGAATTCTGCACCTGAATCGTGAGTTGGTTAGCTTGAACAATGCCTTCCACACTGATTTTCCTTTCGTTGACAGGCAGCTCGATCGTCGCGTCAAACGCATTATCGATCAAATTGCTTAAAATGCGGACTAAGTCAGTGGTCTTAATCGTCGTGAGTCGCAAATTTTCCATATTTTTAAAATCAACCTGCATGTCAATGTTATGCACTTCGGATTGTGCCAACTTAGCTTGGATAATTCCGCTTAATGCTGGAATATTAATTTCAACCGCTTTAATTTTGTTATCCATCATTTTCGCTTCTTGGATTAGAGGATCTATGTAGTCTTGTAGACTTTCATATTTCTTCAATTTAATCATCCATGAGATGGTCGTGATATGGTTGATGATATCATGACGCTGTTCTTTGATGGACTGAACAATCGAATTAATATTCGCCAGATACACATCTTGAACTGTTTTCACAGCTCCTTCATTCTTCTTCCGCGTGATCGAATACAGAATGATAATTACAACACAAACGAGAAGCGTGACAATGCTCATGAATATAAAAACTTCACGAAACTGCTGATGTAATGTTTTTTCGATCTGTGTGTAATCGGTTGCAACCATAACCACTTTGGGTAAGTCATCGCGCTTATACTTCAGATTGGTTGTGACCATCGGTGTAAAGCTTTTCAGAATGTTCGTCCCATTCAGAACCACATTGTAAAAAACCGTACTGTTCTTGGTCAGCGCTTCCTTGATTTTACTCTCTTCAACGCCATCTCTATACTTATAACTACCATTTAATACGAGTCGCTCTGAATACCAGCTAGCCCTATTATTTGGTGTTGGCGTTTTATCAAAAATCTTTTCCGGATTTAGGACGCCAATCTCAATTAAATTTCCTTTGTTATTTTCAAGAAGCTCTTGAATACTAGCATCCACACCTACTTTTTGGCGATAGTGTTCAAGACTGCTTGATACGTCCAAATAGGGATTAATAATATAATTGGTCGTTCCGTCGTAATATTCTCCCCATTTCCTGATATTTGCACTATCCGTCGAAGCTGTATCAATGGGGCCACTCCAGAAATTTTCGAGGGTCAAGCCGGTACCTACGTCTACACTTTTTCGATCGGTTAACTGTAATTGTGCGGAATATACGATCCCCCACGTTTTGGAGCTTGCATTGATTTCTTTGGGATCCGAGGATCTTACCCCAATAAAATCATCATCTCGTCTCTCGAATAATGTTATCCCTTCAATTTTCAATTCCTTCGCCAAGGTGACCAGTTGTTCGTTCGTAACTTGGTGGAAATCAGGATGTAAAGTCTTCTGAATAACAATCGAGGCGGTCCGTAGTTCATGACCCAGCATTTCATCATAAGTTGCCTCTACTTCACTTTGCTTACCAAGTTCGGCTGAAATCGTAGAAGTCACTAATTGTATTTTCTCTTTTTGATGATTATTTAGAAGCACCTTCGAATGTTGAAAATACGTTAAATTCATACTTAATATGGCGATCAAGAAAATTAATATTGTTTTTAATGGGAACTTGTCTAATGATGAAAACATGCTTACGACTCCCTCAACAGCATTTTGTATCCTTATTATAAAGCAATTTTGTCGAATTTTGCAGTTTTTTTAAAAAAATTGTCCGTTGGTGTATTTTAAATAGCCGAGAACGATTTTTAGAATCTCCAGTGTTTCATTATACTGCCGCAAAAGGGCTGATTTTTCAAATCTTTCTTGGGCGATATCCTCTTCTATTAAAAGCAACAGCCACACCGAATACAACGCACTATATTTGTGATAATCCATAATGAAGTTGGCTTGTGTTGGAGATTGAAGGTTCTCGCGAACGGAGATATATCTAGCAAGAATTGCGAGACGTGAATCCTGTTCGATGACCAATCGCCTGTATTGCGGACTCGTAATGTCCATCAACGTATACAGATCCCAAAAAACGCTATTCGTATGAGCGTACTCCCAATCGAAAATATAGACTTGATTATTCACTTCGGCGATGTTTAACGGATACAAATCTCCGTGCGAAATGACGATTTCATTTTCAAGTTGATCCTGGCGTAGAATATCCTCATAAAAGTAAGTGATTTGGTCACCTAGAAATCCGAGACTCTTGAATAATTGCTTCGTTTGTATATCCTTAGCCAAAATAAAACTTTGAATTACCTTCGTTTTCGGCGTGTGACCCTCAAATTCTCCAGGTAGCACCGTTGTCGGCAAGAGATGCCAATAAGGGATGAACTCTGACGTTTTTAACATCATATCCCAGCTGAAACTATGTTCCAATTCGCCCAAATCTTCGAAAACCATCCATTCCTTTTCCGGCTCCAGCGCTTGAGAAAAGTAGAGGATCTTGGGGATGTTCACCTCAGGAATTCGGACGAATAAATTCACTTGCAACCATACTTCTTTTCCCTTATTCGGATAGTTCGTAAGTGGTTTATAAATAAAGCTAGTCATGTCATCATCTACATTCACTTGAATCCGCTCAACCTTCTGACCATTACGACCCACGTAGATAACTTCTCTTTCATGCGGAATACCGTCACGAACTTTGCCAGATTCTAAGAAAATTTCCTCTTCCATAGCAGCCATTATTTTCACCGTCCTAGTCCTACTTATAATTTAAACTTACCATATCACATAAGTGAATAGGCATGATATACACAAGAAAATATGATATATTTTGCATATAAAGCTAATACATAGTCCCGATGGAGGCTTACTTATCATGTTACATGTACTTGTTGACGAAAATGATCAAACAGCGTGGTATCCCAATTATCTCAGCGGTTTAAAAAAAGGACTTGTTTCCGCGGGAGTCCCGTATACCTTTTCCCCTACGCTGCCGAAGGACCCCCAGACTCCTGTTTTGATCACACGCTTCACTCTATTTGATATGATCAAAGAAGCAAGTCCAGTTCCTCATCATCTGTATATTCAAGAACATGACGTCTGGAATCCTTTTACGAACGTTTTAGACTTAGAGTCATTATGGATTTTCCGTCATCCTTCTTTGAAAGCTATTTTCTATACAAATCCAAGCATGGTACCTTGGGGCAAACGTTGCCTGCCTACCGGTTCACAAGTCGAAGTTATCGCTGCGGGCTTTCCTTATGATCATGACTATGTGAATGCCACCTTAAAAGGTATCACACCTTCTGATGAGCGGGAGAAATTAATTGTCTTCCCAGGCCGTATGAATGAATTTTATCAGCCTTATCTCTCCGTCCGCTTGGCATTTGAATTTATGGAGTTAGGATATCGCGTGGTAATCGCCTCGCCTGTTACACCTTTGTCCCACTATCCTGTTGCCATGTGGAGAGAATTAGGCATTGAAGTGGGAAGGCTTCCGCATGCTGAGTATTATCAGCTACTATCCAAAGCAACAGCAGCGGTATCTGTCACGATTGGCGGTAGTCTCACCTTAGCACTCTACGAAGCTCAGTTGCTAGGTGCTACACCAATTGCTCCCAAGGGACGAGATGATCTGCCTCCGTTCACCGAAATGTACAGCCCTAGATACGATTTGCTGCATCCAAGAGAAGCTATTGACATGGTAGAAAATAAAGTCCCTGTTACCATAGATACGCGCTGGTTCAGTATTGATGCCTATGTTCGAACAATACTGGATACAGTTTCCAATCATTAATTTATGACACCGGCCGGTCATAAAAAAGGAGCTAAGCAGGCACACCCCGCTTAGCTCCTTTTCATTCCAATACCCAGATCTAGGGAAGAACATTTCCTGCCGCACGATAAATCTCATACCACTCTTGACGAGTCAACTGAATATCGCCAGCTTTCGCGCAATCGATTAATCGATTGATATTCATTGTCCCAGTAACTGGCTGCATCCGTGCTGGATGACGAAGAATCCACGCAATCGCGATCGTCGTATTGGATACCTCATATTTCGCCGCGATTTCATCAATCTTCAAGTTCAACTCTGGAAACTTCTCGTTATCAAGAAATACACCTTCAAAGAATCCGTATTGGAAAGGTGACCAAGGCTGAATCGTGATATCATTCAATCGGCAGAAATCAAGAATACCGCCATCACGGTCCACTGCGGAATCATTCAGCATATTCACATTGATACCATTTGAAATCATCGTTGCATTCGTAATGCTTAATTGCAATTGATTCGCCACAAGCGGCTGCTTGACCGATTTCTTCAGCAATTGAATTTGCAAAGGCGTCTGGTTGGAAACACCGAAATGTCTGACTTTCCCTGAGCTTTCCAGGAGATCAAACGCTTCAGCGACTTCTTCAGGCTCCACTAAAGCATCTGGTCGATGAAGAAGCAGAATATCTAAGTATTCCGTTTTGAGTCTTTTCAATATGTTGTCAACGGATTCCAAAATATGTTCTTTGGAAAAGTCGAACATCCCTTTTCGAATCCCACATTTGGATTGTAGAATGATCTTCTCACGTACATTAGCATTCATATGGATCGCATCCGAGAAAATTTCCTCACAAGTACCCCCACCGTATATATCCGCATGGTCGAAGAAATTAGCACCGATATCCATCGCCCCTTGGACGAAGCGTTCCGCTTCAAGCTTGTCCAGCGAGTTAATTCTCATACAGCCTACTGCAATAACCGGAACTTCTAAGGGACTGGTTCCAAGTTTCATTGTTTTTATCATAAAATAATTCCTCCTTCAAAGCTGCATCACTTATTAATTGCTCCTGAGTTGCCTCACCTATTGTCACACATTGTTAACTCATATTCAAGAATGTATGACAAGGTACTCTTATACGAAAGGGGTGATGATCTGGCTTGTTTGCCGATGGTACTTCCTCCCTACCATGCGAAAAGGACCATCAGGTTGATCACCTGACAGTCCTTGGGGCTATTCTCTGAACGTAATATTCAGCCATTCAATACATAGTTTGACCCATTTTGCATTGTGATTATAGTTCATCGGATCGGGCAAGGGCTTCTTATATTTGACAGCAGGTTCGTTGAAAAAATCTAAAAGCTCTGCGTCACTGACAGTTGGTTTCCCACTTGCTTCAGTCAATTCTTTCACGGCTACTTGCCTGTACAGCTGCGCGGAGTCCGAGTTTAGGTAATCCTGGCCCCTCGTATACCACGTTTCATCAGACGTTGAAGAGCCATGACCGATAAATGGGAAGATATGCAATTCAAAGGGGATCGTGTTCTTTCTTAACGCCGAGGCGAAGATCATGGCATTTTCAACTGGCACGGTTAAGTCTTCCACTGTATGCCAGAGAAATACAGGCGGCGTGTGAGGTCCCACACTATGTTCAAGGGAAACTTCGGCGAGTTGATCCTGACTAGCATCCTCTCCAAGCAGATTGTAAAACGAACCCAGATGTGCGAATTCCCCCGTTGTGATGACGGGGTAACCCAAAATAGCGGCATTTGGCTTGTTGGAATACTCCTGGATACCTCTGATATCCTGGAGGAAATCTCTGTTCCAATGTACAGCTAGACTCGCTGCGAGGTGTCCGCCGGCAGAAAATCCGCAAATAGCAATATGATCAGGATTAATGCGCCATTGCTCTGCATGTTCACGGATGATGATCATCGCGCGGGAAAGATCTCGTATCGGCTGCTTCTGTACGGGCTGCATGGTTGGTCTCATGCGAGTCGTATATGTCAGCACAAACGCAGACATGCCAGCCTCAAGAAATTTCATCGCCACACCTTCACCTTCTGAGGAGCTGCAGCCTTTATACCCACCGCCGGGAATAATGAGAACGGCATCTTTTTTATTCAGCCCGTCAAGTATGTAGGTTGTCAATGTCGGCATGAAGTCAGTGCCTGTGTCGTACGTATATTCTTCTCTTGTCCAAAGGTTGATTCGCTCGTTCAGCATAATAGAATAGCCCCTTCGCGCTCATAATTGACTGCTAATTTTATTGCCCTGCATGCAGCGATGCCGGCATCTCAATTCGGATTAACGTTCCTACTTCCGGTAAGCTGAAAATCGATAGTCCATACTCTTGTCCAAAATACAAAACAATCCGCTCATGAACGTTCATGATCCCAATTCCGGTAAAGCGATGCTTACTTGGTGCTTTATGTCTCTCTGTAAATAAATTGCTAAGCTGCTCCGAATCCATGCCGAGACCTGTATCCCTTATGGTAATAATGAGTTTATGCTTGACGCACTTTGTTCGGATACGAATTGTTCCTGTCCGTTTGAGCGGAACCAAACCATGGAATATGGCATTTTCCACAAGTGGTTGCAGCGTCAGCTTCAGCATCGTCGTATGGAGCGTTTCTGGTTCCGCATCTATCGTCATCGTAAATTTATCACCGTAACGCACCTTCTGAATGTACGCATACATGCGCAATCCTTCCAGTTCATCCGCCAAGGTGACAAACTCCGTACTTTTATCAAAGCTAAATGACAGCAATCCTACTAGCGCCTTAATGGTTTCCCGGACTTCATCGATTTTGTGCTGCTTAGCCAAACTACTAATACAGGCAAGCGTGTTATATAGAAAGTGCGGGGCAATTTGACTTTGCAGCATTTTTAACTCAAATTGTTTTTTCCGCCTTTCCGATTCCCGTGTCTCCTGCAGCAGATGATGAATCCGCTCCATCATTGCGTTATAACTGAGAACCAGACGCCCAATCTCATCCTTGCCACTCCCCGAAATGCTGTGTAGCACATCCATATCCCGTACACGATCCATCTTGGCAACTAATGTACGTACGGGATGGGTAACATAACGGCTTATCATATAGGTACTGGACAGTACGATGAAAATCCAAAAAACACCGGCTGTAGTAAAGTTCGTATGAAGACTTCGAATATGTTGATAAAAGAAACTATCTTTATAGAAGGCAATGAAATACCAGCCCAGCTTATTCATGCCTGATTTCACGGCCACCATGTTCCCTTGCGGACCCTCTATATCAGACACACCTAGTGAAAGCTCCGACATCTCATCAATAAATGCAGTATCCAGTTCTGGCGGAAAAACAGAAATATTGTACGGCAGCATGCGATAAGAACTCGGCAGTGTACCCTCAAATGCTTGTACGACATTTCGTTTATTCGTTATGATGGAGAATGTTTGATTTTTGGTATTCATGAACTGAGACAACAAATTGGTTAATTGAACGAGGTCGATTTCAACAACCGCCATCCCGATAAATGAACTCGTTGATGCGGATCTTAGAGGCATCGTGAACGCCACTGTTTTGCCTGACATCGGAGATTGGTATGGCTCTGTAATAAACATCCCCTGTGTTTGCTTGGCTTGCTCAAGCAGCTTCTGGATATGTGGGTTGCCAATAATCTCAAAAGTCGTTTGAGAACTGGACATTACCTTGCCATCCTCACGAACTAAATACATGGATCGATACAGGGTGCTGTTCATACTTGCATATTTGCGAAGGATCTCTGTCGCTTCATGTTCCTTAGCTTCGGTTAGTAAATCTTCTCGTGTGGAAATCAGCATGAGGATATTCTGCACATTGTCCAAGTACGCATTCATATAAAGATTCGTTCGGTCAATGATGATTTGCGCGTCAGAAACCACCTGCTTCCGAAACAAATCCTCCGCTTCCCGTAAATTAATCCAGGTAAGTCCACCAAGTAGCAGCAGCGTCCCCACTGACAGAAAAAGAAAATGTTTCGCAAGCATACTCTGTCCACCAAACCACGACATCAGCTTGTTCATTTAAAATCAGCCCTCTTATATTCGTTTGGCGCGACGCCTGTCCAATTGCGAAACAGCTGGGAGAAATAACGGTAGCTAGGAATTCCTACACGTTCTGCCACTTCATACACTTTCAACTGTGTTGTCTGAAGAAGCTCCATCGCTTTCTCTATGCGCATCCTGGTGACATAATCATTGAACGATTCTCCGGTTTCTTCACGAAACAGACGGCTAAAATAGGATGAACTCAGACCCACTTCCTCGGAAATGGATGTCAGCGTAATTGCCTCCGTTAGTCGTGTGAGGATGATTTTCTGAGCAAGCTGCACGTCATTTCTGACCTTTCGAATCCCACTTGCCCCTGATTCTTGCTCCCTTACTAATACATGCAACAATTGAACAAACGTCGGAGCTCCCTGAAGTTGAACAGTAAATGCCTCATATTCAGTTGGCCTAAGCAAAGAATGAACAGTGATAACTTTCTCACGTATTCGTAGGATGAACGCTTTCAACTTCTCTGGCTCGAACCGGCTTGCAATCGCCCATGACCTTAGGGTTTCTTGAAAAAATACGATTAGCTTCTCCTTATCTTTCGCCACGTCTATCCACTTGCTGATGATTTGATCTGCATCTGGCGAATCCTCTGGCCCTGCAAGTCCCGATGCTGCCTTGTCCGCGGTTAATGAGGTTAGTGAGCTGTCATAAAATTTCATCGCTTCAGTGATAACACTTGAGCGCAAAGAAGAAAATAAATCCTGAGGCTCTCTAACGCATCCACCTGTCACCGCCAATAAACGAAATCCACCGTAGGAATCCGTTAACTGCATCTCCAACGCCTGGTAAACCCCTCGCATAACTTGCTCCGCTTGTGTACAGGCTTCCAGAGCGGAGTGAAGATTGCAGAACACGAACACAATATCTTGATCCCCAATCGGAGACCAATAGAAATTAGAAGATTCTTTTTCCAATCGCTCTAACTGTATCTTAAGCTCATGCAGCAGATGGAACCGATCTCCCTCCTTCACTTCGACATGGAGTCTTACAGGATAATAGGGAGCTGCACGACTCCAAGCCTCCCATAGCTGCGATAACCCTGTAGCCTGATCAGCTTCCCCCATCGCAATCGTGTTCAAAAGCTGAGAAATATCCCGACGCTTCCGTTCGCGCTCGTAGCTTTGAAGATCACTTTCTCGTCTTATGGCTGCTCTAGCCTTGTCCACCGCTGCCTTCATTTCTTCTTCTTCGAAGGTAAGCTTAAGCACATATTCCAAAGCCCCAAGCTTGAGTGCTTGTTGTGCGTACTGAAAGTCACTATGTGACGTTAGCAACACGAACTGAATGCATGGGAATCTTTGCTTTGCCTGCCGCAATAGCTCCATCCCGTCCATAATCGGCATAATGATATCCGTGATGACGAGATCCGGCTTCAGTTCCTCACAAAGCAGTAAAGCCTCTTCGCCATTCTCTGCTTCTCCAACCAATTCGGCTCCAAACAAATGCCAAGGCATGGATCTGAGCTCCTGCCTTAACGGCAGTTCATCATCTACGATCAAAACCCTTATCGGTGTAGTATGCATCTAGCAACCACCTGTCATTGAAATCATTTAAACGAGGTATTTTGCCGCTGGAATAAGAACTCCGCCTCGAGGATGTTCGACACCTTGATAGCTAGCTGGCAAATTAGGATCTCCTGAAATGTACTTGGGTAGCTTCGGATAAGGGTAAATAGGTCTTTGGAAGCTGATACCATTCGGAGCAAAACCATCTTTAAACGCGGTTGCGATGATTTTCTCCGGCGCTTTTCCGTGCTCAACCCATTCAACTAATGCGGTTAAAATGTCATGATCACTATCTCTTGGCAAATTCGAATGGCCGCCTTGGCCTAGATCATTTAACCCCGGTCCCCCTCCGCAATGGCCCATCCCAGCCACAAGGAATAACCGGAAGAAATCCTGCGTTTGATCAAGGCCTCCCTGATGTTCAATCACTCGCTCATAATAGTGGAGTGCATCTTGATACGGAACAAGCGGATCCGCCATCCCCGTGTACATCAAGATTTTCCCACCTAAAGCTTTCATCTCACTGACATCAGGATTATTCGCATTGAGAATCGACGCCAATCGCTCATTCAACGTATCCAAATCGTGATCAAAATCAAATGTCGTATAATCAAAATCCGCCCCGAACACCCAATGAAATGGATATAACAAGGACGACGGTAAGCGTTCTGGATCTTGTTGAAGATCCAACCCTCCCCCACATTCCTCACTTCCATATGGAAGTGGCGTATAAATACGTTCGCCTGTCCTTGGATTGGTTGGCCCCGCATAAATCAGCTTCAATGCGGATATCTGTTCGTCGGTGAAGCTAATCCCGTCATCGTCACACTGTGAAGCAGCCAACGTCTCTGGGTCGAATTGCAGAAGCCTTGGGTCGGTTAAGAAGTTATCACCATGGAGAGCACCGCCATCTTTCCCCCGTCCATGTTCGACTACTTTACGAGTTATGAATGCAATTTGTTCTTTTGAAAAATGCGTGCCTGTTCCTTGGTTCGTTGCTTTGAAATTCCACAAAAATGCAGTATGCAAGTGAGTGCGATTGTTGGCTGGCGCCCCAGCGATGATGCCTTGATAATCAGACGGATAGCGCTGCGCTTCCATTAGTGCTTGTTGCCCACCCGTTGAACAACCCATGAAATATGCATAGCTGGCTGATCGATTGTAAAATAATTGGATGAGCGCTTTCGCTGCTTTCGTCATCTCGTGTGTTGCACGATAACCGAAATCCACCCATCGTTCCGGATGGCCAATCGCTTCAAAGGCATTTGGCGAGGTACCCATATCCGTGTTCGCTGTCGCATAGCCTCGCCGAACCCCAAATGCAAGTGGATTGTAGCTAATATAACTTGCACTACCACCATTGCCCGTGCCGAGGAATCTGCCATTCCACTCTTGTGGCAACCAAAGCTCCACACGAATGTTAGATTGCATGGTTGGCTTCAGCTGGAGGGAAACTCGGCAAAATACTGGCAAATCCGTAATTATTCTATCTTCAGCTAAAATGAGACTTCCTTCTGTCACCATTTGAACATCCGTAATCGTACAACCTGGTATGTCAACATGTTCAAATATTCCTTCCAAATTGCCGTCCCCCTCAGAGATGTCCACGCTATTTACTTCAATGACATCTGATTTCAAATACTCTAGCATGATCCAATCCATTGGTGCTTAAGACTTCCAATCGAAGCTTACTTACTTGCTCTAACCCTACATGGCGTGTTACTTGCCGTTGATAATTACCGTGAATCTCCATCACTTCACGAGCACCTTCGTCTGGATTCGCAGCATAAGCAATGACTCGGAAATCCTTCAACGTTTCCGGCTGCGGTCCCCATTCATTTTTCTTATGCAGCTGATCCTCTTGTGTCAGTGTCAATCTCCGGTGCATGCCTGTATCAAGCACGATGGTGATCTCGCTGATGGCAACCGGTGTTTCCCAAGCTAACTCAATCCAAGGTACTTGATCATCAGGATGTGACATCCACCTGTGGGAACCAGGAACGACGAGGTCCAGCCTAACACCGTTTGTGCCATGCATCGCACGGGTATAGCCATCTATTACATTCGATGCTTGGCCTTGAGGTTGTTCGGAAGAAGCTCGAACTGTCGCTTGGCTAGACAAATTATCGATAGCCGGAATACCAGGTAGAAACGCATCCTGCCCGATAAGCCGTTGTTGCGTTTTCCGAATTAATTCTTGATTCTTATACGCCATCTCAAGTGAAATACCTTCTTGAATGGCCAATGCGGCGAATGTTCCCGCACCTTGCCCCATTACACCACAAGTAGCCATGACTCTCGTGCTTGAAAAGGCAATATGTGTAGCGGATATATTGCGTCCAACAAACATCAAATTCTCCACATTCGCACTGATCAATGACCTCAGAGGAATACCATATACGTTGTTTGTATGCGGTTGATGGCAGGGATCAATCTCTTTGGCCTCAATACCCTGTGGTGGATGTGTATCCATGGGCCACCCCCCATATGCGATGACATCTTCAAAATGAACCGATTCTTCCAGATCCTTTTGTGTCAATACATGTTGACCGATGAATCGACGAGATTCCCGCTTGCCAGGCACGAAGCCGAACCAATCAAGTGCCCAGTTCTCAGACTCTGGGTGATGACCGCTATTTTTGATATGATCCCACACGCCCATCATTATGGCCAGCAGTTCGTCACGAATGAATTCGTTATCGGAGATTGTATCCAATAGTCCGCCGAACTCTACCCACCAATAACCGTATTCCCATGAAGCATGACTGCGGTACTTCAAATCTTCTTCGGAATAGCGTTTCGCCCATACAGGGGGGATGAACGACATCGGTTTGCCCATATTTCGAGCCGTAAATAACAGCGAAGAACCGAGACGATACGTATCGGCTACTGCTCCAGCGAAAGACTCTCCATATTGTTCAGAAGACTCACGACCTGTCGTGAATCGCGCTCCTGCTTCTTTGCCGAGACGTCCGTCTCCCGTACAATCCATGAAAATGTTCGCACATATTTCGAAGCTATGTTCCGTGCTTTCCCTCGTTGCCCAAGCTGACACGATTCGGTTTCCATCCATTCGCACACCGATAATGGCCGTATTCAGCATCAGCGTCAGGTTCGGTTCCGCTCTGCACTTTTCATATAAGAGGAGATCCAGCATTGAAGCGCTTCGCTGTGGATTGCGAACGGCGCACTCTAGAAGAATTTCTTCAAGGATGCCCCCTTCTCTTGCTTCTGTTTCGAGTGCTGTCCCCCGTTTGGAATGCGCCGCCCCGACGATATGCATACGGATCTCGGAAGAGGCATTGCCTCCCAGAACAGAGCGATCCTGACAAAGCGTAACCTTAGCACCGTTCCTCGCAGCCGCAATGGCAGCTACAACACCCGAAATGCCGCCTCCGGCAACTAGGATATCTGTTTGAATTCGTTGTTTCTTGTTATCTCCACTCATCATTACAATTCTCCCCCACGATCAGTTTCATTTAGAATGACAGAAAGAGATGAAGCCAGAAGCCTCTTCATCCCTTTTCAACCTTTTTCTACCTACTTCACGTATCCGAGCTCTTTCACTTTTTTCTCAGATGCCTCTAAGAACGCTTTGTAATTCATGGAACCTTCCAATGTTTTCAGGAAGCTATCGTATTCAGTAAGAGGTCGTTTCCCATAGATGAATTTGGAGAACTCTTCTTCCACATACCGATTCGCATCAGCTGCGTTATAGCCACTCGGGAAATCAATAAAACCGTTCACCGCTTGAAGGCGTGGCTGTTTATTGGCAAAGTCAATTAACTTAATTTGCGGAGCAAATTTCACGGACAAATATTCCATCTCAGGACGGCCGGTAAATTGGTAGAGCCAGAAATAGGCACCTTCTTTGGCCATCAAATCCGTTGGAACCACTTTTTCTCCTTCGAGATTAAAATGTTTTCCTTTTACACCGTATTGCACTAGCTTCGATCCATCCTTCGAGGAGACATAGTTCAACAAATCAAATACCTTTTGGAGCTTATCTGGCGATTTCTCCAATGATTTCGGAAGCGCATACAATCCTGCGGGATTACCTATATCCCAAGATGCCGTGAATTTACCGCCTGGACCTTGCAAGGCATCGATTTGCACCCAGTTGACGTTGGGATTGATGGCTTTCATCTGTTCAACGTTCTGGGCAGTTGTCATGTCCGACCAAGCTGTGTAAAAAATACCCGCTTGTCCTTTGATCGCCTTTTGCATAGCCTGTGTTTGCGAGGTTGCCATGAGTTCTGGATCAACCACACCTGCAGCAACCATATTTTTAATAGAAGCAAGCGCATCCTTCATACCTGGCGCATAGAGGGAATTGACCACTTTATTATCTTTCACATAGATGGCTGGAACTTGACTGCCGTCCATAAGACCCACGCCATAAGCACCGAAGAAGGTGTTAAACGCATTCAGTTTCGCTCCTGTGATGCCGAATGTATCTTTCTTCCCATTGCCATCCGGATCTTTCTCCGTAAACGCTTTCGCAACTTCAAGCATTTCCTCTGGCGTGGTAGGAACTTTTAGATTTAGTTTATCAAGCCAATCTTTCCGAATCCAGAACGACGTTTTGGAAGCCGTAGGTGCTTTGGCGATGGCTAATGTTTTGCCATTCAACATCCCTTGTTTAAAGCTAGCCTCACCAATGAAGTCTTTCGCTGGCTTTAGTTTATCCAGATACGGCGTCAAATCAAGTAGAAGGCCTTGGTCCGATAATTGCTTTAACTGCACACGGTCTACGGCAAATAAATCAGGGAAATTCGCTGAAGCCATGCGCACATTTAGCTGATTTTTGTAATCATCAGGAGACGCATAAACGGTCAAGTTAATTTCAGTATTTAACGCTTTGTCCAGTTCCTGCTTAATGATATCCTGATCTGGGGTTGGAAGCCCGGTTCCCGTTTCAATGATGTCCAGCTTAACTGGCTTTGCATTGGCTGCTGACGTGCTGCTTGCTGCCGGTTTCTCCGCAGCCTTCTCTGTAGGTTTATCAACTGCAGGCGAACCTCCACAACCAGCAATCAACATAGCTCCTGTTAACGTCATTGCCAGCATCGGTGCATATAAGTTCTTTTTCATAGAAACCCCTTCTTCCTCTAGTATAGTATACATTTTTTAAAATTATATTGTTACCGCGACCTGAGTCTTCCAGCTCTACTGCCCCCCTCAAAGTGAAGCAAACCTTTGTAGTTTACTCCGAGTACTTTGCGGGGACCCCGAAAATTCCTCCGGCCTTGCGGGATCAACCTTTGACAGCGCCTAGCAGCATCCCTTTTGTGAAATGTTTTTGAATAAAAGGGTACACGAGAATGATCGGCAAACTTGCGGTAATGACAGCAGCCATTTGCATCGTTTCTGTAGGCAGCACATTCTCAGCATTTTCCAATAACGGCAGCTGTGTCATCATGAGAACTTCGCGAATAACGACTTGTAAGGGATATAAGTTACGGTCAGTTACGTACATAATCGCTTGGAAGAACTCGTTCCAATGTCCAACCATGTAGAACAGCCCGACTGTAAGCATGGAAGGCACAGCTAGCGGCAATACAATTTGCCACAGAATTCGAAATTCCTTGGCTCCATCCATACGGGCGGATTCAAACAACTCTTCAGGGATGTTCTCGAAAAAACTTTTCATAATAAGCACATTAAAGCTCCATACCGCATTCGGCAAAATCATCGACCAGACGGAATTGAGCAACCCCAAATTTTTTACAATTAAATAAGTTGGAATTAAGCCTCCGCTGAATAGCATCGTAAATACAATCATAAAAAGGAAAAATCCTCTTCCCGGGAGATTGCGACGACTAAGCGGATAAGCCATCAGCGACGTCAATACTAGATTCACTACGGTTCCGACAACGGTAATGAAAATCGTAATCCAGAAAGCCCTTGGAATGTTCGTTGTGGTAAACAGCTCATGATACGCTTGAAATGTGATGGCTTTCGGGAGTAAAATAAAACCTCCATGTTTCAGCACTTCGGAAAATGGCGTAATGGAAACGGATAGCACATACATCAGTGGAAGGATCGCTGCTAAGGATGTAAGGCCTAGAATGAAAATAACGATTGTATTGACGATGCGATCTTCCCAGCTTCTTACCATGCGCTCTCCCCCCACTTCTTCGATAATTGATTGGATCCGAGCACAAGTACTAGGCCAATGATTGATTTAAACAAGCCGACTGCCGCAGCCAAACTGAAGTTAAGCTGTTGAAGTCCTGTTCGGAATACCCAAGTATCCAAAATATCAGCTACTTGATAGACTTGAATGTTATAAAGGATATAAATCTGATCGAATCCTGCGTCCATGATATGCCCTAGTTTCAGTATCAGCAAAAGCACGATAACATTCCGAATGCCAGGAAGTGTAATATGCCACATCATGCGAAGCCGACTGCCACCGTCCACACGGACTGCCTCATACAAGGTTGGGTCGATTGAGGCCATCGCAGCGAGATAAATGATAGCTCCCCAGCCCAGATCCTTCCATACTTCTGAAGCGACTAGAATCGTTCTGAAATGATCAATCGAAGTCATGAATCCGATCGATTGGCCGCCTCCTTCAACAAGCCAACGGTTGACGATACCTGAGCTTTGGGACAAGAGGGTGTTAAGTATGCCATAGATAATAACCCACGATAAGAAATGCGGCATATAGGTCATTGTTTGTACGATCGTTTTGAACCAACGCAGCCTGCATTCATTGAGCAGTAAGGCCATGATAATGGGTGGAGCAATCCCGAAAATCAGCTTATATACGCTGATCAATATGGTGTTAATCATCAGCTGTCCGAAATATGGGGAGTTAAAAAATTGTTGAAAATGTTTATACCAGGGGTCCGCCCAGTGACTCCCGACGATACCATCCAACATTTGGAAATCCTTGAATGCGATGATGATTCCGTACATGGGCAAATATTTGAACACAATGTAATAGATCACACCTGGCAAGAGCATCAGGTAAAATGCGCGAAAACCCCAAACTTGTATGATTTTTAGCTTTAGCTTCGACTCCTTAGACCTGCTCCCGACCTCAGGCACCCGCTGCTGAACCGATATCTGCTTATCCATGAGACCACCTCTTCTTCGTTTAATTCATCGCTTCGTAACGGGTTGATCTCAGTATAGCAAGCGCTTTCTTCGGATAATATACAGTAATCTCGCGAAAATGTTCGAATTTTTGCAACGGTTGTGTAACTCGATAATCGACTTACACACAGCATCTCAAGCTTATCCAGTCTTTGCGCTCCTCCTACACAAACAAACGCCGCCAGCTCCAATTTTACGGAACTAGCGGCGTATTATATTATTTCTAACGGGCAGCGACCCCTGCCAAGAAGCTTAGCATGAACTGCACCGCTAGTCGCGAGGTCACATTGCGTACATCGACGGTCGGATCGATGCAGACGAAGTCTAGTCCTTGCACCTGTGGCAGTGATCCGAGTCGGTAGAGGGCATCCAGCGCATCCCATGGATCCATCCCGCCAGTGCCGATCGCTGGGCAGCCCGGTGCAAATGCCTGATCGATCACATCCACGTCGAAACTCACATACAGCACATCCGTGCCATTCCCCGCAAGATGAAGCGCCTGGTCGAGCACCGCATCCATGCCCATCCGACGTATATCACGTGATGTATAGACATGTACTCCTTTACTCTTCACGTAGTCATGATAAGGCTTCGAATTCATGAAACCTCGAATGCCGATTTGTACGATGTGTTGTCCCTCTACCACACCCGATTCGAGGATACCGCGGAACGGCGTACCGTTGGTGACGCCACCGTCCTCAAAATTACGGACATCATGATGGGCATCAAAATGAAGGATACCCACTTTTTTCCCAGGATGACGGCCTACGAAAGCTTTGATCGACGGGCAGCTCGTCGAATGATCGCCGCCAAAGATGATCGGGATCACCCCCGGCTGTTCTCTATATAACACGCGCAAGCTTTCCTCAATGCGGCGGTGACATTCCGCGATGTCCGTCACATGCATTTGGATATCGCCGAGGTCGCGAACGGCTAAGTCTTGCAGATCAACACCATACTCCATCGAGTATGTAGTAAAGGACTTAAATGCTGCACGTACAGCCGCCGGTGTCGTCGAAGCGCCTGAATGCGAGATCGACGACTTAGACAGTGGAATGCCAATGATCCCTGCAAGCAATGGCTCTTGACCGTCCCACTGGTGAATCCAATGGGCAACCTTGGTTTCCATGTGATCTCTGAACACAGCTTGATCAGGCGGCATGAGAAAGGGGATTTCGTGGCTCATCGTGCCCCCTCCTCCTTACCTGATTCTATTGCCACAATAGTGCGGTCCCATACGATCACGTTTCCGTTTTTGATAACCCCAAACGTATGGTTAATCCCGAAATGATACGGCAAATAAGCCAGATTCGGCGCATCAAAGATGGTTAAATCCGCACGCTTTCCCACCGCGATCGAACCGATACTTTCCCCACGTCCCAGCGCATTGGCCGCGTTGATCGTACACGCAGTCAGAATCTCCTCCGGCGTCATCTTCAGGTTCAGCGATGCCAGCATCATAATGAGCTGGATCGACTCGGTCGGACAGGACCCTGGATTATAGTCCGTAGCTAGAGCCACCGGCAGCTCATAGGTGTCGATCATGTCTCGTGCACGCGCATGTTTGGCCAGGCCTAGGTTGAACGAAGTGCCCGGTAAGAGCACTGGAATCACGCCATGTTCCGCCATTGCAGCGAAGCCTTTATCGGTCGCAGCGAGCAAATGTTCAGCGGATATCGCACCGATTTCGCCCGCCAGTTCCGCCCCGCCAAGCGGTTCTATTTCGTCTGCGTGTATTTTCGGGATCAGACCGTTGCGCTTGCCCTCAAGTAGAATGCGGCGTGACTGATCGACGGAAAAAACACCCTTTTCACAAAAAACATCGCAAAATTCCGCAAGCCCCTCCTCCGCCACCGTCGGAAGCATCTCATCGACGATGAGATCTACATATTCCTCAGCGCGCCCTTTATACGCCAGCGGGACCGCATGTGCCCCCATAAATGTCGAAACAATTTCGACTGGGTGAGTATCGTTCAAACGTTTTGCCACACGGAGTTGCTTCAATTCATCTTCCAAGGTGAGACCGTAGCCACTTTTCGCCTCAACCGTCGTGACACCATTCAACAGCATCTCGTTCAAACTTCGACGCGCCTTATCATAGAGTTCCTGCTCGCTGGCTTCGCGTGTACTTTGCACCGTATTAAGTATGCCTCCACCCTGCGCCAAAATGTCCAGATAGGAGACACCGGACCGCTTCAGCGCCAGCTCATGCTCACGTGAACCGCCATGAACGAGATGGGTGTGCGGATCGACCAGCCCAGGTGTAACCATACGACCACCAACGTCAATGGTTTCTACGACTTCAAGATCCCTCATAAGTTCCAGAACATCTTGTGATGTGCCAAACGCGACGATGCTCCCCTCACTTATAGCTAACGCTGCGTCTATGATTATTTCGAGTTGCTTCATTTGCTGCCCGCAGCGCGGTGCATTCCCCGGTGGGGTAACCAAACGGCCAATCCCCGTAATAAGCAAATCAATCCGTTCCATCTGCTCCCCTCCTTCACTGACCCTGCTCACGCATCGGGATGCGAATGCCGTGCTTTTCCGCCGTTTCAATCGCTTCTTCGTAGTCCGCATCCACATGGCGGATAACCCCCATACCGGGGTCAGAAGTCAGCACACTTCGGAGACGCTCATCTGCCGCATCCGTCCCGTCCGCTACGATCACCATCCCTGCGTGCAGCGAGTAGCCCATCCCGACGCCACCGCCATGATGGATTGAAACCCAAGATGCGCCTGCTGATGTGTTGATCAACGCATTCAGGATCGCCCAGTCGCCTACCGCATCAGAACCGTCTTTCATCGCTTCCGTTTCACGATTTGGCGAAGCTACAGAGCCACAATCTAAATGATCGCGACCGATCACAATCGGTGCTTTCAACTCGCCATTTCTCACCATGTCGTTCAATGCCAGACCGAATTTCTCACGCTCCCCATAACCGAGCCAGCAAATACGCGCCGGGAGACCTTGGAACGCGACACGCTCACTTGCCATCGTAATCCAGCGGTGCAGGCGATCATTTTCTGGAAATAACTTCATCACTAGTTCGTCTGTTTTGCGAATGTCCTCCGGATCGCCTGAGAGCGCTACCCAGCGGAAAGGTCCTTTACCCTCACAAAAAAGCGGTCGGATATAAGCTGGAACGAAGCCGGGAAAATCGAAAGCATTAGCAATCCCTTGGTCGAAGGCGACCTGACGAATATTATTGCCATAATCGAACACGACAGAGCCCATTTCCTTAAGGTCAAGCATCGCTTGCACATGGGTCGCCATACTGTTCTTCGAAAGCTTTACGTATAGCTCAGGATCCTTCTCACGAAGTAGCGCTGCTTCGACCAACGTAAAGCCAACTGGGATATAGCCGATCAGCGGATCATGAGCCGATGTTTGGTCCGTGACGAAATGTGGCTTGATGCCGCGACGCACGAATTCGGGATATATATCTGCTGCGTTACCCAGCAAACCAATGGCTAACGCTTTATTCTCTTCCATAGCTTTACTTGCCAACATCAACGCTTCATCCAGTGTTTCAGCCAGCACATCACAGTAACGAGTTTGAATTCTGCGCTCAATGCGCGTTCGGTCAACTTCGACTGCAATGACGACGCCCTCATTCATGGTGACGGCTAACGGTTGAGCACCGCCCATGCCGCCAAGGCCTGCGGTTAATGTCAATGTACCTTTGAGCGAACCTCCTGTATGCTGGCGAGCCGCTTCGGCAAAGGTTTCATACGTACCTTGCAGAATGCCCTGTGTCCCGATGTAAATCCAGCTGCCCGCAGTCATTTGCCCGTACATCATCAGCCCCTTTTGCTCTAGCTCACGAAAATGCTCCCAATTCGCCCATTTGGGCACAAGTACAGAGTTAGAGAGCAGCACACGCGGTGCACGTTCATGGGTTCTGAAAACGCCGACCGGCTTGCCGGATTGGATAAGCAGTGTTTCATCGCTTTCCAGGCGCTGCAATTCGCGGACGATGGCATCGAAGGAAGGCCAGTTACGAGCCGCCTTGCCGATACCGCCGTAGACGACGAGATCTTCCGGCCGTTCTGCGACTTCCGGATCAAGATTATTCATCAACATACGCATGGCAGCTTCCTGAACCCAGCCTTTACAAGATAGATCAGTACCGCGAGGGGCGCGAATTACTCGTTTTTGAGGATTAGGATTCATCATAGTGATCTCCTCTCATATCAAAATAACTTGCCAGTCACAGCCTCAACCGCTTGCAGCCACTCGTCTTCCAGCAAAGCCGTCGCCACGTTTTCGATATCACGGGAAGTAGAACGGTCCTCCACAACGGGGGGAACGAGCGACCGCAGCTTGTCGTAGAGAACCCTAGTCGCCGGAGCAAGTCCCTCGGCACCTACAAATTCGGCAGCTTCGGCTGCACATATCAACTCAATCGCCAACACCTTGGACACGTTGTCGATGACTTGCGCGGCATTGCGCGCTGCTGTTGTTCCCATAGACACATGGTCCTCTTGATTCGCCGAAGAGGGTATCGAGTCTACGCTTGATGGGTGCGCCAGCACTTTGTTTTCCGAAACAATAGATGCACTAACATATTGCATGATCATCATGCCGGAACACACCCCTGGGTTATGGCTTAAAAAAGCCGGCAGTCCCCCGGATAGCGCTGGATTAACCAGCCTTTCGGTGCGACGTTCCGAAATGTTAGCGAGCTCGCTCATGCCGATTTTCAGAAAATCCATAGCAAATGCGATCGGTTGCCCATGGAAATTACCGCCGGAAATGACAAGACCTTTTTCCACGAATAACAACGGATTGTCCGTCGCTGCGTTCATTTCTATCACAATCTTATCCTGAACATAGGCAAGAACTTGGCGTGTCGCACCATGCACTTGGGGCAGACAGCGTAGTGAGTAAGCGTCCTGTACGCGAAGCTCTCCTTGGCGTGTGGTCAACTTGCTGCCCTTCAGCAGATTGCACAAGTTCTTCGCTACGCCGATCTGTTCTGGATAAGGGCGTACCTGATGCACCTCTTCCGCAAAAGCATCCGGAATACCGCGCAAGCATTCAACTGTCAGTGATGCGATCACATCAGCGAATTTCGCAAGTCGTTGTGATTTGATAAGTGCCAGCGTACCGATGGATGTCATAATCTGTGTGCCGTTTATAAGCGCAAGCCCCTCTTTTGCTTGTAAATTAATCGCATTGAGCCCTGCATTTGTGAGCGCATTCTCACCCGATAGGCGTTCACCTTGGTAATATGCTTCCCCCTCGCCCATCAGAACCAGTGCCAAATGAGACAACGGAGCCAAGTCTCCGCTAGCACCAAGTGATCCTTGTTCCGGTACGACGGGGTGTACGCCCCGGTTAATGCAGTCGATCAACAGCTGCAGTGTTTCCGGGCGGATGCCGGAATGTCCTTTGGCCAGCGCGTTTGCGCGCAGCAGCATCAAAGCGCGAACCGTCGGTTCCGGCAACGGTCTGCCGACGGCGCAGGCATGGCTGCGGATCAGGTTAACCTGCAGCTGGACAGCGTCTTGCGGTGAAATCGTCACGTCGCTGAATTTGCCGAACCCCGTCGTGACCCCGTAGACCACTTGGCCCGCTGCGACCAGTTCCTCCACCATGTTGCGGCACGCAATCACACGCTGGAGCGCCTGTTCATCCAGTCCGACAGGCACATGATTATAAACAACCGCCGCGACTAACTCAGGTATCAATTGCTCCCCGTTTAATAACACTGGGGTCGCTTCTAGGCTGCTTTCCTGCTGTTTGTATACCATCGCCATGTCAACATAGACTCCTTTCCTTTCTCGCTTTACCAAAAGAAAGGGACCGTACGGAAGTTGTTAGCTTCCATACGGTCCCTTTTTTAAAAAAGAGGGTTGTATGCGATTGTCCGGTATCAAGCTCCAGCCGATCCTTCATCGCGATCACCACTTTATCTTTTATTATGTTTTTGCCTAATCTTACCTAATCTAATTTTCACACGCTAGTTCGCGAACTGTCAAGATGGCTGAAAGCCTAGTTGTTGCCGCCTGTTTTGTCGAATTGCGCATCAATGCTTAAGTATCGGCTTCAATTGTGCAATGATGTCCTCCATTTGCTTCGAGCATTGCTCGTACATTTCTTTTGCCTTTTTATTATTGGTGGACAATCCATACAACATTAAATCGCCTTCGCATTTTTTTAACGTTGCAAATAGCGCTGCTTTTTCCTGTGGCACAGGTACGGTGATCTTATCATCATACAAGTCCACAAACAATTGGCCGTAAGAATCCACTTGACCTAGAAATACATTTTCGACCGTGACACCTATTTTAACTAACTCCGTATTCAACCATGCCCGGCTAAAACCTAGGGTAGCCAATGGTTCATCCATGATTACACCATCCATGATCACGGCCTGCGGCTCCTTCTCAGGCGCAACCTTTATGCCTAAATGTTTGGGTGTCAGCGGTTGATTCTCGCGCGTTAAGAGGACATTAATTTCTCCACTTGGTTCCATAATGGCAAATTCCACATCGGCCACTTTAAATACCGATCTTTTGCGCAGTTGCTCCATAAGTTCATCAGAGGTTAGGCGTTCTTTCTTTAAATTATCTTCCATGATTTTGCCATCTCTAATGAGGATTGTCCCTTTGCTATCAATGAAATCTCGGCTTTTTTTACTTTTTAGCTGCAGAAATTCAATGCCTAACGTACAAGTCACCCATACCCCAATAGCGACCAATCCTAGATACCATTTCGTATCCGTGTCCAACGAGATATACGCCGCGAGATTACCAATGGAAATCCCGGTTATGTATTCGAAGAAGGAAAGCTGGGTCACTTGCCTTTTACCCAACAGCTTCGTCATCAGGAAAAGCACCACAATTGATAAAAATGTACGTAATACAATTTCAACCCAATCTAACACAGCAAATCCTCCTCTTGATCAAACAACATGACAATTGTATTCAATTGTTTGTAGATTAGCTGAAAATTATACAATAAAATGGAAAATGTTCCAGTTACACCAAATTAACTTAATGCCGTCCTAACCCCTCTTCGCCATTAGTCCGATTATGCATTTGATTCGGACTATTGCTTAATTTTGACTGAATGAATGTCAAAAAGGACTGCCGAAGCAGCCCGTCTTTCATTTTGCTCTGAGGCAGACCTCGGGAAAAGCGCTTAAATGTTAGGATCTGCAAAAAAATTTGGAGTAGCAATCCTTGCATAGCCCTAGATGTGTCTTTCTCCTATAAAACCCTGTTTTGAAAACTGAAGATGCATGTAGTATTGGAATAAGCTTTTCACAATTTACACAGTAAATATGATCCATGTCCATCCCCCATTGCTATCACCAAAGCAACCCATCATTTGCAAATCATTGTTATTTTCATTGCTTCATGTTAACTCTATCTGACAAGAAAAGATATGGGCACTAATTTAATATGTCAGCACTTTTATTTAAATCAATAATAGTGTTAACCTGCTATAAAAGTGCATATTCATTTAGCCTTTTGAGACCGTCCATTTTATATGCAATCACGAATTCAGATGTTATAATTTATGTCTCTACAACTAATAGAAAAAGTGAGGGGAGCCTGAATTGCCACAATTTACGCACTTATGGAAAAGTAAAAGCAATTCGTTATTTTTCAAATTGCTGACAAGCTTTGCCATCATTATCTTACTATTAGTCTCGTTCAACTTTCTCTCCTATACGTTCTTTCGTACGAATATCCAGAATGAAATTATTAACAATAACCGTTTGAATTTGAACACGGCTGTTAATAATTACGAGAAACAACTCGTTCTAATCAAAAACCTAGGCTTCAATCTCTATTTCAACGAGAAAACTGAAATCATGAAAAACACGTCACCGCAATTGAACTATGAAATGATGGCGCAAATTCGAAAAGAGTTACAATCTACCTTGGCAACCCCATTTTTATATCTGCACAACATTATCTATTTCTTCAAAGACAGCTCCTATGTCATTGAAAAGGAAGGCACGAGTACGGCAGATGTCATGTTCTCTAAATTTTATTATAATGAGTCCTACAGCCTTCCATTTTGGACGGAACAACTACAGAAGCAAGCCAGCTTCAAAATATACCCGAACGCCCATTTTATTGAAAAAGGCCCTGAGAAGCCTACGTTAAAAGGCAATTTCATGCCCATTCTGATTAAAAACATTTCTAATCAAAATTTTGCCATCATTGTTTTGCTCGACAGCAGTAAAATGTACGAGGCGCTTCAGCCTCCTGGTAGCAGCCGCTTCCTTATATTAGATGAAGATCGACAACCTCTGTTTTCTTCAACAGGGGATGTCACGAAGTCTGATCTGCCGCTTGACTACATGACGGGACAACAAGGCTTCCGGCAAATCGATCAAAGTTACGTCTTTTATCAGAAAGGGTCGGAAACAGGCTACACCTATATTCATACGATTCCACTAGAACGAATCGCCTCACAAATTGTGAAGCTTAACTGGATATTGATTGCGCTGCTTGGTATTTCCGTTGTGATTGGAATTGCAGCTTCCATTTTCTTTACAATTAAATTAAATCATCCAATCGCGAGAATCATTGAATCCATCAGGAATTTAAACGGTCCGTCATCTCCACGCAGTCAGATTAAGGAATTCGATCTGATCAGCGATAAGTTGTACGATTTACAACGAATGAACCGAGACATTCACGACGATTTGACGAGTAAAAACTCGGTTCTTCAACACTATATGTACATGAACAAACTTAAGATGATTCATGGCGGCGGTCAAAATGTAAAGGTTCCGATGAACAGCGACAGGCCTTACCAATTAGTCCTTTTCCAGATGCAAATGAAACAAGCATTTCATGAACAGTCAGACATGGAAATGAATAAGGCAATGTATTATATTCGTGAATATATCCATTATCATTTCACAAGGTCTCTGCAAGAATCGCTAACTTTTCAAATTGAAAAAGATCAGATCCTCTCACTCCTCTTTATTGAGTCTGGCAGATTGTTTGATCTGGACGCAAGCTTGCAAAGCTTGAAACAGGTTTTCGACCTTGACTTGGCATACTGCCTAATCACAATTGCAACAAGTCCCCTGCAGCATGAATCGGTAGATTTAGCTGTGGCTTATGAACAAGTCATAGAGCTTGCGAAGCAGCGAAGACTTGCTGATGAGACCCTCATTGTAAGTGAGGATGAACCAGCACCTAGCAGTTTCGCGCTCAGTGTCGCCGAAGAACAAGAATTTACTGCTAATCTATCCGCAGGTAACAGCACTGCTGTCATCTCCATCGTAAGCCGTGTACTGAACCAAATGCACAAGAAAAGAGCAACCGCCTTGCAATTTTCCGAATTTGCAAGGGACATCGCAGCTCGTGTAACGAAGCTCCTTCAGTCTTCGGGAATCGAAACAGACCAACTGCTCGGCGAACAACCAATTTCCGAACAACTCAGTGAATGCTATAAAGTGGAACAATTTCACAATTTGTTCGAGAAGCTTCTTACATCGGCCTCCGAGCGGAACAAACGTAAGAAATCCCAAGCCGATTACATCACAGACTTTGTTACAGAATATGTGGAGTCGCATTACGGTGAGGACATTTCGCTCGAGCTGCTGGCAGAGAAGCTGAATATTACAGGTGCGTACTTATCTACTTATTTCAAGGAGAAGAACGGAATTAATTTCAGTGATTACATCAACAGCTATCGCATGAGCAGAGCAAAAGAAATGCTTGAACATACCCAATTGAAAATCCAAGAAATTTCCGAACGCGTCGGGTATCACAACGTTAATTCATTTATCCGCATGTTCAAAAAGGTCACAGGCATACCGCCTGGGGAGTTTCGTAAAGGGGATGCGCAAAAAGCAAAGACCTCGCCATAAGTCGGCGAGGTTTTTGCTTTTTGCGCTTAGTAACCATTTCCTTGGTGGTTATTAGGATCGTCGTCTTTTTTACCCTTTAATAGGGACTGCAGGTCTTTAAGCAACAATACTGCCGCTTCAGATGATATACGTTTTGATTCCTTTTGAACCTTTTTCGCAAAGTCTTTTAAGTCGCCTTCTTTAAGTGCTTTCAGTAAATCTTTCGCCACATCACTATCAATCGATCTGTTGTTTTTAAGCTGATTGACCAAAGTCGTTAATGAATCCAGTATATTTTGCGAGTCCCGCAGTAAATAGGTTACCGCTTCCTTGGCTATATGTTTACCGCTTTGGGATTTCACCTCATCCATGAACTCCCCTAAATCCCCTTGATTTAGTTCACTTTGGAGATCCCTTGCACTACCTGCATGATCAATCCATTTCATATCTTCAAAGCGCGTGACCAACGCTACTAAAGATTCAAGATTTGTGTAAGTGGAGAACATAACAGTTACTTTTTGTGCATTTTCCGCCTCATCGTAAGCCATTACTTCTATTTTATTGAGGCCGAGTGGCAGTGTATAAAGAGGAGTACCTACTACTTGCTTAAGCGGCTTGCCATTCAGTTGAATGATTGTCTTACTGCTGTCAACACCGGATAGACCATCCACCGTTGTAAACTGCGGTGTAAAATCACCGGAATCTAGAAAGCTGCTTCCTATGACCGGCGAAGTAACACTAATCTCAGGACCCGTCGAATCTAGATTAACACTGTTGCTCTTAAACAGCTCTTGATTCCCCGCGTTGTCAGTTGAGCGATAACTCAGCATGTACCGCCCGTCTTGTGTAATCGTTATTGGACCTGTGTAAGGCTTCCACGTTGATCCACCGTCAAAACTGTATGCTGTCTGAAACACTCCGGAAATATCGTCTGTTGCAGTCAACTGAATCGTCGCGGGATGCACATACCAGCCCTTCAATCCGTCCGGTACGGAAGGCGAGACGATACTGACCGTCTCCGGTTTTGTTTGATCCATAATCGGTAACTCCGCTTGCAGTTGCACCATCAAGTAACCGTTGTTACTAGTAAACGGAACTTCAACTTCATTGAGCTTAACCGATGTAACGTTAGGAGCATATATGATCGAAGTAACGCTCTGCATATTGCCTGTTAACGGATATTCAATGGTTAAGACATCATTGTTAATAGAAGTATTGACTGAACTAACTAGCGCAGGATCAATATTTTTCCCTTCAGCGTATAGAAAATTTATTTTTCCAGCATTCGTATTCGAATTATGGTACATATAATTACTTGTACCATCATTCAAGTCTACCATGAAGCTTGCATCATCCAAACGGTTTATACCTGCGATCTTGCTGCTGCCATTAACAGGCTCCAGGATGGATACGAACGAAGCATTCTTCCCATTGACGCGATTAATGACGGTATCGTAATAAGTATCGATCTGGGTCGCAGGACCGGGCAATTCACCTACGACCACATCAGAAGAAGCATTGTTTAGCCCGATAATTCTCAACCCAATATCCTGCTCATTCTTCCACGTCCCGCTCCACATACCATCCTGTTGACCATGCCTTGTGTTCCGCAAATATTGATAGCCATTCGTGGTCCCGATAGTACTTGGAGCTACAGGATCCAATGTCATATCGGTTTGAAAATTTCCTAGCCCGTGCAGAACCCAATCATAGTGGTGATCAGCCGCAGAGCTTACGTTGAAGAAATCAATCGCATAATCATTCGTTAATGCAACGGTTCGTTCATATTGGTTTACACCGTCATAGACATGATTTGCTGTATTGGTACTGATGGCAAAACGGTCAGAGTCTAAAAACAGCGTCGTAGGTTCAAAGCTCTCCTCATTATTTACTTTGTAAATGGATTGATCCATACCATCTACAAGCACCGTATTATGGCTGAATGTCTTTTTATAATACTGATTATATAAGGAGATGCCGTAGGTCGCGGTGCTTCCGAAATCTGGAGCAAGCCGTGTCCCTTTTCCGAAAAAATCCAGGTTTAACTTGTCGAAATGACCGTGTGATTCGCCGTGAAGACCATAGTCGATGAGGGCAAACATCTCATCTTCACCTGTGCCGGCTCTCAATACGGTGTGCCCGATCCCATCGAAGTTTTGGCTTCCGAGCTTCAACGCTGGTGCTACTGGAATTACATCGGGTCCATAGAATACAGCCTGCTCCCCGATATAAGCATCGATGTTACCGTCTTCTGGGTTCAGTTTTCCACCCCGAATTTGGTGATTATCGTTATAAATCATACTCAACAAAGATTCGTATTCCGGTAAAAACGCATATCCCTGATCATTGTTTTTATAATGCGCATACACCCCTTCGTACTCAACAGGAGGTGTGCGCAGCTTACTGCCAACGAGTGACGAAGGATATCCGCCGGAGTCATTGTTGTTACTGACGCCTAAATCGGGGTATACATATTGGAGCGGAACTTCAAACATTTTTTTGAAATTCGGATGTGCGTACATATCTCTCTCCGGATGCACAGGCGAGAGCGCGTGGCTTAGCGCTTCTGCCTGCATAAATAAAGCTCCTTGAACGTAGAAGTGGTAGCCTATCGCACCTTCCAACCAGAACCCGTCGGATAGCACACTATTTTGCATTTGATATAGGAAGCCACTCTTCCCTTTAATGGAAACATCCATGAGCGAATCATCGCCAAGCAGTACGCCGATAATGCCAATTGCAGCGTTATGCCACGTCTGGAAGTTGGAAGTACCATTATCGACTTGCTTCAACGTTTCGGCGGATTGCTTGAACAAATTCATCTCAATATCAAATTGTTCTTCGTTGGTGAACAATCCGCTATTTATTGTCAGATCGTATGCTTGCGCAAGTTTAATGATTTGAACCGCTTCATCCAGCGATTGCCAATATAGCCTGCCGTTCCTCGATTGAAGCGGATAGCTAGGATAATATTTGGCATACGCCATCAATACTTCTTTTGTCTTTTCCGCATACTTCACATCTTCCGTTAACGAGTAGGCTACAGCAAGCGCTTTGGCAGCATCGATATTTTTGCGGTGCGTAGTAGATCGCCATGCAAAATCGAAATCTCCACCGCTGTAAACTTTGCCATCATCAGGACAAGTATGGTTATGAGGTTCGTTATAGTTATAGGTTAATGGTGTATCACCGCTGTAATACCAAATCGAATGACCCCCTGGACGGTCAGGGTAATAGAACGTCGTATTCAGCCAAGTGTCCGCTTTCGTCTTGACAGCTGCCAAGTAATCCTTGGCCCATTGGTACTTGCTTACTTTCTCTTTCGCTTGTGCAAGTTGATCTTTCGTCACCATCGTATTCGGGTGCGCTTGAACTGAAGACGCCCAATCTACAACAGTCGATTGCAATTTCACGGAAGTTTCACTGCCATCCGCGTCCGATGTGACTTCCAAAGTTCCATATCTAACATCAGTAGCAGTCGCCGTGTTAGGCACTTTCACATGGACATCAACTTGAAGCTCGCCCCCTGGAGCGACTTCCTCCGTCCTACTTGGGTATGTCACCGTGTATGAGCTATCGAACGTGCTAAAGCCCGGATTCAATGCCAGCTGATAGGTGGTTGGCGTCTTCGATTTATTCGTGATTGTAAACGTGTAGTCCAAATCAACTCCAGGCTTCGCATAGCGAATGATATTGTCCGTGGACACGTCGACGACCTTTTTCGTTAACACCATGTCGTCAAAATATAAATCTAACGAGGTATCCAGAGGCGGATCGTTCGCATACCACCTAGGATGAATAATAAGTCTGCGATACTCTGCTAACGTTGTCCGCGCTGTAGATTTGGTAAACTTGGCAAGTGGAATCGCGACTTTCTTCCACCCCACCCAATCCACACGATAGGGAGCAATAAAATAATCGTAACCCGATACAGTGTTGTTATCCGTATCAATGATCATATAAATGTTGTTTCCCGTTGCTTTCCCCGAGTATACCCAAACCTCGAGTTGGTCGTATTGACTCCAGTCTGCTGTGATATCGTTGACGTTGACAGCTACGGCAGGATTGTTCCATTTGGCTGAACTCGCGCCTTCTTTCACATGTGTCGTATCAAGTACTTTGTTAGTCCATCCATTGAATGTTTCTGAATTCGTAATGGCTGGCCTGCTGTCCGAAATGATGGAGTAATAGAAGCTCGACTCGTCACTCTCTTCCCCGTTTTTCACCGCTTTGGCTACAATCTGTGTGCTGCCTTTTACCGTTATCGGTTCTGAGTAGAGGCTAAAATCTGCATCAACCCCATCGATCTTGTAATAAATAAGTGCCCCTGCTGTCTGTGAACTTAAGGCAACTTGAATATTGGATGGATACTGCTTGGAAGGCTGATTTGCGGAAATAGCAGAAGGCTTGATGACATACGTATACTGCGTTACTTCGCTATCCGTCCCATTGAGACTGGCTTTCGTCGTGATGGTTTGATTGCTAGTAAATGTGATAGCTCCCGTGTACGGCTGATAGTCGGAACTACCAATTCGATAAGAAATAATGGCACCTGGGGTGGCCGATTGCAATACCACCTCAACATGATCCGTATACGTCCCGGACCCGAGATTCGCAATAGCCGGGGCAACCATGCCTGCCGGAGCAGTAATCTGCTGTGTGATCATTGCCGGATTATACCCTGTTGCGTTAATCTGAATGCCGTAACCTTTGGCGGTGCCAAAGAGGCTTGCATCAAGGTGAAGATTACCAGGTGTTACGGAATATGTTGCACCGGGTACAGTTGCTCCATCCACGGTTACGCCTATAATCGATGACCGCCAAGCAGGATCATCTGGAAAACCAATATCCACTGAACTGCCCGTACTATTGCCTACCGTGTCAGGCGTTAAGTCAGGAGCAGCATGAGGCGCTTGATCAACGACCATCTGATTTACACGCGCATTGAAATAGCCATTAGCTTCAACGCTGATTGTATACGTTTTGGCCGTTGGAAACACTTGCGGTTGAAGACGAATATTGCCATCGGAAATGGTATATGACACCTCACTAAGCCGTGTGCCATCCACCGTGATGCCAGTAATGTTGCTCTGCCACTCCGTATTGGCAGTAAACGGCAGATCAATCGGGGTCTGTATCATATTAAGCTCGCTATCGGCTGTTAATGTCGGTGATGTACCCAGCGCTTCTCGTGCAGTCACATCATCGATATAATAGGTTGCTACATTCGAGGAGCCCGTTGAAAATTGTATCGTGTCTATCGCCGCCGCATTGCTAAATGCAGCATGAGATACAACCAAGGCCCCATTCACATAGATATCATAAGCTTTATCCGCAGCATCGGCTTCCAATCGCAACTTATACCAGCTGTTCGTCGGAAGTGTCACACCAGGTGCCGTGATCTGTGGGTTGCCATATTTTAATGCTGAGCTGCTCAATACATTTCTTATGATTTGATTGCCGGCGTTATCCAAAAGGTTCATCTCAATCGTGGCGGAAGAAGCCGAAGACGTAGCATATAAACTTGCTTCTGCAATGACTTTGGTCGTTGTAGAAGGATTAGACGTAAATCTTTTTTTGGCCCGCAAATATTGATTACTCACCGCATCTACCATCGATAAACTGTTTGTACCGCTCACATGCTGCACATTGGAAATGAATGCATTCAAATTCGGTCCCATTACAGCACCCGTACCACCCACGGTAACTGTATAGTCGGCCAAAGTCGCTGGACTACCACCTGGGGTATCCCCACTAGCTAAACTGTCAAAGTTATCGCTAATAGACGCTGGTGTATAAGCCGCATACACGTCCCCTCCCTTAGGTACATAAGCAACGAGCAATGAAGATAAAATTGAAATCGCAAGCCATTTAGAACGTATTTTTTTCAACTATAACTCCCCTTTACGAATTTAGTTGATTCTGTGATGACTAGTTTCATCCTAAAGGGATGGGAGCGGAATAGATATGTTCACGTTGCTAGAATTCAACCACTTTTATTCAAAGCCATAAAAATGATAACAGGTTAAAAAACTGTAGATTGACTCTAGGTAGACATCTTCCTCCGATCTCATCCAATTCCTTCGTCGTTATTCCGACAAAAACAACAAACCAGCACTCCAAACGGAGTCCCGGTTTGTATATCATCCTATTCGACTCTACTCAACCGCCTATCCCAAAAAGCGCTTGTTAAGAAGAAATGCTGGTTTTACCGTTTACTTGCTGTGGCTTTCCCCACTTTTGCACCCATTTATTCATTTCGTTCAACGCAGTTTGATCGCAATCATGATGGTCTCTCTGTTCATGGCCGGTCCAGCGACTCAAACAAATCGCATCAAGCGATAAGGAGGTTTTCATGCACCATCAGCTATGCCAAAAGCCCAAGCTTCTTTCCAGCTATATCCAATGCATTAATAGCAAAATCTAGATCTTCTAACGTATGCTTTGCCGTAACAATAAACCGAATGCGGCCTTTATCCATCGCGACCGTCGGGAAGACAATGCCTTGTGCGAACACGCCTTGCTGCAGCAGCAAATCTGAGAACAACATCGCCTTGGCCGGCTCGCCGACGATGACGGGTACGATTGGCGTTTCGCTAGCCCCCGTATCGAAACCAAGCGCCTGCACCTTCGTGCGGAAGTAGGTCGCGTTCGACCATAACCTGCCAATCAACGATTCGCTTTGCTTTAGCACGCGAATTGCAGCCAAGCAGGTTGCGGCCACCGAAGGCGGCGCAGAGGTGCTGAACAGAAATGGCCGTGCCTTCTGAATCAGGAAATTCTTCAGCACCTGGTCTCCAGCCACATAACCACCAACCGCTCCAACCGCTTTCGACAACGTGCCTACTTGGATGTGTACGCGTCCGTTCAAGCCAAAGTGGTCCGTGGACCCTTTGCCATTGCGTCCCAACACGCCGCTCGCATGTGCGTCGTCAACAAACACGATGGCGTCGTATTTCTCCGCCAACTCAACAATGGCAGGGAGCGGTGCGATATCACCGTCCATGCTGAACACGCCGTCGGTTACCACGACGCGTTTCGCAAACGCCCCGCACTCGCGAAGCACCGCCTCGAGCTGGTCCATATCCTTATGCGCATAGATGCGGCGCTGCGCTTTTGTCAACCGGATGCCATCGATAATGCTGGCATGGTTCAACTCATCGCTGATGACAACGTCATCAGCACCCAGAATCGTCATCACACCTTGGTTCGTTGTGAAGCCTGATTGGAACACCAAAGCGGCTTCCGTTCCTTTGAATGCCGCCAGCTCTTGCTCCAACTGATCATGAATGTCCAGCGTGCCGGTTATCGTTCGTACGGAGCCGCTGCCAACACCATATTGTTCAATTGCTTGGATGGCTGCCTTTTTCAAATCAGGATGATTCGTCAGCCCCAAGTAGTTATTTGAAGACATCTGCAGTACGCGACGACCACCGATGTTCATCCAGGTGTCAGAGCCGGACTCCCACACAGAAATTGGACGATAACGTCCCTCCTTCTTCAATTGTTCCAGTTCATGCTCAAGTGAGCTCCAATTGGCCATATTCGATTTCCTCCTTCTGCCGCAGCGGCATGCTGTCATGTGTGAATATCACTTTGCCACATAGCCCGGAAGCCATCAGCTCAAACGCCTCTTCATAACGGTCCAGTGTAAATGTATGTGTAATAAGGGGGCGCAAGTCAATGCGTTTCTGCTCAATTAGCCCCTTCAGCTGATACCAAGTTTGGTACATGCGTCGGCCAGTTATCCCTTCTATCCGTAGCCCTTTGAAGATAATATGCTTGGATAAATCCAGTGAAACCTCTTTGGTCGGAATTCCTAGTAAGGATAATCGAGCAGCCGGAGCCGCAGCTTCGAATCCGGCGCGAATGGCATCCGCATGGCCAGACATTTCCAGCACGACCTCAGCACCTTCTCCACCAGTAGCAGCCATTATCGCGTCTGCAAGCGGAGTTTTGGTGCTGTTAATCATGATGTCGGCTCCCATCTGCCTAGCCAACTCCAATCGGTATGGATTCACGTCGGCTGCGATGACCAAACCTGCCCCGCTAGCCTTCGCAACGGCGACAGCCATCAGACCGATCGGCCCAACGCCGATGATGGCAACCGACTTGCCAACGATATCCCCGGAAAGCACCGTTTGCACCGCATTGCCTAACGGATCTTGCAAGCAGCCGATCTCGTACGGCATGTCCGCGCCGTTATGGATCACGTTAGACCCCTTCACGACCGCATACTCTGCAAAGCAACCAGGCGTTGTAATCCCGAAACTGCGCGTGTTCGGACAGACGTGAGCGTTGCCCGTACGGCAAGCTTTGCATACGCCGCAAACCATGTGCCCTTCAGCTGAGATGTGATCCCCGGGCTTCACGTGCTTCACATCGTTGCCCACTTCCACGACGATACCAGCAAATTCATGACCAAATACATTCGGCGTAACGACTGCGCTTTCGGCCCAAGAGTCCCATTTATAAATGTGCACATCCGTACCGCAGATTGAAGTCGCTTTTACCCGAACCAACACTTCATCCGGCCCATAGCGTGGAATCGGCAACTCCTTCAAAACGGCTCCCGGTGCTCGATGCGTTTTGACCAACCCCATCATCGTTCCCATCGTATATTCCTCCTGATCACAAAAGTGCATTATAGTATATTTTTGTGCGCTATATAAGACTTATACATCATATTATACACATGTGCGTTATATTGTATATAGGTATTTACCTACGATTTAAAAATTTTCTAGGAGTCGTTTGCCAATTGGTAGGGTTGGTTTATAATGAGGAATAGAAAATCGACCGTTTTCGTTAGGTAGGCAGGAGGAATCATTAGTGGAACAAGAGCACGAACAGATTCATAAAAAAATCGGCAAAAGCCTGCAAGCGATTCGTAAAGCGAGGTCGTTGAGCTTAGATCAGGTGGCAGAGCTAACCGGCGTGAGTAAAGCAATGTTGGGACAAATCGAACGCGGAGATTCGAATCCGACCATCTCGATCCTTTGGAAGATCGTGAATGGCCTTCATATTTCTTTTACATCGTTGATTGAAGATGAGGAGCCGAAGGTAACGCATTTTCGCTTCTCCGACACAGAACCCTTGATGGAAGAAGACGGCCACTATCGAGCGTTCCCGCTCATTCCTTTTGACCAGAAGAAGCAATTCGAAATATATACGGTCGAGATGGATCCCGGCTGCAGCCACGCGTCGGAGCCTCATAATGAAGGCGTTGAGGAATACATCCTTATGATGCAGGGCAGCCTTGAAGTGACGTTTCACCAAGAAACTTTCCAAATGACGGTGGGAGATGCTATTCATTTCTCTGCTGATCAACCCCATACGTACCGGAATACCGCAGATATCAAAACCATGTACCATACGATCATTGTGTATCCTTCGTGAATTACTGCTTTTGAGCATTAATTCTTCATTGCTAGATGTCGAAAACCCACCGCAATAGAAAAGCGGTGGGTTTTTCCACTAGACGAATTGTTGAAACCGAAGCATTTCCTCAAACAAGACGAAGTGACTGTCTAGAATCTCATCCGGTGTTAGTCTCACTCCCGGGGCTGCAAGCCCCATGTTCGATTCAAAGGTCATACTCATGCCTCCGCAGACATGATGGATGGCAGAGGTCAGATTGAACGAAGGATGAGCGACAGCCCCCTCGCCGACCACTAATTGATTTCGTTCTACAAAAGGCAACCCCTGTTTGGCATAAGCAACACCTAGCTGCTGATTAAACGCTTGTTGCTTTTGCATGACCACATAGGGCAAATAGTGAATCTCCACAAAGTGATTGGCGTTATTCGCGCCCCCATGCAGCTGCACGGTCAGATCCGGCGCTTCCCCATCCGCGAGCTCTAGCAGCGCACGGGTTTCCTGCGCCATCGGGACAAAGAAATTATCATGCATCAGATTCACACCATCATCGTTAAAATAAGAACCGAGAAAATCCGATGCCTCTTTAATCGGATGCACAGCCTTGCAGTCCGGCCACCCACAGAGCGAACCGTCTTTCCACGTTCCTTGCATGTAATACACAGACTGCTCAAATGGCACTTCGATGAGCGAATCGATCGGCAAGCGGGCTCGGCCATCTGGATTCATGCACGGAATAAGAAGCAACCGGAATTTAGGCGCATTTTCCAAAATGTAATCATGTCGTTTCCCCCGGAAATCCGTTCCGGTTTCAAGGAGGTGAATGAGGTTCATAACAGCCACTATTCCCTCTAGCTCCCCTCCGTGAACGCCTCCGATCAGCAATAACACAGGCTTGTTTCCCTTGGTTTTATCCGCGTAATGCTTCGGATTGCCCGCTCCGCAGGCTGAATTGTAGTTCGCTTTTCGCTCAAAACTATCTTTCTCACCATAGGCGACGGTATAAATGCTTCTTCCACCCGCCGATTCCGTAAGCACACTCGTGGTTCCCCGCTTCACACTGTGTACACAAGATTCAATCTCCGATAATTGACTCTTCCAATACGGGATTCGCATCCTCTTCCTTCCCCCTTACCCTTTGACTGACCCCATCATGGCGCCTTTGACAAAATGCTTTTGAATAAACGGATAGACGAGCAGAATCGGTAGTGTACCCACTAAAATGACAGCATATTTGAGTGACTCCAGCACGACTTGCTTATTGCCGATTGCCGAGCTTACGGTTGTATCCGTCATTTGACCGACGAGTACAATATTCCGAATGGTCACCTGCAGTGGGAACAGATCCGCATCTCGAATGAAGATCAGCGCGTAGAAGAAATTGCTCCAAATTTGTACCGCATAGAATAACGAGATCGTCATGATAACCGGCTTAGAAAGAGGCAGAACGACGTTAATCAGGATGCCAAGATCCGATAGCCCGTCAATTTTTCCTGACTCCTCGAGTTCCTTTGGAATGCCTTGAAAGAACGTTCGCATAATGATTAAGTACCATGAGGACACAAGTCCGGGCAGCACCATCGCCCATATGGTATCCAGCAGCCCATAATTGCGGACAACGAGATACGTGGGAATCAAGCCGCCAGAGAACAACATGGTAAATACAATCATTAGCATGAATGTTTTGCCAAAAACGAGGTTCCTTCTCGATAAGGAATAGGCTCCCATCGTCGTGAAGATCAGCGAAAGTGTGGTTCCCAGCACGACATAAATGAGCGTATTTTTGTATCCAATAAGGATGCGCTCATCTCGAAGAACGGCGGTGTAGGCGTCAAAGTTGATGCCTTTGGGCCACAGGCTTATTTGATTCGTCGTCACGTTATCCGCGGAGCTTATAGAAACTGCTGCCATGTGAAGGAAGGGAAACAGCATGGTGCAAGCAAAAATTCCCAGCAGCAAGATGTTGGCCATATCAAAAAAACTTCTACGCTTGAGCATACAACGTCACTCCCTTACCATAGGCTAGTTTCTCCGAATCTGCGGCTGAGTTTATTGCTTGCGTAGACAAGTATGAATCCAATGATACCCATAAATAAATCAATGGCCGTCCCATAGCTGAAGCCTCCTTGCAAAATACCAATCCGATAGACGTATGTGGAGATAATGTCTGATGTATCATACGTAGCTGCATTGGATAACAGAAACACCTTTTCAAAACCGATTTCGAGCACTTGCCCGATTTGTAAAATGAATATGATGACGATCGTCGTCGCCATGCCAGGCAGCGTCACATGCCAAATTTGCTTGAATCTGCCCGCTCCATCCATTCTCGCCGCTTCATACTGTTGAGGATCAATCGTCGTGATAGCCGCCAGAAAAATAATAGAACCCCATCCCACTTGTTGCCAAATTTCCGAGGTCACATAGATGGTACGAAACCATTCGGATTCCTGCAAAAAACTGATCGGTGGGATACCGAACCCTTGCAGCAAGTGACTAACCCAACCAGAACTTGGAGACAACAGCATCACAATAATACTGGATACAACGACAGTGGATAAAAAATAAGGCAGATAGCTCACCGACTGAACGAATCGCTTGTAATGTGATCCTCGCAGTTCATTTAGCATGAGGGCGAGAATAATAGGTGCGGGAAAGCCAAATAAAAGCTTATATCCCCCAAGGAGAACTGTGTTTTTAATGATGACCAAGGCATCCCGATTTTCAAGAAACAGCTTGTAATACTTAAGTCCGACCCACTCGCTCCCAGCGATTCCCTTAAACAAATTGTAGTCCATGAAGGAAATGACAATACCGAACATCGGGACATATTTGAACAGGATATAATACACAAGTACAGGAGCCAGCAGCAGTAAAAAAGTTCGGTCTCGACTCATTTGCCTGAAGATGGATGGTTTCAACGGCAAGTCTCCTTCCTGAAGCGAGAAGGCTGAAGTCAAGCTAACTGACGTTCAGCCTTCGCATTTTTACAGCAATAGATGTTAAAACGTCAACTCAACGCTATTTTGTGTTCTTTTTCAATCGGTCAAGACCAGTTTGATACGTGTCAATGAGCTTTTGCGCACCTATTTTATTGAGCTCAGCAATGAATTTATCCCACTCGGTTATCGGCGTTTCGCCCATAATAAATTTGGCTACGGAAGATTCGTAGTATTTATTCAGTTGGTCCTCGATCACCGAAATCGAGCTCTTCTCTTCGCTAGTAAGTGGAGGCAATGCATTGATCACTGGGAAATGATATTTGGCAGCCTCATCAAAAGAAAACCGTTCATTTTCATTGCTGAGCGACTTCGACGACTCAAAATCAACGACGCCATACGCTCCTGTGGTCATAAGACCCAGTTCTTTGCGTAGGTCATTAGGCGTTTTGAATTGCGGCAGAAACTTACGCTTTCCGTTCTCAACAGTGAAGGATTCCCCTTCTTTCCCCCAGCTCAGCAGGTCCTTCCCTTCCTTCGAGTAAATAAAATCAAGATATCGCAGCGCAGCGTCTAGGTTCTTCGTCTTGGAGGATACGGCAAAGCCATATTCTTCAAGATCCGCTTTCGGAATGTAGCCTTTGCTACCGTACCCGACCGGAGGCGCCATAAATTTGAGATGAGCCCCGTTCTGAAGCTGATCGTTCATAATCTCGATTTGACCAATAAACTGAAGCGTCATAAACGATTTGTTCGTGGCAATGAACTGCGTCCACGCCTTATAGTCCATGGAAAGCCAATCCGGTGGCGTTAACCCTTCTTTGTAAAACTTATTCAAGTATTCCACCATTTTTTTGAATCCAGGATCGGTTGCCCCGTACTTGATTTTCCCGGTTGCTTTATCTTCAAAGAATCCCGGATAAACGCCAAACGAAGGTCCGAAATATTTTAACGTATTAATGCCATGCCGGAAGACGAATGGGTAGCTATCAGGGTACTGTGCTTTCAACTTTTTAGCCGTCTCGTAAAGTTCATCCCACGTTTTAGGCTCTTGCAGGTTATTTTTCTTAAAAATATCGTCGCGATAAAAATACACGAGCTGATTCCCTGCCCCCATCCCGTCGTTGAGCACGTGATACATTTCGCCTCCGGGCGAGGTAATTCGCTGGGTGACTTCCGGACGGGAAGCCAAGAAAGCTTTCAAGTTCGGCATTTTATCCAAATGCTTGGAGAGATCGAGAAACGCACCTTGTGGACCATACTTCTGAGCGTCTGGCGGAAAGACCGACATCAGATCTGGCATATCGCCAGAAGCGATTGCGAGAGCGAGCGACTCCGGACCGGTTTGCGTTTCTTGATTAATGGTAATATTGGTCCGTTCCTTGATCCATTTCCAGACTGCCCAATCTTTCTTGACCGGCCATGCTGGTGATAGATCAGTCAGCATACGGAGTGTTGCCGGTTCAGGCAATTTGGTTTGTGCCGTTGCGCTGGCAGATGCGCTCGGATTTGGAGCTGCACTTGAGGTTGCAGTAGGATTTTGTTGACCTGTACAGCCAGTTAATAGAGCAGTTACCATGGTGACGGCCAGTGCGCCGCTTTTTACTTTTCTCTTTGGTATCAAGTTACATGCACCATCCCTTTTCGTTGGTCTTTAAAGCTAGCAGCAATGAATGCGCTTACTACCGCTGTATCCTTGCTGATATCGTCATCATAAGGGAACATTTCACATGAGGTAAATCAGCAGAACCGAACAAGTTGCAACTACTTTCCGCTTTTCTAATAATAATACCATCTTCTGCAAAAAAGCTTATACACCCCCAGGAACATAATTTCCGGACGTTACGGGTACATGGCTACATAATCGAACAGAAACTCACTCTTATATCGCTGCGTGGTAAATCGAAACATATCGATCGATGGTATAACCGTATTCGTCGAGAAATGGACGTTGCTAACGGTGTATTCGCCCGTTGTTGGATTTACCGTGCCTGTGTCCTGCGAACTTGGGATATATCCCTTGAACGCATCCGCCTGCATGGCAAGCGTATATGTTTTCAGGGCTGTATCCATCTCGATCCGGAGTGTGATCCATTGATCGTTTGGCAGCTTAAAATCGGATGGCTTTGGAATCTTATAGCCAGTCGTCCCATTCCAATATCCGAAGGTTCCATCCGAGTAATAGGTAAACCTGACGGCCTCCGTTCCAGATCCGTACAACCTAAGCTCAAAGTTGCCGAACAAATCATCCTTCTTTTTATACATGAATCGCGTTTCAAATGTAACTTTGCCACTTAGTCCTGCGTTCGATCTCGTTATGCGCGGGCTTCCTGAGTAGTCATCTGCCGATAGACTGAGATGATCTCTGACCCACAACGCGTTCCCACTGGCATCCGGAGAAGGGACGATTTGAACCGAAGTCTCTGCGGAGGCGTTATACACATCCCAATTGCCACCTGTTGTCAGATTTCCGATACTCCGATCGTCAAACGCTTCATAGTACGCTCCGCTAGCGCTAGAACTAGGCAAAGTGACGTCCTTTTGGGGTCCCGTGAGCGATTCATTCCCTTTCCAATCTGAGGCTCGAATTTGAAACGTATAGTTCCCCGGATGTAAATTGGTTACATCATAGCGATACACATCACCAGTGACAGTCCCTACTCGGACGAAGTCGGTTTGCGTAGCCTCTTTCCGATAGATGTGATAGGTTGACACATACCCGGAATTGTCCGATGCCTGATCCCACTCCAGTCTTGCGGCATTGGAAAACAGCTTGACGGCTCTTACTGCATCCGTCGGTTGCCATACAGGTGCTGTCGTATCGCTTGAAGTTGGATGCATCGTGACGTAATCAAACAGGTAATCTCCCGTATAGCCCTGCACGAAAAACACAAATTTCTCAATGACGGAAGCATTCGCATTATTATAGAAGGAAAGGTCGTTCACGCGATAAATCCCATTTACCGTATCCATGGTGCCTGTATCATCCGGTGAGGATGTATATCCCTTAAATGCATCTGCTTGCAGACTAATCGAATACCGATCTGTGTTCGTGTTTAGGTCGAAGCGCAGTGTCACCCATTGATCTAACGGCAGCTTAAAGTTCGTGAAAACTTTGGGGATCCTGACATTAGTGGAGCCATCTTTAAAATAACCTAAGGTTCCGTCGGAAAAATAGACGAATCTGATGACATCTTTCGTGTTATCTCCAAGTTTTAGCTCGAAATTACCATTATCCGTGCTTTGTTTCTTATACATGAAGCGAGTTTGGAACGAGACCTCCCCGCTTAAACCCGTATTCGCTCTTAAGATGAAAGCATCTGTTGTTGAACTATTACTGGAGATATCGGTTACTTTCAGAACATTCCCCGAGCCCGTATCCGGTGTTGGCAGAATCGTGACCGTCGCCCCGTTATTCGTCGTAATTGACCATGGACTGGATGGTGTTGTGCCTACACCCAAGTGATCGAAATCGTCATAATACGCGCCGCTGGTTATCGTAGTATCCGGCATTCGGATCCGTGCTATCGGTCCGTTAACGGACACATTTCCTTGCGCATCCGCTGCCTGAACCTTGAACGTATAGGTGACGCCAGGTGTAAGATTTAATAGTTCGTACGCGGTAAATTGTCCTGTAACCGTTACTGCGAGATGAAAATCGGATTCTCCCTCTCCTTTGACGGCAATGCTGTATGTCGCTACCTTGCCGGAATCGTCAGCTGCCGGTTTCCACTTTAATCTCGCTGTCGTCGGGAAGAGGTGATCCATCCACAAAGAGGAAGTGGAGTCCCATACCGGTGCTTTCGAATCAACTGATGTAAAAGTGAGTGGATCGCTCTCTAGCGAGACATTGCCGCTCGTATCTACCGCATTCGCAGTAATCGTGTACGTTGCTCCAGGCGTCAATCCCGAAATTGTCGCGGTCATGGGCACTGTACTCGGATTGTTTGGCACGATCTGGTTTTGCACGCCATTCACATAGAGCTTATACGTGCTCACTCCGCTCGGGGCATTATCAGTTGAAGGTGTCCAGCTGACAGTTGCTGCTGTACCTCCCAACTGGGAAACCACTTGCAGCTGACTCGGTTTAGACGGTCGAACCTCATCCGACTTGACTTCGATCAGCCCGACCCAATCCAGATTCATCTTACCGCTGGCATGCCACATCATCACATCCACGGGACCAGCCGGCAGCTGTTGCCCGGTCTTCACGCGAAGCCCCTGCCAGTGCGAGCTATTGCTTCCGTCCCCAATCGTTTTCGGTGCCGCAAAATAGTAGGGTTGATCTCCAACCATAGCTAATCGCCCTGCTTGCGCACCCGAAGGCCCCGTCCATTCTGCGGTATATTTCAGGAGAAGATCATAGTTCCCGGCTCGCGGTGCCTGAATCGTCCACTTCACCCATTGCCCTGCCGTATCCCATTTCTCGATTCCAGCTCCACCGGACAAGAAGGATTGCGAAAGCTTGCCGAGATTCTTGCCGCCAGATACACTGTAGGTTTCCGCTTCCTGCGTAGAGAAATATAAATTCTGCTTATTCAAGTCAGGATTGCTCCACTGTTCGGTATTCGATGGTGTCGCAAGTCCGATCTTCTTCAATTTCAATCGACTTGCAACACCTTGCAAAATGACCGCTGCATTAGCTTCGAGATAGACGCTGCGCGAGTGTCCGTGCTGATCGAAAAGCAATCCCGATGGGATTTCTTCGACCTTGTACAACCCTGCGGCATTGGTCAATTTCCCCCAAGCCACGGTCGCCCCCGACAAGTCCGTGCCTGTCTGGAGCACGACTTGATTAGCAACTCCGTCAATGAGTGTATCCAACGTAACGTTAGTCGGCGTACCAGGTTGGACCGGATTGATTAGGAAATCCCGCTGTCCTTTTTCAACGCGAATATTCAGTACACTTCCCGTCTGCGTCCAATGGACGCCGTGATTGGCCATATTCACAGCTTGTGTGCCGCCAGTCGTAAGCACTTCACCGGTATTTACATCTTGCAGCGTGGTGATAGCGAGACCTGCCGTGTTGACGGCTACTAGCGATTCTGGGGAAAGACTTGATACGGAAATGCGATTCTGGCCATATACCACGGTAGCTGTCTGATCGCTATCGATAAGCGTGACGTCACTTCCCCCGTTAACACCTTTTTTGACGACCTTCTTTCCATCGACGAGCAGGATCGAGTTTCCTTTAACCGCAATCGCTGTTCCGTCGAACCGGTAGTTGTCGACATTAACTTCCCCGGTTGTTTGCGCCATGCGTACATAGACGACCGTGCCGTCCACAAAGCTTAATTTGGTATAATCGGGATAGGTTTCCGAAACCACGTTCTGAGGGGGGCTCGCTTCCCGTTTATACGCTGCCATCGTCGCGATGAACGTCGTTTGCTCTGCTTTCGGCGCAATGAACGCCGCATGCTTCTGTTGCCCATCGCCATATACCTTGGTTGGCAGCACTTCTTTTCCATTAAAATCAAGGAAACTATCCTCGAACTCCGTTCGCAACGTCTGCGGGGTGTGGAATTGAACCTTAAGCCCTGCTTCCCCTTTTAGAATCGTCGCTCCGGTATTGCCGTCAAGCTGTAGATCGTCTTCCGCATGCAGTCGCCAAGCAAATTCGTTGCCGCCTGACTTCGCCGACTGCAGTTGATCAATAACGACGAATTGATTGGGTCTAACATAGATGACACTTCTTCCCGCTTTGGACATCACGTTGACATTTCGGTTATAGGCATCCGTCGCATCACCGCTAACCGCATCAAAATCGGGGTGTGTGACGAACCCCGTCACTTTCCCGGATGCATCCATATCATTGATTTTCTGTCCGTATTTACCATCTATCGTAATCGCATTGGAGGAAAAGGTTTGTTTTAGATAGTTTTTGTCGTGGAGGGTGCCGTAATCGTCGAAGTATCCGCTCTCTATCACAAGCGGTTCTCCGAAAGCATTCAGTACGAAGCTGTTCTGATCGGCATGGCTATGATTATAGCTGCCAAAGGGACTGGATCGGAAATAGAGCGAAACAGCATCCGGATCGTAAAGCTTGGAATGCATCGCCACAAGGCCAATGTCCTGAAACCATTTGGAATCCGGCAGATCGATTGGCGGCTTCACAGGTACAGTTGCATCCCCATAGAAATAGTTGTTTAAGTCAGGGTACATCCCCGTTCCAACCGTTTGAGCAGCCCATTGCAGACGAGGATCATCATTCATTTGAGCTAACCGAGTATAAGCAGACACACTGGGGCCGTATGGGGTTTCTTGCGTACCGTCACCGAAAATCCCGCTCGGACTCCCTTTAGGCCACGCATAGAGGGGATACAAACCTTCGTTTCGGGAATACGCTTTTTTGTAAAGATCGAAGCCAGTTGCAGATAAAAGGACATCCATAAACTCCCTACCAAACATGGAAGACCACTGCCAATAGCCGGTTCCCTGTCCCCATCCTCCTTGCTCTCCGCCCCATGGCGGCATCATGTTGATATAGGCGGGCACCACGAATCGAAACCATGTCTCTGCCTCAGGGAGATCATGCAGCATCGCCACCGAAATAATCCCAAGGTACCCGAATGATGTCCAGCCGTGGGAATCATATGGCAAGCTGGGAATGCCAGCAAGCTTCGTCATTAGCGTCGAGGCTCGCGCTTTAATCATGTTTTTGACAGTATCTTTTTCCTCATTGGATAAATATCCTTGGAGCCAGTCGTAAGCAATCGCGGACCTATAGGCAATATAACGGTGTACCTGATCGTTCGTTGTATACCCCGTCGGTCCGTTATCCGCTGTGCTCCAACTTGCAATATCGAGCAAGCGTGCTTTTGCCTTGTCACCAACATTCGTGTCCTGCCCAATGAGATAAACGAAAGCTGCATCGAGCATTTGATCGACAACTTTATACGTGTAGTCTTTCAGGCCGGTTTGCCCTAATGTAGGTGCATCCGGTGCGGTTGAGGATAAACCTGCAACGGAAATCACCTTCGCATCATAGAAAGCTTTGCCGGATGTATTGGCCAGAGCTCGAAATGCTGCCAAGGAATTTTGTTTAGCCCACACTCTCGGATGCCCGTTGCCAACTAAGCTTAGGAGATCCGCAACGGGAGGTACGGGAAACTCGACATTATCCGTCTCGATTCGGAACTTTCGTATCGTGCTCCATTCCGACCACTCGCCGGTCTGTGTCTGGTACTTCACTCGCCAATACCAAGTTCCGGATGTAAATTCGTCAGGGAAATTATAATAGTTTACAGAGAGGCCGACGTTCTGAAAAGCAATCGTCGTCATTCCAGCGTCGGCGCTAACCTGCAGATGGTAGCTGACCGCACTGGGGACCGCCGGCCAGCGAAAATCAGGTGGATTCTGACTCGTTACCTGCAAACTTGCTGGGCTAAACTTCACAGCCAAACCTTTATCGGAGGGCCATGCGGCTGCAGCATGGGCAACGGAAGGTGAGCCAATCGGCCAAATGGGGAGAAAACTAGCAAGGACAAAAATAACTAACAATAGCAGCTTCCATGTTTTTTTATAAGACCACATCAATGTTATCAATCCCTTCGTTAAAAAATGGACAAGCATCGCCGAATCGTACGACTGTTCTTCCATTGGTCAAAGAGATTCTGTATGAACTAAGCTGCTAAGTTCAAAATGAAGATCCGCCGGCTCGCACCGGCGAATCTTCTCCTACTAGGGATAATGACTAACTTACCATTGAATAATAATTGTCGGATTTACTGCCGTGTCAATAAGCTGCTCTATGCGAATCCCACTAGCTGTTGCGCTAAACGTATAGGTGCCGGGCAGAAGCTCCTTTTTCACTGTGCCGAGAACGGTTGTTCCAAATGTGCGCCAGCCATCTGCATAATAAGAAACTTCGCCATCAAGCGGGTTACCTTGCGCGTCCTTCAGCTGGACTGTGATACTCGCCGTCTGAAAGAGTACGGATGGATCTTCGGCCGTATTCTGCTGCTTTTGCAAGCGAGTTCCTTCGTAGGACACCGCAAAGCTATACGTACCTGGCAGCAGTTCCTTGCTGACTTCTCCGTAGACGACGGCTCCGACTGTTCGCCAGCCATCCGCATAGTAGCTTGCGTTCCCTCCGCCAAGCGGATTGCCTTCGCTATCTTTGAGGAGCAGCTTAACGTTCACGGTCTGAAAGAGAACGATAGGATTCAAGGCAGTATTTTGCTGCAATTGCAAACGTGTTCCTTCGTATGCCATCGCATACGAATACGTGCCGGGCAGCAATTCCTTGCTGACTTCACCGTTGGCAGACCTTCCGAATGGCCGCCAGCCGTCTGCATAATAGCTAGCTTCCCCACCACTTAGCGGATTGCCTTGGCTATCTTTGAAGAGCAGCTTGACGTTCACCGTTCGGAACTGGACAAGGGCATCACTTCCCGTGTGTTGGGAAAGCTGCAATCGGGTGCCCTCGTAAGAAATGGCGAACGCATAGGATTTGTCAGGCAGCGCTTTGCTAACCGAGCCTGACGCATCTGTGACGCCAAATGGCTTCCAGTCACCGTCATAATAAGAGACGACACCTCCGCTGAGCGGATTACCTGTGCTATCTTTTAGCAGAACCTTGACAGCAGTTGCTGCAAGAGTAAAATTAAGCTGCTTAACGGATTCGATATTCCCTGATTTGTCTGTTGATTTATAGAGCCAAGAATAGGCGCCTTGCTTGTCAAACGTAACGGGAGCTGTATAGGTCCGCCAGGTGGCCCCGTTATCCAAGCTATATTCGGTTTTGGCCACGCCTGATGCGTCATCACTGCCAGTAAGTGTAACGGTAACTGGACTCGCGTAAGTACCGTTTGGTCCATCGGGCTGTAAAGGCGATAAGCTCGCGGTCGTCACAGGTGCAGTTTGATCCGGTGCGTCTTGTTGGTACAGAGTCACATAATCGAACGCATATTTGCCCGTAAAGCGGTTGGCGCTGAAACGGAAGGAATCGATTCCCTCTTTTACCGGCTCCGTATAGAAAGATATCCCTTTCACTTTATAAACACCCGTCGCCCGATTTAGTGTACCGTAATCATCAACGATGCCGGTATAGCCTTTTAATGCATCCATTTGTACGGTTAGGTCCACCTTTTTAAGTACTGTATCTAAGTCAACTCGCAGTGTAACCCATTGATTCTGAGGGAGAAAGAAACCTACCGGCTTAGGGATTTTGAACGCCGTGGATGGCGTGTTCCAATAGCCGAAAGTACCGTCCGAGAACCCGGAGAAACGTACAATGTCCGAACCTGAGCTGCCCAGCTTGAGTTCGAAGTTGCCAATAGGTGTACACATTCTGTCATTCGAGTCGGTGCATAGGCGATTATACATAAACCTGGTTTCGAAGACCGCCTTTCCTTTGATCGCCGTGTTGCTTCTCGTCACGATCGGATCTTCTACGTATTCATTATCCACCGGGAACGTCGAATCTTTCACAAGCAGAATCTTACCGCTGGATGGAGCGGAAGATTCAACAGTTACCGTAGAGGTAGAATCTTTTTTCAAGTCAACCTTCCAGTTTGGAGCAGCTAAATTTCCAGATGACATATTGTCGAACGACTCATAGTACTCACCGCCGCTCGTGGTTGCCGGCATTGCAATCGTAATGCTAGGACCGTTAACTGTACGGTTTCCTTGCGCATCCGCTGCTTCAACTCGGAACGTATAAGAAGCTCCCGGTACCAGACCGTCTACATCATAGGCATTCAGATGCCCAGCAACCGTTCCGGCAACCGTACCGTCTGCCCGATAGATGGAATAGGAAACTACTTTGCCCGAGTTATCTGTTGCTGAGCTCCAAGTCAGCCTCGCAGTAGAAGCAAATAAATGCTCCGCTTTTAGCGCACTCGAGCTTCCCCAGTCAGGCGCATTCGTATCCGATGTTGCGAATACCAGGGGCACACTCATCAAGGAACGATTATCACTTGTATCCGTTGAAGTTAAGGTAATCGAATACGATGTGACCGGTGCCAATCCTGTGATGGTTTCTGATGTGGTGCCATGAGGTACAACCTTCTTCTGTACCCCATTTATATAAAGGCTGTAATCCTTAACCCCTACATTATCGGTTGATGGCGTCCAACTTATGGTCGCAGTCGAATCCGTTCGAGCCGTGATTTGAAGATGACTTGGCGGGGTTGGTCGCACTTCATCCGGCTGATCTTCAATTAAGGCAATCCAGTCGAGATTCATGGGACCACCCGTGAGCCACATCTTGATATCGACAGGTCCAGCTTCCAGCTGCTGACCGGTCTTGACGCGAAGCCCTCTCCAAACTTCTGGTGTTCTTCCCCAGTCGGGTGTTCCCGTAGCATCATACGTCGTCGGCGCCTCCAAATAGTATGGTTTGTTGCCAACCATCGCCAGCCGACCCGTCAGCTTCCCTGCAGGAGGATCCCATGCCACATATTTCAAAACGAGATCATATTTGCCGGACTTCGGCACTTGAATCGTCCACTTCGCCCATTGTCCCGGCTGATCCCAAGCCCCTAAGCCGATGCCGCCAGATAGAAAAGGTCTGTTCGCGTATTTGCTAAAGCTTTTCCCGCCAGAGGCTGCTAGCGATTCAGCTTCCAGCCACTGCATATACAACGTATTTCGCTTCGTGTCCGGATCCGTCCACAGCTCAGAAACGGCAGGCGCATTGGTTTGAACCTTCCTTAACCTTAGGAGTCCGGGAACACCTTGTAAAATCACTGCCGCATTGGCTTCAAGGTATATACTTTCACGCCGTCCATGCTGCTCAAAAAACAGGCCGCTTGGCGCTTCTTCCACCACATATAACCCAGGTGAATTGGACAGATTTCCCCATGCAACAGCCGCTCCTAACGTGTCGCTATACGCTTGCAGTGTTACCGTGCTGGATACGCCGTCGATGATCAAAGGCAGCGATACGTCAGGAAGCGGACTTGGCACCGGAGCTTGATTCAGCTTAAAGTCTCGCTGACCGCTCTCTGTATGAACAAGCAGATTGCCCCCTTCCGAATCCCAGTACACGCCGCGCAGCGCCATAGCTTCTGGGGCAGAACCTCCACGAGGAATCTCTTTTCCATTGCCGCCATCAACCAGTTTATTGACCCCTGTATGAATGCGGACTTGTGTATCGGAAAGACTTGAAACGGACAGACGATCACGTCCATAGGCAATCGTGGCTTTCTGATCGCTTTCGATTAACGTGATGCCGTCCTTGACGACCTTCGTCCCGTCGACGAGTAAGATGGAATTGTCTTTGAGTGCAATGGCGCTTCCGTTAAAACGAATATTACCCGCAACGATTTCCCCTGCTGTCTCCGTCATCCGGACATAGACGATTGTTCCGTCTGCGAAGGCGAGTTTCAGATAATCGCCATGGTTTTCGGCTACAACATTCTGAGGAGCTGAATCCCTCTTGTATGCTTCTAACGTCGAAACAAATGTCGCCTTCTCCGTTTTAGGTGTGATGAATGCCGCATGCTTTTGCTGTTCTCCGCTGAAGGCCTTTGTCGGCTGAAGCTCCATTCCGCCAACGCCAAGGAACTGTTCCTCGTATTCCGTGCGCAATTGCTGCGGTGCGTGGAATCGGACTTTCAGTGCTGCTTCGCCTTTCAAAATGGTCGCTCCCGCCTGATCCGCATCAAGGGTCAGATCGTCTTCGGCATGAAGGCGCCATTCAAACTCATTCCCCTCCGCTTTCTTGGATTGGAGGTTATCAATCACGACGAACATATTCGGTCTGACGTAAATAATGGATCGATCAGCTTTGGACAACGCAGTGGCGTATGCGACGGATGCATCACCGCTGACCGCATCAAAGTCGGGATGAGTCACGAAGCCCACCACTTTGCCATCCGCATCGATACTATTCACAGGCTGACCGTACTTCCCATCAACCGTAATTGCGTTAGAAGCCAACGTCTGTTTAGCATAATATTTATCGTGATCGGTATCATAGTCATCATAGAATCCGCTCTCAATAGCAAGCGGTTCCCCGAATGCGTTGATAATAAAGCTATTTTGATCAGCATGACTGTGATTAAAGCTGCCGTAAGGACTTGATTTAAAATAGAGAGAAACGCTGTCCGGATCATAGAGCTTCTCATGCATGGCGACAAGCCCGATATCCTGAAACCAACGGGAATCTGGCATATCAACCGGCGGTTTAGCCTCTACGTCAGACGCGCCGTAAAAATAGTTGCTCAAATCAGGATACATACTGGTTCCGACGGCTTGAGCCGCCCATTTTAGATGAGGGTCCTTATACATTTGCGCTAGGCGATTGTAGTTGGACACGTTTGGACCACCAGGCGAATCTTCACTGCCATCACCAAAAATACCTTTCGGGCTGCCTTTTGGAAACGCATAAAGTGGATATAAGCCTTCGTTGCGCGAATAGGCCTTATCGTATAAATTAAAGCCTGTGGCAGCAAGAAGTACATCCATAAATTCTTTGCCAAACAGAGAGGACCACTGCCAGTAGCCGGTTCCCTGCGCCCATCCCCCATTTTCCCCTCCCCAAGGCGGCATTAAATTGATATAGGAAGGAACAACAGAGCGGAACCAAGGCTCGGCATCATCCAAATCGTGAAGCATAGCCGTTGCAATGATCCCTATGTACCCGTATGCTGTCCACCCATGGGAGTCGAATGGATTTTTCGGAATCGGATGCTGAGTCGTCAGAGCGTCAACCATCGTTTTCGTTCGAGTGAGCACCATGGCTTTAACTTTATTGCGATCGTCCTGACTCATAAGGCCGTAGAGCCAATCATACGCCATAGCCGATTTATACGTAATATAGCGGTGAATCTGATCGTGGGAGGCATAACTGGTTACCCCTGCCGTGTTCCAATTCGCTATATCCCGTAAACGATCTATCGCTCTTTTCCCCACCGTTTCATTATTCGAGATGAGATAGACAAAAGCCATATCCATCATTTCATTGACGACATTGTCGGAATAGGCACGGTCGACGGCAGTCGGCTCCTTTGGCAAAGCCGTATTGATATTGGCTACAGCCCAGGCTAGCTTGGCTTCATAGAAAGCCTTCCCCGACGTTTGGGCTAAACTTCTAAACGATTCAAGCGTCTCCGGTTTAGTCCAAATGCGCGGATGCTGGCTGCCGACTTGGCTCAAGAGCGTATCGACCGAAGGCACGATAAAAGGAACATAATCCGCATCAATACGGAATCTGCGAATCTGACTCCAGTCCGACCACCCTCCCGATTGCGTATGATATCGGACACGCCAGTACCAAGTCCCTGCTTCAAAAGTATGAGGAAAATTATAATAGTTCACACGAACCGCATCGTTCTCATAAACGACATTGGTTACAGTAGGGCTTTGACTCACCTGGAGGTCGTATTGATCCGCTCCCGGCACCGATGGCCAACGAAAATCGGGCGGGTTCTGCGTGGTCACAAGTCGATCCTCCGGTGCGAATGGTGTATTCAGCCCCGTTAAGACAGCTGACGGCCAACTCGATGCTGCTTTCGCAACGTTCGTGTTAAAAAGAGGCGTTAAATCAAATAAACTGGTAAGTAAAATGACAACCATACCTAAAGCAAGCCTTGTCTTCAAGCAACTCCTCGACAATTCAATCATCCCCTTCTTCAAACATAGCTTACCTTCTGCCGAATCTTGAAGAAATGAAATCGCTTACAAATTGTTCCCCCTTTCACTAGGATCATCGTACCTCCTCTAAAATGGTTCGTATATTAACTGAAACCTGTGATGATCAACTTTTTTTGACTCTTCATAAAAAAATGCCACTTTTCGTAAAACAGCCTATCTTTTCATTCCCTTAAAAGAAGAAAAAACGGATAAGCCAGCTATGTGGCTTAATCCGTTTCTCTACTTCACTGCTTAGGAATCCGTTCTTTTGCGATATTCGCTCGGTGTAACGCCAGTGTATTTCTTGAACATCCGATTGAAGGATGTAATGTTCTGATACCCTACTGATTTGGCGGCATCATGGATTTTGATTCGGCTATCGGCTAGAAGGTCTGTCGCTTTCGCAATGCGCGTTTCATTGATATAGTCCACGATGTTCTTGCCGGTCTTGGCTTTGAAGTAAGAGGATAAATATCCGCTGCTCATCTTTAGCTTCTCGGCGAGAATATCTAAGTAGATTTCTTCCGATAAATGCTCGTGAATATAATCCATGACGAAAGAGGTTACCGGGTATTTCTCTTCCTTCTGATCTCGGACAGCTTCCGACGAGAGCGTCACCCATTCGAGCATCAGCTGCTCCAGATCCTCCACTGTACCGCACTGCTGAATACGCTCCCCCGCTTTACCGTAAAGAGATGCCAGGCGTTCGGTGTCGATCGGGTAGGACGCGATCGCGTTTCGAATTTTACCTGCAAGGGAGTCGGCAAACCCCTGCAGGGTAGAGGCTGTTAATGCCTTGCTCCGCCACCTTGCAAAAAGCCGTTCCAAGAGCGCTATAAGCTGCTGCGTATTTCCTTCACGTAATTGCGTTTCCAGCTCTTTTTCTTGATCAGAAGATAAGCCAATTGAAATCGGCACCGTTCTGCGTTCCTGAATAAGCTGTGTTTCGTTCATGAGCAGCCGTTCTTCAAGCAGCGCCTCTGCCTCCTCAAAGGCCAAAGTCAGCTGTGTGGATGCGGTGTAAACGGAAGTTACGGCGATCGTGATGACCCCGAACTCTTTATCATGATCAAAAACTTGCTTCATTGCCCCAAGCAGATCAGTGATTTGGGCTTTGTTGTCTGTGAAAACGAGACTGAGTATTTGATCTTTTTCAATTTGAAAGGTCATGGAGTCCGGATAACTTGGTTGAAATGTGCTGTCGATATACGTTTTCATATAATAGGCCCATTGTTGCATGGAAGCGTTGGAAGATGGCGACTTGAGTGAAGGTTGGATTTGAAAAAGAACAAAAAAGAAAGGTTTATCGGCAAAATCAAGCTTATGCACATCATGCTCGTGGCCACGAATGGCTTTCAAGTGGTTCATGAAGGAAAGCTGCTTACGAATCATTTGACTGCCGTGAATTTCATGGGAGATAATATTAAATTCCTTAATGTTGGATCTAAATGGTGTTGGTTCGTTCATCTGCCGCAAGGATTCGATGACTTTCTTTAACGGGTTGTTAATCCGAGCTGCAAACAGGAATGAGAAGATTACACTGAGCAGAATTGCAGCTGCAAGAATAGCAACAACCGTAATGCTGAACCGGGACTGATTCGTAATCCGCTCAACGGGAACCCGGTACAGATAGGTGTAACCAGTGCCTTCGCCTTTCATCGTAAAATGGTACTTGCTATCCCGAATAAAATCATTGCCTTCGGCCTGCCTAAGATCGTCAAACGCAAGGGCGGCTTCTTGCGCCGTGCTTTTAAATAGTGGCTCTCCATCTTGGTTATAAATAATTAAATCGTTATAAAGGCTTTGGTGAAACGCTTTATACATTTTAGCAGCATCGAGAAACACGATCATATAGAAATCATCACTGTTTTTAATTAGCAGGGGGATCATGTCCCCAAGCGGTTGAGGACGGTCTCGAAAAATATGATTCGTCATTGGCGCAGCAGGCAGCATACGGTTGGCAAACGATTCCGTAAACTGCCGGCGCCAGAAATCAAGCGGATACGATTCGCTTTTATAGAACACTTGAAACATCGATTCGGCGTTCGTACTCGTGCCTTTTTCCACCACAAGATCGCCTTGTTTGGCATAAAAAACGATGTCATCAATAAATAGGTAAGGATTTGTTGTGAAGCTGGATATTTCCCGAATAACATCCGGAAAACGACTATAATTGGGGGCACTGCGCAACCTTTGTACCTCATCACTGTAAAAAAACAGATACATCTGCTTTTTGATCAAGTCCAAATGCTTTTCATAATTGTTCTTCGTATTTTCGAGCATCAGCGTGTTGTACTTAACGATCTCCTGCCTCACATTCTGTTTGGACACCGAGACTGCGTAAACGATCAGGGAGGCGAGCAGCAGAATGATGCATAGAAAGCCTGCAATTAGCCGTATAAAGAGCGAATTGGACTTGTTACGGATGAAAATAATCGGTTGTAAGGTTTTCATGCAATCCCCACTTTTTATGCAGGATATATTCGTGTTTACATCGTCGACTTGTGTCTATCTTAGCAAACAGGCCCACAGGTGTAAATCACTCGATTCATTCCTCTTGATAGATCTCGACAGCCCCCATTAATCCATAGGGCTGCAATCGATATGCCTGCGTATAATTTGCTTCATCCGGATGAAAAGACCACCAGTCCGCCCAGCCGCTATCATTCGGTCTTTCATGAAGAGGCCCTAATAAATTGCGTGGACTTCCGACTACTTCCATATCGATACGGTTTTGTCCTTGCACAAGCCAATTGGTCAACTCAACAGTACCTGCAGCCCGCCATGGAATCGCCTGTCGATGCGTCTCATTGACGGTTACCAGCAGTGTAACTGCTTCATAGTCCCCTAGCTTTAGCATAATTCGTTTGCCATTACTAATGTCTGCCTCCAAATCGTAATGATAGATCATGCTTCCGCAGTAGTGAGGGTACCCCTGTTTCGTCCAATCCCCAAGCGCAAGACGCGTTGGTTCAAGAATGAGACTACGATCGTGATCGAGGGCAAAATCACCAATCAAGAAGGCATTCTCCACTTCCATGTCATGCGTATAAGCGCAGCGAATCACTAGTTCATTCTCACCTTCACGCAAGGAGGGCAGCTTTAAAGATGACATTGATCGATCCAGAAACCAGCCGTCCGGCTTTCCCGGAACCGGATGTCCGTTTAATTCAACATGAAATCGCTCCAGCTGCTCGAAAACGAGTTGCGTATCTGTCTTCGGCGTGTTCTTCACATGAAAAGTAAAGCGAAATGCAACCGAAGTGCCGTCCGATGCATGTGGCTCGTGTATCCAGAAATGTCTTTGAAGCTTTCCGTTCGCATAAACGGGCCGCATGCCCAACTGCTGCCGAACCGCTTGCTGTGCTTGCCACACTTCCATTGTGTCCGACCAAGCTGCTTCTCCCAGCCGGTATTGGCAAGCGTCCATGACGAGGGCGTTCGGATGGGTTCGGGAAAAGCTCGTAATTCCCTCCATTTTCGTCAAAAGTTTCATCCCCTGCCCCAGTGGACTATGCTTCTTCGCATTTGGCAGAATTCGCTTGCTTACTTTGGAGATCACATACAGCTTGGATTCCGCAGGACCGAAGCATGCCTCAAAATGCAGGTAACCGTTGTTAGCTTGCGCCTGCTTTGCGATGACCTCTCCTGATAGCAGATCCCATTCTTCGACCCCTCCGCTTCCTTCGATCCCAACCTCCACTTCATATGAAGCTTCGCGATCATTGTTCACGACGAAGACGATCGTACAATCCGGCAGCTCGCGCCGCATGTACAAGAGTCGTTCGGCTTCCTCTCCGCTTGATGCCGTAAGACGCACAGTCCGCGGGGCAATCTGCTCTATTTCAAGAATCAGTTCGTTCCAACTATTCCTATGCTTAAAACTGTGATGGCCAGTTAGAAGGTGCAACTCGTTAGATGGCTCCGCATCCAGCAAGGTCGGAACTTGGCCATAAGCCAGAACGACTCCCCCAGCATCCATAAACGTCATCAATAGCTTTAAGGTTGACTGAAGTAAATTGCTCAGGGAAGGCAAAATAACAATGGGATAGCTTGCCTGACCGATGCCGAAGCACCCCTCAACCACAAAGCCGTCTTCTTGCATACAAAGCTCATCGCCTAAGTCAAAATCAACATGCTGGCCGAGCAAATGCTGAACAAAAGCATTAAACTCACGGTTATAGGCGTTAAGATTTTCGATATTACCGCCATCGTTACGCCATTCATTCGCTTTCACATCGCAACCGAGCTGCGACCATACGGTTGTCGATGGATGAATGACAAGAACATCTCTTCGGACACGCCCCTCGCTTAGGACTGCACCCAGCCGAGCAAAATACTGTTCCATCACATGATTATGCGGCCACCAATTCGTATTGTAATTAAATGAAGGTGGATAATCCCGTTTTCTGCATCCTCGAAGTGTGTACAGGGACAAATGGTAGGTCATGAGGTTGACCCCAAGGACAAATTGCCAATCGCCGATCCATTTGCGAGCCTCGAACGTTAATCCCCATCCCGTTACACCGTAGGTTTCCGTGATCACCCTTTTCTTGCCATATTGATTCGCGATGCTCGATACGTGCTTGACGCCCAAACTTTCGTCCGTTTGTTCGCAGAGGATGTCGATGCCAGGGATGTCCATATAGCGATAATTCGGCATGAGCGCGCCTTGATGCCTGACTGCGCCAACCAGATCTGCCTCATCGCAGAAATGGCCTGTAAATGCAAGAGCGTTTTCCCTGCACCAATCGCCGATTTGCTTCGTAAAAGACTGGCAGAACAACACAGTTACCGTTTTCCAATAATCGAAACGGACTTTAGCTGAAGGCGCCCCGTGATAGTAGAAATACGGCAGCGCATCCCAAATGTCGTAGCCATTCTTTTCCGCAAAAGCTTGCGGCAATTCGTCCGACCACGTAATCCAGGTCATCTCTGGTGCTTTAAGCTCCTCCTTAAAACCGAGCAAGCTGGGTTCATCCGTAAAAATCCCAGGTACTGTCCGACCGAACTCCCCTCCAACCGCAGCCTTATAGGTCTCATACGTCGTCTCGATGAAAATTCTGGTGGCTTCGGGATTCAAGTGATCCGGATACGTATCCCCATGGCACCATTCATTGGGGGCAGCGACGATTCGGCGAAAGATCAAGAATACCTCACTCTCAAGGAGGGTAAACGTATCCAAGGTTGGCGGTGTTAACCTCTCACAGGTTAACAGTCTATCGCCGGACAGCTGCGCACGGTAAACGGCTAGCACCTCATCATCCATATGCAAGCTATGAGAAACCGTGAGTGTTAAAGCTTTCGCTCGTACTGCATCGCCGCCTATACGCGGCACATGGCCTCCTCCCATCCCGGAAGAATAACGATCCTCATCATACAGCCATGCTTGAATACCTTCCGCTTTCGCTTTCGCTACGGAATCCTTCACCCGGTCCATAAATGCCTCGCCCATGTAGGGCGTCTCGAGACCTTCCCGCACATGCATCATAAATCCGCCCATGCCCTGTTCCTTAAAGCCCTCGATTTGTCGGTCCAACTCCTCCTGCTCCATGGTGCCATTCCAAGACCAGAAGGGTACAGATCGGCGCTCCACAGGAGGATTCTCAAATTTTTGCAACAATCCAGATTTATTCAATGCCATTCTCCCTTCACAGTTAAACAATTCATACACTACCTAGGCGTTAATCTCCGATAGTGACCCAGCGTCACTCTACCTAGAAGCTCTTGTCCGTTCACATAACGATACAGCTCATCTACGATGAAATCGCATAGCTCACGTTTGAGCAATCCATGAAAACCGCCGATATGCGGCAGACACAGGACGTTTGGAAGCGATAATAATTCATGATTCGCAGGCAGCGGCTCTTGATCATATACATCGAGTGCAGCAGATATACGTCCTGTACGAAGCACTTCCAGGAGAGCTTGTTCTTGTATGATTGGACCGCGCGCAGTATTGACAAGGAGCGAACCATTACGCATCCGCTTCAACTGCCCCTCTCCGATCATCCCTTGCGTGCGAGGCGTCCATGTATTATGAAGCGAGACAATGTCGCTGCGCTCGAACAGTTCGTTAAGCTCACAGAGCTCAACACCCCATTCGGCAGCCTCCTCTTCCGTGCAATAACTGGAATGCAGCAGCAATGTCGGCTGAAAGGGCTTCAGCATGCGTATGACATGCTTGGAAATTTCTCCAAAGCCGACCAGCCCGATCACTCTTCGCGTCACACCAAGAATCGTATCTCGGTTATTCTGACTCCACTGGCCCTGTTTGAGTCGGCTGTTAGTACCGACATGGTCCCATGCGCCTGCAAGAATCAAGGATAACGCACACTCGGCGGTAGATAGCGCGAGTACTTTATTCGCCGATGTGACAGTAATCGGCGTTTCAAAAACGTCTTCATTCACAATAGCCATCACACTCCCTGCACCATGGCCGATAAACTTCAATCGCTGCGCGCGTGACAGCACCTCAGAGGTGAACATCGGCGAACCCCAAGATGTGATACAGGCGTCATACTCATGAATTCGGTTAGCTAGCAGCTCGCTGGCGAATCTCTCATGGAGTGGAACGAAATCCACATCCGTAATGCCGGCTAACTTCTTCATCGTTGTATCCGACCAGAATAATTTGCGCAGACCTTCGTCAGCAATAGTCACTAATGTTTTCACAGATAACTCCCTCGTTTCTTCAGACTCTGACAAGCATTGCGCATAAATGCAATGTATAAAGGAAACACAATCTCCGGCGACATACCGGGAATTTGCAGTTCCTTACGCCATTTGGTCTCCCACTCCAGAGAATAGCATCCCCTATAACCCGCTAGTTCCAGCTGCTGGATAATAGTTTTGATGGGGACCTGACCCTCTCCCACTTTGGTATATTTCCAGCTCAGCTCCATCGGATCATCAAAGGGAGTACCATCTTTTATGTGAACATGAGCTAACTTTGAACCAAGCAGAGCGATTGTATCCAGCGGCAGTTCATCTTCCTCTAGCGGATGAATGATGTCATAAATAACCGCACAATTGGAGCGATCCACATCTTCCAGCAGCTTCTTCAACGATCTCCCCGTAGCAAATTCATTATGAGTTTCGACCCAGACCTGGACATTGTAAGCGCCTGCATAATCACAAGCTTCTTGAACGCTTTTCACAATTTGAGGGTAATGAATGGCCGGAACGGAATGATCTCTACGATTACGAAAGTAGCCTAGGAAGACCCGCACGCCCCTAGCCTTTAAATCACTGGCAAGTGAGGCGACCTTTTGAAACTGATTCAACTGTTCTTGATCTCCTTCATGGCCAGTGAAGCATACGCTTGAACCGATATTGCTAATCCTTAACTCTGCCTCTTCGAATTTCTGAACCGTTAATTGTCTCTCTTGAGCGTTCATCTCAGCTGAAATTCCCCAGTTCGTTCCTTCCCGCAGTTCCATTGTGCTAAAGCCGCACTTCTTCGCTAGCTGAATCATATCCTCCAAGGACCAGCCATCACAGGGCAGCGTGCTAAAAGCCAACCTCGTCATGCGTCATACCTCCTCTCGCTATAAGGATCATTATGGCAGGACCGAATAGTATCCGCTTTCCCTTTTCCACGATTTCTTTGAACAAATCAACGATTCCATGTATCATAAAATAGAAATGCAGGACAATTGAAACTCGCGGAGGTCTATATGTCCGATTATCCGATCTATGCTACCAAAGAAATGCTCGACGAAACGTTTCCCTTCAAAATAGAAATTCGCAGGCCGCATTCCATGAATCGCATCCTGCATGCGCACGAGCATCTCCAACTTTGCTATATGCTGTCTGGCAGTTGCCTACATTGGGTGGCTGGTCAGCAATATGTGCTCACAAAAGGTGATCTATTCTCGATCCCCCCCTATCAGGAGCATCGCTTGGAGATCCGCGAATCGATGGATTTCGTGATGATCCAGGTCGATTTTATGCCCCATGCACTCAATGACAGCCTTCGCGATTTGGCGCATATGGAGACCTTTGTTGATTTCGCATATATTAGGCCTCTTATTACCGACGCGGACTTGCTGCCCAAAATGACACTTCCTCCTCCTACGCAAACGGTGGTTGAAAGCCTTCTCCATGTCATTCTCGCCGAATGGGAGTCTCAAGAAGAAGGTTACCGGCTGGCGATTAAAGCCGAACTGCTCAGACTTCTCGTCATTACTGTCAGACAATATAAACGGTTTATCCACTTGCAAAGTCATCAGGATAGCCACAGAGTAGCCTTGCATAGAAAAGCTTTCTATGAGGCAATTCATTATATGGAGTCGCATTACCATGAGGAGCTTCATTTGGAAGATGTAGCAGCCAAAGCGTTGATGGCCCCTTCGTATTTCAGTCATATGTTGAAACTAGTTAGAGGCAAAACTTATATCGAGTTCTTAACGGACATTCGCATTCTGTCAGCCATGGCACTGCTCAAAGATACCGATTTGAATGTGACTGAAATTGCTGCACAGGTCGGCTATAATCACATCAGCCATTTCAATCGAACGTTTAAAAAGTATACGGGCATTACGCCGGGAGATTACCGGAAGCATCAAACGTAAGAAGAAACCAACTGGTTAGTTCCATAATGTACAAAGAGCCGTTCCTCAGGTCACTTCAGACCTAATGGGACAGCTCTTTTTCTTTTCATGCTAGTTACTTACAACCTTATGATCTGTGGCGTATTCATCTCCCCATAAACTTAACATTTCATTACTTATATAAATTATTGAATGTTATCCATAGAAATGTGGATTTAATTTCCTAAGGATTATCGGTATGATGAGGGCAATAACAAGAACGAAACGAGGAATTCACGATGGAGCTTATGATGAAAAAAATAAGTAGAAGCCGGTATTTATTACTATTATTTTTGCCCTGTTTTGTTTGGTATGTCATGTTCAAATATTTCCCCATGTTCGGTATCGTGATATCTTTTAAGAATTACAATTTATACAAGGGCATCTGGGCAAGTGATTGGGTAGGCTTCAAATACTACCTGCAGTTCTTCAAAAATCCGGATTTTTTCATCCTCATGCGAAATACGTTTTTGTTAAGCTTGTACAAATTAATAGTAGGTTTCCCAGCGCCAATTATCTTGGCACTTCTTTTAAACGAATTAACACACAAGCTGTTTAAGCGGTTTGTCCAGTCCGTCAGCTACCTTCCACATTTTATTTCGAATGTCGTCGTAGCGAGTATGGTGATCATGTTTTTGTCCCCCTCTAGCGGGGTCGTGAATCGCATGATTGAAGCCTTAGGCTTTCAACCTGTCAATTTCATGGTAAAGGCCGAACTATTTCGCCCCATTTACGCTTTATCCGAAATCTGGCAGCACGTTGGATGGGAAACGATCATTTACTTAGCCGCACTAACCGCGATTGACCCGATGCTCTATGAAGCTGCTGAGATCGATGGCGCCTCTCGATGGCAAAAAATGAAAGCAGTAACACTTCCAGGAATTATGCCTGCTATTGTCATTATCTTGATCCTGAATGTCGGCCATGTACTAGAAGTTGGTTTTGAAAAAGTATATCTGCTCTCCAATCCTGCCACTTACGAAACAGCTGATATTATTAGTACTTATGTCTATCGCGTCGGTTTAACACAGGGAAGCTTCAGTTATGCTTCGGCAATTGATTTATTTACGGGAATCATCAGCCTCATCTTAATATTAGGTACCAATTATGCGAGCCGTAAATTCGGAGACACAAGTTTATGGTAGTAGGAGGACTATGAATGAGAATAAAAATCAGCTTGTTTCAAATTGTTAATTTCATCCTGCTAGCCGGATTAATCTTCAGTACACTCTACCCCTTTATCTATATGGCTGCAGTGTCCCTAAGCTCAAACAATTACGTTTTACGGGGCGAAATCACATGGTTTCCCAAAGGACTTACCTTGGAAGTTTATAAATTAGTACTGAATGACCCGCGTATTCTGCAATCTTACATAAACACGATCCTTTACGTCATTGTCGGTACGAGTATTGCCTTACTCATTACTTCGATGGGTGCCTATGCCATGTCCAAGAAAGAAATGGTCTTTTCCAAAACGTTTACGTTCATGATCATTTTCACAATGTTCTTTAGTGGCGGTTTAATCCCTACCTTTCTCGTACTCAAATCATACGGCATTATGGATTCGATCTGGGCCATGACATTGCCAGGAGCTGTGAGTACATGGAACTTGTTGGTGATGCGAACCTTTTATGCGAATATTCCCACGGAAGTAGAAGAATCCGGAAGAATGGATGGTTTAACAGATCTAGGTATTTTCTTCCGTATCGTCATGCCGCTTTCCAAAGCTGCGTTTGCAACAATCGGCATGTTCTATGCCGTAGCGCTTTGGAACAACTTTATGCTCCCTTTGCTTTACTTAAGAGATGCAGATCTATTTCCACTACAAATTATCCTCCGAAATATCGTTCTTGCCGGTCAAGTCACCAGCTTAGGCGGTGATGTGGAAATTGTAGATGAATCCTTAAAATATACGGTTATTATGGTTTCAACGGTTCCCATTCTCTTGGTCTACCCATTCCTCCAAAAGTATTTTGTACAAGGAGCTATGATTGGTGCAGTCAAGGGTTAATATAAAAGGTATATTACTCAAAGGGAAAATTAAACAAAAGGGAGTGCTCGAATGAAAATCAAAGCAGTTTCGAAAGCAGTGGCAATCGGCTTAATTACCTCATTAGCAATTTCCTCACTTGTGGCATGCACGTCCAAGACAGAAACACCGTCCACAGGAGATGGTGCAACGAATGCGCCAGCGACAGCAGGCCAAACGAAGAAAACCTTTTCGATGATGGCAGAATCAGCAGCAACATGGCCTTATACAAAGGACTGGTTAATCTGGAAGCTGATTGAGGAGAAAACTGGCGTTACGATCGATATGCAAGTGCCTGCTGGGAAGCCAGAAGATACGATCAATTTAAATGTTGCATCCGGCAATATGCCTGATATTACTTTTATGACAAACCTTACGCTAGCTAATAAATATGGCCAACAGGGTGCTCTGGCTAACATTCTAGACTATAAAGACCAGATGCCTAATTTCAAAAAGTGGATGGACAAATATCCGGATATTGCGAAAGCCAATATCGCAGCTGACGGAAAAATGTATCTCTTCCCTAACGAAGGGTTCGGAGAAACCAACCGTATCATTTGGTTGTACAGGGAAGATGTTTTTAAGAAAAACAATTTAGCTGCGCCTAAAAATTATGACGAGCTCTATACCGTTCTTAAGAAGCTCAAGGAACTGTATCCGAAAAGCTATCCTTTAACGTTCCGTACAGGTTCTAATGGCGGCATCTTCTCTCACTTAAGTCCGAACTTTGCTACCAATGAAGGGTATTACACTGATGAGGCTACGAAAGAAGTAAAGTACGGCCCAATCGAAGAGAACTACAAAACCATGGTGTCTTACTTATCCAAATTTTACAAAGAAGGGCTCATTCCACCCGATTGGTTAACGCTTGAAACGAAACAATGGCAAGATCAGATGTCGACAGACCAAGCCTTCATTACCATTGATTATATTGGACGAATTGACTTTTTTAATAAAGCGCTAAGAAAAGATAATCCTGCCTATAACTTAGCCTTCATGGCACCACCAGCTGGCATTCCAGACGGTAAGCAGCAAAACCCTTATACCCAGATTGTAGAATCAGGTATGACCGTCTCTTCTAAATCCAAAAATGTAAAAGATGTTATGCAATTCATCGACTTCTTCTATTCCGAAGACGGTAAAAATATTGCAAGTTGGGGTAAAGAAGGCGAAACGTACACACTCGATGGCGCAAAGAAAAAAATGAAACCGGACTTTATCGATGTTGCCGATTTACGTAAGAAAACAGGTTTAGCGACGAACGGAACGTACACGTGGATTGATTATGATGCACATTTATCCATGGCTACACCAGAATTACAAGCAGCTTACGTTGAAGCAAGAAAGTATGATGGTCCGTACAGACCACAACCGTCTTATAATGAAAAAGAATTCGAAATCATGTCAACAGTCGGCACAGCAATTGATAAAAATCGCAGCGAATCCATAGCTAAATTTATTCTTGGAACAGCAAGCATGGATGATTGGGCTAAATACGTGGATGGCGCGAAGAAGTTAGGTGTACAGCAAATTATCGATACTTATAAGGCTGCTAAAGCTCGTGCTAGCAATGTGAATTTAAAATAACCTGCATAACAAAAACGGAGCCCGTGAACTCATGGAACTCCGTTTTTGTTATTTCCTAATTATTATCACACGTATTACGGCATACTCACCGTTTTTATCGCTCGCTTGATTGGAAGTCCTTCCAACCAAGGTGAATCGGCTGACAATACATAGTCGGACCGATGAATTTCATCAAGTGCGGCAAGAAGCTTACCTTTCTCCGGTGCCTTCATCGTGAAACATAGCTGCATGGTAGGCTTCTCGAGGCTATTTCCGGTTATTTCAACATCAGGGATCATTTTCATCTTCATGATTTGAATGCCTTGATCTCCTAATGCGGATGCGATCTTGCCGAGAACACCTGGATGATCCAGTACCTTAACGGTAATCTCATGGACACGACGGTTTCTTAGCAGGTATTTCTCCCATTTGTTCAATAATAGCAAACTAACTAATGCCAAGAACGTGCACAACACAGCAACAAAGAAAAACCCGGCTCCGACACATAGGCCAACTGCAGCCACAACCCATACGGAGGCAGCCGTCGTGAGCCCACTGACAACGGAGCCATTCCTTAGAATGGCTCCCGCTCCAAGAAAACCAATACCACTGATGACCTGTGCTGCTAGCCTTGCTGGATCCGCACGCACATTCGATTCATTGACGAATTCCGAGAACCCATAAATGGATAGAAGCATGATCGTGGTAGAACCCAAACAAACTAAAATATGCGTTCGAAATCCGGCAGCATGGTTACTCCATTCCCGTTCTAATCCAATTAATCCACCCAGCAGTGTAGCGATCAACATCCGAATTAATAGATCTAGGTGAGAAATATGCCAAACACTGGAGATTACCGTCATAACCTTCCCAGTCCTCCCTTAAGCCAATGAGATTTGAGCTAAAGTTACCCCTTTTTCTTCTGCTAATTGTTTAGCACGATCCAGGCGTTGCCCATATAAATAGGGTTCGTTAGCGCAGCCATCAACGTCATATCGACCTCTTGGAAATACCGCCAAACTTCAGCACGTATAAATGTCGTGCCCTGTGCGTCGATTTGGATCGCAAGAACGCCATCTGCCAATACGTCAACTTCCTTTTCCAATCCGCGATTGCTAATCAATTTCACCGTATCTCCGATTTTCAGATCCTCGGCTGTGAAAGAAACCACCTGGCTAGTTTCCCCAACAGGGACCACATCTCCAACCATATAGACACCACATTTCAGCTGTACAAAAGGACCTTCTGGCGCATACGTAATGCAAACATGACCCCGATCAATCCCACCCAAAATGCCATCAACGGTTTTCTCAGAAGCGTACACCCATGTACAAGGCATGGCATGCTTCACATACGGATCTGGGCGATGCGTATCACTGCCGCCAACGGCAACAAGTCTTTTGCCCGAGACCAATTGATCATGCCACCATTGCATGGCTCTCGCATTCCGGTCTGCAAACGGCCCATTCCACACTTCAACCCAATCATGAGCAACATTAAAATCCCATTCCCATGGGCAAAACTCGCAATGCGGGTGATTGATAACGATTTTCGCGCCACTTGCCCGTGCTTCAGCAATCTTAGCCTCGACATCTTCCTGCCCTTTCACTCGAAAATCAAGGATGGGATCAACGACGCCAAGAAAATTACTATGGCCGAAGTTCGTTGTAAACTCCATGCCCGGTATCATGAGAACATTCGTATTTCGTGGGTACGTCAGGTTTTGGCTGACGGTATTGTGATCTGTCATGGCAATAAAATCGCAGCCGAGCTCTTCCATAATGGCCGCATTTTCTTCTAGCGTAAACGTACCGTCACTATTCACGCTGTGTGTATGCAGATCTCCTTTAAGCCAACGAGGCATTTTAAACAGAAATTGGATGGTAACATGAACCGAACAACCTTCGTTCGGCACCTTGTAGGCGTTATGCAATACCGCCCAGTTACCTGGCGTTAAGTCGCCAGACATATAACCAGGCGTAGCTTTTTCCAGTCCAACTTGAAACTGTTTGCGCGCGCCTCCACTCCAACCTCTTACTCTCATCGTGTCCCTCAGCCCCAGATCAATGATTGCCTTTTGTTTACCATGCGATTCAATCGAATACGAAACCACTAGCTCCTCAACGTGCTCAGGCATCTCAAAAGGTACTTCGATATAAGCACTTTGCTCGGAATGAGCAATTTCGCGCGTAATTGTCATAACTGAACGGTTTCTATTTTCAGGTTTCATCGTTTATCTCCTTGATTGGCGCCATTCTAGGGTAGGCGCACAGCTGCAATAATGGGGTAATGATCGGAAGGGTAGCCCCCTCCAATTTGCCTTCTATCGACGATTGTTTCTACCAGCTCTATCTCCGGTGATACGAAGATATAATCAATAGGCGCTTCATCTGCTCCACCTTTAAAATCGTGCGCAGTCCGACCTATCTCTCCTTCTAGAAGAGAATACGCGTCTCTCAACCAACCTTTAGGTCCTTCTTCCTTAGATTCCCCGCTTAAATAACGGATAGTAGCATTACTCGGATGACTATTCATATCTCCCATAAGAATAACCGGTAGCGGTTGGTTAATCTGATGCATGGCGATGTAATCCCAAATTACCTTCACACCGTTTTCTCTAGCTTCCTGGCTGCGGTGATCCAGGTGCGTATTGTAGACAACAAATACTTTATGGCTGCTCTTGTCTTTGAATCGAATCCACGTGCACATTCTGGGGAACATGCTGTCCCAGCTTTTCGTGGCGACAACTTCTGGTGTATCCGATAGCCAGAAATGCCCTTCTTCAAGAACTTCAAGTTGATCTTTTTTATAGAAAATAGCATTATGCTCATCCTCGTGTTCGCCAAACCGACCTGTACCGATCCAATTGTAGGCCGGCAGCTCTTTATGAAGCTCCTTCAGCATGTCATAATACCCTTCTTGTGTACTGAAAATTATGGGGTCGTGTGCTTGGATGGTTTGAGAAACACGCTTAACACGATAAGGCCATGCATTTTCCCCATCCTTCGGCTCGTTGTATCGCAAATTGAAAGTCATGACCTTCCCTATCATCTCACTGCACCTCTTTTTCAATTATTCTTTGACAGAGCCTAGCATAATACCGTGGATAAAGTACTTTTGCAGGAATGGATAAATAATTAGAATCGGCACCATAGATACGACGATCTTGGCCGCATTGAGTGTTTTGTCCGAAACCTTCATTAATAATTCCAATTTGGAGGAATCCAGCTCCAACATCGCATTCTGACTCACAACGAGCTGCTGAATATACGTTTGCAGCGGATAATATTCGGCACTACGCATAAAAATCATCCCGTCAAAGAAAGCATTCCAATGACCAACAATACTGAATAGGGTAACGGTTGCCATGGCGGGCAATGAAAGCGGCAGATAGACACGAATCATCATGTACCATGGTCCTGCTCCATCCATGTAACCTGCTTCGCTAAGCTCCTTCGGCAAGTTACGGAAGAAGTTCATTAACAAGATTACGTTAAACACGGGTACAGCACCTGGCAGTACCAGTGCCCAGATCGTATTAAACATCCCTAAGGACTTAATCGTTAAATATAAAGGAATAATGCCACCGCTAAAGAGCATCGTGAATAACATAAACCACATATAGATGGTCCGATGCGGGAATTCCTTGTTACTTCGAGACAATGGGTAAGCCATCATGACCGTTAAGACGAAGTTAATGCCACCGCCGAGTAATACCCGTTTGACAGAGACTAGAAAAGCATTAAAAAAGTGCGGCTCTTCCAAAATTTTACGATAAGATTCCAATGTAAATCCAACAGGCCAAAACTTGACAAGGCCGCCTGCCGCTGCAGCGTTATCACTAAACGAGACAGAGAATACGTGTACAACAGGTGCAAGCGACATGAACGAGATAAGCAGCATAACGAAGATGAGAATGGCTTCAGCTACCTGAGCGGATAATGTTTTATTACGTACCATGAGTATTCACCTGCTTCATTAGAAAATTCTGTAGTTTGCGTATTTATACGCTATTTTGTAAGAGAGGATAATGAGTATGAATCCAATCATTGATTTCAAAAGTCCGACGGCCGTTGCTAAGCCATATTGTGCCTGCACGAGCCCAACCCGGTAAACATACGTATCAATAATATCGCCTGATTGGTAAACAAGCGGATTATACAAATTGAAAATTTGATCAAAACCTGCATTCAGAATGTTACCAATGCTTAAGGTAGCCAACAATACGACGGTAGGAACCAAGCTTGGCAAGGTCACATACCATAACTGCTTCAAGCGATTAGCGCCATCCATTTCAGCCGCTTCATATAGCGACGGATTAATGCCAGCTAAGGCAGCTAAATAAATGATGGCAGCAAATCCAAATTCCTTCCAAATATCTGAGCTAACCACAATGGAAGGGAACCAACTGTTTTTTGCCAAAAACATGATCGGTTCGAAACCAAACATTTTCAACGCACTGTTGATAATGCCATCCAATGACAACATATCCATTACGACACCAGCTAAGATAACCCAAGAAATAAAGTGAGGGAGGTAGACCACTGTCTGCACCCATCTTTTGAAAATATGAAAGCGAATTTCATTCAGCAATATGGCAAAAGTAAGTGGAACAATGAGATGCGCAATAATTTTACATACGGCGATAAATACGGTATTAAAAAAAATTGTTTTACTGTCTTCCAGCTCAAACATATATGTGAAATTTTCGAGCCCAATCCAGGGCGAATCCCAGATCCCCAAACCAATCTTAAAGTTTTGGAACGCAATGGCGATTCCGAACATCGGAATGAGGTGAAAAATAATAAGAAGCACAATTCCCGGTAAGAGCATCAAATGATAGTGCTTATAAAATGATCTAATATTCATTAGCTATACACCTCTGTTCCCATCATGATTGTACAAAAAGCGCACCACCAATCGGTTAGGCGGTGCGCTCTTGGCTATTTCATGTTTACTTTTTGGATTTAGTCAGTTCTTCCGTAACTTCTTTCGTAATTTCGTCGCCGCCTTGCGCTTTCCAATCGGTTACGAACTTATCAAAGGCTTCTAGCGGCTTCTCGCCCATTACAATACCGAAGAACGTTTCTTTCTCCAGCTTTTGCAGATTAGCCCATTTTCTTTCCATCGTTTTCGTGTTTGCTGTAAATTCGCTATACACTTTATTCATGTTTTGTTTCAACAAATCGGCAGGTGCTGTGTAGCCATAATAGCCAGACCAATCTTTCAAATCCGCTTTCGGTTTCGCTTTATCGCGCGTAGCTTTATCGAACATTTCTTTCATTTCTGGACTCAGCTCTTCAGGTTTGGTTTGACCACCCATTGCCTTTTTCAGCATATCTGACTTTCTTTCTACCGCATCGGCAAAATCGAAGGTCGCGTTCCCAATTGGCCAGTGTTCTGCACTTACTGAGAAATCAAGCTTCAATGCATCCGGGTCTACTTTACGTTGCGCATTGATAAAGGTGTTTGCGTAGACCATTGCGGCTTCAGGGTTTTTCATGCCTTTCTTCACAACGATAAACTGTGTACTCACTGGCACCATCATTGTATTTACTGTGCCTTTCGCATCAGGGATCAAATAGGGTACGAAGTCAGCCTTTGGATTGAGCTTCATCGTGTCAGCTGCTAAACCGCCGGACCACCATGGTCCGAAGAAAATCCCCGATTTGCCAGAAACGATATTCTCGTTCGGCTCTTTACGCAGTGCGAATTCTTTATCAATCGCGCCAGCGGCATACATATCACGCAGCTTACTGAGTGCTTGTTTCGTTTCTGGTGTGATCGAAGCATAGACAACCTTGCCTGAGCTATCTTTAATCCAGTTGGAAACGCCTTCAACACCACCGGATGGATACGCACCGAACGCTTGGAAAATACCTTTGAAATCCCCACGTTGTGCTTTCCCGTTAACTGCGAGCGACTTCTCATACCCAGCAATACCCATCGTATCCGGTTTGCCATTACCGTCTGGATCTTTCTCGACGAAAGCTTTGGCAATTGCGGTTACATCGTCAATCGATTTCGGAGGTTGAAGCCCCAATTTATCCATCCAATCCTTACGCACCCACACCATACTTGCCGCATCGGCTTGCACGCTGATGTTCGGTATTCCCATTAATTTACCCTTATAGGTCGCTTTCTCAAGCGCTTTATTATTCGTTGAACCATACAATTCTTTGGCCAATGGAGAGGCATATTTCTCGTATACTTTGCTCAAATCCTCAATTTGGCCTGCTTCAGCTAAAGCTAGAAAGATTTGCTCATTCACAAGCATAACGTCTGGTAAGTCATTGCTCGCGATAGCCAACTTCATCTTCTGTTCGTGATCCTGAGGAGCAGCATACCAAAGAATTTTAAAGTTAATATTCGTTTTTTCTGAAATGTATTTCATGTACTGGTTGCTTTCCACTGTGTCACCAGCTGGCAGCTTAGCTCCAGGACTTAAACTTTTGAACGTGGTAACTTCAATCGGATTTGGCATCTTGAAAGGATCCACTTTCACATTGGAATCCGCCGACGATTGCCCACCATCCTTAGTCCCTGTGTTGTTTGAACATGCTGTCATCAGAACAGCGATTGCCATCATGGAAATTAGAGCTTTTTTATTCTTCATAATGCCCCTCCTCTTTAATTACCCTACACTTACATCTTAAAGAAAATGAAAGGCATTCGGGTTCAATTCCGTCTTGTGTTTAGGAGCAAATCGTCTCGTAATTGGCTACATGGAACTTCCAGTAGACGAAAGTGCACTTTTTAGGAGACGATTTGCGACCTCCTCTTCTAGTTATGACTGGCTCTTGCGAAACTCACCAGGCAGCATGCCCGTTAACTCCCGAAATACCTTACTGAAATATTTTTCATTCGGATACCCAGCCTGTGTGGCGATCCATCCAATGGATTTGTTCGTTTGTGTAAGCATGGCTTTCGCGTGATTCACCCGCACTTCACGGATAAAATCATTACACGTTTTACCTGCAATATCCCGAAAACAACGGCTGAAATAGCTGCGGCTCATATTCACCCTTTTCGCAATATCCGGCAATAAAAGGTCGTGTTGAAACTCCGCATGAATAATATCGACGGCTTTCCATACACTTGCATTTACTTCTGGAGAGTAAGGTCCCTCGTCTTCATCCGCAAGCGTGGTCACAGGAAGAGCTTGAACTTGTGTATCTCTAGTTCGCATATGTTGCTCTGCCATCTTGTTCACAATTCGCCTGAGAACCTCATCCATGTGCTCATGTTCAAGCTCGACCTTCGTTATGTAATCCAGTGCCCCCAAACGAAGTGCTTCCTGGATAAGTTCGAAATCCTGATGAAACGTCAAAACGACCATGCTGATGTCCTTGTACTTCTCTTTCACAGCCCTCATTAGATCAATACCCGACATGACAGGCATCGCTAAATCTGTGATGAGCAAGTCAACTTGATTGTCCGCAAGAAACTCCAAGGCTTTCTTACCATTCCCTGCTTCGCCTACAACTTCTAAATGATGCTCCCGCCATGGCATCATTGTAATGAAACCTTTACGTACCAAGTGATCATCGTCTACAACCATAACTTTTATCATAAGCCAACTCCTCCTATTGGAAGACGAAGAACGATCGTCGTCCCTGCACCGATTGTACTTTCTATATGAAAACTGGCTGCTGGTCCAAATTGGAACTTAATCATACGATACACATATTGAAGTCCAATGCCCATGCCTACCTTCTTTTTCTCTATCGTGTTTTCACTCATTAATTGCGTGATATCTTCCTCTGTCATGCCATCTCCATTGTCTTTCACTTCTATAATGACATGCGAGAAGCCATCTTCGATTACACTTACTTCAATCACACCATTGTCACCCAAGCCATGATATAACGCATTCTCTACTAGCGGCTGAAGAATAAATCGGGGAACTGCCAATTCAAGAGCTTCAGAATCTGCATGAATCTTCACATCAAAATGAAAATTATAGCGGATCCCTTGCAGCTCGACATAATTTTTCAGAGCCTCAATCTCATCTTTAATTCGTGCAGGTCCACCTTTACCTAGGTTATAATAGAGCACTTTATTCAACGTAGATACCAACCTGTCAATATCCTTCTGTCCATTGGCACGTGCCAGCCATCGAATCGTATCCAATGTATTATGAATAAAATGAGGATTGATTTGGGTCATTAATTTCTCAACCTCAAGAAAGGCCTTACTCTGTTCTTTCTGCTCAACCTCGCTGATGAGTTCAAAAATGCGACTTCTCATTTCTGCAAACTCTCTATAGATCATAGAAAACTCTGAGATTTGCGATTGTCTTCTAGGAAATACCTCATTATTGCTTTTGACATTGCGAATATCCGTACTGAGCAGGTTCAGCGGACGATACACAGTTCGCCAAATTAACCAGGCAATAAAGAAACTTGCGATTAACGTTAAAATGGCAAAAAACACAAACTGTTTCATCCATCTATATACTTCGAGGTTATAGACCGAATTGGGAACCGCAGACATCACTTTCCATGTTTGATTACTTGCTTCTTCGAACATCCGATATTTGCCTGTGATATCCTTATTCGAATCATCAGCGGCATACACCATTCCCACTGGGAAGTCTTCAGAATTCTCGCTATATACAATTTTTCCGTAATTATCCAGGATTAGATGCACCAAGTTACCGCCGAATTGATCATTATCTTTGAGAATACTTTCGGCCAATTTAAAATTCGTTTCAATATAGACATACACATCATCACGATCTGGCAGCTCTACTTTACGCAAAATCGAAAGCACTTGATTGCCATCAATTGGATTTAGAGACAGATGCGGTCCCATATACGTAAGTTTATCGAATTTGATGAGGACTGGAAGATTCTTAAGATCATGCTTATCATTCACACTAAAATTCTCAAATAGCACCTGATTGTCATTCTCAAAATAGTAAAACATCAAACCCAGTGTAGGGTTCGTAAAGTGAATCAATCCTAATTCACTTCTGATCTCGTCGTTCAATCTTTTCTTCTCATAGATATCAGCCGACAAATACGTTTCAAGACTTTTGCCCACTCTACCGTCAAAGGCAAGCTGCTGCGAAGTGTGATTCAACTGGCCTATGGTATCCTCCAACATAATTCTGACTTGATGCAAATTACTAAGGGCACCGCCCTCCGCCTTATTTTGCAAAATGGCATACATAGAGAAATAGGAAATGCTTCCAATCAAAATTAAAGGAGCAAGCGAGCTAATAAACAGAATTATGATGAGCCGAGATTTTAACGAATGCGGCTTTGGTGGTAACCCCAATTTCTTCCATCTAGTCATGATTCAGCCTCGCTTTGTTGTTATTTATTCTTGTCTTGCCTAGTATACAAAACAAATAAAGCGCTAACAACCGTGGTGGCATTTGGAATTTATACGAAGACGGTTAAAAAAAAGCAAGACCGATGTCCCCCTATGTAAGGGACATCGGTCTTTATAGTTTGACGCATTAACTCATTTCTCGTTCATTACAATAACCCGGCATCACTGAACGTCTGGTTTTGCGATCAATCGAATGTTTTCAACTCAAGCCTTCGCCTTCGCCCCTTTTTTTACTAAAAGGAAGTAAGACAACATCGCTGCGGCACTCGTAGTCAATATAATGACCCCCAGCGGAACCGCCGTGTGTTCCCCAGCAATCCCGACTAGCGGGGAAACGACTGCTCCGAGCAAAAAGGGAATGACACCCATCAACGCAGCCGCGCTGCCTGCCATATGTCCCTGACTCTCCATCGCAAGCGGAAATGCTGCCGTGGAAGTAATCCCGATAGACGCTACAAAGAAAACGAGTGGAATCACCAGTGCATACAGCGGCCCGTGGAAAATACCCACTAGCAAGACGGCAATACTGGCAGCGCCAGCCATATAAAGTCCGAACAATAGGAAGAACTGCTCCGACACACGGTGAGCCATCCGACCGACCAACTGAGAACCAATAATCAAGGTAATCCCATTGGATCCAAATAACAGTGCAAATACCGTTGGGGAAACCCCATAAATATTTTGATAAATAAATGGGGTGCCCGAAACGTAAGCGAATACCCCCGCGATCATGACCCCCTGCGCGAGCATATACCCCGTAAATGAGCGGTCACGCAAAAGCGATCCATAGTTACGCAGTTGCTGCGCAAAATTGCTAGGACTGCGACGTTCGATGGGCAACGTTTCTTTGAGACTCCATTTGGTCATGGCAAGGAGGAACATCCCCAACAATGCCAAAGCAACGAAGACGCCAACCCAGCTCGTTAATGATAGAACTCCGCTTCCGGCCACTGGCGCCACGAGTGGGCCCAAGTTTCCAACAAGTAAGAGCAGCGAGAAAAATTTCGTGAGTTCGTGGCCGCTAAACATGTCACGTGCAATTGCCCGGGAAATGACAATGCCCGCTGACGCAACAAACCCCTGCACGAGTCGTGCAAAGATCAGCAGCCATATACTGGGCGCGATCGCGCAAGCTATGGATGCCACAACATAGAGAGCCATAGAAATAAGCAGCGGTTTGCGCCTGCCGTAAACGTCACTGAGCGACCCCATAACCACTTGCCCGACACCAAGTCCAAGTAAACAGGCGGTCAAGCTGAGCTGTACGAGTGATGCAGTTGTACCGAATTTTCCCACAATCTGTGGAAAGGCCGGTAAGTACATATCGATAGTAAAAGGTCCGAGTGTCGAAAATAAACCTAGCAGCAGCGCTAGTCGAACGGCATGCTGATTGTTCTTGTTTGTCATCTTATGAGTTTCTCCTATACTCCCATTCCATATCCGGAATTTTTCTCTGTATTTGGTTACACCATAACATAACTGTATTGTTTTTGACAACAGTTAATTGTGCGCATTGAAATGAAAAAGCAGACACCTGCGTATTCACAGTTGTCTGCTTCTTTTTATTCTCTTGCTTGCTGCCAATCACCAGCACCAAGGATGAGTTCAATATGCCATTCATAGGAGGTATTGGCGGCAATCCATTGCGCCGTCCCGTTATCGACGGCCATTTCAAGTGAATCGTAATAACCAATACTAGGCTCCAGTGTACAGGTAACTCGATCATTACACATCCCTTCATCTTTCCAAACTCCTAGCAAAGGAATCTTGTCGGGGCATACAGATACTAGTAGAAAGTTACCACTTTCTTCACCCAGTAAGCCAGACCACCCCTCTGTCACTGGTCCATTGTAATAAAACTTTCGCCCATCCCCGTCACGACTAGAGAGAGCAGCGAGGCATCTTTCCATGGCTTGTCGAAACAGCATCTCATTTTGTTATTTAATGAAGAGACCGGTTTCCCTCCAATTGAGTACTTCTTGCGTCTGAAAATTCAAAAGGCCGCCCAATTGCTTAGTTTAACGGGACTGACGATCAAAGAAGTTGCTGCTACTATTGAGATCACCGATCCTTATTACTTTTCAAGATTATTTAAGAAAATGACGGGCTCCTCACCTAGTGCATATCGGAACGTTCCGAAAGGGTAGGGTCCTTCTCTATGGAGAAATGAAGTTTAATCGCCCTCCTCACATCCTTACTTGTCCATTGAGCAAGTCGATAGTTGCCATTGCGATTCGGCATCAACCCTGGTAGCAGCTCCAACTCAACATTGTCTGAATCACCAACAGGCTGAATCACATAACGTGAATTAGCATAGGAGACAACGAGCTTATTCCCTCCCACGCGAATGGCACTCTCATCCGTTCCATTGGATACAAGTACTGGAACCGTGACGCCAATTGCGGTTAACGGCATGTCTTCTGCTGCTTCAACGAACCACTCGGTTGTGACACCTTCGACAGCAATCCGATAGGATTCCGTGATCGCTGCTATGCCCTCGACACCAGGTCTTGGCAGCATATCAGCAATGGCTCGCTTATACGCTGGATGAAGATTATCATCCGGTGTACGCAGATTCATCTCGTTTAAGAGTTGAAGTCCCGTTGCGGCGTACTGGATTTGGAAGGACAAATCTGCAGAGTCTGCTTGTACATTTGCCAGATTGGCTTGCCAATGCATCTCCTCAGGTTTGGTTGGCACCCCGTTCTTATCCAAGGATGCAAAAGCTTCGTGCTTTCTTCTGCCAAAGCCTGCTAACCTGTGCCAGACGCCATGCCCATCCCTCCAAGTCAGACCGATAGCTGCTGGAGTATGCGGACGCGGAATGACTTGTTTGGCTACAAAATAATTCAAGTGCACATTTCCGCTGAGCCCAGGTATCCCCATCGAAAGCGCCGATTCCTCTGGCAAATTCGCTTTGTGCAAGCGAACCCAGCCGGTTGCATCATGCCCCATTTGTGCAGCCGTATCCATAACAACATGATAACTGCCTTGCTGCGGTCCTGTTGTTGCATAGATCCGATGAAAAGATTCAATCGGTACTACATATCCACCTAAATCCGCAGGCGTTGCCTGTTCCCGTATGCTTTCATCAGCACTTTCAAAGCATGAAGCAGCAATTTGAGCCGCATATAAGCTGTACGTGGAATAATAGGCGTAAAACTCCCATCCATTTCGAAGCTCGCTAGCGAACCGATTCTTCAACAACCGAAATTCTACGGGATCTTCGATCCAGCGCAGAATTGATTGCAGCGCTTTCCGTGCAGCACGCTTGAAGGTGCCAGCCCATGCGAGATCTCCTTCCTTCGCATAACGCGCAGCTTCACGTTCACAGAGATAAGCATAGGTTAAATCATTCCAGATGATTTGGTTACTCCGGCCTCCAGAGCTCGTCCCTCCTGTTGTAGATTGCATATACAGCATGGTTTGGGCACCTTTGCGCAGCTGTGAATCTAGGAATTCCTTCCATTCCCCGTTATATCCAGCATCTAGGAGTCCACTAAGCTGTTGGCGAGCCGCCAAATCATAGGCAGCTGGTAGATTGGGATCGCGATAGAGCCCTTCCCGTGTGAAGCGCGTCATTTGCGGTTTCAAATACTTATCGATGAAAGCCATAGAATCCGTTAATCCTTCACGATACCTCATCATTTCTCCATGCATGGCATAGGTTGCCCAATTGCGGATAGAGCGAATATCAGGGAAATTCCGAACCGTCTGGCAATAGAATGACTCTGGCTCAACCTTGGACAAATTCATTTTCCAAGCATCGCTTCTATTCGTTTCCACCATCGGTGTCAGTAATTGATAGGCCCGAACCAGCATGTAGGTCGTGAAATCAGCATGGTCGTCCGGAACTCTATTCTCGCCTAAACAGGTGCAAGCCCAATCCATCGCGAGCAAAATTAGATCTTGTACATCCTTACAACGTTCATTCGTGAGTAGAATCGCTCCAGCTTTGGCAAAAGAGGCGGTCGCAAACTCATGCTCTTTCCCATCGCTAGGATCCAAGATCCCTCCATTCTCATTTTGAAATGGAAAAAATTGACGAACCCTCGCTTCAGCGAAATCAAGATAGATGTCACGAGATATCCCCGTTACTTCAAAATTATCGTGCTTACTCGCTTGTTGAAACTTATCAATGTGATGTTGAATCGGGTTTAATCCCTTTAAACTTTCTAAATAAGCCATTTCATCTGCGCTAAACATGCTGCACCCCCAAGAAATAGTTAATCTTCCCTGATTTCAAATCTAAACTGGGCTGTCATTTCCTGTTCCACTAGCTTGCGATCCAACAGAATCCGGTAAAATGGCATACCCGATTTGTAGTGAGAGTCTACCAGGAGATGCTCGATTTCAAGATTCCACTGCTCAGGATCATAAATGAGTGTCACTGTATCCATGTGCAGCCGCCCCTTCCCTGTCTCTTGTGGCTCTAGAGAACTGATGAAAACCTCTTGAAACGATGCTGTACCTTTATTCAAAATAACGTGATCCGTTATGAGCAATTGGGGGATCTCATCCGCTGGACGTTTCCATACAAACTCACGCGTGAGGCGTTCCAATGCAACGCAGTCGTAAGCTTTCGTCAAATCTAAGGTTACTCGCAGTCCGTCTTCAGAGATTTGGTTGTATAGGATCTCGGACCTGTATGATTTCCCGAAGCCTTGTCTACAACCATCAATGATCGGAACGGAATGACCATGAGAACCTGCGTTTATCATCTCGTACCTAATCTTCGGTTGAAAATATTGTCTGGTGTAGCGTCCTAGCCCTAAATCTGCCAGTACATTCTGACCATTCACATGTAAAATAAAGTGCCCCAGATCATTATGATTGTGTGGCTCTTCATTATGTCCACCTTTAGCAGCAAATGCTGTAATCCCGCCAAGCGCATGCTTAACTTTCGAGATAACCCATTGATTTCCTGTGAAAATTTGTTCTTGAATTCTCGCGCCATCTTCTGTAGGGAGTACAAATTCAGAATCCAATGACCACAGCATCCCTCTCGTTACATCTAACCAATTACCTGGAACGGGTTTCATACGGTATTCGTCCGTGGGAAGATGCAAAGTGGGTACATATTGCTGTAAGCGCTGAATAAGTCCTGGATTCAAGGTGACTTCCTCGGCCGAATCGGAGAAATTGACGACTTTCCCCGCCGTTAGCATACAAAATTGCGGGAACTGTGAGATCGCTGCGACCTTATCATCGCTGAGAAGAGAAATGCGCCCATGGGTTCGTTCTTTTAACAATTCTGCAAAATAAACAAAGTGTGAAAACCCATATTGCCAATAGGCTGGCCCCTCTGGTGTTGCACCCTGCTCATCAAATCCAGAGAAGTAATTCCGCAGGACCCCGATCACACGCCAAAGCATGCCAGCTAGTTTCTCACTATCTTCGATCATGTAAATAGCCGTTGCCCCTATACTTGAGGAGCATACCGCTGGCCAATTGTTTGTTTTCAATTCCCAGTTTTGAGGTGTGGGGTCATTGAAGTACACATTGAAAATCCGCTTCTCAATCTCCTCGTTCACCCGATGAACAATCCAGGGATGCAAGCGGTCTTTCAGCAAATGAACCGTTTCCGCCAGCGTGAATGCGGTCATCCCTGCCAGCAGGTCTACCGTTTCACGCGGTGGAACTGGTTGATCCCAAATACCGTTCGGATATTCATTCACGTATAGTCCCACATGTGCAGGTATTACCCACGTGTATTCGTTGCATACGTTCCAGATCGCATTCTCTAGTCCTGACTTCCATTTCGGATTATCTTCAGTCATCGCAAGCGTGCTGAAAGTATGAACACCCGCATACAACTGTTCGAAAACATTCTGATACGTCGCTCGATCTCCCGTATCACCAAATAAAGTGAACTCCGTAAAAAGCGGGGCACGAACGGGATTTTCAATGAGATGTTCTGCTCTCTTTTCTAAGGAAAGCCAGAAATCGGAGTAGTTCTCATCTTTCCGGATGCGTCGCCAATTCTCAGGAGCAGTTGCTTCTGAATAAAGTTTATGTGGTAACTGTTGCGTTTCCTCTAATGCATTCTTTAATTGACGAAAGGTTAATTGCTGAAGCATATTTATTTCCCTCACTTTCTAATTAGAAAAGAGCCATCGCTAACAATTGCAATGACTCCATTTACGTAGAAAATCTATACATTAATTTTACGAAACTGGGCGAGGTATGAATAGGGATCCAATTTAAAGATAAAGCTAATAAATTGCTCTCGTGATTTAGAATGGATATAAAAAACAATTAAAGTTACTTTTTTAAACTTTTCATGTAGACGTCTTATGAACAAAAGGAGAGCACTCCTTGTGAGAGTGCCCTTCTATTACACTAATTCTAATTTCTAAATAAGGTTTGACTTCTGCAAGAGACGTTGAATAATCGCTGCTACTTCTGCTCTTGTGATCGTAGCTTTTGGTGCAATCGTTGTTTCACTTCTGCCCGCAATAATGCCAGCCTGCAAGCAATCAGCAACATAACGCTGTGCCCATAATGACGATTCTGAACCATCGGTATACACGCTGAGAATCGATTGTTCGTCTTGCTGAGGCAACTTAGCCTTCAATCCCGTGACTGCCATCGCTTTCGCGATAATCGCCATCGCTTGTTCCCGTGTAATTGGGTCTGTCGGGTGGAACAAACCGTCTTCAAAGCCGCTAATCAGTTGATTGGAAACAGCAGTCTTGATCACACTGCTGTACCAATCCGACTCTTTCACGTCAGTGAAGGAGGTCGCACCGCTTTCGAATTTAAGTCCCAATCCACGAACAACAATAGCTGCAAACTCAGCGCGTGTAATGTCTTTATCGGGACTGAACAAACCATCACCCGTGCCTTCGATTACCATTCGCGAGCCCATACTATTCACTGCTTGCTTCGACCAATGGTCTCGTACATCACTAAATTCAATTGCGTGCGAAACGACCGAATACGTACTGTTAGTCAAACTGTTGATAACAGCATAATATTTACCGTCAATCTGAACGATTTTGGTCGGTACATGGCGTACCTTTCCATCTGGCTCAATGACAATACCTGTCGTTATTTTATTCGGGTCTACCCCGTCTGGAATAGCAATCGTGCGTTCTATATACATGTTAAACTTCGAAACATCAACAGTTTGATTACCATAGGTTGCTTTCACTGTAAAATCAATCGAAGGAGCAACAATCGTAAAGTTCCCTTTATTCGCTGCATCCTTAATGAATTCCACCGTATCCGCTGTCGCTGCAGCGATTTCGACATGAATCGTGATGTCTTGTAAAGCTACCGACTTACCGATTTGCTCACTAATCGACGCAATGTTCATCTGCTGAACAGGAATTTTATAGGTTGCCTTTTCTGTTTTGATTTCCAGAACGGCTTCCTTGTTCGCCAAATTTTTGACCATCTGGCCTGTCAATTCGCCAATAACAATATCGGAATTGTTGTTTACTGGAATCGTGATAATTACATTTCCCCCCGCTTCAGCCAGCCTTTGATCCATTTTCTCCTGATCGATCGAAATGGTGGTTACCTGCTGGTCATCACGGTTAGAGAGCATTGCTGTTCCAACGTCCTGTACTTGGCCACCAACGATAATTTCAATTTTTGTTTCCTTATTTTTTTCCTTATCCTTGTCCTTATCTTTTTCTGGTTCAGGATTTGGATTTGGATCTGGATTTGGATTAGTAACTGGCTGCTTCGTTATCTTAGCGGTTACTACTGCATCGGAAGTTAGAACTGTAGATGCTAATTTCGAATCAACCATTTTCACACTTTGCAGGGATACGTCTGCGTTACCTTCGCCTTTCGTCTTAAAGGTTATCGTACCCAATTGCAAATTCCCGTTATATCCCACAACGTTTCCTGTTTTTGTATGCACAAAAGTAAGTTGGTTACCACTAACAATCGGGTCCATCGAAAAACCTGATGCTGGAGCAGTCCAGCTGACATAAGTTAAATGTACGGAGTCAAATCCCAAATTGACTTCATATCCATACAAATCTGTTATTCCTTTTGCGGATACCGCAACTTGAATGGTTTCCCCAACTTTCGGATGATCATTATTAAGCGCTAGGGTAAAATCAGGACTGCTAGCGGCCGAGGCACCCTGCGGTATAATCCAAAATAAACAGAATATTAGCATCAAGTTCAGCATTTTGTACTTCAAAAGAATCATTCCTTTCAATAATCAATTGAGGGAGGTATGGCTACCTCCCTCAAATCCTCACCTTTTACATGATCACTGTCCAAGAATCTTTCTAGCCAAAGCAACAAGGTCGATGAGATCTAACTTGTTGTCATGATTAAGGTCATACATTTGAAGCATATTCCAATCGGAACGGACTGAGGTTGCCCCATAATTTCTTGCTAACAGAGCCAAATCACCTATGCTTGCTGTCGTATTCACCGCTGCCGCAAATGTAACCATTGCTGCGTCTAAGTTGATGACAGCCTGGTCTGTTTGAGACTGGGTCGCGTTGGCATTGTTAGTAATTGTGCGTGCATTACTAATCACAGCTTTTAATGCATCAACTACACTTTGAGAATAATGCCCCCATCTTGTTGAGCTTATCAACGCTGTATCGACCTTCGCCTGAGCAGCCGCGATTTTGGCATTTAGCTCCGTTTTATCTACAACCGGAACCGTAAGCTGAACGTTGTAGACCACATCGATATTTAATGGTGTTTCAACACCATAGACATCAGCAACGACAACATCAGTTAAGTAAACTCTGCTGATGACCGTTTGGGCAATCAGTTTTGTCTGGAAGTTCAGCTTCAGAACATCCATCGTTCCCGCAACCGTACTATTCGATCCTGTAGATGCTGCAAGAATTCTTACCTCTCCAGTTACGTCGGATTCACCAACTACTGAAAATCCTGGAACAAGCGACTCGGCAGACACAAATTGCAGTTGTCCTGCATCAAATTTCACCGTAAAATCTTGCGCATAAACGTTTTCTGTTACATTCACCAATCCATAAGTCAAGTGAAGAGCCTCACCAGCTAATACGGAAGCTGGCCCTGTCAATTGTGCTCCTTGATTGATTACTGTTATTAAACTAGTCGCAGTATGTCCACCGTCTACTGTAGTTACTGTAATCGTAGTTGTTCCAGAAGCAATGGCATGAACAACGCCATTGGACACTGTAGCAACAGATGGATTACTTGAACTCCATGTTACGTTTTTATTTGTAGCATTTATTGGTGTTATTGTTGGCGTCAAGGTAACATCACTTCCACCAACTGTTAAAGTGGTTGTTGTAATGTCCAACGATATACCTGTTACAGGAACTGCTGCAGCAGCTACTGTCACAGTACTTGTCGCAGTGAAACCACCATCTGCTGTAGTTGCTGTAATCGTTATAGCCCCTGCTGAAACCGGATGAACAACGCCATTTACCACGGTAGCCACGTTTAAATCACTTGAGTGCCATATAACGTTTTTGTTGGTTGCAGTTACTGGATTAATCGTAGGAACCAGCGTTGCATCTTGCCCTCCTACAACCAAAGAGAGTGTGCTTTGATCAAGAGTTACACTTGTAACAGGGATTGCCGTAACATTGACTTCAACTGCTGCACCTGATGTCGCATAGCGGTTTCCATCGAAACCATTCCATGTAAATACATCTGCTCCTACATAATCAGTAGCTGGTGTATAAGTAAAGTTGGCAAAATTGCTTGCAAGAACCACTTGATCTGCCACTACAGCTGTTCCGCTTAATTTCAGTGTTCCATGTGCTGGCAATGTTAGAATCTTGATACTGGCCAAAGCATCACCATCAAGATCATTAAAGCCAAAGTTAATAGCAGTAAGATTAGCTACTGTGTTTTGAGGAGTTGCAATCGTTGTGTTAGAAACCGTTGGTGCTGTATTCAATGAGATAACGACGGTTTTGGCAACAGCGTTCCCTAGATTAATACCATCATAGCCCACAAAACTCAAACCACGAGGTGAAACGGTTGGGGTTGCTAAATTGTTTTTATACTGCACAGCTTGCAAAGCTGCCTGCCATTGAGCGGCAGTTGCACCACTTGCAGAAGAGAGTGTAAGAATACCTGCTGTTGCATCGTAGCTGCTTGCAATATCACCCATTGTGCTAGGAACATTGGTAAGCTGCAATACATCTTCTGCACTCTTGAATCCATCCAAGATGCTTACCATTACTCTCGCATCATCAGGGATGATTGTAGTATCCATATCTGTAAAAGTGATATCACTATCAACAGCTACACCCGTTGTATCTGCAAAGTAAGTGGTCGTACTAGCTGATGGTGTGATCGTAGGACCCATGGTGTCTAATGAGGTGGTTACCGCTACATTGTCCCAGTAAGTAGTTACAGCTTTTGAAATTGCATTCTCCCACAAGTCACCTAAGGCAATGTAATTAGGAACTTCTGTCGTCCTTGGTTCTTGACGTACCCGCGTACCATCAATATACATATCGGTAGTAGTAGCTGGAGTAAAGTCAATCTTTAATTGATGCCACCCCGCTGTTCTTGAAGTACCGGACGGAATAAACTGATTATTTGGTTTACCGGTAAGTGCAGTGGTATATGCACGAACACTATACTGTGATGTTGATCCTTGCACCGGAGCGGCTGTATTATAGTACTGTCCTAGGAACCAAGAATTCGCAGGAGCAGTACTACTTTTCACTTGTAAAACCTGATTAACAATAGCAGCGGTAGGATCAGCGTCGTAATACCAAGCCGTAACGATCTTGTTACGGAAGTCCCATCCGGCTTGAGTCTGGTTAATAGCATTTAAGTTTCTGCCATCGTTACTTGGGGCAACAGCAGCAGTGCCAAAACTACTATAGCCATCAAAATTAAATTGATTAGTCGTAGCAGGTGTTGCTGCTACAATTCCAGCAGTTCCGGAAGTATTCGCCTTCCAAGGTCCCATCAAAGTAGGATTTGCACTGTTAGTCGTGTTAGCCTTTCCGCCAGAGATGTCTACTGGATCATTCTCGAAGTTGTCAAAGTAGTATGTCTGGATTACATTCACAAAAAATGTCTTTGTGATGACTGTAGCCCCAGCCGTTACCGTAACGGTCATAGTGGACAAACCAACAGGAAGTGATCCACCCGATGTAAATGGCTGATTTGTACCAAGAGCATTTGACACAGTCATTGAAATTTGCGGATTATTTCCACCTCTGACTTTAGGAGCAAAGTTCACTACAGCACTGTTGTCTGTCGTTAGTGCCGTTCCCACTGTTAAGTTGTTTGGTACAGTGACGTCCAACGGTCCTTTGAGAGGGGTTGTGTCCACAACATTCACATTATCAAAGTTACCTGTACTGTTTTCCCCAGTGAAAAAGTCTCCCAACGCAATGGTGTTAAAAGAAATAGCTTTGTTGGAATACCCTACCCAAACTTGATCAATATACATATCCACACCAGTACCGGATGAATAATCAAATGTCAGCGTGTGCCAACCTGGCGTACGAGGAACGGTTGACGTTTGCCACACACCTGTGCCAAGTGTAATCGAGTAGTTCGTTGCAGAATTTGCAGTGTGGATACCTGCGCCATACATAGAAGCAATCTTATCAAAGTTTGTTGCACCACTGCTGTCAACATGTGCAATAAGGCTCTTATTGCCTGCCGCCATGTCGTCATAGAAATCTACTTTAGCAACCTTTGCATAGGATGAGCTTAATACTTTATAGACTGCATTTTTGTCTACAGAACCATCTAGTTTATAGCTATAGTTACCCTCTGACTTAATCGTTGCATCGAGTAGAGGTGTACCCAGGCCCCAAGTCCAGTTAGCAGGATGCCATGAATCTTCAAAACCATTAAAGTATGTGCTGCCCGCTGGATAGACTGGGGCGGTAGCTGCATCCTCTGATAATCCCAACTCGTCAATGTAGCCTCTTAAATTGTTGGTACCACTTTTTTTCACATAGTAAGTCAAACTGGTATCATTCGGTCCAGTTGTAAAACTAACACTATGTGTAGGGCGGGCTGTCGCACCAGCGACACCAAAGGTTGAAGCCGTTGCTTGCTTTACAGGAGGATTCGTTGCAAGCCCAGTTATGCCCAATTCAAGATAGTCTGAGGCTGCCACTGGCGTTTGTTTAAATACGACGAAGTCCATAAACATACAAGTACGTGCCAAAGCCGCTGTGTTTGTGTTTGTAAACTTCAAGTAAATATCCGCTGATTCACCGCCTACAGGTACGTTTGCCAGATTTAGATTATTTATAGCCCTATAACCCCAACCCACATTACTACCCAATGTCTGGGAAGCCATCAACTTGCCGTTTGCTGGGTCACCGTTATACATCTCTATCTTACCAGCACTAGTGGTTTCAGAAGCAGTACCAAACATTACTTTGTCTACACCCGTTGCAAACTCAACATCTGGGAATTTTAGCGTAACAGATGAGCCTGCAATAAATGCGCCTTCTGAATTACGGAAACTAAAAGAATCAGGAGCGGTTGCTGGTGTGACTGGAATTGCATCTGAATAGTATCTACGTTCACCCATTACCTTACCCCAAAGCGAGGCCGTGTACTTGGTGTTTGGCTTTACAGTAACTGTTTGGGAAATCTGTTCGTCATTTTGTAGGACTGCACCTGTGTAGCCATCTTTTATAAGCATACCTTGGGCTTTTTGTCCGCCGTTTCTAAAATCCCATGCGTTATGTGAAATTATGGATGGAGAACCTACGGTAGTCCATTTATCCAATCCGTCTACAAAACCGCCGTTCTTTAGCAACTGCTGATAAGGTAACTTCTTCAATTGGAACGTTGGGTTAATGTTTGAAGCATTCGCAATATCATAGCCAGCAGTCCAAACTGCTCCCGGCTGAACTGCGCCTTGTACAGCAAAACCAGACGTGTGTCCATCGGTTACACCTGGAATTTCTATGCTTCGATACTGCTCTGGTGTTTTCAGTCTGAAATCGCCATTGGCTGGATCTACAAAAATAGCGCCAATAACAGCATTCGTACCCGTAGTATTATACTGCTCAACTGCTCCACTGGCCGATTGGGAGGCAAATGAGCCACCAAAGATGTTGCCAATGATTACCGTTCCAAAAGTTTCAAGTTGGTCAGCAGGGTCGCCCCAAGAGCTTAAACTATTGTCTTTTGAGTTATGAATTGTATTGTTTACAATCGTCATACGCTCGTTAGGCGTATTAAAAAGCATAGCAACTTTAGTGTTGTAGATAATGTTGTCATAGACTTTTAAGTTTCCAGACACGTTATCAGGATAGATACCCTCTACATTTGCCGAGTTAGGCACATCATAAAGAATATTGTGGTGAATTTCTGAACCATCAAAGTCATGGTTTACAAGGTAAATGATACCGCCATCGTAGGAAATCTTCATCGTATCATGCATTTTGTTGTACTGAATGACGGAGCTTTGGAACTTACCGCCAATAGCTGCACGACCCACGTTATAGATTTCGTTGTGGCTAACCAGCTGATTGTAGCCATAGATACCTACACCATCTTGATAATAACCAAAAAGGTCAACATCGTGAATGTTGTTGTTGATTACCTTGTTGTCATGCCCCAACATTTTGATGCCGTAACCATACATGTCTTTGATTTCACAATCACGTACCGTGTTGTTATAGCCATCTAACTCAAATGATTTTGTAAGGCCATCTGTAAGCACACTCATTGTAAAAAGTTTGTTATAGGAATCTACTTTTTCGATAACAGCACCTTTGAATGTGTTGTCATGAGAGTTTTTAAAGTTCACTCCCGCAGAACGAATGTTAATACCTTGAATAGTAATATTTGAAAGCCCCTCTAAGTTAAAAACATTCTCTCTGTTTTTGAATTCAACTTGACCGCTACTTGGGTTAATAACTGTAGCGGAAGCATCTGTTAAGTACACATACAACTTACCGGCAGCAACATCTTTATACCACACTGCTGCGTTCGATGGTTTTGTAGCTGCGCCAGCAATAAGCTTAAGCGCTTGATAGCTGTTAGAAAGATACATACCACTTGCTACACCAAATGATTTTGGTGTGTATCCAGATAGCGGCCACTTAAAGGTGATTTTATCGGCCGTATTGCTAAGAACTTCACCAGTCTGTGCAGAGAATCCATTGTTTGAAGATGCATAGACGAGTGCACCTGTCCAAGCATTCGTTGTCATGCCAGTAAATCCACGTACATACTCGTTGTCATACGTGAGAAATTGTCCATCTGCATTTACAGTACCCGATGGGTCAACATCTACATTTGTAGCACTTACAAATTTTCCATACTTTGACTTGACTAAGAGTTCACTGTCTTTTATGTATGGAAATCTTGCTGGACTCATGGATACAGGGTTACCAGTCGAATCTGTAAAAAATGCAATGTTGCCGTTACCGCTATCAAAATTCCAAGACACATTAGCCTCAAAAACACCAGCATCTGCGGTTTCTGTCCATCCAGTCACCAAGTCGCCTCCGGATATGATAACTTTGTCACTGCCGAAGTTCTTAAATGTTACGTTGTTACTTGCAGGGGTAACAGTTTCACGGTAAACACCAGCCTTAACTTGGACTTCATCACCGGCTATAGCTACGCTGGCAGCCTTTTGGATCGTCTTAAAAGGGGCTGCTACAGAACCAACGTTGGTATCGCTTCCATTCGTGCCATCAACGTAGTAGCTTGTCGCACCTGCTGCTAATGTTGTTTCTGGCATTGAAACAATTGGTGCGCAAATCATTAGAATTGCTAACAATAGGGCAGTCACTTTGCGCGATTTTATGGCTATTCCAGTATGCATATACGATACCTCCATGTTTTATTAAAGTCAGGATGCATCTGTTTCAAAGGGTATTTGAAGATGTGCTGCACTTGACATTTTTTTATTTTTTGTAAGCGCTATCATGATAGTTTTTAAAATAAAGCTTCAGTAGTCTAAATTTTCTGCAAGGGAAAGGGAGTCATTGCTTTCTAATATGCAATGACTCCTTTATGATTCCATTTGCTTCAACTTACTTCTTAGTTTTCAAGAACTCGTCAACTTGTTTTTGCAATTCAGCTACTACTTTGTCTGAACCCGCTTTTTTCATTTTTTCAATGAATTCTGCATATTTCTTGTCTGAGTCAGCAACTGCACCTGATTCTAGGACAAGCGCACTACCAGCACCGATATATTCTTTAACAACTGCTGCAATTTGTGCAAGCTCTGTTTTAATTGGATCAAGATTAGGTTTATAACCGAGTAAAGGTGAAACGGTTGCGCTGGTATTCGCATCTTGCCAGATCTTAATGAAATTAGCCGGATTAGCTTGTGTTTCGTAACTATTCGCTGTATTACCCATTGCATAAGCAAATGTGCCATATTTAGCATCTGCTGTTCCTTGGCCCGTGTAACCAATGGTTTCAATTTTATTGTCCCCAGTTTTCTTGTAATGCTTGCCTTCAATACCCCATACAAGAAGGTTATAAAGATCTTTACCCTTAGCCGTATCTAGCAAATTAAGAAGCTGCATAGCGCGATCTGGGTTTTTGGATGTTCTTGTAATTGCAAAGTTTGTGGAATCTGACAAGTTGGAGATCGTATACTTCTCTTCCATAGGAATTAGTTGAATTGGGAAACCATATCTTGTTGAATCTGTTTTCGAAACATCTTCAATATTTCCAACCATCGTATGGAACCAAGCAATGTTTCCATCTGGCTTACCTTCATCTTGACGTTGATTTTGCAAGCTCAACATATCTTTACGAATGTAACCTTTAGCAAACCAATCCGTCATTGTTTTGATATATTGCACTTCTTCCGGTGTATCATACAAATTGATAACCTTTAAGCTTTTCGGGTCTTTCAAATCACCTACTAATTTGAAAGATGGTGTAATGATATTATGATGCTGCATACTCGTAAGAACAGTTGGGCTATATCCTTTGCGTAGCTCATTGTTCTGCTTCAACTTCGCTAGGTAACCTTCGATGATTGCAAGAGATTCCTTGGATGTTGGGCCCGTTTTATAGAAAGTCTCTTGTGCTGCCTTCGGATCAATGTATCCTTTATCAACAAACTCTTTCGGTACACGCATCGTTGGACGGTTATCTACCGCTTGCTGATAGTTTGGAATCGCATACAATTTACCATTCACACGAGCACGGTCTAATACCCAAGCTGGAATTTCTTTCTTAATTTCCGGTGCATATTTATCAACTAATGAATCCAATTCGATATAAGAACCTTTGTTAACTTCAGCTGGATAATCCAATACAAATCCTGTCCAAGCAATGTCAATCTCCTCGGATGCTGCAGCCATAAGCTTCCATTTCTCAGCATATTCTGCCTGAGTGAGTGGAATGAATTCTACCTTTGTATTTGGAAGTAACGTTGCCAATTTTTTGTTAAACTCATCGTAAACCTCTTGCGAATCCGCTTGCTTACCAGGCCCCATTGTTACAAGCTTCAGCGTAACTGGTTTGGCCGCTGCTGCTGTTGCTGCAGCACTTGGCGATACATTCGAAGAAGCCGCTGGTTTGCTAGTTTCTGTTTTACTGCACCCTGTAATAATTAAAGCAGTCGTCATGCTTAGAAGAATCATCTTGTTAAATACAGTGTTTAACGATTTCATTTTTATTTTTTCCCCTTTCAATCTACACAAATATTATATTATACAGCTCTGTAATGTATATCAACCATTCCAGAGCTGGTATAAACAGACAATTATCCTTTTACTGCACCAACTGTAAGTCCTTTAGAGAAATACTTTTGGAAGAACGGAAACACCATAAGTAGTGGTCCTGCAGCCACGATCGCCATAGCAAATCTGAGGGATTCAGACGGAAGTTTATACAGATTTACATTGTCCAACTCCATGTTATAGGTCATAGCATTTTTGAGGAACTCAACTTCCATCAAGATTCGTTGCAATAGAAATTGCAACGTGTAAAGGTGCTCATTACGAATATAAATCAAAGATGTAAACCAATCATTCCATTTGTCGAGCAGCACGAACAATCCGATGGTTGCAAGAGCTGGTTTAGACAGCGGAAGAATAATTTGCCAATAGACTCGAAATTCGCTAGCACCATCTATTTTGGCTGATTCAACCAAAGCGTCAGGCAATCCTTGGAAGAATGTGCGCAAAATAATGATATAGAAAGCATTAGCTAGCGTCGGAAGAATATACACAAAGATCGTATTATTGAGATGCAGATACTGCGTAATTAGAATATAGCTTGGAATTAATCCTCCACCGAATAGCAATGTGAAGAAGATAAACATAACAATCGGTTTACGAAGCTTAAAGTTTCTTCGAGATAAGGCATAAGCGCAAGTGGACATGACGATCAATCCACAAATCATACCGCCTACTGCCTGAACAGACGTTGTTAGATAGGCATACAATATTTGATCCGGCTTTCCGAATATGAGTTTATAAGCCGTCAGATCAAAGTCTACCGGGATTAACTTGTACCCGTATTCTAATAATGATTCCTCATTGGAGAATGAGACGGCGATAACAAGAAGAAATGGGATGATGAACGCTAAACTTAATAGAATTAAGAACACATGAATTAACTTATTGCCTAAATTAGCAGAGAATGATTTAGACATTCTAGGCCGCCTCCTTCTTACACTTTTATTAACAAATTAGAACAAAGAATTATCAGGATTTATTTTCTTAACAATCGTATTACTAATAACGATTAGAATAAGTCCGACTACAGCCTGGAACAATCCTACAGCAGCTGAAATCCCGAAGTCCCCTGCACGCAATCCACGGTACACATAAGTGTCAATAACATCTGTTGTTGGATACAACACGCCGATATCCCTTGGAATTTGGTAGAACAATCCGAAATCTCCTCTGAACAGATTACCAATCGCCAGAATGATGATAATCGTTAAAACAGGCGCAAGTGAAGGAAGTGAAATCGCGAATATTTGTCTCATTCGCCCAGCTCCGTCAATTTTGGCAGCTTCGAACAATTCTGGATCGACACTCATCAAGGCCGCGTAATAAATAATGGAGCTTAATCCAACCGTTTTCCAAACTTCCACAGTCACGATAATGTAAGGCCAATACTTGGAATTTGAGTAGACGTCAATGGACTCAAATCCGAAGAATTGGATAAATTGATTGAAATAACCTAATGTAGGATTGAACAACGCGTATGTCATATAACCGACTAATACCCAGGATAGAAATTTCGGCATGATCATGGATGTTTGATAGAATTTCAAAGCCAATTTTCCACGAACCTCGAACAGCAAGAGTGCAACTGTAACCGCCGCCATATTACCCAAGATGATAAATACACCAGCATAACTAACTGTATTTCTTGTAATTCGCCATGCATCCATCGATGTGAAGAAATATTCAAAATTTTTGAATCCAATCCATGAACTCCCAAATATACCTTCGCTATACTTATAATCTTTAAAGGCAAGTATGATTCCGAACATCGGTGTATAATGGAAAATCAGGTAATATAGAATCGCTGGCAATGTTAGAACAAATAAGGCAATATTCTCTCTAACTAGTCTTTTAAATGAATTACTTCTGAGTGGCTTCGTCATTGTTTCTCTTGACGACTTATCTGTCACAGTATGTAGTGCGTTCTCTCTCATGTGTCGTTTCCCCCTTTGCTTACTTTAATTTTACGAAATAGGGGTATAATTGAATAGGTAGCCAAATTAAAGATACGGTTACGAAGTTGTGCAAATAGCTCATACGAAGTCACTAAAAGCAAGTAAAGTAACTTTTTTCAACTAATCCTTAGAATATCCGTATAATGACTCCAATAACGACCTGCCATTACGTTATAATGAAGCGAAAACATCGAGAGGATGGCGAAACATGTACAAGCTTATTCTGGTTGACGACGAAGAGATTGTACGCAGAGGGTTGAGATATTTCCTAGATTGGGAATCACTTGGGTTTCAGATCGTTGCTGATTTCGAGGATGGTAAAGAAGCCATCGAATATTTGAAAACGCATGAGGTTGATATCGTACTAACGGATATTCGAATGGCCGAGATTAATGGCATCCAATTAGCAAAACATATATATGAGAACTATCCGCAGATTCGTGTCATTATCATTAGCGGTTACAAAGACTTCGAATATGCCCAACAAGCCATTGCGTATAATGTAGAGAATTATTTGTTAAAACCAACGAAATACGACGTAATTACAGATGTATTCCAGAGCCTGAAGCTAAAGTTAGATCAACAGAAGATTGCTTCTATCCAACAGCAACAGCAATCTGTGCGATTTGATGAGCTTCTTCCTCTATTGAAAGAGCAATTTTATACCGATCTCGTGATGGGAGCATTGCGGAATAAGAATGAGCTTCATAAACGAATCCAATTATTATCTCTTTCCTTAGATCCGGCCCATTGTCCATGTGCTTTAATTGACTTAGAGCTATGTGAGCCTGAGAAGCTGACGATTAAGCCGGATAAGCTAACCTATTCGTTAAAAAGCATTTTCCTTGCTGAAAATGTTAATTTCTTGTACAAAGCCGTCTTCAATGAATATCAGGGAATGAAATTACTTGCTTTTCCAAATCATCCTGTATCACTAGAGGAGCTTCGTCAGCAACTCAATACAGAGTTGAATGAAATTATTTCCCGAATCCGAAGTAATTTTGACATCGAAATCCGTTCTCACGTGACAGCTGTATTTCAAAACCTCGTTGAATTAGCCCAATTTAGCGTACCGTTAAAGCTGGTTTATGAAGAGACGCGAGGAAAAGATCGGTTGGAGCCGAGTGAATATGAGAATCTGCTAGGGAAGTACAAGCTATTCATGGCGCATATTACGGACGGCCAAATTGAAAATACCATGAGCTTACTGGATCGATTCATGGACGAATTTCGTAATTTGCCAATCTCATTTGTTCATCGTTTAATAATGGATCTGTTCGCAATGGTGTTTCGGTACTACGCGGACCGCGGGCAAGTGGGTAAAATTCCACATGAGACCGCCCACAATTACCATGCAGTTATTGAGATCAACGATTTGGACGAAATCCGCAGATGGGCCAAGCAATTTATCAATGATCTTATGGTGCTCAATCTCAATACAAAAGAATCGAATGCTACTCTGATCGTCGAGGCAGCGCAGAAGTATATACTACAGAACTTTCATCGAGATTTATCGCTTGAAGAGGTGGCTAATCATGTGTTCTTGAATCATATTTACTTTAGCCGAATCTTCAAACAAGCTGTAGGTATCAATTATATTGATTATTTAACCCAATTACGGATTCAGAAAGCCATTGAATTATTAGAATCCCGTCAATATAAAATACATGAAATTACAGAAAAAGTTGGCTATTTGAATAGTAAATATTTTGCCCGATTGTTTAAACAAACAACCGGTGTCAGTCCTAAGGATTATATACGACAACAAAGCTTGCGTTCAGAAGGTGCTGCAAATGAAAACAAACCGTAATCTCATTCAAGCAGTCCGAATGTACAAGTTTCAAAGTCTCTTTATCAAAAGTTTAATCCTAATATTTCTCCTAGTTATTGTTCCTTTTACTGGTTTAAGCGTCGTTACGTATGTTCAAATGAACAAAGCCATTGAGACGGAAATAAGCGGCGTAAACATGAATTCACTGTATCGTGTGAAGGACAGTATCGAGACCATTTTTAAACAAATGGAGCGTGTTTCACTGGAATTGACTTATCAGGATGATGTTGCTTCCTTCATGCTATCCCCTGCGGACAATACTACGCTCAATTCCAAAATGAAGACGATCCATGATAAGATTTCAATGTTCACACGTTCCATCAAATACATGGATTCCCTGTACGTGTATTCGGAGAGAAATTCGTACATGCTTTCCAATCGATTCGACTCTCCATTAGCAGAGTTTGATGATAAAACCTGGTATAAATCCGTCTATCAGAAAATGGACAGCAACCGTTCTTATTTGGATCTACGTAAACGGAACGATATATATCCATACTTCATTTCCTTTACACTGCCTGCCTATTCGTATGGGACTAGAATTGGGGCTGTTACCGCGAATATTGATATCGAAGAACTTCGTAATTATTTATTTCAGACAGGCGAGCAGTTTGAAAACACGTACATCTTGAGTGGAGATATGGTGGCTTACAGTAATAATCGAAATGAATTTATGTCCAATATCCATGATATCGATCTGCTGAGTAGCGCGGATATCTTTGCTAATATCACTGCCCCAAACACCATGATTAAAGCCATACACAATCAGAAATATATTGTTTCAGTGCTTCCCTCGGAATATAAAAATTTAACTTATATCTCGTTGTTACCCCTCAATAATTACGAACAAAAGATGAATGAATTGCGTACATTTTTGTATTTGTTTTTTGCAATTGGCGTGGTCATTGTCTTAGTTGTTTCCTTATTGATCTCCATTAAAACATTTTCACCTGTAAATCAGATCATGTCTATGATTGAAGATCAGGAAAAGTTAGAGCCTCTCATGGACACTAATGAGAAAAACAAATGGAACGAATTACGTACCATCACAACTACTATATTCAGGACCTTAGATGCCAAACGTGGCCTCGAACAAGAGCTGCAACTCCGTATGTATTCCTTACGGAAGGCGCAGACGATTGCCTTGCAAAATCAAACGACACCGCATTTCTTATACAATACCTTGGAAACGATTAAGTATCTTGCGATTGAATTAACAAAGGGACATAATACCGTATCGAGGATGGTTACTTCACTCTCAGATCTGCTGCGACGTAGTCTGGATACCGATAATCCACTTACTGAGATAAGCGATGAAATCCAACATGCCAAACAGTACGTGGAAATTATGCAAGCCAGGTATCCGAATAAATTCGATGTCATCTGGCAGATTCAAGATAGTCTTCTTACTTGCCAGATCTTAAAGATTTCCATTCAACCGCTATTGGAAAATGCGTTTCAGCATGGGATTATTCCTACTCGTAATCCAGGACAGATTATTATTACAGGATTGCGTACATCGGATGGAATCGTCATCACCGTTTCTGATAATGGGAAAGGGATGCCGGAAGATCAACTCACTAGTCTTCAGCAAAAGCTAGCCAGCGGGGTTAGTTTAGAGGAAAAGCACATTGGATTAAAAAATTTAAATCAACGCATTAAATTACTGTTCGGTGATGCATACGGGGTGTTCATTACACCAAATCTACATAGAGGTTTAGCCGTATTTATCGTGATTCCTGAAAAAAATGACAACCAATACATCGAATAAGTCAATGAAAACAGCCGGTTTAAGAGTCGCTTGACCCCTAACCGGCTGTTTATTTATTTCCATACGCCTAGGAGTGGAGTATCCGCAACGCTCGAAAGCTGAATATCGGATAGCTCCCACTCTCCAGGCATTACGAATATGCCATCATTTGTTTTCAGGAAGGCAGGCCGTGGACCAAAGGAAAAATGTGACGGCAACGCACGTTCACCGCCGACCCACATCATATCGCGTCCGAAATGAGCTTCGTCTTTCCGGCCGATAAGCTGGTATACATCCCGTCCGTAATAGTCGGTAATCGACCATTGTTGATGCCGTTCCATCCAGATGCAAGTATTGCCAAGCAGTACGGATGTGCCCTGACCTAATTCCTTACTAGTCAGATCGTTCCAAAAGTTCTCATCCGCCTTGTGTCGAGTTACGAAGTAAAGCAAATCGTGCGAATGCCAGGCTGTCGATGGTGCAACATCGGCTTCATTACTCCAACCAGTCGCAGAAGCGAAATAGCCTCTTGGGTTTTGGTAGGCGGCGTACGTGCGGTCGCTAGCCGCTAAATAATTGCTTAACTCCTCATCCTGTACATGTGTCAAATATTGATCTACCGCAAATAAGGTCATCCCCATTCCGGCGATCAGCATCGGTTCATCGAGCTTAACCCACTTGCTGCCCGAATGGTACCAGACACGATGCATCCTTAGATGACCTTTCTGATCTTGCCATGTGCTTCTAGCAACATGCTTGCATAAGGCTCCTGCATGCGCCAAGTATCGCTCATCATCAAACAGTTCATAGGCCAATACCAGAGGGCCGATTAATAAGCCGTAATATTCGCCAGGCTCTGTACTCGTCTTGTCCTGATCATAGCGATAAGAAGCCTCGCATGCCATATCCGGCAATCCCCGAAAGTGGAATAGCTCAATCAAGCTGTCCAACTGCTTACGGAGCTCGTCGCTTCGTTCTAAATCCCCACCAAATGCGCGGAAATGCAGTAACTTCCCCCAGAAACGGGCATATTCTTGGTTACTGATAGCTTTGCCATGCGCCCTACCTTGCGTGTAGATACCGCCAAAGGGATAGATTCGGTCCATGGCTTCGAAATTAGTTTCCATGGCTGTACGAATCCCCGTTTTGACCTCATCGCTTAAATAATCTACCCCATACTTTAGCGTCAGGCCTAGTGAAACATTCGCAATGGCATTATGGATTAAGCCTAATTTAGCGCTCTCCCCAATCTGAAAACCAATGTGCGCGTATTGGCCATCTTCTTGAAAACTAGATGTCTGAAAGCGAATGAGTTGCAGCAATTGACGTTCTAACTCAGGTTCACGTCTTTTTTTAAGCAGTATTGCCAACGCTGGTAATAGCGGACTCCCCCACGTGCTGTGACCGCAAGTGAAATCGGCCCACCGATAAGGGTTAGATCCCCAGACAGAATGGTTATGAAACCCGTGAATCGCCCCATTCGGCTGTACCCAAGACAACAGCCAGTTTGCCAGTTTCCCAGCATGCGGTTTCTCTGTTCCTAGTGGTTGCTTCATTAGCTTTTCTCTCCTGTCCTATTCATGCAAAATATCATTGATTCACTAGCAGCTTTAAAATATGGACAGCGTGCCCACTGCTCTTCTCGTCCTGATCGCTGGATATTCGGTCTGGTAAAGCCGAATTGATAATAATTAGCGACTTCTTCGTGTTGATCACTATTGTCCTGGGGTCTTCGATAACTTTTCATAGAGAACAGCCGGTTAAGAGTCGCTTGACTTCTAACCGGCTATTTTCACATCAATCGCTCCATTTTACGCCAAATCTGCTGCCCCTCTATCGCATCTTCCCACAGGTCAAAATGCGGGTACATCACCTCGTGCCAATTCGTTGGTGATTGCTTCGTGGTCAGCAAGCCTTGACGAGTGATCGAACTAATCCTGCTTGGTAACTCATGATAGGAGAAGATCAGCCTGTTATGCATACCAATCATATACGTCTGATTAAAGCTATTTGGGGACTCTTCTTGCTTCTGGTAATGGTAATAGACATAGCTCGGGACCATCTCTGGCTTTAATCTCGCTATTGAACCAACTCGCTCATCAATCGAATGATTGCTGCGCCAATCTTCGTCAGGTAAGCCATCATGAAACACATCGATCATGGGAATTGCCAATCGATGCAAGGTCTCATTTGTGCTGACATTTGTGTTGGGCTCTTTTGGCCACTTCTCCAAATATCGTTCGAAAGAAACGGGCCAATCCCACAGTGAAGCGCTGTGACTGCTTACTGCCTCGGCATACACACAAACATATACATCGCAAGCGAACACAGCTACTTGCTCTAGACCTGCAGCACCCCACTTTTCACGCAGTGCAGTTCTGCTTTCCTTCACGATTTGCTTGAATTGGTTAGCCGTACCTCTACGCGTTTGTGAATAGAACAATACTCGATTCATGTCCTTCACTCCCCTACATGCCCAAATAAAAAGCTTTCGCATTGTGAATTCGCACATTCGCACGCTCTTGTTCGCTCCAATGATCCGGCAGCAGCTGTTCAAATAATTGAACAACCTCTTTATATGTACCTGCCATTAAAGCTACCGGCCAGTCGCTGCCAAACAGGATACGCTTTGGACCGAATTGCTCTGCCGTGTGACGAATATACGGTGCTAAGCGCTCTAGATTCATGCCCTCTGCAGGCGTAATCATGCCGGACCATTTACAATATACATGTGGGAACGCGGACAATGCCGCTATACTAGCAGACCAGATCTCTATTTCTCCCGTACGAATCGGTGGACCCCCTAAGTGATTAATAACGGCCTTTAGCTTCGGCACGCTATTGAGGTATTTAAGCACGGTCGGCATCTGTTCAGGACCGATTAGTAGGTCGATCGGAAAAGCATCCTCTTCCAAGACGCGTAGATTCGCTAGTAAACATTCAGACACCTGATCTTTGTTTGGTTGGAACACAGTTCGATCTAGCCGAATGCCCACAAATAACGGATTCTTCCGTAACCGAATATATTCCAAGGCGAAGGTGTCAGCAAATGGATCAAGCCAACCTACGACACCAAGTATTCGATCATCTTTACTCGCCAGCTCAAGCAGAAATTCCGTTTCTGCTATTGTCGGAGCAGCTTGTACAGCGATGAGTCCCCGCAAGGCTTCCGTATGGTCAGCAACGTCTACAGCTTCAGCTAGATCCGCTGGCAAATAATTCTGGTAGAGCGTAGGATTGCTCGGCTTCAGCCATTGATAATCCCCACGCTCCAACTGCCAGAAATGGACATGACTATCAAGGTAAGAAATCATACGCTTCGACCTCTGATCAGCTTCTCCGCTGTAGGTTCCACTTCTACACTCCATGGTGTCTCATAGGTCGGCTGGTTCACGTATCGTTTCATGTGTAGCTTGAGTTGAATACCCGCTCCAGGAGACAGGCTTACAGGCAGCCACTTGCCATCAATTGCACCTTCGCCAACTTTATCACCGATCTGATTATAGCTTTCCATGTAGGTAAACTGATGCTCACCAAAGCTGCCTGCCTGAACGATCACTTCATGTTCTTTAAATGAAGATAAATTCACCAGTGTTAGTGTGACAAACTCGTCGCCTAGCGCCTCAACCAAAGCACCGATATCCTCCGGTAGACCGCAACGCTTACGTTTTGCATCGAAATAACGTACACGAGCATGCTGCAAGCCACCATGAGAGATGTGCATCGGAGCACCAAGCATCATTTGAAGCAACCCTTCAAAGTAAACCGGCGAATATTCCTGCCATTGATGAATGCTGTACGGATGATCCCAGTCCCAGCTAGTTGGATCGCCATCAGGTGAACGGAGCTTCTCTAACTGAATAGAGATCAGCTCTATATTTTGCTTTAATATTTGCTCCGGATAATCTGGGAATTGACCTCGCATATATAGATACCAAGGCACTGTGTTCGCAATATAATGTTTCGTTTCCTTACGCGTTACTGGATTTCTCCCCGAAATGGTAGGCATGTCAATCTTGCGAAAATGATCCTCGTAAGGAATCCGGTCTACACGTGCTGCGTCTTCCTCTGCCATCGAAATCGTCCATAAGTAAATGGGATAGGTCGGAACTTGGATACGATAATCTGTCCAACCGGCATCAAAATGTTTGTTTGGAACAAACCATTTCCCATTAATTTCTTTACCTAATTCCCAATTTAAATCCAATTGCGAACGTGCCAGATCTAATTTGCTTCGGTCACCAGATAACAGAACAGCATTCATACCTGCGTTTGTGAGTGGCTCGATGATGGACATGAAACCATGTGGCCAGCGGTAGCCATAGTACCCGCCCCACCATTTGCCGTCATTGTATTCACCAATCGTATCGCTTAATCCAACGTTGTCTGGAATCAACCCACCGTTACGCTTGGTGCGTTCTTCCCAAGCTGCCAAATAATCCAAGACCCACTGACGATAAGATTCATCACTTGTATACATAAAGGCGTTGGTCATAAGTCCAGTCGAGTTCAAATTAAGCGGGACGTCACCTTTCGCTTTACGCTCATTCATACGGCTTATAATCTCGCGGTAGATGTCATCATCGGACCACTTGCACTTCCCGCTAGCAAAGTCCACACCTGGAATATCCTCGAATGGAGCTAAGTAATCGTCAAGTACACCGCGGTGCGTGACCCAGTCTTCTTCCGTCATCTCAAACCGGGGTCCCTTGCTGCCCGTTATAGGCGAACGCATTAGCTTCAGCTTCGCATCAAAGTTAGGGACTTCTGGATTCCTTCCCATATAGAGCTCAGCAAACTTCACCGCTCTTTGACGATTCTTCAGAAGATGCGGGTCAGACAACCCGAGGAAATAAAAATATAAGTAGCCTTCACCATGATGCATCCAATCGTAATAAGCGTCAAATTCATTATGAATTTGACCATATTCCGTCCATTGCCACGTAATGGCATCCCACATAAGACGAGACAACCGCAAAATTTCTTCGTTCCCGCCAAGCGTGTACAGCAAAGATAAATTCATAAACGCTTCATAGGGATCATCGGATCCGTCCATCCCTGGCCAATCTTCTCGCCAAACAATGGTTCCGTCCTCCCGCGTATAGCGTCTTACATATTCAACCGCTGCCTCATTTAAGGTATCGATTAATTTCCGTTCCATGAGTGCCCAACTTGGCGTAGTCCACGCATCGGCTGCATGGATCATACTCGTCGTGGCATTGGAGCTATTCTTCTGTGACATGGATCTTTCCTCCTACCAAAATGTATCGTGTACGCCGCGCAGCTTGCAGACTGCTTCTGCGAAGAAATAATCACCGTAGATCATCGGTACGTTCACATGAGTTTTCTTAGGGCGATTAGCCGTACCCATGCGAAGAATGGCTTCCTCGCTCGGGTCATCCCAAGCTGTGCATCGTTCGTTTAATTTGAAAATCAATTTCTCAGCCGAGCTGCGATAGAACTCCGACTCACTCTCAGGAACCAACAGACTCAACTCCAACATACCACTGGCTGCACAAGCTGTGGCACTAGAGTCCATTGCCATGTCTTCTTCCCATGGCGCTCGGAAATCCCATGGCGGCAACCCATCATCGGGTACACTCGCCAGGAAGAAATGGGCTGCCCGTTTAGCGGCATCGATATATCGCTGATCCCCTGTGTAGCGAGCACTCAGCGCCATGCCGTATAGGGACCACGCGGTGCCGCGTGACCATGCCGAGTCCGGTGAATAACCTTGCCCACCCAGTGCTTCTTGTCTTTCTCCTGTTTCGGGATCGAAGCACACAATATGGTGAGTAGACCCGTCTGGACGTAGGAATTCACGCAAAGTCGTATCCGCATGAAGAACAGCTACATGCCGAAACCGTGGATCACCCGTCTCTTCACTTGCCCAATAGAGAAGCGGAAGGTTCATCATGCAGTCAATAATCGCCCAACCCGTACGCTCCGATTGATTCCAAGCACGAATGAATTGCCCTTTCGCGTTGTATCGTCCGACTAGATGACTGGCTGCCGTCATGGCGCGTCGTTTCGACTTTTCACTGCCAAGCAGTTTGTACTGTGCCACGGAGGATAAGCTCCACATAAACCCTACATCATGATGCAGCGGATAGAAGTCGGTAAGCACGGGGTCCATCAAGGTTTCAATCTGTTCTGCTGTATCTTTGAGCTGATCATTCTTAGATTCACGATAAACCAACCAGAGTAAGCCCGGCCAGAACCCATTCGTCCACCAATCAGCATCTTCGCTGTTATACTTGCCATCATAAGAGATATATGGGAAATCAGCGCCGACTGATTCGTTCATTCCTTCTACTTTACCGTTGATTTTATGCCATAATTCATCTAACCATGGTGCATTCGTCATCTTCTAGTAACTCCTTTACCAAGTTAATGGCTGCCCTGGAAACAAAGCAAGCAGCCGATCCAAATCATGTTGCGGCAAGCCGACCCCATCACAATAACTGGCATTGAGTGCGAGCGATCGCATTGAAGTCGTTCCTGTTAAGGTAACCGTGATATCCGGACTTGAAAGACTGAATCGCATAGCAGGTTCTATCAAGCCTTTAGGCTCTGATGTCCGAAGGAAGGCTATTTGTTGTATACGGCGCTGCGCTTCTTCAAACATCGGAGAATCTTGCTTCATAAATGGTGCTGGTGCTTCAGCAAGAAGCCCCATGCCAAGTACGCTTCCGTTAATAACGGATACGCCATATTCTTTTGCAGTCGGTAGAAGCTCATCCATTGCTGAATAGTCAATGAGCATATAACGGCAGAACGTTTGGATCGAATCAATCTTCCCAGTTCGAATAAATGGCAGCAACAGAGACGGATTGAAAGCATTGACGCCAATCGCTCGCACCTTCCCTTGTTCCTTGAGTTTAAGAAAAGCAGGAATGGTTTCATTCATCCCCATCTCCGAGTTCAGTTCTGATAGCTCGTGCATTTGAATGAGATCCACATAATCCGTGCCAAGACGCTTAAGACTTTCTTCCACGGAAAGAATCGTATTTTCATACGTATACGGCACACCACGCATAACAGCTTTAGTAGCAAGGACTACTTGAGCCCTTTTCCCTTTGAGTGCCAACCCAATGCGTCGTTCACTTTCTCCTCTGCCATATAACGGTGCTGTATCGATAAAGTTGATCCCGAGTTCCAAGGCTCGATCGATCACCTCTGTCACTTGTTCGTCTGTTACCGGTCCGTAATCCCCGCCAAGCGGAGCGCCTCCAAGCCCGAGCTTAGAAACTCGAATTCCGGTTTTCCCAAAAGTTGTATACTCCATAGGTTCACTTCCTTTGTCTCTTCTCTGATAATTTAATACTACGAAACTGGGTTAAACATGCATAGGGAGTCAATTTAAAGATAAGAATGATAATTTGTTTTACAAGAGTACTTAGGGTCACCAAAAACAATTTAAGTGACTTATTTAAACTTTAAAATCAAAAAAAAACAGCAGCGGTTAACTCAGTTAAGTTAACCGCTGCTGTTATGCTATTTTCCCCGTTCAGTCGATCTTGATGAAGACCTTGTCTTCTTCAATCTTTACCGGATATGTTTTTAGATTGACGCATACTGGCTTACGCTTCGCTTCACCCGTCGTATAGTCAAACCGGCCATTATGTTTAGGACATTCAATGGTGCTTCCCATGACAAGCCCATCAGCTAAATGAAATCTCTCATGGGTGCAGAATCCATCCGTTGCATAATATTGGTTTTTATCTGAGCGATATATAGCAAACGTACGATCTTGATAATCGAAACGAATAACATCTTCTTCCTCAATGTCATCGACATTACAAGCTTCAACCCAACCCTCGATATTAGGCATGCGTACCTCCAAGATTTCGATCAGTTACCTTCCGATGCTGAGCAAATTCACGGCACCTGGGGGCGACATAGGAATGGTCTTTCCTCATCTTCCAGATATGCTGCCCATGTCTCGCGGACAGCGGCTGTGAAGCTCGGAGCAGCAGCTGGGCAGTCCTGCTTGATCTCCTCGTGCAAAGCAGGCAAATTATAATACGGAACCAACGGAAACATATGATGTTCAATATGATAATTCATATTCGTGTACAGAAACCGAAGAATACGGTTTGTATAGAAAGTCCTCGCACAAAGCCTGTGATCGAGCGTATCTTCATATAGACCGACATGCTGCGTTGAGACCAGCAAACCGTTCAGAAGAGCGCCATAGAACGCAGGCAGCCCAACGAACATGAGTGGTAAAATGCTATCTAGATAAAAGCACAAAGAGATAATAACCGCATAAAGAATAATAAATACACGTGCTTCCAAGAATAAATTCCGTTGCTCGTTGGTCGGGACCAATTCCTTCTCCTCGGCGCTTAGAAGTCCTATTGCATGTTTGAACAGGTAGGGCCAAGTATTGTAAATGAATGATTCTCGGATAATATATCGAAGCACACGTTGCAATTTCGGAGGACGCGGTTCCATTATTTCCGGATCGCTGCCCACGATGATCGTATCCGTATGGTGGCGGGCATGCGTCCAGCGAAAGTTCGTCGCTTGAATCAAGATCAGAAACGAGGTGAATTGATACAAGGCTTCGTTCATCCACGCCGTTCGAAACATTGTGCCATGGCTGGATTCATGCCATTTGGATACGGCAGGTACCGTGTAGACAGTTCCATATACGATAAAAGCGGGTAAAGCCCACCATGATCCCCACGACAGATAAGCAACATAGCCCAGAACGACTGTTAAGGCGATCCAAAGCAAGGTGTCACGAATTGCCGGCCCGTTCTTGCGTATCATGAGCTCCTTCATACGTTTTCGGGGAACGGGGCATTGATACCATTCTCCTGAAACAAGCCCTTTCTCGATCGCTTTTTGCCGTTCTGGTCCAAGAATACTATAGTCCCGCTGTATGGTGTTCCCCATATGATCTCTCCTCGTCAGTCTGTATTTTCATTCAGTTCTGAATATGTTAAGCGTACCAGATCAGATAGCACTTGACTTCCCAGAACTTATTAAATAGGATCAGACACATAAGAGTAATGCGAACGCATGGAAGGAAGAGCTATAAATGACTATGATGCACTCATCTAGTTCGATGCGATGGGTTTTCCCTCCGCATGAAGATAATCCTGAGAGATTTGAAAGCGCGACCACCATCCGACTCGTTCCGGAATTGTTCGTCGTAGGATATCAAAAATATGCAGAAGCGTATCCCATCCCCCTTCATTGTCATCATCACGCATATGAGTTTGTCTATTTACATAGCGGAAGTGCAACATGGGAGCTCGACGGTATCCCTTATCCGATGAGTGCTGGGCAATGGTTTTACACCCGTCCAGGAGAACTTCATAAAGCTCGGTTTAATCATTTGGAGCCTAGTCGGATCTGGTGGATGATTGTGCAGGATCCAGAGAGCACCACGAACTGGTTCCGTTTGGAAGGCTCTGATCGTGAGTTGGCCGGTTCTCGCTTACAGCAACTTCCACGGGTATTTCGCGCAGGTCATCGCGTGCACGAACAATTCATACGCTTGAAGGCGACATTAGAAACAGAGGGCCCTGATCAAGCTTTTTTTGCCCGACATCAGATTCTAGACATCATCATGGGACTTCTGCAGCCTACTTCTTCCAAGTCAATAGAGCCCGGAGTCAAGGATGCGGTGATCCGCTCCGTCCATCAAATAAAGCAAGCGCCTAATACGCGATATTCCGTTGCGGAGCTTGCCCGTGCATCTCAGATGAGCGAGTCTCATTTCTATAAAGTGTTTCACAACATATACGGACAGTCTCCTGCTGCTTATATGGAACGCATAAGAATGGAGCGTGCTTGCTCCCTTCTGCAAACGAGCGTTTCCATTACGGAAATTGCCTTTGAGCTAGGGTTTAAGACCAGTCAACATTTCACGACCGTATTTCGCAAACATACCGGCAGTTCACCAAGTGAGTGGCGCTCTAATCCTTTTTAGCCTGATAAAATAAAAAAAAGACTGCATTCACCCAAGGAGGAATAGGTGCTTGTAGTCTTTTGTGTTTACTTACAAATACGATCAACTTAGCGTCTGAAGCTTCCTGCCGAACCAGAAAGTTGTTGTTCTGCGATTTGCACTAAGCGCTTCGTAATGTTGCCACCAATAGAGCCAGCATCGCGTGATGCAAGGTTGCCATTGTATGCTTGAAGCTGAATCCCTAACTCTTGTGCCACCTCATACTTCAGTTGATCCATTGCTGCTTTTGCTTGTGGAACTGCCAATGTGTTGTTAGCCATAATTGTTATTCACTCCTTTTCTTGGTGTGATATTATCATGTGGAGTTTGAAAAATATTATACATGTGCTATAAAATTTTTTTTGTTCTTTTCATCTGAGACGCTCTCTTATATTTGAATCCCCTTGTATTCCAATGTTTCACGCAAAGCATGGGCCATAATGTCGTAGCCAAGCACATGAGGGTGAAGTCCATCGTCTGCAAGCTCCTCGCGCAATTGGATGCCATCTTCTGTGACCATCCGCGGCGAAATTAGTGAATGTCGATGTCAATAAAATGTTCGCTGTATTGAAAGACTGTTCAATAGCCGTATCCGTTGATCGATTAATCTGTTCCGTTAAATTTCGGGACACTTTGGAAGCGATGACAAACGTCAGCACGGCAATGACTAAAAGCCCCACCAACAGATAGGACAAAATGATTCGAATCAACATATTCTTATTTTTCAAGAAGGCCTGTAAGCTTTTCATCACGATCCTCCTCTGGTTTATGGCAAAAGAAAAAAGAGACAGCCGTTAGATAGGTCGCCTCTTTTTACTGTATCAGAAGGGTGAAGGTACTTGGATGAAGTTTTTTAACAGATGTATGCGCTTTTTTAAGAATTGAATTATCATCAGGCCCTGTTATAGCCTCGCGAACGTGATGTAATCGATTTGGGCTGGTTCTGCCGAATCGATCCGAAGTGCCCGATTGATCTGTCCCCGGTGATATTGTCCATGTAAGAGGACCTGCAACAGGATGTCCCTGACGGACGTTCGGAACGGAACCCCGCTCTGGTTCGCATAGTCGATCATCTTGTCCAACTCGGATTCCTCGAGCCCTTCGATATAGAGGCGATATTGCTCGGCGTTTTCTTCAAACATCGTCCGGATCGCTGTCAGGTCTTCTGCTTGTTCCCACAACGAATATTGCGCGCTGCCCTTGCCCTGCAATCGGGACAGCCAAACTCGTTCCGCGACCGCGACGTGCCGAACCAACTTTAGAAGGTCCTTGTTCTTCGTCTCACTCTCATCGAGAGCGTCCAAGATGCGTCCGTCCGCCCAGATCAGGTGGTCCATCATGCACTTAATCGTCTTCATTTCGATTTCCCCCTCTTCGTCTTATCGATTAATCATGGTCCAGTTCCATCCGTAATCACACGATAACCTAACCAATTTTTCTTCACCCAAATAAATGATTTTGACACTTCATCAACATAGAATAATTTAGCTCCACCAAACGATGTGCTTCCTGTCTCCTTTACATGAACACTGAGAGCCTTAATTGGATGGAGAGAGAAGAATAAATGCTTCCTAACCGCTAGTTCAGCCGTTGGATTGGGAAAGAAAAACAAATAAATCACTAACAATGTCGTGATGGATATCATCCAAATCTGTTTCCTCTTCGAGATCATTGTATCATCCTCCCAACACTTAGTTCTTTAAAAATAAGACGAAGGGAGCGTGTAATAAGTTTCCATTTAATATAGGTTGCCAAATACAATTAAACAAGAGGGATCTAACCTAAGTTGAATAAGGTAAATTCAAAAGTGCGGGTATTTCTGGATGGAAATTAGTTACTTTTAAAGTAATATTGTACTCTTTAAAGTGAAAATTAAGATGACCATCTCGCATACAAAATGGCACGCCTTTTTCTGTAAGTTTTTTACTGACCTTACTAACAAAATCTGTACTACTTACTCCGAATATGACATTCATCGTTGGTGGTAAAGCAACCATTTCTATGGGTATCCATTTTCTCTTTTTTGAAGGTATGACCATATGCGATGTACCGCCTATTGCAAAAGTAAAGTCATCTCTAACTTTATCAAGTTTCAGCTCAAAAATGTCTACAAAAAATTCTCTAAATTCCTTAACGCTATCTGCCGGAAAGCCAATTTCTCTAAGGTACAGTAATTTTAAGTCTCCTGCTGGGGTAAGTATTCCTTCCCTGACATAATGATGTGTGATAATCTCTAGCAGATTACCATCACCATCTCGAAAGTATACGTTTTTACCAGTTTCGAAATCATCAATATATCTGCCATTAGACCATTTTAATAGTGCAATCCCCTTACTTTTGAGCAAATTGACCACATTTTCAAATTCTGAAACGGGTACTTCAAAAGCAAAATGAGCTGGAGCTATTGGTTCCATAGCTTCTTTAAACGATAACTTAAAGTTTTCAGTTGGTTGGAAACATATTTCGTCTTTAGTTTCAAGAAGAATTGGGAATTGCAATTGCTCGAAGTAAAATTGTTTAACCCCTTGAATGGAGACTGTGTTCAATTGAAGTTGTTCGTAATGAGTAATGATACTGATTGCCCCCTTTATTAACTATTGCCCATTATATCATACATTTTATTCCATTAATCTGACCATTACTTGTTGAAAAAAGGCAACCAATCCACTTGGATTGGCTGCCTCTTCATTTAGCTATTGATCTCTCATTTCCCGATACATATTCAAAAAAGTCGAAGTCAGCATACAGGCGGGTTCCTCGCAAATCCTGTGCGCAAAGCCCAACGAAAGCGCCAGTAAAGGATAATTTGCGCTGATAACTGTCCGCAAGATTGCCGGAGTACAACGTCGGACCAATAGGTTGCCACGACTGACCGTCAGTACTGTAAGAGAATTGAATCTTATCGAAATTCATTGCTGCTTTCAGATAGATGCGCTCACCTTCAGGAATCGCCACATAAACGTCCAATTCATCATACTGCCCCTGATCGCTTACGATAATCGCTAGATGCTTGCCGAGCTGCTCATCATGGGAAATGCGCAGATAATAATGATCGGACTCATCATAATAGAGGACAAGTCCAGCCATTTGGGTAAAAGATACCGGTTCGAATGCCACGCATGTCACCATCTCGCACTGGAATCTTTGAATACGTCGTGCCACAAGGCTTTGGTTGTGCAAGGAGGTTAACGACTCTCGTCCCTTTAATCGTAAGAAACCGGGACGCTCCGATAAGCTTAACCATGACTCGTCAGCCGGAACCCGAAGTGTGTGCCAATGCACGCTGAGACTGGTTGAATCGAAATCATCCCGAACCGGATCTGGCGCAAACGGATACGGCGTGAGCTCCGTCTCCGGAATATGCAGCTGCGGCTGCTTTCCGCCTGAGGCGAGCTTCAACCATCCGTCCGATGTCCATACTACTTTTTGCAGGGAGGTTTCTCGCCCTAATGGACTGAGCTTGTTCCCATCTTGAAGAGGACGCGAACAAATGAATACCATGTACCAGTCACCCAACTGCGTTTCCACCAAAGAACCGTGACCCGCATTTTGTAATGGATGCTCAGGCGTATTTCTTGTTGTAATAATCGGGTATTCCGGATCAACTTCATAGGGACCGTCTATGGTAGTCGAACGCATAAGGGTGGCGGCGTGCATCGGCCCGGTTCCACCTTCTGCCACCAGTAAATAGTAGTAGCCATCCTTCTTATATACCATCGGACCTTCCGTAACACCCAAATCTGTCCCTTGCGTGACCAGCTTTATCTCGCCAATCAGCTTGCCTTCAACAGAACAGAATTCCTGCATAATGATTCCGGCGAATCTACTTTTGTTTTTGCGAAAATCCCACTGCATATTAAACAAATACTTGCGGCCATCCGTGTCGTGGAACAAAAAGTGGTCGAAACCGCTAGAATTCAGATAGATCGGCTCAGACCATGGTCCTTCAATCGAAGGTGCTGTCACGATATAGTTGTGCAGATCCTTATAAACCCCTTTTCGACCAACCACATTCGTAAAGCACAAATAGAATGTACCATCGGAGTAGCTTAAGGATGGCGCCCAAATACCGCCTGAGCTTGGTACACCTCGCAGATCAAGTTGACTTACCCGATCTAGCGGACGTGTCAACGGCCTCCAGTTCATTAAATCTTTGGAATGATGAATCAGTACACCAGGAAACCATTCGAAGGTAGATGTTGCAATATAATAGTCATCTTCAACCCGAATGATCGATGCATCCGGGTTGAAGCCGCGTAGAATTGGATTTTCAATCATGCTGTCGTGCTCCCCTTTACCACAAATACAAATCGTTCCCTTTAATCTTGAATACCGCTTCCATGAAATAATAATCGCCATAAATGATCGCATGATGATGATTTGCCGAATGATAAGAGCCAGAACCGTATTGAACCAAACTATCACTACTAGTTGTCCAATCGATTCGTGAATCCAACGATCTAAGCAACTTCACCGCAGCACCAAGATATAGATCCTTTTCATACTCCCCTACGACTTTCGCAATTTCAATCAGACCACACGCCGCAATCGCTGCAGCTGTATCATCCTCACGTTTAGGTTCTTTCGGCTGCCGGAAATCAACCGGAATCACGCCATCCGCAGGAATGTTCGCGATAAAATAGTTGGCAATCCGCTTCGCGGTTTGCAAATACTCATCCTTTTGTGTATGAATATAGCTCATCATGTACCCATATAGTGCCCAAGTCTGTCCTCTCGTCCAGGAGGAGCCTTCTTCATAGCCTTGGCCACCATACGTTCGAACCACTCCGCCTTCAAAAGGATCGAATTCCACAATATGATTGACAGAACCATCCGGTCGAACGAATGCTGTCATCCCCGTATCGGCATGCTTCATCGCAATTTGTTTGAACCGTGGGTCACCAGTTTCTTCAGAAGCCCAGTATAACAACGGGATATTGAACATGCAGTCGATAATGGCCCAGCCTCTTGTATCGGAGCCTTCTAAATCATTCCAAGCGCGAATGAATCCTCCTGCTAAATTAAAGCGTCCTGCTAACAGATTAGCTGCATGAAGCGCTCTTTTGCGAGATTCCGGATTCTGCGTTACTTTATAATTCGCCACACTTGTCGGCAACCACATAAAGCCAACATCATGATGCAAGCCGTAAAATTCATCAAAACATCGATCTAATTCTTTTTCGGAAATTTGCGCGATGTCTTTATATTTCTCGTTGCCGGTTTCGTGATGCATAAGCCACATCATGCCGCCCCAAAAGCCATTCGTCCACCAATTAATTCCATCTGTTTCAGTACTTGTTGGGTTATCCACGATGCGATTATCATGTGTGCCATTAATGGTCGTGAACGGAATTTTATGTTTGGACTTTTCGCTGACCCAGTCCATTTTCAATGAAATTCTATCAATCACTTCATTTAACCATTGTTGATCCTGCCCTTTTAACATGCGTATCTACCCACTTTCCCCATTATATTTTTCATTTTAAAAAACCTCCCTACCCGCCCTGATAGTTGATAGAGAGGTTTCCCATGTGTCGCGACCTCTTGACGATTAGCCTTTGGTTGCACCCGCGGCAATCCCTTTGACAAAGTATTTCTGCAGCGCGATGAACGCGATTAAGACAGGGATAATTGAAATCGCTGTACCTGCGAATACCATATCCCACTGGGAAGCATATTCGCCGACGAAGCCGAAAATTTCAACAATCATCGTTTTAGGCTTATCCGAAGGCAGCACCAAGCTTGGCATCAGGAAGTCGTTCCAAATGCCGAGACCGTTAAGCACAACCAAGCTCGCTGTACACGGCCCAAGCAGAGGGAACACGATCCGCCAGAAAATGCCGTATTTGGAGCAACCGTCGATTTCAGCAGCTTCCTCAATTTCACGCGGCACTCCTTTGAGAAAGCTTGTATAAAGCAGCACGCCGAATCCTACCGAACCGGAGATGTAGATGAGAATCGGCCCACTCAAGCTACCATAGAAGCCCATCATTTTCATCTCTTTGAACAAAGGAATCATATAGACTTGAAAGGGAATCATCATGCCCGCAAGAAAGTAGATATAGACCATATTCGTCCATCTTTTATTCGTCCGCTCAATCGCGTAAGCAGCCATTGGGATGATCGCAATCATCGCGATAATCGAGCTCAGTGTCAAAATAATCGAGTTGACCATCGCTCTTGGGAAATCTGTTTTGGTCCACAGATAGACGAAGCTGTCCACATACCAGCTGGTTGGGAACGAGATCGCATCCCGCATAATCGCACCGTTGCTTTTAAATGCGGAAATCAAGCTGAAGTAAATCGGGAAGAAGAAGATAATGGCAAGGACGAGTGTCAGTGCAAAGAGTAGAATCTCTAGTAGGCTTTTCTGTTTTCTCATCTTATAACTGCACCTCCCTGCTGCGAAGCAGCTTAATTTGAATCAGTGATACGATTAGGATCAAAATAAAGAGGATAAGTGATAGCGCCGTACCGAAGCCTTGCCGCAGCTCTCCAAACCCGACTTTATAAATAATGTACGTCAGTGTTTCAGTAGCAAAACCAGGTCCACCGTCCGTCATGACGGCAATCTGATCGAATATTTTGAGGGACGCAATCATCGATAACATCATGCACACTGTAAAGGCGCCTGCCAGCAGAGGGAACGTGATGTGGCGGAATTGCTGCCAGCGGTTCGCTCCATCAATACTTGCGGCTTCTGACAACTCTGGCGGAATGCCTTGCAGACCGGCCAAATAAATAATCATATAATAGCCGGCACCTTTCCATACAGTTGCAAAAATGATAGCGATCAATGCGTAATCCGGATTTCCAAGCCAATCAATCTTCAAGAAGGAAAGATGTAGTTTATCGAGCAATTGCGTAACTACACCGAAGTTGTAATTCAGAATAATTGTCCAGACAAATCCCATAACAATCCCACTAAGAAGCGTCGGGAAGTAAAAAATACTGCGAAACAAGTTGCGGAACCATCTCACCTGATCGACCAGCATCGCCAGTAGCAAGGCAACGGCATTTTCAATCACAACTAAGACTACAGACAAAATCAATGTATTTCTCAGTGCATTATGCACACGCTCGCTGTGCCACATCTCTACGAAGTTATCAAAGCCAATAAAGCGAATATCTGGACTAACGCCATCCCAGGAAGTAAAACTAAGGTAGATACTGCTCGCTGTCGGTACCATGACGAACAAGGTATAGAGAATTAGTGCTGGAATAAGAAACACGACGGAAAAGGTTAGCCATTTTCTTTTTCTCTTAATAGGCTGTATGGTGTACATTCTCTTATGCCTCCTATTGGATTTTGAAGGCAGTAGCAGGAAAACCTCCGCAAGTGACGCAGAGGTTCTCCGTTTGCAGCCTTTGTATGTCTTATTTTTTCATTGCCTTCACTTCAGTGTCCCACTCAGCATCCGCTTTTTTCAAGTAGTCAGCACTGAAATCACCTTTTACTAACCAATCTTGAACGGATTTGTAGAACCAGTTACGGAATTGCGGCGGGATTTGATTAGCTCCCCAGAAGTTATTAATTTGAAGCGATTTTTTAACGTTCGGATCTGCCATCATCGTCAGAACTTCTTGCAATTGAGGGGAAGCTTCATAGTTCATTTTTTCTTTTGTCGAAGGGATTGCGCTTGCTATTTTCAAATATTTTGGATATTGCTCTTTGCTGAAGAAGAATTTAATGAAATCTGAGATTGCAGCTGTTTTGTCTGCGTCTTTCGCAGCATTAGCTGATAGAGACCAACCTGCTGGTTGAGCAAGACCAACAACGTTTACGCCCCCTTTTTGATCCGGTACAGGGTACCAACCGAAATCAAATTTCGGGTCCGCTTGTGCGATCGTTGGGAACATCCAAGGACCAGAGAACAAGCTTGCTGCTTTACCAGTTACGAGCATGGAAGCCGTTTGATTATCAGCCGTACTCATGTAACCTTTGTCCACGTAACCTTTGGTGAACAGATCAGTCATCAGTTGCATCGCTTTCGCAGGACCAGCATCTGTAAAGCTCACTTTACCTTCAGAACGCTTGGAGTTCCAATCTGCATCACCCACGAAAACTTCGTCGATCAAGAATTTATTGACCCAGAAGCCCCAGTGGAAAATATCTTTACCACCGACTACGATCGGTGAAATGCCTTTTGCTTTCAGTTTTTCTTGAGCTACGATGAAATCTGCATATGTTTTAGGCTCTTCTGTAATGCCTGCATCTGCATAAGCTTTCTTGCTGTAAATAATCCCTTGGGGTGCAGGTAGCGAGATTGGCGCATTATAAACCTTACCATTTACTTGTGGCACACTTTCAAACAAACCTTGTAGATCTTTGGGAAGTTCAGCCAACTTGCCGGCGTCTGCGAACAATTGTGTATCACGCATTTCCACAAGATCTGGGAATTCGCCAACTGCATCTTTCGTTTTCAAAAAGTCTAGGTAAGCAGCTGTCGTTGTTTCACTCAAATCTTTGATCTTAACATTCGGGTTTGCTTTCGTGTATGCAGCAATGGCATCCGCTACTGCTTGTTTGGTTGCTGGATCACCAGTTGCATAAATGACACTGAATGTTACGTCTTTCTTCGGAGCCGTCGTCGCTGCAGCTGTGCCAGCTGGAGCGGCGCTTGAAGTTGAAGTTGCGGAATCACTGTTGTTACCGCAGCCTGCCAATATGAGTGCTAATGCTGTCGATCCTACGAGTACTTTGGAAAATGTTTTAACCATGGTTGAAAGTAACCTCCCTTTAATATCTAGCTTCTTGTGAACAACTCAAGCTGTGTGCTTCGACTCATCAGGTACTGTTCTGTTCCTTGATTTAAGACTAACATACGCCCAAATCGTTTAGAATGAAGTTTTTTAAGCTCGATATGCATGAATTTAAGAAGATGTGATCGCATGCTTTGGAGATAATCGACATGAAAAAACAGCTTTCGCCAACGCTTCAAAACGAAGCTAAGCAGAAGCTGTTCCCCAGAACAATTAAAATTCCTAACTAGTTCCCCTTGATTTGACTCTTATATTCTTGCGGAAGCTTGCCATAACTTTTCTTGAACATGTCGCTAAATTGCCTTGGATTATGATAACCCACCTGCTCTGCAATTTCATAAACGAGCAGATCTGTTTGCAAGAGAAGTCGGACTGCATTTTTCATCCGGATGTTCGTGACGTACTGCTTAAAATTCTCATGCGTGTGCTTTTTAAAGAAACTGCTAAAATAATATGGATTCATAAACACTTGGGAAGCCATGCTTTCCAGTGTGATATTTTCGCTATAATGCTCCTCAATGTATTCCTTAATAATCTTCATCTGCTGCGCTTCGCGGCTGCCGCCAGCTGTGCTTACTTGTTCCAGTATGTCCAAAATACGATCTGTTATGAAATCTGTAAGATCACGATATCGATAGAATTGATACATCCGCTGTTGCCAATCTTTCCGCTGCTCAGGTGACACCTGAAGGTCAATCCCGACAGCCGACATCTCCTCCATTAAGTCCGTTAACATAGCATATAGGAGTAATACAGCCGATTCTTTGCGACCATTGGCGCTGGTTGTAACATGCTCATAAAAGCTGACCAGCAACTCCTGCACTTGCTGCTTTTCCTTCGCAATGACCGCTTTAATCACGGCATGCTTGGCTTCTGCTAGAAACTGATCCCCGCCGCCACGGCGCTCCTCCTGTGACCAAGACAGAATCGTCCCTTCCTTTTCAAAAAAGCTATAATTCATCATCTCAATGGCCGATGTATAGGATTGCCTTAGGTCCTGCAGGCTGAGGGCCGGCCTACCGATACAAATCGTCACATGAATTTTAAGGTAATATAAAATCTTATTCCGCATTTCGCTCGCAAGACGCTGCAAATCATCCTCTATGCGCATGTGGTTCACGATAACGCATAAATTTTCGCCTTTTCGAATGACAAGACCGCTGCCATATAGCTGGATCAGCTCATCTACCAGATTGGATACCGCAAACACTATTAGACGCTTCTCATGCTCTCCCCATCTGCCATCCTGTAATTGTACATGAGCAAGCTCCACATACAGGACGCTGAAACACGAGCCCGTAAACTGCATGTTCAAAGCCTGAAGTTTACGCTGAGCTTCCTCCCACCGAATATCCCCTTGGGTAAGTCTGTCAAATAGCTCCTCGAGCTGCGTCTTCTTATCTTTTTGTTCATAAACGGCCAGCTTACCTTTGGAGGATTGATCTTCATTCGCTTCCTTCAGCTGCGTCATGGCTTTGCCTACCGCCTCGAGTAGCAGGCTTTTCTCGATTGGCTTCACCAAGTAATCAACCGCACCGAAGGCTAACGCATCCTTCGCATAAGAAAACTCCTGATACGCACTGACGAAAATTATTTTCGTATGCAACTGCCGCCGTTGTACTTCCTTGATCACATCAATGCCCGAACCGTCTGGCATGCTAATATCCGTGATAACAAGATCAGGCAACTTTTCTTCGATTTGCTCCATAAGACTTCTTCCGGTCATCGCTTCACCGACAATCGTAATGCCTAGCTCTTCCCATGGAATGAGCTTTTTTAACCCCTTGATAATGATCGGTTCATCATCAGCTAGAATGGCGTTCAACACGGACGCTCACCTCTTTCGTTAACGGAATGACTAGACGGACGGTCGTACCAATATGTTGGCTGCTGTTGATCTCTACGCCATAACCGTGCCCATACAGTCCCACGATGCGTTCATGGACATTAATTAGCCCTATACTGCTCCCTATATCTAGCGAGCTGCCCTGTGCCAACTTTAGACGAACCCGTTCAAGTGTTTCTTCACTCATCCCTACACCATCGTCGTCCACTGTAATACCAAGCAGGTTATCCGTCAGTTTTTCAATTGAAATGCGGATCGTGCCTTTCCCTGACTTTGGCATAATACCATGATAAATAGCATTTTCGACGATCGGCTGCAGGGACAGCTTCGGAATCGCACAGTCCATTAAGTCCGCATCGAACCGGAAGTCTAAACCTAGCCTATGCTCGCCGTACCTGATCACCATCAATTGAAAGTATTGCTCCACATTGGTCTTCTCTGACTTGATTGTAACGGTTTCCTCACCGTAATCGAGTACATACTTGAGCTGGTGGGATAATGACAAAATCATATCGCCCACCTCATTCGCATCTTCCGCAACAGCGCTCATCCGAATCACTTCGAGCGTATTGTACAAATAATGCGGCCTAATTTGGCTTTTCAATGCGTTCAGTTCAGCTTGCTTCTGTTTAATCTGCGCAACATACACGACGTCAATGTATTCCTTCAGCCGCCCCACCATTTTATTAAAGCCATGCGAAAGAAGCCCCAACTCATCCGCTGTCTTCACGGTTACATTCGTATCGAAATTACCGGATTCCACCTTCGCCATTTCTCGCGTAATACTACGAATCGGATTAGAAAAGCGATTCGAGAACCAAACTGCTACGACAATCAACGAAACGATACACAGGCCAATGACAATCGTAATCGTCCGTATGAGCTGTTCGACCTTGAGAAACAGTTCTTTTTTATAAAACTCACCGACAATTTGGATGTTATTCTCTGCTGTTGCCTGTTGCAGATGTAAGAAATCATCCGACGTATTGGCATGGAAAACCGTACCGATTAGCTCTAATTGATTGCTGTATAAGATAATCCCCTGATTATCTACGACATAGACAGTATCTTGTTTATTCAGGACCATCTGTTTAAAAATCTCAGTAAACACACCAAGTCCCACGTCCATGTAAAATGTACCGACAATATCACCTTCAACCTTGGATGAGCCCAGGACATCCGTAAGGTTGCGGCCAAACGTCATCACTGGATCCGTAGCCCCAAGAAAATAATCCTGTTTGTGCGTCGGAAAAAAGCTGAGTCCATTGCGATTGAGCTTCGTCTGCTCTTTCCATTCGACCTTTGGATATGGATATTGGTAATCCAGAGCAACATTGTTCTTAGATAGGCTTTCAAAAGTCCCGTTCGGCAGAACAAAAAAGACACTTTGCAGATTACGTTCCGTATATAACACCGTTTGCAAGAAATCGTTAATTGTCATCGTTAATCTGATGTCTTTTTCCTTGCTTTGCGCTGCAATGGCTTGTCCCAATTGGCCATAGAGCCCGCCAACCCCGTAGGAATACATAAGCTTCGAAATGTTATTGTACTTAACGAACATATCATCCACATTGCGACTCGCAAATAACAGCATTTGCTCATAGTTATTCGTCGCATAACGCTCCATGAAGCCGCTGAACGTCTGCAGGGAAATATAACTAAGAATGAGCAACGGAATGAGTCCTACCGAAATGAAAGAAAGTGTAAATTTGGCAAAAATGCTTTTGTGCAGCCGAAAAGGATTCGATGCCATCTGTGAGCCGCCTCATTCTTTTGATTTAGAGTAAGTCTATTTTAACAGAATTCGCACGTGATACTACCGTTGAAATTTAATCTGGATGTGCGCTTTTTTAAGAAGTACCAAAAACAACGACACCCTTGCGGATTTCGTTGTCGGAAGATGCCATTCTTATACTTTTATCGGATCAGTAGGAAAATAAACCGTATATGTCTCATCTTTCATCTCATATAGAGGAATAAAACGTATTCCCTTGTCTTGCCCCTTCGTTCGATAGTAGCCGACATTCCACCAACTGTGATTTCGCTCACGATCGGCTACGAGCATTGTTTCTGGCAAACTAGGATTCCCAACCAATCTATGTTCACGCTCAATCAACCCCGCCAATACGATTGGCCCATCCATAAAAGCTACCATATCTTCTGCGCCAGGAAGTGGCTCGGTTGTCAATGACTTAGGAAACTCGATCTGTACGATATCTCCATTGCTCCATGTTTTACGAATTTCGATGAATGATTGTGGTCTTACTGGATCACTCAATCGGACGCCATTCACGTAAATAATAGGCTCATCTTTCACCCATCTTGGTACTCTAAGTTTTAAAGTAAATTCCGCAGGATTGTCACAATTGATGGTCAAATTATAGATAAATCGGTCTGGCCGATGCCCAGGAATAGGTGGCATATCAATTTTCGTTATAGCAGTCATCCCCGTAACATTCCAATTATTCAATGGATAGACACCATATTGCCCGTCCTGTTTAAGACTAATGGCAACGGTACGATTATCTATCTTTAGATTTATTTCAGCTGGAAACCACTGACATACCGCTACGCCATCCTTCTCCTCCATAAAAATCTGCTGTTCATAAGTGGCATTCGCTTGAACTAGCGTACCATGGCAGCACCAAAAATGCTGTGTAGCGGATCCCCACTTCTTATGACTCCCTGCACCGATTCCCAGAAAATAAGAAATCATGCCTGTCTCTCCATGCTGATGAGCAAGAACTCCGTTATAAAACCTTCTCTCCCAATAGTCAGCGTATTCTGGTTCTCCCGTCCATCTGAGCAGCACATGAGCAAGTCGCATCATGTTGTAATTGACACAATGTTCCTGACCTACGCCCATCCTTTCCGCCATTTGCCCCGAGGGTACCCATAATTCACCATCATCGCCAGCGCCAGTGCAATAGTATCCTCTATTGGTAACCGCACATTTCCAAAACGCTTCTACGACTTCTCTAAACCGAACTTCCCCCGTCACCTCCCACGCTCTAGCGGCTCCCAAAATTTCAGGAATCTGCGTATTGGCATGTTTATTCGTCAGTACATCTTGTCCCGTCAACAAAGCATCAAAAAAACGACGGCGATCGTATCGATGGATTAATTCGAGATGTGTCTCATCCTGAGTTACTTCATAAAGATTTGCCCATACTTCCAACATCCCACCCGTTTCTAAATCAAGGAGATCATCCATTTGTTCTCGACTAAACTGCCCCGTCCAGCGGTAGAACCAAGAAGCTAAACCGCGCATTAGGTCGAGCGCTTGTTTATTTTGACCAACTGCATACATGTCGTAAAGCCCCATCAAAAGCTTATGAATCGTATAGTGCGGAGCCCACACATACTTTCCTTTGGCTATTCTGTTCATGTAAGACTCAGGGAATGCGGCAAGCCATTCTCCTCCATTCGCCTCCTGACAGCGAGCCAACTCTTGGACAATGAAATCCGCCTTTGCCTTAACTAACCTATCTTCCGTTTGTGCATATATACTTGCTGCCGCAGATAACCAATGCCCCATCATATGGCCTCGCAACTCACAAGTCGGTGATTCCCATCCCCAATGCCAGTGCTCGGGTCCGTCCATACTCGTCGTGGTTGCACTAGTGGTTCCGCCATTTCCACTGTAACTCCATAATCCAGCTTCCAAATAGAAAGTACGAAGTAAATTTTCATTTGTTAAGCTTATGACATACTTCTTATTGAGCTCGAAGCGTGCTGTAAGCGGCCCTGCTGACAATTTTACTCGTCCTGCTTGATATTCTTTCATACTGATTGATCTCATATTAATACCTCCATTTTTTTATATTTTTATTTATTATAGAACTTTGCTATGATTGATAAAAATACACAAATCATGTAATTACATATACTTTTTTTGGGTAAATACTGTATCCATATACGAAAGGAGGTCTGCAAGATCGATTCGTTCGTTTATTTAACAGGTAACCGGTTCCCCATGGTACGAGATTTAGGCTGGAACCAGGTAGATACCGTTTATACCCATCACGATCGCATATTGGACTTCGACGTTTTTGTATTTGTTACGAATGGCCGAATGCAGGTCGTTGAGGGGACCACGGAATATATCATTCAGGAGAAGGAGCATCTATTTTTAAAAAAAGGACTTCATCATTGGGGACGCCCTGAAACACTACCAGGAACATCTTGGTTCTGGGTGCACTTTAATTCACCTGAATATGACTCCCCTTCCTATAAAGAGCACACTCCCTTACCTGAAATCGATTTCTTTTATCCCGATCATTATGCCTACAGATTCCCAATGCCAAAGCATGGAACTTCACCCTTCCATCGAACTTTAGAAAATAAATTACAACTGCTAGTGGCGGACTTTGGGAAGCCAACAGAGCATGGTATGGTTCAACTCAGCATTCAAGTGTATCAGCTGTTTCTACAGCTTCATAAATCGATGAAAGAACATAGCCATTCAACAAGAAACTCAGGAAAAGGGGAAACTGTTGCAGGGCGAGTGATGACTTTTCTTATGCAGCATACAGACGAGGACTTTGATTCTGAGAAACTAAGCAACCATTTGAATTTAAACTATAGTTACATATCCGCAACCTTTAAAACGCAAACAGGGCTTAGCGTAATTGAAACGCATACGAAATTAAGAATAAACAAAGCGATGGATTGGATGCGAAGCACATCTCTCAATGTATCTGAGATTAGTGAGAAACTAGGATATAAGAATCCTTATTATTTCAGCCGAGTGTTTAAAAAAGTGATAGGGGAATCTCCCTCTGCTTATATGAGTCATTTCTATAAATCTTAGACAAGTAATTCTCCCCTGCAATAGTCAATTAAAAATGCCTAGTTCTGATACTTATCAGACTAGGCATTCTCTTGTTTCCAAGGAATCAATTGGATGAAGTGAGGCAGCATAACGGCTGGCTGTTCTGCCGGAAGCGAAATGCTTATGTGGAGCTATACTCACAGAATAGTTACAACAGCGATTCGGCGCCGTCCATGAACAGTTCAGTCCCGGAAATGTGGTTAGAAGCGTCTGAGGCAAGGAAAGCTACCAGATTGGCAACTTGCTCAGGCTGTCCAGGCGCATGTTCCAATGGCTGGTTTCCCTCTGGGTACTCGATCGGAATTTTAATTTTCTCGAGCTCCGCCGTCGGCTTCGTATTTTCTCCAATATTGGTCTTAATGGAGCCCGGACAGATGGCATTGACGCGTATTTTGTACTGGGCTAATTCTAACGCGGCCATTTTTGCAAATGCAACTTGCCCTGCCTTTGATGAGCTATAGGCCGTCATACCGAACCCTGAGAAGGTGCGACTTCCGTTAATGGAACTCGTGATCACTATGCTGCCCCCAATTTCTTTCATATGAGGTATCGCATGTTTTACACAAAGGAACGTCCCTTTTAGATTGACGGAAAGCGTACGATCCCAATCCTCTGACTTCATGTCTTCGATTGGCGCCAACACCCCATTGATGCCGGCATTGGCAAAGACAAAGTTTATCCGCCCCCAGGTTTTTGCAGTTTGCTCGAACGCCTCTTCAACTTGGGTCGGATCGGAGATGTCGATTTCGACCGTCATAGCCTGGCCGCCTGCTGATTCGATCTCTTGTTTCGTCTGCTTTAGCCGGTCGTTCTTCAGATCCACAAGGCATACTTTCATTCCTTGCTGCGCTAGCAGCAAGGCGGCTGCTCGTCCAATGCCGGAACCCGCTCCGGTAATCAATGCAACCCTGTCCTTTAAATCCGGTAGTACCATCAAAGACTTCTGTCCTGTTTGCACGGTTAATGTTCACCCCTAACCTGTAATGGTAGACTGCATTCAATTCCTCATGGTTTAGCTTCGTACTAAAATTACTATACCCATGCCCCGCATCATCCAAACTCAATAGATAGATGGCCTCCGAAACTTTTCCTATATTTTATAAGGCAAGATGGAACACTTTGGGCATGGGGAGCCAATAATTTCGGACAGGTAAACGACAACATCAATATCCCTCAATATAGTCCGGTCAACGTTTCATTTCCGAAACCAGCGTGGATGATTAATCTTCCAAAAAGTTAAATTTTCAATCAAACTCTCTAATTTCCCACCAATCAATCCGGCATAGAAATTACCCATCAGCAGGCCTCTCTTCCTAGAGGTCTGCTCTTTCATTCCTAATTGGTTGGATATATCGATTGCTGATTGGATGGTTACATAGCATCGATGAACTGATACTATGATTTTGATAGTATGGTTTTGAAAAACGTAAAGGAGTGAAGCTATATGTCGTTATATTTTTACTATATTATATTTGCTGCTATTTTAATTACCGGTGGAGTAGCAACAATAGCGATCGGACACTCTAATTCAAATAAAGAAGGTAATCCGGGATATGATCGCCAAACAAAAAGCATATTTGTTAATCTTACTCTTTATTATGCGGTTATCATCCCTCTAGGATTGTTAGCTTTGATCGTTTATATTGTCAAATAACAAAGAACCTTAGTTCAGTGAATCACTGTGCTAAGGTTCTTTCATTTCTATTTACTTCTATACAAAATGGTTGATTAGAAAGAAAAAGAAGCCTGAAAAAATTGAAAGAAAAAATATGATTGTTAATGGGAGAAGTCCATCCAATTTCTGCTCGTAATTGTTGCTATGTGATTTATTCATTCTTATTCTCTCCTTTTTTCACGAGATTATTATATTGTTTCTGACCTTATTACATTCAATTTCACGTTCATCTTCACGAATGAGACGAGCCCCGCCTATAGCGATAATCAAAGGACTTGATACAAGTGCACTACAAAGCATAATAAAAGATATCAAAGCCGCCACTGGTCCATCTCCTTCCCACAAGTTTTAATATCAAGCAACTTATTAACTATGATAAATTTGAAGAGGACGAATGTAACCAACCAATTACTCATTATTAATGCCATCCAATATGGATGAAATCCATGTTCACAGAATGCTACATGTTATCGTCGAAAAAAACGATTAATTTTCATAGATAAGTGGTATTATAAATGTAAAATTTGTCTAGTTTGATCTCATACTCAAGGGGATTTTTAAGATGTGGAAACCTGATCGCAATAGTAAAAAAACGCTATATGAGCAAATTGCCGACTATCTCGAGCAAAGAATTTCATATGGGGAGTTTCCTCCGGGCAGTTTGCTTCCCCCCGAACGAAAACTTGCTGAACAATTTGATGTGAACCGCAGCACTGTCATTTCGGCATTCGCAGAACTGCGATCTATGGGGATTATCGAGAGCCGCATTGGCAGCGGAACTCGAGTAAGTACATCCAAATGGGGGGCAACTCCAAAACATACACCAAACTGGAGTCGGTTTGCCGAAGGAGGAAGCTTTCTTCCTAACCTGCCCTTTTTACGGAGGATCCGCGAAGCGCTAACTCACAATCCAACATTAATCGATTTTGCGAGCGGTGAACTATCGGCTGATTTGGCTCCTACAAATGAAATTGCTGTACTCATGGGTAAAAACGCATACACATCCTATTTGGGGTACGTTAACCCTCAAGGTGCAACGCCATTAAGAGAGGCTTTAGTCGATTATCTAAACAATTACCGCGGAATACGGACAACTGAATCCTCCATTCTTGTCACATCGGGCTCTCAGCAATCATTATTTTTAATTACACAATGTCTTCTGTCTCCAGGTGACGCAGTTGCCATAGAAGATCCTTCCTACTGCTATTCGCTGCCCATGTTTCAATCAGCTGGCCTTCGCTTGTTCCGCCTACCCGTCGATAAGCATGGTGTACAGCCAGAAGATATTCGCACTTTATACAAAAAACACCGTATTAAGATGGTGTTCTTGAATCCGAATTATCAGAACCCAACTGGAGCGCTACTAAGTGAAGAAAGACGCAAACGTCTTCTTGATATCATTAGTGAATTGGGAATTCCTGTTGTGGAAGACGATCCATATAGCTTAACTTCCTATGATGGAATCCCTCCTTTGTCGCTCAAATCCATGGATACGACGGGTTCTGTTCTGTATATTGGCTCATTCTCCAAGATAGCAGCTTCAGGCTTACGTATAGGATGGATGGTAGCACCTCGTTCCATTGTGGAACGGCTAGCCGATGCTAGGCAACAGATGGATTTTGGATTAAGCATCATTCCACAGCAAGTTGCGGGACAATTTTTACAGTCAGATTATTTGGGTCCTCATTTGGAACGTTTGCGCATTCAGCTTCAATTTAAACGTGATTTACTCATCGAATCTTTAGAAAAGGAACTTTCAGGTCTAATCGAGTACGTGGTGCCGGCAGGAGGCATTCATTTTTGGTGTAAATTGATTCCGAGTATTCCGGACGGTATATTGTTAGAAGAATCCATTAAGAAAGGAATCGTAATGGTACCTGGGAGTGTTTATGGTTCCGATTCGGGATATGTGCGATTTACATTCGCAAGGGCGAAGTCAGAGGAGATTGCATTGGGGATATCCAGATTTGCTGAGGCACTGCGTGGGCTGATTGAATGAAGATATAATTTACTGTTTTTGGGACAACGTTTGAAAAGTCCTCCGTTTGAATAAAAAATGCCTAGCTCTGATTAGTCAGACTAGGCATTTATATATATTACTCAGGTAATATTCGGTACGAGTTTAAGCATTTTTATATTTCCCCGGCGTAATACCTTCCATCTTCTTAAATATGCGTCCAAAGGTTGTCACATCGCTGTATCCAACATCCCTTCCCTTCAACAGCTGAATGCTGTAAAGGGCAGCCTTGCTCCCTCAGCGATCTTGTAGCGCTTCCTATTTATTTGCCATCCTCACTGATTCTCGAACTACTGTTATTTCATTAATAATTAAAAAACGGAGCCCGCAAACTCGCGGCACTCCGTTTATGTTGTTTCTGAATTATTTAGAATTATGTCCCGTAGCCGAAAACGTTCACCACTCTACAAAGTCTCCGTATTGAGCGTAAATCCTTCAATCACGACGTCTTCATCAATTTCAATCAAAATACATCGTTTCCCCTGATAATTCACCTGTTTCACGTATTTTAAATCTTGCGGACTGACTGTAATCGTGGCTACCTTCGTATCAATCTTAATCGATTTCGATGTGAACTTCGGAAGGACGCTGCTCGCTTTGATTTCATAGTTTTTGTCGTCGACGATGTTTTGGAATGCTCGTTCCACCTTTTCCATCGTCACGTTTTCTACGCCACTCGTCGACAGCATGCGTTCCACATCTTTATAATCCAACTTCGGAGGCTCTTCCTCCTCGTTGGACTCGATGACCCTATGAATTTCCTCGTATACATGAGCGATCGTAGAGGCATCAAGTTGATCGCCCGCCACTTCTTTCACAATGTCTTCAAAAATGGCTCTCTCTTCTAACGCTGTCACGGTCTTCTCGGCATTTAAGACTTGCTCGATGAAATGCCAATTCGGTTCATGCGCTCTCCCCGAGCAATACACAATGCGATTCACGTCGGAATAATTGTCCGTCACACTAGGGTAGAAAAAACCTTGTTCCGGCGTATTCAGTTTGATAATGGGATCTACGAAGACATTATACTTATATTCCCTCTCCACATAGTCGAACATGAGCGTTTTCTTTTGTTGTTCCGTCGAATTCACACTGCACAGAATGAATAGATTCGCGAACATCTCGTTCTTTTCGCTTTCCATGGCATCTTCGTTCCTACTCTTAGTCGGCCGTGAATATTGTCCGCGAACGAAAGTGATCACTGTGTCCTGCTCGTATTGGGTATCCACCAACATTTTCTCTACTAACAAAAGCATCAGATCTTGCCATTCTTCCGCATTACCAGTCACTAAACCTTGATGGAGAAGCACCTGTGTAGGCTGCTCCGCTTCCTCCTGAAACTTTAACTCATACATCTTCTGATCTAATTCGCCGGTCAGCAGTTTTTTGAAATTGAGCATATATAGTTCCTGCTTCTCCCTGTCCACTAAGGCAAAAGATTGACGCTCATAATGGTAGATCTCGTTGGTTTCCTTCATGATATACACGTTTAAAATCTCGTGAATTTTAAGCATTTCGTTATCCAATTTAAAGTGCTTGCGAATATGTGCGATTTCTTTTTTTATCATGGTCCGTCAGACTCCTAAGAAGTGAATTGGCCTTACTAGAAAAATTAATGGCACTGAACAATTGTAAAACTCACATCACAACAAAAGCCCTTCATGAGAAGGGCCTCCACCGTTACTTCCCTTTATTTCTGAACACTTCCTGTATGTTAATTCATTATGATAGATTTCTCAACAATTTTGAGGATTTATCTTAAAACAATCTGTGATGGTTCATAAAAAATTAGAAAACGGAGCCCGCAAACCCGCGGCGCTCCGTACTTTTCATGGATTCTAATCTTTTTCAATGATCTTATAGTTAATACCCGTTTTTAATCCTGCTATACTCTTCCATCGTTATAGAAAGCACAGTGCCATGCTTAAAGCGGTAAGGGAAGCTAAAGCTTTCATCCGATCGGATAAAAAGCCCACTTTCAATGTCATCTGTTACAAAAGGAACATAGCCCTGTCCTTCACCTTCAACACCGAAAAAGTCTAGCATTAAACACCATTTTCCATTACTAAGCTTATACGCAGTTGGTGCTTCATAGGTGGAAGATCCGAGCTTTGCCATTTCCCCACTAAAAGCATCGACGGTTTCGTATTCACCGAGTAGGGAAGTCCCCTTTTGCATGATTATGCCTTTAGGATTGTCCTCGCTTTTCACGAAACGGTAGTACTTACCATTCTCTTCGTAGAGAGCAGAATCAATGACCCCGCTATCTTCCTTACGGTATAACAACTGCGGTTTAGTAAAACTTTCAAAATCCTTTGTTCGAGAATAATAGATGGATTTGTGCTCAAAATGATTGGAAGCAAGAGCAGATGTCCAATGAATGACATAATCTTCCTCCATAAGGTCGTGGAACACTTCCGGTGCCCAAAGAAAACCGAAATCCTCATCACCTAATTCAATCATTCTTTGTTCCGACCAGTTCAGAAGATCGTCTGATTCCCATAATGAAAGGTATTTACTTCCTTCTCTGACAATGTTCTCCCAGTCCCCCTTGTACTTACCATAAAAATGATTAGCAAGGCTTAAGTCGGTAGCAATAATATAAAATTTACCGTACTTGGTCCGAACGATTGTATGATCACGAACTCCCTTATCACCTTTTTCACTCCAGAGAACGGGTTGTCCTCCGTTTACCTGTTCCCAGTTAAAACCGTCCGTACTAAGTGCAAAATAGACTTGCTCCCCGTCAGGGGACTTCTTTTCCTTAAAATGTACGAATAAATAAGCTTCCATTCGAATAAAGCACCTCTCTCGATGTCCGTAGACGATTCTGAATTAGTCAACTTCTTTCGATTTTAAGGACTTGTTGATCTGAAAACAATTCATTATAATGGTTAAAAACTGACCTATCGTGCTTTTATGGAGATAAATCATGATTAAACTGATTAGTTGCGGCTACAATTTCATGCATAATATGTATATATCAGCACCAAAAAATATCTCTAGCGAATCCGATATTCCTCAAAATACCTAGGCAAAATCGTTGTCGAAGCCCCCGGCATCTGCGGCAACAAATAATGGCCGTCTACCACAGTCGCTGGCTCTTCAAAGATATGTCGGATCCACGGAATGTACTCCAGCATAATCGCGCTTGGCGTGGCAGCAACGAGATGCTGATGGATTTGGCCCATATCGCCTACGTGCGGACAGATCGGCACATCATACGATCCCGCTAAGCCGGCAACTTGCAGCCATTCGGTAATCCCACCTACACGGGTAACGTCCACTTGGCAATATTCGATAGCACCTTGGTGAATGTAATCACGGAAAGCGTATTTGTTATAGACATGCTCACCTAGTGCGATTGGAACGTTCAGCTCATCAGCGAGCTTTTTATGACCCATAATATCATCCGGATTTAGCGGTTCTTCTAACCAGAACAGGTCGAATTCTTCGAGCTTTTTGCCCCACGTCATCGCCGTACTGATGTTCCATTGTTGATTCACGTCGATCATAAAAATAACATCATCACCGATCGCCTTACGAACAGCCTTACAGCGAGCATAATCCTCACGCGGATCCGGCTTGCCGACCTTGATTTTGACACCCGTAAAACCTGCTTCCACGATCTCCATTACATCCTTGAGCAAACGGTCTTGCGACCAGTTCAACCAACCACCGTTGGTGTTGTAGGCTTTGATCGGCTTCGTTTTCGCTCCGCCGAGGTACTGCCAAAGCGGCTTATTGGAGGCTTTCGCCATAATGTCCCACAGGGCAATATCCACCGCAGCAAGCGCCATATGCGTCACGCCTGATCGGCCGATCCAGTGCATTTTACCAAAACGCATCTCTTCCCAGAGCGCTCTAACCATAAACGGATCTTTGCCGACCAGTAGAGGGGCATAGTATTTATCAATCGTATCCACGATCATATCATCACCATGGGCACAAGTTCCTGTATATCCATATCCAATAAAGCCTTCATCGGTAAAAATACGAACGCCCGCTAATCCCCAGTGTGTAGCCACATTGATAGCATCTGTAATCGGTGGCATAATCGGTACATGTAAAACAAAGCTCTCTACTTTTGTAATTTTCATGTGGTCCATCTCCTTTAATATGGTTGTTTGCTATGTATTAATAACCAAGTGAAGCGCCGCCATCGACGGGAAGTGCTACACCTGTAACGAAACCTGACTGTGAGCTTGCCAGATATAGCGCAGATTGCGCAATTTCTTCCGAAGTTGCCGGCCGGCCAATGGGATGCATATCATTCAGAGCCTGAATCGTTGCGATCGGGTCCACTTGATCCTGAATCCACTGCTGTAGCAACGGTGTAGAAACACCAGCCGGACAGATGCAATTCACGCGAATGCCAGCAGGAGCATAATCAATTGCAAGCGCTTTCGTAAATGCCACGACACCACCTTTGGTGGCTGCATACACAGGATTCATCTTTTGCCCAATCAAGCCATTGAGGGAAGCCATATTCACGACAGCACCTCGACTTTCTTTTAAATGGGGAAGGGAATATTTGATGGTCAAATACACACTTTTCAAGTTAATATCGTGGAGGCGATCCCACTCCTCTTCCTCTACATCTTCAAGGAACTTGGGTAAAATGACAGCCGCATTATTTACGAGCACGTCTAGATGCCCAAATTTCTGCACGGTTTCATGGATAAGTACCTGTACGTCAGTACTTTTTGATACGTCTGTTTGCCATGCGGAAACATGATGTCCTGAAGACGTCAACTCATACGCCAATTGAAAGGCTTCTTTCTCGTTCCAATCGGCAATCATCACCATCGCCCCCTGAGCGGCAAATAAACGAACAATCGCTTCGCCAATCCCTGATCCTCCGCCTGTCACTATGGCTGTTTTACCTGCTAATATCATGAACTTCGCCTCCATTCTTTAGAGAATAAATCCTCGAGTCCTAAGATGTGAATTGTTCAAATGCTTGAGTAACGCAGCTTCCGCCAATGATGCATCCCGAGCCACTAACCCTTGTACGACTAACATGTGTTCATCCCATTCCTCTTGCAGCAATTGCTGCTCCATCCCCTTGTGAAAGAGAGCTGAATATCTTTGAATGCGATCAATATAGACGTGAATCAGGTTGGCTAATGATTGGTTATTACAATAGTCGAGAATCAAACCGTGCAAGCTCTGATTCATGTCAGCGATTAATTTGATTTTCTCCTCATCATTTGCCGGATGACTCGTGGCCCTTGTCTTCATTTCCTGTTCCAAATGGGCTAACTTCTCTTCAGGAATTTGTGACACCGCCTTGCGGATCGCTAACGATTCCAACTCCTTACGAATTTCAAACATTTCATCCAACTCTTGCAGCGAAATCTGAGCCACGTACATCCCTTTGAAAGGGACCGTGTACACCAATTCCTCAGCCATTAACCGGGAAAGTGCTTCGCGAATTGGAATGTTACTGACCTCTAGATCACGGGCCAGCTGATCAATATTAATCTTTTCACCAGAGGGCATCTCATGGTTTAGGATTTGTTCCTTTAATAAGGTGTAAATTTCATCGGTCAAAACATAACGACTTAAGCCTTTTTTCATTGCTATCACCTTTTCTTTAATCTCATATCGTAAATCATACACGATTTATGATGTGAAATAAATAGTATATTTTTAAATACTTATTTTAGATCCAGTAATCCACATGATTACTACGTCATCCATTTCGTCATTAACTTCTACTTGTTCTTGTCCCTGTACTCCCGTGGTGATTGACCGTGTAACTTGTGGAACAGCTTTGAAAAGTAATGCAAAGATGAAAAACCATGCTTCTCTGCGATCTCCGTAATCGTTAAACTTGAATGAAGAAGGTCTTCCTTTGCCCGATTAACTCTGAAGTGAATAATATATTGTGTTGGTGGCTTCCCTGTAGCCTGTTTAAATATATCGAAAAAATAACCACGACTTATTTTCAACTCGTTATAATAGGTTTCCAAAGGTTGCAAATTCCCTTGTACAAGATCCTGATCTAATCGTTCGAGCAATCTAGCCATATGTAGGTTGGGGATATGCTCCTTTTTTAGGGCAAACGTGAGATAAAACTCGATAAATTGTTGAAAGTTACCCTGGGTCCTTAGATTGCGAATATACGTTCGATTATTTGTATCTTGATTGTCCGTGTAAAATTTCCCAAATAATTCCAACCACATCCTCAGCTTCTCCACGATCAGATACTCTGGTAATACATAAGGAAATGTAGGGCCTATCAAGTCAGGTTGCAGCGTAGCCGCATCATAACAGATCAGGCTTGGGTGGTCCGCTCGTGCCCGACGATCTACATATGACCAATCGAAATAACAGCATACATGAACCATAGGATCACAGCTGTCAGCAACCCAGTGATGTTGTTGACCTGCTGGAATGTACACAAGAGAGCCCGCTTTTACTTCATACGTGCGGTTACAGGTTTGTATAATACCTTTCCCATCACTTATTAAATAAAGTGAAGAGGTATAACAAGTCCTATTTCTACTTGTCTGATCTTTGGAGAATGGGTATCGAGTTGCATAGTACACATAAGGATGTAAGTTAGCGAATTCCATCCTTGAACACCACCCCTTACGTAAAATTAAAACAAATGATATGACGATTGTACAAATTTTTGACGATTTTGCAAATACAAACGACTCCAAACATTGTAATGTTTATCGTATAAACAACGATTTACAAGGAGGATTTGCAATGATAGACAGTAACTACTTATTGACAGATAAACAAATGATGCACTTTATTACGAAAGGTTATCTTATCATTCAGAACGAGCTGCCGAACGAACTTCATCTCAGCATCATGAACCAGATTAATTATGTTTTGCATAATGAACATAATCCAGGAAATAACATTCTCCCTCGTGTTCCAGATATTCAGCACCTATTTGATACGCCAACCGTCAAGGGTGCCTTAAGCAGTGTACTAGGCTCAGATTACTACATGCACCCACATCGCCACTGTCATTACAACCGACCGGGTAGCGAAATGCCTGGTGGCGGACAATGGCACAAAGATGGATACTGGTCCTCCATGCGCAGTCATCGACCGTGGTGGGCTATGCTCTTCTATTACACCCAAGATGTTACTGAGGATTTAGGGCCTACCGCGATCATGCCAGGTAGCCAGTATTACGAAAAATTTCTCGGTGACCGAGGTGAGACGTTATTGCCCACCGGCAAGGCAGGTACAATGGTATTAGTGCATTTTGACTTGTGGCATAAAGCTTCACTTAATATCTCAAACCTAGATCGATATATGCTTAAGTTTCAATTCCTCAGATTGAGTGCACCGACTAGGCCGAGCTGGAATCATCAACATGCAGAGATGGTTGTACCAGAAGGAACACCTGCTACCCACTGGACGTTATGGCAGGATGTATGGCAATGGCTGCGCGGAGAAAGTACACCGAACCAAGTTCGTTCAGCTGTATCTGAAGAGCGCTTATTAGCACTAAAGCAGCAGCTTGAAGCAGAAGACGCGACAGATCGCGGAAGTGCAGCAGATGAAATGGGGCTTATAGGTATAGCCGCAGCTTCCTGTGCTCCATCATTAGGGAAGCTATTGCAAGATCCAGTGGAAACGACTGCTTTGAACGCAGCCTATGCGCTAGGACAACTTGGCGAACCAGGTATCGAAACTTTAATTAAGCATATAACTGAAGGATCGAACCTAACTGCAGAACGTGCCGCATACGGGTTGCAAGGAGCTGGTACTGAGGCTATTCCCGAGCTACTCCGCACGTTGAAACATGAGAATGATCACCGTAGGGCGCTAGCCATTTTCGTACTCGGCATGATAGGCTCATCTGACGGTGAAGTGGTACCTTCACTGATAACCAGCTTACAGGATGAGAGTGAATGGGTACGCCGAAATGCGGTTGAAGCAATAGGGATGATCAAGGATCCTGGTGAACAAATAGTTTCCGCTATAGCGAAAGTATTGCAAGATTCTTTACGAAATGAGTTTGATGCCAACGCTAGTAAACTGGAGTCGGAAAAGCTGAAAGTCGGATTTCAACCTTACATTACCAATAAAATCGGATATACGGCAGCACTTTCACTGCTGCGTATTGGTAAAGTTGGGAACGTGAGTGAGGCTGTTCGCTCCCTTGAACAAGCACTATATAGTAAGGACCGATACGTCAGAGCCTATGCTGTGGAAGCACTAACCCATCTACGAACGGAAGAAGCAGTCGATATCTTGATCCGATCTCTTCGCTCTTCTCGCTGGTGCCAGGATACAAACAAGGCTAGTACTTTCTAGGATGCAATTTAAAGGGGAAATACTCGTGCTTTCTTAAGCTTTCTGTCGAATTACTTGACCGCAAACTGCTTAAGAAAGAACTGGGGGATTCAACGCAAAGGAACTAAGCACGTTCAATCGCTTAGTTCCTTTGTTCTTTCTAAATCCAAATGATCAGTGGACAACCGAATAGACCTGAGGCTCCAAGAATCGGCATATTGAGCAGTGGTTATGGTATTTCTCAATTATCAGGAATAAAACGATGGAAACATTCAATCTGGATGGTAGCCCCAGTCGTGTTTATTCTTGCATGGTTGTTTCCACAAGAAGGGCTATATGCTTCCCAAATTCAGATTCAGCTGGGGGTCCAATACTTGTTGCCGATCGAGTTTATCAGAATTCCTCTCCTGCTTTTGACGGTTGACTTCATCCGTAATCGTGCTCGTCTTTGAATTTTGAATAGTAATGAAGCCAGATCATATTTCACCCGATTTGCACATTATTTTAAGTGTACAGTTTATTTATGGTGTCGCTCAGTCGCAAGTAACATGTGCGAGAGCCACTTATGCGTTGTTTTTCAGTTCAGACTTATAATCTGTCATAATAATAACGCGACTTTCCAATCTTGACTTTTCAGCAGCAAAAGCAAGAAGATGACTTTGCGCCGAAACCTGCGCGCCAGTAAGACTCTTTTCCTTGCCATCGCTTCGAACGAGGCGAACGAAATCCCGCATGATACCCACATCGCCACCGCCATGCCCAGCTAAATTTGTATCTAGACGGATTATTTCCTTCTCACGGGTGATAAAGCTAGTCACCTCGATTTCATTTTTCTCCATATCGCCTCTGATCTGGCCCAGTGTCCCCATAATTTTCAATGACCTACCGCCTTCGAATGTAAAAGCACTCATTGTAAAAGCAACGGTCACCTCATTCGCAAATTCCAAATTGACGACCTGATGATCAACTACGTTATTATCACAATGGTAGACGCATCTTCCATACGGGCCATCCTGCAAGGCTTGAAGCACGCCCTCGTCGCTCGTATCATTGCTGATAACTTGCCGCAGCACAGTACCTACCCAATCGTCCCTTTCTATGTACATTTTAGGCGCGTAGTAGGGGCATGTCTCTTGTACCGGGCATCCGTCCAAACAACGTGTGGGTGCACCTTCAGGGGCATTATTTTGGCGAAAATGGGTTAACGAGCCAAAGGATGATACTTTCGTACACTCCGCATCAACCAGCCATTGCAGAACGTCCATATCATGGCAGCTCTTAGCGAGAATCATTGGACTGGACTTCGTTGCATCGCGCCAGTTGCCTCTCACAAAACTATGCGCTTGGTGGCGATGTTCCACATTTTCCGTATGTTGAATAGAAACCAACTTACCAATTCTCCCATCCGAAATAATCCCTTTCAACGTGGCGAAAAAGTCCGTATATCGCAGCACATGACAAATCGAAAACACACGATTGCAGGATTCCGCGTAATCCGCCATGATCAAGCATTCCGCAGGGTCAGGAGACATTGGTTTTTCCAAAAGCACATGGTACCCCTTCTCCAATGCCTGAATCGTAGGTACGAAGTGCATGTTGTCCTGTGTACAAATGAGTACGGCATCCGCAAGCTTAGGTCCTGCCAGCAACTCCTCCCAGCTCGCAAAGCTACATTCGCCAGCAATATGATGTGTTTGCTGAAAGCGATCTCTGCGCTCAGCATCCGCCTCCGCTACTGCGACGAATTGTATGTCATCCGGATGCTCCAAGGCGTAGGGCGCATACGCACCTGCACCTCTTTGTCCAGCTCCGATCAAGACTGCTGTTATTTTTCCCATTACATAATCTCTCCTTGGCTTAAAATACACTTTTCTCTAATAACTTTTCATAAAAGCAGAAAACTGCATAGAATAGTGTCCTCTACGCAGTTTTCCAGTAAACGAGTTCACATTCCTTTGAACAGACTTATTTATTTGGTCGCTTTCCATGCATCTAATTGTTTTTGCTTCTCAGCGATAATTTTGTCAGCACCTGCCTTTTTCAATTTATCCAGGAATTGCGGTAAGTATTTCTCTGGATCAATGGAACCGCTGGCAAGCGCGTAGTAAAGCTCATCGACGGCCGCATCCACGTTCGCCTTCTCTGACTTCACTGGCGTAAAATCAAAGACAAAGCCGAGCGCGTTGGATGGTGTTGCTTTCATATTGAGATCCACCCACATATTCGTGAACTTGTTGTTTACTTCCCCACCCTTAGGGTCACCTTCAAAAATGTACGTCAGCTTCATGTTACCGAATTCCCAAGGCGCAAAGATTTGGTACCCGCCATCTTTATTCGTTTCAATCCGATTATCCGCAACTTTCTTGTAATGCTTGCCATCAACACCCCAAACAAGTGTATTATAGATGTCTTTGTCTGTATTGAGCAGATTAAGGAACATCATCGCGCGTTCTTTATTTGGCGAATTAGCGGCAATGGCTGTCATCGTCGCAGCAGCTTTGTCAGTCGTGAGCAGCGGCTTTACAAATTGCAAATCATAGGATTGCGTATCTGGGTTGAAATTCGACATTCTTCCTGTCGCTGCCAAACCAGCTTGCTCAAATCCTTGTGAGTCGATATCGATTTGACCGAGCTGCAGCGCATTCTTACCTGCCTTGCGATCTGCACCAGTTTCTTTCAAGGTGGCTGCATCTTTTCTCAAATATCCTTTTGTGAACCAGTCTCTCATCATGGTGATGTATTCTTTGAATTCTGGCGTTTCGTACTGGTTAATAACTTTCGCGCCGTCTTTCAAATAAAGATCACCAGGTGTCTTTGTGTCGCCTAGAGATTCCATACCGAACATCGGCGGTGCTGTAAAGAAAGCGTCGCTGTTTTGGGAATATTCCCATGGAATGAGATTAGGCTCGTTCTTCTTCACAGTTTCGAGGAATGGTGTTAGATCGGACAGCTTTTTCACCGATTTCCAGTCCATTTTATATTTATCCGCCACTGCCTTCTGAATTAAATAGCCATAACCCGCTGTTGATTGCTGGAAGACAGGAACACCATACGTTTTCCCTTTCACCTTCACAGCGTTCCAGAACATGTCGGGAATGCCCTTTTTCGTGTCTGGCGCATATTTGGTAATAAGATCGTCCAGCGGAGCATAAGCCCCGTTAGCAACGTTTTGGAAATAGTTGTTGAAGCCTGCAGCTGTCCAGACGAGATCATACGGCTCACCGGATGCCATGACAACTTTCATTTTTTCCTCGTATGCTCCCCAATCGATGAGTTTGAGATGTACAGTTGCATTGATTTTCGGTTTAACTAGCTTGTTTAGAGCATCTTCAACAGTTTGGAGATCCTTCTGAGGTGAATTCGGAAAATAATACGTCAGTTCTACTGGTTTCAATGGTTCTGGAGTAGACTGAGCTGCGACAGCGGCTGCTGTTTCAGCCGGTTTTACTGTTTCTTGCAAAGCCGTTTGAACGGGTTCATTTGACCCACAGCCTGCAAGTACAATGGATAGAGCTGCAGTCATACCTAGCGCTTTTTTCATTTTCACCATATTGATTTTGACCTCCATGTTAATGTCTTATTTATGCTTAACGGGTGCATCGTGCTTCCCGGTAAAGCCAGCCTTACGATTTGACTGCGCCAAGCGTTAATCCTTTGACGAAATATTTTTGCAGAAAAGGATACGTGAGCACGATGGGCCCTACGGCTAACACGCAGGTTGCCATTCTGGCCGTTTCATCCGGCATCATGGCGGCTGCTCGCACAGTCAAAGCGTTTCCTTGTAAGAAGGCAATGTTATTCATGATGGATTGCAGCAGGAACTGAAGCGTATACAACTTGCTGTCTTCAACGAGAATCGCTGCTGTGAACCAGTCATTCCAATAAAACACGGCTACGAATAGACCAATTGTTGCTAGTACAGGCGTTGATAAGGGAATAACAAGCTTGATAAACGTATTGAACTCGCCGGACCCGTCAATGCGTGCGGATTCAATGATTGAATCAGGGATCGTTCTAAAGAAATTCCTCATGATGAGAACGTTAACAGAGGATACCAGATAAGGCACAAACAACACGAATATCGTATCTTTCAGGTGTAAATATTTAGATAGCAAGATATACCATGGTACTAAGCCTCCATTAAATAAAAGGCAGAATACAACCAGAAATGAGGCAATATTTTTGTACTTTACTTCATTCCTCGAAAGACTGTAGGCAAACATTGAGGATATAATCAAATGCAGCGCTGTTCCTGCAAGTGTAACAAAAATGGTAACCAAGTATGCCCTGATGATTGGCGAATTCCCTGCAAGAATGTAGGAATAAGCATTCAAGCTGAATTTTTGTGGCACTAACCCGTATCCGCTCTGAAAGATCGACTGCTCGTCAGTGAACGAAACGGATAAGATGATTAGTAGTGGAATTAAGGACAGAGCCGAATACAAGAAAAAAACAACATTCAACGAGATTCGTGAGAAGGAAAGCTGCTTCATTGGGGTAAACCTCCTAGAACAAGGAACTGTCGCGATCGTATCGACGAATCACGTAATTGGAAGCGACGACGAGAATGAAGCCGACGCAAGACTGGTATAAGCCGACAGCGGAGGACATACCGAAATCGCTCATTTTTTTCAACGATCTATATACGTAAGTATCAATTACATTCGTAGTGCTAAACAAAACACCGGATTCCTTGGGCAGGTTATAAAACATACCCCAATCCCCAAATCCCGCATAAAAGATTTTCCCTGCCTGTAAAAGCACGAGTGTAATCGTAATCGGGGCGAGCAGCGGAATTGTAATCCGAATGGCTTGTTGAAACTTACTGGCCCCGTCCATTTTAGCCGCTTCGTAGTATTCACTTGAAATGCCAGCGATTCCAGCTGCAAAAATAACTGCAAAGTAACCTACATTTTTCCACACATAGGCAGCAGGTAAAATAAATCGCCAGTACATTGGCTCCGAGTACCACTGAACAGGATCTGCTCCCACGAATTGAAGCAATTGATTGATAATGCCTCTATCCAGACTCAGAAAGGAATTTAATAAATATTCAGCCACCACCCACGACAAGAGATAAGGAAGCAGCAATATACTTTTGTAGGCCCCCGCAAGAAAACGATTTCCGATTTCATCGATCAGAATGGCGACCACTAACGCAAGACCTATCCCAAGAATAATGAAGATAAGATTATAGAAGATCGTATTAAACGTAATTTGGTAAATGGCATCTGATTTGAACAGAAACTCAAAATTCTTAAATCCGATCCAAGGGCTACCGAAAATTCCTTTGAACGGGTTATATTGTTGAAATGCGATAACCACCCCGAACATCGGCATATAGTAGATAATAAGGATGAAAAGAAGACCGGGAAGCATCATGGCATAAAAGGTTTTGTTTTTAATCAATTCACTAACCACTGGAAGAGCTCTTCGCCTTCGTTTTTTCATTGCATACATTTTAGACTTTACGGCCGTCGACCTCATAGGGTTATCTCCTCCAGTATTGGATGCTTTCGTAGACTTATCGTAATCCATGAAATCGCGAATTGAAACAATAACAATTCAATATATCTCCAATTTTTAATGCTGAACCTTCTCCGAAAATTAGCAAATCTCTAAAAAATGATGAAAGAGGGCTTCTTTCTCCACCATGTCTTTTCGAAATGGGCAGAATCGGCTAAACTAAACATGACAATATTGAAAGCATTTTACAATCGAGGTGGTTACGTTGGTTACAATAAATACCCGTACCAGTATTTTTAATCAGTTACTCATTTCATTCGTTGTCATCATCACTTCTTTAATTTTGGTGCTTTCATCATTGCTGTACTATAACTACACGTCCTCTTCCATCAACATGCTGAAGGAAATGAAAACCGATATCTTGTCCAAAACGAGCTATAGCGCCATTTACATGGATACACTGGCTAAGAAGTTTTGCCAAACACTTTCTTTAAATAATCCCCTCATAGCTTTCGCCAACAGTAACGAAGAAGATATTTTAATAACTAGCAAGGCGATTCAAACTCTAAGTTCACTCGCGATCCCGAATACATATATACATTCCGCATACATTTATAATCGTAAAACTGACACCATGATTGCCACGCCTTCAGATACTTTTTATAACAGCGCCGACTTCTACGATAAAGAAATCACGCGATGGCTAGGCAACCTACAGAACATTAAGAGTCTACCTACCCTTTATCCGATATCAAGGAAAATTAAAGCTAACGCTGAAGCCAACTCGAACTTGGTCAATGTGTACACGTATATGTTATTCGATGTAAGCGATTACAGAGAAAATTACAGCAATGCTATTATTCTAAACGTTGATGCTGATTGGCTCCGTATGACACTGTCGTCTATCGATAAGAACATGAGCAGAGATGGGAGCGAGCTATTCGTAGTCAATGAAAACGGCTCAATTGTCAGTCATTCCTCACCGGAGATGTTTATGAAAAACATTGGTGATCTTTCCTATTTTAAAGAAATGAGCGCATCCGCGGCTTCATCTGGAACTATTTTCGATAATTTTGAAGGTGAAAAGCACGTGATCTCGTATGTTTCTTCCAATGAGTTAGGGTGGAAGTTTGTCAGTATTACGCCATATAACGCTGTATTTGCAAGTGTAAAACGCAACCGCACCATCACCGTTACTTTTTGCGCTCTTATATTACTGCTAGGGCTCTTCTACGCATTTCTCGCATCTAAAAAGTTATATCGGCCTATTGGTCAGCTCACAAGCGGAATTAAGAATAGACTTCATTCGAACAACAAATCCGAAAAATTCGTTGATGAAGTCGGATTCCTAGCTAGTGCTTTCAGTGGCATGCTGGACAAAACGGACTCCTTGGAGAGTATGAAAAGGAACAGCATGCCCGTATTAAAGAATGAATACTTGAAGCATGTCTTATCTTCCTCTAGCCTTGTACTTCCTAATCATATCTCTCATACAGACAAGGACCTGGACATTACTGTCAAATTTACGGAACCATTATTCTTGTTTATGTTGAAGATTGATGGCTATAACAATTTCATTTTAAAGCATAGTGAGAAGGATCGCTCTCTGTACAAGTATGCAATCGCAAACATCGCCAAAGAGTTTACGGCTGACCATTACGGCAATGAAGTCATTGATTCCGCTGCCGATGAGTTAATTGTCTTGGCTAATATCAGTAACTCAGAGGCAGATTCCAGCACACTCTATCACACATTTCATGACATTGTCGAAAGCATCCAGCACTATGTTGCAAAGCATTTAAACATTTCAATATCAGGTACACTAGGTTATGTGATTAACTCACCTGAGCAAATCAAAAGTCTCTATGAAGAAACAGTTAGTCTTGCCTTGTATAGAATCCGATTTGGGCACGCTAGTATCCTATCACCCGAAACTCTGAAAGAAGTTGACAGCGAACGATTCACGTTCCCGACGACCAAAGAAAAACAGCTCATCGATGCGCTGAAACTCGGAAACGGCAAAGCATCCAAGGAGGCCTACAAAGAGATTATCCGGCTGATCGAGCGTTCCACTTATGACAATATCATCACCTCGATTATTTATCTGTTCTACGCCATTTACAACGAATTAAATCGAATTGCAGAAGGCACGCAAGCCAAGATGAACATCATTTCGATCGATTTTCTTCATAAAGTAACAGGATTAGAGACACTTGATGAAATGGAGGAAACTTTTTTTTCCTTGATCGATGATATCGTGCTCTTGAAAGAAGGGGCCAAGGATCATAAGAAAGATGAAATTGTTAAAAGTGTCATGACCCTGATTCACGCAAGCTACCAAGATAAAAATCTAACGCTCATCAGCTGCGCGGAAACGCTGGCCATTTCCTCCGTTTATCTTGGCAAGCTCTTCAAAAATGCCACTGGCAAATCTGTCGCCGAGTACATTACGGTGGTACGAATGGAGAAGCTTAAACATTATTTGGAACATTCACAGCTTCCCATCATTGACATCTTGGAAAAGTGCGGCATGGAAAAAAGCAATTATTTTTACACTAGTTTCAAAAAGCATTTCGGGGTGTCTTTAACGGAGTACCGGCTTAATGGTGTTAAAATCAAAAGTGATTAATATTTGAATGTAAATATCGATACGAATTGGATTAAAAAGACGAAAAGATGCATTTAATTGGTGTCAATCATCTTTTCTTTGCACTATTTTAAGAGCTTCTATCATCATTATTAATTTGGGCATGTTCCGATTTTTTATTTTATAAGCAAAATATAAATCATTAGTTACTTTTTTAGGTTCACAAATGATCTTTACTTTATTGTTTTGTATGGCGCTTGCCAGCATGTAAGAAGGCAATAAACTAATTCCAGCACCATGCTCGATTGCAGACAAAATAATATGCAAATCGGGTAATACATGTTCTGGTTTCAGTTGAGGACGTTTTTGAAAGTTCTCCCTCCAAAATCTTCTGATGATAGGCAATTCAAGACCGTAACTAAGCCATGTTTGTGAACACAGCCACGATTCTAACTGTTTTGCGTTAATAAAATCAGGTTCATGAAAATGATATGGTGCTACTACAACAAACTCTTCTTTTACAAATTGAATATACTCTACGCCGGGCTCTGAATACTTTTGTGAAGTCACGATCAAATCGACCTTATCATCAATTAATAATTCTAAAATATAAGAAGCCAACCCGAAATAGGCATTTACACGTATGTTAAAGCTTCCGAGGTATGGCGCAATTCTTTCTCTAAAAAACTCTTGCGCAGTGCCAATTTTCACAATCGGCAGTGTGGGAGATGAGACTGCTCTAAAACTTAACGTTGCCTCCTCCAGTGACTCAATTAGAGGTGCTAATTGTGTATAAAGTTCTTTTCCACGTTCAGTCGGAATCATTTTCCGCGATATTCTTGTAAACAAAGGTTCACCAACCTCTGCTTCAAGTGAGGCTAAATGTTGACTCATTGCAGGCTGCGTCAGAAACCGTGTCTTCGCCGCTTCCGATACAGAATTATGTTTATAAATACTGATAAAACTCCGATACCATTCAAAATTAGCCATTGAACAAGTTCCTCTCGTACAATCCTGTCTCATTACATCTATTATATATCCTTTTCTATAAATTGCAGACGGTTACCTCACTACATATTTATGGGGGTTATTAGTTAACCAATTCTAGTGTAACCAACATGCTTGAGGGAGTACCTACTGATAGTCAGAGAACTATTAGTGGGTACTCCCTCATCTCGCAATCGCTTTTTTCATTACTGCATTCCTGATCCCATTTTTTTAAATTTTTCACCTGTCTGTTTATAGATAAGCCCTCTCATATTGTTTTGGAACGTTGGTATTTTCGCTTCTCAGTGAAATGGCAGCATTTGTTGCCCAATAAGGATCCCGAAGCATGCCGCGTGCAATTGCCACCAAATCTGCGTCTTCATTGCCAATCACTGACTCTGCTATTGCCGGCTCCTCAAGCATGCCTACAGCAATAACAGGTATTCTAAGAGATTCTCGGATCCTCCGTGCGAACGGCACTTGGTAGCCTGGATAGTTGCCAGGCTTTCTTATTCCTTTCAGTCCTTCCCCGCCAGAACTTACATGAAATGAATCAACACCAGCAGCTTGGTAAGCTTTACATAACTCAATAGCATGCTCAATATCATAGCCGCCATCCGCATATTCAACTGCAGAAATTCGGAAGACTAACGGCATGTTTGCTGGCATTTCTTTTTTGACGGCTTTAATCACTTCAACACCAAATTTATCCAGATTCTTTCCGTAAACATCTTCGCGCTTATTGGTTAAGGGTGAATGAAATTGGTGAATCAAATATCCATGGGCTCCATGAAGTTCAATCATATCTACGCCTGCATGGATGGCACGGCGAGTTGCATCGGCGAAGAGTTGAATCATATCTTTAACTTCATCAGTTGTAAGAGACCGGGGCATCTTATAATGAGATTCTGGAAGTTTTATTGCTGATGGGGCCACAGGTTCTGTAGCATCTTCAGCTTTTAGACCCGCATGAGCAATTTGAATTCCAATTTTCGCACCATGAGCATGAACACCTTCGATGATTCTAGAAAATGCCGGAATCTGCTCATCGGACCACAAACCTAGATCAAAATCCGTGATTCGACCATCTGGGTCAACGTCTGTCATTTCTAAGATGATTAGGCCTGTCCCACCTATGGCGCGGCTAAGATAATGAACATAGTGCCATTCGTTTGGTTTGCCATCCTTAGCGGTTACGGAGTATTGACACATAGGAGCCATTACAACTCTATTTTTTAATTCTAATCCCTTAAGTTTATAAGGAGAGAACAGTTGATTACTCAAAACAAAACACCCCTTAAATTGTTATAATGATTTTCTTAAAATAGTCTCAATATCTTCCTTGTTACTCCTCCATTTAATTTTTTACATGTAAATAAAACAGGACAACTGCAAACTGTCGTCCTGTTTTAGCTTTAACCTTTTCTACTCCAGATTATTTATTTCAATTTGGCAATAATTTCTTTGGCTACGCTAATTGTTGATTGAGGATTTTGACCTGTTATCAAATTTCCGTCAACTTCGTAATGGTCGCTCCAATCCGGTGCGGTAACAAAGCTAGAACCAGATTGACGAAGTTTGGATTCCAAAAGGAAAGGCATATATTGATCTAAACCAGCAGCTTTTTCTTCCGAATCTGTAAAGGCTGTAATTCGTTTACCTTCTACTAAATATTTCCCATTCGATAACTTTGCATTAACCAAACCAGCTGGTCCGTGGCATACCGCGGCTACAATTTTTCCGGACTCATAAAACTCTTTAAGTAAAGATTGAAGGTTTTCGTTATCAGGCAAATCAAACATCGTCCCATGGCCGCCTGGCAAGAAAATAGCATCGTAATCTGAAGCTTTTGCCCCATCCAGTTTCATTGTATCCGCAAGAAATTTCTCCGTATCCAGTATTTCTTGATGCAATTCTTCACTCAAACTATTTTTATCAATCGGAGTTTTACCTCCTAAAGGACTAGCTACTGTGATGTTAAAACCATGTTTGGAAAACTCAATGTAGGACTCAGCAAATTCCGAAAGCCAAAGTCCTGTAGACTTTTCGCTATTAATTTGATTGGCTGAGGTGACAACGATTAATATATTTTTTTTCATTTTGATTTCTCTCCTCTGATTGTGATTTGTTGTTACGGTCTTATTGTATCTTCAGTTCTTCTATAAATCCAATTAGATTATAGTTGTCTATCAATAAAAATATTTATACATTACATAGTAAGAAAAACCTCTATCCACGTGTTTTAATCACACTTCGATAGAGGCTATTATTAGAACGACTTATAAACAAAACCGGTTCGTGCGTTCATTGCCGATAGCTAGTTTGATCTCTGACTCACACTTGTTTGCCGTATTGACGCTCGCTATCCCAAAATGATTGGTGCCAGGTGAGACATCACGAGGGCAAAAACGAGATTGATACTTAAATTCAAAACCTTTCAACCCATCTGATGATTCAGCCATATCGAGCATCTGATAAACGAGATTACAAATATCTTTATTCAATAATGCGAATGAAAGCTTATATTTGTATCCCCAGTTTTTTAAACTGTTTGGTAATTTCCCTACTCCTGTGTTCTTCCAAGAATGGTGAATTACATATCTCTTGCCTTCTGTCATCTTTTCTGGATAGGCAATTTGATTTAGTACGAATCGATATCCACCACGAATAGCGAAGTCATGAACAAGATCAGGTGCAACTTGCATCAATAAAAAAATGAGCGAAATTGCTCCAGCCGTAGGCTTTGACAACTTTACTTATTTCAACAGAACATTCAAGAAGTTAGTTCTAACAAATCCTTTGAAATACCGGATGGATAACAAAACTCATCAGAAGAATTAACAATTCCTTAGACAACTAGTTACAACCATTTCCTTGCTCCCATGTGAAGCTTAGGGTTACGCAATTGCTGATCTCAATGGGTGGTAATAGCATCTATAAGGAACTTTTGGAATCGAAAAAAAAGGTACAGCATCCTCAATTTTTGAGTAAGCTATACCTTTGATTGTATTTAGGGGACTTTTTCAGTGGTCTCCTTCATTACAGCAGTTTTTTGTAGTTGGGATTGCTATTTTACGATAGGGTTAATGAATTAATTGATGGTAGTTGCGACATACGCAAGATCCCAGATATCAATTTTGTTATCGGCGTTCATATCAGCAACCTTAGCTTTTGCCCAATCTGCGCTGGTGGAGTTCTTGCCATAGTGATAAGCTACAATCGCGAGGTCACCTACGTTGGTGTCGCCATCTCCGTTTATGTCTGTAGACTTATTAGCTGTTGCTTTGAATGTATCAATCGAGGTGTTGAGTACTGCGAGAGCACTGTCAACTTGGGCTTGAGTTGCGCTTGCATTGTCTCTTACAGCAATTGCTGTGTTAATTGCTCCAAGGAGTGCGTCTTTAGCTGCTTGCGGATATTGGCCAGGTCGAGTACCTACTATAGCCGCGTTGTACAGGGATTGTGCACTCGTAATTGCTGCATTCAAAGCAGTTTTATCCAGTTGAATAGCACCAACGGATATAGTCTTGCTGCTCAGTGCCGCAGTGGTTACGGTTCCATCAGGACCGCCAGTCTTCGCTTGAGAGACTGCAATGGTTCCAGTTGTATTTTGAACACCGGACTTCACCTTAAAAGTTATATTCAAAACAGGTGTGCTAGTTCCAGCTCCCCCTCCGATATTCACGGAAATGATTCTCACTTTTCCAGGGGTAGCAGTATCTTCGCTCAGAACCTGAATGTTACTGGTTGCACCCGCTGCACTGACATAATCGAATACGCTGGAATCATAGCTTAGCGTGATATCCTGTGCGTACACGCTTTGTGTCACGCTATCCAGGCTAACAGCTGCTGTGAAAGTACTTCCAGGTGTCACACTGTTGTTAGCTGCGATTGTTGCTGTAAGCGATTTGGTTTCTCCAGTACCGGGTGTATAGATTCCAAGATCGCCAAGGTCAATTGCATAGCTGCTCTGAAGTTTCTCGTATTCGCCTGCAAAGAAATCATCCAGGTATGAATGCCCAAGAACGAATCTGTCCGGATTCACGGCGCCATAGTAGCCGGCATTGGCATTGCTCTGACTGTCAAACAGCACATAGCTTCCCTGCCATCCTGATCCGGCTACGCCCCAGCTGATGATGTGATCGATGTAAGGGGCGAACCTATTGAACAGTTTGTACATCAGCGCGTACTCATAACCAAGGGCGTCAGACTGTCTCACATTGAGCACTGCGGGAGCGACCGCGCCGCCGCCTGGCGTGTTAGTCGGCATCTTAAGGTCAAGTTCTGAGTAGGCAATACCGGAAAGAAGGCCTTCGTCAATGAGAGAAGCATAGAGGGCCATGGCATATTGGTTATCGCTTGCAAGGGTCTTTCCAATCGAATCGTGTCCCTGGATACCGATGTCTTCGATAAGTGGTCTTCCGTCATACAGCGGATCGGAGAGCCATGCGGTGTTCAGTGCGCGAACCATGTTGTATACAGTCCTCGCTTTGGTGCGATTAGAAATGTCGTAATCGTTATAGGTCAGTTTCGGAGGATCGTTAACGATATACGCGTCAATGCTGCCAACGTTGTCGTGTCCGTCGAGCTTCATGTACTCGGGAAGGTTAGCGTAGTTGGCTTTGTATGCCGCCGCCATCTTGGTGTTAGGGGCCGCGATGTGCGCGTTTTTGAAGAGCAAGTAAATGTAATGCTCGGAGATGTCGCCGCCAATTAGATCATCCGACATTGCAGAAAGCCAGTTGGTGTTTTTGAGTGTCTGTCTCCAACTGTTCGGATCCGCGGGGATGGTTTCGCTGTGTCGGCTTTCATGGACCTCTTCGTTGAGTACGTCCCATGAATTGAAGGGGATTACTCCGCGGGATATACTTGAGCCATACTTCGTGTCTGTGGTCAGGAAGTGCCGCATCACATACATTGTGTGGTTAAACTGCACTCTTCTTGCCATTTCTTTGTCTACCTTAACCGTGGCTGTAACGCCGTTGCCCAATCCGTAGTAATCGGTTGTTCCATTATATCCCAATGAAAGGGTCGCGGGAATCATCTGTCTCATCCATGCAGGGGCCTGGTTGTACCATGCCAAAACGTGGGCGTGAGACTTATACTGTCCAGGAGTTCCGGAATCCCTGATCGCTTGATAAGAGCTGGTCGGGAAACTGTATTCACCTATACCAGGGGTGGTGGTTGCGCCGCTCAGCGCCTCACCAGTAACGCTTTTCAGCCAGCTTGGGCCGCGGGGATGCGTTCCATCGGCCTTGAGATTGTTGCCGTCGACAAAGATTTCATAGTGATTGGCTCTGGTTCCGGTTACTGCTCCGGTTCCAATCGTACCGACCATGAACGTGCCATTTTGCTTGTTGTAAACATTCTTTAAAGGCGTTACGACACTCTGGTTTTCCTTGTTGACAACGTTCGGAAGCGCAACTCCGTTAGGGTCCGGTGCGGTTATTTTGATGTTGGCGACAAGAAGCATACCAGTTTCTGCGGGACGCCCATTCTCGCCATGGAGCTCAAGAATGAAGTTCGAGGAAGTGCCTGTTGTGGCGGTAATGCTGTGATGCTTTAACAACCAAGTTTCACCGTTGTAGCTGCCAATCCAGTCTGGGTTAAGGTTGTTGTACTCGTATTCCCTGAGGTAGGAATCGATGTCAGAGCCGGCATTCCTGATTCTCCACCTCATGAATTTTCCCTGCGCGCTCTTGGGATAGAACACATCAAACTCAATAGTTGAGCCTGCGGGGACATCTACACTCGGCGACAACGGAGATTGAAGAGTCATTCCTCCGAAGGTGGTCTTTCCGTTATGGACGTAATTGATCTGGAGCACATCAGCCTTGCCTTGGGAATCTGCAAAAGGATACGGAATCATTTTGTATGTACCACCAGCAAAGTCGGCGGGGACACGGTTGTCAAGGGGAGTTCTTGAGGTCCAAGCATTTGTTGGCGCGGTAATTATTACTGGTATTTTACCGGAACCCGGATCAAGACGGAAATAGGGATTTGAACCGTCCGCTTTGATTTTTCCAGTGAAACTCACTATTGCGTTTTCGAGGCTGGCTATGGCTTCGCCGGCGGGAGTGAGCGCATCGCGCGCGAACGCAAGCGCGTTATTAAGATCTTTGAGTTCGTCGGCGTACACCCATGGGAAAGCTTGGTTCACATCGGATCCAACGACAGTGTTGCTAATCTGGAGCGGGAATTCCTCGTTGCCGATTTTTAAAGCTTCGGCTTGTTCAATGAGGTCGTTCAGTTCATGTGTCAGTTCGCCTCCGGCTGCAGCGGCCGGGACGGGGGCAAATGCGAATAAAGAGAACAGCATGATGACTACTAGCATGCGGGAGACGTTGATTAATGGTTTTTCACGGTTCATCTTCGTTTTACTCCTTTTCTTAAGACAACCTCTACAATCTCGGTTTAGAGTCGCCAAATTTTTAGATTTCGGAATTTTTTACAACTTTACTGATAAAAATGTTGTTTTTGTTAAAGATTTTGGTTTTTTTAATGAATTGACCATCAAATATGCCTCCGTTTCTTACTGAGCACTTGTCCCTTGGGTTACGTCGTACGGGCTTGACGATCAATATAAACACCTCCCTCTAATGTTGGGCAGATTGTGAAAACGTTTTCACCAAGGCGAATACAAGGTCTCGACCTTCTACAGCTTTAACAATTGAATGCAGCTCAGCTGTTTGTCACCGACGGTGTAGACTATTTTCTTATCTCTGCCACTCTGTATTGACTATTGATATTATGATATACAAACCTTAGAATTAACTCCATGGATGGATAATAGATCATTTGTATTTTTTTAGAAAGCGGTTACAACTTAGACCCTGGTTCATGATCTCTGTTGGCCTTACTTTCATCAAGCCCCCTTGATATTCGGATTGTGAAGGTCACAACGAAAATATCCGGCGCTTTTCGTACATTGGCTGGTGCGCAACAGTGGTGGAATGATGAAACTCGGTTCCCCCATTGAGAGAGAACCGAGTTTCTTAGACAATATAGAATTATTTCTTGTAGGATTGTTGATACGCCTGTCTTCTTTCTTTCATAACGGCTTCCCCTCCAGCATCCTTCCATTCCTTAAGTTGCTGATCATAGATACTGTCGACTTCGGTAGACTTGGCAGTAATAATTTTTGCAAGCATCTGCTTGACCTTGTCATTCAGAATCTGCGAGTACTTAATTTCTGCCTGAATCGGAATGTCCACGCGCGGGCCTGTATACCCGTCACGAGCACCCGTCTTAATACTGCTGATGGTGAAGTCTTTAAATTGCGGGTCGGTCGCATTGGCTGCCATGTTCTTTTCTGGTGTGTCCGTGCTCACGTATTTACCATTCATAATCATGGCGTAATCTTGATTATTAAAGAGAATCTGATTAGCTTCAGGCGTTGTCAAAGCAAATGGAATGCCGTCGTCACCTGTTTTGTAAGAAACGCCTTCTTGTCCGAATTGCAGCGCGATAAGATTCTTCGGTTCCGCCATCCAGTTCAAATATTTGATAACTGAATCAACGTTTTTACTCGCTGCTGGAACCATCAGATAAACACCGCTAGGAGAATACATTGGTTTAGGATACTTGCCGTTCGATGCTTTGAACGGATCAATCGTCGCGAGAACAGCTTCGGGATTGTTTTTCTTCAGGTTTGCATAGTATCCACTGTAAATAGGATCGTTTGTGTTCGGTGTGGCAGAACCTGCAAGACCGCCTACGACTTGCTTGTTAAATGTCTGGCTGAAGTCTGCCGCAAGCGGGAAGTCTTTATCGAGCAAGCCTTCGTTGTATAGTTTGTTTAGGAACTTGAAAGCTTCCTTGTTACCAGGCAATGTCCACCCATCTGGATCAGCGAACAAGTCCTCTTCGGTAATTTTATTCCAATCCCAGAATGAGTTGGTCAACGGTTTAATATGGAACATATCTATCAACGTAAAAGGAATCACTTTTCCGCCAGTATTACCCGGATCCTTCTCCTTAAACGCTTTCAATGTTTGATACCATTCATCCGTCGTCGTCGGCAAAGGCAGATTTAATTTTTCCAACCAATCTTTACGGATAATACTTGTCGTTTGCGATTGGATAACCCGTAACGCTGGAATGGTAAATTGCTTGCCGTTAAAAACGCCGTCCTTCAGTGTTGGAGCAAGTACTTTCTTCAACTGTGGTCCGTATTTCTCAATCGCTGGCCCAAGATCCGCAATACCACCGCTTTGCACGTAACTTTGAACAGTTGGCTTGTCGTACGTAAAGACGAGATCGGGCGCAGTTCCGGAAGCCATTAATACATTCAATTTCTTGACCTCCTCGGAGCGAGGGACAGTGATGAATTTAACCGTGATATTGTTCGGATCTCCGAAGTTCTTCTGAACATACTGCGTCATGAAATTGTCAGTGATTGGCGGTGCGCCTGCTGGCGTATTACTTCGATCAAACAGCTCAACCGTCAAATTAATCGGTGGACCTTTCGGGGTCTCGCCCGCAACTGTCGAACTTCCCGGAGTAGCTGAGTTACTTGGGCTGTTTTGTGAGTTGCTGCAGCCTGCTAGCGCGATAGCAGACGTCGCTAAAACTGCCATTGCTACTGTAATGGTTTTGCGAAATTTTACTCGCATGCGTAATCCTCCCTTTAATCTTTTAAGTGTATAGTGAATTCAACCGCTTGAAACGGTCGAGACAGCTATCAGCCTTTAACTGCACCCACAAGCATACCAGAGATAAAATAACGTTGGAGCCATGGGTATACGAGTAAAATTGGCACAGTTGCGAACATGATGCTTGCCGCCTGCAAGCTCTCTGGCACTGGAGAAGAACCTCCAAATCCTTCCTGGGCTATGGCATCGTTCACCTGGCTGTTAATCACGATCTCATATAGCTTTTGTTGAATCGGATATAGGTGTGCGTCGTTAATATAGAACAGCGCATCCTGAAACATGTTCCATCGATCGACCGCAGAATACAAAGCCAATGTCGCTAAAATCGGTAGTGACAACGGTAGCACGATTCGCATCAAATAGCGGAAATGACCACATCCGTCCATCCAGGCAGAATCTTCTAGTTCAGCTGGGATCTGGGTGAACGATGTTTTCAGGATAATTAACAAGAATGCATTAATGAGCAGAGGTAAGACCAGCGACCATACGCTATTCAACATATGAAGCTCTTTTATCAACAAGTAGTTTGGGATAATCCCTGGATTAAAGAACATCGTTATGATGATTAGAGCGAACAGGATGTTCTTCCCCTTAAAATTCCGCCGGCTAAGTGGATAAGCAGCTAGGATCGTGGCGATCAAGCTCACAATTGTGTAAATGACAACAAGCCAGATCGTAAACATCAGCGAGCGGATCATGCTTAGGTCACCAAATACGTTCTTATACGGTTCGAAATTTAAATCTATCGGCCATAATGTCACTTCGCCAGACATGATTGCCCGATTACCACTGAGCGATAACGAGAAAATATGGATCATGGGCACCGCGCAGAACAAACAAAAGATACCCAGTAGAAGCATAATAACCGTATTGCCTATTTTCTCAGCCGGATTTTGAATCATAGATGTACCCCCATTAAAAAATGCCTTGATTATTGATTTTTCTCGAAATGAACTCTGCCGACAGAAGAAGAATTAATCCGACTACGGACTGGAACAAACCGACAGCAGTTGCAAGTGCAAATCTTGCGGATTGAATCCCTACAGAATATACATAGGTGCTGATTACTTGAGCGTAATCCATCACATATGAGTTCTTCAGAACATAAGGTTGCTCGAAGCTGATATTGGCCATATTACCAATCTGAAGTATGAACAGGACGACAATGGTAGGCTTTATGCCTGGTAAAGTAATATGCCAGATTTTACGCATTCTGGTTGCACCATCCACTTCTGCCGCTTCATACAATTCCTTATTAATTCCCGTAAGTGCTGCTAAATACAGAATCATTCCCCATCCGGCATTGCGCCAAACCCCTGCCCCAACATAAGTTGCAATCCATAGCGCCGGTTTTTCCAAAAATGGAATGGGGGAAGCCCCAATTGCCATCAACATATGATTAATCGAACCATTATTGGTTGATAGCAACTCGATGGCCATCCCCCCTACAATGACCCACGAAATAAAATGGGGCAAATACATCAACGTCTGGCTAATCTTCTTGTACCACTGCACCCGAAGTTCATTTAGAAGAAGTGCTAAAATAATGGGAACCAGAAAGGTAAGCAATCCGAGCACGTTCAACATCAACGTGTTTCGAAGTGCCTTATAAAATTCGGGCATGGCGAAGATTTCCTTAAAGACTGCGAACCCTACCCATGGACTGGCCCAAATCCCTTTAAATATGTTGTAATCTTTGAAAGCAACCATAACGCCAGCCATCGGAATATACCTAAAAATGATGAAAAATGCCATTGGTACGACTATCATTACATATAGTGACCACTGTCTTTTCAAATAGGCAACGCCACCTCCTTTGACTGTAGGAATGGAGGTTGTTGTGCTAGCTTCAGTTTTCATTACATCGTTCCTCTCCATATGGTCTACTCACCTATGTGTATTTTTTACATAATCTCGTTGGCTTCTATGATTCTTTCTTTTTATACTTAAATTGTAAATTTAAGCGCTTTCAAAATCCATGGAAAAACTTTATACCGTTTGTATAAATTATGGATGACTTTTTGTTTCGCTCATAACAACAACGAAAAGAACCTCCGAATAAGCGAGAATCAAAGGTTCTTGTCAGGTTAGGACAACACTATATGTTGTTTAGCGTGCATTCGTTTCAGAAATATAGATTATCCTATTAATATCCTATTGCTTAGGGTTTCAAATTCCTGTCGATCAGACCTACTATTCTCTATCAAAATTCTGGATGGAGGGAAACCTTTTATTTTTTTGAATACTTTACTGAAATAATAAATATCTTCAAAGCCGCATTTATAAGCTGCTTCCTGTACAGTAAATTCACCGCTAAGGAGAATATTCTCAGCATTATTGATTTTCATTCTGTTAATATATTCTTTAACGGATGCACCCATGTATTTCTTAAATAAAGTTCCAAAATACGCAGTGGTCAAGCCAGCAATGGATGCTAGCACCTCAACTTCTATTTGATTTTGCAAGTTGCTTAAAATGTATCTAATGGATCTCTGTATTCGTTTGTCTATGTTCACATTGTTGTCTTTATAGTATAAAGCCTTGAAATAGTAATGAAGGATCATAAGCAACAATGCGCGTGCTTTCATTTCATGACCTTTATTTTTCTTTAACCATTCAAATGTTAATTCATTGTACAGTGAATGTAATTCTTCGGGCTCACCGATATGAGATATTAATGGAAACGGTAGATTAACATCCTTGCCTTCCTTATCGTAGAGTTGAATATTCAGCGCATAACTGGTCATTAGATTTGCAGAGTCAGTGGTTGCACTTCGGCGACTGCCCTTAGGGATGCACAGGAGATCTCCTTGATTTACTTCATACACATTTCCATTAATGCAGTAGTAAGCCCTTCCTTTGAAGATATATGTTAAATCGTAAAAATCTGTTGTCGCATCTTCAATAATCCAATTAGGTGTGGAGTGTCTATTGATGAATAATTCAATTTGAGGATTAATCCCGAAATATTCCATAGAAATTATCCTTTCAAATATAATATTTTAAAATAACAGCCCTTGAACGCTCATACTGGAGCGCCCAAGGGCTATTAGTCAATTTGGCCGCTATAATTTGTTTCGTAACGTTTATAGAGGTTCCAGTCTAATGAATAAGAAGTTTGATTGTAGTGCTAAGCCAATACTCCCAAATCACCGATTGTAGGAGTTACGACTTTACTGCCCCAAGAAATTATAAATAACTTGAGAAGCCTCTGCTCTAGTTCCGACTCCTTGAGGTATGAATAAATTGCCCTCTCGACCCTCAACAAAATGTAAAGCTCGCGCATTCTTGACATAAGTCGTGGCCCATGAAGATATAGCGTCCTCATCATCAAAAGCGGTTACCGAAGACATAGCAGCATTACTGTGTTGCTTTTCATAAGCACGCATAAGCATAGCGACCATTTCTTCTCGTGTAATCGATGCGTGAGGCGCAAAAGTCGTTTCACTCTTTCCTTCTACAATTCCTGACTTCACCGCAATTGAAACCTCAGGGTAGAACCAGTCTGATACCGAAACATCCGAAAAATTGCTATTTCCATTGTCGGTTAAATGAAGTGCTCTCACCAGTAAAGCAGTGAATTCAGCCCTAGTGATCTGACGTTCTGGTTCGAAATTCGTGCTGCTTGTACCTGTTACAATATGCCTAGAAGCAAGCTCCGTAATCACATTCTTCGCCCAATGAATATGGGGAACATCCTCGAAGGTTTTAGTGTATTCTAAAGCAGCGTATTTACTAAAGTGATAAATCTCGGCTGAAATTACTCCGTTTGCGTAGGTACCCCCAATAAACTCAAGCTTCCCATCATCTGCAATGTAATAAATGGAGACAAGCTTAGCGTTAAAGGAAGGATCTACTTTGAAACGCAAAGTAATTGGTTTGGTGAAATTTTTTAATGACGTAATGTGATTGTCACTTGTGACTAATTGCAAACTGAATTCGTATACGTTGCCAGATGGCTTTAAATCGACATTATATGACTGTTGGCTCTTGTCTATAAGAGTATCTGCTTCTTTAAGTGACAGGGGATTCATAGTGAATAAAAGCCTGCTGTCATTCCATTGTTCAACAGATAAATTATCTCTTAGTTGCAGCAATACCTCAGGAGGAAGTTCCACACTAAGATTTTCCTTCTTGATCTCCAAATGAGTCTGGGGATCTGTTCCAATTTGGTTCAATGCTATGTTCACTTCATTGGCAGCAGCCGGAAGCTCTATGGTTTTTTTACCTTTACCATCATCCGTAATCTTTACTGGGTCAGTATTAGGGGGAGTGTTTCCGTTTCCGTTTCCGTTTCCATTTCCACTACCACTACCATTTCCACCACCATTTCCGTTACCATTTCCGTTACCATTTCCGTTACCGCTATTCACAATGGTAATAGTTTTCTGAGAACCACCGACTACATCAGAAGAATTCAATTGGGAGTCCACTAAGGTGATTTTGTCAAGCAAGATGTCGGCTGTTCCAGTAGAAAGACCTGTAAATGTAAGTGTAAATAGATTGTTATCCCCATCTAATCCCCTATTGGGTCCTAAACTTGTATGTGCCAATTGAAGTTGGTTCCCGTTAAGAATGGTGGGGACTGTAAATCCACCTGTTACATTGCTTACTGCAGTTTTAAATTGGAGTTTTGTCGAATCATAGGTAAGGTTTAACTCATAGGCATACAAGTCATTCAGTTGCATGCCTCGGATGCTAACCTTCAGTTCGCTACCAACTGTAGTCGAGTCGGATGTTGTTGTCAAAATAAATTGAGGTGAATCTTCCGCATGTACAGGAGATACAGGAAGCAAATAAATTGTGCATAACAACATTATTGCAAGAACCTTTCCCATCATACCTTGTCTTCTAAGCATAGCTTCTTCATCCTCTCCACCAAAATACCGGAAGGAAGGTATAGAGTAACCTTCCTCCGGAAATCATTGCTTGCTTCAGTAATTCAGGATAAGTCTTGCGATGTACGCAAGGTCAGAGATATCAATCCGTCCGTTATGATTATTATCGTAACGCTTAGAGATGTTCCAGTCCGGTGAATCGGAGGTTTTATTGTAGTGATTAGCTAGGACTCCCAAATCACCTATTGTAGCTTGGGTACGAATAGAACTAGTAAAGGTTTGCAGTGCACTGCTAAGCTGAGCGAGCGTCTGATTTACCTGATCTTGCGTAGCTGAGGCATTCGATGCCACTGATTGTGCATGGCTAACGACCGTTTGCAATGCCGCTTTGGCGCCAGCTGGATATTGTCCCCACAGAGAACCTTCCATTGCCGCATCGAGACTCGCGACTGCTGTAGCAATAGTACCATTTAAAGCAGTTTTATCGATTATGTTTGCTTCGATGGTAACGTTATACGTGGATCCGCTATTCACAGTCGTGACCGTTCCGATTTCGTCGGATACTTTAACTTCTGACAGGTATACGGAACTAATCACCGTACTGGATGAAGAAAGTGCCTTAAACTGAAACTGAAGAAGATCCCCGCTTCCGTACACCGCATTCGCTACGCCTTGAGAGTAGGCCAGGACACGAACTTGGCCCGGAGCTATAACATGACTATCTGCTACAGAAACACCTGTTTTCAAGGATTGAACACCTTGAAGCTCGAGCTGGGAAGCGTTAAAGTTTAGGGTTAGATCTTGGGCATACACACCTTGTGTTACGTTTACTAATCCATAGTTTACGTTAAAAGACTGACCAGGAGTAACGCTGGTTGTCCCCGTTAATGCCGCTGAGAAACCCGCCTGACCGATGATGGTAAAACCATTTACAGTTATCGTTGAGGCTCCTTTAGATATGTTCAGTACAAATTTACCATCTGCACCATCACCAAGAATTTGGGTGGTAATCCCTAATGAATTCAGATTAGCATTATTATTAAGTAATTGTTGGGCTTTTGTTTTCAGTGTTGCTGCGTCATCACCAGTTGCATTCGGAACCGTGATACTGTTACCAAGTAGAGTTGCTGCTTGTTCCACTGCCTGTTGATCCGCACTAACATCGCCAGAATTAGCCAATGTCTTCACTAATGTCACATTGGAGAATGTCGCTTGCAAATCTGCTGTAGCACTAAGGTTGATTGCGTACAATTGCAATTTCGCATCAGTAAAGAACTCCGGCGAGAAAGTCGTCGCGACATTTGACGAAGTATTCCCTAATGGTGAATAGGTAGAACCATTATCCCTTGAATAATACCCTTGCACATCATTTCCAGTCTTCACGATGCGAAGATAATAGTCTGTACCACTTAAGGTTGTTTGACCAGTTGTATTAGAATGTGGTGTGGTACCAACCATATCCGAATTATTAATTTTAATAGCAGTACTATTTTTTCTTGCATTGATTCTGAAGTATTCACCTGTTGAAACTCGGCTCATACCTAGACCAATTTGCGTATTCTCTGCAAAAGAAGAGTCACTTAGTGCTTTATTCACGGTAAGCTTCGCTGAAAGTGTCCAGTTCCCATTAGCAGTACCCGGGAATTGCAGGATATTATGGCTAATCGGATAATCGGTATCCGCTTTTTGAGTTGCGATTGATGCTCCCGTTGCACTGTAAGTTACAGCACTTTGGGGATTTTGAGGATCCGTTGGGTTCGCTACCTGCCAACCTGTTGGAAGCCCATTGGCAAAACTTATGACCTCAGTAGTACTAAGTGCTATCTTATACGTTTTCACATTTTGACCTTTAATAAAACGTACAACAGCTGTACCTTGCGTACTATCCGCTTGCGAAATACTTACTTGTACATCATTATCATTTGTAGATGCCGTTACGGTTGGGATTGTACTTCCAGTTACCGTATACGTGTAATCAAACTTGTTAGCATCAAAGTTGGAAGGTTGCGCTCCATCAACGAAAATACTGTATGTTGGTATCAAATCAGGTGTTAGTGACAGCTGGTCTGCATAAAGAATGTTGGAATCCTTCGCATAGAGTGCCAAAACCACCTTAGCAGTACCAACTGGTTCATTATAAGTGAATGATTGGTTAAGTGTCTCATGCCAGTCTGCAATCTTTATATCTACAGGCTGGAAGGAGGTTAAACTGACTGGTCCGCCCTCAAGGATGCGGCCAACTAACTGGCCATTGCTCCAATAGGCAGGATCTCCGGCCTCACGGGCTGCGTAAGGTTCAGGCATATCACGACCATTGATCCGTGTCATACCCAATTGCTGTCCTGAGCTGTCGTAATACACGAGTTCGGCTTCCACGTCACCAGGGTTTTCAGCTGCAATATCATAGCTCTCTGGACGACTCTTCATGGCGAGGAAGTACCCTTTGAAGTTATACTTTTCTCCCTTGGCCAGTTTACCGGTGACATCCTGCCACAATCCGTCATACTGCTCTTGGGCATTGATACGGTTGGCAATTTTTCCAGATCCAGCTACTTTCGATGTGTTGCTGTTTTTCAGATAACGGGATATACCCGAGTAGCTCTGAATGTTATCCGCTGTTAATACAGGTCCTGTGACGGTCTGTTCAAACGTTCCATTGTTATAACGACCAGTAGACCAATTGTTTGTATTGGACGCAGTTGTCGTGTCAAAGTCTCCATTAAGAAGAATATTGCCTGGTATGGAAACCGTTGAGTTGTTAGCGGCTGTACTCCAATCGGAATCATTTGCCCCAAATAAGAAGCGGTCTACGGTGATTGTATCACTTGTGCCGTTCGCAGCAGCTACGATATAGAGATCCTTATGGCCGTATGCGCTAAGATCGCCCGTATCTACCATATCCTGGAATTTTCCGTATTTATTATTAGCTGGTACGTAAATATCAGCTACCCGCGTACCTTTCGATAAAATATCAGCCGTGTTGTTTACAGGTGTTCCTACTGGTAATACATAGGCTTGAAGATTGCCGCCTTTTGTTGACTTCGTCTGTGCGGTTAGGTACAACAAGTGTCTGCGGACCACACCGCCATTTGCAGAACCATCCGCAAAATTAAGATTTTTATATGCAAGGTATTCACCATTACCAAGTGTGACAGCTTCATTGTCGCGACCAGCATTTCCTGTCGTGTTACCAGGTACGCTATTGTCATTTCCTTCCGCTTCTAGGGAAGAGAAAATATCGCGTTCACCATCAAGACCGTTATAAGTGGCAAAGGTGCCCTGGGACGGTACGATGGTAACAATGCTAGCCGAAGGGATGTCGATAACGAACTTGCCATTACTTACAGGAATCGTAGCCAGCTTCTTCTGGTTCTCACTACCCGAAGTACGGAACACAGTTACACTTGTTGTACCTGCTGGGAAATCCTTCAGTGTGAATTCCAATGGCTGGACACTATCATCATTTTTTGCGTTGGAGACAGTCATAGCAAAATCATTATTCATCGGGTTCTTGAAACCAACAACATTAATATCGGTTGCAGGCGCTCGTGTTACATCGAAGCGTACATCGCCCGGTTTAATAAATCGAGAGAAATGTCCATAGCCGTAAAAGCGTTTGAACAAACGGTACTCTCCAGTTAGTGTACTTGCGTGCCCAGCCTTCTGCTGGGAGTTAGTGTTTACGAAACGGATCAGGTCGGAACCATCAGCACCGTTGTTATCCCACATACTCCACCATACGAAGCCGTTGAAGCCGGGATTGCTGGTAAACATATTCGTCAATAGGTTGGACCAACGAACAGCATCATTGATATTCTGATTGCCGTATCGTTGCGTATAGGCTCCTGCAGAACCGTCGCCTGTATCCTGATTCATGAATTCGGCCTGCCATAGCTTATATTTGGTTAGAAACTCCGGATACTTGGATCCATCCTTCGTATAATCCAACGGACTTTGTGAAAAGTCACCGGTATGGTATAGCTTTGTTTCGTCTGTACCGATACCGACCGTACCATACAAATGAGTCGTAAACGTGTCGAGATACGGATTTTTATCTGTTGCATTACCTGGGTCAGTTTCAGAAAATACCGCACCGCCTCTGCTTATTGATGCACTGAGGTTGGTACCATCTACAGCAGCAAGCTCAGGTATAAAATCAATAATCTTACCACTTGGATCCTTAATATCGTAGAGCGCACCGCCTGGTTGCATCGATTTTTTCAGAGTAGGACCGATGTAGCTGTCAATAAGCTCTGTCACATATGCAGCGCTTCCGCCTGCAAGGTCAACCTCATTAAAGGGATTGATATCGGTAATGGGAATACCCCACTGCTCCCACATGCCTCGGATATAATTGACAAGATAATCAGCAAAAGCTTGGTAATAAATTTTCACTGGCTTTCCGTCAATTGTAGCTACGTCCGCTCGAATAATCTTGTTAGGTGCATTGGTTGACGAATTACTCATCCAATAAGGTGCAGTCCATGTGCAGGCATAGAATTGATTCACGCCATACTGCTTAGCTTGAAGCATTGTCCATACCTGATCGAAATCGAACAGCTCTTTTCGAGTCCGTGGAGAGTTTTTGATGATTACAGGATTTTGGCCGGGTGCACTTAAGAGATTGGTGGGGCCTCCATCGTCATTAGCAATCGGTTGATTCCAAGACGGGTAATCCCATACGAATCCTTCGACAGGCACAAGCGTACCTGGGGCATGTTCTGGCTCGTTTGGCCAAATGCTATCGGTATTTCCATCATAGAAACGGTCACTTGCCTCAATTTTATATCCGTACTGACCGGCTGTGCCTCTCAAGGGAATTGGATTACCTTGGATGTCAAAACCTGGTTTGGTGACATCAGCAAGCAAACCTGTTACCGGGTTGAAGCCTGGGCTAGTTGCTGTAGCATTAGCGGTGGTTAGGCCGCCGTTATCCCCGATGATCACACGTACAATGTCGTGTCCAGTTCCGTCTTTTTCACTGAATGTCAGATTCAACAGATGCCTTACGGTGTCTTGATGACCAGCTGCAGCAAGCTGCATCATTTGAACGGAATCCGTGTAGGCATATGCGGCACCTAAACCATCCATCGTCTGATATTGCGTGTACCAGTTGGCTGTTACTGGTGCAGCGGTAACCGCTGCATGAACCGAGGTGGAAACTACCATAGGGGCAATAGCGGATATCATCAGTGCGCTAACTAAATTAATCGAAAGCGACTTTCGCCAATTATTCAAATTCATTCTACTTGTTCCTCCTTAGCTTTATTCAAATGTACCTTAGGTGATTGCGGGATCATCATTGCAACCATTCCTCATGTCCCACTTTTTCCTTACATTCAACTAACTTGAATTAATTGAAAACGCTTACATATAGGAGAGATGCATTCTGTATCTGCTGTACTCCCCTTAGTTAAAGAAAACACACCCAGAATTACAAAGTAAACGAAACCACGAGCTTGTTGTTATCGCAAAAATTCACCCCTTCTTTGAATCTTCGCTAATCACTCCTTGAATGATTAGATAATTCATACAACTTAGAATAATTCGTAAGATACCTTTCCAACAATGCGGTATTAGGATATGGACTGCTTGTACTTTTTATCACTTCTACCACCAGCCCACATTCCAACAACGCATTTGTTATAGGCAAAACGGTCAGGAATGTTTCGAATTAAATATTGTTCCCCTTTCTATTTTCATATAATAATTTGTCCTACCTGTTACTATAGTATCAACTCAGGAATAAGTAATATATATGAATGATCCACGATTTGTTATAAAATAGACCGAAAATTCAGGCTTAATAGTCCGCATTATTTAGCCCAATACGGTCTAGACGCGATCACGGTCTCTCCCGTTATTAACGCTTTTTCAATCATCATACCTAAATAGTGATCCTGTGAAGCCTCTGACAAACTGTAAAACTCCGAACCGTCATTGATATAATTAGCCATCTTCGTCAGACAGCTGGCAATAGCAATTTCATCATCATAAAGTCTTGCCGGAGCAAAAGGATTTTGGTACAACCATTGTTCCCCGCAAAGAATTCCTTGCAGAAAATAACCTTCTGTATTTTCATACTCCCCCCGGTTGACTCGCTTCATATCCATTTGCAATGGAACCATGTTCTCCTGCTGAATCAGAATACGGTTGTCGAAGATTTCTCCCCGCTCTCCCCTTATGGAGAGATGGTTGGAACGAACCCATGAACGGTGCTGGTCTTTGGTAAAGTCATAAATTCCCAATTTTTCCCCGAAATCTAACCATGCCATATCTCTTTGCATGGGAATCATCCTGTCTTCCTCTGGTGGACCGTTCCGGGTAGGACCGTTAACCCATCTGGATTCGAAACGCATGGCTTTGATTTTGACTTCTTCAAATGTAATACCGAGCATGCGACGGATCAAACTGACGGCGTGGTACAAATGGGAAATGGAAACTGTCGTTTCCGTAACAACCCCGAGTTTTCCCGAACGGATTAGGGCTAAACGTGCTACCTGCACGGGATGAAATTGATACTGTTCAGCTACTTGCACGCGTGCTCCAGTCAATGTCAACTTGTCGTGAAGAAGTTCTAGTCCCTGCATATCCGGTGCAGGAGGCGTTTCTACCAAAACCGGTATCCCTATTTCCGCTAGCTTAAACAGATAGTCCAGGCTCTGAGAGCCGCTTACACATAGTACAATGAAGTCCGGTTGATCATACTTTAGAAGCTCTTCTAGGGAATGATAGGCTGGTACTCTCCATTTTTCTTGCATCGTGATCCTTTTTGATAGATCCCTTATCACCATACTGATGATCTGAAACCGCTCCGGAAGCGCTTCCGCGATTCGTAAAAAGTACTGCGCACGGAAGCCAGCTCCTCCGATAATGCTGATTTTCACCGCCATTACACACACCCCATTTTATTGAATGCAATCCTAATTATAGTAAATAATTACATATGTAGATTAACGGTTTTGAGATCATAGTTTAATGAGGTCTGTAGGGTTCATGCCGGTCATTTTTTTGAAAAGAAGACTGAAATAAGGAAAGTTTTTGTATCCAACGCTCTCTGCAACCTCATAAACCAGCATATTCCGTTCCAAAAGCAGTTCGCGAGCTTTTTCAATCCTGACACGAGTCAGATAAGTATTGAAGGTTTCACCGGTCATATTTTTGAAAATGATAGACAAATGGTTCCGTGAAATGAAAACTTTATCCGACAGAATAGCCAGCGTTAAGTCCTCCGCATAATGCTCATGAATGTAGTGCGTAATGAAATCAACGACCTGACGGTGTTTACTGCTCCCCTTCCATTGTCTGCTGTCGCATATAATGGAAATTTTTTCAGATAACCACTTCTGCAGCTGATCAGGCTGGATCAAGTCCTTTATCTCTTTCGCAATCTGGTCGTTCGTGAATAGATCGTCAAGTACATGTCCAGCCTCATAAAGACAGTACGAGATAATCCCCCATAATTCACTACCTAACATCTGAACATATTCAGATCCTATCCCCACCTGGTTCTCCAGTTCTCCAATGTAATCAACAACCAGCTGCTGAGCCTTAGTTTTCTGGGCACACTTCATGGCATTCGCGAGCTCGTAAGAGAATTTCACTGGAAACAAAGCGACCTGCTCCTGTTCTGTCACCGCTTCCCTCTGATAAGCATAAAACTCAAAGGATGGGATTACTCGTAGTTGTCTCGTATCAATGGCACGGAATGCTTCCTCCGTTGAATCTGGAATTTTGGTCCAAACGGACTTTATGCTTCCACTTCCGACACGGCACATCAATTTCAGATAGCTTGCAACGCTTTCAATAATCTGAATACTCAAATCTTTAATGGCTGTGTGTGTGTGTTCATTGTTATCCGATTCCGGATGAATAATTAATACAGCACGTGTGCTGTGAAGCTCTGTATACTCCACAGATGGAAATACCTTGCGAGCCAGCTCGTAAACAATATTACTAACGGCGAATCGATATAAGTTCCAGTCCGATACTGAAAATTTACGTACCCTTTCATCACGAACTAGTTCAATCCCGATCACTGCATGGTAAGTATTGGACCAGAAACGATACGGCTGAGGCAGAATTTCTCCGCTTTGGTTAGCACTGTCCAATGTACCTACTACAGCTGAACGCACCCATTCCTTCTCAATAAACGGCTCATACAGCATCAACTTGTGCTCCAACTCGCCTTGCTTCATCCGCTTTTCTTCCACATCCATCAGCTCTTGGATAACCTTGTTTAGAATCACTTTTAACGTCGGCATACTGATCGGCTTTGATACATAATCACTGACGTTATACCTCAGAGCTTGTCTGGCATGTTCAAAATCAGAATAACCGCTCAAAATGATAATCTTTCCAGGAAATTCTTCTTTTCTTAACTGTTCAATCATATCTAAGCCATTCATAAGGGGCATATATATGTCCGTTATAATAATATCCGGCTGTGTACTCCGGATCATATTTAACCCATCGACGCCATTCATGGCTTCCCCAACCCACTCTGCTTCCAATTCATCCCAAGGAATGGCGCGCTTCATTCCTTGAAGCACTTGGCGTTCATCGTCAATAATCGCGATCTTCCACACCATATTTACCTCCTTTAGCTATTACATTTATTAGCATTCAAGAGTAATACGTCTAACAACTATGACTGGATTCTAGGCGTTCCTGACTGCCATCATCTTCATAATAACGACCTATGATAAAGGTTTAAATAGGAATGATGCACAAATTATTATAAAATATCACGGTTCTTCATTCATTTCTCTAGTATATTGTTAATTGGTTGGTGGTTCTGTCAATAATGGAAGGAATATTTCGACACGGGTTCCCCCTTCTTCACGTTCGTACAGCTCAACGCCGTAGATATGACGGAAATAGCCTGCAATTCTTTCTCTTACATTGCGAATCCCGTAACCACCCGTGTGACGCTTACGCTTATTCTCCACCACTTGTTGGAGACCGATACCGTCATCATCGATGATGATCTGGAGCGAATTCTCTAAACGGTTCATCTGAATATGGACAGAACCAGTCAGCCTTGTGTTAAATCCATGAACAATGGAATTTTCAACGAAGGGCTGCAAGGTTAGTTTAGGAATATACAGTTCCATGACATCTATTGGCACATCAATAGCATAATCAAGGCCGTTCCCCCAACGAAGCTGTTGGATTTCCAGATAGCATCGGATATGCTCCAATTCATTTTCAATTGGAATGAAACTGTTTCCGTTAGATAAGCCGATCCGAAACATTTGTCCCATCAGTTCCAGAATTCGGCTAAGCTCTTCGTGTCCGGCCTCAATGGCCATCCAGTTCAGCTGGTCAAGCATGTTGTAGAGAAAGTGAGGATTAATATTAGCCTGTAGCGCTTCAATTTCAGCTTTACGCTGTTGCTCATATCGCTGCTGGAGGGATAAGTACAAATCTTCGATCCGCTCGTTTTGCTTTCGGTAGCCGGCAAATAAATAACCAAACTCGTTCTGGTAATCTCCTGGCAAGTCCTGATTCTTACCACCGATCGAATAGGAGCTCATGGCAGATACCAGCATATTAATTGGCTTCGTAAATTGTCTACTTAAATAGAGGGTCAGCATTAACATCAGCAGTACAGCGGCAACTCCAATGATAACAATAACCTCCGCCAAATGGACGCTACTTGCAGTAATCTGATCCCATGGTGTCATTTCTACTAAAGTCCAATTGGAGTCAGACAACTTCGAATATACCAAAAGCGAATCTCCCACTGTAGAATTCCCGCGGATATGGATAAAGCCGGATTTCTCGGTTTCCATGTTCGCCCTTTGACTCATTTCGAACTGCTCCTGCATTTCACCTATTTTCAAAATTTCCTGCCCGTTACTGTCTGTCATAATCCGATTGGAACCCCTTGAGCGGCCTTTTAACAGGGATCGGATTTCTTCGGCTTTTACATGAATAACAACAACACCTAAAAAAGTATCATTAAATAATATTTTCCTCCCAAAGCTAAGAACTGGAACATTCCCCGTGAAGCTAGGAATTTCATACTCGGATGTCCAGGCAAAATCACTTTTGTCCAAATACTGGCTCCATTCTCTTCGATTATCCAAGTCCTCTATATCCCAGAATTGGATGTAACTATTTTCTTCTTTCCGGAACGGACGCTCCATATACAGGTCAATACCTTGAATGATAGGGATGGAATATGTAAGGTTGGCCATGGTGTTCTGGACATTGTCGGCTTTTTGGTGCCGATCGAATTCATCCTGACTATTCCAAAGAAGTCTAATCAATTCATTGTCACGGGAAGTGGACAAGGATATCTGCTCAATCATTGTTAGCCGTGTTGAAATTTCATTGTTCAATTCTTCCAGCAATTGTTGTTGATAATGGGAGGTGTTTTTCACCAGAGCTTTAGAAGAAATATTGTAGCTCGTCCAAACAATACTGACTAGAACCAGAAAGATGAGAACAAAAAAGCTGCGGAAAAATAGGCTCTCAATTCGAAACTTCTTGAAAATGTTAGTCATCTGGCGTTTCTCCCAACTGTAATTACTGTGAAAGAAAACGGTAAAGCTACGAAGGAAACTCGTCTCTTTACCGTCCAATTTGCATATTCAAATTTATCTTAACCTTTAATCCCCGTCGTCGCAATGCCCTCAACAAAATAACGTTGCAGAAACGTAAATACGATAGTTGCAGGGAGTATAGATACTAGAGACATTGCCAGCAATTGGCCCCATTCTTGAGCTGATTGAGCATCATTGATCATCCGCAACGCCAAGCCTACGGTGTATTTATCTACCGAGTTCAGGTACAGCAAGTGGCCAAGGAAGTCATCCCAGTTCCACAGGAAGCAGAAAATCATGATTGTTACAATTGCGGGTTGGGTCAGTGGCAGAACCACACGCCAGAATATACCAAACCATGAACAACCGTCAATCTTCGCAGACTCGTCAAGATCTTTTGGGATACCTCTGATAAACTGAATCAGCAGGAAGACGAAGAAACTACCGCCCGCTCCACTTGCCACCAAGTGAGGAACCACAAATGGAAGATAGGTGTTTACCCAACCCAGTTGGTGGAACATAGCATATTGCGGAATAATTAGTACTTGTGAAGGCATCATCAAAGTCATCATAAGAATAGAAAACCAGAGATTCTTTAATGGGAAATCTAGACGAGCAAAGCCGAATGCAACCAAGGTGGTTGAAAAAAGCGTTGCAATTAAAACCATTGCTTCAAGACTGAAGGTATTTAAATAAAAGTCAGTAAATGTGCGTCCGGGAATTGCATGCCATCCATCCGTGTAGTTGCTCCATTTGGGAACCGAAGGAAAGATCCCAGGCGATCCAAGCTCTGCATTCGATTTAAGTGATGCGCCAACCCACCAGATTAAGGGGTAAATCATAACAATACTGAACACAATCATAAGGGTATGGCGGACAGTAGAATTCCATTTTATGTTCATTTTCTTTTTTTACCTCCTGTGTCAGTTTCATAGAAGACCCAATACTTCGAAGTGCCAGCAATAATGGCTGCTACTATGACAATCATGACCAGCATAATCCATGCTAAAGCTGAAGCATATCCTAGCTCATAGCGACTGAAGGCCCTCTCATATAGATATAATGCGTATACATACGTAGAATTCATCGGTCCGCCATTGGTAATTACGAAAGCAGAAGTAAACATTTGGAATGAATTGATTACACCCATAATTAAATTAAAGTAAATAATCGGTGAAAGCATTGGTAGCGTAATTTTGAAAAATTGTAAAACCTTGTTCGCACCATCAACGGATGACGCTTCGTAAAGATCGTTTGGAATTTGCTTTAATCCTGCGAGGAAGATAACCATGGCTGAACCGAACTGCCAGACCGTTAGGAGAATCAGCGTCCATAACGCAGAGCCAGGATTCGTAATCCAACCTTTTCCTACTATTCCGAATATGGACAGAATTTCGTTAAAGATTCCGTCAACACCAAAAATATTACGCCACAAAATCGATACGGCAATACTTCCACCGATAAGAGAAGGAAAATAAACCGCGGTTCGATAAAAGGAAATACCTTTCATAGCCTTATTTAAGAGTGTTGCCACCAACAAAGCGGCAACCAGTTTCAACGGTACAGATGCCAGCACATATTGAAATGTCACTTTGACTGATTGGGTAAATCTCGGATCATCTGTAAAGATACGGGTATAGTTCCGTAAACCAATCCATTTAATTGGTTCGAGCAACGTATAATCGGTAAGTGAATAATACAATGATAGAAACATAGGATACGCCGTCAATCCAAAGAATCCGATTAACCATGGAGAAATAAACAAATAACCTGCTAACGGGGCATCCCATCTGCTGAGAAACTTGCGCTTCTTTTTCACTTCAGCGCCGTTTGCAGCAACGGTAGTAGAATTGTTCAAGTATAATCACCTCTGTACTTTCTTTATAATCGGTATTTTATAACTCTATTATATAAGTCGCTCATCTCAGTCTATAGTAGGGAAATCATCGAATTATTATAAAATATAACGAAAAACGAAGAAGCTAGCCGTGGCTGCTTCCTCGAATGGCGTTATACATAGGTAGAATTACTTTAGGAATAAATCAATCGTTCGGCCTTGTCGGCAATCCCGCTTTTTCTGTAAAAATAAGTATTGATCCGATCTCTCCATTCTCTGGCATGCTCCACTTGCTCTTCGATACGCTCAGCAACTTGCTTATGCAGTACCTCATCCATGGTTCCAGCTAGACTGTACCATTGTGTAACAAGCTGCTCTGCCTTTTCCACACCTTCGAAATGCGTGTCATATATATGCTGAATAACGGTTTTACCCGAATGAAGGACATGAATATAGGGAACATGATGGAAGAAAAGCAAAAGTTCGTCCGGGCAATCTGCTAGAGATTCATATCGTTCAAAATTAGGTGAGTTGTACTGGGATGTATATCCAGTACCTGTTGCCAGTGTCCGATCAACACCGATTCCATGCCAATCGGCATAATGATACGTCCCCCATTTGGCGTATTCGTATCCGTCTACATCAGGGCCATAGTGAGTATGGGGAGTAACCATAAAACCAACGCCTAGCGGTGCCGTATAGGACTCATAAATGTCTGGCGAACTCAATAGCATGTTCTTAATTACATGGATGATATTTTCATTATCACCGAATGTAAGTTTAATCCAATCCTCGGCAATATTCTCAGCAGTCAATTCTGGATTCCAAACCAACCTTCCATAGCCGTATAAATTGGCTTGCGCCAGCAAATGGCCTGTCCAATTCATGTCATCGCCGATATTGGAAACAGCAGCAATGCCTGCCAACCGATTGCCATGAACCGCCCCGCTGGCAATACGCTTAATGGATGAACCTTCACCATTGGTGTAGGTTTCAAAGTCCAGAATTTCCTTCCATTGAGGGATTAAATAAAACACGTGTCGTTGCTGTCCTGTATACTCCTGAGCAATTTGGAATTCTAGCACCTGATTTGTGGACGGCATGGCTCCCAACAGCGGAGATACAGGCTCTCTGACCTGGAAATCCATGGGACCGTTTTTGATCTGCAAAATGACGTTATCCATAAAGCGACCGTCCAAGGGCTTGAAGTGATCATAGGCGGCTCGAGCACGATCCGTTTTTCTGTCGCGCCAATCCTGCTTGCAGTTATAAACAAAGCAACGCCAAATAACCATGCCACTAAATGGCTCTAATGCCTCAGCCAGCATGTTGGAGCCGTCAGCGTGATCTCGGCCGTAAGTAAAAGGTCCCGGTCGGTTCTCAGAATCCGCTTTTACTAAGTAGCCGCCGAAATCCGGGATAACCGCATAAACGTCCGCTGTTTTTTCTTTCCACCACTGGCGCACATCCGAGTCAAGGGGATCCGCAGTCGTCAGACCGCCGATTTCGATAGGGCTGGCATAATTGACCGATAGGAACAGCTTGATTGCGTACTCACGGAAAATAGCAGCCAGTTTGGCCACATCAGGCAAAAATTCTGTAATTAGTTTACTTTCCACTTTATGAACATTCACATTATTGATTACAATTGCATTCAGCCCTGCGGAGGCAAGCATTCTTGCGTAATCTCGAATACGGCCATGATCTTCGGTAATCAGGTTATCTTTGAAAAAGATGGATTCGCCGGCATAGCCCCTTTCCACGCTGCCGTCCATATTATCCCACTGATTGATCATCCGTAACATATTGATAGGATTTTCAACAATATCTAATTCGTTAATGTCCGAGCCTGTACTTAACAGACGAAGCAAGTGGAAGGTTCCGTATAACACTCCTTTGGCGGAAGCCGCACCGATTGCAATACAATCGGTTTTTTTATCAGTTATAATGACATAGCCTTCCTGCCCAACCTGTGTAATTTTCTCCGCTGTTACTATACGATCTACATGAGGATTGTTGCCAAATGTTCCAATCGCAATGACAGGTTTCCCTTGTTCCGCAATTTCAGGCTGCACGCCCAAGATCCCCTCTAGACCATGGGTTAATTCTGATACTGCGGTTTGAATAACTGAATCCTTTTCCGTTATGTGAATTCGGTTAAAAACCGCATATTGATCGAATCGATCACCGGGTAACAATTGGCGGTATCCTAGCCATGCTTGATATCCGCTGCCGGTTTGGAAGGTAGAAAATGTGCCCATGTATAAATAAATCCTCCTCGTGTTGTCTTCATTATTATCTCAGTGTTTGTATTCCCAAATGACACCTGAAAGACTTTCTATGATACATCCACTGGCCCAAAGCAGTATAATCCGTGCTTAACGCGCTTCTAGCTGTTAGTATCAATCTTTCCATGATATCCTCCAATCCCATTCAAAAAGATTAAAAGATACCCTGGAACAAATACTTGTTCCAGGGTATCTGACATAGACTACTTTTCGTATGACTTCGATGCAGACTTCAACTGATCAAAAGCTTGTTGTGGGGTAATTTTACCAAAAGTAAGTTGATCACCGACCAACGTCCAATCCTTGTCAATAAAGTTGGTCCAGCCGCTTGTTGAATCCCAAGTTTGACCGTCTTTCTCTGTTGCGCGAAGCAGATCCAAACCGACCTTATCTTGATCACTAAAGCTAGATTGAAGAAGGGCAGAAATGTCTTTGTTAGCTGGCAAACCGCGAACTGTTCCCAATATTTTAGCTGCTTCAGCATCATTAACGAACCAGTTGACAAACTTCTTAGCTTCTTCCTGCTTCTTCGAGTTTGCGCTAACAGCCAAGTACATCGAAGGCTTCAACCAGCCGCCCGGAGCGGAGGCGCGAGGCATGGTCACCAAAGCGTAGGCACCTTTTTTCAAGCTATCATACGTACCATATCCATTAGAGAAAGCATAGCGTACCAAGATTTTCCCTGAAACCATTAGGTCCAATTTAGGATCATTTTCTTTGTCAGAGGCATTTACGTCAGCTGGAGGAACAAGTCCATCTTTGCGCAATTCTTCGAATTTCTTAGTCCATTCTAGGTAAGTCGCTTGATCTACATTAAATTTGCCATCTGGGGAGACAACCGAACCTTTCCCTTTAGCATACTGATAGGCAGAGTAAACGAAGTAATTACCGCCGTAATCCTTAGTGAAATACGTTCCACTAGGTAATTTCGACTTAGATTCTTTGGCTAGAGCAAAGTATTCATCCCAGTTCCAACCATTAGCAGGATTCTTTATGCTTAGTTTATCCATTGCCGCTTTGTCATAAATCATACCAAAGGCAACAGAACCAAGGGGAATACCGAATTGTTTACCGCCGGATTGTCCGCCAGCCATCAGTTTAGCATCAAATTTACTTACATCCACAGTTGGAGTCAGTTCAACCAATTGCTTGCGGGCAGCCCAATCGGGAGTCCAGCCCGGATCAAGCTGTACAATATCCGGCGCATTGTTGGCAGCCGCTTGCGTGGACAATTTGTCCAGATAACCGTCCATACCAGAGTACTCAGGTTCGAACGTTACGTTCGGGTTGTTCTTCGTGTACAATTCAAGTGCCTTCAAGGTTGCGTCATGACGATTCTGAGCCCCCCACCACATAATACGAAGCTTTACCGGCTCGGTGGATGCCTTGGCTGTCGCTGTCGGTGCGGCAGTTGGTGCTGAACTACTAGTTGTTCCTTTGTCGCCACCACCACAAGCAGCCAGTGATCCAACCAAAGCAGTTGTTGTAGCCAAAACGGCTAAAGAACGTTTCCATGTAAACATTGTTACCCCTCCTGAATGTCATTTATTGTTTTTATTTCTGTTACTATCGTAACAACTCAGCAATGAGATTGATATATGAATGATCCACGAATTGTTATAAAAAAGACCGAAAATGTTTGGAGCTAGAATCATAGTTATGGTAGAAATGAACTTTCATTCCCCTCTGTCGTATCCAGCATCTAGTTAAAAATTATATCAAATTAAAATGATATCAATTTGGGGTGAAATATACTTATAATGGTTTTGTGTAAAGCGGATTTAACTGACATTGAATACAACAAGGGGGGAGTCGTGTGAAAAAGCAGGGATTGGGTCTAAAACTGCAAAAGTTGCATTCTTTAAATGCTTGGATCATATTGTTTCTGGCAATTAGCGGTATTTTACTTTATCTACCACCCATGCGCGCTTTATTAGGTGAGGGCCGGGTTTGGCTGAAGCAGCTGCATATCGCAGCTGGATTGGTATCTCTGGCTTTGATAATTATATACCTTCCGTACATCCGCAAGCATCTTCGCCTGCTGACTACCCGCAAAGCCCAGCAGGGTAATCTGATGCTTGTACTTGTACTATTGACAGGCTGGATTGTGTCTGGCCTTGTCTTATGGAGATATCGGTCATTTCCTCCAGCTTGGAACAATTCGGCATTACTCGTTCATGATTTGCTGACGTGGGTCGGCATTCCATACGCTGTTTACCACTCCGTCACACGAAGTCGTTGGTTGAGAAAAGTCGGCCGGGAAGTTGGTCGGAATCAACATCCCCCCTTTGGAAAACCAATGGAGCTCGGTACATATGAGCCGACAACGGGCAGAATTTCCCGCCATATATCTCGCAGATCCTTCATCAAGACGGGTGTGGCGGCGGTTGTGGTGGCGGTCGCCATGCCCCCTTTTATCCGTTGGCTGAATTCTGCAGTAAGCGGCTCGAACCTCTCCTCACTTCAAGAAGAGGAATCCGTGTTCGCGGATTTTCTACAGCCGACGCCATTGTCGGATTCACTGCCACCGAAGGGGGGCGGAGCGAAGGGCAGCTTTCGGATCTATACAGTGACAGACATACCCAAGTTTAATCCCGATAAGTGGACATTCACTGTCGACGGGCTGGTTAATCAGCCTTTCCAATGGAGTTGGACCGAATTTCTGGCTTTTCCCCGCCAAGTGCAGGTCAGCGATTTTCACTGTGTCACAGGTTGGTCAGTCAACAGCTGTACTTGGGAGGGCATTCCTCTGAACAAACTGCTAGAGCAAGCAGGAGTTAAGGAGGGGGTGAAGATGGTGAAATTTCATTCAGCTGATGGCGAATATACGGACAATATCACCATTGAACAGACCTGGATGGAGGACGTGATGGTTGCAGTCATGCTAGATGGTAAGCCAATTCCCAGAGACATGGGAGGCCCTGTTCGGCTAGTGGTTCCACAAATGTACGCATACAAATCAGTAAAATGGCTGAACCGGATCGAGCTCATCGACAGTGATCATACCGGCTACTGGGAACAGCGGGGCTATGCCAAAGATGCCTGGATTTGGGTTCCGCCTATGTGATTCGGCTAATACTCAAGCTATCCACACTTCACTTTGCTAATTCTCATTTCACTATCCGCTTACGCGCCTTCATCACAAGAACTTAAATTTCCCGTTTTTCCCCATGTGTCTAAATATCCCTAAAACACCGAAAAAGCCGCGATTTATACGCGGCTCAGATTTTTTAGGTAACTATATTTTATAATGGTTTTCTCCTATTTCTCTTCTAACTCAATCACCGGTATAACTTCGAGCCAATCCATGCGTACTATGTTTTCCATGGATTTAAGAACAATGCGATGTAATCCTGGACTAAGCTGAAATTCTTCATTCAAACGCAGTGTACTCCATGATTTCCCAACAACCTCTACGATTTCAATTACTTTATCATCGACTGAAACAGCCATCCACGCTCTATCATTAGGTGCAAAAGCATGCAAATCAACCGTATAAAGCGAGGCTTTGGAAGCATGACCAACTGTGAATTCATAAGAAAACCAATCTTCAGCTGTTAATTGAACACATAATCGTTCATCAGCTTGCCAACTTTCCCCCTTGCCATGTTGAAAGTTAGGTGTCGTTCTGGCTCCTTCTATAAAGCGGATATCTGTTCTGTCATTTATCCGAAATCCAATGTTTTCAACCATACGACTCTTGGTCCCGTAGCTAATCCCTTCTCCCCTGTAACCATAGAAAATTGCTGGTATACGAGTCGAAGGTCTGCGGAATAGGGCATCCGTTACTTCTTTTTGATACAAACATTGCTCAAAAGAAATGTTGTGCAGGTATTCCCATAAAATGTGCTCGGCAGATGCCTTATCTGGTTTAACTCCGCCTTCTAAGTAGTCAATCAACTGTTGCCAGCCTTCTGGCTTGATCACAGTACATGGCGAATTATTTTTGTCCATTTTTTTCCAAGTCCAAAAATTCCACGAGATATCATGATCCTCGAATAATCGAAATGCACCAGCATACCATTCTTTATTATTCTCGCCGCCTTCCCCCATAAAGATCGGTACGTTCCATTCTTCTCGCTTATCCAGATAAATTTGAATACTCTCCGTATCTGGGTTGTTCCAGTATTTATGAAATTGAAGCATAAGATTATCATCAAATTTATCATCGAAAATCGACCAATCTGTGGCCCAGTGCACACCTTCCAAAATGATCATATGACGGTCATCGACTTCGCGAATAGCCTTAGTAATTTTCTTATAAAGCGGCATTACTTGATCATTATAAGCTGAAAACCATTCTGGCAGCGGCTCGTTCAAAAGATCATAACCTGCTACAATCCACTCATCTTTGTAACGCTCAGCCAGCATTCGCCATAACGCGACTGTGATCTCTTGATTCCGTTCGTTCGTAAACAGCTCAGGTTTATCGAACTCCGAATCGTCGATATTCGTTCCTGTCTGTCCTCCTGTAGCACCATGCAGATCAAGAATTACATACAGTCTATGCTCACGACACCAATCAATGACGTTGTCCAAGATCTTCAAATGAGCTTGATTATAGCGAACAACCTCACCATCACTATCCTCTATCAAAAATCTGGCAAGAATCGGTACACGAACGGAATTGTAACCATCCGCAGCGATTTGCCGAATATCCGACTCGGATGTATATCGACTATAATAAATCTCCCAGAATTGCTGAGCCTTCTCTTCACCGATCAAATCCTTAACCATCTGTTCGATTCGTCTTGGTCGATCCCCTTGATCAGGAAATAGCCACATGTACCCTTCCGGAAGCATCCAACTGCCAAATCCAACGCCGCGAAGCAGAATCTCCTGTCCTTCACCGTTTATCAGCTTTTTGCCTTTGGCCTTTAAAAATCCAGTTACTTCATGCCCTCCAGTTATCAAAATAAGATTCCCCCTCTCCAATTCAATTGATGGCATTATCCTTTGATCGCACCTTCTGCAATCCCATTAAGAATATATTTTTGCAGAAATAGATAAAAGATAATGACGGGCAGCATAGCCAGCAATAAGGCAGCTAGAATATTTGACCAGTCATTGCTGTATTCACCAAATAACATATTCGTTGATAAGAGCAGTGTATATCGATCTGAATCGGTTAATATTAACAGTGGCAAAAGAAAGTCATTCCATATCCATAGTAAATTCAAAATCGCAATGGTAGCTGTGACGGGTAGAAGAAGCGGAAAAATCACAGTAAGGAACAATTTAAACTCTCCACAGCCGTCGATAACGGCAGCTTCATCCAAATCTCGCGGGATAGATTTCACAAAACCGTGATATAGAAAAATGGCCATGGACACACCTAACCCGATATAGATGAAGCCAAGTCCATAAATCGAACCTTGGATGTGTAGTTCTCTAGATATTTTCACGAGGGTGATCATAACCGAGTGAAAAGGGATTAACATTGAAAGGATGAAAAGTCCAAATAAAAAAGCACTCAATTTCCCTTTCGTTCTAGACAGCTTGTATCCAGCCAAGGAAGCACAACCAATAATCCCAAATAAACCAACAAAAGCAATTTGGATCGTATTCGATAAGCTTCTTAAGAAATGTATTTTTTCAAAGGCGCTCGGATAATTGGAAAATTGAAAATCAGTAGGAAAGGATAGAATATTCGTCAGCATCTCGCTTTGCGTTTTCACAGAATTCAATAACCCCATATAGATTGGAAATAACATCACAACCGTTCCGACGAGCAGGAAGAGAAAAATAAGAGATGAGCCAGCACGACGACCTATTAGGCTAAGACCAACACGTGCATCTTGACTACTCATGCTTCCACCTCTTTTCTTTTCATGATCCACAATTGAACGAGCGTGATGATCAAAACAATCAAGAACAGAATCATTGCCTTAGCGCTAGCATAACCATAACGACTACTCAGACTAAATGCTTCTTCATAAATATTAAGTGCAATAACCTGTGTAGCCCTGCCTGGTCCACCACCAGTCAAAGCAAATACCGCATCAAACACTTTAAAGGAACCGTTTAAAGTAACGAAAAGGCCAATGGTCAAAGCCGGATATATCAAGGGCAGCGTAACATTTCGAAATGTTTGCATCGCATTCGCCCCATCTATAGCAGCAACTTCTTTCAGTTGTTGCGGTACCCCTTGAAGTGCTGCAATATAAATGACCATTAAGTATCCTACTCCACTCCAGAGGGAAAGAATCAAGAGTGTATAAAAGGAGAATTTGGGGTCCCCAATCCACGATTGGTCTAAAAAGTGAAAGATCGTATGCTCAGCTATATAGGGTATAACCTTAGTGAAAATAAACATCCACATAAACCCGCCGATAATTAAGCTAATCATATTTGGCATAAAGAAGATCGTCCGAAACCAAACCTTACTTCGTTTTTGTGATTCTATTAAGACTGCCAAAAGGATAGCCAAGAAATTGGACAATACGACCATGAATATAACGTATTTGAGTGTAAACCAAATGGAATCCTGAAAGTATGGATCATCTGTGAGCGCTTCGATATAGTTGCTCAATCCCACCATATTATAGGTAGGATTGAGCCCATTCCAATCCGTTAAGCTGTACCAGATCCCCCCAAAAGAGGGGGCGAGTACAAAAACGGAATAGAATAGTATTGCGGGAAAAACGAAGGCTAACAGGATGATGTTTTGCTTCCTATTTTTTGTGAAAATCATTTCCTATCACTCCTAGTTAACCGTTACTCAGCCTTTATTTAGTAGCTTTAACTGCTGCTGCCCATGTTTTATCCATTGTTTTAATAAACTGCTCTTTGGTAACGGTTTTAGCATAATAGCTTTGCAACAATTTAGCTTGCTCGTCTGTAACACCGTTTGGCAGCTTCAAATCCTGATACGCTTTCCCATTTTCTACATAGGCTGAGGATTCCTTCACCCACGGATTTACTTCAAATTTATGCACAGTAGAGATAGGATTGAATTTCAATTGTTTAAATAGCGCGGAAGAATCTTTCTCATCCAGGATATAGTTCAGTAAATCAAGTGCCACTTCTTTGTTTTTAGTTGTTGGCGATACTGCTAAGGAAGTAGAGGTTGAAAGATTAATCATGGTATCTTTGGGATCATTGCTTACAGGTAGTGCTGCAACGCCCATTTCAAAGCTTGGATTAACTTTCAGAATGGCATCCGCATTCCAAGGGCCTTGTACCCACATAGCGGATTTTCCATTGGCAAATTCAGCGGCCCCAGCTTCATTACCAACCTCGAAAGGTTTTTTCGTGCCGTTTGCGTTAATGAGATCGATAATATCAAAAATGGCTGCTACGTCATTATAAGAAGCCTGACCCGCACTCATCTTTTCAATCCAATCCGGATGCTTCGAGGAAACAATACCACCAAGCGATTGCGCAGTCATAAGTTGTGGAACCCATGACTCTTGAAAAGCCAGTTCAAATGGTGCAATATTGGCTGCAGTTATTTTTGCGATAACAGCTTTCATTTCATCCAATGTGTTTGGAGGTGTAATGCCCAAATCCTTGAATATTTTTTTATTGTACAAGTATCCCCATGTTGTGCTTTCAAAAGGCAACACGACGATTTTACCATCGATGGTAACGGTTTTCTTCACGGGTTCATACAAGCTTTTAATCGCTGCTTGACTAGATAGATCACTTAGGTAACCTGCTTTGTAATAAGCTGGAATATCATTTGCATGAATGGTAAACAAATCTGGTGCGTCATTCGATGCTAGACGAGTTTGTAAGATCTGCTTGGCTTGATCCGAATTAGGCATTTCCGTTTTAATCGTGATATCTACATTTTTCTCAGCCAATTCTTTTGCTTTAAATTGCTCGAAGTATTTTTCAAATTGTTCTTTATACTGGGGATAGCTCATAAATACATTGAGTTCTACTTTTTTCGGAGTTGCTGCCGCCTTTGTACTGACTGGTGTGCTTGCAGGTGCTGCACTACTAGCGTCTGTATTCGTCTTACTTGTGCTAGTGCTGCATCCTGTAGCTAATATCAAGCCTAAGATAATACTGATATTAAGCGTTTTGTTCATGGATCGTTCCCCCTCTGATTTAACTGCTCCTTCAGTATAGTGGAAGCGTTTTCTATATTCATTTCAGGATATTAACATCTTCTATTGCACAATATTGATGCGACTTGGAAAAACACGCCAATTATTTCCGTAATTCTCCTGGGGCAATTCCATAATGTTTTTTAAACACCCTGTAGAAGTAGGCAAGGTCTGGATACCCTGTCATTTCAGCAGCGTGCTTAATAGATAACTTATGATCCACAATGAGTTCTTTGGCTTTTTCCATGCGTTTGAGATGAATATAATCGGTTATCGTTTCTCCGGTGAATGTTTTGAATGCCCGACTTAAGTGCTCCTTACTTATATAAAAATAAGCGGCGAGTGACTCCAAAGTAATCGATTCGTTATAATGCCTATTGATGTACGCGGTCACCTCTCGCAAATCCAGCTTATTTCTATTTTTCCGTGCCTCCAATAGTAAAGCAATAGCCTGATTATACATGCGTTCAATCTGTCCAATGGTCTCTTTCACAGAATTCCAACCCATTTGATCGGACGGCTGTTGTTCCAATTCAGATATGATATGGTTCCATGCCAGCTCACTAGTCGAAACAAACTCTTCGAGCATTAAGGTAAAGTCATGACCGATTTTATTCAGCATACTGCCATCGAATTGTTCAGCCTGCATCGGCTCCATAAATTCCCCTAATGACTTCAACGTTTGAATGACACCTGATGCGTTTAAATCCAACATATAACCATAGATCAATTGACGATATTCCAAATACTTATCGAGTGAACCCGCATCGGCAAATACAAGCGGTGTTTTCCAAGATACATCTGAAATTTGCTTGGCTTGCTGCAGTTCACGAACACATTGCGCTAAAGCAGCATTCAGCTCTTCGGGGTCCACCGGTTTTAATAAGTATTCCTTCGCTTGGGATCGAATAGCTTGCTTTAAATAAACAAAATCATCATAACCACTCATCACAATGATCTTAAGCAAAGGATGTTTATCATTCAGCGCCTTTAAGAGCTCGACACCATCAATACCCGGCATTCTCATATCGGTTACCACGATATCAGGTGCTAGCTCTGCGACCATTTGCAATCCTTGTGTTCCATCCTCTGCCTCACCTATGATCGTTAATTGGAGCTTGTCCCATTCTCCAAGCTGCTTGATCACTTTTCTTGACCAAGGCTCATCGTCCACAATCATCACTTTATACATCTTCAAGCTCCTCCTTTTCCTGTACCGGCAATACGAATAAAACGATCGTTCCCTTCCCTGGCTTGCTGAAAATACGAATACCATATCTTTCGCCAAAATGCAGCTTCAACCGGGAATCGACATTTTTCAAACCAATACCTTTTCTTTTTCCGCTCTGCTCATCTTCAGAGAATTTCAAATTAGAATCATTGCCAGAACGTAAACCTATTCGGATATGTCCAAGCTTCTCTTCGTCTAAACCTACGCCATCATCTTGAACAGCAATTAATATTTTCTTGCGGATTCGTTTGATTCTTATCTCCACGAGCCAACTGCCTTCTTTTTTATGCAGTCCATGTTCAAATGCATTTTCTACGATAGGCTGAAGTGTAAATTTGGGAAGCTGGCTCTCAGAAGGTAAATCATCTTTCTCAACCACCACTTGACATCGCCCAGTAAACCGCTGCTCCTGAATATAAATATAGTTCTGCATATGCTTGAGCTCATCTCTAAACGTAACCAAATCACTCCCCGTACTGATTGAATATCTTAATAAATCTCCGATCACCCGTGTAACTCGATATATCTCAGGCGCATCCTTCTCTAAAGCCATCCCTCCGATTAGATGAAGGGTATTGTTGAGAAAATGCGGATTGATTTGAGCTTGTAGTGTCCTCAGTTGCGCAGTCTTAATATCTATTTTCCCTTGGTATTCTACTTCAATTAACTCTTTAATGCGTTGCATCATGGAGTTGTAACCATGCTCCAGTAGTCCGAGCTCATCACTGTTTTTGACAGATTTCAATTCAAAACTTTGAATTTCCGCTCTTCTCATGGTTCGTGCTAAACTAATAATCGGCTTACTAATACGAAGCGAAAAAAGGATAGAGAGAATAATCGAGGCAGCGACAAATAAGCTCCCAGTGACAACACCGGCATTAATCGTAGCTTGAGCGCTGCGATTTATCGTTTCGAGGGGTATGGCTTTTATCAGTGTTAATTTACCATTGCTAACTTTCTGCATAAAGAAATAATACTTATTGGTTTTCTGAATTCCAAGACCACTATCAGGTACAGCAAGACTTTTTAATAGAATAGAAATATCTCCTAATGCCTGTTCATTCTTAGACCCAGATAATAATTCCCCTTCATCGTTGCTCAAGAAAATGGAGCTGTCTGGTTCAGATCCAAGAATACTTCCGACCTCATCCCAAACCTTGCGGTTGATCTTAACGGAAAGACCACCCAATAGCTTACGATCTTCAAATCGATTCATACTGTGAAACGCATAAACCCCATTTAGTTCCTGTTTAAAATAAATATTAGTCGGTGTATCTAACATTCGGCTCCATGGTCCAGTCCGGATATCCATAAAAGAAATTAAACGGGCAACATAACTTACGGATAATGCCTGTTTGTTTTCATGAATATAAAGTGTAAAATCATCAATTTTACGGGAATTAGAATGTAATAATGAGGTTAGGGTATCACCAACATATTTTTGCGTTTGAAATTGTACATTTAAATTCGGATTAGCTATTTGTTGAAGATTACCCATTAATTCCGAATTGATCTGAACCGTATAAAATAAAATGTTCATCTGCTCAATAAGCTCATTCAAATATTGATTAGCCCATTCCATACGTGAGTTATTGGCACTAATCATTTCCTGTTCCACCGAATGCCGTGTATTGTTGCTAGCAAGCCAGGTTACAGTCACAACAGGTAATGTAGTTAAACAAATCATCAAAACCATCAATCTAAAACGGATTCCTATTTTTCTTTTCAGAAGTATCCCCTCATTTCACTTCCTATTCCAAAAGCCGCTACACAATCATATAAGAAACAATTCGTGTGAGATACCATTAATCCTCTAAGGTCGCGTCGATTAAAAAAGTAAAAAAACACGGAACCCAATTCGGATTCTCGTGTTTTCTTGTTTTTGAATCTATTCAATTCAAATGACGTATTTCAAATAGTCTCGCAGTGAACTCCCTACTGCGATAGCCTAATTTAATGTAATATTATCAATCTCAGCGTATCCTGTACTTCCCTTGGTCAGCCTTATTATGTTGTCACCTGCGGTTAGGTTAACATTCACATTCACGGTACCAAATTGTCCCCAGCCTGCTGTAGCAGGATATGTAACTGTTGAGTATGCTCCACCGTTATATGCTAAGTTTTGTGTAGAATTAGCTCCTGTGCCGTTAGCATATCGGATAGTCATTGTATAAGTTTTTGTCGTGGGTACTTTTACATAAAAATCAACATAACTATCGCTATAATCCATTTGTGCTACATATTTGCTGCTTGAAGCATTGGCGCCAGTTGCGATATTAGCGTGGTTTACAGCTGCATTTTCAGCTTCGTACACGTTAGTGGCCTGACTATACGGCGTAATATAAATGCGATAACCATCATTATTATTTAAGCCAGTCATTGGCACAGTAATCTGATTATTTGCAGTGGTATAATCCCCTTCAAGCAATGTATTTGTCGTATTCACAGCAGTCCCCCTATTTACAAACGGAGTCCAGTCTACACGCACATGCACTTTGCTGCCATTTGTTCCGAAAAACGAAGGGAAATTCTTTATAGTTGCATTGACTGATCCGTCCGTAACACCACCAAAAAGCACACTTGCATATTGCCGAGTTGAATCTACATTCGCAAAACCATCAAGTGCAAGCATATTATTAACGTTCGGAGGTGTCGTGTTTACCATGTTGCCTGTCATGTCGCCATACCATTTGTAAAACCACCATCCACCGTTTCTTTGGGTAGAGCTTGAAAGCAGGGTTCCTAATCGCCCAGGATTCGGAACATCCCAATAACTTTGCATAGCGGTATCGACTTTAAGTCTCTCAAACTTGGCAATCAAAGGTGCGGTCACTCCTGGTTTCCCTTCGTCATCCAGCCAAGCAGCACCACTGTACTCATTAATCGAAATCGGCCTTGCTGTTAGCCCTAGCGAAGTTTCAATCAACCTGTAATCATTAAAGTTGGCGGTAAAATTCTCGTTTCCAAGCTGATGCCACGATGCAATATCTGGAACTGTATTTTGGGACTTCTGGTATGCCATAAAGTCTTGCATAGCATTATGACCGTACCCAGCGAACGAGGGTCCAATTGCTTTGGCTGTAGAATCCAGCTGCTTAAGCTTGGCATAGGTTTGACTGAAGAATTCCCTAAAAGTCAAGTTTCCAGACGCATTTGACGACGTATATCCACTATTATAGATAGTACTATTGCTTATCATAGCATTTTCAGCTTCATATCTTACAGGACTTCCACCCGAGATATCGATATAGTCGATTTCAGCATATCCTGTAGTCCCCTTAGCTAATCGAATCGTGTTGCTTCCCGCGTTTAAATTAACAGTCGTTGTGAGAGAGCCTGGGCTGCTGTTAAACCAACCACCCGTATTCGGATATGTTATTGCTGCAGCGCTGCCTCCATTGACACTCATATTATGTGTCGAAGCAGCTCCTGTACCATTGGCATACCGAATATTTATCGTGTAAGCCTTAGTTGTAGGTACCGTTACTGTGAATTGCACATAGCTATTACTCGTATCAATTCCACCAACATATTTCCCTTTCCATGTACCGTCTGGTTCATTCCATAATTCATATCCATAAACATTCGTAAGACCTGCCGCTTTCACATCATTTACCGTCGTGGTCAACTTATTAAACCAATCCGTTAAATTGGTGTAATCATACCAACCGGTGAACCAATCAGCAAGACGGATAGACATTTGGCTGCCAGAAGGGGCGATTCTTTGTGCAACCGGGATAGCAGCTCCCCACGGCTGTTGATAACCAGAGACTGCAGGGTTGTTATATGCCTTAGCGTGAAGTGGAAGGAATAGATTATTATCTGGTTGATTTTCTATGATGCCGAATAAGGAACCTGCCGCCCCATGAGTTACCGGCCCGATTACACTCGATAAATCGACGGTCAGAGCACTTGCTGCATAGGCTGGAACTACTGCTGATAAACTAAACATCATTATCAATGAACTTAAGATTGCTGCTTTTTTCACATTAAACCCTCCATTAAGTTGGTGTTGGCCTGCCTACAACATGATTACTGCTTGATTATCTAACTCGACTATATTCATCATGCCTCCTTCATTTAAATCAGATATTGAAAACGCTTGCAAATATGAGGTACTTCTTAATAGTAGAGCTAAAAGCTTACTAAAGTAATTCCAATTTTCTAAGATAAGTCGAGGAATTTAATGTAATTATACCTAAATAAAGAAAAAAGGCCCCCAATTGGAGCCTTTTCATCATCCATCCTACTATTCATCTTGTTACACATCAGACCCGAAGCTTTTGAAACTCCCCAGGAGTTAGACCTGTTGCTTCTTTGAACACTTTAGAAAAGTACTTTGCATCCGGGTACCCAACTTGTTCCGCTACTTCATAAGACTTCAATGATGTGTTGATCAAAAGTTCCTTGGCTTTTTTCATTCGAATATCTTTCATATACGCCGTAAAGGACATGCCCAATTCTTTCTGAAAAAGTGAGCTTAAATACTCTGGTGTAATATTAAAATGGCTAGCCAGCTCATCTAATGAAATCCCCGTTTGATATCGCTCCTGTATCAGTTTCGAAGCTTTATGAATGATAAGACCTAAGGATTTTTCTTGCTGTCCCACATGTTGAAAAGCATATTCAGCAGCAAGTCTCATTGCTTGTTTTAACTCCATCGGTGTTTGAGCAGCTGATAATAAATTGAACACTTCATTGCGATCCTTCGTCATGGTTACATTGCCACTTAATACCTCTGCCAAGTGAAGCATATTGGAGGCGAATCGGACACAAGCTCCGGTCACTTCTTGTGGATGTACAGCCTGATTACGACATGCTGCGATCATTGGTTCTATATAGGAATAGATCTTCTCTTTATCACGATTAGAAACAGCTTCTTTCATTCTCAATTCCGTCTCGGTAGGATACTGAAATTTACTTCCTGCCTTGTCAGTGAACTCATCTTTTAGGAATGTTCGCTGATTTTCATACGTAAGTGACCACTTGTGTATTTCCCTTAAGCTTAATATTTCCTCTTTCAAATCTCTAAGATGAGGAAGCATAGTCCAGCTTAACACAATGTCTGACACTTGAAGAGTGCGTAATTGAGCTATCATCGATTCCCAAAATTGTTCTATATCGAGCAGATCTCTCTTCTGCAGTAAAATAGCAATTTCCTGGTACTCTTGCAGCTCTACAAGACAAAAGTTAGGTATCTGTATTTCATTTTCAATATAAAGTCGAATAGTATCTTTCAATTCCGATACGTTCTCATAACCAGAAGCCCCTACATAAACAGACGCAGCCTGAAATTCCATACCTGCATCAAATCCAAGAAATTCGTGAATATGTAAGTGGAAGAGTTCATGATCGATATCCGATTGCTCCAGATATCGCCTCAGCAGTTGTTCAGGACTTGAGATTGACGCTTTCTCTTCTATGCCATTGAGTAAATTTGAAATCATCGTTCTTTCTGCTTCTTGAAGCACACGTGACAAATCATCCGCCGTAATAGGCTTCAGTAAATATTCACTAACGATACCTGTCTGTAAAGCCCTGCGTGCAAAATCAAATTCGGAATGTCCACTTAAAATCACCGATTTGGACGTAATGCCTTTCTTTTTTAGGTTCTCTAGCATTTCTAAACCATCAGTTCCAGGCATCCGTATATCAGTGATAATTAAGTCCGGTCTCAATTCTTCAATGAGCGCCGCACCTTCCAATCCGTTATCACTTTCACCAACAACCTGATAGGCATCACTGAACTTATTGATTAATCGAATGATGCCTTTTCTTGTTTTCTCTTCATCCTCAACAACAACGATTCTCATCGCGACTCCCCCTTCAAGACATCGTTTTCATTGATACTAGGCAAGATGAGGTCTACCTCAGTGCCTTTCCCAACTGTACTCTTCATATAGAATTTTGCTTTGTCTCCATAGTATAGAGCCAATCGGTCAATAACGTTGCGAACCCCAATACCAGAGCCAGCTGCCAGAACACGATCATATTGACCGTCCAGAATATTCCTAACAATAGCTTCATCCATCCCACAGCCATTATCTTCAAGTTTTACACATAGTGAATTTTCATAGCCAGAATAGAAATGAATCTTGATCAAGCCTCCACTCTTCTTCCCTGAAAATGCATGAAGGATGACATTCTCTACGAAGGGTTGTAGCAATAATTTATAGATGCGAGCCCTCTTAACGCCAGATTCCATGATAATCTCATATTGGAACGAATTATTAAATCGATTTTGCTGTAGGAACAAATAATGCTCTAACCACTCGATTTCCTCAGAAAGTGAGACTAATTTATTACTTTGGCTAATGCTGTATCGAAGAATATGGGCAAGTCCTTTTAACATTCGGCTGATTTCATGTTCATCTTTTTCAATCGCCATCCAGTTAATCGAATCCAACGTATTATAAAGGAAATGCGGGTTGATTTGTGCTTCTAAAGAGCGTATTTCCGATTCTTTCTGTTTCTGGACAGCCTGCCGCGTCTCTTCCATCAGTTCATTGATGGTAATCATCATTTTATTATAGTTGGAAACGATTACAGAAAACTCATCACTTGAATTATTAGCAATTTGAACAGTGAAATTACCACGTTGGGACAATCTCATTGCATTCACAATTTTACGCACCGATTTGGTCAAAAAACCTGAGAAATAAATAATAAGGAACGTTGTCAGCGATATACTTGCAGCCCCCGCAAGTATATTGATTTTTTGCATGTCATACATTTCTGAGAATAAATCGGACTCGTTGGTCACGTTCACAATCGTCCAACCTGTCTTTTCATTTGGAAAATAGTTAATGATCGAAGCCTTTTTTAATACGTTCGCATGTGTGGGAAGCTCATTTTTCAGAGGCTTCTTATCATCAATAATGTCGGAAAGGTTCAAACCTATTTTTTCTTTGTCAGAGAAGGAAATGAGATTAAGTTTCTCATCCATTAAGAAGTTCGATGAGTTTATTTTCCTTGTTTGAGTATCATTCGTTGTAAAATTCACCGCATCGGAGAGCACCGACTCATCCAAACTAACAATAATATAACCCATATCTTCTGGTGTACCATTCGAAAGTCCGGTTAATCTACGAGCAATGTGAAAAACAAACTGTCCATTCTCTGTCTCTCCATTCACTTTCTCAGTGACCGTAACAATGGAGCCTTGTTGATTGTTTTTTAGATTTTGTAACAAGTTTAGTCGCGAATCTTCCTTAATATGATTCCATAACGTATCGATGGAAGAACCCGTCGCGCGATCAAACGAAACAATACTCCCATTATTGTTGAAAAAAGAAAGACTGCGAATACCTTCCTTCGAGTACGTATAGCTCGCCAATAACGTCCGAAGCCTGCTGGCATATAACAAGCTTTCTGACTCATTGCCATGAAGGATATTATGCACAGAACTGATGATGTCCTCATCTGAAAATACTTGATACAAAATATCGGCATAACCAGATAAAGCCGTATTCAGATTCTTATTCGTTTGAATCAAATTATAATTAACAAGTTCGTTGATTTTCGTCGTCATCGTATGCGTAGAATTATAATAAGTAAAATACTGCATGAGAATGGCTGGAAGAAATGTAACCATGAAAAAGGTAATGATCAGTTTATTTTTAAAACTAATCTCGGATTTAAAAAAATTCAATAATGCCATAGAACCACCTTTATGTGTAGGTTTTCTACTAATATTAAGTTGTCTTCATCAATAAAGCTATAGCTATAATAGGAAAAAAGGACAGATAGTTACCTAGCCCCTATCCATCCTTTCCCTTATTAATCTCTAACCCAAACCACCATTTCACCTGCTCCACGGTTCGCCCAAGCATAATAAGGAATGTATTCAACTGTAATCGTTTCTTGTTGCAATGTCTCATCCGATTTATAAAGTTCTGTACCCCATGTATCATCCATCTCTCGATAGGCTTGCACTTGTAAAACCTGAATTCCCCCAAGAAGATCAGGAACCATTTTCGTTATTGCTTGGGCTTGTCTTTGCAAGCGAATCTGATGCAAGTGTTTGCCATTATCCGCTTCTTCCATACAGTAAACCAAAGGCCCGCGTTGTAGGGAAACCTTTCCAATCGTTTCCCGAAGCAATGGATGACCTTTCATCCGCAGAAGCGGCATTGATAGTATCCATTCAACACGATCATCCGATGTCCATATACGCTCAATCATAGCGTACCCGTTTACTAGGGAGCTCTGCCATTCAACAGCCTGACCGTTGATCGCTAATTCAGTCTGATCGCTCCAACTCGGCACCCTTAAAGCCAATGTAAACGCAATATCGTTCTCGGATTCAATGGAGAAGTGAACATTCCCTTCCCACGGGAAGTTGGAGCGCTGCTTTAACGTAAACGACTTGCCGCCTACTTCAAACTCTGTATCTCCGCCAACATATAAATGAGCATAAACGCAATCATTCTTAACCGTATATACATATTGTCCAAGTGATGCCAGCAACCGAGCGATATTAGGAGGGCAACAGGCACAGCCAAACCAACCTTGTCTAACAGGCTTCACATGGTCGTAATTATGATTAACCCCACAGGCATCAGGCCATACTTCAAGCGGATTTACGTAGAAAAATTGCTTCCCGTCCTGAGACATTCCGGCAACAACCGTGTTATAAAGTGCACGTTCCATGATGTCTGCATACTCACTCTTCGCTTCAATTTGCAGCATGCGCTGAGCGAAAAAAATCAAACCGATGGATGCACATGTTTCTGCATAGACCGTATCATTAGGAAGGTCATAATCTACGGTGAATGCCTCACCGAATGCCATAGAACCAATACCGCCTGTGATATACATCCGTTTCGTGACCATATTATTCCATAACTTACGGCAAGCATCCAGCATCCCTTGATCGCCGGTTTCAACGGCCACATCAGCGATACCTGCAGCCATATAAACTGCGCGTACGGCATGTCCTTCTGCCGAATTCTGTTCACGAATTGGCAAATGCGTCTGGCTGTATTTTTTATCATGGATCATATCTGCATTGTACCAGTGTCTCGTTTTACCGCGTTTCTCGTACTCCTCTAAATAAAAATCACCTTGCCCACGTTCCTCTAAGAAGAATTTACTTAGGTGTAAATAAGTCTCATTCCCTGTCGTTCGGTAAAGCTTCACAAGGGCCAATTCAATTTCCTGATGACCATCATAACCCTTGATTTGCGTGGGTCCATGTCCAAATACGGTATTGATATAATCTGCAAATCGACATACAATGTCGAGAATTTTCTTTTTCCCTGTGGCGTTGTAATAAGAAACCGCCGCTTCGATAAAGTGCCCGGCAGTATACAACTCATGGCACTCACACAAATTCGTCCATTCTTGACCAGGCTCTTTGAGCGTGTAATAGGTATTTAAATACCCATCTTCCCGCTGAGCTCTGCCTATCAAGTCGATGACATCATCGGCAAGCTTTTCTAAGTCGGGATCCTCGCCCGTTTCCAACAAATAGCCAACAGCTTCGAGCCATTTCGCGACATCGCTGTCTTGAAAAACCATGCCGTAAAATTCGCCCTGCTCATCTCCTGCAGCAATTTTTAAATTGAGGATGGCATGACTCGGTTCCGCTTCTGGAATCCGATCATTTAACGCTTCCCATTGATAGGGCATGACAACTTCGCGAATCAACTTTACATAAGGACTCCAAAACGAATCCTGAATTCGAACATCTTTTATAGGTAATGCTTTCGCAACTTGCCATTTAAGTGATTGCATCTATGTCTCTACTCCTTTATCCGCTCTCTCTAACCTTTAACAGCACCATTCGTTAAGCCGCTTACAATATATTTTTGAATAAAGATAAAAATTAGAATGACAGGTAAAACGGAAACGACACCGAATGCCATGATGTTATTCCATGAAATCCCTTGATAGCCAAGGAAGTTATATATGCCTGCTGTCACAGGTCTCATTTCAGGTTTACTCGTAAACGTAAGTGCATAGATAAGGTCCCCCCATGCATATAAAAACGAAAACACGGCAGCAACGACAACGCCAGGAATCGCTATTGGGAGCATGATACGCAAGAAAGTTGTGAATGTGTTGCATCCGTCAATCTTCGCAGAGTCCTCTAATTCCTTCGGTAAGGAAATAAAGTATGTCCGAAGGATCATGACAGAGAATGGAATTCCAATCGTTGCATCGGCAAGAATTGGTGCCCAATATGTATTCAAAATGTGTAAATTTTTAAATTGAATAAATAATGGTGTTAAAATTAAGGAAGATGGCAACATTTGTGTTACAAGAAATAATAGAATAAAAACTTTTTTCCAAGGTGTCTTGAATCTTGCCAAACCATAGGCTGCTGGAATCGCAAGCACCGTAGATATGATCATCGTTGCGACCGAAATGATTGCGCTATTCATAAAAGATCGCAAGATATTATTATCTGCCCCGAAGAGCTGGTTCGTGTAGGATTCCCATTGAAAATGCTCAGGCAAAAACGTGGGATGCGCTAAAAAAATATCCGACTCAGGCTTCAAAGACGTCACGATCATCCAATAGAGTGGGAAGAGGAATACACAGGTAAACAGCAGTGCAGCTAGATTCAGAGTTCGATTCGTTCTTCGCTCTGCTTGGGAATGAAATTGCACGCTACATCACCTCTTCCTTACTGACCAATCTTAGATAACCTAGGCTTACAATAAATAGAATGACAAACAAAACATTGGCAACCGTAGCGCCTTGACTGAACTTGTACTCAACAAAAGAGAGCTTATAGGAAAAAGTCGACAACATTTCCGTCGCATTGATTGGACCACCATTTGTCATAATCACAATAAGATCAAACACTTTGAAGGTATAAATAAAACCTAGAATAAGTAATGAAGTAATGGCGGGTTTCAATAAAGGCAATGTAATTTTGAAAAACTTATTAAAAGAATTCGCACCATCAATCGAAGCACTCTCATAGATATCCTTCGGAATCGTGGTTAAACCCGTGGTAATCAATATCATATTGAAGGGAACACCGATCCACGTATTCGCAATAATAACAGCCCACAAGGAATTAGAAGGATTGACAAGCCACTCCACTGGTTGCTTGATCACATGCATATTCAACAATATTTCATTTAGGATTCCGCCGTTTAATCCGAAAATAAATTTAAACATTAACCCCGTTACTGTAATCGGCATGAGCCAACTAATCATAACTAACCCTCGAAGACGTTCGGCCATTGAAAATTTTTGACTGAACAAGAGCGCTAATGCAAAACCGATAATAAATTGGAAAAGAATACAAAGCACAGTATAGACTAGCGTATTATACGTGGACTTTAGAAATATAGGGTCTTTAATAATAAGCTTGTAGTTAGCGAATCCAATAAATGAAGGTGAACTTGCGATATTCATAACGTTAACATCATAAAAACTTAAACGAATATTTTCGAACATCGGATATCCAACCATCACAAGCAGATAAATAAGCGCTGGTAAAATAAAGGCATTGCTATAAAACCGATCTGTTAATTTCATTGATGTGACCCACCACCTTTCTAAAAAATTGTTGGAGCACAAATTTACTTTGTACTCCAACAATAAAGAGTTAGCCTATTTTAATGCCGCACTAATTTTATCCTGCGCTTCTTTTGCTGCAACTTCTGGCGTTTTGTTCAACGTCAACGTTTGCTGAAGAGCGGAAGAAAGAGCATTGGATATTTCCGGCCATTTCGCATGCGGACCGCGAGGTTGCGCATACTGCATTTCTTCATTAAATACTTTGAGAACAGGATCCTCCGTCCAGAACTTATCTGTAGCGACATCTTTTCGTGATGGGAAGTAACCGAAACTTTGAGCAAATGGCTTGATGACCTCTGGGCTTGCCACATACTTAATGAATTTCACAGCATCATCCACATTCTTACCATTAACGACCCCTAAGTTCTCGCCGCCAAGAACGGAAGCGTTCTTTTCGCCTTTTGGAAGAAGAACAACTCCATACTTCAGATCTGGCGCACTCGTTTTCAACTCAGGGATTTGCCAAGGTCCATTGACCATCATGGCAACTTTACCAGCTGCGAATTGCTTCATAACATCTGCCTGTGTCCAGTTGAGTACCTCTTTACTAACCGATTGATCTTTCACTAAGTTTGCTAAGAAGCTGTAAGCTTTAATGCCTTGTGGGCTATCTACTTTATCAAAAGAAGCACCTGCGGCAAGCAGCCATGGAAGGAATTGGAATGTGCCTTCTTCATTACCTAAGCCACTGAACCCTAACCCTTTCACGTCACCTTTTGAAAGCTTTTTGGAAGCATCACGTAACTCATCCCACGTTTTTGGCGGCTGAACGCCTGCACCATCTAGCATTGTTTTGTTATAGTACAAAGCCAAGTTGTTACTGCCTAATGGGATTCCATAAACTTTGCCGTTCAGTGTAGCTGATTTCCATGGTCCTTCATAAAATTGGTCTTTATCTGGCCAATCTTTAATCTTGTCCGTAATGTCAGCGAATAGTCCCATTGCAGCATATGCTGCATGATCTGGATTATCAATCACCACGATATCGGGAAGATCCTGCGCTGCTAATCCAACAGACAGACGTTTCTTAAATTCAGCGAATGGGATGAACTCAGGCACGACTTCCACATTCGGATCTACCTTCGCGTAGCCTTGTGTTAGCGTTGAAATTTTGTCGAAACGATCTTTCCCTTCAAAATAGAACCAAAGTTTAAGCTTCTTTTTTGTAGCTGCTGGAGCCGGCGTTGTTGCAGTTTTTTCAGATGCAGCTGGTGTAGTCGTTCCTGTAGCGCTTTTTGTATCACTGCTTGTAGAGGAGCAACCTACTGCAGTAGCAAGAAAAACAGATGACAAGACTAGCGATGTTAACGCTTTCTTCATTGAATATGACCTCCATTGTGATGTGCTTTTTCTTTACATCCTTATCATAAAACAATGAAAGCGTTATGATAATTCTAATAATCTAAGATAAGTAGACGATTATAAGGTAATTTTTCTTTAAAAGCACAATCCATAATCTTACATTATGCCCTTACATTCCTCCCTCAGAATGATAAGATTTTCTTACGAATGCTCGCTTGTTCGCAGGATTTCACATCCCATAGAAGTGGAGAATGAAAGTGTCAGGTAGTGGTGGAGGTCCCTATACTAAAGGAGGGCATACGGAAATAGAGGGACTGTAGTCTTTTCCCATCTTGTTCCATATACTGCACACTGCTCCATGCTGCCTTACGCAATAATTGATTGCCATGGGCATACTGTCTAAGGTCGCCAGCACCTGATAGAATTGCTGCAATGAAGATTGTGCCTCTTGTCCGACACGAATCCTTCTCGATCTTTTTTACTGTTAGTCATAAATCCAACTCCAGCTATTAGCAACGTTCAAGATAATTTTCTACAAGCGACCCTCAACGACCTCTTGTAAGATGAAATCAATTTTATCTTTTATAACACTCACGCTCCTCGAGCTGAATGTAAACAAAGGTGAGTCCCACTTTTCGGGCTGGTTTTCTTCATCAACTAACTCAACTAACTTAACCTTATAAGGTCCGCTAGGATTGAATGACGGATACCAACCAAGATCTACTATTCTTGTATGATCTTGGCTAACAATTTGCAAGATGTCTTCGTCCAAATCCAAAACATTTTCATAAGTATCATCCGTAAATTCATCTGTTGAGACTTCAAGGAAATTGTTTATGGAAATCATCCATCTTGATGGTATTCTTAGAGGAACCAATTTGGGTTTCAAAGGGAATTCACGCCTTTCGTATCCACTTTATCATTAACCATTATGCCTTCTTGCGATGACTCCGTTCCATGAAAAACCTGCCTGTTACTTCAATAAACAAAATAGGATCTGCCGCTAAGCAAATCCTAAATTATAGTTCCCAGTTAGCTCAGCGTGTGCTTGAATCAAAACACAATGACGGGACCATTCCATTTTTCATCTTGTAGAATCTTCTCTTGATAAAAATTGTATTCTTTGTACTTGGTAATTACCTGCTTCCAGAAATCATACGCGGTCTTGTTAGCAGATGTTTGCCTTATCTCCCAAGAGCCAGTGAACTGTTCAAACAATGAGTACGCAACATTTCTGCCTACCCCTTTACGCCTGTATTTCCTCATAATAAAGAAATCACTTACTAAATTTGTTTTTTCAGCAGTACTCAATTTCATGTATTCTTTTGGTACATCTAGGCTAATCCCTGAGTCGTCAACGGCTTGGAAATCACTTCGCCTTTTTCGTTAAACAGCTGCACGAGTTTTGCAGCCAGCGCCTCCGCCGCTTCTTGCTTAAAGCCTGTTTTGAAAGTAAAATATAGGGACTGAGTTGAGATCGAATATGCGATCTGCTGTCCCTCCGAATCTTAAATATTACCGCGGATGGGCGGGATGGATACGCCGTTCGTGATCATGCTTGTCTGGCGTTCCTAGAGACTCGGACCCTCGACGAACTGTAGATAAGCAAAACGTACGATTAGTGAAGAGAACAGTAGAAATGTAAGCATGAAAAGACATTTAACCTAATACTGAAATGGCGACAGTTTCGAACTTTTTCTTTCGTACTTCGGTTTTATCATTAATTTCCATACCGTTCCCTCATTCCGTCACTCGATACCCACCCTTTAATTGTCATATATTCAGACGAATTCCTTTTTTAGAGAGGTTCAATCTTTATCCCTGTACAATAAGAATAAGTAACCTTACGGGAATGGCGGGTATCCGAACTCAATACCCAGTTATTTTTCAAAATTTACTGGCTTCCGAATCCATGAGACCGATGAATTCCCGGATCGGCTGTCGTCTATATAAACGAAGGCATAAATGAACACAAACTAATTTGACGAAGAGGTGTTTTGAAAATGGCATTAACGTCCGCATTCACGAGCTTCAACCTGCCTGTAAAAAACGTAGAACAATCGAAAGCGTTCTTCACCGGACTCGGATTCGAGCTCAACCCGCAATTCCCCGAGAACGAGAATTCGGTAGCCATCGTGATCGGCGACAACCTGCAGGTCATGCTGATCAATCAAGCATTCTTTAATACGCTCACGGAGAAGGAATCCGTCGATACGAGCAAGTATGCGCAGATGACGATCGCCTTGGCCTTCGAAAGCCGGGAAAAGGTCGATGAAATCGTGAATACCGCAGTCTCCTTAGGCGGGAAATTACACGCTGAACCTGAAGATTATGGGTCCATGTATCATTGGGGCTTCGTGGACTTGGACGGCCATCTGTGGGCCATTAACTACATGAACATGGATGCGGCATAAGGTTAAGGCTCATGGAGAGCACGCTCGTACTAGGGTTCAAAAAGAAAGACGCCGGGCATCCTCCCCGGCGTCCTCTTCGCGATTATTAGTTTTGTTCGGTATAGGCTTTGAAATTGTCTATGATCGCTTGCCAGCACTTTTTATCAGATTTAGTACTCATGGATAAAATTTAGCACGCCATGCGGTAGCCCTTCGAGTGTTAAACTATCGTTTCCTTTAGCTTAATCAAGCAAGTCAATCTAAAACTTTATTTTCTGAGAGCCATATTACCCTTATTGATTCAAAATATTAGGAAAAGGGTAAACATACGATAAGTGGGAAGTGGTATTAAAAACCAGCGAAAAACGGAATTCAATTTTAGTTTTCGAAAGGTTGTTGATTCACCATGAAAACACTAAGAAGGATAAAAAGATCGAGATTTCTGCTTCGATACTTTTTGAGTAAGACTTAGCATTAGAAGTGCATTTTTGAAATAAACCGCTTCCCACTATAAGAGGACTCTGCGATATAATTCGCGGGGTCCTCGCTTTTATGATGTTATCAATCAATTTCTCCTTTGTTATTAAGCTACCCTGCCAACTAGCTTAATAAAATGAGCAGGCCACGGCAGTGCCTGTTCATTTAATGTGTGTTATTCAACTATCGTTCCTCGTTAGCGTAATGAACGGTCGTCCTTATTTCGTTCATATGTGTAATCCATAAACTTATCATGAAATTGAATTCCGTCTTTAATCGACTCTTTAGATTCCTTATCAATTAGATCCAATTCATATTTAAATCCATCATCATATCCATCAATCAATTCCATTATTCTATAGATTGTTTCATCAATTATTTCTAATTGAAATGATTTGAAAAGCTCTCTTTTAGAATGAGTATCAATGCTATCACCAAGTAACTTATATTCATCGTTATCTAAGGTATTTAATGCAATTTCTGAGTATGTTTCACTAATCGCAGATAATCTTTCAAAAAGATTTCTACGAATATCATCTACGAGCGACATAGAGAGATCCCCTTAATTTAGTTTTTTGATAAGCTCTTGCAGTAATTTCATATAACGTTCCTTTTTTACGTCTCTTATCGGCTACCTTCTCTACCACCGCGCAAATCTGCCCGATAGCTCAATGAGGCTGCCACTCGTTTTCGCAGCGGCAGCCTCATTTTATAGTTTATTCAAGTAACGTTCTCCGTTAGTTCAGACATACACACCGCAGCCTATATTGTTCCTGTTACTCAAAAGGGAACTCTTGCCACAACATTTCACGTGTCTTGCCGTAACGTCCAACAGTTTTATTAAACTCATCATTCATTTTGGCGCTGCCAAAGTATGCGCTAACTCTTTTAACAGAAGGATTGCTTAATAGAGGAATGTAGTCCACCATTTTCATATTCATTGGGAACCAATGTATGAATTCAGTTAATGCTGGAGCCTGCCCCAAACTACTGATATTTTTCAGGCCTTTCATGCTTTCCAGAAAAATTTTTCTCAACCTAGGTAAGCCGCTCAATACGGGTAGTACCTCTACATTGGTAAGCGATTGAAGGAAAAGGTATTGCAGACCAGTTAGGGTGGAAATGAAAGACAAATCGTTTACTCCACGGACTTGCCACAGTTCCAGATACTTAATATTTTCCATCCCTTCTATCGCCGAAAAATTATTAATTCCACCCAGTTTGATATCAAGTGACCACATTTTTTTCAAAGGAGTCAGATATTCTACATGTTTAGTTGTTACGGACCTCAAGGTCACATCTTCCAATTGGTGCAGTAAGCCAATTACATCAATATTTTTGGTATGGCCTTCGATATAAATTTTTTTCAATCCACGAAATCGTTCAAGAACGGCAAGATCGGGCTTCTTAGATTTCGTCTGCCCTAAGATAATTGTCTCCAACGTGTTAGGTAAAAATCTCAGTATTTCGAAACTATCCAGGTAATAAACACCTATATTTACCGATTTTAATTTATTAAGTTGGGTAATGGCATCCAGATTGACAGCCTCTGTAATACAATCAACTGTAAACCGGGACACATTAGGAAGCGCAGAAAGAAAATTTAAATCGCATGGTTGGTCGTAAAAGCCGTAAGCCCGAAGTTCTATATCATCTCGCTCGGCAAATAAATGGTTGTTTAATAGCTCAAACGTATTGGACTCAATTGGTGCCGAGAACTGGATACTTTCCAAATTTTTATTGGAGACAAGTTCCTTCACTTCTTCTTCTGATAGTCGGTCTTTTATTTCCACTCTACTTGTTGATATTTGTCTATACATGAGCTATCCCCTTTTAAACTCTCACTGCAACTAATAATACCACATATTGGAACTAATAATCTGTTCGTTATGAGGTCACCAGATCTTTCCTCATTCATTTCCATTTGCATCATATGGTACTTTGTTTTAACTCATCATATCCGCAAACAAAACATATCAAAATCTCCCCTAGCTTTAAATCAAAATACCTCGATTTTACCACGGATAACTGCTCGTTAGGTGAGCGAAAGGCTGCCTATTGTGCCGGCAGCCTCCCATAGCTATTTATTGAACAAACGTTCTTTCGTTAGTTCAAAAGAAACTTCAAAGCGGTTTGGTTTGTGTTCGCTCTTCGATGTCACGTTCCAACATCTCGTAATAATCGGTTTTTACGTTTAAGGCCTCTAAGTTTACGATAAGCTGGTCGATCTGCTCCCGGATCTGTTTTTTATGGTCCTCGAGCATCCGTCTGCGTTTGGCAACCGTCTCGTCACCGAGGTAGCGCATCTCAGCAAAATGCTGCATTTCGCGAATCGGCATGCCGGTATCGCGTAGGCGGATGAGGAACTTGAGCCATTCTATGTCCTTTTCGGAATAATATCGGTAGCCGTTATCTTCTCTTTCAATGGCGCGGATAAGACTGACCCTCTCGTAATAACGCAGCGTATGAGCGGAGAGGCCGGTCATCTTCGTAACTTGCTGAATGGTATACGTCGTTTTCATACTATCAATATATCAGAGTGCAGCGTTAATTTCCTTCACCCGGCAGAGTCATGCTGTTTAGCAGATTCATTCCGTTAATGGCCGTCGGAAACCCCCCATAAAGAACCGATTGAATGATAACCTCCTCCATTTCCTGCCGAGTCAACCCTACGTTGGATCCGGCCTCGATATGTACTCTCAATTGCGTCTCCCTGTTCAGCACCGTCAGCATGGCTATCGTTGCGATTTCCCGTTCCCTTAGAGTTAACGCTTCACGGCCGTAAATATCACCGAACCATTCCACGAGAATATTCCCTAAATCACCTAAAGGGGCCACAACGGCTTCTCCTGCATGCCCGTCTACCTTCCTCAACATTTCCATTCCGAATTCATACCGATTTTTCATATAATCAGCTCCTTATGTTTTAGCTGATTTTCATTTTAAACCTTCGAGCGCGCTCTAAAGCAAGATATTTTTAAAAATTGTCATGGTAGGTGTCATCTCACTAAACGGAAAAAATCATATGCTAAGCTATTAAATACATAAAAAAACACTAAGTCAGCGGTAGCCAGTTGTGGTATTCTTATTCAACTATCGTTATCCGTTAGTTCAACGGCGGTGGGCATTACTATTGAACACCTGCAGTTCCAAAGGTACTATTAATTACTTTTTTATAATTATCCCACTCAAAATAAAATGGCCCGATATTAATCTTTCTCGTTTCAGGCTCAAGGTAAAAGTCCTTCCAAGTAACAAGATTATTCTCCTTATCAATTTTTACAGAGATAAACCCGCATTCCTCATCCCCACACCACGAGCATACAACGCTGCTTGCTCTTATTTTTCCTCTTCTTGAATCTCTTTAAGAATGTCCGTAATTAGGACTGCCTTTAACTCTACAAGATCATTTCTCAACCAAGCCATACATTCCTCTGAAAGGCTATTGCGCTCGCCATTTAGAAAGTGATTTATCCATGCAAACACCTGTTTTGACTCACTTATACCCATGTAAAACATTGGACGAACGACTATTTTCAAAAGCGCCCGCTCGAGATGCTGACGAGCAAGAATAACTTCAGGGACGACTTCTAAAAATCCGTCCGCTGCAGCTTCACAGTTATAGCTTGGGATCCAATTACCAATCATTTCTACGATCCGGTTGTCTTCGAGATCACATGATCCATCTTTAATGCTATTAAGCAGTGTGTTAATCTGTTCCCAAGAAGTTCTTTGCATATCTATAAGTCACCTCAATACATATTTTAACATGACCTTGCCAGTTACTTGAATAAACAAAAAAAGAGCTGCCGCGATGAAAGCTCCTTCACTATCGTTCTCCTTTAGCGAATAACACAGGCTAATAAAATATCATTTCCAACCAGCACGTTGTAGTACCTCTCTTACAAAGTCGCCTTTGGCATTCGTGTAAGCCAAACTGTCATGTTGGAATCGTTGTGCAAGTTCCAACTTTAAGTCACCATATTGTTTGGCATCTTCTGGATGACTTCTTAAATAGTCTCGAAACAGAACATGGCGCTTATACTCGGCGTTGTCCATGGTGCAGACGTATAGGTGATGCCAGGTTACATTGGATGGTGGAATAAAAGCCTCTCGTCCAGCAGTTCCTAAGTCCCCTTCATGAACGTAGCCAAGGGTGGCTAACCGTTGAATAGCCTTAAGGACATCTGATTGCGCAGACACAACCACGTCGATATCAACAATTGGTTTGGCTGCCAAGCCTGGAACAGATGTACTGCCAACATGTTCTATTGTGACTACAAAATCGCTTAATACAGGAAGTACAAAACCTCGTAACTGTTGAAACAATTGAACCCAACTAGGGTCATAATCACGTACTATTAAACCGGCGCCCATCAAACCCCTCCTGCTATACTTTAACAGATACAGGCAGCTGTTCACGCTAGCTGCCTTCATATTATGATTAAACTATCGACTTATTTCCTTAATTGTTTGGTATTCTATGAAGCATCTCTAATCCTTGTTCGCTAAGGAAATTATGATTCAAGAGATAATTTGAAACAGCCTTTATGTAGTTATCGCATGATACAAAGTAATCACTTGATACAAAATATTTTTTATGCTCCATATCTTTTGTTTTCAATATGCGTATTTCTTCATCGGCTCGTTTTAGAAATAACGCAACCTCGTCATAAGATTCACTGATAAAAAGACAAATAGAATTGTTTATGTATGAAATAAGTCTATAGTAGATTGAATTTCGCTCTAGTCCAGTACGCGGTAGTGTTTCAAGTTTATTTAACATTCTAATTTTATTCATTATTTCTTCTAAGTCCATTAATTCTTTCCCCCTTAGCTAGACGAGATCTTCACATCCATATTTTAACATAATATTGAAGATTACTGCCCGATAGTTGAACAGGCTACCGAAATGTCGGTAGCCTGTTGTCGTGGAGCTATAGTTCGCCGTTAGTTTAGTCTTCGAGTTTTTTTATATAATTCTTTTGATCCTTTGTAAACATATAGCCTCGTCTCTCATAGAACCTGTGAGCATGAATTCGACTTGGGTGGGATAACAGTTTTATTCCAGAATATCCACTGTCCTTTCCCCACTGTTCCAGGCGATCAATCAAGATACTACCTATACCCTGATTCCTGTAGCTTTCTTTAACAACAAATCCCAGAACATTTACTAAAGAGTCGGAAAAAAGTAACTCATACGGACTTCCATGAATATATCCTATTACCTCGGTGTCTTGTTCGTAAACAAAGATGATATCTTTAGTTTTCTTTGTAATGATTTCAATCTTCGCTCTTACTCTCTCTTCGGTAAATACACGTAGATTCGGGTTAAAGTCTTGATTTAGCAAATAAATATCATGATAATCAGTTTCTCGAATTTCCCTGACGGTGTTTTCTTTCACTTTAAACGCCTCAATTCTTTGTCATTACAATCATCTAAAAAAATTTACAAGTGATTGTATATCTTGACCATGGCAAGGCTCTTTGTATGAACTTAACTCCCGTTACTCCAACGGACAACGGCAGCCAATCGTGTGCCGGCTGCCGTCAATTCCATTATTGAACTAAAGTGTCCCGTTAGCGTAATCAGCCAAATGCTACGAAGCGTGAATGCGGTGTTATGCCAAGGCACCTTTCGAGCGTATTTCCAAAATTCATATATCCTCTCCTTAAAAGGTTACTATCACTTTTCCTTCGGAGTGGCCAGTAGAAACTTTATTTAAAGCCATGTTAATGTCATCAAAATTATAAACTGAATCTATAGCGGGCTTAATATCTTCATCCTCAACTAGTTTCGTCAGTTTTTGTAATTGCCTGCCATTGGCGGACACGAATAAGAAGCGATATTCTTTATTCTGTTTAACTGCTAATCGATCTAAACGAGCACCTACTAAACCAAACAATAGCTTTTTCCATATTGGAAAGTTATTTTCAGCAGCAAAGCGGTAATTGGGTAAAGCCTTCAATGATACCAATTTCCCTTGGGGTTTGAGAATAGCAAGTTCCGTTTTAATTTCTTTTGCCCCCAATGTATCGATAACATAATCGATATTAGATAGCAAATCAAAATAATTTTCCTCTTTATAGTTAATGAATTGATCAGCGCCGATGGACAGTGTACGTGATCTCCCTCTTTCACTGCCGCTCGTAATCACATATAACCCCATCGATTTGGCAATCGGGATAGCCATCGTACCAAAGCCGCCAGTTCCTCCAGGAATAAATAGTTTTTTATCGGGTTGAACATGAAGTACATCATGCAAGGCTTGATATGCAGTCAAAGCCGTGAGGGGTACCGCGGCGGCCTCAATAAAAGAAAGATTTTTAGGCATAACGGAAATCGCATCCTCATGGACTGCCGCATACTCAGCAAAAGCTCCGATTTTATTTATTGGCAGCCTCGTATAAACGGGATCTCCAACCTTGAATTTCACAACATCTTTTCCAACAGCCTCAATAACGCCGGATAGTTCGTTTCCTAAAGTTAAAGGGAAGTCATAATCGGCAATCATGCGAATACTACCATTTAAAATAAGAATGTCTAAGGGATTTACACCTGCAGCTTTTACTTTGATAAGAACCTCATGGTTATTGATTTCCGGTATTTTTATATTGTTTATTTCTAATTGGATTTGTTTTGAATATTTTTCCATTTGTGCAGCTTTCAATTCTTCATCTTCTCCTTTTCTCATTTATCTTAATTCCACATTCGTTTATTGGAAAAATTGACGGCGTACTTTAACTTGTACGCCATCATAAAGCAATATCCATGTTATTCTTTACTGTTGTTGAGTTCTTTCATCGTAGGATAATCTGTGTAACCCTCGCTTCCGTTACCAGAGTACAATGTTTTACGATCTGCTTCATTCAAAGGAAAGCCTTCTTTAAGACGTTCAACTAAGTCCGGATTAGCTAATGACCATACCCCGACTGGCGCCATATCAGCAAGGCCATTATCAATATCTACACTAAGATCTTCTAGAGCCCGTCCAGCTCTATTGACTAATAATGGATTTGGCCAGATGTTGCGAATTTCACGGAGCAGTGTTTCGTTCCCTAAATGCATAACATGGAGGTAAGCTAAATTATATTGAGCTAATTCTTTTACAAGGTGAAGATAAACTTCAGGACCGTGTTCGCCCTCATCAATTCCGTTAAGAGGTGTTCCCGGCGAAATACGGAAGCCTGTTTGTTCTGCTCCAATTTCTTCAACGATTGCTTTCGTTACTTCAATTGCAAAGCGAGCACGGTTCTCTATCGATCCACCGTATTTATCCGATCGTGTATTAGAATTCTCCCCAATAAATTGATTAATCAGATAACCATTTGCTCCATGAATTTCAACGCCGTCAGCTCCTGCTTTAATAGCTGCCGCTGCTGCTTTCCGGAAGTCTGCAATTGTCGTCTGGATATCTTCTTCACTTAACTCTCTTGGAACGGGTATTTCCTGCATCCCTTTAGCCGTAAACATTTCTACACCGGGTGCGATCGCAGATGGTGCAACGGGTTGACGATGATGTGGTGTATTGTCGGGGTGCGAAACACGACCGACATGCATTAATTGGATAAATATAAATCCACCTGCTTCATGTACCGCATCCGTAACCTTTTTCCAACCTTCAATATGCTTTTCCGTATAGATGCCCGGTGACCTTAAGTAACCTTGACCATCATCAGAAGGTTGTGTGCCTTCAGTAATAATTAAACCCATCGATGCTCTTTGAGCATAATAATGGGAAGTTAGCTCTCCCGGCGTACCATCCTCTTGCGCTCTACTTCGTGTCATTGGTGCCATCGCTAACCGATGGGGTAATTCCAGGTTGCCAATTTTCGTTTTGCTCCACAGTTTTTCCATTTTAAAAACCCCTCTTTGAATTGAGTTTATTTTATTAACTCCAATGTTTCTTTCGATTATCGCTCCACTTTAGCCTGTGCGGATCTGACCGCATTTGTCATGAGCTTGCGAGGCAGCAACCGCGGCAAGAACGCCATGAACTTGTTGCGCCCCCCTGTTATGATTAAAGTCTTGCCCCGCAAGAATTCGCGATATCCTATGTCAGCCACCTGCCCAACCTCCATGACGCCGCTTCTAAACAGCTTTGAGGTGGCTAGCCCAGCACGATCGACAAAGCCAGTCGCTGTCGCTCCCGGACAGAGTGCGGACACAGTCACGCCTGTGCCGCGCAGCTCATTCTCCAAAGCCTCAGTGAACGATAGTACGTACGCTTTTGTCGCGTAGTAAACTGCCATCAGTGGTCCAGGAAAAAAAGCCACCAACGAAGCCACATTCAGCACGCCCCCTTGGTGCCTTTTGACCATATCCGGTAAGAACACCTTCGTCATTACAGTCAGAGCCTTGATATTAATGTCGATCATATTCGTCTCTTGCTCCAGCTGTGTCTCCAAGAATTCCCCGTACAAGCCGAAGCCCGCATTATTAACAAGAAAGTCGACGGTGATCCCTTTTTCTTTAAGCTCCCTGTAGATTTCCTCCGCCATGCCAGGTAACGCAACATCTTTGGCGATGTATGTCGTTTGGACACGGTACTTTTCCCGATATTCCCTCGCGAGATCCACGAGCTTGTCCTCGCTGCGTGCGACCAGCACCAAGTCGTATCCGTCTTTGGCGAAACGATCCGCCAGCTCTTTTCCAATTCCGCCCGACGCTCCGGTAATTAGTACAGTTTTGCTCTTCATTTAAGCTGTGGGTAAATAGCAGCTACACCGCCAGCGAGAGCACGCTGGAGTTGACGGCTCGGTTCATCAGCAAGAATTTCAAAGCTATCGGACTCTATTCCATCAATTGCAATTTTTGCAATATCAGCAGGGTTGGACTTCGGAGCTTCAACGCCTGACGTCATGTCTGTATCCATAAAGCCCACATGCAAGCCAGCTACTCTCACATTTTGAGGATACAGATTTAAGCGCAACTCGTTCGTCATTGCCCACGCAGCCGCCTTTGCAGCCGAATAAGCGCCTTCACTCCCCCCACTACTGAACCATGATAATGCGGAAAGGATATTCAGTATGGATCCTCCACCATTATTAATAAGAATAGGTGCGAAATTGCGAATCATGGATAATGTGCCAAAGAAGTGCGTATTAAATTCCAACTGAATTTGATCGAGATCACCGTCAAGCAAAGTAGCGCCTGTAGCCGATCCTGCATTGTTGATCAGAAGCGTTACATCTTGAGCGGCCATAGCAGCTGCAGCTACCTCTTGAGGGTTCGTAATATCAAGCTTTACAGGAATTGCACCGGGAATGTCAATGGACTGCGGATTTCTTGCTCCGGCATACACCTTAGCCCCTCTGGATAGAAGTTCAAGGGCAAGATGGCGACCAAAACCTCGGTTCGCGCCAGTGACAAATGCAACTTGTTGAGAAATATTCATTTTCATGTGCTCCTTTTATTGTATTCTGTTTATGAAATTGTTTTCTTGAAGCTATTCGGTCTGCGTTTTGATACGTAGTAAGTACGGTAAGCGAGTTTTACTCGATACTTGTTTTTTAACGAGAACGATCATTCTCAATATCGTAAAAAAAATGCTGCGTGCCTTACTCTGTTGTTTTTGTGTGTTGTGTTGTTTGTTGTTTTAACTGCGCTGATAAACTTCATTGTAAACTATGCTTTAGAGCTTCTTTCCGCGATTATTTTTGAGAATGTTCATTCTAAAATAGGCGTAAGATAACTCGATCGCAAAGAGCATGGATTAGCAGAAGGGAGACTTCACATCTGAACTGACTACCACAATTACCCTTATTCTTCCAGGAGCTTCATCGAAATATGAGTAATACGGTGAAGCTTTTCTTTGGAAGCCGAGGTTCTTGCCATTACCCTTAACCCAATCCATACATTATGCAGGTATTCCGCCAATTCCTCAGCATTGTATGTGGAGGTGAATTCACCGTCACGTTGTCCCCAAATAATAATCTCCCTGAGCAATTGCTCTGCTGTCGTGAATGCTTTCGTGGACTTGTTATCCACCTCGACGTCGCGCGCCGCCAATTCTACGGCCGAATTCACCATTAAGCAGCCGGCTGGCGAGTCCTCATCCCCGTCGATCATGAAACCAAAAATAAACTGTAATGCCTCCGATGCGGTCTTGGATCGTTTAACCCCTCCTGCAAGCGCGGCGCTGATTTTGTCGTCAAACCGATCCATCGCTTTCAGGAACAGATTATGCTTATCTCCAAAAGTATCATACAAGCTTCTTCGATGAATACCCATATGCTCAACCAACTCGGTCATGGACGTTTTCTCGTACCCCTGCTCCCAAAAGAGCCGCATCGCCTTATCCAAGACCTCTTTCTCTTCAAACTCCTTGCTTCTCGCCATTCCCATCTCCCTCCCTCAATTAATATAACATATTGAGAACGATCAGTAAAGAATCGTTATGCTCTTTTTTGAATGACATAATATTTCCATTGAGTTGGTTGTCCTACAATTCTACATATTGGAACTATCCTGCCCGTTAGCTGAGCGCGTCTTTTTAATCTTGTTGGCAATCGGATCAAGTTCTTGTCATTGCCAATTAACAAGAACTTGATCCGATTAAATAAAAAGCCCGCGATTTACGCGGACTTGATTCGGACTATGTTCTTGTCATCCGACAATTTTTTACTTATTAAATTTTAGATAGCACTACCGAAGCAATCATTCCAGCAACAGGAATCCATAAGAGATATGATTTTAAAAGTTTTACTAACCGACTGTGTTGTCCATTTACCATTTTTGTATGGTCGTGATTCATTTGTAAGTCGGTTGCTGCACCTGTCGCATTCCAAGTGTTGAAATAGTTACTGCCAGAGGAAAATAGCAGGACTGTAACTAACAAAAAAATTAATGAACCCATAAATAAATAATCCGAAATTTGTTGTAGCATATCTTGTCACTCTCCTCTTCGATGTTCTAAATTTGATTATACAACAATAACGAATTACATTCTATTATTTTACTTTTTTGGGATGTTTTCTCAACATTTATTTGAGTCCTGATTGAATTATTCTGCCCATTAGTTGAGCAGATCGGCAGAAATAAAACAGGCGATGGACCGGTTCCATCGCCACGCTATAGTGTCCCGTAAGTGTAATCGGATAAATTCTTTCTCTGCATAGTTGCTTTTCCGCACTGCGTCCGATTAGGAAGTCGTTAAGGAGCTAAGTCAAGATAGCCGTCTTTTTTATGAAATACATAGTCTTGATTACTTTGTTTTTGATTGGTGGCTTTAAAGTAGTAGTAAATATCGTCTTCTTTCACATATTCCGCACTTTCTATCTCGTAAGCCATAATCTCTTTAACTTCCACCAAGGAAAAGGTATTATCCAGTGGAGTTGCTTCCAAGGAATCAATTCTCCAGTCATCAATATTTGTCTTAACTAATGTGTATTTCACTTGTTCTGCTCTAGAGTATGTTGGGTTACCATAGGTTTTAAAAAAAATAATGATTTTCCCATTAGTTACTTGATTTAAACGGAAACTAGGTTCGTACATACTGTGTTTATGAGCATAAATTAAGCCTCGTGGTTCCATTATCCATCCAGGATCATTATTATACATATCTTCCCATCGTTTGATCGCATTTTCCGTGTTGTACTTTAACAACTCTGGTATTAACTCTTCAAAAGTTGGGGCATTTTCTTTTATTGCCTTTTTCTCTGCAACACCCATGACACTTAGTGTTTTTTCTTCCAGGTCACGAATTTTCAGAATGAATGAAGCCTTATCATCGATACGTACATCAGTTCCAGATACTGTCGTTGCTGTTGGATTCGGCGATTCTGTTGGCGCTATTGTGGTCGTTGGTGATGGTGAAATTATGGATTCATTTGCCGATTGCTCACAACCAGCTAACATGATAGTTACTAAAGTGGCAGATATAAAAACTAACAACTTTTTCATATAGGATAGCACTCTCCTCGAATAATAAATTCACGAACTTTGTAAATCACCATATAAAGGTATTCGTCGAAGTGGTTACGCTTTTCTACCTATTAGCCATCCATGCCCCAAACGGGGACTAAGGATTATGGAAGAAATTACTTTCTTCTATGGGAGCTTAATTGGCTAACTTCCTCGTTTACAGTTAATACCAATTATTAGACGAGAAACTTATCTGATAGGTTGCGTTAACCTGCCCGTTCGTAGCGAAGGGCTGCCAAGCGGCAGCCCTTTTTTAATAAAGCTATAGTTACCCGATAGCTTAATGACGTTTTTAAATCGTTTAACGTTAACTCTGCAGTGTCAGTGTATAAATCGTGAGATATCTACTTTCATATCTTAACTTCATGTAACCTCAAGATGAAGACTGCTGCCACAATAAAGAGGGACAACAATAGAAAAGCAAGCCCAAGCACGCTTCTCCCAGCTGCGTACAAAGCTGTAGAAGCTACAACGAACACAACCAATTTAAGTGCCGTTCGAAAGGGGAAGGAGAAGATGGATAACGAAGCCTTAGGAGAGAGAAACACCCCCCAAAGAATTGCGACGACCAGTGGTGAAGCGATTGCCAGCATAATTTTGACCGCACGTCCTGCCTTGATATGATAACCCCAGTATCCAAACGCAACCATTGCTCCTAGCTCCAACAGGAAAAATGCGGTGAGGATGACAACACCTATCGGTTTCACTTCCATCTGCCTCCCATTCCAACTATCAGTTCTACGTTAGAGTTTAGCAAGTCTACTGCTTTCGGCAATCGGACAACGTTCTTGTCAACCGACAACAGTTCATACCAACTTACTACTACCCGTTTCTTCCCCTGCTCACGCACATGTCCGTTCACTTTCAACCTGGGATAAATTTTTTTAATTGAAATAATCAAACATACTTTTTCTTACTTCCTCAGAATGCAAAGGATACTGAATTGCATTAAAACTTGAATACTCTTCTTGTTTAGAGAATAATTTTCCATTAATTGTATCCAAATCAAATTCAACAATTATCGAGTTATAATCTAAATCGTAATAATGTTTATAGCCAACATGACCAATGTCAGGAAAATTATTTTTGAATTTTTCATTATACTCTGGTTTAAAATAATTTATCAACGCTGCTTCCGTTATGTTTATCATATGACTATGTAGCTTGAGCGACTCCGCCTTTAGTACTTCTGCCATATGTTGCATATCAACTTCTTTTGATGTCTCAAATTCCTTGCTGGTTCCATCAAATGATGTCAGTAACCTTGGGGTAAATTCCCATAAGGACAAAACTATATCCCCTATCGGCTCATTAAACAAGTGATTTGATTGAATTTCTTGAAGTGTACTATGAGATAGTAGTCTTTGCTTAGCCGTTCTATCTCCTGTTCTTCCAAATGATTGCCCAATATATAAAATCTCATAATCCAACTCATATTTAGTATAATTTAAGAAAAAGGGAAGAATTCTAATTATTGATCCATGACCCTTATCGTTAGTTATTTTTATAGATTTTGCTGGACCATCGAAAGATATGTTGAGTTGTGAATGATCCAAGTTATTTTTCACTTTGAAATTGAAGATTTTAATCTCATCGGAAACTTCCGTTCTTACCCTTACTTCAATTTGTATGTTATCTCTTGAAACATTCAAAGAATCTGGGATAAATGATAGCTTTGGAATTTGATGTATCATATAAATATGATACTGATGATCATTACTATAGTCATATAAATCATGAGGATACAAAATTGTAGCGTGCGAACTATATGTAAGAAGCCCAAATTCAGCCATATATTTTCTTTTTATTTGTTCCATACAACATACTTTGTACTTACGTCCACTTTCACATGGACACTTATCATTTCTTCCTGTTGTCCCTTTGGTCATATCCCTCTTATCCCCTTTTATCTTCACTTTAGATCTATTCCACACTGCAACAAAATTTTGATCCACTTCAATTAACAATTTTTAAAATTAAGAATAGAATGTCATCGTGATTTTATAGATTGCTGTTCTTATTGTACTGTAAAACGATTTGCTCTAAAGGTAGACCTCTTTCGAACTCACAAAACACGTATTCATGTCCATAACAAGTTCCAAAATGAGTATTAATTGTACCTGAACCATCTAAGTACCCACTAATTTTATACAAAAGTTTGTAATCCATCTTTTTCACGCCTTTTTTGAACACTAACACTATTTTCTAAATTATAGCACTTACCAGGTATTAGAGTAATCTGCCCGTTAGTTGAGCGGTTAAGTTTATCATTGGCAATCGGAATTTCTCGAGGTATTCGCCCGAAAATCGAACTCGCTATAAAGTAGGTGAATTTGTGTCGCAAGACTACAATGTAGGGACATTTGTGCATTTTTTGATGACACAAATCCTCCCACATAAAAATATAAAAGCCTGATTCCTCAGGCATTTACATTAATAGTTATGTAGGCACTTTTGTGTCATTGGACATTATATGGCTTGTGTCACAATCTGTCTTACCAGTTAAGCTCAAACTCTAGCTCAAACTCTTTCCTCTATGTCTGATATCATGAAGTTTGAAAATTCATGTTCATCCACAGAAGTGCCCTTCTTTATGCTGTTAAAGTCCCTAGCTGTTAAAGTCCCTGTGTGCAAAATAATTTTATTTCCTGATTCCCATTTCCGTAATATTCACTTTAACGAGCAAGCTAATGTTCATCGTTGGATAGGCTTGCTTCCATTCCTCTTCGTTCCAATTTCGCGTTTTACTTCTAACGAAATCCCCTAAACCGAGCGGATCGATCCCTTCTTTTTTAAATAGTTGTATGAGTTCCATGCCACTTGTAGTTAGATCCTTTTCGAATAGGGCTTTTATTCTCTCCTGCTCCTCTTTGGTTAAGTCATTCCCCTTTGCATCAATAATTTCACCGTTTAAATGAAGATTTATCATCACTCTGGGACTTTTCGAATCTTTTTCGACTCGATACTTCACTTTTGATCCGAGATTTTTCACTGCAATGTAAGTTCCATTTTCCAGCTTTGCTTCAAGATTACCGTACTTCGTTTCTCCCAAAAGAAGTTTCATCACTCGCATCTGCTTTTCGTTCAGTGACATTGCATATTTGTCATCCTTAAATAAAGCTAGACCGGCAATCATAACTTGATTACTTTGCAAATTAAGAATCGGCAAAGAAGGGTCCATTCCTTTTCCTAAATAAGAATACTCGAAATCGTGAAGATTTTGCCTAGGAACAAGCCCGTTCCGCACGTTTGTATCGAGTAAATTGAACAAAGACATCCCTTTTTCCTCATTTAAACTGAAATTCGCTTTCAAAATCTCCTTAGCCTTTCCATCCACTATCGCTAAATACATCCTTCGAGAAGATACAGCATCACGTAAAAACACATCCAATTCATCTTCCAATCCGTTTGCTGCCAGCTCTTTACCGATTAAAATCACCAACAGATTTCCTGGTTTAATAGGCCGGCTTAATTGCATGTCCATTAATTCTGTGATATTCCTAGTTGTGTGGCCTACCTTTGCGTACAAATTATTTGAAACGGAACTGGATTTGCCAGCTTGAAACTTAGGCGCAACTATCGTAAGTTCGACTTGATCATTTGGTGCTTCATCTAAGGCACAGACAAAAGATATGGTAATTTTCTCTAACGTTTGTTGCTTTACACACCCTGTTAACAAGAAACCAATGAGTACTAAGAAGAAAAATGACCGATTCATACTGTTCTTCTCACTTTCATTCTGACAACGTCGACTATGTACAAAAAGGGAATGTACACAAAAATAATGTAAAATCCGGTTCCGGATAACATTGTTTGAACAGCTTCAATACGTGTACGATCTGGAATCAGACAAACACCTGTGAAAACAAGAATCAATAATATTGGCAGAGCTGTCAATTGTTTCACCGTAAACATGATTTTGCACATGCGACTTGAAGCCCAAAGACAGATGCATAGGATAGGAATTACCCATAAAATCTGGGCAGCCGCACCGATATATTCAAATCGTTCTATAAACGGAAAATGAATAAATTTATATTTGGTTAATTGCGGCCATATTTCCTTAGATAATTGTTCGGGTTTGAACATTAATAATGAGAAGAAAATAATTAAAAGATACGAGATGGTTGAAATAAAATTGGCTAAATGTGCCCACTTTTGTGATTTTTTTGGTGTTTCGATGAACTTGTAACAGAAAAACAACGTTTCCACGCCTAAATAAGGAAATGTCAATTCCTTTCCTGCTTGGATGATATCGTTCAGCGAATGATCTAACATTGGCGTTAAATTATTAAAATGAAAATAGGCCACTGGAAAAAACAAGGCCAGAATAGTCACATATCGTACCAAGCTAAACATACAAATGCCCACGATTACGCGAAAACCTCCTGCAACGATGTAATAAACAAGCAGGAGCAGAGCCAATGCCAATGGCCATGTCTTTAATTCAGGAAATAACCATACTTGTATTATTTCTATAAATTGCCGAATTAAGATACTTGCAATGAGCGTGAAGTAAATGATAAAGACAAAGTTAAGAACGCCACCCGCCCATTTCCCGAAAAATTGTTGATGAATATGGATAAGATCTGTTCCACTATGGTTGAGAATGCGATACATCATCCAAATGATGATGTGGAAAGCGATACCGCATAGGATGACTGAGATCCAAGCATCTTGGCCAGCCAATTGAATCGGCTTGATCGACATGGAAAGATACTCAGGTCCGAACTGCATCGAATGAATCAACACGAATACAAGGAAAGGCGAAATAGTAAATCTCGGTTGTTCGGTTGATTTCATCTTTGTTTCACTCCCAAAGCTGATTCATTCATCTATGTCTTTTTTAGCGTTTGCATATTTCCTATCAAATCTTACAGGTTTTCTTGATCTTAAAAAGGTAAATCGATGATGAAACTTGGAATAAGGTGGACGAATGACTGTATCAAATAAGTCGGACGTGCGAAACGGATAAAACGGAACCAAGTATGGCATCCCGAGTGAAGTTAATCGCAATAAATGTGCAACCATAGCTAGGATGCAGATGAAAATTCCGAGTAACCCCCACAATTGCGCAGCAAATATAAATGGAAACCGAAGAATTCGTATCGTAGCGCTCATTCGAAAAATGGGTGTAGTGAAAGAAGCTAAAGCCGACATCGCTACAATGATCAATAAAAAATTGCTCGTAAGCGCCGCTTCAACAGCTGCCGTACCAAGCACAATGCCTCCAACAATGCCGATGGTTTGTCCGATTTTCGTAGGTAGTCTAGCGCCAGCTTCCCGTAACAGTTCAATAACAAGCTCCATGATGAGTACTTCCACGAAAGGTGGAAAAGGTACATTGATCCTCGAAGAAATGATCGTAGGCAAAAAAACAGGTGAAATACTCTGACCGTGATACGTAATAACGGCAACATATAAGGGTGAGGCAAATACGGAAAACAATACGGAGAACATGCGAATCAACCTAAGTATGGAGGCAATAATCCATGGCAAATAATAATCTTCATAGGTGATGAAAAATTGCCAGAGGTTGACTGGTGCAAAAAACGCAGTCGGGGATCCATCCTTCAAAACGCATATTTGACCTGATGATACGGCCCAGGCAACATAATCAGGCCTTTCGGTCCCGATCGTCTGTGGAAAGATCGAGTTGGAATTATCTTCAATCATTTGTTGAAGCAACGTGGTGTCCGTAATTTGATCGAATTGTACATCCTCTATGCGCTGAATGCATGTATTTAAATATTGTTCGTTCGTTAGTCCCTCTATGTAAACAATCGCAACTCTCGACTTGGATATACTCCCTGTAGTAAGCTCCTTAATACGCAACTCAGGATAAGGAACTCGCTTGCGAATCAAGTTAAGATTGACGTCCAATGATTCAACAAAAGCTTCTTTCGGTCCTTCTACAGTGAATTCGGTTTCAGGTGAGGCTACGTTGCGCCCCTTTAATGCAGCAGCATTGACCAAAATACACTGATGGCTTTGAAGCCCGTATTGAATCGCAACATATCCCCGATAAATTTTGCTTTGAATGATGTCCCATTCGGTGGATATTTCTTTTTCTGGTACAGGTATCAATTGGTACAAATCCTCGAAGGATATCTCCGAATTGCTACTAAGACAACCGAGGATATGCCATTGCAGGACTTCTGTCTCTGTAAGAGATTTAAAATATCCGATGAACAAAGGATTAGCGTTCATTTTATGTTCGTAGCATACGAAATCGTCTGAATCACTAAGTTCCTTCCATAATGGAGGGACTGTATTCACTTCTGATCACCTTTTCTAATCATGATTTCTAATTCATTGTGTCACTTCAAGGGAATAATTATACAGAATCCAAGCATGGTTACCGCTCTATCTAAGTCATTGTCACAAAAAACAAAAAAGGAGCCCCGTAGTTGCCGGTTCTCCTTCATTTCTAACACTGTTATCGCTTTAGTTGCTTACACTTGGACTATGGAACGGCTAAGCCAATCCTTAAAGTGCGTAGTGGTAATTCGAGCGTTGCTACCAGTTGGAACAAGAGATTGATCATTCACCTCTACGGAGCCGTAGTAGGGCGCTTTGGCATCTGTGACAACCTGGCGTGTGTCTTTCGTTACGCTAAAAAATTGTCGAACGAGTTCGTCCATACGAATCTGATCTGGTCCAGCCACATCGACAATGCCATTCACTGGCGCCGCAAGTGTGAAATCGACAAGCGCGGCTGCAACATCATCCGAAACGATTGGCTGCATAAGGGCTGAAGGCAATCGTACTATTTCCCCTTCTGTAGCTACATCGGCGATGCCGCCGATGAATTCGAAGAACTGTGTCGCGCGGACGATCGTATAAGGAATTTTGGAATTCTGGATTAGCTCTTCCTGAGCCAGTTTCGCGCGGAAATAACCACTTTGGAGAAGGCGTTCAGTACCAACAACCGATAATGCAACATGATGACTTACTCCAGCGGTAGCTTCAGCAGCAAGAAGGTTCGTATTAGACGTAACGAAGAAATCCAAAACTGCCTGATCCTCCCATGAAGGCGCATTTGACACATCGACGACAACCTGTGCACCGACGAGCGTTTCTGCAAGCCCCTCACCTGTGATCGTGTTGACCCCTAAAGAAGGTGATGCTGCCACTACCTCGTGACCAAGCTGACGAAGGTTGTTTACAAGTTTTTTTCCAATAAGTCCACTACCACCGATAACCACAATTTTCATATTAATTCCTCCTAGTTTTTATAGCCATAAATAAGGGCTTGTAATGTTTTTTGAAAAGATTTAGTGATTGCTTCATAGTAGTTAATACGTTGTGCCATAACGATTACCTACCCTTTTTGTGTAACACTATAAAGACAATTGGCGATCTGAATGTGTGACATCAATTGTTTTATATTATCCTCTTCGCTCATATCCGATATCCACAACAATGCATCCAGAATCGGTTCTAATTTCCCGTCTTGACCTCCTTTTTTTTTTACACTATTAAGACAATTAGCAACTTCAAAGTGTGACATTCCCCTCATATCTGATCTAATTTTATTTACGCATCTCAAGGTCGGGCATTTAATCCAATGATCAAGCAGTGTTTTGTTACTTAAAAAAGAGAGGCCGTCACCACGTTGATGTCTCTACATGTGACAGCCCCTTGCCTCTGAAGCATTGAAAGCTTTGTTTCGCGGCATCTAGTTTCCATGAAACATCGATTTTACCTCCTGCTGGATGCGGAACGCTGCCTTTCGCCCTAGAAAGACCACTTGGTACAGGTGCAATCTCAGCTTGCGTCCATCTCGGTGCAAGTCTGCGCACGTCAAGGATTTCTCTTCCCAAAAAGTAAGTTGGCGCTGAAGACCATGCAGGGCAGTGACTTCGGGTAATCATGTCCGGATTCAAGAAAATTCGGATACTGCTCCCAGCAAGTTGTGGCTCCGTTTTGGATCATGGTTCCGATGTTTTGCCGGATATCCGGCAGAATTCTAGTAGAAGAAAGACATTAACGGACTGCCAATCTGGACAAAATCATTCATATTCTTGATCCAATACCAAGACCCCTTCTACGGGGTTAATCTCATTTTAGGAAGCTTCTAAGCCACACTCTTTATTCCACGATTCTGCCCGTTAATTCAAAAAAATAGGGATCGACTGCACGGCAGCCGGTGGTCCTTATTAATGTAACGTTCGCCGTTAGCTCAATTTAGTTACTTTAATGAATTAATAAACGAATCTAAAATCTTGACCGCTAGTTCATAATGATTAGATTCCAATCGTGTGTATAGGATTAGCTCTAACTCATTATCCAGGTCATGGAAAAGTTTTTCTGATGTCTTACTCGGTATTGTTGACTCTGGTAATGGAGGAGATGTGTTTAATCTGCTCTGTAATTCTTCAATTCCAAACTCCTTATTTTTAAAGCGTTCAATTATGATTTCAAAATGATGAATGCTAATTTGAAGTTAACCTCCTATATTGAGCTATCGTATTCGTTAGTTCAATCGATTTTCTTCCTGTATTTTTTGGACAGATATCGAACACAATCTTTATTTTATATCTATAACAAACACGTATTCCCCGTGTCCTTCCTTCCAAACACCCGATAAAGTGTAGATGCAACGCCCTTTTTCAGCGGGAAGGATGGCTTCATAGCCATCAATAGGTTCGCTATAATTTAGTCTTCCGTCGGTTGCCCATGCGGTGAGTTTCAACTCATTAGGTTTGTAGTCAAATTCCACCTTTAGCAGTGATGACGGCGAAGCGTTAACTGGTTTGACATGCTCGGCTAATTTCAACGGCTGAGGTGCGTCGGCGATAGCACCCTTCCATTGGTAAGATCCTAGCAGGAAAGGCACGTTTTTCCCGTCTACCATTATCTTGGGATTCGGCGGTTCAATTCCAGTGCTCGTTTTCAACTCTTCCTTTTTCATACAACCTGATGCCAACGAAACAAGCAGAATGAGCGTGAACAATAGGATTACTGACAGAATCATCTTACTAAAAGATCGGTACATTAGCCCTCCCCTTTCTTACTACATTAGACGAAAAAGGGAAATTTCAGTTGTGCTATACTGCCAGTTAGCGCAATGACGGCTCCCCCGCGGCAGCCGTATTGTGTTGAACTATCGTTTTCCATTAGCGTAATGAGCTGACCTATCATTTGAAATCCAATCACTTCAGCCATCAAAATGTAAATCCAACTTGACATTGTGGTTATTTTTGATAACATTATGTATAGAATGCTTTACTTATTGTAAAAAATACATTACAGGAGCCGTGTACCATGACCTATCAAGAAAAGAAGAGCATCGTATCGTTGATCAGCACCATACTCATTTTCGGAGCTTATTGCTTGTACATGTATCCGCAGTTCCCCGAAGGGGGGCTGGAGTCGACAGAAACCTTTCGCTTTTGGGGTTCCTTCGTCCTGGTACTGATGTTGGTTTCAATAGTCGCTCATATCATTATCAGCATTATTTTTAACATCGTCTTTCGAATAACGACCAGAGAAAAGGAACCGAAGTTCGCGGATGAACTGGATAAGCTCATTGAATTGAAAGCGAACCGAATTTCTTTTTTCGTGTTTATCATCGGCTTTCTTATTGCCATGGGATCGCTGGTCATCGATATGCCGTCGCAGGCGATGTTCATGATCCTGATCGCCTCCGGATTTCTCTCGGATTTGACCGGCTCCGTTACGAAACTTTATCACTATCGGAAAGGAGTCTAATATGAGCAAAAATCTTGTCAGCAATCACATCCGAAAATTACGATTCAACCATGATGAAATGACCCAGCAGCAGTTGGCTGACAAGGTGGGCGTAACCAGACAAACAATTGTGGCCCTGGAAAAGGGTAACTACTCCCCGTCTCTGGAACTGGCTTTTCGCATTGCTCACGCCTTCAACTTACCTTTGGAAGAGGTATTCTTTTACGGGGATAACACACAGGAGTAAGAACTAGGAATATCATTACTTTTACTGACGATGAATTTATTAAAAAAGGAGATAAAAAAATGAGTTCATACAAAAAAACTGCAAAAATTGTGGGAGTACTGTTTATACTTGCAGCGGTTACGTCGATGATAGCTGCTTTTATTTTATACAAACCTATCCTAAATGATCCCGATTACCTGATTCAAGGTTCTAAATATGCCAACCAGGTGATACTGGGAGCGCTTATGGAGTTAATACTTGTTGTTTCAGCAGTTGGTACTGCAACTACAATGTTTCCGTTTTTAAGAAAGTATAATGAAACGATAGCTCTTTGGCATCTTTGCTTCAGGTTTCTTGAAGCGGTTATCATTACTGTTGGTGTAATCAGCGTACTGTCCCTAGTGACGTTAAGCCGGGAATTTGTAGCAACAGGAGCCCCGGATACTGCCTCTTTTCAAGTTTCAGGCACTTTATTAAAAGCAATACATGACTGGACATTTTTGCTAGGCCCCCTTTTCATGCTGGGCATCAATACGATGATGTACAGTTATATATTTTATAAATCCAAGCTCGTACCCAGGTTTATATCCATCTTAGGTATGACTGGGGCAACTCTTGTTTTTATTTATGCCTTGTTAGTAATGTTCGGTGTAATTCAACAAGTTTCTGTTTGGGGTGCTATTTTGGCGCTGCCAGTAGCAGCCAATGAAATGATTCTCGCGGTGTGGCTCATCTTTAAAGGATTCAATGAGTCTGCACTTGCTTCCATGTCTCCAAATACGAAAGCGGCGAGATATTAGCACACACCTAAATAAGGCGGATTCTTAAATGAATACCTCGCATAACTGCCCGTTCGTATTATGAGGTTAACCAGTTTTTACTGGTTGACCTCTTTTGTATTTTAGAGGTTTAGTAACGGTAGTTGCAAAAGGAGAAAGTCAGGGCTAGGCCTTCTTGGATAAAGGACAGCCCTACGGAAAGAGCTTTACGATCATTCATACACGAGAGGGACTGCAGCTTTTCCATCAGCTTTTAAAGGATCTTGAAGCCACGACTGAACAAAAACCTACTGTTATTCTAGAGGCTACAGGCCATTACAATGCTCCTGTCACCCAGTTTCTAGATGATCAGAACTACTTCTACATTGTTGTTAATCCGATTCTGTCTTATCAATCGAAAAAGTCTTCGAGTTTACGTAAAGTAAAAACAGATGCCATTGACGCTTATGCCTTATGCGATTTTTTTTACAAGGAGGACTTCGAGCATCGTAAGACTAGAGGTGTGCAGTTACTAAACCTGCGCAATCTCACAAGACAGCATGAATCGGTAACGGGACAATTCGTTCAGATCAAACTTCAATTCCAAGCGGTGTTAGATCAGGTATTTCCGGAGTTTAGGGGCGTTTATGGGGCTTTGTACTCTGTGGTGTCGCTGCAAACCTTGTTAGCTTTTCCAACGTCTGAGGACGTTCTAAGTGCTGGTGAAGCTAAATTAACCGAAAAGATTTCGGTTTTATGTGCAGGTCGTTCAGAAAAATGGGCTAAAGAAAAGGCTCAGAAGCTCATGGCAGCTGCAATTCGAAATCCGTTTCGCAAAGCGCCATATCAAAGTCACTTATTTAGTATGAATATGTACATTAGCATGCTTCTCCATTATAAAGAGCATCTATCTACCCTCGAAAAGCAAATAGATGCACTCGCTAATGAAGTTGAAGAATATGAGATTATCCAATCCATCCCCGGCATCGGTGAGAAAATCGCGGCAACGATTATCTCTGAAGTTGGTGAGATTGATCGGTTTAATCATCCTAAAAAGCTCGTTGCCTTTGTTGGCGTAGATCCCAGTGTTCACATCTCGGGAAAGTTTACGGCTACGATTAATAGGATCACAAAACGTGGCTCCAGCAGACTCAGGCACGCATTGTACATGGCTGTGCTCTGCAGGCTGAGGCGCACTGGGAGTAAGAAGCTCAAAGCTTTTTACGACAAAAAAAATGGCCGAAGGAAAACCTCACAAAGTAGCGATGATCGCATGTGTGAACAAGTTACTACATTGGATATTTGTCATGCTTAAACGAAAAGAAGCATACCATGAGTTGAATTGATTGGAAATCAAACGTAATCAATGAAAAACTTTCCAAAGCAATTTGGAGGGTTATTTGGCATGCTCAGTAATTAGTATAGCACCATCTTCTCGATTTACTATTGAAAAATCTTGACAAGTTATTAGCTGGTTTAGCTTAATGAGTCTGCCACTCGTTTTTCGGTGGCAGCCTCATTGTAGTTTATTGAAGTAACGTTACCCGTTAGTTGAATTGCTTAGTTACAACGAGTTTTGTTTACTTCACGATAATATTTTTAAGAGCTGAGTCTGTGATTCCTAATCGTTTACCTTCTTCTGTAATACTATGGCTAAACTGCATTACGTTATTATGGGCAAAGTATATGTACTCAACGTACGGTTCATTTTCAAATACAACAACCGTGTAAAATGACGGTAATTTAATACCCCAGATTCCTTTAACCGATTTGATTTCATTCTTCTTGTAATGTTGTTCATTTAAAAGGTAGTTAGTCACTTTATTTGCATAAATTATTTTATTTACTTGTACGAAAACGAAGGGTGTGATGAAAAGTCCAATTATTAATATTGCTGGTATCCATTTCATTAATTTTCTCACCATAACACCCCATTCTACATCATTGCATAATAAATTAATCTGCACGTGAACCTCGTCTGGTTTATATAACTATCGTTCCTACGTTAGCGCAACGATTCTTCCAAATATATAAGCCTGTTAATTGTGAACCTGCCAGTTGCCTTCAATGTCGCAATCCAACTCAAATATCTTCTATTTATCTCCAGAAAATGTGGCGATCTTCTTATCGGTCGAATACATTAGTAGTCTTTAAGTAAATGCAGTCCCCAATCATAAGTGTTAATTACCTTTTTATCTTCTAATTCAAAAATCAGATTAGTAGGACTTCCTCCAGTAAATATGATTTGTTTAATCGCTGCACTTTCATATTTATCTTGACCATCGGACACTTCGATCCTATTTTCTTGAATGTTTTCTGGATGGGGATATATAAAAATGTAAGAATGATTAACTAGAGGATGTTTCTTTTCCGAACGACCAAAATACTGATCAACAACAATGATGACTGGCTTTCCATCCTTTTTTGCTTTAAAAGCATAATAATACGGACTTGTATGAAGCAAGTCCGTAGTTGCTGGTCCAAACAATTCAACGTTTGAAACCTTTAATTCTGTCACGATCGTTCGTGTTTTAGGAACGGGGCGTTCTGTCATTAGGAACCAAAATAGGTGATAACCCGCATATACGATTGCAACAAGTAAGAATAGCGATAATAAGGCATAAAATATCGATTTCTGCATTAGTAGGCTCACTCCCATTTTCACCCAACATCCAACACCCTATATTACAGACAATCTAACGTGGTCATTTGTTACGCTAATCTGCCCTTAGCTTAATGAAAAAGGAGCTGCTGCCGGCCGCGGTGATCTGCTCCCTGATTGTTCAACTATAGTGTCCCGTTAACGTAATGAACTTATAATGTATTCACAATCAAAACTTATAATTGAAACTCAATTAAATGCATTTGGCATAAACCTAGCTTAACACTCAGATCATTGCATTCAGCCACTCTACATACACGTTGAAGAAACTGCTTCTGCTTCATTTGTGATTTTAGCTCTGTGGAGCCTGTTCTGAACAGTCTTTGATGATGTATAGCACATAATCCCTTTGCTATGATAGGCTTTCCACAATCTCCTGCCAAGCATAAATTTTTTTCACTCGTAACTGTTTTGGTACGTGCCATATCAAATACTTCCATTCATAAGTAGTTGCAAGAAATTATCTAACTAGCGTTTAAAGTTAATTATTGTATTTAGAAAATATATGTGTACTGTATGAGTTGCCGAGTCCAAGATAATGTTCTTATCACCCGATAAAAACGGGACTGCCTATTTTCATACTGGCAGTCCCGTATTGGATTTTACTATTTCGTAAGTGTCGGGTTAAATAATCCTATACCACTATCTCCGAGTCCATCCACCTTCAATGTAACTTTAAACGTGAGTTTATTTACACCTTTCACACTTACTGACACATCATCCGGAAAATCACCTGCTTTGATTTCACTGGAATAGAGCTCCTTACCATCACCTTCGATTGCGAATATTAATATATTCTTCGAATTTTGATAGTCATTCCTCAATCCCAATTTTGCAGTAAAAGTAGAAAATTGCCCATTTAAAGGATAATACGGCTACGATTAATAGGATCACAAAACGTGGCTCCAGCAGACTCAGGCACGCATTGTACATGGCTGTGCTCTGCGGGCTGAGGCGCACTGGGAGTAAGAAGCTCAAATCTTTTTACGACAAAAAAATGGCCGAAGGAAAACCTCACAAAGTAGCGATGATCGCATGTGTGAACAAGTTACTACATTGGATATTTGCCATGCTTAAACGAAAAGAAACATACCTTGAGTTGATTTGATTGGAAATCAAACGTAATCAATGAAAAACTTTCCAAAGCAATTTTGGAGGGTTATTTGGCATGATCAGTAATTAGTATAGCACCATCTTCTCGATTTTCTATTGAAAAATCTTGACAAGTTATTAGCTGGTTTAGCTGAGCGGTTAGGATTAATTTGTTGGTAATCGGAGAATTTCTTGTGTGAACGAACATGAAAATCGAACTCCTATAAGGTAGGTGGATTTGTGTCTCAAGACTACAGTGTAGGCACATTTGTGTGTTGAACACAAAAAAACACCAGTGCACGCAAGAAAAAATCTCCTTCGGGCACGGTGCTTCCGTGTTTTCATCAAATAAAAAGGAATACTTTCCTTAAGAATTTCAAAAAATTAATGTCCTTAAAAGAATCCATTTTCTTGCTCAAATGGTTAAGCTCCCATTTTTCCCCTAATAGGTGTTTGTTTATTTCAAAAATCTCCTTGTCGAATTGATTGAGCTCGTTATTCAGGATGATTCTGGCGGCATCTTCTTCCCTCTTTAAGAGGTCATGCTCCGGACTATATGTTTGCTTAATGGTAGATATCAGGTCCTGTGCCCTTGTTTTATAAGTTTGTTCTACGTTATTTAATATTGATTTCCTTTCGTTAAATTTTGATTTTAAGGCAGTGATTTCACCTGGAGGCATGGATTGGGGGATATTAGGTCTATACTTGCGCTCTATCATTTTTTTCCATTCTACTAGTGCTTTCGCTTGGGATGGACTCAATTCTATATGAACCGAGCCACCATTTTTTAATATCATATATACCTTTTCAATTTTTTTACGACCATAGGACTGAAATATATTAATATCCAAAAAATCAGCCGGAGTACGAATTCCATTTGATCTTAAACGCCGTTTGATTTCATCATCAATATCCGGTATTTTTTCTTTGCTAATCGTATGCTTCTTTAATTGATCTTCCAGCCAAGTTTTTCGGAATGAAGCCAATAAGCCGGCAAGTTCGGTATGTTCCTCCTGATCTATGGTTTGTCTTTCACCAGCGATTTCGCTTATCTGACTCCAGAGTTCCTTCTCTACTTCTTCGGTTTCATTCTTTACTCGTTCCGATATTTCCCTTTGCCTTTGTAATAGATCATTAATCTTGTTTTCCTCCATTTGTTGGAGCTCTTGCTTGATATAGTTAATTTTGTTCAATTCGCTTGTCAGATCGGAGGCTGCACCATAAAGTTCCTTTATTTTTTCAGACGTGGTTCTTTTTTCCATAACAGTGGGAAGCTTCACATAACGCCAGCTCAAAAAGGCAATTTCAATAACTAAACCCAAAGCAGTGCAGGATGCTAAACCTGTAATCGGAGCCTTTCCGTACATAACAGTTGTAGCCAATGCCGTGAGGGTTATGACCGAGAATGAAACGGTTCTTTCTAAAACGAGCCCATATGTGGGCAGAGGCCTGAATGGCCTTGCTTCTGCTGTAAGATAATCAAGTACCCACGACGAATCAACAGGATCCAATGTTTCCGGTTGGGATTGGGCAACGGCTAACCGCTTCTTTATAGTGAATTTATCATAGAAGGCTGTTAGATAAGTATTTAATTTCGTTGCTAAGTCGGCAGAGACAGAAGAGACAGAAGCGGCTGGGTGATGAACAACATTAACCTGTGATTCGGGATCAGGAGGCTTTGGCACATTCGGCACCTCTAATGCCATGACATCACGAAAGCAGTTTACTAAAGAACGTAACGTTTCATCATTAACAAGCTCCAGTAATTCAAAAGCGCGTGATTCGCCAGGGGAGACAAAATCTTTTTGTCGAAAGAGGAGACTTTCTTCAGCTTCTCCCGCGCCAAGCGAATTCCATAACGAAGCATCCACACTAACGGCTAATATTGCAATCAAAATGACCCAGACCGAAAAGTTATCGATGTATGGCCCAAAATGCTCTACGACTCTTCCGGGGTGTTGATAATTTCTGTGACCGAGCTCGTTGCTTAGCATGCCGTTTAAGCCTGGTACATACATGCCATCATAATCGATCAGAATAATTTCATCCCTGTGAATCAATATGTTGCCATGCTGCAGGTCACCATGCGCAATGTTTGCCATGTGCAGCTCATTAATGATTTTTAGCCATTGATTTGCTAGTCCTTTTAAAATTTCAACGTTATGCAAATTTCTTTGGATGTAGTAAAGCAGCGATTCCCCCTCAACCCATTGCATTTTTACGACAGGGAACCAATTGCCATTTATTTTTATGCCTTCAGAGAGGTACTCAAAAGGAACCATATACGGTAGATTCACTGAGCTTAAATGCGAGCTGATGGCATCGTAACGGTCCTTCTGATCCTTCACATTATTGGTAAAACACCTGATCGCCCATTCCGAAAGTCCGCACTTGATTCTGTAAACACTGGCGAAGCTGCCAGAAATGGGGCGAGGGAGTCCAAGCTTATCCAATTCAGGGAGTCCGGATTGAAGCTCCGGGTCCTGAAAACAAATGTGCGGATTTTGAATCGCTTCCCTATAATCCTGTGGAGTGGGCCAAAACATCGCCTCATCTCCCCTTACATAAGATTTACTCGAATGAAAGTAACATCATCATTCCTTAGATAAAAGCTGCCGTCGCGGCGAACTAGCTTTCTTTCTGCCTCCACCAAACGGATAAAGTCATCTTCACAGGTTAACCCGTGTATTTGCTTGATTACATTGGTGCCTTCCTCGTAGCGAGTCAAAGTCCAGCAGGCCAAGGCATCGGTCATTAACCAAAAGGAATCTCCCGCTTGAGCTGTACCGCTCCAATTTTTCACGGATGCTTGAAGATGAAGGTTATAAGCTCCGTTACTCGAAATGAGAATCGGTCTATTATGAAAATCCTCGACGGAAGCCAGTGGAAAAAAGTGTTCAATTTGTTCATCCCGAATTTGAAACATGCAGCTATCACCAATCGCAATCGCATCAAACTCTACTGACCAAGTATCCGTCAAACGAAAAGTAATTCCAGCTAACGTAGAAAATGCCCCGCTGTTCAGCTTTTCTTGAGCGTACCAGGGAAGGTCTTTGGTATTTAGCTTTCTCTTCCAATCTTTGGACAATTTGGGGATGGAGTTGTGGAGCTGATGACTATCCATTTTCCCCTTGCAATAATAGCCAGCGAGTAAACCCGCCCATATATTAGCGAATGAGGATTCACTCGCCCCATCCGCTATGGCGAATCGATGATACGCAGTATCCTTATTCACAAAAATACTGGTGTTGAACGCATCTTCATATTCCTCTTTGCGATTTCCCGCCTTTTGCAATGAAAAACATTCACTTGCAATTTGCACCATAGCAACCCCTATCTAAGATTGGCGGGACGCGTACCGATATCAAGCGCTTGGACTACAAGGGTTAGATCTGCATTCATGACAAATCCCCTTGCTCCGTCCGAAAGATTCAATTGATGCTCCTGATTGGCCACCCACATCATAAATGGCGTTAGATTGCTGGATCCTTCGTAGAGCAGCCTCGAGAATTGGTCAGGCAGCCCATCCGCGGTTTCCGGGAAACTCACACTAACCGCATTCGGTCTGCTGGAAATATGCAAGTTGAATAGAAAGACGTTCCCATCGTCCGTAGCCAGTGCTCTTATTTGTTCCATTGCAGAACTCGGGTCTCCATCGGTGGATTCTCCATCTGTAATATGGATGACCACTGGCGGAAAACAATGAGGATACTCGCTGATCCATTGACTCAGAATGGTATAGGCGGAATTCATCGCCTGACACATGGGTGTCCCGCCGTTTGAGACTGGATCAAACCAGATTGGAAACTTTACAATTTGATCAACAATACCGCCAGCACCGTCCGGAACTTTCTTCAGACGCTTTTCCAGCCTTGACGGATTATCCGCGATTTCACTAATCGGTACTAATTCTTTTCCGGCAAGTACGTCACCGAAGGCCGGCCCAACACTGGCGCCATAGCCGATCACACCAACGTGGAAGTAATCGCGTATCCCCTCCGACTTCGCACACTTTATAATGAGATTCTGCAATAACCGATTGATGGCATCGGATACACTATCGGCTTTGGTGCTAGCTCCGAAAGGGTCGGACATGGAACCGGACTGATCAATAATAAACAGAAAGCAAGACGGATTGGAGCGGCTGATTTCTGCTGAGTACATAGTTTACCTCCTTAATCCTGTACATAGTTAATCATATTCCGGTGGGAATGAGGATTTGTGCTTTTATTGAAAAAAATTTGGGCAGGATTGGAAAAGAGATTCATGTGGATGACATGGAACGTGCTATTGCATGTACCATGTGCGTGGGAGACTACGACGCTATTGAAGCAAAAATTCTGAACTTGGAGGCACGGTGACATTGGGTAAAACCCGTGATAAACCCATCATACCGAGATGCTTCTTTTCTTTCAAAGTCCATTTCTTAGCACTAATAGGAATGTTTACTTGAATAACAAAAGAGGAGCTGCTGCGAAGCAAGCCCCTCAACTATCGTTCTTCGTTAGATTCCTGTAGATGGATAAATTTCAGCTTTGTAAAAAAACGAGCGCCTCAGTACGATGGAAGTACGCAACGGGTCAAAAGCCCTTTAATTCCATCATCCAGGAGGACGCTCTACTATGAAGTTTAAATCACAAGATAAGCAAAATCAACTCATTGAAAACATTACCTTTAATCATATTGTTGTAGGTGTAGACATTGCTCAGGAGGCCCATGTTGCTAGAGCAGTTAACTTTCGCGGTGTTGCTCTAGGCAATCCTCTTGAGTTCAGTAATGACGAAGAAGGCTTTAAGTCTCTCCACCGTTGGATTCGTGACTTGTTAGCTTCATATAAACTGTCTCAAATAATTGTTGGTATGGAACCCACCGGCCATTACTGGTTAAGCCTTGCCGGATGGCTTAAAAATAATGAAATTGAAGCCGTACTTGTTAATCCTCATCTAGTTAAAAAGAATAAAGAAAACCGCGACAATACACGCTCTAAAAGCGACAAAAAAGATGCTTTAGTTATTGCCGACATGGTGAAAAACGGCTACTACTCCCCTGTCCGTTTCCACTCCTCTGAGTATGAGGAGCTACGGATTCTCATGGCTAACCGAGAAACAGTCGTTAAACGCCTCGTAAGTGCCGTTAACCAGATCCACCGCTGGGTTGACATTGTTTTCCCTGAACTAAGACAAGTCTTTAAGATCTTAACTTGCAAGGGAGCATTGTTAACCCTTCGACTTTTTCCGCTCCCGGCGGACCTATGTAAACTAAGTCCTGACGATGTAATTAAAGGATGGCAGAAATCAATGAAACGGCATTCAGGTGTGCGTAGAGCTCATCTACTCATCGATCTTGCCAAGAAAACTGTTGGATCTAGGCAGGCAACACATGCTTACAAACTCCATCTAGAGCAGCTCCTTGAGGAGCATGACTTAGCCACTAAACAACTGCAGAGGATAGAAAAAGAAGCCAAAGACGTTGTTGATCGTATCCCCTATTCAGGCAAAATCCTTGCCATTACTGGAATAAGTCCAATTGCTCTAGCTGGTGTTTTAGGAGAGTCTGGGGATCTTAGTAGTTATGCGCACGGGAATGCACTACTCCGTCATGCAGGACTTAATATAACCGAAGCAAGCTCTGGGAAATGGAAGGGGCAACTGAAGCTCAGCAAACGAGGCCGTCCACGTCTGCGTCACTTTCTCTATTTAATTACGATGTGTATGGTCATGAGTAACCAAGAATTTAAAGCCTTACACCACTACAATGTTCAGGTGAAAAAGCTTAAAAAGATGAAGTCTATTATGAATTTATGTGGAAAGTTAGCTCGACTTTTAGTAGGAATGACTCGTAGTGATGAAGCATACAACCCAGATAAAATCTTTGCATTAGCAGCTTAACATAAACATTATC